>NZ_CP029254.1:5520000-6720000 GCF_003122365.1 Streptomyces spongiicola
AGCCCGGGCGGTGGTTGTCCCGGGGTAAGGGTGTAGCCCGAGAGATAGGTAAATCCGTCTCTCATGTGGGTGAGACCTGATGCCGAGCCGATTGTGGTGAAGTGGATGATCCTATGCTGTCGAGAAAAGCCTCTAGCGAGTTTCATGGCGGCCCGTACCCTAAACCGACTCAGGTGGTCAGGTAGAGAATACCGAGGCGTTCGGGTGAACTATGGTTAAGGAACTCGGCAAAATGCCCCCGTAACTTCGGGAGAAGGGGGGCCACGCCTGGTGATCCGATTTACTCGGTGAGCTGGGGGTGGCCGCAGAGACCAGCGAGAAGCGACTGTTTACTAAAAACACAGGTCCGTGCGAAGCCGTAAGGCGATGTATACGGACTGACGCCTGCCCGGTGCTGGAACGTTAAGGGGACCGGTTAGCTCCATTTCGGTGGGGCGAAGCTGAGAACTTAAGCGCCAGTAAACGGCGGTGGTAACTATAACCATCCTAAGGTAGCGAAATTCCTTGTCGGGTAAGTTCCGACCTGCACGAATGGCGTAACGACTTCTCGACTGTCTCAACCATAGGCCCGGTGAAATTGCACTACGAGTAAAGATGCTCGTTTCGCGCAGCAGGACGGAAAGACCCCGGGACCTTTACTACAGTTTGATATTGGTGTTCGGTTCGGCTTGTGTAGGATAGGTGGGAGACTGTGATGCTTGGACGCCAGTTCAGGTGGAGTCGTCGTTGAAATACCACTCTGGTCGTGCTGGATGTCTAACCTGGGTCCGTGATCCGGATCAGGGACAGTGTCTGATGGGTAGTTTAACTGGGGCGGTTGCCTCCTAAAGGGTAACGGAGGCGCCCAAAGGTTCCCTCAGCCTGGTTGGTAATCAGGTGTTGAGTGTAAGTGCACAAGGGAGCTTGACTGTGAGACCGACGGGTCGAGCAGGGACGAAAGTCGGGACTAGTGATCCGGCGGTGGCTTGTGGAAGCGCCGTCGCTCAACGGATAAAAGGTACCCCGGGGATAACAGGCTGATCTTCCCCAAGAGTCCATATCGACGGGATGGTTTGGCACCTCGATGTCGGCTCGTCGCATCCTGGGGCTGGAGTCGGTCCCAAGGGTTGGGCTGTTCGCCCATTAAAGCGGTACGCGAGCTGGGTTTAGAACGTCGTGAGACAGTTCGGTCCCTATCCGCTGTGCGCGTAGGAGTCTTGAGAAGGGCTGTCCCTAGTACGAGAGGACCGGGACGGACGAACCTCTGGTGTGCCAGTTGTCCTGCCAAGGGCATGGCTGGTTGGCTACGTTCGGGAGGGATAACCGCTGAAAGCATCTAAGCGGGAAGCCTGCTTCGAGATGAGGGCTCCCACCCACTTGATGGGGTAAGGCTCCCAGTAGACGACTGGGTTGATAGGCCGGATATGGAAGCCAGGTGACTGGTGGAGTTGACCGGTACTAATAGGCCGAGGGCTTGTCCTCAGTTGCTCGCGTCCACTGTGTTAGTTCTGAAGTAACGAACATGCCGAGACCGTATACCGCCGGTGGTGGGGTGCTGGTCGGCTGGTTCGATTTTTTCATAGAGTTTCGGTGGTCATAGCGTTAGGGAAACGCCCGGTTACATTCCGAACCCGGAAGCTAAGCCTTTCAGCGCCGATGGTACTGCAGGGGGGACCCTGTGGGAGAGTAGGACACTGCCGAACGATTGTTGAGGGGAAGCCCCGGGCCTTACGGCCCGGGGCTTTTCCGCGTTGTCGGACCACTGCTCCGTACGGCATGGCTCGAAGAGCCTCGTCCGGCCGGCCGCGCAGGCGGATGTCCGCGGACGTCCACTGACGTTGACTCAGGTAGCCATCCCTGGCTGGTTGGGAGCACACGTCAGTTCGGGGTATGCTTCATTCCGTTGCCGAGCGGAGGACCGCTATCAGGCAACAGGCCCCTATAGCTCAGTCGGCAGAGCGTCTCCATGGTAAGGAGAAGGTCAACGGTTCGATTCCGTTTGGGGGCTCCGCACGGTGCAGGCCCCCCAGCCGAAAGGCTGGGGGCCTGCACCGATTCCGCGTCGCCGCGTCAGCCTCCGTGCGGCTCCGGGACGCGCATCGCGAGGATCGCCATGTCATCCGAGGCCGGCTCGGCGGCGAAACGCTCGACCGCGCGGAGGACACGTGCCGCGACCGCCCCGGCCGTCAGGCCCGTACAGGTCGTCAGGACATCGGTCAGACCGTCGTCCCCGAGCATGCGGGTGCCCTCACGCCGTTCCGTGACGCCGTCGGTGACACAGAGAAGCACGTCGCCCGGATCGAGGGTGACGGTCTGCTCGTACAGCTCCAGGTCCTCCATCACCCCCAGCAGCGGCTGCGGCTCGGCCGCGGGTTCCACGGAGCCGTTCTGGCGCAGCCGCAGCGGCAGCGGATGCCCGGCGCAGACGACCTTCAGAAGCGCCGAGCCGTCCTCCTGGGGCCAGAGTTCGCCGTACAGCAGAGTGAGGAAGCGGCTGCGGGAACCCTCGTCGAGGATGGCCGCGTTGAGCCGTTCCAGCACCGCCGGACCGCCGAAGCCCTCCCGCGCGAGCAGACGCAGGGCGTGGCGGGCGAGTCCGGTGACCGCGGCCGCCTCCGGGCCCGTGCCGCAGACATCGCCGATGGCGAAGCCGTACGCGCCGTCGCGGATCGGGAAGAGGTCGTAGAAGTCCCCGCCGACCTCGTTGCCCTCGCCGGCCGCGCGGTAGATGACCTCCACCTCCACGCCCGGTACCTGCGGCAGGCCCGGCGGCAGCAGGCTGCGCTGCAGCGACTGGCTGATGGCCGTGCGCTCGGAGTAGAGCCTGGCGTTGTCCAGGGCGAGGGCGGCCCGGCGGGACAGGTCCTCGGCCAGTTCCAGGATCTCCTGCCGGAAGTGGTCGTCGGACGGCTTGCCCAGTGTCAGCATCCCGATGACGCGGTTGCGGGCGACGAGGGGGAGGACCACGGTCTCGCCGCCGACCGCCGAGGCCGTGGCGAGAGTGGTGCCGATGCCGGACGACAGATGGGCGGCACCGAGGCCGAGTTCACGCATGGAGGTGCGCAGAGCGGCCTGGTGTGCCGTGTGGGCCGGGGCGGTCCACACGCGGGCGCCGGGCGTCGGGACCGGGTCCGGTGGTTCGATCTTGGAGAGCAGGGCCTTGAGGCCGTCGATGCGGTCCTCGTCCTCGTGCAGGACGTACGACAGGTACGGCTCGGAGGACTGGTCGGAGATCGTGTAGACGGCGCACCAGGTGGCGAGCGTCGGCACCGTCATCTGCGCCATCAGGGCCAGCGTCTGGTCGCGGTCGAGCGTACCGGCCAGCAGGTCCGAGGCCTCGACGAGGAAGCTGAGGGAGCCCCGGCGCAGCCGCTCCAGCTCGCCCAGCCTCGCCGATTCGACGGCGAGCGCGATGCGGTCGGCGGCGAACTGCAGGCGCAGCGCCTCCTCGTTGGAGTAGCGGCCGGCGGCCTCGGCCGCGACGCCCAGGGAGCCGGTGAGCCTGCCCTCGACCTTCAGCGGGACGGTGACGACGGAACGCATGCCGGTACCGCCGAGGAGGGGGACGGCACCCGGGACCGAGGTGAGGTCCTCGTGGACGGCGGGCATTCGGGCCGAGCCGTACCGGCCGGTGCCCGCCTCGACCGGGACCCGGGCGAAGCGCTGGCGGGCCGAGGGGAGCCCGGTGGTGGCCCGCACCTCGAGTTCCGTCTCGTCGTCGGTGGCCAGGAGGAGGAACGCCGCGTCGCCGTCCAGCATGTCGCGGGCGCGTTCGACGGTGCGCTGGAGGAGGCCGTCGAGGTCGTCCGGCGCCGGGGAGCCGATGAAGACCTCGAAGGGATCGGCGCTGCGGCGGTCGTGGCCGGCGCCGTCCGCCGCGGGCGCGCGCGTCGGCGTCTGGAGCACGGCCCGCTCGTAGTCGCGCACCAGCAGGCAGACGGTGGACGCCTCACCCTGGGTGTCGCGCACGCGGAGGTGGGAGGCGTAGACGGGGACGACCCGGCCGTCCGTACCGCGGATGCCGTAGCTGCCCTCCCAGCGGGAGAGCCGCAGCGCCTCGGCGAGGCCGGTGCCGATGCCGGGTGTCTGCGGCCAGGCGGCGAGGTCGCCGAGTGGTTTGCCGACCACCTGGTCCGCCGCGTACCCGAAGAGGTGCTCGGCGTCGTCGTTCCAGGAGCCGACGGCACCGTTGCGGTCGATCTGGACGACGGCGACACGGACGCGCTCGTCGGCGACGGGAAGGAGGCCGACCGGGAGGACCGGGCCCGCCGACCGGGTGCCCACGGTGCGCTGCGGAAGGTCGAGTTGGAACCAGACGTGCTTGCGGGTCGGTGTGTACTCGACGCCCCAGCGGGAGGCGAGGGCGGCGCAGAGCAGCAGTCCGCGTCCGTTCTCCCGGTCGGGGTGGACGACGGCTCTGCTGCCCCCCTGCATGGGGATCTCGCGTTCCGGATAGCGGTCGGCCACCTCGACCCGCACGCCCTCCGCGGTGCGCAGGCAGAGCACATCCGCGGCGGTCCCCGCGTGGATCACCGCGTTGGTGACGAGTTCACTGGTGAGGACGACGGCGTCGTCGACGACGTCGGAGTGCCCCCAGCCCTGGAGGGTGTCGCGGACGAACGCGCGCGCCGTGGCCACCGACCGCCCGACCGGGTCGAAGCTGGCAGCCGCCCGTGCGGTGATCTCGGAACTCCTCGTGCGCGCTTCGACGCCCGGCTCGGCCATGGTCGATGTCCGCCCCTCCCGGTGCCCGGTCTGGTAGTCCTTGCGACACGCCGCCCCCCGCCGGGCGACCGGGGCGGTTGGACAGCCGGATGCCAGGTTACTTACCTTCGCTGTCCGAGCGGATGCCGGTCACCGCCGTTTCCGCCCTACAGGGGTGGGGACGCTATGCGAAGCTGCCGAACTGTTATGGCCTGGTTCGGCTGCGGTGAAACACTGGGCAAGCTTCCTGAGACAGCCCGAGTAAGACGGTCGACCCCTGCGGGAGGGACACGGTGGAGTCTGGTGCAACGGCGCGTGGCGAGGGCACGCGCGCACAAGGCGGACAGTCCCGGAGGAATCAGTCACGCGGGGGGACGACCCCGGTCGACACCGCGGCGCTGAACCGGCTCCTGGCCGCTCTGTCGGCCATGCGGGACGGGAACTTCCGCAAGCGGCTGACCGTCTCCGGTGACGGCGTGATGGCCGAGATCGCCGCCGTCTTCAACGAGGTCGCCGACCGCAATCTGCATCTGACGGGAGAACTCGCGCGTGTCCGGCGTGTCGTGGGCCGTGAGGGAAAACTCACGGAACGGCTGGACCCCGGCGCCTGCGAGGGCTCCTGGGCCGCCGCGATCGAGGCGTCCAACGAGCTGGTGGACGATCTCGCGCGCCCGGTGTCCGAGGTGGGCCGGGTGCTGTCGGCGGTGGCGGAGGGCGACCTGGAGCACCGCATGGAACTGCGGTCGCATGCGGCGGACGGTGCGGGCGGGGCGGTGCGGCCGCTGCGGGGCGAGTTCCTGAAGGTCGCGCGCACGGTGAACAACCTGGTGGACCAGCTGTCCGCCTTCACCGACGAGGTGACGCGGGTCGCACTGGAGGTCGGTACCGAGGGCAAGCTCGGCGGGCAGGCCCAGGTGCGCGGCATGTCCGGTTCATGGAAGGACCTCACGGACTCCGTGAACACCATGGCGTACCGGCTGACGGCCCAGGTGCGTGACATCGCCCTCGTGACGACGGCGGTCGCCAAGGGGGACCTGTCGCGCAAGGTCACCGTGCATGTCGCCGGCGAGATGCTCCAGCTGAAGAACACCGTCAACACCATGGTGGACCAGCTGTCCTCGTTCTCCTCGGAGGTGACCCGGGTCGCCCGTGAGGTGGGTACGGAGGGCGAGCTGGGCGGTCAGGCGACGGTGCCGGGTGTCGCCGGTGTCTGGAAGGACCTCACCGACTCCGTCAACACGATGGCCGGCAATCTGACCTCGCAGGTGCGGGGCATCGCCGAGGTGACGACGGCGGTGGCGAACGGCGATCTGTCGCAGAAGGTCACGGTGGACGTCGCGGGCGAGATGCTCGAGCTGAAGAACACCGTCAACACCATGGTGGACCAGTTGCAGTCGTTCGGTTCCGAGGTGACCCGGGTGGCCAGCGAGGTCGGTGCCGAGGGCCTGCTCGGCGGTCAGGCCCAGGTGCCGGGCGCGGCGGGCACGTGGAAGGACCTGACCGACTCCGTCAACACCGTCTTCCGCAACCTCACCACCCAGGTGCGGGACATCGCGCAGGTGACGACGGCGGTGGCGAACGGCGATCTGTCGCAGAAGGTCACGGTCGACGTCGCGGGCGAGATGCTCGAGCTGAAGAACACCGTCAACACCATGGTGGACCAGTTGCAGTCGTTCGGTTCCGAGGTGACCCGGGTGGCGCGGGAGGTCGGTGTCGAGGGCCGGCTGGGCGGTCAGGCCGCGGTGCCGGGCGCGGCGGGCACGTGGAAGGACCTGACCGACTCGGTGAACACGGCGTTCCGCAACCTCACCGGCCAGGTGCGGGACATCGCGCAGGTGACGACGGCGGTGGCGAACGGCGATCTGTCGCAGAAGGTCACGGTCGACGTCGCGGGCGAGATGCTCGAGCTGAAGAACACCGTCAACACCATGGTGGCGCAGTTGTCCTCGTTCGCCGACCAGGTGACGCGCATGGCGCGGGACGTGGGGACGGAGGGCCGGCTCGGCGGCCAGGCCCGGGTCGACGGGGTGTCCGGCACCTGGAAGGAACTCACCGACTCCGTCAACTTCATGGCCGGCAATCTCACCTCGCAGGTGCGCCAGATCGCGCAGGTGACGACGGCGGTGGCGCGGGGTGATCTGTCGCAGAAGATCGATGTGGACGCGCGGGGCGAGATCCTGGAGCTGAAGAACACCATCAACACGATGGTCGACCAGCTCTCGGCGTTCGCGGAGCAGGTGACCCGGGTGGCCCGGGAGGTGGGCACGGACGGGCGGCTCGGCGGTCAGGCGCAGGTGCCGGGCGTGGCCGGGGTGTGGCGGGACCTGACGGACTCGGTGAACGGCATGGCCGGGAACCTCACGGCGCAGGTCCGCAACATCGCCCAGGTCGCCACGGCGGTGGCGCGGGGTGATCTGTCGCAGAAGATCGATGTGGACGCGCGGGGCGAGATCCTGGAGCTGAAGAACACCATCAACACGATGGTCGACCAGCTGTCGTCGTTCGCCGAGCAGGTCACGCGGGTGGCGCGCGAGGTGGGTACCGAGGGCATCCTCGGCGGTCAGGCCGAGGTGCAGGGGGTCTCCGGCACCTGGAAGGACCTCACCCAGTCCGTCAACTTCATGGCGAACAACCTGACCAGCCAGGTGCGCAACATCGCCGAGGTGACGACGGCGGTCGCCAAGGGCGATCTGTCGAAGAAGATCACGGTCGATGCCAAGGGCGAGATCCTGGAGCTGGTCACGACCGTCAACACGATGGTGGACCAGCTCTCCAACTTCGCCGACGAGGTCACGCGGGTGGCGCGCGAGGTGGGCACCGAGGGCATCCTCGGCGGTCAGGCCCGGGTCCGCGGTGTCACCGGCATCTGGAAGGACCTCAGCGACAACGTCAACCTGATGGCCAACAACCTCACCAGCCAGGTGCGGAACATCTCCCGGGTGTCCTCGGCGGTCGCCACCGGCGACCTGACGAAGAAGGTGACGGTCGAGGCCCGCGGCGAGGTCGCGGAACTCGCC
The DNA here is from genome assembly GCF_003122365.1 of Streptomyces spongiicola. Taxonomy (NCBI): domain Bacteria; kingdom Bacillati; phylum Actinomycetota; class Actinomycetes; order Kitasatosporales; family Streptomycetaceae; genus Streptomyces; species Streptomyces spongiicola. The sequence continues at coordinate 5,527,701 of NZ_CP029254.1, forward strand.
GACACCGTCAACACCATGGTGACGACCCTGTCGTCGTTCGCGGCGGAGGTCACGCGGGTGGCGCGTGAGGTGGGCACCGAGGGCATCCTCGGCGGTCAGGCGCGGGTGCCGGGCGTCGCGGGAACCTGGAAGGACCTCACCGAGTCGGTGAACTCGATGGCGTCCAATCTGACCGGTCAGGTGCGGCAGATCGCGACGGTCACCACCGCCATCGCCAAGGGCGATCTCACCAAGAAGATCGACATTGACGCGCGGGGCGAGATCCAGGACCTCAAGGACACCATCAACACGATGGTCGACCAGCTGTCTTCGTTCGCCGAGGAGGTCACCCGGGTGGCCCGGGAGGTGGGCACGGACGGCATGCTCGGCGGTCAGGCCCGGGTGCGCGACGTGGACGGCACCTGGCGGGACCTGACGGAGTCCGTGAACGAGATGGCCGGGAACCTCACCCGGCAGGTGCGCGCGATCGCCGCCGTCGCCACCGCGGTGACCCGCGGCGACCTCAACCTGAAGATCGACGTGGACGCGGCCGGCGAGATCCAGGTCCTTCAGGACAACATCAACACGATGATCGCCAACCTGCGCGACACCACCCTCGCCAACGAGGAGCAGGACTGGTTGAAGGGCAATCTGGCCCGTATCTCAGGTCTGATGCAGGGCCGCCGGGACCTCGACGACGTCGCCTCCCTGATCATGAGCGAGCTGACACCGGTGGTCTCGGCGCAGCACGGCGCCTTCTTCCTGGCCTTGCCGACGGGTGGCGGGGACGAGCTCGGCTCGGGCGGTGAGAGTTCCTACGAACTGGTGATGCGCGCCAGCTACGGCTACTCCGCGGGGCTGATGCCCACCTCGTTCCGGCCGGGGGAGACCCTGATCGGCACGGCGGCCGAGGAGAAGCGGACGATCCAGGTCAATGTCCCGCCGGGGTACCTGAAGATCTCGTCGGGCCTCGGCGAGGCCTCTCCGGCGCATGTGATCGTGCTGCCGGTGCTGTTCGAGGGCAAGGTGCTCGGCGTGATCGAGCTGGCGTCGTTCCACCCGTTCACCCAGATCCAGCGCGACTTCCTCAACCAGATCGCCGAGATGATCGCCACCAGCGTCAACACCATCAGCGTGAACACCAAGACCGAGGTGCTGCTCAAGCAGTCCCAGGAGCTGACCGAGCAGTTGCAAGAGCGCTCGGAGGAACTGGAGAACCGGCAGAAGGCGCTGCAGTCCTCCAACGCCGAACTGGAGGAGAAGGCCGAGCTGCTGGCCCAGCAGAACCGCGACATCGAGGTGAAGAACACCGAGATCGAGGAGGCGCGGCAGGTGCTGGAGGAGCGGGCCGAGCAGCTCGCGGTCTCCATGCGCTACAAGTCCGAGTTCCTGGCGAACATGTCGCACGAGCTGAGGACCCCGCTCAACTCGCTGCTGATCCTGGCCAAGCTGCTGGCGGACAACGCGGACACCAACCTGACGCCGAAGCAGGTGGAGTTCGCCGAGACGATCCACGGGGCGGGGTCCGACCTGCTGCAGCTGATCAACGACATCCTCGATCTGTCGAAGGTCGAGGCGGGCAAGATGGACGTCAGTCCGACCCGTATCGCCCTGGTGCAGCTCGTCGACTACGTGGAGGCGACGTTCCGGCCGCTCACGGTGGAGAAGGGGCTCGACTTCTCGGTGCGGGTCTCGCCGGAGCTGCCCGCGACGCTCCACACGGACGAGCAGCGGCTGTTGCAGGTGCTGCGCAACCTCCTCTCGAACGCGGTGAAGTTCACCGACACCGGGGCGGTCGAGCTGGTGATCCGGCCGGCGAGCGCCGATGTGCCGCAGTCGATCCGCGAGCAGCTGCTGGAGGCCGGTTCGCTGCGCGACGCCGACGGCGACCTGATCGCCTTCTCGGTCACGGACACCGGTATCGGGATCGCGGCCAGCAAGATGAAGGTGATCTTCGAGGCGTTCAAGCAGGCGGACGGCACGACCAGCCGCAAGTACGGCGGTACGGGTCTGGGGCTGTCGATCAGCCGGGAGATCGCCCGGCTGCTCGGGGGCGAGATCCACGCGGCGAGCGAGCCGGGCCGCGGTTCGACGTTCACGCTGTACCTGCCGCTGCACCCCAGCGAACTGCCGCCGCAGGGCTACCCGCAGCTCGTGCCCGGTGCCGAGGCGCAGGCTCCCGTGCTGGGCGACATGAGGGCGGCCGAGCATCCGCTGGGTGCGCGGGAACCCTCGGCAGGGGAGCCGAACGGTACCGGCGGCGGAATGCTGTTCCGCCGCCGGCGCAAGGCGCTGGGGGCCGCGGACCTGCGGAACGCGCTGCCCGGGCAGCCCACGGCGGCGTCGGGCTCCGGGCAGGAGTCCTGGACGGGGCAGTCTCCGCAGGAGCCCGCCCCGGAGCCGCGCCGCACCTACGCGTTCCACAGCGAGAAGGTGCTGATCGTCGACGACGACATCCGCAATGTCTTCGCGCTCACCAGCGTGCTGGAGCAGCACGGCCTGTCCGTGCTGTACGCGGAGAACGGGCGGGAGGGTATCGAAGTGCTGGAGCAGCACGATGATGTGACGGTCGTACTGATGGACATCATGATGCCCGAGATGGACGGCTATGCCACGACGACGGCGATTCGCAGGATGCCGCAGTTCGCCGGGCTGCCGATCATCGCGCTCACGGCGAAGGCGATGAAGGGCGACCGGGAGAAGGCGATCGAATCGGGAGCTTCCGACTACGTCACCAAGCCGGTCGATCCCGATCATCTTCTCGGTGTGATGGAACAGTGGATGCGCGGAAAGTGACGATGGTCGCCCACCTGCACATCACGGTCTGATTGCGGACCGTACGGATTCCTGTGAATCGCCGACCGGCCGTGCGCGGAGGAGTGTGGGGAGGCGGGATCCGGGGAACCTTCTCGTCTCCCACCGCGTTTCCGCTTCGTGCACAGTGACATCGCGGTGACAGGGTGTGGCGACGGGCGGGGTGCGGCTACCATGACCGGCACAAGGACGGGCGGCGCAAGGGAGTCGTCCCTCGGGGCGGCGCCCGGTGTCCCCGCCGGCTCATCGAGCCGGGGGGAACCCAAGCCGGGGCGAGGAGGGCGAGGCATGGTGCAGAAGGCCAAGATCCTCCTGGTCGATGACCGGCCGGAGAATCTGCTGGCGCTGGAGGCCATCCTCTCCGCGCTCGATCAGACGCTGGTGCGGGCATCGTCAGGGGAGGAAGCGCTCAAAGCGCTGCTGACGGACGACTTCGCGGTCATTCTGCTGGACGTCCAGATGCCGGGAATGGACGGATTCGAGACCGCTGCGCACATCAAGCGCCGGGAGCGGACCAGGGACATCCCGATCATCTTCCTCACCGCGATCAACCACGGCCCGCACCACACCTTCCGCGGGTACGCCGCGGGCGCGGTGGACTACATCTCCAAGCCGTTCGACCCCTGGGTGCTCCGGGCGAAGGTGTCGGTCTTCGTCGAGCTCTACATGAAGAACTGCCAGCTGCGCGAACAGGCGGCCCTGCTCCGGCTCCAGCTGGAGGGCGGCGGGCACGGCGCGGGCGACGCCAAGGAGCCCGCGGGGCTCCTCGCCGAACTGTCCGCGCGGCTCGCGGCGGTGGAGGAGCAGGCCGAGGCGCTCTCCAAGCAACTGGACGACGAGTCCACGGACGCGGCGGCCGTCGCCACGGCGGCCCACCTCGAACGCAAACTCACGGGACTGCGCAGGGCGCTGGACGCGCTGGAGCCCGGCGCGGGTGCCGGTTCGCCCACGCTTCCGTCGCAGAGCTAGGGCGGGTTGGGAAGTCCCTCCCGGCCGGCGACGACCCCGGCGGTTGAGGCCTTCCCCGGAGTCGGACCCCGACCCGGAGCCGGACCCCGACCCGGAGCCGGGGCCTGGCCCGGAGCCGGGGCCTGGACCCGGTGGGACCCCGTGCCCGCCCCGGGGGCTCGGGGAGCCGGAGGGGAGAGCCAGGGAACGCAGGGCGCTGCCCCTCCCCGGCAGGAAGCTGCGGTCACCGGGCCGGCGCCGCGGCCGGCCGAGGTCCGCCGGGAACGGCACTGGTGGCCGCCGCTGAGCGAGCGTCAGCCGGCCGACACGGCAAGGGCGACACGAACGGGTGAACCACTGGGCACGCGTGTCCCTCGCCTTCCGCACCGGTAACCTCACCACCATGGCCTCACGTACGTCCGGCAAGGGTTCCCAAGGCGCGGCGGGTACCGCGCAGCCGCGCGCCGGCCGTACGACCGGTGCCGCGAAGAAGGCGGCGCCCGCGAAGAAGGTCGCGGCGAAGAAGCCGGTCGCGAAGCGCGCACCGGCGAAGAAGGCGCCCGCCCGCAGGTCGGCGGCGAAGAAGACCGCCCCCAGGCCCGCACCGAACCCCACCGGCGGCGTGCTGTGGGTGCTCCGCGCCATGTGGCTCGGCGTCGCACACACGGTCGGTGCCGTGCTCCGCGGCATAGGACGCGGCGCCAAGGGGCTCGACCCCGTGCACCGCAAGGACGGGCTCGCGCTGCTGCTGCTCGCCCTCTCGCTGATCGTCGCCGCGGGCACCTGGTCCGATCTGCACGGCCCGGTCGGCGACCTCGTGGAGATGCTCGTCACCGGCGCGTTCGGCCGGCTCGATCTGCTCGTGCCGATCCTGCTCGCGGCGATCGCCGTACGGCTGATCCTCTACCCCGAGCGGCCCGACGCCAACGGCCGCATCGTCATCGGGCTCACGGCGCTGGCCGTCGGCGTGCTAGGGCAGGTCCACATCGCCTGCGGCTCGCCGGGGCGCGGGGACGGCGCGGAGGCGATGCAGGCGGCGGGCGGTCTGATCGGCTGGGCAGCCTCCAAGCCGCTGGTCTTCATGATGACGGAGGTCCTCGCCGTACCGCTGCTGGTGCTGCTCACCGTCTTCGGTCTGCTCGTCGTCACCGCCACCCCGGTCACCGCCGTCCCGCAGCGGCTGCGCATGCTCGGGGTGCGCCTCGGGCTGCTGGAGGTGCCGTACGAGCGCGACGCGGACGACGCCGGGGAGCCGGGGGAGCGCGACCGGGAGTGGCGCGAGGCGAGTTCCCCGCCCCGCCGCACCTCGGTGCGCCCGGGCGGGGAGGGGTATGCCGAGGGATACGCCGAGGGGTACGGCGCAGACAGGGCGGAAGAGGCGGCGCTGTCGAGGCGCCGCCGGCGCGGGCCCTCCGCGCAGCCCGACGCCGGCCGGCCGATGGACGCCGTCGACGTCGCCGCTGCCGCCGCCGCCGCTCTCGACGGGGCCGTACTCAACGGGATGCCGCCGTCGCCGGTCGTCGCCGGTCTGACCCGCGACCTCACCGCAGATCGGGAACGCGCCGCAGATCGGGAGCGCGCCGCCGGGCCACTGCCCGGCGCGCGGACCGGGCAGCCCGTGCCGCCCGCGGCGGAGGAAGTGCCCGCGCCGACGGGCTCGGTGCCCGATCTGACGAAGCCCGCTCCCGACAAGCCGCAGTCCCTGCCCCCGCGGGCCGAGCAGCTCCAGCTCTCCGGCGACATCACCTACCGGCTGCCGTCCCTCGACCTGCTGGAACGCGGTGGACCGGGCAAGAGCCGCAGCGCGGCCAACGACGCGATCGTCGCAGCGCTGACCAACGTCTTCACGGAGTTCAAGGTCGACGCCGCCGTCACCGGTTTCACCCGCGGCCCGACGGTCACCCGCTACGAGGTCGAACTCGGCCCCGCCGTGAAGGTGGAGCGCATCACCGCGCTGACCAAGAACATCGCCTACGCCGTGGCGAGCCCCGACGTACGGATCATCTCGCCGATCCCCGGCAAGTCCGCCGTCGGCATCGAGATCCCGAACACCGACCGGGAGATGGTCAACCTCGGCGACGTGCTGCGGCTGGCCGACGCGGCCGAGGACGACCATCCCATGCTGGTCGCACTCGGCAAGGACGTCGAGGGGGGCTATGTCATGGCCAACCTGGCGAACATGCCCCACATCCTGGTCGCCGGTGCCACCGGCTCCGGCAAGTCCTCCTGCGTCAACTGCCTGATCACCTCCGTGCTGATGCGGGCCACCCCGGAGGACGTCCGGATGGTCCTCGTCGACCCCAAGCGGGTCGAGCTCACGGCCTACGAGGGCGTCCCGCACCTGATCACACCGATCATCACCAACCCCAAGCGGGCCGCGGAGGCCCTGCAGTGGGTCGTGCGCGAGATGGACCTGCGCTACGACGACCTGGCCGCGTACGGATTCCGGCACATCGACGACTTCAACCGGGCCGTGCGCAGCGGCCGTGCCAAGGCACCCGAGGGCAGCGAGCGCGAGCTCCAGCCCTACCCGTACCTGCTGGTGATCGTCGACGAACTGGCGGACCTGATGATGGTCGCCCCCCGCGACGTCGAGGACGCCGTCGTCCGGATCACCCAGCTGGCCCGTGCCGCCGGCATCCATCTGGTCCTGGCCACCCAGCGGCCGTCGGTCGACGTGGTCACCGGTCTGATCAAGGCGAACGTGCCCTCCCGGCTCGCCTTCGCCACGTCCTCCCTCGCCGACAGCCGGGTCATCCTGGACCAGCCGGGCGCGGAGAAGCTGATCGGCAAGGGCGACGGCCTGTTCCTGCCGATGGGAGCCGGCAAGCCCACCCGGATGCAGGGCGCCTTCGTGACCGAGGAGGAGGTCGCGGCCGTCGTACGCCACTGCAAGGAGCAGATGCCCCCCGCGTTCCGGGACGACGTGGTGGTGGGGACGAAGCAGAAGAAGGAGGTCGACGAGGACATCGGCGACGACCTCGACCTGCTCTGCCAGGCGGCTGAGCTGGTGGTCTCCACCCAGTTCGGCTCGACGTCCATGCTTCAGCGCAAGCTCCGGGTCGGCTTCGCCAAGGCGGGCCGCCTCATGGACCTCATGGAGTCCAGGAACATCGTGGGTCCCAGCGAGGGTTCCAAGGCGCGCGACGTCCTGGTGAAACCCGATGAGCTGGATGGAGTGCTCGCGGTGATCCGTGGGGAGTCTGATTCGTGAGGAAGGGCGGGGCAACCGTTTCCCCTGCCCGTACGTCCAGTTGGATGGGGGACGGCTTGTTCCCCGTACTCCGTGCAACTTGACGTACAGCCATTCCGATGGCGTACAAACTGCATCCGCCCGGTTGCCCCACCCTTTCGTACCACCCATAGACTGAACCTCCAGCAGGTGGCTACACGCTCGAAAGGCGCCCCCGTGTCCATCGGCAACTCCCCCGAAGACGACCGTCCTTCTCCCGAAGACGACGGGCCTTCGATCGGCCGCTCGCTCCGTCAGGCGCGCACCGACGCAGGTCTGACCGTCGACGAGGTCAGCACCTCCACCCGGGTGCGCGTCCCCATCGTGCAGGCGATCGAACAGGACGACTTCTCGCGCTGCGGCGGCGACGTCTACGCGCGCGGGCACGTCAGGACACTCGCGCGCGCCGTGGGGCTGGACCCGGACCCCCTCGTCGCCCGGTACGACGCCGAGCACGGCGGACGTCCCTCGCCGACGCCGGCGGCCCCGCTCTTCGAGGCGGAGCGCATCCGCCCCGAACGCAGGCGCCCCAACTGGACCGCCGCGATGGTCGCGGCGATCGTCGCAGTCATCGGCTTCGTCGGCTTCACCCTCTTCAGCGGTCCCGACGGAGCCGGCGGCACCAGGCAGGTCGCCGAGGGCTCCGCACCCGAGAAGAGCAGCCCCGAGCCGTCTCCGGCCAAGCCGGCGGCGCCCAAGCCCGAGGCCTCGGAGAGCGCCATCGCCGCCGTCCCGCAGGACAAGGTGACGGTGAAGCTGACGGCGGTCGACGACAAGAGCTGGATCTCCGCCAAGTCCGCCAACGGCAAGCTGCTCTTCGACGGACTGCTCCTCGCCGGCGAGTCCAAGACCTTCCAGGACGACGAGCGGCTGGACCTCATCCTCGGGAACGCGGGCGCCATCGAGCTCTTCGTGAACGGCAAGAAGGTCGAGGACGAGTTCGAGAGCGGTCAGGTGGAACGGCTCTCCTACGCCAAGGGCGACCCCGAGGCCGGCTGATCGGCACCGGCCGGGACCGGCCGCGACTGCTGGAACGGGCCGCGACCTGCTGGAACCGGCCGGAAGCCCGCCGTCCACCGCCCGTGGCGTGGGGGGCAACCCTGGCGGATCGGGCGTGGGCCGGGACGAAGTAGTCTTGAGCCCATGCCCGAACGCCGTACCGTCGCCCTTGTCACTCTTGGCTGCGCCCGTAACGAGGTGGACTCGGAGGAGCTCGCAGGCCGCCTGGCGGCGGACGGCTGGGAGCTCGTCGAGGAAGCCGCCGAGGCGGACGTCGCGGTCGTGAACACCTGCGGCTTCGTCGAGGCCGCCAAGAAGGACTCCGTCGACGCCCTGCTCGAGGCCAACGATCTCAAGGACCGCGGGAAGACCCAGGCCGTCGTCGCGGTCGGCTGCATGGCCGAGCGGTACGGCAGGGAACTCGCCGAGGCCCTGCCCGAGGCCGACGGCGTGCTGGGCTTCGACGACTACGCCGACATCTCGGACCGCCTCCGGACCATCCTGAGCGGAGGCGTCCACGCCTCCCACACGCCGCGCGACCGCCGCAAGCTGCTGCCGATCAGCCCGGCGGACCGGCAGGGCGCGGACGTGTCCCTCCCCGGGCACGCCCAGGCCCCGGAACCGCAGGACGTGCCCGCCGACCTCCCCGAGGGTCTGGCGCCCGCCTCCGGGCCCCGGGCACCCCTCCGCCGAAGGTTGCACAGCAGCCCGGTCGCCTCGGTGAAACTGGCCTCCGGATGCGACCGCCGCTGCTCGTTCTGCGCCATCCCGTCCTTCCGCGGCTCCTTCGTCTCGCGCAGGCCGAGCGACGTGCTGGGCGAGACCCGCTGGCTCGCCGGGCAGGGCGTGAAGGAGATCATGCTGGTCTCCGAGAACAACACCTCGTACGGCAAGGACCTCGGGGACATCCGGCTCCTGGAGACGCTGCTGCCCGAGCTCGCCGCCGTCGACGGCATCGAGCGGGTCCGGGTCAGCTATCTGCAGCCCGCCGAGATGCGCCCCGGGCTGATCGACGTCCTCACCTCGACCGATAGGGTCGCGCCCTACTTCGACCTCTCCTTCCAGCACAGCGCCCCCGGAGTGCTGAGGGCCATGCGGCGCTTCGGCGACACCGAGCGGTTCCTGGAACTGCTGGAGACCATCCGCGGCAAGGCCCCGCAGGCCGGTGTGCGCTCCAACTTCATCGTCGGCTTCCCGGGGGAGGACGAGGCGGACCTCGCCGAACTCGAGCGGTTCCTCACCGAGGCACGGCTGGACGCGATCGGCGTCTTCGGGTACTCCGACGAGGAGGGCACCGAGGCCGCCGGTTACGAGCGCAAGCTCCACCAGGACGTCGTCGACGCGCGCCTGGCGCGGCTGTCCCGGCTCGCCGAGGAACTGACCGCCCAGCGGGCCGAGGATCGCCTGGGGGAGACCCTGCACGTCCTCGTCGAGTCCGTCGACGACGAGGACGGCGCCGTCGGCCGTGCCGCGCACCAGGCGCCCGAGACGGACGGACAGGTCGTCTTCACGAGTGCCACCGGCCTGGTGCCCGGACGTATGGTCGAAGCGAAGGCCGTCGGCACGGAGGGCGTCGATCTCGTGGCCGACGTGGTTTCGGACCGTCGTGAGGAGGCGGGCAGATGACCGGAGCGCCGGCATCCGCCGCGGGCGGTACCGGGAGGCCGGCGCCCGGCGGGAAGCTGGGCGCTGCGGCCGTCAACCAGGCCAGCCTGTGGAACATCGCCAACATCCTCACCATGGTGCGGCTGCTGCTCGTGCCCGGCTTCGTCGTGCTGCTGCTCATGGACGGCGGGCACGACCCGGTGTGGCGTGCCTGGGCCTGGGCGGCCTTCGCCGTCGCGATGATCACGGACATCTTCGACGGGCATCTGGCGCGTGCGTACGACCTGGTCACGGACTTCGGGAAGATCGCGGACCCGATCGCCGACAAGGCGATCATGGCCGCGGGGCTGATCTGCCTGTCGGCGCTCGGCGACCTGCCCTGGTGGGTGACCGCAGTGATCCTCTCCCGCGAGTTGGGGATCACCCTGATGCGCTTCTGGGTGATCCGCCACGGGGTGATCCCCGCCAGTCGCGGCGGCAAGCTGAAGACCCTCGCGCAGGGCACGGCGGTCGGCATGTACGTGCTGGTGCTCACCGGGCCGCTGGCCACCCTGCGCTGGTGGGTGATGGCCGTGGCGGTCGTCCTGACCGTGGCCACCGGCCTGGACTACGTCCGCCAGGCGGTGGTCCTGCGGCGCAGGGGAATCGCAGCCGAACGGTCCGCCGCGCGGGAGCGCGCGGAGTCCCCGGGATGAGCAGCGCCGCGGGGGTGCTGTCCCTTCTCGCGGAGCGCGGCGAGAGCCTCGCCGTGGCGGAGTCCCTCACGGGCGGTCTCGTGGCCGCGGAGCTGACCTCCGTTCCGGGTGCCTCGAGGAGTTTCCTCGGCTCCGTGACCGCGTACACGAGCGCCCTCAAAAGGGATCTCCTGGGGGTCGACGGGGCCCTCCTGGCCGCGCACGGGGCGGTGCACCCGGAGGTCGCCGCCCAGATGGCCGCGGGGGTGAGGGCGCGGACGGAGGCCGGCTGGGGCATCGCGACCACCGGCGTCGCGGGGCCCGACCCCCAGGACGGACAGCCGGTGGGCACCGTCTTCGTCGCGGTCGCGGGCCCCGGCGGCACCCGTGAAGTAGCCCGGTTGAGGTTGAACGGCGACCGCTCGGCAATCCGTAGAGAGAGTGTCCGGCGGGTGCTGGAACTGCTCGCCCGCGAACTCTCGGGTAACGGGCGGGCACAGGAGACGGAACAGAACGGGGGGAACTGATGTTTGCAGCCCTGAGTGAACACGACATCGCTCCCCGCACGGCCGCAGCGCGAGGCGGTACGGTGGGGCGTGAAGGATGCGGCTACGCGGTCCGAGGAGGGAGCCACCGATGATTCTGCTCCGTCGCCTGCTGGGTGACGTGCTGCGTCGGCAGCGCCAGCGCCAGGGCCGTACTCTGCGCGAAGTCTCCTCGTCCGCCCGAGTCTCTCTCGGCTATCTCTCCGAGGTGGAGCGGGGGCAGAAGGAGGCTTCCTCCGAGCTGCTCTCCGCCATCTGCGACGCGCTTGACGTACGGATGTCCGAGCTCATGCGGGAAGTCAGCGACGAGCTGTCGCTCGCCGAGCTGGCCGCGTCGGCGGCGAGCGAGCCGGTGTCCTCACCGGTGCGCCCGCTGAACTCCGTGTCCGTGACATCGGTCGCGGGTGTGCCGACGGAACGGGTGACGATCAAGGCACCGGCGGAAGCGGTGGACGTCGTCGCCGCCTGATCCCCAGGTGTGAGCCCCGGTCGGGTGGGTACCCGACCGGGGCTTTTGTCATCCCCGAATAACCGTTTCATTCCATTTGTGTCATGGTGGAGAACGGTGTCGTCGAACGGAGGTCACTATGTCTGCGGTGAAGAGCACGCTGCCCGAGGACGCGCGCAAGGTCACGGGTGAGGCCCTCCAGGGCGCACTGGTCGATCTGATCGACCTCTCGCTCGTGGCCAAGCAGGTTCACTGGAACGTGGTCGGGCCCCGCTTCCGCTCTGTTCACCTGCAACTGGACGAGGTCGTGACCACGGCGCGGAAGCACTCCGACGTCGTGGCCGAGCGGGCCTCCGCCATCGGGGTCGCCCCTGACGGCCGTGCCTCGACCGTTGCCTCCGCGAGTGCCATCGGGAAGGTCGCGGACGGCTGGATCCAGGATTCGGACGTCGTCAGCACCATGGTGAAATCGCTGTCCGCGGTGATCGAGCGGATGCGGGAGCGCATCCGGATCACCGACGAGCCGGATCCGGTGACCCAGGACATCCTCATCGCGCTCACGGCCGATCTCGAGAAGCACGCGTGGATGTTCCAGGCCGAGAGCGTCTAGCCGTGGGTATATCCGGGGCCTCCTCCGGGGTCGCTGCGGCGGCCGGGCGGGACACGGCGCCGGGACCGCTGCGCGGGCGCACGGTCCGGGGCATGGCCCGCTGGGGCGCTAGGCGCAGATGCTGCGGGCGCGCCGGGTGTGCAACCGGTGCGCCCTCCCGCCGCGTGATCGGTCCGGTCTAGCGTCGACCGGAGGAGGCGGCCATGGAGAGGCGATGGGTCCTGCTGCCGGCGCTCGCACTGGGCGCTGCGTGGTGGTGGGCCGTGCTGCGGCTGGCGCTGGTGCCGGAGCACGCGGGGCTCGTCGAGGGGGCAGTGGCGGCAGGCGGGTGGGGGCTCAGCCTGCTGCCGGTGCACGTAGCGTCGCGGGCCGGGGATGCCGGTGGGGCCGGGGGGGCGACCACGGCTACCAGGGCCCCGCGACGCCCCCGTTCGGCCGGAGGGTCCGGCACGCTGTGAACGAAGGCGTGCCGGAGGCGAGTTGCGGTAGCGCGTCGACGGCGCCCGTGGGCTCGCCGGCCCTGCCGAGCGGTGAGAACCTGGCCGTGGCCGCCTCCGCCGCAGTGCAGATCGCCGCGAGTCCGGTAGCGGCCGGGGGGCGGGCGGGTACCGTCCCGCCCGGGGTTCCCGGTCGCTGTCCCTCGTCTCGACGGGGGTCCGGGAAGTACTTGTTCGCGGCCGTCCGGGAACAGCCGGAAGTGCGAACTCCGCGATGTCCTCGCCCGCCCCTGTCCGCACAGTGTGCGCGGCGTCCGCCTCGGCGAGCAGGCATGTGGTGGCGGCCGGGGCGTTCGCGATCCCGGTGACGGACGCGGTGCGGCCGCCGACGTCCCGGGCGGGCGGCGGTCGCTGGGCGGCCGTTACGCGGTGACGGGCCGTGCCGAGCGCGGATTCTTATCTGATGGATCGTCAAACGACGGGATGGATCGTCAAACAACGTGCGCCGCCGGGCGCTAGGGGGCAGGCACGGGCGGCCGGTTCGGGGGCATCCGCAGTCCTCCCGGTCGGGCCCGGGGTAACGGCGGGGCGACGCTGCTGCCCGAGCGGGTGCACGGCGACGGGTCAGGACACGGGACCGGACTGGCACCCCGGGCACCAGTAGGAGACCCGGTCGTCCCGTCCGGCCCTGCGGATCGCGGTGCCGCAGCGCAGGCACGGGTCACCCTGCCGCCCGTACACGAAGAGGCGCTGCCCACCCGGACGCGGGGGGCTCCACGGCTGGTCGCCTCCGCAGCCGCCGGCGCCCGTACGCGGAGTGGTGCGCCGGTCGAAGGTGCCCTTGTTGATCTCCAGCAGGCGCCGGGCCGTTGCGACGAGGCTCTCCGGAACACCCGGGGGCAGGCCGCCGACCGGGTGCCAGGGAGTGACCCGGGCCAGAAAGGCCAGCTCCGACTTGTAGACGTTGCCGATGCCCGCGAGGTTGCGCTGGTCCAGCAGGGCTTCGCCGATCGGGCGAGCGGGGTCGGCGAGCAGGTTGCGCACGGCCGCTTCCGGATCCCAGTCCGGCCCCAGCAGATCCGGCCCGAGATGCCCCACCGCCTTGCCCTCGTCCCGTGTACGCATCAGTTCCAGCACGGGCAGGCGGTAGCCCACGGCCGTACGCTCGGTGTTGCCCAGCACGGCGCGGATCTGGTGGTTGGGGCCGCCGTGCCAGCGCTCGCCGGCGGGGAAGACCCGCCAGGAGCCGTCCATCCGGAGATGGGAGTGCAGGGTGAGCCCGCCTTCGATGCGGGTGAGCAGGTGCTTTCCCCGAGCGGTGACGTCCAGCACCTCGCGGCCGGTGAGATCGGCGGTGGCGAAGCGGGGAACCCTGAGATCTGAGCGGGTCAGCGTCCGTCCGGCCAGCGCGGCGCGGAGCTTCCGCGCGGTCAGCCAGACGGTGTCTCCTTCGGGCATGCCTCCATGATGCGCGTCACCGGCCTGCGGCCGCGGGACGGGAAGCCTGGAAACCGCACGGTCCGGCAGCCGGCGGCGAGGGCCGGTCACCGGGCGCCGCCCCGACACTCCGGGAGCCGAGCCGAGCCGAGCCGAGCCGAGCCGAGCCGAGCCGAGCCGAGCCGAGCCGAGCGGGGCGCGGGACGGGACGTGGCACGGTGGGGGCGCACTCGCCGAGCCTCGTCCGGCCCAGTGGGGCGAGGGAACCGGCCCGCTCTGCGCGCCGCCGTGCCCGTTCGCTTGCTCGGGGCCGAGGTCCGGACAGGAGGCCCGGGCCCGCGGCCGGCGGGTGCCTGCTGTCCCGGGGGCGCAGACGGGCACGGCCACGGGGCACGAACCCGCTCGCGGTCGGGCGCGATCGGCGGACGTGTGCCCCGCGTCAGGCCCGTATGCGCAGGCCGCGTGGCGTGGCGTGGAAACCGGACTCCTCCAGCAGGGGGGAGAGCGGAGAGGTCAGAGCCGCCGAACTGTTGATCCGCTCGATCGTGATCGTGCCGAGCATGCCCGCCGCGCCCGCCTCGGCCAGAGCCCCGGCGGCGGCACGGAGCGCGGGGTCGTCCGGTTCGGAGGGCCAGGACAGCAAGGTCTTGCCGCCCCGCTCCAGGTACAGCGTGAGTTCCCCGTCGACCAGCACGACCAGTGACCCCGCCTTGCGGCCCGGTTTGTGGCTCGCGCCGACCGGCGGCTCGGGCCAGGACAGCGCCGCCCCGTAGGCGTTCGCCGGGTCGGCGGCGGCCAGCACCAGCGCACGCGCTGCGGTGGGCCCGCCGGCGCGCTCGCGGGCGCCGGCGGCGGCCCGCAGCCGGTCCACCGCGCCGTCCATCGCGAACTGGGCGGCTCCGAGCCCCTCGACGACATAGCCCCGCCGGGCCTGTCCGCTGTCCTCGAAGGCGGAGAGGACGCGGTATGTCGCCGAGAAGCCGCCCTCGACGCCTTCGGCGGCGACCGCGCCCCTGGTGACGACGCCATGCCGGTCGAGCAACGTGCGGGCCAGGGCGTGGGCGCGGTGCGTGGGGTCGGGCTCGTGCGCGGGCGGCAGGGACCAGCGTCCGGAGACGGTCGGCGGACCGTTGCGGGACGCGGTCCGCGCGGCAGCCGTCAAGGAGCCGTACCGCCCACGCGGGACCGTGCGCCGGGCACGGTGCGCGGTGGACCCCGCCGTCCGTCCGGAACCCAGGAGCGAGCGCAGCGGCGCCAGGGTGTCGTTGGTCAGCCGCCCGGACCAGGCCAGCTCCCACAGCGCGTCGGCGAGCTGGGGGTCGGTGATCTCCGGGTGCGTCGTCGCCCGCACCTGGTCCGCGATGTGGCGGAAGAACAGGCCGTAGCCCCCCGCGAGGGTGCGGAGCACCGACTCGTGGAGGGCCGTCAGCTCCAGCGGGTGGGGCCGCGGCAGCAGGAGCGGGGCGGCGTCCGCGTGGTAGAGCGAGACCCAGCCGTCCTTGCCCGGCAGCGCCCCGGCTCCGGCCCACACCACCTCGCCGGTCGTGGTCAGCTCGTCCAGCATGCCCGGTGCGTATCCGGCCACCCGGGACGGGAGGATCAGCTTCTCCAGCGCGGAGGCGGGCACGGGGGCGCCCTGGAGTTGCTCCACGGCACGGGCCAGCCCGTCGATCCCGCGCAGGCTGCCGCCGCCCACATGCTGCCACTGGGGGAGGAAGGCGGCCAGCGCGGCGGGCGGCACCGGTTCCAGCTCCTCGCGGAGCGCGGCGAGGGAGCGGCGCCGCAGCCGGCGCAGCACGGCGGCGTCGCACCACTCCTGGCCGATGCCCGACGGATGGAACTCGCCCTGGACGACCCGCCCGGCCGCGGCGAGCCGTTGCAGTGCCCCGTCCGTCACGGCCGCGCCCAGCCCGAACCGCGCGGCCGCCTGCGACGAGGTGAAGGGCCCGTGTGTGCGGGCGAAACGGGCCAGCAGATCACCGAGCGGGTCCTTCACCGGCTCCGTGAACGCCTCGGGGACGCCCACCGGCAGCGCCGTGCCCAGCGCGTCCCTGAGGCGTCCCGCGTCCTCCACCGCCGCCCAGTGCTCCGCACCGGCGATCCGGACCCGGATGGCGCGGCGGGTACCGGCGAGCTCCTCCGGCCAGCCGGGGTCGGCCCCGCGCTCGGTCAGCTCCCCGGTGGTCAGCGGCCCGAGGACCCGCAGCAGGTCGGCGACGCCCTCCACGTCCTTGACCCTGCGGTCGTCCGTGAGCCACTGGAGCTCCCGCTCCAGCCCGCCCAGGACGTCCGCGTCGAGCAGTTCGCGCAGTTCCGCCTGGCCGAGGAGTTCGGCGAGCAGCCGGGAGTCCAGCGAGAGGGCGGCGGCCCGGCGCTCGGCGAGCGGCGAATCCCCCTCGTAGAGGAACTGGGCCACATAGCCGAACAGGAGGGAGCGTGCGAAGGGGGACGGCTCGGGGGTGGTGACCTCGACGAGCCGCACCCGGCGCGACTCGATGTCGCCCATCAGCTCCTCGAGCCCGGGGACGTCGAAGACGTCCTGGAGGCACTCCCGTACGGCCTCCAGGACGATCGGGAACGAGCCGAACTCACTGGCGACCTGGAGCAGCTGGGCCGCGCGCTGACGCTGCTGCCACAGCGGGGTGCGCTTGCCGGGGTTCCGGCGCGGCAGCAGCAGGGCGCGGGCCGCGCACTCGCGGAACCGGGACGCGAACAGGGCGGATCCGCCGACCTGGTCGGTGACGATCTGACCGATCTCGCCCTTGTCGAACAGGGTGTCGCCGGCGCCGACCGGGGCCTGGTCGCCGTCGTACGAGGTGTCGAGGTGTACCGGGTCCTGGTCCAGCAGGTCGAGGCCCATCAGGTCGGCGTCGGGGAGCCGCAGCACGATTCCGTCGTCCGCGTGCATGACCTGGGCGTCCACGCCGTACCGCTCGGAGAGGCGCGCGCCCAGCGCGAGTGCCCAGGGGGCGTGGACCTGGGCACCGAACGGCGAGTGCACCACGACCCGCCAGTCGCCCAGCTCGTCACGGAACCGCTCGACGACGATGGTGCGGTCGTCGGGCACATGCCCGCAGGCCCTGCGCTGCTCGTCGAGGTACGACAGCACGTTCCCGGCCGCCCAGCCGTCGAGGCCGGCCGTCATCAGCCGCAGCCGGGCGTCCTCCTCGGACAGCGACCCGATCTCGCGGAGGAAGGCGCCCACCGCCCTGCCCAGCTCGAGTGGGCGGCCCAGCTGGTCGCCCTTCCAGAAGGGCAGCCGGCCGGGGACCCCGGGCGCGGGGGAGACGAGCACCCGGTCGCGGGTGATGTCCTCGATCCGCCATGAGGTGGTGCCCAGGGTGAAGACGTCACCGACCCGGGACTCGTAGACCATCTCCTCGTCGAGTTCGCCGACCCGGCCGCCGCCCTTCCGGGGGTCCGCACCGGCCAGGAAGACGCCGAACAGCCCGCGGTCCGGGATCGTGCCGCCCGAGGTGACCGCGAGCCGCTGGGCGCCGGGGCGCCCCGTGACCGTCCCGGCGACCCGGTCCCACACCACCCGCGGGCGCAGCTCGGCGAAGGCGTCGGACGGGTACCGGCCCGCCAGCATGTCCAGCACGGCCGTGAACGCCGACTCGGGGAGCGAGGCGAAGGGCGCGGCGCGGCGCACGACCGCCAGCAGGTCGTCGAACTGCCAGGTGTCGAGGGCGACCATGGCGACGAGCTGCTGGGCCAGCACGTCCAGCGGATTGGCGGGGACACGGAGTGATTCGATCGAGCCGGTGCGCATCCGCTCGGTGACGACGGCCGCCTGGACCAGATCCCCCCGGTACTTGGGGAACACGACACCCGTGGACACCGCGCCCACCTGGTGTCCGGCGCGGCCGACGCGCTGCAGGCCGGAGGCGACCGACGGCGGGGACTCGACCTGGACGACCAGGTCCACCGCGCCCATGTCGATGCCCAGCTCCAGACTGGACGTCGCGACGACGGCGGGCAGCCTGCCCGCCTTCAGGTCCTCCTCGACGAGAGCGCGCTGCTCCTTGGAGACGGAGCCGTGGTGCGCGCGGGCGAGCAGCGGGGGCGCGCCCCGCGCCGCCCCGGACTGAGCCATGACCTCCGCGGGTGGGGCGCCGTCGGGAAGGGGCTCCCCCACGGCGCGCTCGTAGGCGATCTCGTTGAGCCGGTTGCAGAGCCGCTCCGCGAGACGGCGGGAGTTCGCGAAGACGATCGTCGAGCGGTGGGCCTGCACCAGATCGGCGATGCGCTCCTCCACCTGCGGCCAGATCGACGGCTTCTCGCCGGCGCCGTCCGGCTCGGAGGCCGGAGAGCCCCCGAGCTCGCCCATGTCCTCGACCGGGACGACGACGGAGAGGTCGAACTCCTTGCCGGAGGGCGGCTGGACGACCTCCGCCCGCCGCCCCGGCGACAGGTAGCGCGCCACCTCGTCCACCGGCCGGACGGTCGCCGAGAGGCCGATCCTGCGGGCCGGCCGGGGCAGCAGCTCGTCCAGCCGCTCGAGGGACAGCGCCAGGTGTGCGCCGCGCTTGGTGCCCGCGACCGCGTGCACCTCGTCGACGATCACCGTCTCGACGCCGCCCAGCGCCTCGCGGGCGGACGAGGTGAGCATCAGGAACAGCGACTCGGGAGTGGTGATCAGGATGTCGGGCGGACGAGTCGCCAGCGCCCGCCGCTCGGCCGCGGGGGTGTCCCCGGACCGGATGCCGACGCGCACCTCGGGCTCCGGCAGTCCGAGCCGCACCGCCTCCTGCCGGATACCGGTCAGCGGGCTGCGGAGATTGCGCTCCACGTCGACCGCGAGGGCCTTCAGCGGCGACACGTACAGCACCCGGCAGCGCTTCCCGGTCTCCGCCGGGGGCGGGGCGGACGTCAGGCCGTCGAGGGCGGCCAAAAACGCGGCGAGCGTCTTCCCGGAGCCGGTCGGGGCGACGACCAGCACGTCGGAGCCGCGGCCGATCGCCCGCCAGGCGCCCTCCTGGGCCGCGGTGGGCGCGCTGAAGGCCCCGGTGAACCAGCCGCGGGTCGCGGGGGCGAAGGTGTCGAGTGCACTGCCGACCATGACACCCATCGTGCACCGCCCCACTGACAAGCGCCCGGACCTGCGAGAATATCGACATGGCGGAGGGCGAGTGGGCGCGGTACTGGCAGCACGAGCGGCTTCCGGGGATCGACCTGCTCCGGGCCCGTTACGTGCGGCACACGTTCCCCCGCCACAGCCACGAGGGCTATGTCTTCGGGACGATCACGCACGGCCTCGAGGACGTCGGGCTGCCGGGCGGTGTCGTGCACGCCGGGCCGGGCACGGTCGTGATGATCAATCCAGAGGTTCCGCACACCGCCCGCGCCGGGGTCGCGGAGGGCTGGGTGTACTCGACGCTCTACCCGTCGTCCCGGGTGGTGGCCGAGATAGCGGCGGAGACCACGACGATCAGGGGAACCGCCGGCTTCGCGGAGACCGCCGTGGCCGACCGGCATGCGGCCCTGATGATCCACGAGGTGCACCGCGCGGCCGAGGAGGGCAACGCGCTCGCCGCCGACAGCGTGCTGCGGATCATGGTGGCGCGGCTGCTGCGGAACCACGGGAGCAGCCTCCCGGCGCGCGAACCGCTCACGGCGGGCGCGCGTGACGCGGAGCGCGCCCGGGCGGTGCTGGAGGAGCGGATGGCGGCCCCGCCCACCCTCCAGGCTCTCGCCGCGGAACTCGCCACCAGCCCGTTCGCCCTGCTGCGGGCCTTCCGTGACCGCTACGGGATGCCTCCGCACACCTGGCTCACCGACGCCCGCGTCCGCCGGGCCCGGAGCCTGCTGGACGTGGGCGCGGCCCCGGCGCAGGCGGCCGCCGCGGTCGGATTCACCGATCAGCCGCACCTGAACCGGCACTTCACGCGGATCGTGGGGGTGCCCCCGGGGGCCTACCGGCGGGGACGGGGAGTCGGCGATCCGCTGTGAGGCCCCCGCCCCCCGGCAGGGCGGGCGGCGGCCGGGGAAGCGGCGAGGCGGGGAAGCGGCGAAGCGGGTGTGCCGGGGCGGGATGAGGCGACGCATGCGTGCAAGAACGTACAAGACCGCGAAGTATCCGGTCCCGTACCGTCCATGGCGTGCCAGAACAGACAGCATCAGCAGCAATACCCGTCGACGTCGAACGGCGCACCCCGGCCGAGCCGGCGGGTGCGACCGCCGGCGTACCGGTGAAAGCCGACTCCGCAGTGGTCCGGGACGCCCTCGGGGTGGGCGTCGCCGTCGGCCTGTCCGGCTTCGCCTTCGGTGTGACCGCCGCGGGCGCCGGGCTCGACGTCCTGCAGATCTGCGCCCTCAGCCTGCTCGTATTCACCGGTGCGTCGCAGTTCGCACTGGTCGGGGCACTGGCCGCGGGCGGCAACCCGTTCACCGCCGCCGCCGGCGCCTTCTTCCTCGGTACCCGCAACGCCTTCTACGGTCTGCGGCTCTCCCAGCTCCTCGCCGTGCGCCGGGCCGTGCGGCCCCTCGCGGCCCACTGGGTCATCGACGAGACCACCGCGGTGGCCCTGGCCCAGCCCACCCGCAGGGCCGCCCGCATCGGCTTCACCGTCACCGGGCTCACCCTCTATCTGCTGTGGAACCTCACCACGCTGCTCGGGGCGCTCGGCGCCGAGGCCGTCGGCGACACGAACGCCTGGGGACTGGACGCGGCCGGGCCGGCCGTCTTCCTGGCACTGCTGGCGCCCATGCTGCGCACGACGACCGATCGGGTGGTCGCGGGTATCGCGGTCCTCCTAGGGCTGGGGCTGCTGCCGGTGCTGCCCGCCGGAGTGCCGGTACTGGTCGCGGCACTCGCGGCGCCCGCCGTCCTCTGGTGGCAGGGGCGGATGGCCGGCAGGCGGACGGGAGCCGACCGTTGAACGTCTGGATCGCCATCGGAGTGACCGCCGCCGCCTGCTACCTGGTCAAACTGGCCGGTTTGCTGGTACCGGCCGGCGCGCTGGAGCGCCCGCTCGTCAGGCGGCTCGCCGCCCTGCTCCCGGTCGCGCTGCTGGCAGCGCTCACCGCCCAGCAGTCGTTCAGCACGGGCGGCGCACTGGTGCTGGACGCCCGCGCCGCGGGGCTGGCCGCCGCGGCGGCGGCGCTGGTCCTGCGGGCGCCGTTCCTCGTCGTGGTCGCCGCCGCCGTGGCCGTCACCGCGGCGGCGAGGGCCCTCGGGGCCTGAGCCGGCCAGCCGTCCGGCGGAGCCGCGGCAGGGGAGAGGGCCGAAGGCGACCGGTGCCGGTGCCGCCCGACGGCAGGACGCCGCGTGTCCGCAGCAGGGCGTCAGCACGGTCGACGCGGGCGCGGCGGCTCTCGCCAGGACGCCGTATGCGCCCCCGCAGGCCGCGTGCCCCTCAGCGGAGCACGCGCCCGTGCGCCCGCAGTGTGCGCAGCGCCTCGACCGTCACCACCGGACGCCACTCCGGGGCGGTGCTCGGCGCCCACTGGCGCCAGCGGACCGGCCAGCCACCGTCCTCCTGCTGCTCACGGGCGAGGTGGTCGAGCGACCGCTCCATCTCCTCGTCGGTGAACCAGAGCCGTGCCAGCGAGTCGGGTACGCGTGCGTAGTCGTGCGGATAGTGGTACTCGCCCGGGGCGTAGCCCGCGGCGACCGGGTAGTCGTCCGAACGGGCGGGGTCGAGCACCACGAGCCGCTGCTCGCGCACCAGCCGGCCGAGCCGGTCCCCGGCCTCCTCGGCACGCGACCTGTCCGGGACCCCGTCCAGGAAGGCGACCGCCGCCTGGATCTCGTACGGGTGCGACTTCCGCAGCCCCTCCACGGCCGCCCAGCAGAAGTCGGTCGCGCGGAACAGCCACGCGTGCCACACCCGGTTGCGGTGCAGCAGCCCCACCACGGGCCCCGTGGCCAGCAGCTCACCGGGCGGATCGGCCACGACCGGGATGAACGGCGCCGTGGGATACCCGCGCTGCGAGGGATGGACCAGGGGCAGGGCGCCGTCCCGGGTGGCCGCGTGCGTGAGGTAGCGGCAGATCCGCTCCGCACGCAGCCCGCCGCAGCGCCCGATCGAGTCCAGCACGCGCAGGGCGTGCGCGGTGTGCAGCGGCTGGCTCCCGGGGCCGCGGAGATCGGGCTCCAGGGCGTGTCCGTAGCCGCCGTCCTCGTTGAGGTACGCGGTCAGCGCGGCCTCGACCGGCTCGGCCGCCGCCCCCAGGAAGTGATACGCGAACCGCCGCTGTTCGAGTACACGGGCCGTGAGCCAGACGAAGTGCTCGGCGCGTGCCAGAGGTGTTCCAGCCATGCTCCGACGGTAGAGGCGAACGGGCTTCGCACAAGACCGGCGGACAGGTCTGCACTCTCAGGGGACGGATAATGGTGTCATGCGGTTGACGATTTTCTGGGAGCGGATGGAAGAGCACTTCGGCGCGGCCTACGCCGACTCCTTCGCACGCGACCATGTGATGACGGAACTCGGAGGCCGGACGGTGTACGAGGCGCTGGCGGCCGGCTGGGAGACGAAGGACGTCTGGCGCGGGGTGTGCGCGGCGGTCGGCATCCCCGCGGACAGGCGCTGACCCGGGAGCCTCGCCATCGCCCCTGTCCCGTGCTGCCTGTCCGGTGCTGTCTGTCCGGTGTCCCCCGCCCGCGTTCCCCGTCGGGTGTTCCCCGTCCGCGTCCCGTATCCGGGGTGCCCGCCCCGGGGTCGTGAGGTCCGCGGCATGACGGGACGGTCCATGGCCGGGGCTCTGTCCACAGGCCCGTGCCGGGTGTCGCCCCGGTAGGCGAGACTTGCTCCGTGGCAGCGAACGACGGGACCACCCAGGACGAGAACCGCCCGACCTCCCGGTACGCGGAGGCCGGGCGGCCCGACGACGACACCGGGAGCGGCGCGGCAGGTGCCCCGGCCCGGGTGACCGTCCCCCCGCCCGCAGCCGCGCCCGGCGCAGACGGCCGGACCGGCGGGACCGCCGGCGCGGCGGCCGCACCGAGCCGGATGCCGCGCTGGCTGCCCCGCGCGATGGTGCTGGCACTGACGCTCTACGGTTGCTTCCAGCTCGGCAGCTGGGCCCTCCACCAGCTGATCGGTCTGCTGATCAACGTACTGATCGCGTTCTTCCTGGCGCTCGCGATCGAGCCCGCCGTGGGCCGGATGGCGGCCCGCGGCGTCCGCCGCGGCATCGCCACGTTCCTCGTCTTCATCGCGGTGCTGGCCGCGAGTGTGGGCTTCGTCGTGGCGCTCGGCTCGATGCTGGCCGGTCAGATCGTCGAGATGGTCGAGGACTTCCCCGAGTACCTGGACCAGGTGATCAACTGGATCAACAAGACCTTCCACAGCGAGCTGTCCAGGGTCGCGATCCAGGACAGCCTGCTGCGTTCCGACTGGCTGCAGAAGTACGTGCAGAACAGCGCGACCGGTGTGCTCGACGTCTCCGCGACGGTGCTCGGCGGTCTGTTCAGGCTGCTGACGATCTTCCTCTTCTCCTTCTACTTCGCGGCGGACGGGCCGAGGCTGCGGCGCGCGCTGTGCTCGGTGCTGCCTCCGTCGAAGCAGGCCGAGGTGCTGAGGGCCTGGGAGATCGCCGTCGACAAGACGGGCGGATACCTGTACTCGCGCGGGCTGATGGCGCTGATCTCGGGGTTCGCACACTATGTGCTGCTGGCGATGCTGGATGTGCCGTACGCCCCGGCGCTGGCCATGTGGGTGGGGCTGGTGTCGCAGTTCATCCCGACCATCGGCACCTATCTCGCGGGGGCCCTGCCGATGCTCATCGCCTTCACGATCAACCCCTGGTACGCGCTGTGGGTGCTGGGTTTCGTGCTGATCTACCAGCAGTTCGAGAACTATGTGCTGCAGCCGAAGCTCACCGCCCGGACCGTGGACATCCATCCGGCGGTGGCGTTCGGCTCGGTCATCGCCGGCACCGCGCTGCTGGGTGCCGTCGGCGCGCTGATCGCGATCCCGGCCGTCGCCACGCTCCAGGCCTTCCTCGGTGCCTATGTGAAGCGCTACACCGTGACGGAGGACCCGCGGGTCCACGGGCACCGGAGGCACGGCGAGGTGGTGCTGGCCCGGGTCCAGCGGGCCCTGCGCAGCAGGAAGGACGGGGCGGCGGCCGACGGGGAGAGCGGCGGCTGAGAGCCCTCTCGGGGGCCGCGGCCTCCCCGGTGGCACCCTCCCGCGGTGTCGCGGCGGTCGCCCCGGCGGTCGCCGCCGCAGTTCGCCGCGGCAGCCGGGCAGGGCGCGGCACACGAGGCACGGTGCCGGGACGCGCTTGACACCAAAATCGAACATCTATTCTGATGGGGGTCCGGCCTCGGGGTCCCGGGGTTCTCGCCGGGTTGTCCACAGGCCGGAGGACGTCGGGGCGCATTGTCAGTGGCAGGGGATAGCGTCTTGGACGTGAAGCGATCGACTCAAGCAAACCGGGTGGAACCCATGGCAGGAACCGACCGTGAGAAGGCGCTCGACGCCGCGCTCGCGCAGATTGAACGACAGTTCGGCAAGGGCGCCGTGATGCGCATGGGCGAGCGGTCGAAGGAGCCCATCGAGGTCATCCCGACCGGCTCGACGGCGCTCGACGTCGCGCTGGGCGTCGGTGGCCTGCCGCGAGGCCGTGTCGTGGAGATCTACGGCCCGGAGTCCTCCGGCAAGACGACCCTGACCCTGCACGCCGTCGCCAACGCGCAGAAGGCGGGCGGCCAGGTCGCCTTCGTCGACGCGGAGCACGCCCTCGACCCCGAGTACGCGAAGAAGCTCGGCGTCGACATCGACAACCTCATCCTGTCCCAGCCGGACAACGGTGAGCAGGCGCTCGAGATCGTCGACATGCTGGTCCGCTCCGGCGCGCTCGACCTGATCGTCATCGACTCCGTCGCGGCGCTCGTACCGCGAGCGGAGATCGAGGGCGAGATGGGCGACTCCCACGTGGGGCTGCAGGCCCGGCTCATGAGCCAGGCCCTGCGGAAGATCACCAGCGCGCTCAACCAGTCCAAGACCACCGCGATCTTCATCAACCAGCTCCGCGAGAAGATCGGCGTGATGTTCGGCTCGCCGGAGACCACCACCGGTGGCCGCGCCCTGAAGTTCTACGCCTCGGTGCGCATCGACATCCGCCGCATCGAGACCCTGAAGGACGGCACCGAGGCCGTCGGCAACCGCACCCGCTGCAAGGTCGTCAAGAACAAGGTCGCGCCGCCCTTCAAGCAGGCCGAGTTCGACATCCTCTACGGCCAGGGCATCAGCCGTGAGGGCGGTCTGATCGACATGGGCGTGGAGCACGGTTTCGTGCGCAAGGCCGGTGCCTGGTACACCTACGAGGGCGACCAGCTCGGTCAGGGCAAGGAGAACGCGCGCAACTTCCTGAAGGACAACCCCGACCTGGCCAACGAGATCGAGAAGAAGATCAAGGAGAAGCTGGGCGTGGGAGTGAGCAGCACCGAGGCCCCGGCGGCCGAGCCCGGTGCGGACACGGCAGGCATCGCGCCCGCCGAAGCTCCCGCCAAGCCGGTGCCCGCGACCGCAGCGAAGACGGCGAGGGCCACCAAGACGGCTGCGGCGGCCAAGGGCTGACCGGCACCGTGCCCGACCCGAGCACGCGGCGTACCGCGCAGAGGCCGGGCGGCAGCTCAGCGTCGTCGAGGGCCGACGAGGAGCTGCCGCCCCAGGACCCGGCTGAGAGGGCGCGGGCGATCTGCCTGCGTCTGCTCACCGGCACCCCGCGGACCCGGAGACAACTCGCCGAGGCGCTCCGCAGCCGCGACATCCCGGATGAGGTCGCCGAAGAGGTGCTGTCCCGCTTCGAGGGCGTCGGTCTCGTCGACGACGCGGCGTTCGCGGGCGCCTGGGTGGAGTCACGGCACCACGGACGCGGACTCGCCCGCCGCGCCCTCGCGCGTGAACTGCGCACCAAGGGCGTCGATCCGGCGTTGATCGACGAGGCGGTCGGCCGCCTTGACGCCGACCAGGAGGAGGAGACGGCGCGGGAACTGGTCGCCAGGAGACTCCGCTCCACCCGGGGTCTCGACCGTGACCGCCGGCTCCGCCGCCTCGCGGGCATGCTCGCCCGCAAGGGATACCCGGAGGGGATGGCCCTGAGGGTGGTCCGCAGGGCCCTGGAGGAGGAAGGTGAGGACACCGGGGGACTGGACGGGCCGGAGGACGGCCCGTACTGAGTGCTGTCCCGGACCACCGCCCGGTTCGAACCCGGTTCTGACTTGGTTCTGACTCCGGTCCGAGGATGCCCGTCCGGTGCGAGGACCGCCGTCCGCGGACATGCGCGGTGCGCGTCCGCACAGGCCGACCGGCTGGCGCAGAACGGGTGGCAGCTCAGTCCGGCCGGGCGGCGGCGTGCTCGGAACGGGACCCCGAAGCCGCGGGCGCGCCCCCGCGCACCGCGTCGGCAGCCGCATACAGCTCGGCGGGACGCACGCCCCCGAAGGCCGCCACGAGATGTCCGTCCGGTCTCACCAGCAGGACCGTGTGCGCCGATGCCCCCGGGTAGGACTCGGCGACGAGCAGCTCCGCCCGGGTGGGCAGCTCCGCCACCGTCGAGGCGAGTCGGGGCATGACGCCCGCCGTCACCCAGTGGCGCCGGTCCCACACCCCCGTGCCGGGGGCGACCAGCACCACCAGCAGCCGAGCCCTGCCCAGCCGGTGCCGCAGCCGGGCCGTCGTCCCTTCGGGAGTCGTCACGGCGACGTCCGCCACCAACGCCCCCGCCGGGGTGGCGACGGCGGTGTGCGCCTCGGTCTGCTGTGGCGCGAGAGGGGAGTGCGGATAGGAGGGGGGTGCACCCAGCGGACCGAGCCCGAGATGTCCGTCCGTCAGCAGGGTGCCGTGGCCTCGGGAGGCGCCCGGCAGATAGGTCCGAATGCCCCCGGTGCCGCGCAGTATCGGCAGGGACTGGTCAGCGGCTCGCAGCCGTGCGGCAACCGCCGTGCGCCGTTCGGCCTGGTAGCTGTCGAGCAGGGTGCCGGAGGCGCCGTGATGCCAGGCCTGGGCGAGCTTCCACGCCAGGTTTTCGGCGTCGCGCATGCCCTCGTCCACGCCCTGGGTACCGACCGCGCCGAGGAGATGGGCCGCGTCTCCGGCGAGGAAGGCGCGATCCACCCGCCAGCGCCGGGCCAGCCGATGATGGAGGGTGTGGACGCCGGTGTCGAGGAGGTCGTACTGGGGTGGTCCGTCGCACCAGCCTGCCAGGGTGTCCCGGACCCGCGACACCAGTGCGTCGGGCGTCACCAGTTCCCCACGGGCGGGCAGCAGCCAGTCCAGCCGCCACACGCCGTCGGCCAGAGGGCGCGCGGTCACCTCGTCGCCGACCGCCCGCCACGGCGGCAGCCGGTGCAGTACGCCCTCGCCGGGCCAGGGGAGTTCGGTGCGCAGGGCCGCGACGGCGTGGCGCTCCACGGCGGTCCGCCCCGGGAAGCGGATCCCGAGGAGCTTCCTGACCGTCGACCGGGCGCCGTCGCAGCCGACCAGGAAACTCCCGCGCCACCAGGTCGCATCGACGCCGCGGGCATGCGCGGTGATACCGCTCCCGTCCTGCTCCAGGACGTCGAGCCGGCTGCACGCGACGACCCGCACCAGATCGGTGGCCTCCACGGCGTCCCGCAGCCCCCGCGTGAGCGCATGCTGCGGGATGTGCACGGGAGCGGGCAGCTCCTCTTCACGGAACTCCACCCGGCGCAGTTCCTGCTTGCGCCGCAGAGAACGCCAGCCGACCCAGCGGAACCCCTCGTCACTCATCGTGGAGCAGCCCAGCCGCTCGGCGAGGGCCGCGGTGTCGGCACGCAGGACCACCGTGCGCGCGGGGCGCGGATCGTCCTTGCACTCGCCCTCGTCGAGGATCACGGTGGGAACGCCCTGTGCGGCGAGGGCGAGGGAGAGCACGAGCCCCACCGGACCCGCGCCGACCACGATCACCGGATCCACGGCGCTGCTCCTGGGACCTGCCGGGACGGAGGGAACAGAGGGAAAGGGCAGGTTGGCGCCCGGTGCGCGATCACAGAACGTATGCAACCCACTGCCGCCGCCTCCGTCAAGCGAGATGGTGCCCCACGGCGAGGCGCCCCCGCACCTGCGGCCCTCTCGCCCCGGACCACGACGTCCACCCGGCGAGAGGTCCACCCGGCGAGAGGTCTACCAGCAAAGAGGTCCACCAGCCGAGAGGGTCCGCCGACCGTGGCAGCGCTCCGGCCCTGGGAGCGCACCGGCCCTGGGAGCGCACCGGCCGTGACGGTCTGCCAGCCGCGACAACTGCCCGAACACGACAGGCGGCCGCATGACGGGCGGCCGCATGACGGGCGCCGCGACGAGCCGGCATCCCCGAGCAGCGGGCCGGCGCCTCCGAGTACCCGGCCGGCCGCACCACGACCGGGCCCGCGGCGGGTCGGGAGCGTAGTGCCGGGGCGTCAGGGGGCGCCATGTGGCGTCAGGCCGGTTGGGGCGTCTTCCTCACCGCGGCCCTTGAGGCGGTGCTCCCGCCCGAGGTCGCTGCGCCCGTCCTCTCCGGGCCTACCCGTGTTGCCGCCCCGGACCGCGTCGAAGGGCGGTGGCTGCCAACCGCCGGCAGCCACCGCCCCTCGTCGGCCGAGGACCTATGAATCGTCGGTTGTTCCGGGAGCGTCGGTCTTGACGGGGCCGGCTCCGACCGCCTCCAGCCCACCGTCCGGCCCGGCATGGACCACCGCGCCGGTGCTCTTCCTGCCGCGCCGCAGCTTGCGCTCCAGCCACCCCGCCGCGGAGGTCAGGGCGAAGTTCAGCGCGACGAAGATGACGGCGACGACGGTGAAGCTGGCGATGGTGTTGGCGCCGTAGTTGGCGCTCATCGGACGGACGGAGGACAGCAGTTCGTTGAAGGAGAGCATCGCGCCGCCGAGGGCGGTGTCCTTCACGATGACGACCATCTGGCTGACGATGGCCGGCAGCATGGCCGTCACCGACTGCGGCAGCAGCACGTGCCGCATCGTCTGGCCCTTGCGCATGCCGATCGCCTTGGCGGCGTCCGTCTGGCCCCGGGGGAGGGACTGGATACCGGCGCGGACGATCTCCGCCAGGACCGAGGCGTTGTACAGCACCAGGCCGGTGACCACCGCGTACAGCGGGCGCACGTCGCTGCTGATGTCGGTGAAGTCGGCGTAGGCCGCGTTGGCGAACAGCATCAGGATCAGCACCGGGATGGCGCGGAAGAACTCCACGACCGCGCCGGCGACGGCGCGGACCGGCCGGTGGTCCGAGAGCCGCGCGATACCGAAGACCGCACCGAGCGGCAGCGCGATGACCAGCGCGAGGGTCGCGGCGATCAGGGTGTTCTGCAGTCCGGGCCAGATGTACGCCGTGTACGGCTGGGAGCTCGTGAAGAACGGCTCCCACTTGACCCAGTCGAGCTGGCCCTTGGAGTTCAGGCCGTCGTACACCCACCACACGGCCAGCGCGAGCACGGCCGTGAACAGGACCGTGTAGGCGATGTTGCGCCACTTCGCGCGGCTGCCCGGCGCGTCGTAGAGAACGGAGCTCATCGCTTGACCGCCACCTTCCTGCTCACCCAGCCGAGCACCAGTCCGGTCGGGAGCGTCAGGCAGATGAAGCCGAACGCGAAGACCGCGACGATGGGGATCAGGGCGGCGTACGTCTCGATCCACTCCTTCATCAGGAGCGAGGCCTCCGCGACACCGATCACCGCTGCGACGGTGGTGTTCTTGGTCAGCGCGATCAGCACGTTGGCCAGCGGGTTGACGACCGACCGGAAGGCCTGGGGGAGGACGATGAGCGCCAGTACCTGGGTGAAGCTCAGGCCCAGGGCGCGCGCCGCCTCCGCCTGTCCGACGGGCACGGTGTTGATGCCGGACCTCAGCGCCTCGCACACGAAGGCCGCGGTGTAGGCGATCAGGCCGAGCACCGCCAGCCGGAAGTTGATCGCCTCGAAGTCGCCACCGCCCAGCGCGACGCCGAGTGTCGAGTAGAGGCCCAGCGAGGCGAAGAGGATGACGACGGTGAGCGGGATGTTACGCACGACGTTCACGTACGCGGTGCCGACGGTCCGCATCAGCGGCACCGGGCTGACCCGCATGCCGGCCAGCAGCGTTCCCCATACGAGGGAGCCCATGGCCGAGTAGACGGTGAGTTTCACCGTCACCCAGAAGGCGCCCAGCAGGGCGTCTATTTCAAGAAAGTCGAACACGATCTCCCGCGCTTCCGCGTCTGCGTGTGGGAAGGACTCGGCGCGCCGCCGCCGGCAGCGGTGGCGGCGCGCCCGGTCGGCCAGGGGTTACTTGACGATGTCGCCGATCTTCGGCGCGGGCTCGTTCTGGTACCCGGCCGGGCCGAAGTGGGCTTCCACGGCCTTGTCCCAGGACTTGTCCTGGACCATCTTCTCCAGAGCCTTGTTGATCTTCCCCTTGAGCTCGGCGTCGCCCTTCTTGAGGCCGATGCCGTAGTTCTCGTTGCTCATCTTGAAGCCGGCGAGCTTGAACTTGCCCTTGAAGGCGTCCTGCGCGGCATAACCGGCGAGGATCGAGTCGTCCGTGGTGAGCGCGTCGATGACCTTGTTCTCCAGGCCGGTGAGGCACTCGGAGTAGCCGCCGTACTCCTGGAGCTGCGCCTTCGGGGCGAGTTCGTCCTTGACGTTCTGCGCCGAGGTCGAGCCGGTGACCGAGCAGAGCTTCTTGTCGTTCAGGTCCGCCGGGGACTTGATGGAGTCGTCGTCGGCGCGGACCAGGATGTCCTGGTGGGCCAGCAGGTACGGGCCGGCGAAGTCCACCTTGGCCAGGCGCTTGTCGTTGATCGAGTAGGAGGCGACGATGAACTTGACGTCGCCGCGCTCGATCGCGGTCTCGCGGTCGGCGCTCTTGGTCTCCTTGAAGACGATGTCGCCCTCGTCGTAGCCGAGCTCCTTGGCCACGTACGTGGCCACGTCGACGTCGAAGCCCACGAACTTGCCGTCAGGGGTCTTCAGGCCGATGCCCGGCTGGTCGACCTTGATACCGATCGTGATCTTCTCGCCGCCGCCCGCGGAACCGCCGTCCGAGGCGTCGTCCTTCGTGCCGGAGCCACAGGCCGTGACGGTGAGGGCGAGCGCGACGGCGGCCGCTGCGGCGGCGGAGGCCTTACGGAGCTTCATGTGAACTTCCCTTGGTTGGACGTGATGTGTGCGATCGGCAGTACCTGCCCGGGGCCAACAGTGCCCAGGAGAGGACCGGTTCAGTGGTGCAGGATCTTCGAAAGGAAGTCCTTGGCCCGGTCGCTGCGCGGGTTGCTGAAGAACTCCTCCGGCGTCGCCTCTTCGACGATCCTGCCGTCGGCCATGAAGACGACGCGGTTGGCCGCACTGCGTGCGAACCCCATCTCGTGGGTGACGACGACCATCGTCATGCCGTCCCGTGCCAGCTGCTGCATGACCTCGAGGACCTCGTTGATCATCTCGGGGTCGAGCGCGGACGTGGGCTCGTCGAACAGCATGACCTTGGGGTTCATCGCCAGGGCCCGGGCGATCGCCACGCGCTGCTGCTGACCGCCGGAGAGCTGCGCCGGGTACTTGTCGGCCTGCGAGCCCACGCCCACCCGGTCGAGCAGGCCCCGGGCCTTCTCCTCGGCGGCCTTCTTGTCCGTCCTGCGTACCTTCAGCTGGCCCAGCGTGACGTTCTCCAGCACCGTCTTGTGTGCGAAGAGGTTGAACGACTGGAAGACCATGCCGACGTCGGCTCGCAGCCGGGCCAGCTCCCTGCCCTCGTCGGGCAGCGGCTTTCCGTCGATCGTGATCGAACCGGAGTCGATCGTCTCCAGGCGGTTGATCGTGCGGCACAGCGTGGACTTTCCGGACCCGGAGGGCCCGATCACGACCACGACCTCGCCGCGCGCGATCGTCAGGTCGATGTCCTGGAGTACATGCAGCGCGCCGAAGTGCTTGTTGACGTTGCTCAGTACGACCAGGTCCGTCGTGGCCGGCACGGCGTCCTCGGCGCCCTTGGTCACTGACACTCCGCTCATCGGCTTCTTGCTCCGTCCTCCTCGGTTGGGAGGACCTTAATGAGACGCTGCGACCATCGTCATTACATCTGAGCGGAAATTGAGCATAACGATCCGGCCGCAACCGGACACTCTGCGTCAACGGGACGGCGGTCGCTGTACCGGGTGGATAACGAAAAACCCCAGGTAGCCGGTGTGCCTCTTGACGCATGGTGCGCCTATCGGTCTTTATGCCCTGGTAACAACGCGCGAGTCACCACCGGGAGGGGGGCCACATGAGACTGCTGCTCGTCGAGGACGACGACCACGTCGCCGCGGCCCTGTCGGCGGTGCTCGCACGGCACGGCTTCCATGTCACCCACGCCCGCAACGGCGAGGAGGCGCTCCAGGCAGTGCTCCCGGCGGCCGCCGAGGGCAGGACGCCCTTCGGGGTCGTGCTGCTCGATCTGGGGCTGCCGGACCAGGACGGCTACCAGGTGTGCGGGAAGATCCGGAAACTCACCAGCACCCCGGTGATCATGGTCACCGCGCGCGGGGACGTGCGCTCCCGCATCCACGGCCTCAACCTCGGCGCCGACGACTACGTCGTGAAGCCCTACGACACGGGTGAGCTGCTCGCCCGTATCCACGCAGTCAGCCGGCGCACCGCCTCCGGCGAGGAGCCCGCGCCGGCCTCCGGCAGTGCGCTCAGGCTCGGTGCGGTCACCATAGAACTGCCCACCCGCCGGGTCAGCGTCGACGGTGCGGACGTGCAGCTGACCCGC
Organism: Streptomyces spongiicola; assembly: GCF_003122365.1. NCBI lineage: Bacteria > Bacillati > Actinomycetota > Actinomycetes > Kitasatosporales > Streptomycetaceae > Streptomyces > Streptomyces spongiicola. The sequence continues at coordinate 5,560,120 of NZ_CP029254.1, forward strand.
AAGGAGTTCGACCTGCTGGCGTTGCTCGCACAGCGGCCCGGGGTCGTCTTCCGCCGTGAGCAGATCATCAGCGAGGTGTGGCGCACCAGCTGGGAGGGCACCGGCCGGACGCTGGAGGTGCACGTGGCGTCGCTGCGCTCCAAGCTCCGCATGCCCGCACTGATAGAGACCGTGCGCGGGGTCGGCTACCGCCTGGTCGCCCCCGTCGCGTAGAGGGCCCGCGTTCCCCTTGCGTACCCGTCTCCTCCCGCTGCTCATCGTCCTCATGGCGGGCGTCCTGCTGGCTCTGGGATTCCCGCTCGCGGTGAGTCTGGCGGCGGCCGAGCAGCAGCGGGTGGTGGTCGACCGGCTGGACGACACGGCACGGTTCGCCGCCCAGGCCCAGTTCGTCACCGAGGGCGTCACGGGGCATGCCGAGCGGCGGACCACCCTCGAGGAGGAACTGACCCGCTACAACGACGTGTACGGGATCCACGCCGGCGTCTTCCACCGCAGCGGTGCCGCCATGGCCCGGGCCCCCTGGCACTGGGAGGTCCCGGAGGCGGGGGTGGGCCGCCAGGCGTTCGCCGAGGCCCTGCTCGGCCGCCGCAGCCAGGACCCGCCGCAGGTCTGGCCCTGGCAGCGGGACGGGCGGATCGTGGTCGCCTCGCCGGTCGTGCGCGACGGCGATGTCGTCGCGGTCGTCGTCACCGACTCGCCCACGGGGCAGCTGCGCTCCCGCATCCTGCGCGGCTGGGTGCTCATCGCGGCCGGCGAGTCCGCGGCGATGCTGGTCGCGGTCGGAGCCGCGTTCCGGCTCACCGGATGGGTGCTGAGACCCGTGCGCATCCTCGACGCGGCCACCCACGGCATAGCGACCGGCCGGATGAACTCACGGGTCGCCGCGGCCGGGGGCCCGCCGGAACTCCGTCGGCTGGCCCGCTCGTTCAACGAGATGGCCGACAACGTCGAGCTGGTGCTGGAGCAGCAGCGCGCCTTCGTGGCCGACGCCTCGCACCAGCTCCGCAACCCCCTCGCCGCGCTGCTGCTGAGGATCGAACTCCTCGCCCTCGAACTGCCCGAGGGCAACGAGGAGATCGCCTCGGTGCGCACGGAGGGCAGGCGACTCGCCCGGGTCCTCGACGACCTGCTGGACCTGGCACTCGCCGAGCACGCCTCCGCCGACATCCGGCTCACCGACATCCGGCTCACCGACATCGGCGAGCTGGCCGCCGAGCGGGTCGCCGCCTGGCGGCCGCTCGCGGAGGAGAAGGGGGTGAGGCTCACGGGCCACGGGCCTGCCGTCACCGCCTGGGCCGACCCGATCGCGCTCTCCAGCGCACTGGACGCCGTGATCGACAACGCGCTGAAGTTCACTCCGGAAGGGGAAGAGGTCACGGTCACCGCCTCGGCGGACGGCAGGACCTCCACGGTCGTGGTGGCCGACGGCGGCCCCGGGCTCACCGACGAGGAACTCACCCGGGTCGGCGACCGCTTCTGGCGTAGCGGCCGCCACCAGAACGTGAAGGGCTCCGGTCTCGGACTCTCCATCACCCGCGCGCTGCTCTCCGCGGGCGGCGGTTCGATCGCGTACGCGCGCAACGAGCCCCGCGGACTGCGGGTGACGGTCACGCTGCCACGCAATCCGCCGACGGCCTGACGACGAGCCGGGCGCCTCGCGGGGGTGCCTGGTCCCGCCGGGGGGAGCCGCCGAAAGGCGTGAGACTGCTGAAACCCAAGGGATACAAGGGACGCGAGGGATACAAGGCGCGCGAGGTGTGTGAGGGGCGCGGAGGTGCGAGGGATACGAGGTGCGCGAGGGGCGCGGGGTGCGCAGAGGTGCGAGGGACGCGAGGTGCGCGAGGTGCGCGGGGTGAGGTGCGCGGGGTGAGGTGCGCGAGGGGCGCGGGGTGAGGTGCGCGAGGGGCGCGGGGTGGGGTGCGCGGGGTGCGCAGAGGTGCGTGAGGGATGCGAGGTGCGTGAGGGGCGCAGAGGTGCGAGGGACGCGAGGTGCGCGGGGTGCGCAGAGGTGCGAGGGACGCGAGGGATACAGGGACGCGAGAGGCACAAGGGACGGTGAGGCCGCTGTGGTGCCGGGGAACCCCGTGGTGCCGGGGGTCGACGAGGGCCCGGCGTGGGTGCCCCGGCCCTGGGGCAGTGGTCGTTGCCTATGCCACGGCCGCCGACCGGACCGGACCGGAGCCCCCGCCCGGGCGCGCCCCCGGACACCGCCGCTGCCCCGGCCGAAACTCCGGCCCCGAACGTTCGCCCGGGTGCCCGCGCTACGGCTTCGCGGAGCCGTAGTACCGCCGGGCGCCCTCGTGGAGCGGCAGCGGGTCCGTGTAGATCGCCGTTCGCAGGTCAACGAGCTGCGCCGGGTGCACCTGGCGGCCGATCCGGTCCCTGCTCCTGATCACGGTCCGGGTGAGCCGCTCGGTCAGCTCGGCATCCGCCCTGTCGGTCGTGACGAGCAGATTGGCCACGGCGACGGTCTGCACCGAGGACCTCGCCCCCATCCTGGGGTAGGCGTCGGACGGGATCACCGCCGAGTGGTAGTACCGCGTCGCGTCGCCGGTCGCGTGGACGCGGCCGATGAGGTCCTCTCCCACCGGGACCAGCCGTACCGGGAAGCGTTCCGACAGGTTGCGGATCGCACCGGTCGGCAGTCCGCCCGACCAGAAGAAGGCGTCCAGCTCGCCCCGTTCCAGCCGGCCGGGCACGGTGTCGATGCCGGCGGACACCGGGTCGACGTCCTGGTCGGCGTCCAGGCCCGCGGCCGTGAGAACCCGGTCCGCTATGAGTCGGACGCCGGATCCCGGATGTCCGACCCCCACGCGCTTGCCGCGCAGATCGGCCGGGGTCTCCACGGGAGAGCCCTGGGGCACGATCAGCTGCACGTAGTCGTCGTACAGCCGCGCGCAGCCGCGCAGGCGGTCGGCGCCCGGTCTGCCGTCGAGCCGGTACTTCGCCACCGCGTCGGCGGTCGCGACGGTGAAGTCGGCCTCACCGCTCACCACCCGCTCGAGGTTCTGCTGCGAGCCCTCGCTGGTTCTGAGGTCTATCGACACCCCCGGCAGATCGCGTGCCAGGGCGTCCTGGAGCAGGTCCCCGTACCGCTGGTACACACCGCTCTTCACCCCTGTGCTGAACGTGAGCCGGCCGCTCGGGCCGTCCCCGCCCGTCGGCAGCAGCCACCACAGCAGCAGTCCGCACACGACGGCCAGCGCCGCGGCGCCCTGCATGGCGCGGCGCCGTCCGGTCCGGGACGAGGCGGGGAGCATGGCCGCGATCCTGCCAGCTCACCCGCGGTGCTGGCCAGGCCCCGCCGTCCCGGCCCACCGGGGTACCTCTCCCCGCCGCGGCCGCTCTCCCGCTTCCCGCCCGGGAACGCGGGGGCGACGGGCGGCCCTCACCCCGTACCCTGGTGTGCGAGATGAGCGCGAAGACTTACGAGGTGCGCACCTACGGGTGCCAGATGAACGTCCACGACTCCGAGCGGCTGTCCGGCCTGCTGGAGGACGCCGGCTATGTCCGGGCGCCCGAGGGCACGGGTGAGGGCGAGGCGGATGTCGTCGTCTTCAACACCTGCGCGGTCCGGGAGAACGCCGACAACAGGCTGTACGGCAACCTCGGGCGGCTTGCGCCGATGAAGGCCCGGCGGCCGGGGATGCAGATCGCCGTCGGCGGCTGCCTGGCCCAGAAGGACCGCGACACCATCGTCACGAGGGCGCCGTGGGTCGACGTCGTCTTCGGCACGCACAACATCGGCAGGCTGCCCGTGCTGCTGGAGCGTGCCCGCGTCCGGGAAGAGGCGCAGGTCGAGATCGCCGAGTCGCTGGAGGCCTTCCCCTCCACGCTGCCGACGCGCCGCGAGAGCGCTTACGCGGCCTGGGTTTCCATCTCCGTCGGATGCAACAACACCTGCACCTTCTGCATCGTGCCCGCGCTGCGCGGCAAGGAGAAGGACCGCCGCCCGGGCGACATCCTCGCCGAGGTCGAGGCGCTGGTCTCCGAGGGCGTCTCGGAGATCACCCTGCTCGGCCAGAACGTCAACGCGTACGGTTCCGACATCGGCGACCGCGAGGCGTTCTCCAAGCTGCTGCGCGCCTGCGGAGGGATCGAGGGACTGGAGCGCGTCCGCTTCACCTCCCCGCACCCGCGCGACTTCACGGACGACGTGATCGCCGCGATGGCCGATACCCCCAACGTGATGCCGCAACTTCACATGCCGCTTCAGTCCGGCTCGGACACGGTGCTCAAGGCGATGCGCCGCTCCTACCGGCAGGAGCGCTACCTCGGCATCATCGAGAAGGTCCGCGCCGCGATCCCGCACGCCGCCATCTCCACCGACATCATCGTGGGCTTCCCCGGCGAGACCGAGGAGGACTTCGAGGAGACCCTGCACGTCGTCCGCGAAGCCCGCTTCGCCCAGGCCTTCACCTTCCAGTACTCCAAGCGTCCCGGGACCCCGGCCGCCGAGATGGGCGGGCAGATTCCGAAGGAGGTCGTCCAGGCGCGCTACGAACGGCTGGTTGCCCTCCAGGAGGAGATCTCCTGGGCGGAGAACGGGAAGCAGGTCGGCCGGGTCCTGGAGGTCATGGCGGCCGAGGGCGAGGGACGCAAGGACGGAGCCACGCACCGGCTGTCGGGCCGCGCGCCCGACAACCGCCTGGTGCACTTCACCAAGCCCGCCCAGGAGGTGCGACCGGGCGACGTCGTGACCGTCGCGATCACCTACGCGGCCCCGCACCACCTGCTGGCCGAGGGCGACGCGATCTCCGTGCGCCGTACCCGGGCCGGCGACGCCTGGGAGAAGCGGCACGCGGACCCGCAGCGGCCCGCGGGCGTGATGCTCGGGCTGCCGGCGGTCGGGGTCCCCGCCCCGCTGCCCGCCCCGGCGGGCGGCTGCTCGGCGGTGGGCTGACCCGCCGCGCGGGGGCCGCCGCCACGCGGTGCCGACGGGGCGGGCCGGTGCGGCCTCCGGCCCCGGTGCGGGTGTCCGCCGGGGCGCCTGCGATGAGTGCGGTGTCCTTCGGGTGTCCGCCGGGGTGCCTGTGATCCGCGCGGCTTTCCTGCCCGGGTGCACGTGCCCGTCGCCGGTCCGGTGATCCGCACCGGCCCGTGGGCCCCGTGCGGGTGTCCGCCGGGGCGGCCGGGACCCGCACGGGACGGCCCCTTAGGCTGCGATCATGCTTGTCGCCGCCGCCGTCTGCCCCAGCCCTCCGCTCCTGGTGCCCGATGTGGCCGCCGGCGCCGCACCCGAACTCGACACGACCCGTACCGCCTGCGCCGAGGCGCTGGGCGTGCTGGCCGTGTCGCGTCCCGAGGTGCTGGTCGTGGTGGGGCCCGCCCGGCCGGGTGAGCGGCCGGGGCACCACGCCCGGGGGACACCCGGATCCTTCGAGGGCTTCGGCGTGCCCACCCGGGTGCGCCTCGGCGCGCCGGAGGGGCCGCCGCCGGAGGGGAGCCTGCCTGCGGCACTGGCTGTCGGAGCCTGGCTCCTGGAGCGGGCGCACTGGTCATCCGCGCCGGTGGAGGGTCTCGCCGTGGGCACCGGACTGGCGGCCGGGCGCTGCATGGAGACCGGACGCGGTCTCGCCGGGCGGGCCCGGCGGGTCGCGCTGCTCGTGATGGGCGACGGCAGCGCCTGCCGCAGCCGGAAGGCTCCCCGTTACCTGGACGAGCGGGCGGCGCCCTTCGACGCGGCGGCCGCCCGGGCGCTCGGCACCGCCGACACCGAGGGTCTCGCCGCCCTCGACGAGGCACTGGCCCGCGAGCTGGGGGCGGCGGGCCGCGCACCCTGGCAGGTGCTCGCGGGCGCGGCCGAGGGCGCCCGCCTCAACGGGCGGCTTCTCCACGAGGACGCCCCGTACGGCGTCGGGTACTTCGTGGCGGCCTGGTCCTGACCCCGAGCCGCCGGTGCCAGTGGGCCCGGCCCACGAGCACCGGCGGCTCGGGTACGCGTCGCTCGGGTACGCGTCGCTCGGGTACGCGTCGCTCGGGTACGCGTCGCTCGGGTACGCGTCGCTCGGGTACGCGTCGCTCGGGTACGCGTCGCTCGGGTACGGACGGCACAGCGCCTGCCCCGCCCGGCCGTCGGCCGCGGAGCACGGGCTCCGCGGCCGACGGCCGGAGTGCTCTCAGGAAGCCGGCGGCGGGGTGCCCTCACCGCCCTTCCGGGGCCCGTCGTCCTTGCGGGCGAGGCGGTCCCAGGCCTCCTTGGCCTTGCCGGTACCCGACTCGATCCTGTCGCTGTACTTGCCCTTGGTCCGCTGGTCGACCGTCCGTGCGGCCTTGTCCAAACCGTGCTCGACCCTGTGCCCGTGCTGGTGGGCGAGGTCGGCGAACTTCTCCCTGGCGGGCGCGAGCCTGGCCTTCAGCGCCTCCATGATGCCCATGGGCCACCTTCGCTCATCCGGATCTACTGCCGGGCGCCTTGCCCGGCTCCGTTGTCCGCGGCCTCGCCGACGGACTGCTGCTTCGGGATCTCGACCTGCTCCGCCCCGGCGGCCCCGGCGGGGTCCGACGGCCCGGTTCCGCCGGCCGCCGCGGAGGCCGCCGGGGTCTCTCCCGCAGCGGACCCGGTGCGGTCCCCGGTGCCGCTGCCGCTTCCGTCCTCTCTGCTCTCTCCGCTCTCTCCGCCGTCGGCGCAGCGGACGGACTCGTCCGCGGACGCCTCCACCGGCTCCTTCGCCCCAAGGGCGTCCCGGGCGGGTCCCCCGTCGGTGCCGCTCCCGGTGTCACTCTCTGCGCCGCCCTCTGCGCCGCTCCCGAGGCCGTCCGTCGCACGACCGGCCGCGCGCTCCTCCACCGACGCCTCCACGGCCCCTTTGGCTTTCCGGCGAAACCTTGCAAAAACGCCCATATTCACTCCAAAGACTAACTCGTGTGGGCGAAGTTCCGCTCCGCCCGGAGCGGCCCGCGGCCTCGCCCCGAAGGCGCCGGTCCAGCGACCGGCGCCGGGAACCTCGCATCAGGCAACGACCCCGCCCGGGCCCCGTCACGTAGCTCGTTCGGGGACGGCCGGGTCGTTTGCGAGACTGGGGCGGTGAGAAGCGCAGCCCCCGCACCGCGGGTCATCGCCGTCGTCGGCCCCACCGCGGCCGGCAAGTCCGATCTGGCCGTCCACCTGGCCCGGCAACTCGGCGGCGAGGTCGTCAACGCCGACTCGATGCAGCTGTACCGCGGTATGGACATCGGCACCGCGAAGCTGACCGAGGAGGAGCGCGGCGGGGTTCCGCACCACCTGCTCGACATCTGGGACGTCACCGAGGCGGCGAGCGTCGCCGAGTACCAGCGGCTGGCGCGTGCGGAGATCGACCGGTTGCTCGCCCGGGGCCGCACTCCCGTCCTCGTCGGAGGATCGGGGCTCTATGTGCGCGGAGCGATCGACGCGCTGGAGTTCCCCGGCACCGACCCCGAGGTCCGTTCCCGGCTCGAGGCGGAGTTGGCGGAGCGCGGCTCGGGGGTGCTGCATGTCCGCCTGGCGGCCGCCGACCCGGACGCCGCCCTCGCGATCCTCCCCAGCAACGGCCGCCGGATCGTCCGGGCCCTGGAGGTGATCGAGATCACCGGGAGGCCCTTCACCGCCAACCTGCCGGGCCACGATGCCGTGTACGACACCCTGCAGATCGGTGTCGACGTCGTCCGCCCCGAACTCGACGAGCGCATCGCGCTGCGCGTGGACCGCATGTGGGACACGGGTCTCGTCGACGAGGTGCGGACGCTGGAGGCACGGGGACTGCGCGCCGGGCGCACCGCCTCGCGCGCACTCGGCTACCAGCAGGTGCTCTCGGCGCTCGCCGGGGAGTGCACCGAGGAGGAGGCGCGCACCGAGACCGTACGCGCCACCAAGCGTTTCGCGCGCCGCCAGGACTCCTGGTTCCGGCGTGATCCGCGTGTGCACTGGCTGAGCGGCGCAGCCGCGGACCGCGAGGAACTTCCGGGCCGTGCTCTCTCGTTGGTCGAACGAGCGGTTACAGCCTGATCACGTGATGGCATCGGGACGCCATGGCCGTCAATCCGGCGCCTCGGGCCGTGCCATCATCGAGCATCGATCGACTGGTGGTCCGAGTTGGGAGGGCGCGTGGCGATGGAGGCCGGCCCTCGCGACAGAGAACAGCAGGCACGGGACGACCTGCCCCGTCTGAGTCCCGACGGCCCGGACGAGACCGTGGACCTGCTCTCGGGCGACTCGGGCGCCGACGGCGCGGTCGAGGTCGAGGTGGAGCTGCGCCCGCCGCGGCGGCTCAGGATCTGGCAGCTCGCACCCATCGTGGGTCTCGCCGCCGTCGGCTCGCTGATGTTCGCGTTCCCGCTCGCGTTCGGCTCCGGGGACGGCGGCGCGGTGGTCGCCATGCTCGGCCTCCTGATCAGCTGCTGCGCCGCGGGCTGGGGCATGATGGCCGCCCGCCGTGTCGGCCACACCTGGCCGGGCCTGCCCGAGCGGAGTTCCGGTGACCGCCCGGACTGGCGTGTGATCGCCCTGTACGTCGTGGTGGCGGCGGTCCTCGTCGCCCTCGCCGTGTGGCGCGTGGCCCGGCTCCGCTGAGCGCCCGGCAGGCCCCGTACCATGGTCCGGTGACCAGCGCCGCGACCCCTGCCACCCAGCCGCTCTCGCCGATCGCCTTCCTCAAGGGCCACGGGACCGAGAACGACTTCGTGATCGTCCCGGACCCGGGCAACGAACTCCGGCTGCCAGCGTCCGCGGTCGCGGCGCTCTGCGACCGCCGGGCGGGCATCGGCGGAGACGGGCTGCTGCACGTGGTGCGCTCCGCGGCGCATCCGGAGGCCCGCTCCATGGCCGGGGAGGCCGAGTGGTTCATGGACTACCGCAACGCGGACGGTTCGATCGCCGAGATGTGCGGCAACGGAGTGCGGGTCTTCGCCCGCTACCTGCAGCGCGCCGGCCTCGTCGACGCGGGTGATCTCGTGGTGGCCACCCGGGGCGGCGTCAAGCGCGTGCACATCGGCGAGGCCGGCAAGGACGGCAGGGCCGTCAAGGGCGGCAAGGGCGGCGAGGACTGCGAAGAAGGGCACATCACCGTCGCCATGGGCCGGGCCCTGCTCCCCGAGGCCGGTGCCACCGTCACCGTCGACGGCCGCAGCTGGTCCGCCCGCAACGTGAACATGGGCAATCCGCACGCGGTCGTGTTCGTCGAGGACCTGGACCACGCGGGCGACCTGCACTCCGCCCCGCCGTTCACCCCGCCCTCGGTGTACCCGGACGGGGTGAACGTCGAGTTCGCCGCCGACCGCGGTGCGCGCCACCTGGCCGTGCGGGTGCACGAGCGGGGCTCCGGCGAGACCCGCTCGTGCGGCACCGGTGCCTGTGCCGTCGCCGTCGCGGCGGCGCGCAGGGACGGCGCGGACCCGGCCGTGACCGGCGCCCCCGTGACCTATCTGGTGGACCTTCCGGGCGGGCGGCTGGCGGTCACCGAGCATCCGGACGGCGAGATCGAGATGACCGGCCCCGCGGTCATCGTCGCCGAAGGCCGTATCGACCCCGCCTGGCTCGCGGCTGTCTGACCGGTCCGCGGCTGTGTGACCGGTCCGCGGCCGTCCGCGCCCCCCGGTTCCGCTCGCGGCCCGCGGTGCGCGCCCGTTCGCACCTTCTGAGCACGCCGGTGCCCGCCGGTGCACGCCGGTGCCCGCCGGTGCACGCCGGTGCACGCCGATGTACGCCCAAGCACGCCGACACGTCTCCGGGAGCGGCCGTCGCCGGATCCATCGCTCGAATGGGTGATCCGATTCACGCTCGGCGAGAGGTGAACTCGGCCACGTGGTGGGCTCGGTAGCATCAAGCACCGGCAGGGAGGGCACGCCTGCTCCACCCACCGCCGGTCGACGCCGCCGGAGGTGCCCCATGAGTGCAGAGGCCGCCAACCCTGGTGCCGCCGGCCGCCGACGCGTCCGTCCCAGACTCGACCTCCGCAGACTGGGCAGAGCCGCGCTGCTCGGTCCCGCGGCACGGGGCCGGGTCCCGGACGCCATCGGGCATGTCGCCGAGGCGCATCGCGCCCACCACCCCGCCGCCGACCTGGCGATCCTGCACAGGGCGTACCTCCTCGCCGAGTCCTCGCACCGAGGGCAGTTCCGCAAGAGCGGGGAGCCTTACATCACGCATCCGCTCGCGGTGACCCTCATCCTCGCCGAACTCGGCGCGGAGACGACGACCTTGACCGCCTCGCTCCTCCACGACACCGTCGAGGACACCGATGTGACCCTCACTCAGGTCCGGGAGGAGTTCGGTGAGGAGGTCTGCTACCTCGTCGACGGAGTGACCAAACTGGAGAAGGTCGACTACGGCGCCGCCGCCGAGCCGGAGACCTTCCGGAAGATGCTCGTCGCCACCGGCAACGACGTCCGGGTCATGTCCATCAAGCTCGCGGACCGGCTGCACAACATGCGCACTCTCGGCGTGATGCGCCCCGAGAAGCAGGAGCGTATCGCCAGGGTCACCCGCGACGTGCTGATCCCGCTCGCCGAGCGGCTCGGCGTCCAGGCGCTCAAGACCGAGCTGGAGGACCTCGTCTTCGCGATCCTGCACCCCGAGGAGTACGAGCGCACCCGCGCCCTCATCGCGGAGAACGGCGACGCGGTCGACGCCCTGGCCGCCGTCGCCGGCAAGGTCAGGGCCGTCCTGCGGGACGCGGGCATCCACGCCGAAGTCCTGCTCCGGCCGCGGCACTTCGTGTCCGTGCACCGGGTACGGCTCAAGCGCGGCGACCTGTCCGGCACGGACTTCGGCCGCCTGCTGGTGCTGGTCGGCGAGGACGCCGACTGCTACGCGGTCCTCGGCGAACTGCACACCTGCTTCACGCCGTTGATCTCCGAGTTCAAGGACTTCATCGCCGCCCCCAAGTTCAACCTGTACCAGTCGCTGCACACTGCGGTCGCGGGCACGGACGGCGCGGTGGCCGAAGTCCTCATCCGCACCCACCAGATGCACCGCGTCGCCGAGGCCGGCGTCGTCGCCCTCGGCAACCCGTACACGGCGGACACCGCGGAGGGCGCCGGTTCCCCCGGGGGGGCCGAGCCCTCCGGCGGGGCCGAGGGCGAGCGCGCGGACCCCACCAGGCCCGGCTGGCTGTCCCGGCTCCTGGACTGGCAGTCGTCCACCCCCGACACCGACACCTTCTGGACCTCGCTCCGGGCGGACCTGGCCGAGGACCGCGAGATCACCGTCTTCCGCGCGGACGGCGGTACCCTCGGGCTGCCCGCCGGAGCGAGCTGTGTGGACGCCGCCTACGCGCAGCACGGCGAAGCGGCGCACGCCTGTGTCGGGGCCCGGGTCAACGGCCGGCTCGCCGCGCTCGCCACCCGGCTGGGCGACGGCGACACGGTCGAGCCGCTGCTCGCCCAGGACGCGGCCTCCGGCCCCTCACCGGACTGGCTCCAGCACGCCCGTACTCCCGCGGCCCGGATCGCGATCACCGGATGGCTCGCCGAGCACCCCGAGGCCGCCAAGCCCCAGGACGCCGCGCCCCGTGCGGCTGCCTCCGGCCCTGCGGCGGCCCCCGGAGGCCGCCGCCGGGCCGGAGCGAACGCCGTGGCCGAGGTGCCCGGACTGCCGGGCGCCCCCGTCCGCCTCGCCGGTTGCTGCACCCCGGTGCCGCCCGACGCGGTGACGGGGTTCCCGGTCCGCGGTGGCGCGGTCACCGTGCACCGCGGCGAGTGCCCGGGCGTGTCCCGGATGCGCGCCATGGGGCGGCAGCCCGTCGAGGTGCGCTGGGGTCGGGCGGCGGAGTGCCGGGTGACGCTGGTCGCCGAGGCCTTCGGCCGGCCCCGCCTCCTCGCCGACCTCACCGAGACCATTGCGACGGCGGGGGCGGCGGTCGTCTCCGCCACCGTCGAACCGCCGAGCGAGCAACGGGTACGCCACACCTACACCCTCCAGCTCCAGGACGCCGCCGGACTTCCCTCGCTGATGCGGGCGATGCGCGAGGTCGCGGGGGTGTACGACGTGAGCCGCGCACGGCATCCGGCCGCCCCCTGAGAGGTCGGCCCGGCCCTTCCGCGACCGGGCCCGGGCACCCCGCCCAGGCCCGTCTGACGCCGTTCGGGTGTGCGCGGAGCGAGCCGTCACGCTCCGCGTTCCCCGCGCTGGTAGCGGTGAGGGCATGCGCCTCACCTCACGACCCCTGCGGGCCGCGTCGCTCGCCGCCGCCTCGGCCACGCTGGTCGCCGCCGTACTGCCCGGTCCGGAACCACTGGGTATCGGGGATCCGCTGTTCCCGTACCTGGGCAACCCCGGCTACGACGTCCTCACCTACGACATCGCCCTCACCTACCGGGGCGCCGACGGCAGGCCACTGGACGCCGTCACGAAGATCGACGCACGGGCCACCCGGCACCTGGAGCGGATCAACCTCGACTTCACCAGCGGAACCGTGAAGGCGGTGGAGGTGAACGGCGGTGGCGCCGGCTTCACCACCGCCGGCGAGGACCTGGTGATCACCCCGCGGCAGGCCGTGCACGCCGGCACCCCGCTCACCATCACCGTCACCCACACCAGCGACCCCGCAGGTGGCGAGGCCGGCGGCTGGGTACGCACCGCCGACGGCCTGGCGATGGCCAACCAGGCCGACGCGGCCCACCGGGTCTTCCCCTGCAACGACCACCCCGCCGACAAGGCGCACTTCACCTTCCGTATCACCGCTCCCGCGGGGCTGACCGCAGTGGCCAACGGCCTCCCGGTCCCCGCCGCCGGTGACCGCGGCGCCCCCTCCGCCGACAGGACCTGGGTGTACCGCACCCGGCATCCCATGGCGACCGAGCTGGCCCAGGTCAGCATCGGCAGGTCCGCCGTGGTCCACCGCGAGGGCCCGCACGGCCTGCCGCTGCGGGACGTCGTCCCCGCCGCGCAGGCGGCGCGGCTCGAGCCCTGGCTCGAGAAGACGCCCGCGCACATCACCTGGATGGAGAGCAAGGTCGGGCGCTACCCGCTCGAGACGTACGGCCTGCTGCTGGCCCAGGCCGAGACCGGCTTCGCGCTGGAGACCCAGACGCTGTCGCTCTTCCCGGTGTCGATGTTCACCGGCGACCGGCACCCGAAGTGGTACGTCGAGTCCGTCATGGTGCACGAACTCGCCCACCAGTGGTTCGGCAACAGCGTCTCCCCCCGGACCTGGTCCGACCTCTGGCTCAACGAGGGACACGCCACCTGGTACGGCTCGCTGTACGCCGACGAGCACGCCGCGCAGCCGCTGGAGGCCCGGATGCGCGAGGCGTACGCGAAGTCCGACCGCTGGCGCGCCGCCGGCGGACCGCCCGCCGCCCCCGAACCCGCGGAGCCCGGCCGGCAGCTCGGGCTGTTCCGGCCGATCGTGTACGACGGCAGCGCCCTGGTCCTCTACGCGCTGCGACAGGAGATCGGGAGGGACGCGTTCGAAACGCTGGAGCGGGCCTGGGTCGCCGAGCACCGGGACGGCACGGCGACGACGGCCGACTTCACCGCACTGGCACAGCGGATCTCCGGCCGCGATCTGACCGGGTTCTTCAAGGACTGGCTGTACGGAGCGACGACCCCGGAGATGCCGGGGCACCCGGACTGGCGCAGCGAGCCCCCCTCGGACCGGAGGGACGCCGCCGCGGCAGCGGAGCACTGACCTCCGGCCGCTCCCGCCGGGGAGCACCGGCCTCCGGCCGCGCCGGGCTTCCGGCCCCGGCCCCGGGAGCCCGGTGCGGCGGAAACCGGGGTGACGGCCGCGGTGGCGCCGTGGGACCATCGACGGGTCGGCGCCGCCGCCGGGCCGGTCAGCCGGTCCGCCGGTCCGCCGAGCCGGGCAGGGGCCCGGACCGGCCCGTCCGCCCACCCGCGGCACACCGGGAATGTTCCCGGATCGTGACGCGTTGTGACAATCGTGGAAGCATGTCTCGTGCATGCGGTCCGCATCGGCTTCCCATCGACGTAAGGATCCAATGACCTCCTCTTCATCCACTTCCCAGGACGCGCAGAGCTTCGCGGACACCACCCGCACCGAGAGCCTCCGGGCCGATGCCCTGATGGAAGAGGACGTCGCCTGGAGCCACGAGATCGACGGAGAGCGGGACGGCGATCAGTTCGACCGCTCCGACCGTGCCGCGCTGCGGCGCGTGGCGGGCCTCTCCACCGAGCTCGAGGACGTCACGGAGGTCGAGTACCGGCAGCTTCGCCTCGAGCGCGTCGTGCTCGTCGGCGTGTGGACCTCGGGGACCGTCCAGGACGCGGAGAACTCCCTCGCCGAGCTGGCCGCCCTCGCCGAAACGGCGGGTGCCCTCGTGCTCGACGGTGTGATCCAGCGCCGCGACAAGCCGGACCCGGCCACGTACATCGGCTCCGGAAAGGCGAACGAACTGCGCGACATCGTGCTCGAGAGCGGAGCCGACACCGTGGTCTGCGACGGTGAACTCAGCCCGGGCCAGCTGATCCACCTCGAGGACGTCGCCAAGGTCAAGGTGGTCGACCGGACCGCCCTGATCCTGGACATCTTCGCGCAGCACGCGAAGTCCCGGGAGGGCAAGGCGCAGGTGGCCCTGGCCCAGATGCAGTACATGCTTCCCCGGCTGCGCGGCTGGGGCCAGTCGCTGTCCCGGCAGATGGGCGGCGGCAGCGGCGGCATGGCCACCCGCGGCCCCGGCGAGACCAAGATCGAGACGGACCGGCGGCGGATCCGCGAGAAGATGGCGAAGATGCGCCGGGAGATCGCGGAGATGAAGACCGGCCGCGAGATCAAGCGGCAGGAGCGCAGGCGGCACCGGGTCCCCTCGGTGGCGATCGCCGGCTACACCAACGCAGGCAAGTCCTCGCTGCTCAACCGCCTCACCGGCGCGGGTGTCCTGGTGGAGAACGCGCTGTTCGCCACCCTGGACCCGACCGTGCGGCGGGCCGAGACACCGAGCGGCAGGCTCTACACGCTGGCGGACACCGTCGGCTTCGTCCGGCATCTGCCGCACCACCTCGTCGAGGCGTTCCGCTCCACGATGGAGGAGGTCGGCCAGTCCGATCTCATCCTGCACGTGGTCGACGGTTCGCACCCCGCACCGGAGGAGCAACTGGCCGCCGTGCGCGAGGTGATCCGGGACGTCGGAGCGGTGGACGTGCCCGAGATCGTCGTGGTCAACAAGGCGGACGCGGCCGATCCGCTGGTGCTGCAGCGCCTGCTGCGCATCGAGCGGCGCGCCGTCGCCGTCTCGGCCCGTACGGGCTCGGGGATCGACGAACTCCTCGGCATCATCGACGCGGAACTGCCCCGCCCGCAGGTCGAGATCGAGGCCCTGCTGCCCTACACGCAGGGAGCGCTGGTCTCGCGGGTCCACGCCGACGGTGAGGTGCTGTCGGAGGAGCACACCCCCGAGGGCACCCTGCTCAAGGCTCGGGTACACGAGGAACTCGCGGCCGCGCTGGGTCCGTACGTACCCGCGGCGCACTGAGCCCACCGCGGTCCGCACCGGGCGACCGCGACACGAAGGCCGGGACCGCCTCTCGAGGCGGGGTGCCGCGACAGCCGGCAGAACCCCGGGACAAGCCCGAGCCCTTCCAAGCGCTGAGGGAAGGGCCCGGGCGTGTTCCGTCCGGGCCCGCGGCGGGGCTACCGGCCCGCGAACCTGGCGCTGACGGCTTCGTAGACGGCCTCGGCCTCCTCACCCAGACGCGGTCCGGCGAGCCAGCCCGCCGTCGCCGGGCCTATCGAGGTGTTGGAGACCAGCGCGGGCCTGCCGTCCCTGCCCGCCGCGACCCAGCCGCCACCGGACGAACCACCGGTCATGGTGCAGCCGATGCGGTACATCGTCGGCTCCTCCGCCCTCAGCGTCAGCCGGCCCGGCCGGTCCTCGCACTGGAACATCCGCTCGCCGTCGAACGGCGGCGACGCCGGGAAGCCGGTCGCCCTCATACTGGCGATGTCCGCCACGGCCGGAGCGTCGAAGTCGACCGGGAGTGCCGAACCGACCGTCTCCTCCAGGGACTTGCCGTCGCCGCCCTTCTCGGGCGTCACATGGATCACGGCGAAGTCGTACGGCGCGCCCCGGCCGCCCGTCGCCGCGCCCTGCGATATCCACTCCTCGGAGGTCCCCGCCCAGTCGCCCCACCAGACGCCGTAGGGGGCCATCTCCTCCCTCGAGTCGCCCTCGGTGGAGGTCTTGGCGCTGTCGTTGTAGGACGGCACGAAGGCGATGTTGCGGTACCAGCCGCCCTCCCCGCCCGCGTGGACGCAGTGCCCCGCGGTCCATACCAGGTTGGATTCTCCGGGGTTCGCCGGATCCTTCACCACGGTCGCGGAGCAGACCATCGAGCCCTTGGGGCCGTCGAAGAAGACCTTCCCGGCCTCGGGGGCGCTCCCGTGGTAGGGCGCGGCCACCGCCGCCGCCTCGACCGGCCGCGGCGCCGGGTCGGTGACACCCCCGTCACCGGGGACGTCCTCCTCCGCGACCCGCTTGTCGGGCTCCTCGGCCTCGCGCATCCGGTCCGGGTTCCAGAGGTCCTCGATGATGGGGTTGACGAAGTCCTTGGCCTCGCGGAGCCAGGTTTCCCTGTCCCAGTCCTTCCACTTCCCGTCGCGCCACTTGTCCAGGTCGATCCCGTGCTCCCGGAGCCGGTCCTTGAGGTCGTCCGGAATGGTGATCTTCCCGTCGGCCGTGCCGCCCGCCGCCGCCGAGGCGCCCGGCCCGTCCACCGCGCCGTCCCCACCCGAGCCGCAGGCCGTTGCCGTCAGCGCGAGCGCGGCGGCCAGCGCGGCCGCCGCGAGCGCCGGTCTGCGAGCGGCGTTCCCCGCCCGGCGTGCCGCGAATATCGGGCGATTGGGTCGCATGTGGTGATCCCCCCGGGACTTCATCAGGTGTGCATACGGAACGGGACGGACCGCGCACAGCCCGGCGATGCCGCCGGTGCCGCGGTACGGCCCCCCACTATGCCGGTGCCGACGGGGACGGCCGGCGGCAGGGCCGTGGTTCCCGGGCCCGAGGATCTTCCGGAACGACCGTGATCCGCCGCTTCCGGAGTCGTTGGTACGGACGGGGGACGCGGGTTCCGGCGTTCACCGCCGCGCCGGTGCCGGTAGACCGCCGTACCGGGGCGCGACACAACCGTGAGGTCGGAGGACGAACAACCGTGGCCGTGACCGAACCCGCTCCGCCGGCACAGCCCGCCGCGTACGAAGGCATCCTGCGCCGCCAGTCGCTCCGCGAGTCGGCGGCGCGGACCTACGCCCGCTCGCTGCCCATCGTCCCGGTGCGCGCCAGGGGGCTGACGATCGAGGGGGCGGACGGACGGCGCTATCTCGACTGCCTCTCGGGCGCCGGGACCCTCGCCCTCGGCCACAACCACCCCGTGGTCCTGGAAGCGATCAAGAAGGTGCTCGCCTCCGGAGCGCCGCTGCACGTCCTCGATCTCGCCACCCCGGTCAAGGACGCCTTCACCACCGAGCTGTTCGCCACACTGCCGCGGCCACTCGCCGACGACGCCCGTATCCAGTTCTGCGGGCCGGCCGGCACGGACGCCGTCGAGGCCGCTCTCAAGCTGGTCCGCACCGCGACGGGCCGCACCG
Source organism: Streptomyces spongiicola (assembly GCF_003122365.1). Lineage (NCBI taxonomy): Bacteria > Bacillati > Actinomycetota > Actinomycetes > Kitasatosporales > Streptomycetaceae > Streptomyces > Streptomyces spongiicola. Next base: position 5,577,624 of record NZ_CP029254.1, read on the forward strand.
GGCTGCTGGCGTTCACCGGCGCCTACCACGGCATGACGGCCGGGGCGCTGGACGCCTCCGGGGGTGCCGCCGACGTCCGGGTGGCGCGGCTGCCCTACCCGCGGGACTACCGCTGCCCCTTCGGGGTCGGTGGCGAACGCGGTGCCGAACTCGCCGCCCGCTGGACCGAGAACCTGCTGGACGACCCCATGAGCGGTGTCCCCGCACCCGCCGGAATGATCCTCGAACCGGTGCAGGGCGAGGGCGGTGTCATCCCCGCCCCGGACGGCTGGCTGCGGCGGATGCGCGAGCTCACCGCGGCCCGTTCCATCCCGCTGATCGCCGACGAGGTGCAGACCGGGGTGGGCCGCACCGGAGCCTTCTGGGCGGTCGAGCACAGCGGGGTCGTCCCCGATGTGATGGTGCTGTCCAAGGCCATCGGCGGCTCCCTTCCCCTCGCCGTGATCGTCTACCGTGCCGACCTGGACGTCTGGCGGCCCGGCGCCCACGCCGGCACCTTCCGGGGCAACCAGCTCGCCATGGCCGCCGGCGCGGCCACCCTGGCCTTCGTCCGGGAGAACCGGCTCGCGGAGCGGGCCGCCACCCTCGGCGCGCGCATGCTGAGGCGGCTCCAGGGCCTCGCCGCGGCCCACCGCCGCGTGGGCGACGTACGCGGCCGGGGGCTGATGATCGGCGTGGAGCTGGTCCAACCCGACATCGGCGTCCCGCAGGCCGGCGTCCCGCAGGCCGGCGTCCCGCAGGCCGGCGTCCCGCAGACCGGTGTTCCGCAGGCCGACCCCGTCCTGGCCGCCGCCGTACAGCGGGAGTGCCTGCGCCGCGGGCTCATCGTCGAACTCGGCGGACGCCACTCCGGGGTCGTCCGTCTGCTGCCTCCCCTCACGCTCACCGACGAACAGGCCGAGGCGGTCCTCGACCGCTTCGCCGACTCCCTGGAAGCGGCCGTGCGCGCACCGCACCGCCGCAACGACACCGGACCGTCTCTGTGATCCCGGACCACACCACAAGGAAGTCCCCGTGAACCGCACCCCCGCCGCCGGCACCCCGAAACCCGACCGCAGTCCCACCACGGGCCACCACCACGGGCGGAGCACGACGGCCGCCCCCGCCGCCGTCGAGGCGGGGACGGTACCGCGGCAGTCGCCCGGGTCACCCGACGACGAAGGCGCCGGTCCCGGGGCCGAGGCACCGCCGGCCCCGGCGGCGGCGCCCGCCGCGGCTCCGCCGTTCGGAGCGGCCGACCCGCTGGACCACCCCGACCCCCTGGCGGCCGCCGACGCCGGCACCGTGGAGAACCTCCTGCGCTGCTGGGTCCGGGAGAACGACCTCCCGGAGCCCGGCGGCGACCGCCTGCGCATCCCGCTCCACGCCAGCGATACCGCCCTGCTGGTGCCGGTCCTCCACTGGTCCCCCGCCGGCTGGCACCGCTTCGGCCCGCCCGTACTGGAGGGCGCGCCGGCGGACGCGCCCTCCGCCGACGCCGTCACCGTCGCGGTCCTCCTCACCCGTGAGCCGGGTGGTGACGGTGCCGGCCCCCGCCCCGGCGGCCCGCGGGGAGACGGCGCGGGACGCCGTCCGGAAGCGGTCGACCTGGTCGGCCGCGTCGCGGACTCCGTCCTCCGCACGGCCGCGTTCATCGACGACCGGCGGCGGCGCCCCGCGCCCCGGCACGGGTCCGACCTGTTCCTGACCGCCGAGCAGTCGCTGATCCTGGGCCATCCGCTGCACCCCACCCCCAAGAGCCGCGAAGGGCTCTCCGAGGCCGAGGCACGTCTCTACTCACCGGAGCTCTACGGCTCCTTCCCCCTCCACTGGCTCGCCGTCGACCGGTCCGTACTGGCCGGCGACTCGGCCTGGACGGAGGAAGGCCGCACGGTGCCCGCCGAGCGGATCACCTCCCGGCTCGCGGCCGGCCTCCGCCTCCCTCCCGGCACCGCCGCCCTGCCGCTGCACCCCTGGCAGGCACGCGAGGTGGCCCACCGGCCGGAAGCCGCCGCGCTGTTCGACGCGGGCCTGCTCCACGACCTGGGCCCGGCCGGCGAACCCTGGCATCCCACCTCCTCCGTCCGCACCGTGCACCGGTCCGGCGCGCCGGCCATGCTCAAGCTCTCCCTCGGCGTACGCATCACCAACTCCCGCCGTGAGAACCTCCGCAAGGAACTCCACCGGGGCGTGGAGGTGCACCGCCTTCTCCGCAGCGGCCTGGGCACGCAGTGGCGGACCGCGCACCCCCGCTTCGACATCGTCCGCGACCCGGCATGGCTCGCCGTGGACACCCCGGACGGAGCGCCGCTGACCGGACTCGACGTCATGATCCGGCACAACCCGTTCGGCCCCGGGGACGACGCGGTCTGCCTCGCGGGCCTCACCGCCCCCCGGCCCTGGCCGGGCCGCAGGGGCGTCCACTCGCGCCTCGCCGAGGTCATCGGCGTGCTCGCCACCCGGACGGGCCGCCCCGGCAGCGCCGTCGCCGCCGAGTGGTTCCTGCGCTACCTCGACCAGGTCGTGCGCCCGGTGCTCTGGCTGGACGCCACGGCGGGCGTCGCCCTTGAGGCACACCAGCAGAACACCCTGGTGATCCTCGATCCCCAGGGCTGGCCCGCCGGCGGCCGCTACCGCGACAACCAGGGGTACTACTTCCGGGAGTCGCGCCGTGCCGAACTCGACCGCCGGCTTCCGGGCATCGGCGCGCTCAGCGACACCTTCGTCGACGACGCCGTCACGGACGAACGCTTCGCCTACTACCTCGGCATCAACAACGTCCTCGGTCTCATCGGCGCCTTCGGGTCCCAGCGGCTCGCCGACGAGCGCATGCTCCTCGCCGGGTTCCGCCGCTTCCTCGGCGCCGTCCGCCACCTCGGTACTCCGCTGCCGGCGCTGCTCCTGGACAGCCCGGTCCTGCGCTGCAAGGCGAACCTGCTCACCCGGCTCCACGGCCTCGACGAACTGGTCGGCCCGGTCGACACGCAGTCCGTCTACGTCACCGTCGCCAACCCGCTGCGCTCCTGAGGGACTCGCCGCCCCGGCACCGGCGAATCGAAGGGCATCCACCCGCCGCAGCCCACCCGCCACCGGAACGACTGCTCACCGCAACGACTGCTCACCGCAACGGCCGGTCACCGTAACGACCGCTCACCGGGACCGGCACCCCTCCGACGACCGGCCCGCCCGAACTGCTGAGAGGAGAGCGCCAGCCATGTCGCACACCGAAGCGAGCGCCGAGACGGACGGCCCCGACAGCACCCCCTCCGGCGGCGGTGGCGTGGAGGACACCCTCGAACTGCGACTGCCCGGCGAACTCGTGGCGCTCTCCGGACAGGACCGGCCGTCCCGCGCCGAGGCACCGACCGGCCGGGAACCGCAGGACACCACCCCCCACGGCGCCTCCGGCGGACAGAACCCCCGCGACCGTCCGTTCCCCCGCGGGGACCTGCTCGACGCCCTCGCCGAGTGGGGCGCGGTCGCCACCCCCGCCGGCCGGTTCCAGCTGGTGCCCGTCCGGATCGACCGGGATCTGCAACTCGTCAGCCGCTGGATGAACGACCCCGCCGTCGCGGCCTTCTGGGAGCTGGCCGGACCGGAGTCCGTCACCGAGCACCATCTCGGCGGCCAGCTTGCGGGGGACGGCCGCAGCATCCCCTGCCTCGGCGTCCTCGACGGCGTGCCGAAGGGCTACTTCGAGATCTACCGAGCCGACCTCGACCCGCTCGCGCGCCACTACCCCGCCCGGCCCCACGACACCGGCATCCACCTCCTGATCGGGGGCGTCGCCGACCGCGGCCGCGGTCTCGGCACGGCCCTGCTCCGGGCCGCGGCCGACCACGTACTCGACCACCGCCCCCACTGCGCACGCGTCGTCGCCGAACCCGACCTGCGCAACACCCCCTCCGTCTCCGCCTTCCTCAGTGCCGGCTTCCGCTTCTCCGCGGAAGTCGACCTGCCCGACAAGCGGGCCGCGCTCATGGTCCGCGACCGGGCACTGAGCAAGGTGCTGTGAACGACCGGCCGCCCGCCGCGGACCGCCCGAAAGACCGCCCGAACCGCATCGGATGCATCCGAGGAGTCCCCGTGCCGAAGTCCCCCGCCGCCCCAGACTCCGGCGAGCCGTCCGCCCTGCTCGCGCCTGCCGAACTCAACCCGGAGACCTGGCACCGGGCGTCCACCCGCCTGCTCGCCAAGATGCTCGGCGAGTTCGCCTACGAAGAGATCGTCGAGCCGGTGCCCCGGGGGCGCGGCGACGGCTACACGCTCCGCCTCGACGACGGGCAGAACCTCTCCTTCCGGGCCCGGCGCGGTGCCTACGGCGGCTGGCGGGTGGTACCCGGCTCCGTCCGGTGCGACGGCGCCCCCTTCTCCGACCCGCTGCGGTTCCTGGCCGAGGCCCGCCATCTCCTCGCGCTCGACGGCGCCACGCTCGGACACCTCGTACGCGAACTGAGTACGACCCTGGCCGCCGACTGCAGGCTCGACAGCACCGCACTCCCCGCGGCACGCCTCGCGGACCTGGACTACGCCTCCCTGGAAGGCCACCAGACCGGTCACCCCTGGCTCGTCCTCAACAAGGGACGCCTCGGCTTCTCGGCGCGCGACGCCGCACGCTGGGCCCCTGAAGCACGCACCCCGGCGCGGCTGCCCTGGATCGCCGTCAGTACCCGTCTCGCCGCCTACCGGGGCGTGCCGGGCCTCGACACCCCCGAGCGCCTCTACGCCTCGGAACTCGACACCCCGGTCCGTGACGCCTTCACGGCCGCGCTGCGGGACCGCGGCCACGACCCCGCCGGGTTCCTCTACCTGCCCGTGCACCCCTGGCAGTGGGACCATGTGCTGCTGCCCCTCTACGCCCCCTCGATCGCCCGCGGCGAGATCGTCCCGCTCACCACGGACGGCGACCTCCGGCTGCCCCAGCAGTCCATCCGCACCTTCCTCAACACCAGCCGCCCCGACCGCCACACCGTCAAGCTCCCGCTCTCCGTGCTCAACACCCTCGTCTGGCGCGGGCTGCCCACCCAACGCACGCTCGCCGCACCCGCCGTCACCTCATGGGTGCACGGGGTGCGCCACGCCGACCCCTTCCTCCGCGACGAGTGCGGGGTGGTCCTGCTGGGCGAGGTCGCCTCCGTCACCGTCGAGCACCCGCACTACGACCGGCTGCCCGAAGTGCCCTACCAGTACCGGGAACTGCTCGGCGCCATCTGGCGGGAGCCCCTGCGGCTGCCCGCGGGGGAGCGCGCCCGCACCCTCGCCTCGCTGCTGCACACCGACCCCGCGGGGCGCGCCTTCACGGCCGAACTCGTCGCACGCTCCGGGCTGCCGGCCGCCACATGGCTGCGCCACCTCTTCGCGGCCCTGCTACCGCCCCTGCTGCACTTCCTCTACCGCTACGGCACGGTGTTCTCCCCGCACGGGGAGAACGCCATCGTCGTCTTCGACGGCCAGGACGTGCCCGTACGGCTGGCGATCAAGGATTTCGTCGACGATGTGAACGTCTGCGCCCGGCCGCTGCCGGAACTGGACGCCATGCCCGAGGACGTGCGCGCGGTCCTGCTCACCGAGGAGCCGGCCTTCCTCACCCAGTTCATCCACTCCGGTCTCTTCATCGGTGTGTTCCGCTATCTCGCCCCACTGTGCGAGGAGCAGCTGGGCGTCGCCGAGGCCGGGTTCTGGTCGCTGGTACGCGCCGAGATCCTGCGCCACCAGTCCCGCTTCCCCGGACTCAACGACCGCTATGAGCTGTTCGACCTGCTCACTCCGCGGATCGAGCGCCTCTGCCTGAACCGCAACCGGCTCCACCTCGACGGCTACCGCGACCGCTCCGAGCGCCCGCATGCCGCCGTCCACGGCACGGTCCGCAACCCCCTGAGCACGTTGTGAGGCCGTGGGACGGCCGGAACCGGAACGCGCTGTCGGCGGTGCCCCGTAGGCTGGGCGTCCTATGACGAAGCCATCCCTCCCCGAACTCCTCCACGCAGCCGTCACCGCCGTCGGCGGAGTCGAGCGGCCCGGCCAGGTCGCCATGGCCGAGTCCGTCTCGGAGGCCATCGACGACGGGTCGCACCTGCTCATCCAGGCCGGCACCGGCACGGGCAAGTCGCTCGGGTATCTGGTGCCCGCCCTGGCCCACGGGGACCGGGTGGTGGTCGCCACGGCGACGCTCGCGCTGCAGCGCCAGCTCGTCGAGCGGGACCTTCCGAGGACGGTGGAGGCCCTCCACCCGCTGCTTCGCCGCAGACCGGAGTTCGCCATGCTCAAAGGCCGGTCGAACTACCTCTGCCTGCACCGGCTCCACGAGGGCGTCCCCCAGGAGGAGGGGGACGGGCTCTTCGACCCTCACCCGGCCTTCGGTACGGGGGACGCGGCCTCGGCCACCGGCCCCACCGGCAAGCTGGGCCAGGACCTGATGCGCCTGCGCGACTGGTCGGACGAGACGGAGACCGGTGACCGGGACGACCTCACCCCCGGCGTGTCCGACCGGGCGTGGTCGCAGGTCTCCGTGTCCTCCCGGGAGTGCCTCGGCGCGAGCAAGTGCGCCTACGGGGCGGAGTGCTTCGCGGAGATGGCGCGGGAGCGCGCCAGGCTCGCCGAGGTGGTCGTGACGAACCACGCCCTGCTCGCGATCGACGCGATCGAGGGCGCTCCGGTGCTTCCGCAGCACGAGGTCCTGATCGTGGACGAGGCCCATGAGCTGGTCTCGCGGGTCACCGGGGTCGCCACGGGCGAACTCACCCCCGGCCAGGTCAACCGCGCGGTGCGGCGCGCGGCCAAGCTGGTCGACGAGAAGGCGGCCGACCAGCTCCAGACGGCCGCCGAGGGCTTCGAGAGGCTGATGGAGCTGGCGCTGCCCGGCCGCCTCGACGAGATCCCCGAGGACCTGGGGTACGCGCTACTGGCGCTGCGCGACGCCGCCCGCACGGTGATCTCCGTGCTGGGCGCCACCCGCGACACGTCCGTGCCGGACGAGGACGCCGTCCGCAAGCAGGCGCTCGCCTCGGTCGAGTCCGTGCACGAGGTCGCCGAGCGGATCAGCAACGGATCCGAGTCCGACGTGGTCTGGTACGAGCGCCACGACCGCTTCGGGGCGTCCCTGCGTGTGGCCCCGCTCTCGGTGTCGGGCCTGCTGCGGGAGAAGCTCTTCGCCGACCGCTCGGTGGTGCTCACCTCCGCGACGCTCAGACTGGGCGGTGACTTCAACGTCGTGGGTGCGTCGCTCGGGCTGGCACCCGAGGGGGCCGAGGGCGATGACCTGCCTGTCTGGAAGGGCGTCGATGTCGGCTCCCCGTTCGACTACCCAAGGCAGGGCATCCTCTATGTCGCGAAGCACCTGTCGCGCCCCGTCAGGGACGGCGGGCGGGAGGACATGCTCGACGAACTCACCGAGCTGATCCAGGCGGCCGGCGGTCGCACGCTCGGTCTGTTCTCCTCGATGCGCGCCGCCCAGCTCGCGGCCGAGGAACTGCGTTCCCGCATCCCCGAGTTCCCGATCCTGCTCCAGGGCGAGGAAACCCTCGGCGAACTCATCAGGAGCTTCGCGGCCGATCCCCGGACGTGCCTGTTCGGCACGCTCTCCCTCTGGCAGGGGGTCGATGTCCCCGGTCCGAGCTGCCAGCTGGTGGCGATGGACAAGATTCCGTTCCCACGCCCCGACGATCCGCTGATGAGCGCGCGGCAGAAGGCGGAGGAGGAGTCCGGCGGCAGCGGGTTCATGGCCGTCGCGGCTACCCATGCGGCGCTGCTGATGGCCCAGGGCGCTGGCCGGCTGGTGCGGGCCACCGCGGACCGCGGTGTGGTCGCCGTGCTCGACCAGCGACTCGCCACGGCGCGGTACGGGAGCTATCTGAAGGCGTCACTGCCCGACTTCTGGTACACCACGGACCGTAACCAGGTGCGCCGTTCCCTCGCGGCCATCGACGAGGCGGCGAAGGCCGAGGGGAAGTAGCCGATGGGGACGTAGGGCGCGACCGGCGGGGCGCGGACGCTCCCGGTGCGGTGCGGTGCGGTGCGGTGCGGTGCGGTGCGGTGCGGTGCGGCGTGGTGCGGCGTGGTGCCGTGCGGCGTGGTGCCGTGCCTGCCATGCGGTGCGGCCGAGCGCATGCGGGGTGCGCACATCAGGCAGCGGTATCGGTGGGTATCGGCGCCCCGTCCTGCCCCTGGGGGCAGGACGGGGCGCCCGGAACGCGGACACAGCAGGCCCCGGGACCGGCGCAGTGGGTCCCGGGGCCCGGTCAGAGCCGACGAGGTGTCCTCACACCCGCCGGAGCACCGCCACCACCTTGCCGAGGATGGTCGCCTCGTCACCGGGGATCGGCTGATACGCCGCGTTGTGGGGGAGGAGCCATACGTGGCCGTCCTCACGCTTGAAGCGCTTGACCGTGGCCTCGCCGTCCAGCATGGCCGCGACGATGTCGCCGTTCTCCGCGACCGGCTGGCGGCGGACGGTGACCCAGTCGCCGTCGCAGATCGCAGCCTCGATCATCGAGTCTCCGACGACCTTCAGGACGAACAGCTCGCCGTCGCCGACCAGCTGGCGGGGGAGGGGGAAGACGTCCTCGACCGACTCCTCGGCGAGGATGGGGCCACCGGCGGCGATTCGGCCGACCAGCGGCACATACGAGGCCGCGGGCTTGCCCGTGGTGTCCGTGGGCTGTGTGGCCGGCTGGTCCGAACCGCGCACCTCGTAGGCCCGGGGCCGGTGCGGGTCGCGGCGGAGGAAGCCCTTCCGCTCCAGCGCCATCAGCTGATGCGCCACGGACGACGTGCTGGACAGGCCCACCGCCTGGCCGATCTCACGCATCGACGGCGGGTATCCGCGGCGCTGCACCGAGTCGCGGATGACCTCGATGACCCTGCGCTGTCGGTCCGTGAGGCCCGAGCTGTCCGCGCGAATCCCCGGAGGCCGACCGGGCAGCGAGCGAGCGGGGCGCGCGGGCTCGGCGCCCTCCGGGGTCGTGGCTGCGTCATTCATGGCATGCACCGGCTCGAATCGGCTCTGGGAGCGGTCCTGGGCAGTGATGGTGGCACTGTCAGCGGTGGTGGTCACGTCGGCCCCTCTCGAGATGGTCTCCCTAGCTGGACAACGGTAGTTGCTTTCGAAAGGTTGCGCCAAACACACGTTCGAGTGAAAAAACGCAGATAGCCTTACGCTTGCCTAAACCTGGGTGTATAGGGGCTGGTTTCGCGCCAGTGGATACGCGTTCTCACGGCAACCTGCGGCAACCTGTGGGACCGGGTGCGCGGGCTGCCCGCACCGTACGGTGTGCCCGCGCAGCCAGTCTGTCACTCTCCGCCGACGAAAGGGGCGACCCGGCCCCCGGGGCCGGGTGTGCCGGGCGCCTCCGGGTAACCTCGTCGCCGACCGGTGCGGGCCGGCGGCCCCGGGGCCGTGCGCCCCCGCCGCGCGACACGCGTCAGGGTGGATTGGCGGTCAAACCCCAGATCTAGTGGTTGGATTGTCCCAACCGCCCAGAAGTTGTGGTCCCCGGTCCGCTGGAGGTCGCGGCGATCGCCTATGCTTGTGGCTGCTTCAAGGGGCTGACGCGCCCCTGCGAGGCTGTTCAGTCGTGCTGTGAAGGAGGGTCGAGGAACCATGCACTGCCCCTTCTGCAGGCACCCTGACAGTCGGGTCGTCGACAGCCGGACCACGGACGACGGCACGTCGATCCGCCGCCGCCGCCAGTGCCCCGACTGCTCCCGTCGTTTCACGACGGTCGAGACGGCGTCGCTGATGGTGATCAAGCGCAGCGGGGTGACCGAGCCCTTCAGCCGAACCAAGGTCATCTCCGGCGTGCGCAAGGCGTGCCAGGGGCGGCCCGTCACCGAGGACGCGCTCGCCCAGCTCGGCCAGCGGGTCGAGGAGGCGGTGCGCGCCACCGGCAGTGCCGAGCTGACCACCCACGACGTGGGTCTGGCCATACTCGGTCCCCTGCAGGAACTCGACGTCGTCGCGTACCTGCGCTTCGCGTCCGTGTACCGGGCGTTCGACTCGCTCGAGGACTTCGAGGCCGCCATCACGGAACTCCGTGAGCGGCGGCCGCCCGCAGGGCGGAGCGGGCCCGGTGCGCCGCACGGGGCCCCCGAGCCCGCCAGAGCCGCCGACTGATCGTCCGGCCCGCCGGAGCGGGCGGAGACCGGTCGCCGGGCGGCTGAGCAGATGTGTCCCCGGTGCGGCGCGCGGCGCCGTGCCCGGGACGTCAGACAGAGACCGTGCCACGGGAAGATCTGGGCACTTCAGGGCGTTTTTGCCCGTATATGGGAGGCGGCATGACAGAGACGGCGAGCGGCCCGGCACGAGGTCCCCGGGCCAAGGGGACCAAGGCTGCCGCGGCCCGGCGGGGGCTGCGTATCGAGCGCGTCCACACCACCCCCGGCGTACACCCGTACGACGAGGTGGCCTGGGAGCGCCGTGACGTCGTCATGACCAACTGGCGCGACGGCTCGGTCAACTTCGAGCAGCGTGGCGTCGAGTTCCCCGACTTCTGGTCGGTGAACGCGGTCAACATCGTCACCAGCAAGTACTTCCGCGGGGCGGTCGGCACCCCGCAGCGCGAGACGAGCCTGAGGCAGCTCGTCGACCGCATCGTGAAGACGTACCGCAAGGCCGGCGAGGACCACGAATACTTCGCGTCGCCCGCCGACGCGGAGATCTTCGAGCATGAGCTGGCGTACGCCCTCCTGCACCAGGTCTTCAGCTTCAACTCGCCGGTGTGGTTCAACGTCGGCACGCCCCAGCCGCAGCAGGTGTCCGCCTGCTTCATCCTGTCCGTCGACGACTCCATGGAGTCGATCCTCGACTGGTACAAGGAAGAAGGCATGATCTTCAAGGGCGGCTCCGGCGCCGGGCTGAACCTCTCCCGGATCCGTTCCTCCAAGGAACTGCTCTCCTCCGGCGGCAACGCCTCCGGACCCGTCTCCTTCATGCGCGGCGCCGACGCCTCCGCCGGAACGATCAAGTCCGGTGGTGCCACCCGGCGGGCCGCCAAGATGGTCATCCTCGACGTCGACCACCCCGACATCGAGGACTTCATCCAGACCAAGGTCAAGGAGGAGGAGAAGATCCGCGCGCTGCGCGACGCGGGCTTCGACATGGACCTGGGCGGCGACGACATCACGTCCGTCCAGTACCAGAACGCCAACAACTCCGTCCGCGTGAACGACGCGTTCATGAAGGCCGTCGAGTCCGGCGGGAAGTTCGGCCTGCGCGCCCGGATGACCGGCGACGTCATCGAGGAGGTCGACGCCAGGTCGCTCTTCCGTAAGATGGCCGAGGCCGCGTGGGCCTGCGCCGACCCGGGTATCCAGTACGACGACACCATCAACCACTGGCACACCTGTCCCGAGTCCGGCCGGATCAACGGCTCGAACCCGTGCAGCGAGTACATGCACCTGGACAACACGTCCTGCAACCTGGCCTCGCTGAACCTGATGAAGTTCCTCAAGGACGACGGCAGGGGCAACCAGTCCTTCGACGTCGAGCGCTTCCAGAAGGTCGTCGAACTCGTCATCACCGCGATGGACATCTCCATCTGCTTCGCGGACTTCCCGACCCGGAAGATCGGCGAGAACACCCGCGCCTTCCGCCAGCTCGGCATCGGCTACGCCAACCTGGGCGCCCTGCTCATGGCGACCGGCCACGCCTACGACTCCGACGGCGGCCGCGCCCTGGCCGGTGCCGTCACCTCGCTGATGACGGGCACCTCCTACCGGCGCTCCGCCGAACTCGCCGCGGTCGTGGGTCCGTACGACGGCTACGCCCGCAACGCCGAGCCGCACCAGCGGGTGATGAAGCAGCACGCCGACGCCAACGGTGCCGCCGTCCGCATGGACGACCTGGACACCCCGATCTGGGCCGCGGCCACCGAGGCATGGCAGGACGTGATCCGCCTCGGCGCGAAGAACGGCTTCCGCAACGCACAGGCGTCCGTCATCGCCCCGACCGGCACCATCGGTCTCGCGATGTCCTGCGACACCACCGGACTGGAGCCCGACCTCGCGCTGGTCAAGTTCAAGAAGCTGGTCGGCGGCGGGTCGATGCAGATCGTCAACGGCACCGTGCCGCAGGCCCTGCGCCGCCTCGGCTACCAGGAGGAGCAGATCGAGGCGGTCGTCGCCCACATCTCCGAGCACGGCAATGTGATCGGCGCCCCGGGTCTGAAGACCGAGCACTACGAGGTCTTCGACTGCGCGATGGGCGAGCGCGCCATCTCCCCGATGGGCCACGTCCGGATGATGGCCGCGATCCAGCCGTGGATCTCCGGCGCCCTGTCCAAGACGGTCAACATGCCGGAGACGGCGACCGTGGAGGAGGTCGAGGAGATCTACTTCGAGGCCTGGAAGATGGGCGTCAAGGCCCTCGCGATCTACCGCGACAACTGCAAGGTCGGCCAGCCGCTCTCCGCCAAGAAGAAGGAGGAGAAGGCGGAGATCGCGGAGAAGGCCGAGGAGGCCATCCGCGGCGCGGTCGAGAAGGTGGTCGAGTACCGCCCGGTCCGCAAGCGCCTCCCCAAGGGCCGCCCGGGCATCACGACGTCCTTCACGGTCGGCGGCGCCGAGGGCTACATGACCGCCAACTCCTACCCTGACGACGGTCTCGGCGAGGTCTTCCTGAAGATGTCCAAGCAGGGCTCCACCCTCGCGGGCATGATGGACGCCTTCTCGATCGCGGTCTCGGTCGGTCTGCAGTACGGCGTTCCGCTCGAGACCTACGTCTCGAAGTTCACGAACATGCGCTTCGAGCCGGCCGGCATGACGGACGACCCGGACGTGCGGATGGCCCAGTCGATCGTCGACTACATCTTCCGCCGTCTGGCGCTGGACTTCCTGCCGTTCGAGACCCGCTCCGCACTCGGCATCCACTCGGCCGACGAGCGGCAGCGGCATCTGGAGACGGGTTCCTACGAGCCGGCCGACGACGAGGTGGACGTCGAGGGCCTGGCCCAGTCCGCCCCGCGCCGCCAGGAGACGCCGGGACCGGTGGCCGAACCGAGGACCGAGGCGCCCGCCCCGCAGCAGGCGCACACCTCCGCGGAGCTCGTGGAGATGCAGCTCGGCATCAGCGCGGACGCCCCGCTGTGCTTCTCCTGCGGTACGAAGATGCAGCGTGCCGGTTCCTGCTACATCTGCGAGGGCTGCGGCTCGACAAGCGGTTGCAGCTGATCACGGGCGACGCCTGCCGGGGCGGCACGCGGCGCCGCGGACGGTGAGGTGAACTCCGGGAGGGGCGCCGGCGCGGAGCCGGCGCCCCTCCCCGGCTCCGTGCGGCGTGTACGGCCGTACACGCCGCACGGGGAGGAGCGGTCCGCCCCGAGGGCGCGGCCGCCCGGGACGACCGGCGCCGGGACCGTCCCTCCGGGACGCTCCGCTCAGGCCGGCGCCGTGCCCATCAGCCCGGCGAACTCGGCCGGAGCGGCGGTGAAGCCGCGCAGGACGGGGCGCAGCCGCCACGCGCCCGTGTCGTCCCTGGTGAACTCCGCGATCGCGGCGGCGGAGGCGTCCGGGACGCCCGAGAGGTCGTTGCTCGCCAGCTCCACCGGGCCGTCGAGTATGTGGATCCCGGTGTTCGGGATGTCGGAGAAGGTCTTCTCCGCGGTCTGCTGCTGGATGACGACGCCGACGACGACCCTCGCGTAGGTTGGGGCCAGCCGCTCGAGTTCGAGGGTCATCACCTCGTCGGCGCCGAAGCCCTGCCCGGTGCGGCTGTCCCTGTCGAGGGTGATGGTGCCGTCGGGCGACCGGCTGTCGAAGTGCACGAGGTATGCGGGCGTGCCGTGGGGGGCGTCCGCCGTGTAGGTGGCCGCGACGATGTCCAGGTCGTGGGCGGCGGCTCCGATGGGGCTGGGGTCCCACTTGAGCGTCACCTGGACCTTCCGGAGCCCTTTGCTGAGACTGCTCACCCGAATTCCCTTCCTTGTGGAGGGCGGAGACCGCCCGCGCGGGCAGCCTCCGCCGCGGGCCCGCAACTCCCGGCCCCGTGTGCGAACTGTCATCGTGTCATGCGTCCGCCCCGGCCCGCGGGGCGATCGGGAAGGGGAGACCTGATCCGGTGGGGCGGGTGTCCGGAGGTACCCCTTCACCCGGGAGAGTGACCGAGGCCACGTCTCCTGGCCGTACGATGGCGCGGTGCTGGTCAAGTGGATTCGCTGCACCGTCGTGGACTGGCGGGGGTTCGAGCGCGGGCAGCGGAAGTGGGCGGGGCTGCTGGGGGAGCCGGGCTTCCGGGGGCAGGGGGGCGGCTGGAGCCGAGGGCGTCCGGGTGTCGCGCACGTGTTCGCCTTCTGGGAGACCCGTGCGTTCTACGACTCGTTCATGGCGCGGTCGCACGACCGCCTCGCGTCCGCCCAGTCGGGTACGTACCGGAACCTCCAGGCGAAGCTCTTCGACCACCGGTTCGACGTGAAGACCGGGTTCGAGCCCAGGTTCACGGACGCCGACGTGGTGCGCTTCGCTCATTGCAGGGTGCACGAGCACAGGGTCGAGCACTTCTCCCTGATGCAGGCGAAGGTGTGGAATCCGGCCATGGCGGGGTCCCCGGGCATGGTGCGGGGACTCTTCGGCGAGGCCCCGGGGAACGAGTTCCTGGTGCTGTCCATGTGGCAGTCGGCAGCCGAGCACGGCAAGTACCGGGTGGAGCGGGTGGAGCGGCTGTCCCTCAGAGCGCAGACGGAGGCGGACATAGCGGCGCTGGCCGGCGACGTCGTGGAGCTGGAGCCGTCCTGGACGGTGTGACCACCCCGGTGGGACGGTCGACCGGCCCCTCCATCGGGCCGCCGCAGGCCGGGGCGCCGACTGCCGCCGCGTCCGGCGCCCCGGCCTGCGGCGCACCCGCCGACCGCTCGCGGGCCCGTGCCCGGATCCCCGGCTGTGTACACATCATGCGGGCCCGCGGCATCCGCGCCGCGGTCCTCCGCTCCGATCCGGTGCCCTCAAGGCAGGCTCGGTCAGTCCGGTAGTCCTTGCCCGGCCCGCCGAAAGCCCTGGTGGCTCCGCCTGGGCACCGCCGGCCCCACGGCCGTGACGGCGCCGGACGACGCCCCTGGGCGGGCGGGCGCCGCGGGCGGCGGCACTAGGGTTTGTCCTATGGCACGACCACGGCGCATCGTCCTCGTCCGGCACGGAGAGTCGGAGGGCAACGCCGACGACTCGGTCTACGAGCGCAAGCCCGACCACGCGCTGAGCCTCACCGACCGCGGACGGCGCCAGGCCGAGGAGACCGGAAGCCGGCTGCGCACCCTTTTTGGCCATGAACACGTAAGTGTCTATGTGTCGCCCTATCGGCGCACCCACCAGACGCTCCACGCGTTCCGGCTCGATTCCAGGCTCGTCCGGGTCAGGGAGGAGCCGCGACTGCGCGAGCAGGACTGGGGGAACTGGCAGGAGCGGGACGCCGTGCGACTGCAGAAGGCCTACCGCGACGCCTACGGCCACTTCTTCTACCGCTTTCCGCAGGGCGAGTCGGGGGCGGACGTCTACGACCGGGTGGGGGCGTTCCTGGAGAGCCTCCACCGGAGCTTCGAGTCCCCCGAGCACCCGCCCAACGTCCTGCTCGTCACCCACGGGCTGACCATGCGCCTCTTCTGCATGCGCTGGTTCCACTGGACGGTTCCCGAGTTCGAGTCGCTGTCGAACCCCGGCAACGGCGAGACGAGGATGCTGCTGCTCGGCGAGGACGGCCGGTACACGCTGGACAGGCCCTTCGAGCGCTGGTGCACACCCGAGTGGTACGGGATCACCGGATAGAGTGGCGGTGCGATGACCGCTGACTCCACTCTCGACCGGCGCCTCGACCGCGCCTTGGCCAGCCTGCGCGGGCTGTCCGTGGGAGACGCCCTGGGCTCCCAGTTCTTCGTACCTTCCCACCATGCGCTGCTGAAGCGGCGGGCCCTGCCGCCCGGGCCCTGGCAATGGACCGACGACACGGAGATGGCCTGCTCGGTGGTGGCCGTATTGGCTGCCCACAGCCGCATCGACCAGGACGCACTCGCCCGGTCCTTCGCCGAGCACCACGACTTCGACCGGGGCTACGGTCCCGCCGTGAACCGGATGCTGAGGCTGATCCGCGAGGGCGGCGACTGGCGCGAACTGGCCGCGGGACTCTTCAACGGACAGGGCTCGTGGGGCAACGGGGCCGCCATGCGCATCGCCCCGCTCGGCGCCTGGTACGCCGACGACCCCGAGCAGGCCACCCATCAGGCCGAGGTCTCCGCGTACACGACGCACCAGCACCGCGAGGCCGTCGCCGGGTGCATGGCGGTCGCCGCGGCCGCCGCCCTCGCGGCCTCCGGGAACGGGACTCCGCCGCCCGGCGAACTGCTCGACGGGGTGATCGCACTCGTGCCGCGCAGCGCCGTGGGACAGGGTCTGCGCCGGGCGCGGGACATGCTCGACTACGGCGACGCCGGCACGGTCGCGGCGGTGCTCGGCCGGGGGCGCCGCACGAGCGCGCACGACACCGTCCCGTTCGCGCTCTGGTCCGCGGCCCGGGCCCTGGGGGACTTCGAGGAGACCTTCTGGACCACTGCCCAGGTGGGCGGAGACGTCGACACCACCTGCGCCATCGCGGGGGGTGTGGTCGCCGCGGCCGGGGCCGGGGCCCCGCCCGCGGCCTGGCGGGAGCGGACCGAGGCCCTGCCCGGCTGGCTGCCCGCCGGGCCCGCCTGACCCCGGGACGCATCCCGCTGCCGCCCGCACCCAGCTGCTGCCGCCCGCCCGGCAGACGGTGCTCGGCCGCGCGGACCGCCGATCGCACTCGGGCCGCGAGGGCGTACGGGTGTGTCCGTGCGGGCCCCCGCCGGCCCGCCCGACGTCCGCCGGTGGTGGTACATCCGAAGCCCGGATCCCCCTTCGGGCATTCCTTCGCGAATGCGACACAACAGCCGCACGGCGCTCCCGGGAGCCGGGGCGGCGGCGGTGCCGTCGAGGCCGCCGGTTGGCCGCTCCCGGCAGTTTGTGCGCCGTGGTGCGGCCACTGCCCGGATATGCGGATCCCCTGCGCCATGCGGATTTCGCCGTGGCGCAGGGGATGGCGGCCTACCGGCCCGGAGTGTGCGGAAGCGAAGGGCGGGGTGCGGGATTCGCCGGTGCGGCCGCGCCGGCCATGGTGCCGCGAACCCGCCCGGGCGACGCTCGGCGGCGGGCTCGTCCGGGAGACGGGGAGCCGGGGGTGTCGCGACCGGGCCGGGCGGCGTAACCTGTCTGGCGCCATGCCGTACGAACCACCCACGCACGCCGCCGAGCGCTCCCTCCGCGCCACCACCGGTGCCAAGATCGTCGCCGGTGTCGACGAGGTCGGGCGAGGGGCCTGGGCCGGTCCGGTCACGGTGTGCGCGGCCGTCACGGGTCTGCGCCGGCCGCCCCAGGGGCTGACCGACTCCAAGCTGATCACACCCAGGCGCCGTGCCCTCCTGGCGGCGGAACTGGAGCGCTGGGTCACCTGCCACGCGCTCGGGCACGCCTCCCCGGAGGAGATCGACGACCTGGGCATGACGGCGGCCCTGCGCCTGGCGGCGTCCCGGGCCCTGGAGGGGCTTCCGGTCCGTCCCGACGCGGTGATCCTGGACGGCAGGCATGACTACCTGGGCGCGCCGTGGCGGGTCCGGACGGTCGTCAAGGGCGACCGGTCGTGCGTCGCCGTCGCCGCGGCCTCGGTGATCGCCAAGGTGCGGCGGGACGAGCTGATGGCCCGGCTCGGACTGGAGTCGGCGGCGGTCGAGCCGTACGCGTTCGCCGAGAACGCCGGCTACCCGTCACCGGTGCACAAGGCGGCGCTGCACGACCTCGGTCCCACCTCCTTCCACCGGCTTTCCTGGGCCTACCTCGACGCGATGCCGCGCTGGCGGCATCTGAAGAAGGCCCGGATTCCCGCGGAGGCGGCCGCACTGGAAAGCGGGGGCCAACTCGGCTTCGACTTCTGAACCGGCCGTACCAGGAGTACTGTGCCGACCGGCCCGACCACCGGTCGCACTTGTGTGCCACCCGCCGATGCCCGTCGCACCGGCGTTTGATAAAAATCCACCCATGCCTCTCATCCCCGAGGAGCCTCAGATTCACGAGAGTGCCCAGGGTCCCCGCGCTGCCTCGGCCACCGGCCGTACCGCGCCGACCCCCCGTCCCGTACCCGGTCCGCGCAGCGTGGCCGCTCCCCGCCCCGGGCGCCCCGGCCCCGGTCCGGCCAGGCCCGCTCCGCCCGCGCAGCGCGCGCACGGCTCCGCCGCTCCGGCGTCGCCCCGGAAGCAGAATCGTTCCGCGCCGCAGATCCAGCTCATCCCCGCCTCCGCCGAGGGGGCGCTCGACGCCGCCGGTGAGGCCGTCGACCTGCTGCTCGACTCGGGGCGTGCCCCGGGCGAGATCCTCGTGCTGACCACGGGCGAGCAGCACCCCTGGGCGGCCCACGAGCTGTCCTTCGGTGAGAGCGCCTACTGGGCCCAACACGATGCCGCCGACGACGTCTTCTACGCGGACGCCGCCTCGGTGGGCCGTGCCTCGCCCCGGCCCGTGGTCGTCGTCGCCGTGAACGGCGACGGGGGCGACGACACCCCCCGGGTGCTGCCCGTCGCACTGGGGCACGCGCGAGCGCTGCTGATCTTGTGCGGTGACCCGAAGCGGATCAACGCGGCGCTCGGCGCGAGTGCCTGAGCGGACCGCCGGCGCGTGCAGCCGGACCGGGCGCGGCGCGGCGCGCGTCCAACGCCGTGCTCTGCCCTGACACGGTGTCCGGTGCGGTGCGGTGCGGGCGCCGGCTCAGGGCCGGTCCCACAGCGGTGCGGCGCGCCACCGGAGCACCTGGTACCGGTCCGGCACGGGCGCCCGCGTCCTCGCCCGCGGAGCCTTGCCCGCACAACGACGGCGAGTGCCGTTCTGCTCGGCGCCCGCCGGGCGGTGCGGACGGTCCGGCGGCGTCACCCGGCGCGGACTCCCGAGGCTGGGAACGGCGTTCCGGAGCCCGCCCCCGCGTCTAGCGGGCCGCCGTACGGCGCATCGCTTCGGCGGCGCCGCTCGCCGTGCGCAAGGGCGCCGTCCCCGGGCCGGACACCAGGTCCGCGAAACCGCTCGGCCGCGACCCGGAGCTGGGCCGGCGGCCGCCGCGCCCTTCCCCGAGCACCTGCCACCCGCCGCGCGTCAGCGTGATGTACGCGCCGCAGCGCAGCCCGTGCAAGGTGCACGCGTCACGCAGGCCCCACATCCAGGCCCCGTCCTCCTCCGTCCAACGCTCGTCGCCCTCACGGCAGTAGAGCAGCACGGCGGTGCGCACCGGTGAACGGCGGCGCAGATCGTGGGGGATGACCCGCCGCAGCTGGGCCAGCAGGGTGTTGCGGAACTCCCACCCGTCGGCGGGGACGGGCCGCCGGGCGAACGAGGCGCTGGCGACGAGCCGCTCCTCGGTGTCGAGTACGGCGACCACGGCCGTCGAGGGCGCGGGCTCGTGGCGGACATGCAGTCCGCTGACCACCTCGCGCGGGTTGCGAAGGAGAGGTATCTGCGCTTCCGCCCACTCCGCGGGTTCCAGCAGTCTGGCGAGGCGACTGGCGGAGCCGGCCGATCCTTTGAACGAAGTGGCTGCGGACGAGGCGAATCCGAAGGTCACGGTCCTCCCTTCGCATACGCGCCCACAGTGCGGGCAGGGTCGGGTGAGGGCGCACCGCGGCATAGCCCTTGCGGACCGCGACGGGACCGGGCGGAGGGCGGTGGTTCCAATTCTTGCGGGCCCGGGGGCGGGCGGCAACGAGCAATTGAGACCGCTGACTGGAATGTGCGGAAATGGTGCTCATTTCCCTGCCCGTCGACGCACCCCGTCCCGCAGCCCTTACGCCTGAACTGCCAGGACCAGTGGAAACACCCCCTCAGCTCCCGCCTGCCGCAGCAGTCGTGACGCCACGGCGAGGGTCCAGCCGCTGTCCGAAAGATCGTCCACGAGCAGTACCGGGCCGCCGGCTTCCGCCACCGTCCGCGCCAGATCGGGTGGCACGACGAAGGCCTCGTGCAGCCCGCGCACCCGCTGCGCGCTGTTCGTGCGCGAGATGTGCCGGTCCTCCGAACCCGCCGCGTACTCGATGGTGCCGAGGAAGGGCATCCGCCCGACCTCCGCGATGCGGGTGCCGAGCGATCCCACGAGTTGAGGCCTGGTGCGCGAGGCGATGGCCACGACCCCGACGGGCCGGGCCGGAGCGTCGGGGGCGCCCGAGGACCAACCACCGGGGCCCTTGGCCCAGTCGGCCAGCACACTGACGACGGCGCCGGCCACATCGGCGGGCACCGGGCCGTCCGGGGACTGCGCGGCGAACATCGGCCGCAGGCGGTTGCCCCAGCCGATGTCGGAAAGCCGGCCCAGCGCCCGGCCGGTGAAGGCCTGCTCGCCCGCGGGGATACGGCCCTTCAGGTCCACGCCGACCGCCGGAAGGCCCGTGGGCCACATCCTGCGGGCCTCCACCTCCACACCCGGGCGCCCGAGTTCGCCACGCGCGGCGTCCAGTGCCGCAGCGGACACCGAGGCGCCGAAGCGGGGCCCCGCGCAGTTGTCGCAGCGCCCGCATGGGGCAGCGTCCTCGTCGTCGAGCTGCCGGCGCAGAAACTCCATCCGGCAGCCCACGGCCGAGGCGTAGTCGCGCATCGCCTGCTGCTCGCTCTCACGTTGACGCGCCACCCACGCGTAGCGCTGTGAGTCGTACACCCACGGCCGGCCCGTCGCCGTCCAGCCGCCCTTGACCCGGTGCACGGCTCCGTCCACGTCGAGGACCTTGAGCATGGTCTCCAGCCGTGTGCGCCGCAGCTCGACGAGCGGCTCCAGCGCAGGGAGCGACAGGGGCCGCTCGGCGTGCGCCAAGACGTCGAGAGTGCGCCGCACGAGGTCCTCGGACGGGAAGGCGACCGAGGCGAAGTACCGCCAGATGGCCTCGTCCTCCTTGCCCGGCAGCAGGAGTACCTCGGCGTGCTCCACACCGCGCCCGGCCCGGCCCACCTGCTGGTAGTAGGCGATGGGCGAGGAGGGCGATCCGAGGTGCACGACGAAGCCGAGGTCGGGCTTGTCGAACCCCATCCCGAGCGCGGAGGTGGCGACCAGGGCCTTCACCCGGTTCGCCAGCAGGTCGTCCTCCGCCTGCTGCCGCTCCGCGTTCTCCGTGCGGCCCGTGTACGACGCCACCGTGTGCCCGCAGTGCCGCAGATACGCCGTCACCTCCTCCGCGGCGGCGACGGTGAGCGTGTAGATGATCCCCGAGCCGGGCAGCTCACCGAGGTGGCCGGCGAGCCAGGCCAGCCGGTGGGCGGCGTCGGGGAGCTGGAGCACGCCGAGGCTCAGGCTCTCCCGGTCGAGCGGCCCGCGCAGCACCAGCGCGTCGGTGCCCGCACCAGTGCCCAACTGCTCGGCGACGTCGGCGGTCACTCGGGCGTTGGCGGTCGCGGTCGTGGCCAGCACCGGGACACCGGGCGCCAGATCGGCGAGCATCGTGCGCAGCCGCCGGTAGTCGGGCCGGAAGTCATGGCCCCAGTCGGAGATGCAGTGCGCCTCGTCGACCACGAGCAGACCGGTCGCCGCCGCGAGCTTCGGCAGCACCTGGTCGCGGAAGTCCGGGTTGTTCAGCCGCTCGGGGCTGACCAGCAGCACGTCGACCTCGCCCGCCGCCACCTCGTCCCGGACCGACTCCCACTCCTCCGTGTTCGACGAGTTGATCGTCCTCGCCCGGATGCCCGCCCGCGCGGCTGCCTCCACCTGGTTCCGCATGAGCGCGAGCAGCGGCGAGACGATCACCGTCGGGCCGCTGCCCCGCTCACGGAGCAGGGAGGTGGCGACGAAGTACACGGCGGACTTCCCCCAACCGGTCCGCTGCACGACCAGCGCCCGGCGCTTCTCCGCCACGAGCGCCTCGATCGCCCGCCACTGGTCCTCGCGGAGCGCCGCGGCGCCGGTGGTGTCCCCGACGAGACGTGCGAGTACTGCGTCGGCCGACGCCCTGAGCTGTGCGCGATCTGCGTTGGTCATGCCCCCATGCAACCCGATGGCGCGGACAATGCGCGAACGGGCCTGCCGCCCTGTGGAAAACGTTATCCACAGGGGTCGCGGTCCCACGGTGGTCCGCGGGAACGTCGAGCCATGAACAAGCACCACGAATCCAACGGGCCGACCGTCGACGACCAGCAGCAGGTCGTCCTGCGCGGGCCCGCCGAACTCGCCGACGCCCTGCCGTACATGCTGGGCTTCCACCCGACCGACTCGATCGTGCTCGTCGCGCTGCACGGCAGGCGGGGCCGCTTCGGAGGGCGGCTCCGCGTGGGCATCCCCCAGTCGCCCCGCGAGTGGCTGCCCGTCGCCCGGCACCTCGCCGAGTGCCTCGTCGAGGGCAGCGAGCGCCGCGGCGCCCGGCCCGACGGCATCGTCGTCTTCCTGTGCCGGGACCCCGAGGAAGGGGAGTCCGGGAGGGCCGTGATGGAGCGCCTGCGCCCGCTCGCCCAGTGGCTCCGGACCTCCTGCGGCGCGCTCGACGTCCCTGTCCCGGAGGCGCTGTGCATCTCCGGCGGCCGCTACTGGAGCTACTGCTGCCCGGATGCCCGCTGCTGTCCGGCGGAGGGGACGGCGACGGCGCTTCCGGGCACCTCGGTGATGGCCGCCGCCGCGGCCTACGCGGGCATCCGGGTGCGGGGCTCACTGCGGGAGATGGAGTCCCGCCTGGAGCCGCTCGGGACCCCGCCCATGGCCGACCAGGAGCGGGCCCTGGACTCCGCCGGAGCGGCCCTGCTGCCGAGGATCCTGGACGGAGGGAGCAGGGAGCAGGTCGCGTCCGAGACCCTCAGACTCGCCCGCCGGCTGATGAAGCGCCTGGGGGAGAGGGCGACGCTGGACATGGACCGGTCCTCGGCGGACGCGCGCGACGACAGGCTGATCTCCCACGCCGAGGCCGCCGCGGTGATCCTCGGACTCCAGGACCGCGACACCCGGGACCGGGCCGCCGCGTGGATGGAGGGCCCGGAGGCGCACCGTGCGCTCAGGCTGTGGCGTGCGCTCGCCCGCCGTTGCGTCGGCCCCTATGTGGAGCATGCCGCCGCTCCGCTCTCGCTGGCCGGGTGGGTGTCCTGGTCCACGGGCGACGAGCCGAGTGCGCGAGTCGCCCTCAGCCTCGCCCTGCGCGTCGATCCGGATTACGTCTTCGCCCGCCTGCTGCACCAGGCCTGCAACGACGGGCTTGATCCCGAGGACCTGCGCCGCTGCCTGCGTACACAGGCAGCGGCGCCGGAGCCGCAGCGGGCGGGGACGCCCGCGCCCGTCCCGTCCGCCGAGGCTTTCCCGGCCGGTTCCGCGGGGCCGGGGTCGGCTGCCGCCGGGTTCACGGGCAGCGTGCCCACTACTCCCGGATCGGTCGCGGAGCGGCCCGTTCCAGAGTCGGCCACCGCGGGTTCACCCTCCGCTGCGGCGCCGGCAGCGGGCCCCGCCGGAGCGGACCTTCCCGGAGCGGACTCTTCCGGAGCGGACCATGGCTCCTCCGCCTCCCGGGCCGTGACACCGGACACGGAGGGTGACGGCGTGTCGCGGATTCCCGGCCCGGTGCGACCTCCGTGCCAACGCACCGAGCAGGGGCGCCGTCCCGGGGTGCGCCCTGCTCCCGCGCACCCGGGGCCGCGGGCTCGTCCGGCAGTCCGGAAGCAGGACACGGCAGCGGGCTCCGCCGCTTCGGGCGGCACCACTGCCGCCAGGAGGCGCGCCGCCCCGCACGCCGACGGCGATGCCGCCGCACTCGACCGGACACACCCGGCAGGCCGCTCCGGTGATCACGGCACGGGAAGCGGCACGGGAAGGGGAGCGGGCGGCGGAGGGTGATCGGCCGCCCTCCCGGCGGGTGCCTGTCCGGCTGAGCGGTGACGCCGTGAAACCGGGCAGTCGGAGCCGCTCCGCAGCGACCGCCCACCGGGAGCCGCCTGGTCGCACTCCGGCCTCGTCCGGTACGGCACGGTTCCGGCCGGGGCCCGCCCAGCTCGCGGTCTCGGCTCATGACCCGCGTCCCCGGCTCCATCTCGCGTCCAGGGCTCCACCTCGCGCCGCTGCCCCGGCCCGTGCTTCGCCGCTGCCCGGTCCGCGCCTCCGTCCCCCGCCAGGCGGCGGCCCGGGCACGTGATCCGCACGGTGAGGCCCCGGCCTCCGGCCCCGCCTGGCCGCGGTCCCGCCGCGAGTTCCGTTCCTGCCGCGGAGGGGCGAGCGGACGGGTGCCGCGCCCGCACCGGCGGACCCGGTCTCCGGACGGGAGCGGGCAGGGCGAGCGCGAGCCACCAGGGCTGCGCCGCACCGGGCCCGTCGCGGGGCGGGACGTCGATACGGTGGGCGCGGAAGTCCCCGTTCCCGCCCGGAAAGGAGTGTTTATCGTCAGTGAGACGACTATGATCGCGACATGCCCTACGACCCGTCGGCCTTCCCGCCCTTCGCCGTCACCGTCGACCTGGTCGTGCTCACCGTGCGGCGCGACGCGCTGTGCGCTCTGGTCGTACGACGCGGTGAGCAGCCGTACCAGGGCCGCTGGGCGCTGCCCGGAGGATTCGTCAGGGCGGACGAGGACCTCACGGCCGCGGCGGCGCGTGAACTCGTCGAGGAGACGGGGCTCTGCGTGCACGACCCCCACTCGCCCGCGCCGGGCAACGGCGCCCATCTCGAACAGCTCGCGACCTACGGCGACCCGAAGCGTGACCCGCGCATGCGCGTGGTGAGCGTGGCGCACCTGGCACTCGCCCCGGACCTTCCGGCGCCGCGGGCCGGCGGTGACGCGAACCAGGCCCGCTGGGCGCCCGTCGGTCTGCTGCTGAGCGAGGAGGGGATCGGCCGTGACGATGACCAGTCCGGCCAGCTCGCCTTCGACCACACGCGGATCCTGGCCGACGGTGTGGAACGGGCCCGCTCCAAGATCGAGTACTCGTCGCTGGCCACGGCCTTCTGTCCGCCGGAGTTCACCGTGGGCGAGCTGCGGCGGGTGTACGAGGCGGTGTGGGGAGTCGCCCTGGATCCGCGCAACTTCCATCGCAAGGTGACCGGCACCCCCGGTTTCCTGGTGCCCACGGGCGGTACCACGACCCGTCAGGGCGGGCGCCCGGCCCAGCTCTTCAGGGCCGGCGGCGCGACCCTGCTCAATCCGCCGATGCTCCGCCCCGAGGTCTGACGCCCGCGGCGGCGGAGCTGCGGAGGCCGTGGCGGTGCCTGACACCCGGCACTCCCGGGCTGCATAGAAAGTCCGAAATGTAGCGTTATCGTGCTGCGGTATCCACACCTGCCGCGTACCCGCACTGCGGCCGAGCGGTCTCACCTCCGCAAAGGAAGCGATGCTCCAGGTCATCGGACTCACCAGCGCCTCCCGCCGGCGCCTCGCGCCTGCCGTCGACGATCTGACCTTCGAGGCGACGCCCGGCAACGTCACCGCCCTTCTCGGGGCCGGGGGTTCGGGCAAGAGCACCGCCCTGCGTCTGATGCTCGGGCTCGAGGCCGGCCGCGGCGTCGCGTACTTCCGCGGACGCCCCCTGCACGCCATGGCGTGCCCCGCCCGGGAGGTGGGCGTGCTGCTGGGTGACGTCCCGGGGCATCCCACCCGCACCGCACGGGGGCAGCTCCGCATGCTCTGCGCGGCCGCCGGAGTGCCGGTGTCGCGCGCGGACGACATGCTCGACCTCGTGGACATCGCCGCACTGCGGGACGCGCGACTCGGCTCCCTCTCGCTCGGCACGGACCGCAGACTGGGACTGGCCTCCGCGCTGTTGGGCGACCCGCACACGCTGCTGCTCGACGCCCCTTCCCGGGGACTCTCGCCGCGCGAGCACAGCTGGCTGTTCGGTCTGCTGCGCGCCCATGCCGAGCACGGAGGCACCGTCCTCTACACGACCGCGGACCCCAAGGAGGCGGCCGGGACCGCGGATCGCGTGGTCACGATCGACAACGGCCGGCTCGCCGCCGACCAGGACGCCGCCGATTTCGCCCGCACCCGGCTCCGGCCGCGCGTCGCGGTCCGCACACCGCACGCCGGAAGGCTCGCCGCGGCACTGAGCCGTGAGTCGCGGGCCGGGCGTCCCTCCGTCGAAGTCGTCACCGAGGGCCGGAACCGGCTCTCCGTCTACGGAAGCAGCTGTGCGGAGATCGGGGACGCCGCCTTTCGGTACGGCGTTCCCGTCCACCGACTCGCCGAGGAGATCGGTGACGCCGGACCCCGCCCGCCTTCCGTACCCGGGCACCTGGGCGAGGCCGCGGGCGGCACCGCCCTCGCGGGGCCGGCCGGCCCCGGCTCCGCACCCGATCCGGCCGGTTGTGCCGCCCCTCGGGCCATCGCGCGGGATGCCGCCCGGCCGGCGCCCCCGGACGGCGGCACCCTCTTCGCGGCTGCGGCCGGCCCGGAGCCCCGACCCGCGGGGCCGCAGGACCCCGGCCGCCACCCCGCCGCTCCTCGCCGGGAGGCATCTCGTGCGCCCGTCGTGCGCCGCCCGGTCACCGGCCCGGAGCGGGCCACCGGCCCGGTCACCGGCGCGGACCGGGTCGCCCCGCCACCCCGCTCCGAACCCCTCGGCCCCTGCCCGGGTCCCCGCCCTGCCTCCGACGGCCCTGAACCCCGCGACCCCGGTCGTGGTCCAGGCACCCGCGCCCGCACCCTCCCCGTCGGGGTCCTCGGCCCCGAAGCCGCCCCTCGCGGGGACCGGACCTCGGCAGTGCCCGGCCCGGACGTCCCCGGCGGCGCGAGTTCCGAGGGCCCCTGTCCCGAGGACCCCCGCCCCGGCGCCGCTCCGCGCACCGAACCCCTCCGGAGCGGCCGGGGAGTCCTGCGCGGCGGCCGGGTCGCCCCGCACTCGCAGCCCTCCCTCCGCCCCCGCCGAGGGGCAGCCCGAACCGGGCGGCCTCCGGCGCAGCCGCTCCAGCCGCTGCGGTACGAACTGCGCCGCCTCCTCGGGGTCCGCACGACGTATCTGGTCGTCGCGGCGGTTCTCCTGTCCTCGGCCGCCCTCTCCGCCCTGCTCGCCCACGCCGGCCGCACCCCGCTGCCGGGCCTCCTCGCCGCCTGGCCCGACCCGTTGCCGCTGCCTCCGGCCGCCCTGGGGGCCGGTGTGCTCGGGGCCCTCTCGTTCGGGGAGGAGTTCCGCTATCCCGCACTGGCGGCCGTCCGCGGAACCGTCCCCCGGCGACTCGGCCTGCTCCTCGCCAAGCTGGCGGTGACGGGCGCGGCCGCCCTCGTCATCGGCGGCGCCGTCGTCGTGCTCGACGCCCAGGCGCTGTGGCTCCTCCACGGATCCGACCCCGTGGCGGTTCCGCGGAACTGGCAGCCTCTCTGCCTGAGTTGGGCCGTACTCCTGGTCGGGAGCGCCTGGTCGGGCCTGCTCGCCGCGGGCACGTTCCGCCGCACGGCCGCGGGGGTGGTCGCGGTGCCGGCCGTGCCCGTGGTGGTCGTTCCCCTCGTGCAGCAGGTGCTCGCCGGTCCGTCCGGGCGCTCGCTCGCGGGATTTCCGGGCCGTCTGCGGGAGCTGACCCGGCTGGGCTGGCCGCACGAGGCGGACCGCTGGTTGCTCGCCGCGCTGCGAGCGTTCGTGCAACCCGTGGGAACGGCAATGGCGTTGTCGTTCTCTATTCTGCTCTGCTCGTACCTGCTCATCGGACTTCGCGGCAAGGCACGTTGGTGACCGAATGCGATCACAGTGCGATGGGCTGCCCGTAACTCCCCGAAGAATGACCGTTTCTTCCCGATAAGGCGTCAATTGCGGGGCGGGCGCCGATCACCCTTTCGTGTGCTTTTCACCAAAGACCTCAAGGGCTGCTGAAGGCACGCCGACAAAAGATGCGTGAGTACCCTTGCGCACACCATGATGACCGCCGCCCGCCCCGTCGAGCCCGGCCTCGCCGGCCCGGGCGATCTCGACCGATACCCCTACCCGGAGGTGCCCGGCGTCGACCGGGTCGGCCCCCCGGCCTGGGACACCGCGGAAAGCGAGTTGGGCCGGGCCGGCCGCCGTGCCGCGGGCAGCCGGGGCCGCGGGCTCCACGGTCAACTCGTCCAGCAGCTGGGCCAGATGATCGTCTCCGGGGACCTCGGGGCCGACCGTCCGCTCGTGCCGGAGGAGATCGGCCAGCGCTTCGAGGTGTCCCGCACCGTCGTCCGCGAGTCCTTGCGGGTCCTCGAGGCCAAGGGACTCGTCAGCGCCCGCCCGAACGTGGGCACCAGGGTCCGTCCGGTCAGCGACTGGAACCTGCTGGACCCCGACATCATCGAGTGGCGTGCCTTCGGGCCCCAGCGCGACGACCAGCGGCGCGAGCTGACCGAACTCCGCTGGACGATCGAGCCGCTCGCCGCCCGGCTGGCGGCCGGGCACGGCCGGGAGGACGTCCAGCAGCGCCTCACCGACATGGTGGAGATCATGAGCCACTCGCTCACACAGGGCGACGGGATCACCTTCGGTCGCGCCGACGCCGAGTTCCACTCGCTCCTGATCCAGGTCGCGGGCAACCGCATGCTGGAGCACCTGTCGGGCATCGTGGCCGCCGCCCTCCAGGTGTCCGGGGGGCCTGCCGCGGGCTGCGACCGCCCTTCCGAGGCCTCCCTGGCGCACCACGCCCGCATCGTGGACGCCCTCGCCGCCGGCGACGCGAACGGCGCCGAGTCCGCCATGCGGCAACTTCTCACCACCCACCCCGAGGTGGAGCGGGTGGTCCCGGCTCCGCGCGAGCACTGACCCGCGGCCGCGGCCGAGGTGTTCGAGGCGCACCCTCGTGTGTCGCCGGACCCCGGGGTCCGGCGACACGATCGTGGGCCCGGACACCGAGCGGCCACCCCGTTTGGCCGTTTGGTCGCGAATGGGGTGTGACTCGGGCCACGCGCAATGGGCGTAACACTCCTCGAGGCAGCGCGATGACCTAAGAGGTGACAGCCGAGGAGGGAATACGGGCGCCGGTCGCGGCGCTGT
Organism: Streptomyces spongiicola; assembly: GCF_003122365.1. Classification (NCBI taxonomy): domain Bacteria; kingdom Bacillati; phylum Actinomycetota; class Actinomycetes; order Kitasatosporales; family Streptomycetaceae; genus Streptomyces; species Streptomyces spongiicola. Next base: position 5,606,505 of record NZ_CP029254.1, read on the forward strand.
TCACTCTCCGAGGTCCAGCCCGCGCCGTCGGTACATTCCCAGCCGGCGGTCGTCGGCTCCGGCCCGATCACGGGCGGGGCCGGAAGCCGTTTCCATCGTTCCGAGAGGTTGTTCGTGTCGGCCAGCACATCCCGTACGCTCCCGCCGGAGATCGCCGAGTCCGAGTCTGTCATGGCGCTCATCGAGCGGGGAAAGGCTGATGGGCAGATCGCCGGCGACGACGTGCGTCGGGCCTTCGAGGCTGACCAGATTCCGCCAACCCAGTGGAAGAATGTTCTGCGCAGCCTCAACCAGATCCTCGAGGAAGAGGGTGTGACGCTGATGGTCAGTGCCGCGGAGTCGCCCAAGCGCACCCGCAAGAGCGTCGCAGCTAAGAGCCCGGCAAAGCGCACCGCCACCAAGACCGTCGCGGGCAGGACGGCAGCGGCCGGGACCGCCGCCTCCGCCGCTGCGGCCACCGCCGCCGACGAGGCCCCTTCGGCGGCCGCGGAGACCGCCGCGCCCGCGAAGAAGACCGCCGCGAAGAAGACCGCGGCCAAGAAGGCGGCGCCCGCGAAGAAGACCGCCGCGAAGAAGACCGCGGCCAAGAAGACGACGGCGGCCAAGAAGGACGCGGAAGAACTGCTCGAGGGCGAGGAGGCGCTCGAGGAGCCGCAGGCCGGCAAGACCGGCGGTGACGAGCCGGAGAGTGCCGAGAGCGCCGGCTTCGTGCTGTCCGACGAGGACGAGGACGACGCTCCGGCCCAGCAGGTCGCGGCGGCCGGGGCCACCGCCGACCCGGTGAAGGACTACCTGAAGCAGATCGGCAAGGTTCCCCTGCTCAACGCGGAGCAGGAGGTGGAACTGGCCAAGCGCATCGAGGCGGGCCTCTTCGCCGAGGACAAGCTGGCCAACTCCGACAAGCTCGCCCCGAAGCTCAAGCGCGAGCTGGAGATCATCGCCGAGGACGGCCGCCGCGCCAAGAACCACCTGCTGGAGGCCAACCTCCGCCTGGTCGTGTCGCTCGCCAAGCGCTACACCGGCCGCGGCATGCTCTTCCTGGACCTGATCCAGGAGGGCAACCTCGGTCTGATCCGCGCCGTGGAGAAGTTCGACTACACCAAGGGCTACAAGTTCTCCACGTACGCCACCTGGTGGATCCGTCAGGCGATCACCCGCGCCATGGCCGACCAGGCCCGCACCATCCGCATCCCGGTGCACATGGTCGAGGTCATCAACAAGCTCGCGCGTGTGCAGCGCCAGATGCTCCAGGACCTGGGCCGCGAGCCCACCCCGGAGGAGCTGGCCAAGGAACTCGACATGACCCCGGAGAAGGTCATCGAGGTCCAGAAGTACGGTCGCGAGCCGATCTCGCTGCACACCCCGCTGGGTGAGGACGGCGACAGCGAGTTCGGTGACCTGATCGAGGACTCCGAGGCCGTCGTCCCGGCGGACGCCGTCAGCTTCACGCTCCTCCAGGAGCAGCTGCACTCGGTGCTCGACACGCTCTCCGAGCGCGAGGCGGGCGTGGTCTCCATGCGCTTCGGTCTCACCGACGGTCAGCCCAAGACGCTCGACGAGATCGGCAAGGTCTACGGCGTGACCCGCGAGCGAATCCGCCAGATCGAGTCCAAGACCATGTCCAAGCTCCGCCACCCGTCCCGGTCCCAGGTCCTGCGCGACTACCTGGACTAGGCAGCCGCGTCCCGGCTCGGGGCCGGGGTGTCGCGGGAGTGGCCCCGTCCGCCCGCAGGGCGGGGTCGGCGGCGTCCGGTGCGTGCGCCCGCAGGGCCGGCGGGCCGTCCTCACAGTGGACGTGCTCGGAGAATCCCACAACGCGGCGCCCGGGCCGCTCCCGTGCCCGCGGGGCTGCTGGGAAGTGCGTGTGCCGGGCGTCGCGGGCCGGGAGGGACCCTCGCAGCCCGTCCCGGCCGAGCGGGGCCGAAGACCGGAGCCGCAGTCGTCCGGCAGCGGGCCCGGCACACCCGCAACGACGGTGTGCCGGGCCCGCTGCCCGTCCGCGTCCCGGACGCCGTGGGTGAACCGGCCTCCGGGACCGTGTCGTTCTCGCCGCCCCGGCCGTCGCACGTGCCCGGCCCCTCGGCAGCCGATCCGCCGGAGGGCGCCGGCACACCGCTCTCGCGGGGTGCGAACCGTGCCCCGCTGTCTGACGCTGAGTGTACGGAGAGCCCCGGAGAGTCAGGAGAGCGCATGCGACGTCCCATCATCCGACCCCTGCCGGCGGCTTTGGCCCTGGCCTCCGCGGTGGCTCTGACGCCGCTGGCCGCCCAGGCTCCGGCGGCGGCCGACAGCGTGATCATCGGAGGCGCGGCGGTGCGCTCCTCGGAGATCCCCTGGGTCGTCGCCCTGTCCAGCCGTGACCGGTTCGGGGGTACCAGGGCCGGTCAGTTCTGCGGTGGCGTGGTGGTGGCCCCCACCCAGGTGCTCACCGCGGCCCACTGCCTCAGCCGAGAGGTGCTGGGGGCGACGGTGAGCGAGGTGCGGGACCTCCGGGTGATCGCGGGGCGTGAGGACCTTCGCGGGTCCGGTGGCCGGGAGATCCCGGTGCGACGGGTCCGGCTCGCGCCCGGGTACGACCCCGCGACCAGTTCCGCGGATCTGGCCGTGCTCACGCTGGGAGCCGCGCTGCCAGCGCGCCACGCCATCGCGACGGCCCGCCGGGGTGACGAGGCCTATCGGCCGGGTACCCCGGCGACGGTCTACGGCTGGGGCGACACGACGGGGATCGGGACCTACGCCAGTACGCTGCACGCCGCGCGGGTGCAGGTGCAGCCGGACTCGGTGTGTGCGCGGGCGTATCCCGGAAGCGTGACGGGGAGCCGCTACCAGCCGGCGACCATGATGTGCGCCGGTGACGCCAGGGGCGGTCACGACGCCTGCCAGGGCGACAGCGGCGGCCCGCTGGTGGCGCGGGGCCGGCTGATCGGGATCGTCTCCTGGGGCAGCGGCTGCGGCCGGGCGGACTCTCCGGGCGTCTACACCCGGGTCGGCGAGGTGCTGCCCACGGTGGCCGGTCGGCGCTGAGCCGACCGCCGGGGCGCCTCCGGCCGGCGCCGGGCCCGCACGTCCGGCGAACCGGACTCCGCTGGCCGGGCTCGGGTCCTGTCTGGTGTCACCGTGCGTGCGCACCGTGCCACCGGGCGGCGGGGCGACCGGAACGGGCGGCCGCCCCCTCGGAGGGGGCGGCCGCCCGTTCCGGTCCTGGGCCGGCCCATGGCTCGTCGTGTGATGAGAGATCAGCGCTCGTCGTCTCCGGCGCTGGCCGGTACGGCCGTCAGGCGGTCCGTCTCATCCTGTATCTCAGCGGCGATCTTCTTGAGTTCCGGCTCGAACTTGCGCCCGTGGTGGGCACAGAAGAGCAGCTCACCGCCGCTTGTCAGGACGACGCGCAGGTACGCCTGGGCGCCGCAGCGGTCGCAGCGGTCAGCGGCCGTCAGCGGGCTCGCGGGGGTCAGAACAGTAGTCACGTCGCCTCTTCTCTAGCTCGACGAGCTGTCGTACCAGGGTCAACATCCAACCAGGCCGAAAACGTTCCCGCTCGTGCCTTTCCCCTGAAACTTCTTCGTCAAGGTGGCTGTCTGCTGCCGGTTGGCGGCGAATGTGCCGTATTGCTTGGCTCTACGGTTTCGCTTGGTTTCTCTGGGCCTCGGGTCCTCGCCGACTGGGTTGCCGGTTGTTCATGAGGACGTGCCCGGAGCCTAAATGGTTCATGCCTGGAAGGGAACGTGATGTGCACGTCACTCCATCGAGGTATCGAACGCGTATGCGACTCTGGACTAGCATGTTGAATCACGAGGGTGGCGTGACATCGGCTCTACCAGGCCTCGGTACCCTCTGACGGTCGACCGACGCCGGCCGCTTCCCCCACACGGCCACCATCCGAATTCAGCGAGGAGCGAACCGCGTGACCGCCGAGACGTCCGTGCCGTCCAGTGCGCTGCTGACCGCAGACCGTGACGGTTCCAACTACACCGCGCGGCACCTGCTCGTCCTCGAGGGGCTCGAGGCGGTGCGCAAGCGGCCGGGCATGTACATCGGCTCCACGGACAGCCGGGGCCTGATGCACTGCCTGTGGGAGATCATCGACAACTCGGTGGACGAGGCCCTCGGGGGCCACTGCGACCACATCGAGGTCATCCTCCACGACGACGGCTCCGTCGAGGTCCGCGACAACGGCCGCGGCATCCCCGTCGACGTGGAGCCCAAGACGGGGCTGTCCGGTGTCGAGGTCGTCATGACCAAGCTGCACGCCGGCGGAAAGTTCGGCGGCGGCTCGTACGCGGCCTCCGGCGGTCTGCACGGTGTGGGAGCCTCCGTCGTCAACGCGCTCTCCGCCCGCCTCGACGTCGAGGTCGACCGGGGCGGCGCGACCCACTCGATCAGCTTCCGCAGGGGTGTTCCCGGCATCTTCACCGAGTCCGGCCCGGACGCGCCTTTCGACCCGGCCGGCGGTCTGATCAAGGGCAGGCGAGTGCCCAGGACCCGCACCGGCACCCGGGTCCGCTACTGGGCGGACCGCCAGATCTTCCTCAAGGACGCCCGGCTCCAGTTGGAGACGCTCCACCAGCGCGCCCGCCAGACGGCGTTCCTCGTGCCCGGCCTCACCATCGTGGTCCGCGACGAGCGCGATCTCGAGGGCGAGGGCAAGTCGCAGGAGATCTTCCGTTTCGACGGCGGGATCAGCGAGTTCTGCGAGTTCCTCGCCCAGGACAAGGCGGTCTGCGACGTCCTGCGGCTGAGCGGCCACGGTACGTTCAAGGAGACCGTCCCCGTCCTCGACGAACGCGGCCATATGACGCCCACCGAGGTCACCCGGGAACTCGGCGTCGACATCGCGCTCCGCTGGGGCACCGGTTACGACACGGCGGTCAGGTCGTTCGTGAACATCATCGCCACCCCCAAGGGCGGCACCCACGTCACCGGCTTCGAGCGCTCCGTCACCAAGACGGTCAACGAGGTGCTCCGCTCCGCGAAGCTGCTGCGCGTCGCCGAGGACGACATCGTCAAGGACGACGCCCTCGAGGGGCTGACCGCCGTGGTCACCGTCCGGCTCGCCGAGCCCCAGTTCGAGGGGCAGACCAAGGAGGTCCTCGGCACCTCCGCGGCCAACCGCATCGTCGCCAACGTGGTCGCCAAGGAGCTCAAGGCGTTCCTGACCTCGACCAAGCGGGACGCCAAGGCGCAGGCACGGGCCGTCCTGGAGAAAGCGGTCGCCGCCGCGCGCACCCGGATCGCCGCCCGCCAGCACAAGGAGGCGCAACGGCGCAAGACGGCCCTGGAGTCGTCCTCGCTGCCGGCCAAGCTCGCGGACTGCCGCAGCGACGACGTCGAGCGCAGTGAACTCTTCATCGTCGAGGGCGACTCCGCGCTCGGCACGGCCAAACTCGCCCGCAACTCGGAGTTCCAGGCGCTGCTGCCGATCCGGGGCAAGATCCTCAACGTGCAGAAGTCGTCGGTCTCCGACATGCTCAAGAACGCCGAGTGCGGCTCGATCATCCAGGTCATAGGGGCGGGCTCGGGACGCACCTTCGACATCGACGCGGCCCGCTACGGCAAGATCGTTCTGCTGGTGGACGCCGATGTGGACGGCGCGCACATCCGCTGCCTGCTGCTCACACTCTTCCAGCGCTACATGCGGCCGATGGTCGAGGCCGGCCGGGTCTTCGCGGCCGTGCCGCCGCTGCACCGGATCGAACTGGTCCAGCCCAGGAAGGGCCAGGACAAGTACGTGTACACGTACTCGGACAACGAACTCCGCTCCACGCTGCTGGAGTTCCAGCGCAAGGGCGTCCGCTTCAAGGACTCGATCCAGCGCTACAAGGGCCTCGGCGAGATGGACGCCGACCAGCTCGCGGAGACCACGATGGACCCGCGCCACCGCACGCTGCGCCGGATCAACATCGGGGATCTGGAGGCGGCGGAGCAGATCTTCGACCTGCTGATGGGGAACGAGGTCGCACCGCGCAAGGAGTTCATCACCAGCTCCGCGGCGACCCTGGACCGTTCGCGTATCGACGCCTGACGCGAGGGCGGACCCGGGCGTCTCGGTCCCCGGGCCGACCAGGTCCGGCCGGGTCCTCCGCGACCGCGGGCGGAGTGTGAGCCTCCGTCACCTGATGGAGTGAAGAGCTTGAGAGAGGAGTCCGGGATCCCCCCGTTCTGTCCATCCTTGGGCACGCGGCCGCAACGGTTCGCTGACAAGGAGAACTGAGCGTGGAGAAGCAGCAAGACCGGGACGACGGCGCGGTCCGCATCAACGACCCGTGGTACGACGCGCTGGCCGCCGGCTGGGGCGAGCCGGGCGGCGCGGACGACTCCGTTCCCCTGGCGACGCCGGCCGCGGTGGCGGGCGGGCCCGGACCCCGGACGAGCGACATCTACCTGGAGGTGCACCGCAGCGCGGCCTTTCAGGAGGTCCGCAGCCGCTATCGGCGGTTCGTCGTACCGGCGACCACTGCCTTCTTCATCTGGTACGTGGCGTATGTGATCACGGCCACCGCGGCACCCGCGCTGATGGCCCGGCAGGTGATCGGCGCCGTCAACGTGGCGATGGTGGCCGGGCTCGGTCAGTTCCTCAGCACCTTCCTGCTGACCTGGGCGTACGCCAGGCACGCCCGGCTGCGCAGGGACCGTGCCGCACTCGATCTCCGCTGGGCGGTCTTCGACCGCACACGCGACACGGAACCGGAACCGGGTGAGGAGGGCTCGTGGGCGGCTCCCCCCGGCTTCCCGGGCCCCCGGCACTCCGGCACGTGGGAGGAGGGGCGGTGACGGGCGATCACCAGCTGCTGGCCCTCGTGCTGTTCAGCGCGTTCATCGCGGTGACCCTGGCCATCACCACCTGGGTGAGTCGCAACCGGCGCGGCTCGGCCGAGGAGTTCTACGCCGGCGGGCGGCTGTTCTCCCCGATGGAGAACGGCTTCGCGATCGCGGGCGACTACATGTCGGCGGCCTCGTTCCTCGGCATCTCCGGCCTGATCGCACTGTACGGCTACGACGGCATGCTCTACTCCGTGGGCTTTCTCGTCGCCTGGCTGGTCGTGCTGTTCCTGGTGGCCGAACTGGTCCGCAACTGCGGTCGCTTCACGCTCGCCGACGTCGTCGCCAGCCGGATGAGCGAGCGTCCGGTCCGCATCGCGTCGGGAACCTCCTCGGTCACCGTTTCCGTCCTCTACCTCGTCGCGCAGATGGTGGGTGCCGGCAGCCTGGTCGCCCTGCTCCTCGGAGGGACGAGCGACTCCGCGCGCTCGTGGACCGTCGTCGGCGTCGGCGCGCTGATGGTGGTCTACGTGTCGATGGGAGGGATGAGGGCCACCACCTGGATCCAGATCGTCAAGGCCGTACTGCTGATGGCCGGCGCCACCGCCCTCACCGTGCTCGTCCTGGCCCGCTTCCACGGCGATGTCAACGGAATGCTCGACTCCGCCGCCGCCCAGAGCGGACACGGCAAGGACTTCCTGTCGCCGGGGCTGCGCTACGGCACGGACTGGACCGCGCGTCTCGACTTCATCAGCCTCGGCCTCGCCCTGGTGCTCGGTACCGCCGGGCTGCCGCACATCCTGTCCCGCTTCTACACCGTTCCCACGGCCCGGGCGGCCCGCCGCTCGGTCGTCTGGTCCATCGGGCTCATCGGCAGCTTCTACCTGATGACGATCGTGCTCGGGTTCGGCGCGGCCGCCATCCTCGGCAGCGACGCGGTGCGCTCGTCGAACGCCGCGGGAAACACGGCGGTCCCGCTGCTCGCCCTCGACCTCGGCGGTGGGGCGGGTTCCACCGGGGGCACGGTGCTGTTCGCCGTCGTCGCGGCGGTCGCGTTCGCGACGATCCTCGCCGTCGTGGCCGGCATCACCCTGGCGTCGTCGGCGTCCGTCGCCCACGACCTGTACGCGTCGCTGAAGAGGCGTCACAGCAGGGGGTACAGCGAGGTCGCGGTCGCACGCGTCGCCGCCGCGGTCATCGGCGCGGCCGCCATCGCGCTCGGCCTGCTCGCCCGCGACCTCAACGTGGCGTTCCTGGTGGGCCTCGCCTTCGCCGTCGCCGCGTCGGCGAACCTCCCGGTGCTGCTCTACTCGCTGTTCTGGCGCGACTTCACCACCCGGGGCGCCGTGTGGTCGGTGTACGGCGGCCTCGTTCCGGCGGTGCTGCTCGTGCTCCTCTCACCCGTGGTGTCGGGCAGCCCCGGGGCGCTGTTCCCCCACCTGGACTTCCAGTGCTTCCCGCTGCAGAACCCCGGCCTCGTCTCCATTCCGCTCGGCTTCCTCGCGGGCTGGCTCGGCACCGCCACATCCGCGGAGGAACCGAACGAGGCCAGGCACGCGGAGACGGAGGTCCGGGCGCTGACGGGAGCGGGCGCCGTCTGATGAGCCGGGGGGCGGCCCCCCCGGCCGCCGCCCCCGTGACGGCACGGTCCCCGCCGTCGCCGCGGACGAGGGACCTCGGCAGTGCCTCGGGCCCGTCAGCCCTCCCACCGCATCCGCCGCCGTCAGGAGCCTTCCGGTCCCGGGTCGGCCGGCGCCTCGGGCAGGACGACGGCGAACTCCGCGCCCCCGCCGCATCACCGCGGGGGCGATGCGGCGGGAGAACCGGACGAACCGGGTGCGCCGGTCGTTCTGCCCCGTGGCTGCCTCGCGTCTGCCCCGTGGCTGCCCAGCGCATGACGCGCCGGCTCGCCGTTCGCCGGTTCGCCGGTTCACCGAGGGCGTGAACGCGCTGGGGGACCGGCCGGGAGGCGGTCGCCCGGGCCCGCAGCGGTATGCCCGGGGTCTCCGCTATCCCGGCCGGCCGTGCGGTGGTGCCGGCCGCTGTGGGTTGGTGTGGGCTGGTGTCGGCTGCTGCCGGCCGAGCGCAGGGACCGGTCGTCAGCGGTGCTCGCCTCGCCTGTCCGCTCGCCCTGCCTGTCCGCTCGCCATGCCCGTCCGCTCGGCCCGCCCGTCCGCTCGCCTCGGCGGCGCGGACTCGGAGCGCGCGGCCCGGACATCGGGAGTGCGGTCCGGCGCCGACCGGTAGCGGATCGCCGTCGCAGGGCCCGGGCCGGCGGCCGGTCATGGCGCGGGGCGGGGCGGCCGCGGCCCGTTGTACCGGCCGCTCGGCCGCATGCGCAGCGGCCTTTCCTCGTACTCCTCCAGGGCGTGGGCGATCCAGCCGGCCGTGCGGGCCACCGCGAACACCGTCTCCCCGGCCTCGGGGGCCATGCCCGCCGACACCGACAGCGCCGCGAGCGCCAGATCGACGTTGGAGTGCAGCTCCTCCTGCCGGGCGGCGGTCGCCTCGACCTCCCGGGCGGCCTCCAGCGCGGGCCGGGCGTCCGGGATCCCCGCCAGCGCGCCGAACAGCGCCTCGGCACGCGGGTCCTGTGCCGGGTAGAGGCGGTGGCCGAGCCCGGGTACCCGGCGCCCCGCCCGCAGATGGTCGGCGACGACCGGGGCCGCGCTGCCGCGCTCCAGCACCTCGGCGAGCATCCGGTGGGCGAGCCCGCTGGCCGCTCCGTGCAGAGGCCCGTCCAGCGCGCCGAGTCCGGCCGAGACGACGGCGTAGGGGTGTGCGCGGGCCGAGGCCGCGACCCGTACCGCCAGGGTCGAGGCGGCGAGATCATGGTCGATCAGCAGGGCGAGGGCCATGTCGAGGGCGCGCAGCGGGGCTTCGTCCGCCGGCCGCGCGGTCAGTCGCGACCAGAGGCGCGGGGCGAGCCCGTCCTCACCGCGGTGGGCGGTGGCCACCGGCAGGGCGGCGGCCACCGGCAGGGCGTCGACCAGCGTGGGGATGAGCGTGCGCCCGACACCGGTCACCGCGGAGGGGTCGAGGTCGAAGCGGAGCGGGTCGGCCGCGGCCGCGGCGATGGCGGCCACCCGCAGCCGGTCCACCGGGCCGCTGTGCGGGGGGAGTGCCCCGACCGCCCGGCGGGCCGCGTCGAGGAGCCCCGGCGGGGCGGTGAACCGCACGCCTTGTTCCAGGGTGCCGGTCCAGAGCCAGTCGGCGATCTCCTCGTAGTGGTACCGGCGGGCGAGTTCGGTCGCGTCGACCCCGCGGAAGTAGTAGCCGTCCTTGTCGATGAGCGTGATGCCGGTGCGGACCACGGGTGTGCCCTCGCCTCCGGCCCCGGCCTGCCGGCGGCCGCGGCTGAGCAGCTCGTCCACCTCCCTGGCGTCGAAGGTGCTTCCGCGCCCGCCCGGATCCCGGCGGCTGCCGAGCTGACCGCGGCTGACGTACGCGTACACCGTCTCGGGTTTCACCCCGAGGCGTTCCGCGGCCTCGCGCGTGGTGAGCCGGCTTCCGTCCGCGCCCTGGTCCCGATCCGTCATGAGGACACCGTACACAGTCAGGCATGTATTGACTCAATCAATATTGACACTGATTGAGTCAAGCATGGACAGTCGAGTCAATCGAGGAAGGACCCATCATGCACAGCACCAACGGCCCGACCCTGTCCCCGGACGTACCGCGCGGCCTCGCCGGCGTCGTCGTCACCGACACCGAACTCGGCGACGTCCGGGGGCGGGAGGGCTTCTACCACTACCGCCAGTACTCCGCCGTGGAGCTCGCGGAGAGCCGCGGTTTCGAGGACGTCTGGCATCTGATGTTCCACGGCCGGCTGCCGGACGCCGCCGAGCGCGGCGCGTTCCTCGCCGAGACCGCCCCGCTGCGCCGCCTGCCCGACGCGGTGCGCGCCGCACTGCCGGGCGTCGCAAGGACCTGCGCGCCCTCCGGACCGCTGGCCGGGCTGCGCTCGGCCCTGTCCCTGCTGGGGGCGTCGGCGGGGTTCCGGCCGGTGTACGACCTGGGGCCCGAGGAGCGCCGCGCGGACGCGCTCGCGGCCTGCTCCGCCGTGCCGACCCTGCTCGCCGCCCTGCACCGGCTGGGCCGGGGCCTGGAGCCGGTGGAACCCCGGGAGGACCTGCCGCACGCCGCCAACTATCTGTACATGCTGACCGGTTCGGAGCCCGACCCGGCCCGCGCGCGGGCCGTGGAACGCTATCTCGTCTCCACCGTCGACCACGGGTTCAACGCCTCCACCTTCACCGCACGGGTGATCGCCTCCACCGGAGCCGATGTCGCAGCCTGTCTGGTGGGGGCGGTCGGCGCACTGTCGGGGCCGCTGCACGGCGGCGCCCCCAGCCGTGCCCTGGACACGCTCGACGCGATCGGAACCCCGGACCGCGCCGACGCCTGGATCAGGGAGCGCGTCCTCGCCGGGGAGCGGATCATGGGCTTCGGGCACCCCGTCTACCGCACCGAGGACCCCCGCTCCCGCATGCTGCGCTCCGTCGCGGAGGACTTCGGCGGCCCGCTGGTCGAACTCGCCGTCGAGGTCGAGGCGCGGGTCGAGGCGCTTCTGGCGGAGCTGAAGCCGGGCCGGGAACTACGGACCAACGTCGAGTTCTACGCCGGGGTCGTCATGGAGCTGTGCGGACTGCCGCGGGAGATGTTCACCCCCACGTTCTGCGCGGCGCGGGTGGTCGGCTGGAGCGCCAACATCCTGGAGCAGGCCCGGGATTCGAAGATCATCCGACCCGCCGCGCGCTATGTCGGGCCCAGGCCGCCGCAGCCGCTGCCGGAGGCCTGCTGAACGGCCCGTACGGCCCTGCCCGTGTCCCGGCCCCATATCCTGGGGTCCGAAGCACGAGCAGCCCAGGAGGTCCCGCCTTGAGCAGTCCGCAGATCCCCGTCGTCGTCCTGGCGGGCTTCCTGGGATCGGGCAAGACCACCCTGCTCAACCATCTGCTGCGGGCCGGCCGCGGGACCCGGATCGGCGCCATCGTCAACGACTTCGGGGCGATCGAGATCGACGCCATGACCGTGGCCGGGCAGCTCGGCGACTCCACCGTGTCCCTCGGCAACGGCTGTCTGTGCTGCGCGGTCGACACGAGCGAACTGGACGTCTTCCTGGACAAGCTCACCCGGCCGGCCGCCCGCCTCGATGTGATCGTCATCGAGGCGAGCGGACTCGCCGAGCCCCGGGAGCTGGTCCGGATGGTTCTCGCCAGCGAGAACGAGCGGATCGTCTACGGCGGCCTCGTCGAGGTCGTCGACGCCTCCGAGTTCGACGCGACCCGGCAGCGGCACCCCGAACTCGAACGGCATCTGGGCATCGCCGATCTGGTCGTGGTCAACAAGACGGACCGGGTCGGTGCCGGGGAGCGGCAGCGCCTGGTCGAGCGGATCACCCGGCTCGCCGGCGGGGCCGCGGTGATCGAGGCGAGCCACGGGCGCGTCGACCCGGAGCTGCTCTTCGACTGCCGCCCTCCCGGTGAGCGGGTGGGCCAGCTGTCCTTCGACGACCTCCACGACCACCACCACGAGTGCGGCGAGGACGGAGAGGACGGCGAGGACGGCGGCGGTCATCACGACCATCTGCACGCGGCCTACGAGACCGTGTCGTTCGAGGCCGCCGAACCGCTCCACCCGCGCAGACTGCTGGACTTCCTCGACGCGCGGCCCGAAGGGCTGTACCGGATCAAGGGGTTCGTGGACTTCGGCGAGGCCGATCCGCTCAACCGCTACGAGGTCCACGCGGTCGGCCGCTTCCTGCGGTTCCACCCGCAGCCCTGGCCCGCCGACGGCACCGGGAAGGGCACCCGGCTCGTGCTCATCGGCTCGGGCACCGACACCGCGACCCTGCTCGCCCGGCTCGGTGCCGCCAGGGTCGCCGGCCCGGGCGACCGCCCGGAGGAGCACAGCATGTGGGGCGTGCTGCGTCATGTGCCCGAGCGGCGCGACACCGCAGGGGACGAGGCCTGGGTCTGAACGCCGCTGTCGGCGTACGTGTGATTCCGGCGAGTACGCGGACACCTGCCGGGCCCGCGCCCCGGCGGGCGGCCCCCGTCCGCGTCGGGCCCCCTCGGGGCTGCGGCCCGACGCGGACGGGCGGCGATCCCGTCACCCGGCGGCCTCCCGTCGAGTGGCGGGACCGCGGCCGGGTGACGGCGTATCGAGTGCCTAGGACACCGGTCCCGCCAGGGCCGCGACCGGCGTGGCCAGCGGGGTGCCCGACCCGTCCCGGCGGGGGTCGATCTCCGGGAGCTCGGCCGGGGAGCCGTTCTGCTGCGCCGCGCGCGCCGCGCTCACCCCCGCCCAGGCGAAGACCAGCCGGTCCTCGCCCTTCAGGAAGCGCTGGCAGCGCACGCCGCCGGTGGCCCGGCCCTTGCGCGGGTACTGGTCGAACGGCGTCAGCTTCGCCGTCGCTACCGAGTCGTCCAGTGTCCCGGCGGCCCCGGTGACCGTGAAGACCACCGCTTCCGCGGCCGGGTCGATCGCGGTGAACGAGATCACTTCGGCTCCCTCGGCGAGCTTGACCCCCGCCATGCCGCCCGCCGGCCTGCCCTGCGGGCGCACCTGCGAGGCCTGGAAGCGCAGCAGTTGCGCGTCGGAGGTGATGAACACCAGGTCCTCCTCACCCGTGCGCAGTTCGGTGCCGCCGACGATCCGGTCGCCCTCCTTGAGTGCGATGACCTCGAGTTCGTCCTTGTTGGCCGGGTAGTCCGGCACCACCCGCTTGACCACGCCCTGGAGCGTGCCCAGTGCCAGACCCGGCGAGGACTCCGCCAGACCGGTCAGGCAGACGACCGTCTCGTCCGCCTCCAGCGACAGGAACTCCGAGACCTGCGCGCCGCCCGAGAGGTTCGGCGCCTGCGCCGAGTCGGGGAGCTGCGGAAGGTCGATCACCGACAGCCGGAGCAGCCGGCCCGCCGAGGTCACCACGCCCACCTCGCCGCGCGCCGTGGCCGCCACCGAGGAGACGACCACGTCGTGCTTGGCGCGCTTGCCCGCCCGCGGCGGCGGCTCGGCGGTGACCGTGCGGGCGAGCAGCCCCGTGGAGGACAGCAGTACCCGGCACGGGTCGTCCGCGACCTGAAGTGAGGCGGCCGGGGCCGGGGTGCCGCCGGACTCCAGCAGGACGGTGCGCCGGGGGGTGCCGAACTTCTTGGCCACCGCGGCCAGTTCGGTCGAGACGAGCTTGCGCAGTTCGGCGTCCGACTCCAGGATCTTCGTCAGTGCGGCGATCTCGTCCTTGAGCCTGTCGCGCTCGGCCTCCAACTCGATCCGGTCGAACCTGGTGAGCCGGCGCAGCGGGGTGTCGAGGATGTACTGCGTCTGGACGTCGCTGAGGGAGAAGCGCTCCATCAGCCGCTCCTTGGCCTGCGCCGCGTTCTCGCTGGAACGGATCAGGCGGATGACCTCGTCGATGTCGACCAGCGCGACGAGCAGGCCCTCGACCAGGTGGAGCCGGTCCCGCCGCTTCCCGCGGCGGAACTCGCTGCGGCGGCGCACCACGTCGAAGCGGTGGTCGAGATAGACCTCGAGCAGTTCCCTGAGCCCCAGTGTCAGCGGCTGGCCGTCGACCAGCGCCACGTTGTTGATGCCGAAGGACTCCTCCATCGGCGTCAGCTTGTACAACTGCTCCAGGACGGCCTCGGGGATGAAACCGTTCTTCACCTCGATCACCAGGCGCAGCCCGTGCTCGCGGTCCGTGAGGTCCTTGACGTCGGCGATGCCCTGCAGCTTCTTCTGGCCGACCATGTCCTTGATCTTGGAGATGACCTTCTCCGGGCCGACGCTGAAGGGCAGTTCGGTGACGACGAGGCCCTTGCGGCGCGCCGTCACGGTCTCCACCGACACCGTGGCGCGGATCTTGAACGTGCCGCGGCCGGTCTCGTACGCGTCCCTGATCCCGGCCAGGCCCACGATCCGGCCGCCGGTGGGCAGGTCGGGTCCCGGCACATGGCGCATCAGCGTCTCCAGGTCCGCCCCCGGGTGCCTGATGAGATGGCGGGCGGCGGCGATCACCTCGCCGAGGTTGTGCGGCGGCATGTTGGTCGCCATGCCGACCGCGATTCCCGACGCGCCGTTCACCAGCAGGTTCGGGTACGCCGCCGGCAGCGCCAGCGGTTCCCGCTCCTGCCCGTCGTAGTTGGGGGCGAAGTCGACCGTGTCCTCGTCGATGGACTCGGTCATCAGGCTCGTCGCGTCGGCCATCCGGCACTCGGTGTAGCGCATCGCCGCCGGAGGGTCGTCGTTGCCCAGGGAGCCGAAGTTGCCGTGGCCGTCGACCAGCGGCAGCCGCATCGAGAAGGGCTGGGCCATGCGCACCAGGGCGTCGTAGATCGACGCGTCGCCGTGCGGATGGAGCTTTCCCATCACCTCGCCGACGACCCGGGCGCACTTCACATAGCCCCGGTCGGGACGCAGCCCCATCTCGTTCATCTGGTACACGATCCGGCGGTGCACCGGCTTCATGCCGTCCCGGGCGTCGGGCAGGGCGCGGGAGTAGATCACCGAGTACGCGTACTCGAGGAAGGAGCCCTGCATCTCGTCGACGACGTCGATGTCGAGGATCCTCTCCTCGAAGTCGTCGGGCGGCGGCGTCTTCGTGCTGCGGCGGGCCATCGCTGCTGCGGCTCCTTCACCAACATGAACCATGAACGGGATCTGACGCCGACCATTGTGGACCGTCGCGCCGACAACGCCGACCGCGACCCGGGACAGGGGGGTGGAAGCGTCGGGAACCCCGCCGCTTACCTGCGCGGTTTGCATACAGTGGCAGGACATTCTGCAACGCGATCGAAGGGACCACATGCCCATGGGTCACACGGCCACAGCCCGGGCCGGCTCCGGAGGCCTGACAGCGACCGAGCACCGCCTTGCCAACGGCCTGCGCGTGGTGCTCTCCGAGGACCACCTGACCCCGGTCGCCGCGGTGTGCCTCTGGTACGACGTAGGCTCCCGCCACGAGGTCGAGGGCCGCACCGGCCTTGCCCATCTGTTCGAGCACCTCATGTTCCAGGGCTCCGCCCAGGTGCCCGGCAACGGCCACTTCGAGCTGGTGCAGGGGGCCGGCGGCTCGCTCAACGGCACCACGAGCTTCGAGCGCACCAACTACTTCGAGACCATGCCCGCCCACCAGCTGGAACTCGCGCTCTGGCTGGAGGCCGACCGCATGGGCTCCCTGCTGGCCGCCCTCGACGACGAGTCCATGGAGAACCAGCGGGACGTCGTGAAGAACGAGCGCCGCCAGCGCTACGACAACGTGCCCTACGGCACCGCCTTCGAGAAGCTGACCGCGCTGGCCTACCCCGAGGGCCACCCCTACCACCACACCCCGATCGGCTCGATGGCCGACCTGGACGCGGCGACGCTCGAGGACGCGCGGACCTTCTTCCGCACCTACTACGCGCCGAACAACGCGGTCCTGTCGGTCGTCGGCGACATCGACCCGGAGCAGACCCTCGCCTGGATCGAGAGGTACTTCGGGTCCATCCCCATGCACGACGGCAAGCGGCCGCCGCGCGACGGCTCGCTCCCGGAGACCATCGGCGGGCAGTTGCGCGAGGTGCTGGAGGAGGACGTTCCGGCACGGGCCCTGATGGCCGCGTACCGCCTCCCGCACGACGGCACCCGGGCGGCCGACGCCGCCGACCTGGCGCTGACCATCCTCGGCGGCGGCGAGTCGTCCCGGCTGCACAACCGGCTGGTCCGGCGCGACCGCACGGCCGTCGCCGCCGGCTTCGGCCTGCTCCGCCTCGCCGGCGCCCCCTCGCTGGGCTGGCTCGACGTGAAGACCTCCGGGGGCGTGGAGGTCCCCGGCATCGAGGCCGCGGTCGACGAGGAGCTGGCGCGGTTCGCCGCCGAGGGCCCCACGCCGGAGGAGATGGAGCGTGCCCAGGCCCAGCTCGAGCGGGAGTGGCTGGACCGCCTCGGCACCGTCGCCGGCCGGGCCGACGAGCTGTGCCGGTACGCCGTGCTCTTCGGCGACCCGCAGTTGGCGCTGAGCGCGGTCCAGCGGGTGCTCGACGTCACGGCCGAGGAGGTGCGGGCCGTCGCCGCGGCGAGGCTGCGTCCGGACAACCGGGCGGTGCTGGTGTACGAGCCCGCCGCGCCGGCGGACGGCGCCGGGGATGCCGGGGACGCCGGGGACGCCGGGGACAACGACGACGCAGAGGGGACGGACCAGTGACCGACGCTGCCGTGACCATGGACCTCCATCCGCAGCCGCAGCCCGGCGAGGCCAAGCCCTGGGCCTTTCCCGCCCCCGGGCGCGGCACCCTGGGCAACGGGCTGACCGTGCTGCGCTGCGACCGCCCCGGACAGCAGGTCGTGGCCGTGGAGATCTTCCTCGACGCGCCGCTGGACGCCGAACCCGAGGGCCTGGACGGCGTCGCCACGATCATGGCCCGGGCGCTGTCCGAGGGCACCGACAAGCATTCGGCGGAGGAGTTCGCGGCCGAGCTGGAGCGCTGCGGCGCCACGCTCGACTCGCACGCCGACCACCCGGGGGTCAGGCTCTCCCTGGAGGTACCCGTCTCGCGGCTGCCCAAGGCCCTCGGCCTGCTCGCCGAGGCGCTGCGGGCCCCGCTGTTCGCCGACGGCGAGGTCGAGCGGCTCGTCCGCAACCGGCTCGACGAGATCCCGCACGAGACGGCGAACCCGGCCCGCCGGGCCGCCAAGGAGCTCTCCCGGCAGCTCTTCCCGGCGTCCTCCCGGATGTCCCGTCCGCGGCAGGGCACGGAGGAGACCGTCGAACGCATCGACTCGGCCGCGGTCCGCGCCTTCTACGAGGCGCACGTCCGGCCCGCCGCGGCCACGGCCGTGGTCGTCGGCGACCTGGAGGGCGTGGACCTCGACGCCGTGCTGGCCGACACGCTCGGCGCCTGGACGGGCGACTCGGCCGAGAGCCGCCCGATGCCGCCGATCACCGGCGACGACACGGGCCGCGTCGTCATCGTGGACCGCCCCGGCGCCGTGCAGACCCAGTTGCTGATCGGCCGGATCGGGCCCGACCGCCACGATCGGGTCTGGCCGGCCCAGGTCCTGGGCACCTACTGCCTCGGCGGCACGCTCACCTCCCGCCTGGACCGCGTCCTGCGGGAGGAGAAGGGCTACACCTACGGCGTACGGGCCTTCGGCCAGGTGCTGCGCTCCGGAGCCCCGGCGGCCCCGGGTGGGGCGACCGGGGCGTCCATGCTCGCCATCAGCGGATCGGTCGACACCCCGCACACCGGTCCCGCGCTCGATGACCTGTTCACGGTGCTGCGCACCCTCGCCGCCGAGGGCCTGACGGACGCGGAGCGCGATGTCGCGGTGCAGAACCTCGTGGGCGTGGCGCCGCTGAAGTACGAGACGGCCGCCTCCGTGGCCGGCACCCTGGCCGACCAGGTCGAGCAGGGCCTTCCGGACGACTACCAGGCCCGGTTGTACGCACGGCTGGCCGGCACCGGCACGGTGGAGGCGACGGCCGCGGTGGTCAGCGCCTTCCCCGTGGACCGGCTCGTGACGGTCCTCGTCGGGGACGCGTCCGAGATCGAGGAGCCCGTGCGGGCCCTCGACATCGGTGAAGTGACCGTTGTCACCGGCTGATTGACCGCCCGGGTTCCGGGCAGGGGAAGGGGGCTCCCCCGGCGTCGTGCCGGGGGAGCCCCCTTCCCCTGCCCGGAACGCCTCCCCGATGTGTCCGGTTTGATGGGGAAGATCGCTGTCTGCCCTGTGGCGTGCACTACAAATCTCCGGGTCTGTTTGGCGATTGAACGAAGATCGGCTTAGCGTCTTCTGCGCTGTCCGCCGGTTGCACACGCCGCACCCGCGGCATCGGGCAGCCATCGCCGAGTCCCCGTCCGGCGCGAGCCTGGGGAGCCGGGGACCCATATGTCCCCCGGGGTGAATCGGGTGCCTTCGCCTTCGTGCGGAGGGGCCCGTAGGAGACCTTCCTGCTCCGAACCCGTCAGCTAACCCGGTAGGCGAGAAGGAAGGAAAGGACCAGCCACTTCATGGCGTTCACCCGTGCCACCGGGAAGCACCGTGGTCCGAGCCGCCTGTCGCGCAAACGCGCGGGCGCCTCCGTCGCGGCCATCGCCACCACCGGCGTCATCGGCTCCCTCGCCTCCCCGGCCCTCGCGGCCGAGGCCGGGGGGCCCACCCCCGCCGAGGACACCGGACTGACCCAGGCGGTCGCCGCCGACTCGCTCGCCGAGCAGATCGGCGCCCAGGCGGATGCCCAGCAGCAGGAAGCCGCCCTGACCGCGGCCCGGGAGAAGGCCGAGGCCGAGGCCAAGCTCAGGGCCGAGCTCAGGGTGAAGGCCGCGCGCGACGCCGCGGAGCGCGCCGCCCGGGAGGCCGAGCGCAAGCGCCTGGCGACCTACACGCTTCCGGTCGCCGGTTCCCATGTGAGCACCGCCTACCGCGCCGGAAGCGCCCTGTGGTCCTCCGGCAGCCACACCGGCGTCGACTTCCACGCCGCCTCCGGTACCAAGGTCGTCGCTGTCGGCATGGGCACCGTCGTCGAGGCGGGCTGGGGCGGCGCCTACGGCAACAACGTGGTGATCCGCATGCACGACGGCACCTACACCCAGTACGGGCACCTGTCCTCGATCAGCGTCTCGGCCGGCCAGCAGGTCACCCCGGGCCAGCAGATCGGCCTCGCCGGATCGACCGGCAACTCCACCGGCCCCCACCTCCACTTCGAGGCCCGCACCGGACAGGACTACGGCTCGGACATCGACCCGATCGCCTACCTCCGCTCGCACGGCGTCCGCGTCTGACGCGCGCACCGTTCACCCGTGGCCCCGGCTCCTCTCCGAGCCGGGGTTTTCGGCGTATTCAGGCCAAAAGATATCCGTGGATGACGATGGGTCTTCGGAAATTCAGGCGACCTGCCATAGAGTCACCGAAACACCTGAACAGGCGTCGCTCGACGGGGTTTCGCGGCGATTAAGGCGGAGGTTCGGTATGCGCGTTCCCGCACGCTCGGTATGCACGGCGATCCGCGGCGATATCGTCTCCGGCGTGTTCGAGCGCGGCAGCCGGCTCACCGAGGAGCAGCTGGCGCGCCGCTACGGCGTCTCGCGCGTGCCGGTCCGCGAGGCGCTGCGCACCCTCCAGTCCGAGGGGTTCGTCGTCACCCGCCGCCACGCCGGGGCGTGTGTGGCCGAGCCCACCGAGCAGGAGGCGGCCGACCTGCTGGAGATCCGGCAGCTGCTGGAGCCGCTGGGCGCCGCACGGGCCGCCCAGCGGCGGACCGAGGCGCACCTCAAGGTGCTGCGCGGACTGGTCCGGCTCGGTCAGGACCGGGCGCGGCGCGACCGGGGCGAGGACCTGCGCTCGCTCGGCGCCTGGTTCCACGAGACCCTCGACCAGGCGTGCGGGAGTCCGGGGCTCACCGCGCTGCTGACCCAGCTCCGTCACAAGATCGCGTGGATGTACTCGGTAGAGCAGCCCGCCCGCCCGGTCGAGGCGTGGGTCGAGCACGGCGCGATCGTGGACGCGGTGGCCCGCGGTGACGCGGAGCGGGCCCGTGCGCTCGCCACCCTGCACGCCGAGCGCACGACGGGAGCGCACCGGCTCCGGACCGCTGTGGCCGTGAGGACCTCGCAACACTCCGTGAACACGGCGGGTGGCCGTATTTAACACGCGCGCCGTATACAGGGAAGTAAAGGGCGGTCCAAGGCCTGTTTCTGCTGCCGGAAACAAATTCCGGCCGGGGTCGGGAAAAGCGTACGGAGCGCGGTCCCGGAAAATCCTGCGCCGCGGCCCGCTTTTACGGACTGGTTGTGCTCAGACGGTCTCGGGAAGTTCCTCGAGGCCCTCGGCGACCAGCCTCGCCAGACGCTCCAGTGCCGCCTCCGCACCCTCCGCGTCCGACGCGAGCACGATCTCCTCGCCGCCCTGCGCGCCGAGGCCGAGCACCGCGAGCATCGAGGCGGCGTTGACCGGGGAGGCTCCGGCCTTGGCGATCGTCACCGGAACGCCGGAAGCGGTGGCGGCACGGACGAAGATGGACGCGGGGCGGGCGTGCAGGCCCTCGGCCCAGCCGACATTGACGCGGCGCTCAGCCATGGTGGTGCCCTTCGGGTCGGCGGGAGGTTCGCTGATGGGAGGTTCGCCGGGAAAGCGGCGGGAGGTTCGCTGATGGGAGGTTCGCCGGGAAAGCGGCGGGGGAGTCGGCGGGGCAGTGGACGGGCGAGGTGGCGGGGGAGTCGGCGGGGCAGTCGGCGGGCGAGGTGGCGGGGAAGCCCCCGGATCGTCTGGACCGGATTCTGACGGGGTACGGAGTGCCGGGCCACCGGCCCCGGCCGGTGCGGGGCCGGGATCGGCCCTCCCAGCCTGCCTCCGCACTCCGGGGAACGCGACCTGTGCCGGGGCCTTACGCTTGCTCCATGCAGAGCCCGTCGGACCCCGCGTACCCCGACCACTGGGAAGCCGACGTGGTGCTGCGCGACGGTGGCACCGCGCACATCAGGCCCATCACCACCGGGGACGCCGAGCGGCTCGTCAGCTTCTACGAGCAGGTCTCGGACGAATCCAAGTACTACCGGTTCTTCGCGCCCTACCCACGGCTGTCGGCCAAGGACGTGCGCCGGTTCACCCATCACGACTACGTGGACCGGGTGGGCCTCGCGGTGACCGTCGGAGGCGAGTTCATCGCGACCGTCCGCTACGACCGCATCGACGCCCGGGGCCTGCCGGCCTCCGCCCCGGCCGACGAGGCCGAGGTGGCCTTCCTGGTGCAGGACGCCCACCAGGGCCGGGGTGTCGCCTCCACCCTGCTCGAACACATCGCCGCCGTCGCACGGGAGCGCGGGATCAGGCGGTTCGCGGCGGAGGTGCTGCCCGCCAACAACAAGATGATCAAGGTGTTCACGGACGCCGGGTACACCCAGCGGCGCAGCTTCGAGGACGGCTCCGTCCATCTCACCCTCGACCTCGAGCCGACCGCCCGGTCCCTCGCCGTCCAGCGCGCCAGGGAACAGCGGGCCGAGGCCCGCTCCGTGCAGCGGCTCCTGGCCCCCCGCTCGGTCGCGGTGGTCGGCGCGGGGCGTGCACCCGGCGGGGTGGGGCGAGCGGTGCTGCGCAACCTCCTCGACGCGGGCTACACCGGGCGGACCTACGCGGTGAACCGCTCCCTCGTCCTCGACATGGACGAGATCGACGGGGTGCCCGCCTATCGCTCGGTGGGCGAGATCGTCGCATCGACCGGGGAGCCGGTCGACCTCGCCGTCGTGGCCGTCCCCGCCGACCGCGTCCCCGAAGTCGTCGCGGACTGCGGCGAGCACGGGGTGCAGGGACTCGTGGTGATCACCGCGGGGTACGCGGAGAGCGGCCCGGAGGGCTTGGAGCGGCAGCGCCGGCTCGTGCGCCAGTCGCGTGCGCACGGGATGCGGATCATCGGGCCGAACGCGTTCGGGATCATCAACACGGCGGCCGGGGTGCGGCTCAACGCCTCCCTCGCGCCGGAGTCCCCCGCCCGCGGCCGTACCGCGCTGTTCACCCAGTCCGGCGCCATCGGCATAGCGCTGCTCAGCGGACTGCACCGCCGGGGCGCGGGGCTGTCGTCGTTCATCTCCGCGGGCAACCGGGCCGATGTGTCGGGCAACGACTTCCTCCAGTACTGCTACGACGACCCGGACACCGACGTCGTCCTGCTCTACCTCGAATCGATCGGCAATCCGCGGAAGTTCACCCGGCTCGCACGCCGTACGGCGGAGGTCAAACCGGTCGTCGTCGTGAGGGGAGCCCGGCACAGCGGCAGTGCTCCGCCGGGGCACGCGGTGCCGACCACTCGGGTGCCGTACGCGACGGTCTCGGAGCTGCTGAGGCAGGCCGGCGTGATCCGAGTCGACACCGTCACCGAACTCGTCGACGCCGGGGCGCTGCTGGCCAGCCAGCCGCTGCCCGCGGGGCCGCGGGTCGCGATCCTGGGCAACTCGGAGTCCCTGGGCCTGCTGACGTACGACGCCTGTCTGACGGAGGGGCTGCGCCCGCTGCGGCCGCGCGACCTGACGACGGCCGCCAGGCCGGACGACTTCCGCGAGGCGCTGGCCGGGGCGCTGCGGGACGACGCGTGCGACGCGGTCGTCGTCAACGCGATCCCGTGGGTCGGGGAGAACGGCGTCACCGAGTCCGGTGACGGCGAGGTCCTCGCCGCCGCCCTCCTCGCGGCGACCGCCTCCGCGCCGGCGAAGCCCGTGCTCGTCGTCCACGTCGAACTCGGCGGGCTCGCCGACGCCCTCGCGGCGGCGAGCAGTTCGGCCCCGGCCTCTCCGCGCCGGGGCCCGGGCGCCACGGCGGACCTCGCCCCGGCACCCGCGGGCACCGGCCCGGACGGCCCGGACGGCCCGGACGGCCCGTATGGCCCAGATGGCCCGGGCGTCTCGGGCGTCTCGAACCGCCCGTGCGGCGTCTCGCCGGCGCCGGAGGCGGGGGCTGCCGCGGCCGGCTCCCCGACGGTCGCCCGGAGTGCGGCACCCGGTCCCGGCCCACCTCTCCCGTCCGGCCCCGGCTCACCTCTCCCGTCCGGCCCAGGCCCTCTTCCCCCGGCCGCTGCCGCGACCGGCCTCCCGGCTGTCGGGCCTGGCGCGTGCGGTGCCTCAGGGGCGCCCGCCACCGCGCCGCCCGGAGGCGCGCCGCCTCCCCCCGGTGCGGGGGCACCGCCGGACGGGCCCGCCGGGCGGGGCGCGCCGCCCGCCCCCCGCGCAGGAGCCGACCGCATCCCCGCGTACCCCGCCGCCGAACGGGCGGTGCGGGCCCTGGCCGAGGCCGTGAGGTATGCGCAGTGGCGCCGGGAAGCGGCCGAGCCGGGCAAGGTGCCGGAGTACGACGACATCGACGAGAGCGGTGCCGCCGGACTCATCGCGGGTCTGCTCGACGCAGCCGCTCCCGGCGCGCAGGGCGTCACCCTGCCCGAGGACGAGGCGCGGCGGCTGCTGGAGCGCTACGGCATCGCCGTCCTTCCCGCGCTCCCCGCCCCCGACGCCGACACCGCGGCCCGGGCCGCCGCCCGGCTGGGCTACCCGGTCGCCCTCAAGACCACCGCCCCCCATCTGCGCCACCGCCCCGACCTCGGCGGAGTGCGGCTGGACCTGTCCGACGAGCGGCAGGTCCGCCAGGCGTACGCGGAGGTGACGGAGAGCCTCGGAAAGCCCGAGGAACTCCGGCCCGTCCTGCAGGCGATGGTCCCGAGGGGGGTGGACGCCGTGGTGCGAGCCGCGATCGACCCCGCCGTGGGCGCCGTGCTGTCCTTCGGCCTCGCGGGCCCTGCCACGGATCTGCTCGGCGACACGGCCCACCGCCTCGTCCCGGCCACCGACCGCGACGCCGCCGGCCTCATCCGGTCCGTCAGGACCGCCCCCCTCCTCTTCGGCTGGCGCGGTTCCGCGCCCGTCGACACCGCCGCGCTGGAGGAGTTGCTGCTCCGCGTCTCCCGCCTGGTCGACGACCACCCGGAGGTCGTCGGCGTCGGACTCGAACCGGTCGTCGTCGCCCGGCACGGCCTCTCCGTGCTCGGAGCCTCGGTACGGCTCGCCCCGCCGCCGGCCCGGACCGACCTGGGTCCCAGGACCCTGCCGAGCTACTGAACCCGGCCCGGTCGGCGGGCTGCCGGGGTGGGCGGTCGCGGGGCGCACTCCCTGGTCCGCGGGCCCCGTAGGATGGAGCCCATGGCGAAGACCGGTACGACGACCCAGGGGCTGCGCACGGCGATCGAGCGCAGCGGCTACTACCCGGCTCTCGTGGCCGAAGCGGTGGAGGCGGCGGTGGGCGGCGAGCAGATCTCGTCGTACCTCGTGCACCAGGAGACGACCTTCGACTCCAACGAGGTGCGCCGCCATGTCACCGTCCTCGTGCTGACCGGTACCCGGTTCATCGTGAGCCACACCGACGAGCAGGCGGCCGACAGCAGCTCCCCGACGCCCTACGCGACGACCTCCACCGAGTCGGTGAAGCTGCCGAGGATCTCGTCCGTGGTGGTGAGCCGCGTCGTCGGCAACCCGGAGTCGTACACCCCCGGCACCGTGCCACGCGAGGTGGTCCTCACCATCGGCTGGGGCGCGGTGTCCCGGATCGACCTGGAGCCGGCCGCCTGCGGCGACACCAACTGCGAGGCCGACCACGGCTACACCGGCAGCTCCACGGCCGACGACCTCAGCCTGCGGGTCAGCGAGGCCGGTGACGGCCCGGAGGCGGTCCGCCAGACGCTCGCCTTCGCCCAGGCGCTGTCCGAGGCCACGGCCGCGACCCGCTGATGGCCCGTCCCGACTGGCCCGAGGACGTCGTTCCGCTCGGCCTCGACACGGCTCCCGTCCCCGCGTACGGCACGGCCTCGCTCGCCGATCTGCTGCCGACGCTCGCCGCCGGACAGGGCGTGCCGGGTCTGCGCCGCGCCATCCCGGAGCTGACGCCCGCGGACCGGAACTGCGTCTTCCTGATCGACGGTCTCGGCTGGGAGCAGCTGAAGGCCCACCCCGACGAGGCGCCGTACCTCACCTCGCTCCTCGCCGGCTCGCTGGGCGGTACGGGACGGCCGCTGACCGCCGGGTTCCCCGCCACGACGGCCACCTCACTGGCCTCCTTCGGCACCGGGCTGCCGCCCGGGGCGCACGGCCTGCCCGGCTACACCGCGCGCAACCCGGAGACCGGGGAGCTGATGAACCAGCTGCGCTGGAAGCCGTGGACCTCGCCGCGCCTCTGGCAGCCGTACCCGACGGTCTTCCAGCTCGCCGACGAGTCGGGGGTGCACACCGCCCAGGTGTCGTCCCCCGCGTTCCGGGACACCCCGCTCACCGCGATCGCGCTGAGCGGCGGGACGTTCCACGGCAGGCTCGGCGGCGAGGAGCGGATGGACCTCGCCGCCGAGCAGCTCGCCGCGGGGGGCCGGTCGCTGGTGTACACCTACTACAGCGAGCTGGACGGCAAGGGCCACCGCTTCGGCATCGACTCCGACGCCTGGCGCGGCCAGCTGATGTACGTCGACCGTCTCGTCCAGCGTCTCGCCGATCAGCTGCCGCCGCGCGCCGCGCTGTACGTCACCGCGGACCACGGCATGATCGACATCCCGTTCGACGAGGAGTCGCGGATCGACTTCGACGAGGACTGGGAGCTGCGCGCGGGAGTCGCCCTGCTCGGCGGTGAGGGCCGGGCCCGGCACGTCTACGCCGTTCCCGGAGCCGAGGCCGATGTGCTCGCCGTGTGGCGCGAGGTGCTCGGCGACCGGTTCTGGGTCGCGAGCCGGGACGAGGCCGTCGCGGCGGGATGGTTCGGCCCGCGGACCGACGAGCGGGTGTACCGGCGTATCGGGGACGTCGTCGCCGCGGCCCACGACGACGTCGTCATCACCGCCTCGGTCAACGAGCCGCACGAGTCGGCCATGGTCGGTATGCACGGCTCGATGACCCCCGTGGAACAGCTCGTCCCCCTGCTCGAAGTACGCTCCTGACGTCCGGCCCGTCCCGGTGCCCTCCTGGACGAGTCCATGCCCGCGACGGCCCGCCGCCCGCGACGGCCCGCCGCCCGGGTCAGTCCCGCCGAAGGGTCCGCACGACGGTGAAGACCGCGCCCTCGGGGTCGGCCACCGTCGCCTGCCGGCCGCACGTGCCCTCGTGCGGTTCGCGCACGACGTGGCCGCCGAGGTCCACCACCCTGGCCGCGACCGCGTCGGGGTCCTCGACCTCGAAGTAGGTCATCCAGTGCGAGCCCCTGTCCCGCGGCAGCGCCCGGCCCAGCCCGTGGATCGAGGCCGCCGGGCGGTCGTCCAGGCGCAGCGTCAACCGGTCGGAGCCGGCCGGGGCCGCGGGCTCGAGGTCGTAGCCGAAGACCGACTCGTAGAACTTGCCGACCGCCGGCGTCTCCCGCGTCATCAGCTCGTTCCAGACGGGTGCGCCGTGGGTGCCGAGGAGGGCGGTACCCGTGTGCGCCGGTGCCTGCCAGGCGCCGAAGACCGCGCCCTCCGGGTCGGCGGCGATGACGAGCCGTCCCGCGTCCGCCGCGTCGAGCGGTCCGACCCCGATCGTGCCGCCGCACATCCTGATCCGCTCGGCGGTCTCGTCGACGTCGTCCGAGGCCAGGTACGGCGTCCATGCGATCGGCAGATGGCGGTCCGCCGGGAGCCGGCCGACGCCGGCCACCTCCCTGCCGTCGAGCAGCGCCCGGACGTACGGGCCGAGTTGCTGCGGCCCGGGGAGGAAGTCCCAGCCGAACAGCTCCCGGTAGAAGTGCTGCGTCGCGTCGAGTCCGTGCACCATGAGGCTCACCCAGCAGGGCGCGCCGGGTCTGCGCCGAGTCGCCTCGGTCGTCATCGTCACTCTCTCCTCGGACCATCGTCGTCGTGGCCGTGCGGGGGACCGGTGGCCGTCGTACGGGACGGATCCCACCCCGTGCAGATGCTCGCACCACCGGGCGCGCCGCGCGTCACGGCCGCGCCGCTCCTCCCCGGGGATCCCGGGGGATCCCCGGGGAAGGATGCCCGTTCCCGCATCTTCCATCCCCGGTACGGCCATTGACGTCGCTGCCGGGGGCCCGGCGGGCCCCTGCGCGAAGATGGCGTCATGAAGCCCATCATCACCGTCACCGAACTCGCCGGCGAGTCAGCCGGTCCGCGGCCTCCGGTGCTGCTCGACGTCCGCTGGCAGCTCACTGCGGCCAAGGCCGCCGGTGCCGCACCCTTCGACGGCCGGGCCGCCTACCAGGCCGGTCACATCCCCGGGGCCGTGTACGTCGACCTCGACTCCGAACTGGCGGGACCACCCGGCCCGGGCGGCCGCCATCCGCTGCCGGACCCGGAGGCCTTCGGCGCGGCGATGCGCCGCGCGGGGGTGTCGGGCGGCGTCCCGGTCGTCGTCTACGACGGGGGACAGGGCTGGGGCGCGGCGCGGGCGTGGTGGCTGCTGCGGTGGGCGGGACACCCGGACGTCCGTGTCCTGGACGGCGGTCTCGCGGCGTGGAACGGCCCGTTGAGTACGGACGTCCCTGCCACGGTGCCGGGAGACTTCACGCCCGTGCCCGGCGGCCTGCCGCTGCTCGACGCGGACGGGGCCGCGGCCCTCGCCCGGTCAGGTCTCCTGCTGGACGCCCGGGCCGCCGAGCGCTACCGGGGCGACGTCGAGCCGATCGACCCCGTCGGCGGGCACATCCCCGGCGCGGTCTCGGCTCCGACCACGGAGAACGTGTCGGAGGGCGCCACCACCTTCCTGTCCCGCGAGGAACTGGCGTCCCGGTTCGAGCGACTGGGCGCCGAGGGCGCCCGCGAGGTCGGTGTCTACTGCGGCTCCGGGGTCTCCGGCGCCCATCAGGTCCTGGCTCTGGCGATCGCCGGAATCCCGGCGGCGCTCTACGCCGGCTCCTGGTCGCAGTGGTCCGCCGATCCCACCCGGCCGGTCGCGACGGGCCCCGATCCGCAGTAGCGGGAGGGGGTGGGCCGGGGCCGGCCGCTTCCGGGGCCGGCCGGCCCCGGAAGCGGCGGGGGCCGGAGCGCCGGGCGGCGGGCCCGCTTCCCGAGCATGCCGGACCGCTTGCCGGGCATGCCGGGCCCCTTCGGGCACCGCCCGGCGCCAGCGCTCGCGCGGTGTGCGAACTCGGCCGACGCGGCAGGGGGGAACGGTGGGGAACGGGCGAGAGGGGCGAGGGCGGGGGAGGACCGTGGAGAAAGGGCGAGGACGGGGGAGGACCGTGGAGAAAGGGCGAGGACGGGCGAGAAAGGGCGAGGACGGGGGAGGACGGTGAAGGGCTCATACGGAAACCGCCGACCTGTATGAGCCCTTCACCGCGGTGGCCCGAAGGGCTACTCCTGCTTCTTCCGGCGGGTGCCGAACACGATCTCGTCCCAGCTCGGCACCGCGGCGCGGCGGCCCGGACGGACGCCGTCGGCCTCGGCCTGCCGGTCCGTGGTCCCGGTGAGGCGGTCGCGGTGGCCGGTGACCGACCGCGGCATCAGGACGTCCGCGTACGCCGAGCCCGCGCCGGCTGAGGCCGCGGGGGCGGGGGGCTCCTCGGCCTCGGCGTCCTGGACGGGTTCGGCGGCGGGCCCGTCGGGGGCGGACCGCTCCGGTACGACGAGGTCGCCCCGGAAGCTCGGCACCGCCTCCAGCAGGCTGGTCAGCGAGTCCCGTTCGGTCTCGTCGGGCTCGGGTGCCGCTGCCGGGAGCTGCGCGGGACGGTCCGGGGCCCGGTCGAGGGGCCGGTCCCGGGGGAGCCGGGCGATCCGCGGCACGAACGGGAAGCTCGGCTCATGGGCGACGCCGATCGTGTCGTCCGTCTCCCCGATCAGCGCCCGGGCCTCGTCGTCGGCGGCCTGGACGAGCCGGCGCGGCGGGTCGTACGTCCAGCTCGCCGAGCGCGGCTCTCCCCCCACCCGGTACACCAGCAGTACTTCCCAGGTGCCGTCGTCCCGGCGCCAGGAGTCCCACTGGGCGGTGTCCTTCTCGGCGCCCCGCAGCAGCAGCCGCTCCCGGACTGCCTCGCCGAGCTGCGGGCCGTTGTTCTCCCCGGGGCGCCGGACGGGCGTCTTGCGCGCACGCTCCGCCATGAACGCGCGCTCGGCGAGGACGGGACCCTCGAACCGGCGCACCCGCTCCACCGGAATGCCGGCGAGCTGGGCGACCTCCTCCGCTGAGGCGCCCGCTCGTATACGAGCCTGGATGTCGCGGGGGCGGAGGTGGCTTTCGACCTCGATCTCGATCTGGCCGAGGCGCGCGCGGTCGTTGCGGACGGCGGCGCGCAGCCGTTCGTCGATCGGAAGCGTGTACTCCGTGCTGTCCGCAGCCTTCAGCACCAGTCGTGTGCCGTCGTTCGAGACGGCCACGACACGCAGTTCGGGCATGGGGACCTCCCGGGTGGTGCCTGCCGACGTCACGTGCGTCGCTGCTTCCGCTAGTCGAGTGTGGCCTGCCCGGGTGCAGCCTGCCACAACCTTGCCGAGTTGCCCGGCGTGTCGGGCGTGGGCCCTGGACCGCCGTTATGGCACGGTTACCTGTTTGCGACGGAGGGTGACGAATGCCGTCACCCGCTATCGCAGGCGACCGTGCGGTGCCACGGCGCCGCCGGTTCGAGTGCCGCTTTCGGCCCCCATTTCCCGGGGCCGTGCACCCGTGAGAGAGACCGGACCCAGGGCTCGTCACAGTACTCCATTCGGGCCATCGCGGTGGACCGGCGCGCCGCCGACTTTGTCGAGGAGAGGGCAAGTTCCGTTTCCCTACCCCGAATTCGCGGGTGGCAAGCTTCACAGAATCAACAGAATCGGAACTCTTTCATTCGCTCATATGTCCCTTCCTGGTGCACGGTGGAACGGATGGGTGAGCAGAGGGCGGAGATGCACCACACGAGGGACGACGGGGCGACGGAACGGAAGGGGCGGCGGCTGGACCTGAGCGTTCCGCAGGTGGCGGGCAGTGCCCTCGCGGCGGTCGCGGCGGCGGTCCTCGCCTCCCGGCTCGGGGTCTACGGATCGATCCTGGGGGCCGGGGTGGTGAGCGTGGTGGCCACCTGCGGTGGCTCCCTCTTCCAGCACCTGTTCCGGCGAACCGGCGAACAGATCCGCGATGCCACCCGGCAGGCCCGCCCCGGGGGCGGGCGCCCGCCGGCCGGCTTTCCGGAGGCAGGACCTCCGGCGTACCGGGAGCCGCCCGGCCCCGGGGAGTTCGGCGAGGCGACCACCCACGGCACCCGCGTGCGCGGCAGGAGGCGCTCCGCGCTCGCCGCCGCGGTCGTCTTCGTCCTCGCCATGGTCGGCATCACCGGCTACGAACTGGCCTCGGGACGGGACCTCGGCGGCGGGCGGGGCACCACCGTGGGCACCGCCGTGCGTGGCGGGGGCGGCAGCCCGGCCGACGGCGGGTCCCCTTCCCCCTCCGGTTCTCCGCGCGACGGCGGCGCGGAGGGGCAGGTACACCCGGACGGAGGACAGGGCGGCAGCTCCGGAACGGACGGCAGCTCCGGAACGGGCGCCGGCCCGACCGGGCCCGGCGCCCCGGTGGGCGACCGGCGCAGCGGCTCCGGTCCGGAGACGGGGTCCGGCGGTGATCCGGGAGCGGACGGCGGTGCGGACGCACCGGTTCCCGGGCCCTCCGGGTCCAGCGGTGCGGGGAGTCCCGCGGAGTCGCCGGACCCGGCGTCCTCCCCGCCGGGGCCGTCCGAGCCGGAGACCCCGCCGGGGCAGAGCCCCGGAGCGGACGCCGGTACCAGCCCGTAGCCCGGCCGGGGGGCGCCGCTCCCCGGCCGGGCGGTCCTCAGTCTCCCAGCACCCTCCGCAGGTGCTCGTTGCCGAACAGCCGGTCCGGGTCCAGCCGGTCGCGCAGGGCCAGGAAGTCGCCGAACCGCGGGTAGACGCCGTCGAGGTACTCCGCGTCACGCGTGTGGATCTTGCCCCAGTGCGGCCGGCCGCCGTACGCGGTCATGATCCGCTCCACCGCGGTGAAGTACGAGCGGTACGGCGTGCCCCTGTACATGTGCACGGCGATGTACGCGCTCTCCCGCCCGGACGCGGTGGACAGCGCGATGTCGTCGGCGGGCGCCGTACGCACCTCCACGGGGAAGCTGACGCGCAGCGGTGAACGGTCCAGCATCGCCCTCAGTTCGCGCAGCGCCGCGACGGCGGCCTCCCTCGGAAGCG
Source organism: Streptomyces spongiicola (assembly GCF_003122365.1). NCBI lineage: Bacteria > Bacillati > Actinomycetota > Actinomycetes > Kitasatosporales > Streptomycetaceae > Streptomyces > Streptomyces spongiicola. The sequence continues at coordinate 5,637,865 of NZ_CP029254.1, forward strand.
CGTATTCCATCTCGACGAAGCGGACCCGGCGGGGACTTGTGAAGACCCTGTAAGGGATGTCCGTGTAGGTGCGGGCGGACAGTGCGCGACTGGAGACCCTCGCGATCGCCGGTATCGCGGCCGGAACCGCGCGCCCGACGGAATTGGCCACCTGGAACAGCCCGTTGGAGAGCAGCTCGTCCGTGATCCACCCGCTGACCGCCCCGGGCGGGGCGACCGGACCGGCGCTGCGGTTGTTGCGCTTGGTGTTGCAGTTGCCCGTGTGAGGGAACCAGTAGAACTCGAAGTGCTCGTTCTCCGCGTGCAGTTCGTCGAACTCCGATGTCACCCGGTCGAAGGACATCGGCTCCTCGCGGGCCGACAGCAGGAACATCGGCTCCACGGCGAAGGTGATGGCGCTGATCACGCCCAGGGCACCGAGCCCGACCCTGGCCGCCGCGAGGATCTCCCGCTCCTCGTCGGAGCCGTGCTCCGAGACGGTCAGCACCGAACCGTCGGCGGTGATCAGTTCGAGGCCCCGGATCTGGGCCGCCAGCGAGGCCGAGTCGCGGCCGGTGCCGTGCGTCCCGGTGCTCGTGGCGCCCGCGACCGTCTGCTCCATGATGTCGCCCATGTTGGTGAGCGACAGGTCCTCCCGGGCCAGCGCGGCGTTGAGCCGCCTCAGCGGGGTGCCGGCCTCGACGGTCACCGTCATCGCCGCCCGGTCGACCTCCCGGATGCCGGTGAGGAGATCCGGGCGGACCAGCACACCGTCGGTGGCGGCGATCGCGGTGAACGAGTGGCCGGTGCCGACCGTCTTCACCCGCAGACCGTCCTCCGCGGCGCGGCGCACGGCCTCGGCCAGCTCCCCTGCGGAGGCCGGAGCGACCTCCCGCGCCGGACGGGCGGCGACCGTGCCGGCCCAGTTACGCCACGCGTTCCCCTTCGTGGTCCCGGATGTGCTCGTCATCCCGCCCCTCCCGCGTCGGCACCGGCCTGCGCAGCCGGCGGTATCCCGGGAACGCGACCACGACCGCGAGCGCTCCCGCCGCCGCGGGCACCGCGTACGCGGCACCGGCCCCGTACTCGTCCACCGCCCATCCCGAGGCCGACAGACCGAGCGAGACGCCGACCGCGAGCCCGGTACCGGTCCAGGTCATGCCCTCGGTCAGCTTGGCGCGCGGTACGTGCGCTTCGACGAGGGCCATGGTCGTCACCATGGTGGGCGCGATGGCCAGGCCCGCGACGAAGAGCGCCACGGCCAGGACCGCCAGATTCCCGGCCAGTTGGAGGGGGATCATACTCACGGCCATCGCGCACACGCCCACCACCCATCTGCGGGCGGGCTCACCCTTCAGGTGCAGCAGCCCGAAGACCGCGCCGGCGAGGCAGGAACCCAGCGCGTACACCGCCAGGACCAGGCTGGCCGAGGCCTTGCTGCCCTGCTCCTCGGCGAAGGCCACCGTGACCACGTCGACGGAGCCGAAGACGGCACCCGTCGCGACGAACGTCAGGGCGAGTACGCGCAGACCGGGGGAGCGCAGCGCGGAACCGCCGCTGCCGGAGGTGTCGCGGTGCGGCGCGGGCTCGGTCGCGCGCTGCGCGGTGAGCCAGAGGACGCCGACCACCAGGAAGGCGGTGGCGAGCAGCGGCCCCGCCTCCGGGAACCAGACCGTCGACAGCCCGATGGAGACGATCGGGCCGACGATGAAGCACACCTCGTCGACGATCGACTCGAAGGCGTACGCGGTGTGCAGTTCGCGCGGCGAGCCGTGGTAGATCGCCGCCCAGCGGGCCCGGGTCATCGCGCCGACCGCCGGAATGCAGCCGGCGCAGGCGGTGAAGGCGAACAGCACCCAGTGCGGCGCCCCCTGCCGGACGCTGACGAGCAGTCCCGCCACCGCGGCGGCCGAGATCAGCAGGGCCGGGCGCAGCACCCTGCCCTGGCCGTGCCGGTCCACCAGCCGGGACACCTGGGGGCCGAGTACCGCCGCCGAGAGCGCCAGGGTGGCGGAGAGCCAGCCGGCGAGGCTGTAGCGCCCCGTGACGTGGGAGACCATCGCCACGATGCCGACGCCCATCATGGACAGCGGCATGCGCCCGAGGAGGCCCGCGGCGGAGAACGCCAGGGTGCCGGGGGCCGCGAATATCGCGCGGTAGGGACTGGGCAAGACGGCGCTCCGTAAGGAATGTGAGTGGCCGGTACAGCTTACTGGTGAGGCAAGCCTTACTCCAGTGCGGTTTCCCGGCTGTCCGAGCCTGGTGGGAGGATCGCATCATGGCCGAACAGCACGCTCCCGCCCTGCGCGACCCCGCCCCCTACGACGCCCTGCTGCTGCTCTCCTTCGGCGGCCCCGAGGGGCCGGACGACGTGGTCCCCTTCCTGGAGAACGTGACGCGTGGCCGGGGCATCCCCAGGGAACGCCTGAAGGAAGTCGGTCGGCACTACTTCCTCTTCGGCGGAGTCAGCCCGATCAACGCCCAGAACCGGGCCCTGCTGGAGGCGCTGCGCGAGGACCTCGCCGGCGCCGGAGCCGATCTGCCCGTCTACTGGGGCAACCGGAACTGGGCGCCGTATCTGACCGACACCCTCCGCGAGATGGTCCTGGACGGGCGCCGCCGGGTCGCGGTGCTCGCCACCAGCGCGTACGCCTCGTACTCGGGCTGCCGCCAGTACCGGGAGAACCTCGCGGACGCCCTCTCCGCACTGGAGGCCGAAGGGCTGCCGCTGCCGCGTGTCGACAAACTGAGGCACTACTTCAACCACCCCGGTTTCATCGGCCCCATGGTGGAGGGTGTGCTCGCCTCCCTCGCCGACCTGCCCGAGGACGTGCGGGCCGACGCGCATCTGGCGTTCACCACCCACTCCATCCCGGACGCGGCCGCGGACGGTTCGGGCCCGGTCGCCGAGCACGGCGGAGGCGGGGCGTACGTGAAGCAGCACCTCGACGTGGCGCGGGTGATCGTGGACGCGGTCCGGGAGGAGACCGGCGTCGCCCACCCGTGGCGCCTCGTGTACCAGTCGCGCAGCGGCGCCCCGCACATCCCCTGGCTGGAACCGGACATCTGCGACCACCTGGAGGATCTGCACGGCGCGGGGGTGCCCGCGGCCGTGATGGTGCCGATCGGTTTCGTCTCGGACCACATGGAGGTCCTGTACGACCTGGACACGGAGGCCACCGCCAAGGCGGCGGAGCTGGGGCTCCCGGTCCGCCGGTCGGCGACCGTGGGTGCGGATCCGCGCTTCGCCGCCGCGATCCGCGACCTGCTTCTGGAGCGTGCGGCGACCGAGCGGGGGGAGGCGGTGAAGCGGTGCGCCCTCGGGGAGCTCGGGCCGTCCCACGACCTGTGCCCGATCGGATGCTGCCCCGCCAGGTCCGAGCGCCCGGCGGCGGCCGGCGCGGACAGCCCGTTCGCCTGACCGGCGCGCGGGTGTACGTGCCGGAGGGCCGCCGCCATGTGCGGACGGCCCGCGTACGGCGATCCGCGTATGACGGCCTGCCTGAGGGCGGCCTGCCTGAGGACGGCCTGCCTGAGGACGGCCTGTCCGAGGGCGGCCTGTCCGAGGTCTGAATGAGGGGCGCGTGCCGCGAGGGCGGCACGGGCCCCGGTACACGACACAGCCACGCACCCGGGAGCCACTCCGTGACCGATCCCCTGCCCGCCCCGCTCTCCGACCCCCTCCCCGACGAACTGCTGTCCCTGGCGCTGGAGGCCGCGCGCCGGGCGGGCGAGCTGCTGAGGGACGGGAGACCCGAGGACCTCGCCGTGGCCGCGACCAAGTCCAGCCCGATCGACGTCGTGACCGAGATGGACATCGCGGCGGAGAAGCTGATCACCGGCTTCCTCGCCGAAGCCCGGCCGGACGACGGCTTCCTCGGCGAGGAGGGGGCCTCGACGGCGGGCACGAGCGGGGTCCGCTGGATCGTGGACCCGCTCGACGGCACCGTGAACTACCTCTACGGCCTGCCGACGTGGGCCGTCTCCATCGCGGCCGAGCGGGACGGCGAGACCGTCGCCGGGGTCGTCGAGGTGCCGATGCGCGGCGAGACGTACCGGGCCGTGCGCGGGGGCGGCGCCTACTGCGGCGACCGCCCGCTCCGCTGCCGGCCCGCCCCGCCGCTGGAGCAGGCACTGGTCTCCACCGGCTTCAACTACGTCGAGCCCGTACGCCGTCACCAGGCGGAAGTGGCCCGGCTGCTGATCCCGCGGCTCCGCGACATCCGGCGCGGCGGCTCCGCGGCGGTGGACCTCTGCGACGTCGCCGCCGGCCGTCTGGACGGCTACTACGAGCGGGGCCTCCACCCCTGGGACCTCGCCGCGGGGGACCTCATCGCCCGCGAGGCGGGTGCTCTCACCGGATCCCGCCCGGGTGAGCCGCCGTCCCGGGACCTGGCAGTGGCGGCGTCGCCCGGAGTCTTCGCGCCCCTCCAGCGGCTGCTCGACGACCTGGGGGCCTGGCACGACTGAGCACACCGGGCGGCCGCTCCCCGGCACCCACCCGCCGCGCACCCGTGAGGGACCGCGCCCGGCCCGGTGAATCCGGCGAGTCGTCTCCGCGGCCCGCGCCGCCACGCACCCGCGAGGGACCGGCGCCCGCGGGAAGCGAGAGGACCCGGACAGCGCCTGCGCCGCCGCGCACCCGCGAGGGCCCGGCGCCCGCCTCGAAGCCCAGTCCGATGCCGGCGCCCGCCGCCACGGACCCTGGAGGGCCCGGTTGCCGTTGCGGTCGGTGGTCTCGCGGATCAGCTCGCCGCCAGGTACGAGCGAGGGCCCGCACCGCCAAGGCCGCCATGGCCGCTCCCCGGCGCCCACCCGGCGCCCACCCGCGAGGGCCCGGCGCCTGCCTCGAGGCCCAGTCCGATGCCGGCGCCCGCTGCCACGGACCCTGGAGGGCCCGGTTGCCGTTGCGGTCGGTGGTCTCGCGGATCAGCTCGCCGCCAGGTACGAGCGAGGGCCCGCACCGCCAAGGCCGCCATGGCCGCTCCCCGGCGCCCACCCGGCGCCCACCCGCGAGGGCCCGGCTCATCGGCGACCCGTTCTGCTCCCGCTGTGTGCAGCCGCCGCCACCGATGCGCGAGCGCCCGGTCCGCACCCGTCGGACCGGGCGCTCGGGGCGCACCCGCCGCCACGCATGCGCGAGGGCCCGGCACCGCACTGCGGCACCGGGCCCCCGCCGGCCGGTCAGACGCCGACGGCGCCGACCTTCACGCCGTGCTCCGCCGCGAGACGGTGCAGGTCCTCGAGCTCGGCCTGCTCGACCTCCGCCAGGAAGTCGTCGCCGTCCTCGCGGGCCCGCGTGAGGTCGGTCTCCGTGGTCTTGATGCGCTGCAGAAGACCTGCGGTGAATGCGTCCATGGTTGCGCCCCCTCGTCGTGGGTCGGTGGCGGGTGGTGGATCACGCGCACCCTCTGGGGGACAGAGAGACGGGGTGTGGCATGCCACATACACGGCGTGATCGCGGGGTGTGCACTCGTCCTCCCCACGGCCGTCCCCGGGGAAACCTGAACTCCGTCGCCTATCCCGTGAATTCCCGGTGCACTCCCGCTGCCGCCGGGGTGCGCCTCCTCCGTCTTACCGCCGGTTTACGCGTGTAAGGGGCAGGATGGAGGCAACAGCGAACCGTCATTCGACCGTCGGCCCGCCAGGGTCGCCGTCGACCTGCCCTGGAATGGACAGGGCAGTCACAGAGGAAGGACCAGCTCCGTGCGCGTACTCGTCGTCGAGGACGAGCAGCTGCTCGCCGATGCGGTGGCCACCGGACTGCGCCGGGAGGCCATGGCGGTCGACGTCGTGTACGACGGCGCCGCGGCACTGGAACGCATCGGGGTCAACGACTACGACGTGGTCGTCCTCGACCGTGATCTCCCGCTCGTGCACGGCGACGACGTCTGCCGCAGGATCGTCGAACTCGGCATCCCCACCCGCGTCCTGATGCTCACCGCGTCCGGCGACGTCAGCGACCGCGTGGAGGGCCTGGAACTCGGCGCGGACGACTACCTGCCCAAGCCCTTCGCCTTCACCGAGCTCACCGCGCGCGTGCGCGCGCTGGGCCGGCGCACCACCGTGCCGCTGCCTCCCGTCCTGGAGCGAGCGGGGATCAAGCTCGACCCCAACCGCCGCGAGGTCTTCCGCGAGGGCCGGGAGATCCAGCTCGCCCCCAAGGAGTTCGCCGTGCTGGAGGTCCTGATGCGCAGCGAGGGCGCGGTCGTCTCGGCCGAGCAGCTGCTGGAGAAGGCCTGGGACGAGAACACCGACCCGTTCACGAACGTCGTCCGGGTCACGGTGATGACCCTGCGCCGCAAGCTCGGCGAGCCCCCGGTGATCGTCACCGTCCCGGGCTCCGGCTACCGGATCTGACCGTGGCGACCGCACCCGCGCCCCCCACCGCGCCACCCAAGCCCACCTGGGACCCGAGAGAGCCCGGCGGGCCCCTGCTGCGCCCCACCATCCGGATAAGGCTCACCCTGCTCTACGGCGGGATGTTCCTGATCGCGGGCATCCTGCTGCTGTCGATCATCTACCTGCTGGCCGCGCAGGCGCTGCACGACGGAATCCGGCAGTCCGTCGAGGTCGGCGCCGCGCCGGGCGCGAACGTCACGATCACCAGCCCCACATGCCCCCGCATCAACGACCTGGTCGACAACTCGGAGCGCAACGCCGCGCTGAAGCTGTGCATCGCGGAGCAGCGTCAGCGCGCCCTCGACGAGCTGCTGACCCGTTCCCTCTTCGCGCTGCTGGGTCTCAGCGTGATCGCGTTCGCGTTCGGCTACGCCATGGCCGGCCGCGTGCTGTCGCCCCTCGGCAAGATCACCCGCACAGCTCGCCGGGTCGTCGGCACCGACCTCTCGCGGCGTATCGAGCTTGACGGCCCGGACGACGAGCTGAAGGAGCTGGCCGACACGTTCGACGAGATGCTGGAGCGACTGGAGAGGGCCTTCTCCGCCCAGCAGCGGTTCGTCGCCAACGCCTCGCACGAGCTGCGCACGCCGCTGGCGATCAACCGGACCCTGCTGGAGGTGCACCTCTCGGACCCGGGCGCCCCGGCCGAGCTCCGGCAGCTGGGGAAGACCCTGCTCGCGACCAACGAGCGCAGCGAGCAGCTGGTGGAGGGACTGCTGCTGCTCGCCCGCAGCGAGAACCAGATCGTCGAGCGCAAGCCAGTCGACCTCGCCGAGGTGGCCGGCCGCGCCGTGGACCAGACGAGGGCGGAGGCGGAGGCCGGGGGCGTCGAGATCCGAGGGGCGCGCGCGCCCGCAGTCGTCCAGGGCAACGGCGTCCTGCTGGAGCGGATCGCGCTGAACCTGGTGCAGAACGCGGTGCGCTACAACATCGCGGACGGCGGCTGGGTGGAGGTCACCACCGGGGTCGAGCACGGTCTGGCGGTGCTGGTGGTCGCCAACACCGGTCCGGTGGTGCCCGGCTACGAGATCGACAACCTCTTCGAGCCGTTCCGGCGCCTCCGCCAGGAGCGCACCGGCAGTGACCGGGGGGTGGGACTCGGCCTGTCGATCGCGCGGTCGGTCGCGAGGGCCCACGGGGGCCGTATCATCGCGGAGCCGCGCGAGGGCGGTGGTCTCGTCATGCGCGTCACCCTGGCGCTCTGACGCGGGCTCCTGGCCCTCGCCCGGAGGCGCCGAGGGTCCCCGGGAGACGTCCCTGTTCGCTTTGCGCTGAATTCCCGGGGTCCGGACTCGCAGGTCGACTGTGTGATCGATCACATGGGCGAATTTCCGGCCATGTACGCTCCGTCGTCGAAGAACCCCTGGAACGCCGGGAAAGTCCGGGTTTCCGGGGGTCGGAATGACGGGAAGTACACGGGGTGGCACCCGTGAAGTGCGACATTAGGACCGTGTACGGTCCTGATCGCCATCCAAGCTGATCACTCATGAGGGGTCGGATTGGGTGTCGATTGAGTAACAGACCTTGATGTGAGGCAAAATCTCCGCCTCAGGTCGGGCACAAGTCCGGCCTCTCACGCGTTACGTGCGCTGGAGACACCGCAAACACCCAGAGGGGGAGAGCGACATGGCAACGGATTACGACACCCCACGCAAGACCGACGACGACATCGATTCCGACAGCCTCGAAGAACTGAAGGCGCGCCGGAACGACAAGACGACCTCCACGGTCGACGTCGACGAGTTCGAGGCCGCCGAGGGCCTCGAGCTGCCCGGAGCGGACCTCTCGAACGAGGAGCTGGCGGTCCGGGTGCTGCCCAAGCAGGCGGACGAGTTCACCTGCATGAGCTGCTTCCTGGTCCACCACCGCAGCCAGCTGGCCCGCGAGAAGAACGGCCAGCCGATCTGCCGCGACTGCGACTGAGGCCCGGCCGGCCGTGGCAGGCGACCGACCGGCGGACCGGCCGGCGAAGCGGCGCTTCGGCCGGAAGGGCCGCCCCGATCCGCATCCGGGCGGTACGGGCCCGCAGGACACCGGGGCGCCTTCGGACGGGCGGGGCGACACTCCCCACCCGCCCCATCCGCCCCATCCGCCCCACCCGGACGAGCGTGACGACGGGCGGGGCAGACCGGCCCCGCTCGAGGCCGCACCCCAGGAGGGGCCCCCGACCAGGGCCCGGCGCCTGGACGCCGTCAGGCAGGGAGTCCGCAGGGGCGGCGGGGCAGCCGTGCGCAGGAGCGGCGAGGCCGCGAAGGCCGCGCTGGGATTCGTCGCCGACCGGCTCATCGAGTACGCGCCGCGGATCCCCGTCCGCGATCTGACCACCCTGCGGGCGCAGTTCCCGGGCCTCGGCCCGGAGCAGATCGCGGACAGACTGGTCGCGGGCGCGGCCAACGGCACATCGACCGTGGGCGCCGGGATCGGTGCCGCAGCCATGATGCCCGTACCGCCCGCACTCCCGGCCGAGCTGGCGACGGAGATCATCGGTGTCGCCGCGATCGAGCTCAAGCTCATCGCCGAGCTGCACGAGGTCTACGGACGGCGACCGCCCGGCAACCTCACGGAGCGCTCCGCCGCCTACCTCGGCAGCTGGTCGCAGGAGCGCGGCATCGACGTCTCCGACCCGTCGACCATCGACGTCGCCCTGGGCGGCCGGATGAAGCGCGAACTCCGGCAGCAGATCATGAAGCGCACGGTCCGCAATCTGCCGAACCTGATGCCGTTCATGATCGGTGCCGCCGTCGGTGCCGTGATGAACCGGCGCGACACCAGAAAGCTCGCCGAGCGCATTCGCAAGGACCTGCGTGCCCGGCAGGTCCCCTGGGACGCACTTCCCCCGCAGCCCCGGCTGGAACAGCCCGGGGAGCTGCCGCACACCATCCCCGTCGAACTCCGCCGTGAGCTCGACCGCTGACTCCGGCCGACTCGGCCGACTCCGCTGAAGCCGCGCATGCGCGCCCGTGTGCCTGCTCGCACGCGCGTGCGCCCGTGTGCCTGCTCGCGCGTGTGCACGCGCGCGAGCAAAGCGAGCAATCCGGACACGGGGACGCACGCGCCCGGGCGCCCGGGCGCCCATGGCCCGCAGGGTCCCGCCCGCGGCGGCTCCCGTCCGCGGTGGCTCCCGTCCGGGCCGGCCGCAGCGTCCGGCCGCTGCCGCCCCGTGGGCGGCACTGGGCGGGGCGCCGTCCAGCCCCGCGGCGACGGAGCCCGGCGCTGCCCCCGTGCGCGACCCGGGGTGGGGTCGACGAAGGCCGTCCATGCGGTCGCGCCGAAGCTGCCCCCGTGCGCGACCCGGGGCGGGGGCGCCTGCCGCTCCGGCCGGTTCCCCGCCGCGTATCAGCCGCCCCGGGCCGCCTCCAGCGCGGCGACCAGGCCCCGCGGGTCCCGTGTCGACAGATACAGGTACGGTGTCGGGTCCTGCGGATCCGTGACCGGCACGCGTACCGCCGTCGGCACATAGCTGCGCAGCAGCATGAACGCGCGCGGATCCGCCTTGTACGAGCGCCATGCGCGCGCCTCCTGCGCGTCCAGCACCTCGGGCTCGCCGAGCGCCGGTACGGGGATCCGGGCATCGCCCGCCACCAGCGAGTCCGCCACCACCCGGATCCGGGCGGAGCCGTACGAACTCACCCCGGCCGCCGCCACCGCGCCCGCCGCGATCAGCCCGCCCAGCATCGGAACCGGCCCCAGCGGCAGAAGGACCAGACCACCGGAGACCGCCACCAGAGCGGTGATCAGCCACCAGGCTCGGGGGACGGTGAGGCGCTCGTCGAAACGGGGCGCGGCGGGGATGCCGGGCTCGGCGGGGGAGGGCTGCATGGATCCAAGCTTGGCACGGCGCGACCGCCAGGTTGCCGCGCGGGTAAGGTCTGCGCCTGTGAGTACTGCACTGACCCCTCCCGCCGACGCCGCGGCGCCGGTACGGCACCCCGACGCGCCCGCCCCCGGCGAGCTCCTCGGCGCGCACTACGACTACTGCTTCGGCTGCGGCGGCGGGCAGCCCCACGGGCTGCACCTGGAGGCACGGGCCGGCGAGGGCGTCAGTCTCACCGCCGAGTTCACGGTGTCAGCCGCCCACCAGGGGGCACCGGGTCTCGCCCACGGCGGCGTCCTGGCCACCGCGCTCGACGAGACGCTCGGCTCCCTCAACTGGCTGCTCCGGGTGATCGCGGTGACCGGACGGCTGGAGACCGACTTCGTCCGGCCGGTGCCGGTGGACACGGCGCTCTTCCTGGAGGCCGAGGTGACCGCGGTCGCCGGCCGCAAGATCTACTCCCGGGCCACCGGGCGGATAGGCGGCCCGGAGGGCCCCGTCGCCGTCCGTGCCGAGGCCCTCTTCATCGAAGTGAAGGTCGACCACTTCATCGACAACGGCCGCCCGGAGGAGATCCGGGCGGCCATGGCCGACCCCGACCAGGCCAGGCGCGCCCGCGCCTTCGAGGTGAACCCCTGATGCGGCAACCCGTGGACGTACTGATCCGGCGGGTGGACCCGGAGGTGCCGATCCCGCAGTACGGACATCCGGGTGACGCGGGTGTCGATCTGGTGACCACCCGGGCCGCCGAGCTGGCACCAGGCGAGCGCACCGTTCTCCCGACCGGGGTGTCCATCGCGCTGCCGGACGGGTACGCGGCGTTCGTCCACCCCCGATCGGGCCTGGCGGCTCGCTGCGGACTGGCGCTCGTGAATGCCCCGGGGACGGTGGATGCCGGGTACCGTGGGGAGATCAAGGTGATCGTGGTCAACCTGGACCCGCGCGAGAGTGTGCGGTTCGAGCGGTTCGACCGGATCGCACAACTGGTCGTCCAGCAGGTCGAGAAGGTGCGCTTCCACGAGGTGGCGGAGCTTCCCGGCTCGGCGCGGGCCGAGGGGGGCTTCGGGTCCACCGGCGGTCATGCCGCCGTGGGCGGATCGGGCGGCTCACAGGGTGGGAATCGATACGCTTCGGTCGTATCCGACCGGGAAGGACAGTGACGTGTTCGGACGTCGCAAGAAGAGCAGTCCCGCTGACGAGTCGGCGGACGTGGCGGGCGAGGCCGAGCAGGTCGCCGACGAGCCCGACACGGGCGACGCGGCGGAACGGGACGAGCCCCGCCGGACGAACCTCCCGCCGGCGCCGCGGCCCGACGGCCCCTGGGACGTCTCCGAGGTCTCACGACCCGAGGAGGGGCGCGTGGACCTGGGCGGACTGCATGTGCCCGGGGTCGAGGGCATGGAACTGCGCGTGGAGGTCGCCGGTGACGCGATCGTGGCCGCGACGATCGTGCTGCGCGACAGCGCGATCCAGTTGCAGGCCTTCGCCGCCCCCAAGAAGGAGGGCATCTGGGGCGAGGTCCGGGAGGAGATCGCCTCCGGCATCACCCAGCAGGGCGGCGTCATCGACGAGGTCGAGGGCACCCTGGGCTGGGAACTGCGGGCCCAGGTCCCCGTACAGCTGCCCGACGGCACCGGCGGCGTACAGCTGGTGCGCTTCGTCGGTGTGGACGGACCGCGCTGGTTCCTGCGCGGAGTGATCTCCGGCCAGGGCGCGGTGCAGCCGCAGGCCGCCGGTCTGCTGGAGCAGATCTTCCGGGACACGGTGGTGGTCCGGGGCGAGGGACCGATGGCGCCCCGCGACCCGATCGTGCTGAAGCTGCCGAACGACGCGCAGATGGTGCCCGAGGGCGTACAGCAGGAGGAGCAGGAGACGTCCCGGTTCTCCGGCGGCATGGGGCAGTTGCAGCGCGGCCCGGAGATCACCGAGGTGCGCTGAACGCGGACGTATCCACGGCGGGGCGCCGTGGAGCCGCGCGGTGGGCCGCACCCGGGTGGGGTGCGGCCCACCGGCGTTCCCCGGTCCTCCGGTAGGTGCCCGGAGGACGGCCGTGCCCGGGCTCCGGGCGGACCAGCCGCCCGGGACGGCGCCCGCGCCGGGGGCGGGGTGGCGGCGCGGGGTCCCGGGGCGGCGCCCGGGGTGGGGACGGGGTAGCGGCGCCGGTCCTGGGGCGGGGACGGGCCGTGGTGGGACGGTGATGCCCGCTCGTCAGGATCGCGTCAATACGGCCCCCGGCCGGGGCACGCGGTCTGAGTCTGCCCGGTTTCCTGGAGGTAGCTTCGACAGGGCGTCCACGGCGGGCGCAGCAGCCGTCGCCCGGCTGCCGGTGAAGGACGATGAGGCCATGGCGCGCGGCAAGCTACGCATCTATCTCGGGGCCGCACCGGGCGTGGGCAAGACCTACGCGATGCTCTCCGAGGCGCACCGACGCGTCGAGCGGGGTACGGACTGCGTCGTCGGCCTGGTGGAGCACCACGGCCGGCCGCGGACCGAGGCCATGCTGCACGGTCTGGAACAGGTCCCCCGGCGCGAACTGGCCTACCGGGAAGCCGTCTTCGGCGAGATGGACGTGGACGCCGTGCTGGCCCGCCGGCCCGCCGTCGCGCTCGTGGACGAACTGGCCCACACCAATGTGCCCGGCTCACGCAACGCCGGGCGCTGGCAGGACGTCGAGGAACTCCTCGCCGCCGGTGTCGACGTGATCTCGACCGTCAACATCCAGCACCTGGAGTCGCTCGGCGACGTCGTGGAGTCGATAACCGGCGTCCGCCAGCGGGAGACCGTCCCCGACGAGGTCGTCCGCCGCGCCGACCAGATCGAGCTGGTCGACATGTCGCCGCAGGCGCTCCGGCGCCGTATGGCGCACGGCAACGTCTACCAGCCCGACAAGGTCGACGCGGCCCTGTCCAACTACTTCCGCCCCGGCAACCTGACCGCCCTGCGCGAACTCGCCCTGCTGTGGGTCGCCGACCGCGTCGACGAGTACCTCCGGCAGTACCGGGGCGAGCACGACATCCGCACCACCTGGCAGGCCCGCGAGCGCATCGTCGTCGGCCTCACCGGCGGCCCCGAGGGACGCACCCTGATCCGCCGCGCCGTCCGCCTCGCGGAGAAGGGCGCCGGCGGCGAGGTGCTCGCCGTCTACATCCCCCGCAGCGACGGACTGACCTCCGCGTCCCCCAAGGAGCTGGCACTCCAGCGCACCCTCGTCGAGGACCTGGGCGGCACCTTCCACCATGTCGTCGGCGACGACATCCCCTCCGCGCTGCTGGAGTTCGCCCGCGGGGTCAACGCCACCCAGATCGTGCTCGGCTCCTCCCGCCGCAAGGCCTGGCAGTACGTCTTCGGCCCCGGAGTGGGCGCCACCGTCGCCCGTGAGTCCGGTCCCGACCTGGACGTCCACATCGTCACCCACGAGGAGGCCGCGAAGGGGCGCGGACTGCCGGTGGCCCGCGGCGCGCGGCTCGGCCGCTCGCGGAGCATCACGGGCTGGCTGGTGGGTATCGCCGGCCCGGTGCTGCTCACGCTGCTGCCGACCAACGTCGGCCCGAACCTCGGTCTGACCAACGACATGCTGCTGTTCCTGTCGCTGACCGTGACCGCGGCGCTGCTCGGCGGCCTGCTGCCGGCCCTCGCGTCCGCCGCCTTCGGCTCACTGCTGCTGAACTACTTCTTCGCGGCGCCCCTGCACCGGTTCACGATCTCCGATCCCGAGAACATCGTGGCCATCGCGGTCTTCTTCGGGGTCGCCGTCGCCGTCGCCTCGGTCGTCGACGTCGCCGCCCGGCGGACGCAGCAGGCGGCCCGGCTGCGAGCCGAGTCCGAGATCCTGTCGTTCCTCGCGGGCAGCGTGCTGCGCGGCGAGACCGCCCTAGGCGCACTGCTGGAACGGGTCCGCGAGACGTTCGGCATGGAGTCGGTGGCCCTGCTGGAACGCCAGAGCGACGTCGACCCCTGGACCTGCGCGGGCAGCGTCGGACCGCGTCCGGTCGGCCGTCCCGAGGACGCGGACGTGGACATGCCCGTCGGCGAGAACATGGCCCTGGCGCTGTCGGGCCGCTTCCTCCCCGCCGAGGACCGGCGCGTCCTGGGCGCCTTCGCCGTCCAGGCGGCCGTCGTCCTGGACCGGCAGCGGCTCGTGGACCGGGCCGAGGAGGGCCGGAAACTCGCCGAGGGCAACCGCATCCGCACCGCGCTGCTAGCCGCCGTCAGCCATGATCTGCGCACCCCGCTCGCCGGGATCAAGGCGGCCGTCACCTCGCTGCGCTCCGACGACGTCGAGTGGTCCGAGGAGGACCGGGCCGAACTGCTCGCGGGGATCGAGGCGGGCGCCGACCGGCTGGACCACCTCGTCGGCAATCTGCTCGACATGTCCCGGCTCCAGACCGGCACCGTCACCCCGCTCGTCCGCCGCATCGACCTGGACGAGGTCGTCCCGATGGCCCTGGTGGGCGTTCCGGACGGCAGCGTGCAGCTGGACATCCCCGAGACCCTGCCGATGGTGGGCGTGGACAAGGGCCTGCTGGAGCGGGCCGTCGCCAACATCGTGGAGAACGCCGTGAAGTACAGCCCCGACACCACCCCCGTCATGGTCTCCGCGAGCGCCCACGGCGGCCGGGTCGAGGTGCGCGTCGCCGACCGCGGCCGTGGCGTCCCCGACGAGGCCAAGGACCGCATCTTCGAGCCGTTTCAGCGCTACGGGGACGCACCGCGCGGCGCGGGCGTGGGCCTCGGCCTGGCCGTGGCACGCGGCTTCGCCGAGGCGATGGGCGGCACACTGTCCGCGGAGGACACCCCCGGCGGCGGGCTGACGATGGTCCTCACCCTGCAGGCGGCCTCCGGCGCCGCCGCCCCGGACCCCGCGGTCCCGGCGCGGGTCGCCGGCTGACCACGCCCCGCGCACACCACCCCCGACGACGGACGAGAGACGGAAGGAAGGCACTCATGACCCGAGTGCTCGTGGTCGACGACGAGCCGCAGATCGTACGCGCCCTCGTGATCAACCTGAAGGCGCGCAGCTACGAGGTCGACGCGGCCCCTGACGGCGCGACCGCACTGCGGCTCGCCGCGGCGCGGCACCCCGACGTCGTCGTCCTCGACCTCGGGCTGCCGGACATGGACGGCGTCGAGGTGATCAGGGGGCTGCGGGGCTGGACGCGCGTGCCGATCCTGGTCCTGTCCGCCCGGCACACCTCCGACGAGAAGGTCGAGGCGCTCGACGCCGGCGCCGACGACTACGTCACCAAGCCGTTCGGCATGGACGAGCTGCTTGCCCGGCTGCGGGCCGCGGTGCGCCGTGCCGAGCCCGCAGGCGGCGACGAGGGCGGGATCGTGATCGTGGAGACCCGGGGCTTCACCGTCGATCTCGCGGCGAAGAAGGTCAACCGGGACGGCAGGGACGTCCGGCTCACCCCGACCGAGTGGCATCTGCTGGAGGTCCTCGTCCGCAACACCGGTCGTCTGGTCAGCCAGAAGCAGCTGCTCCAGGAGGTGTGGGGGCCCTCGTACGGAACGGAGACCAACTACCTGCGGGTCTACATGGCCCAGCTGCGCCGCAAGCTGGAGGCGGACCCCTCGCACCCCCGGCACTTCGTCACCGAGCCGGGCATGGGCTACCGGTTCGAGCGCTGACCGGGACCGGCGGCCGGCGGCCCGGGCTGATTCGCACTCCTCGTTACTCCGGGTTACTCCGACGTACCCCCCGGTGCCCCGTCCCCACTCAGTCCGTACGCCTCCCTCCTCCCTCCTCCCTCCGTACGCCTCCCTGCTTCTCTGCTCCCCTGCGCCCCTGCGTACTCCTCCGCGCCCGTCCGTACTCCTCGGTACCCGGCCGGCCCCGTCCTGCCCCGTCCTGCCCCGATCGGTTCCGGTCGGCTCCGGTCCGCTCCGTTCGGCCTGGATCGGCTCCGGTCGATTCCGTGCGGGCTCCGTTCCACTCGTCTCCTGACGGTGCCCGTACACCGCCCCGGTAGGCTTTCCTCATGAGTGCCGTACCCAGCTCCGGGAACGAGGGGAAGCCGGCGGGCCGCTTCCGGCGGATGCTCGACCGGCTGTCCAGTTCCCAGCAGGAACTCGAGTCCGCAGAACTCAAGGAGGACGCGCAGGCGTCCGGATGCACACCCATCTGCGACTGCGGCGACCGGCAGATCGTGAAGGTGACTGGTACCTTGCGCACGGTCACCCTGCGTCCGCGGGCCGGAGTCCCGGCCCTGGAGGCGGAACTCTTCGACGGTTCCGCGGCCTTGGACGTGGTGTGGCTGGGCCGGCGCTCCATCGTGGGCATAGAGCCGGGCCGCAAGATGATCGCCTCCGGCCGGATCTCCATGAGCCAGGGCCGGCGGGTGCTGTTCAATCCCAAATACGAGCTCCGACCGCTCGGACAGGAGTAGCCGGTGACGTCCCTCGACAAGCCGACCACGCAGGAACAGGGCGACGACGGCCACGGCCGGCACGCCAAGGCCGTCACCGAGGCGGCCCTGTTCGAGGCCTTCGGCGGTATCCGGGGCACGGTCGAGACGATCCTGCCCGGACTGCTCTTCGTCACGATCTACACGGTCAACAAGGACCTGCACATCTCGGCCATCGCGGCCCTCGGGCTGTCGCTGGCGCTGGTCGCCGTGCGGCTGGTCCGCCGGGACACCGTGAAGCACGCCTTCAGCGGCGTCTTCGGCGTGGCCTTCGGTGTCGTCTTCGCCATGATGACCGGCAACGCGAAGGACTTCTACCTGCCGGGCATGCTGTACACCCTGGGACTGGCCCTCGCGTACATCATCACGACGCTGGCGGGCGTCCCCCTGATCGGCCTCATCCTCGGACCGGTGTTCAAGGAGAACCTCTCCTGGCGCACCCGCAACCCCGGCCGCAAGAAGGCCTACGCCAAGGCGAGCTGGGCCTGGGGCCTGATCCTGCTCGCCAAGTGCGCGATCCTCTTCCCGCTGTACTGGTGGGCCGACACGACGCAGCTCGGCTGGGTCCTGGTGGCGCTCAAGCTTCCGCCGTTCCTGCTGGCGGTCTATCTGACCTGGGTCTTCCTGGCCAAGGCTCCACCGCCCATCGACGTCTTCGCCGAGATGGAGGAGCAGGAGCGCGCCGAGGAGGCCCGCAGGGCGGCCGCGGCCCGCGAGGGCGAGGCGTAGCAGCCGTCCGGCAGTCCGGCCGTCCGGTAGTCAGGGGGCGCACCCTCGGGGAGCCGGCCGCCGAGGGGCCACCCGGCCGCCGCTCCCGCCGCCGGCCCGTGGGACGGGCGGCGGGATGCCTGCCCGCAGCGCTTCGCCGGACGGACCGGACACCCGGCCCCGCCCGCCGATCCGCGCCCCGGCGATCCGCGTGCCGTCGGCCTGCGTGCCGTCGGCCCGTGTGCGCGGTCAGCCCGTGGCCGTCGGGCCCTCGCGGCGGACCGAGAGCAGGTCCTCCAACTGCTCCTCGCGCGCCTGGGCGGCCACGAAGAGGAGTTCGTCGCCCGGTTCCAGCGTCTCCTCGTTGTGCGGGGTGAGCACCCGGGGCCCCCGGATGATCGTCACCAGCGAGGTGTCCTCGGGCCAGGCCACATCGCCCACCTGCGTGCCCGCCAGCGCGGACTCCGGGGGCAGGGTCAGCTCGACGAGATTGGCGTCGCCGTGGCTGAAGCGCAGCAGCCGCACCAGGTCGCCGACGCTCACGGCCTCCTCGACCAGCGCCGACATCAGCCGCGGTGTGGACACCGCCACGTCGACGCCCCAGGACTCGTTGAACAGCCACTCGTTCTTCGGGTTGTTCACCCGGGCCACCACGCGCGGCACGCCGTACTCGGTCTTCGCGAGCAGGGAGACGACCAGGTTCACCTTGTCGTCACCCGTCGCCGCGATCACCACGTTGCAGCGCTGCAGCGCCGCCTCGTCCAGCGACGTGATCTCGCAGGCGTCGGCAAGCAGCCACTCCGCCTGCGGCACCCGTTCCACGGAGATGGCGGTGGGCGCCTTGTCGACCAGGAGCACCTCGTGCCCGTTCTCCAGCAGTTCTCCCGCGATGGAACGGCCCACCGCGCCTGCGCCGGCGATCGCGACCCGCATCAGTGACCGCTCCCCTCGGGACCCTGGGCGAACGCCGCCTCGATCTTCTCGATCTCGTCCGTGCGCATCATCACGTGCACCAGATCGCCTTCCTGAAGCACGGTCTGGGAGGTCGGCAGCACCGCCTCGCCCATACGGGTGAGGAACGCGACCCGCACACCGGTCTCCTCCTGGAGCCGGCTCACCTTGTGCCCGATCCAGGCGGGGGAGGTGTGCACCTCGGCGAGCTGGACACCGCCGCTCGGGTCCCGCCACAGCGCCTCGGCCCCGGAGGGCAGCAGCCGCCGGAGCATCTGGTCCGCGGTCCAGCGGACCGTCGCCACCGTGGGAATCCCCAGCCGCTGGTAGACCTCGGCGCGCCGCGGGTCGTAGATACGGGCGGCGACGTTCTCGATGTCGAACATCTCTCGCGCCACCCGGGCGGCGATGATGTTGGAGTTGTCGCCGCTGCTGACCGCCGCGAACGCGCCGGCCTCCTCGATGCCCGCCTCGCGGAGCGTGTCCTGGTCGAAGCCGACGCCGGTGACCCGGCGGCCGCCGAACCCGGAGCCCAGACGGCGGAAGGCGGTGGGGTCCTGGTCGACGACGGCGACCGTGTGCCCCTGTCGCTCCAGGGTCTGCGCCAGCGCCGCTCCCACGCGCCCGCAGCCCATGATCACGATGTGCACCCAGCTACCCCGCAGTCCTGGTCATCCCGATGACCTGTGCAAACACCCTGCTCACTCTTCTCTCCCGGCTCTGCCGGGCAACGACGGGGCGCAGCGTGCGATTGCCGCCCCAGACGAGCTTATGCCGCGGCGCCCGCGTTGCCCTCATCCGCGGTGCCGATACCGCGGGTAGGGCGGGCGGCATAGCGCTCGGTGGAGGGGCCGTTGCCGCAGCGTGGCCGCCGGGAGGCGATCGCATGGCGGAGGGCCCCACTGCTGGGCCTGGCCGGAAGGAACCCCTTACGATCCTCTCCGTGTCCAAACTGACCGACCTGCCCAAACGGATCCTGATCGGCCGGGCGCTGCGAAGCGACAGGCTGGGCGAGACGCTCCTGCCGAAGCGCGTCGCCCTCCCCGTCTTCGCCTCCGACCCGCTGTCCTCCGTTGCGTACGCGCCGGGCGAAGTGCTGCTCGTCCTGTCGATCGCGGGTGTGTCGGCCTACCAGTACAGCCCCTGGATCGCGGCCGCCGTCGTGGTCCTGATGTTCACCGTCGTCGCGTCCTACCGGCAGAACGTCCACGCGTACCCGAGCGGCGGCGGCGACTACGAGGTGGCCAACACCAACCTCGGCCCGCGCGCCGGCCTCACCGTCGCGAGCGCCCTCCTCGTCGACTACGTCCTCACCGTGGCCGTGTCGATCTCCTCCGGAGTGGAGAACCTCGGCTCGGCGGTCCACTTCGTGATCGAGCACAAGGTGCTCAGCGCGGTCGCCATCATCCTGCTGCTGACGCTGATGAACCTGCGCGGAGTGCGGGAGTCCGGGAAGCTCTTCGCGATCCCCACCTACGTCTTCGTCTTCAGTGTCTTCACCATGATCGCCTGGGGCGCCTTCAAGGGCCTCGCCCTCGACGACACCATGCGCGCACCCACCGCCGAGTTCGACATCGAACCGGAGCAGCAGGGCCTGGCCGGTCTCGCCATGGTCTTCCTGCTGCTGCGCGCCTTCTCCTCCGGCTGCGCCGCGCTCACCGGCGTCGAGGCCATCAGCAACGGGGTGCCCGCCTTCCGCAAGCCCAAGAGCCGGAACGCCGCCACGACGCTGCTGCTGATGGGCCTGCTGGCGGTCACCATGTTCTGCGGAATCATCGGCCTGGCCATGGCCAGCAACGTCAGGATGGCCGAGAACCCGGCCCAGGACCTGACCCTCGACGGACAGCCGGTCGGCCCCGACTACGTCCAGGACCCCGTCATCTCGCAGGTGGCGGCGGCCGTCTTCGGCGAGCAGTCGTTCTTCTTCGTGCTCCTCGCCGCGGCCACCGCGCTCGTCCTCTTCCTGGCGGCCAACACCGCGTACAACGGCTTCCCGCTGCTCGGCTCGATCCTCGCCCAGGACCGGTACCTGCCGCGCCAGCTGCACACCCGCGGGGACCGGCTCGCCTTCTCCAACGGCATCGTGCTGCTCGCCGGCGCTGCCATGCTGCTGGTCTGGGTCTACGACGCCGACTCGACGAAGCTGATCCAGCTCTACATCGTCGGCGTCTTCGTCTCCTTCACCCTCAGCCAGACCGGCATGGTCCGGCACTGGAACCGCCATCTGAAGACGGAGCGGGACCAGGCCGCCCGCCGCCGTATGATCCGCTCGCGGGCGATCAACGCCTTCGGCGCGTTCTTCACCGGTCTCGTCCTGGTCGTCGTCCTCGTCACCAAGTTCACTCACGGCGCGTGGGTGGCGCTGCTGGGCATGGTGATCTTCTACGTGACGATGTCGGCGATCCGGCGCCACTACGACCGGGTGTCGGAGGAGATCGCCGCGCCCGACGAGCCCACCGACGACACCGTGCGCCCCTCCCGTGTCCACTCCATCGTGCTGGTCTCCAAGGTGCACCGGCCGACCCTGCGGGCCCTCGCCTACGCCAAGCTCATGCGCTCCGACAGGCTGGAGGCGCTCAGCATCGACGTCGACCCGGTGGAGACCGCGGCCCTCAAGGTGGAGTGGGACCGGCGCGGCATCAACATCCCGCTGAAGATCCTCCACTCGCCCTACCGGGAGATCACCCGGCCCATCGTCGAGTACGTGAGGAGCCTGCGGCGGGAGAGCCCCCGCGACGCCGTCAGCGTGATCATTCCCGAGTACGTGGTCGGCCACTGGTGGGAGCACGTGCTGCACAACCAGAGCGCCCTGCGCCTCAAGGGCCGGCTGCTGTTCACCCCGGGCGTCATGGTCACCTCGGTCCCCTACCAGCTCCAGTCCTCCGAACTGGCCGGGAAGCGGGCCAGGAGGCGCCAGGACTGGAACGCCCCCGGATCGGTGCGGCGCGGACCGGTGAGCGAGCAGACGAAGGAGCCCAGCGGCAGGACCTGAGGACCGCGCCGCGCGGGCGGGCACCCGCCGGCACGGGCCGGGGCACCCCGCCGCCCGCGTAGACTGGGCGGCTGCCGCCCGCGGACCGGCGGCAGCCTCTCCCGCACCCCCGGATTCCCCGTCCCCGGATCCCGTCCCCCCGGATCCCGTCCCCCCGGATCCCGTCCCCCCGGATCCCGTCCCCTTGGAGTCACCCCGCCATGCCGAACGCTTCCGATGTCCCGCTCGTCGGGCAGGAGTACGAGGTCGAGGTCGGCCCCGTCGCGCACGGCGGTCACTGCGTCGCCCGCACCGACGCCGGCCGGGTCCTCTTCGTCCGGCACGCGCTCCCCGGGGAGAAGGTCGTCGCCCGGATCACCGACGGCGAGGAGGGCTCCCGCTATCTGCGCGCCGACGCCGTGCGCGTCCTCGAGGCGTCCAAGGACCGCGTCGAGGCTCCGTGCCCGTACGCGGGGCCCGGACGGTGCGGGGGCTGCGACTGGCAGCACGCCAAGCCCGGCGCGCAGCGTCGCCTCAAGGGCGAGGTCGTCGCGGAGCAGCTGAAGCGGCTCGCGGGACTGACCCCGGAGGAGGCCGGCTGGGACGGCACCGTGATGCCGGCGGACGGCGACAAGCTGCCCGCCGGCGAGGTCCCGGCCTGGCGCACCCGCGTCCAGTACGCCGTCGACGACCAGGGCCGCGCCGGGCTGCGCCGGCACCGCTCCCACGAGGTGGAGCCGGTCGAGCACTGCATGATCGCGGCGCCCGGGGTCAGCGAACTCGGCGTGGAGAAGCGGAACTGGAAGGGCATGTCCGCGATCGAGGCCATCGCCGCGACGGGCTCCCGGGACCGGCAGGTGGTCCTCACCCCGAGGCCCGGCGCACGGCTGCCGATCGTGGAGCTCGACAGGCCGGTGTCGGTCCTGCGCGTCCACGAGGGCGACGGCAGTGTGCACCGCGTCCACGGCCGCCCCTTCGTCCGCGAACGCGCCGACGACCGCACCTACCGCGTCGGAACGGGCGGCTTCTGGCAGGTCCACCCGAAGGCGGCGCAGACCCTGGTGGAGGCCGTGATGCAGGGACTCATGCCCCGCAGGGGCGAGACGGCGCTCGATCTCTACTGCGGCGTGGGCCTGTTCGCGGGGGCCATCGCCCAGCGGGTGGGGGAAGGGGGCGCGGTGCTCGGCATCGAGTCCGGCAAGCGCGCGGCGGAGGACGCCCGCCACAACCTCCAGGACCTGCCGCGGGTCCGCATCGAGCAGGGCAAGGTCGAGTCCGTGCTGCCCCGCACCGGCATCACCGAGGCCGACCTCGTCGTCCTCGACCCGCCCCGCGCGGGCGCCGGCAAGTCCACGGTCGCGCACGTCTCCGGCCTGGGCGCCCGCCGCATCGCCTACGTCGCGTGCGACCCGTCGGCCCTGGCGCGCGACCTGGGGTACTTCCGCGAGAACGGCTACCGGGTACGGACGCTGCGGGCGTTCGACCTGTTCCCGATGACCTCGCACGTGGAGTGCGTGGCGATCCTTGAGCCTGCTGAAAAGGGCCGCTGACCTGCTAGTTTGCTGATCGTACAGTTTCGGGTGGGTCGCGCCCACATGTTTCCATGGGCATACGACGTGAACGTGCGTCGCTTGTCGGGCAAAAACTTCTGACCTGCGGTTTCGACCAGGGAACGGGGGGATCGCAGTGATGAAGTCCCCCCGTCGGCTGGACGGCTTGCTACTGGGACGGACAGTCCCGGAGGAAACAGTCACAGGTAGTGAGCAAGAAGAGCAATACGAGTAAGCGGTACACGGCCGAGTTCAAGCGGGACGCGGTCGCCTTGGCGTTGTCCTCGGAGAAGACGGTCACCGAGGTGGCGAGGGATCCTGGCGTGAGTCCGGAAGGGCTGCGCAGGTTCTTGCGCTCGGCGCCGGCCGGGTGCTGCGGCATTGGATGCGTCAGGCGGGGGGCCGGTTCTGCTGCACGATCGGGATGCATCGCTCATGGAGCGCTCGGGCGCAATAGACATACATCATTGTGGTACATACGCTAGTCTTGGTACATGTCGATGAAGCGCACTAATGTCTACGCCGATCCGGAAGACCTCGCGATCATCAAAGAGGCTGCGAAGCGGCGCGGTATCAGCGAGGCCGAGATCATCCGCCAGGGCATCCATCTCGCGGCCATGGCCAACCGTGTATGGGACGAGCCTCTCTTCTCCCGCACCTTCCGGGGAGCGGGACGCACTCCCGGTAAGCCTGACGTGCGTGACGCTGTCGCCGACGCGGTGCGCCGCGAGACCGGGACCGGGACCGCTGCGTGATCGTCGTCATCGCGGACACCTCCGGGCTGCTTGCGGCGCTCGACTCCGGCCACCCCGAGCACCAGGCGTCGAACGAAGCCATCATGGTTGCCGGGCTCCTGGTGATGTCCCCGCTGCTGCTCGCGGAGATCGACCACGTCGCCACGCGCGAGCTCGGTCGTGAAGCGGCCCTCAGCGCGGTCGACGACATCCGCCACTGGGTGCGCCGAGGCCGCGTCGTTCTGCCCGAGATCACGGAGGATCACCTGGGTGTCGCCCAGTCGGTGCGCGCCCGCTGTCGCGACTTGGACCTGGACCTCGCGGATGCGGTGAACGTGGCCCTTGCCGCTGAGTACGACACCGACGCGGTACTCACGCTCGACCGTCGCGATTTCCGGGCTGTGCGCCCGTTGGGCCGGCACAAGGCGTTCCGGGTGCTGCCCGACGACCTTCCGATCTGATGTTGGATCTGTCCGGCTGTGTCGTCAGATTCCGTTGGTCGTGACGCTCGCATGACGCTCGCGGCGCGCGTGGACTCTCCGATGAGGCGGGAAGGCCTATCTGACCTGCAGTTTCCCGGATGCGGTTCCGACTGACGTCTTTTCGATGACGCACCACGTGGAGTGAGTGGCGATCCTGGAGCCTGCCGAGAAGGGCCTCTGACACGGAAACAGGCAGCAGGTCAGGGTGGGGCGGGCAGGGTTGGGTGCCCGGCGGCCGTGCTGGTCGCCGGGTGTGCTGGCTCTGGTCGTTCAGGCCGCGCCTTCCAGAGGGCTGAGGCAGCGCACCGAGACCACCACCACGCAGAAGCAGATCCTGACCGCCCTCGGACTGACCGAGCCGCCCCGCGTCTTCGAAGCCACCCCAAGCCCCTGACCAGCACGTTTCCCTCCGCCTCGTGGCACGCCCCGTCCCTGGGTGAACAGGCATTTCCGCAGGTCAACGCCATGATTCACCGACTAGAGCGCCCGCACCTCAGCGGAACCCAGGCTCCGCTGACGCCGTCGCGGTCTGAGGTCTTGAGTGGCTGGTATCACCTCGCCACCCAGATACCAGCCCGGTATCATTCCTGTATGGCGATGACACTCCGACTCCCCGACGACCTTGACGCGAAGCTCACCGAGCGAGCTCGTCGGGAGTGCCGAAGCAAGCAGGAACTTGCCATTGAGGCCATCCGTGAAGCCCAGGATCGGGCCGAGCTGAAGGTCGATGACGTTCTGGCCGAACTCATGGACAGTGATGCGGAGATCCTGGACTACCTGAAATGACCGACATCCGCTATGTCCAGATCGACGAGATCCTGGCCATCGCTCGTATGGTCACCGATACCGAACACAGCGTGCGTGACATGGGACTTTTGGTGTCAGCGATCGAACGGCCCCGGATGAACGTGTTCGGGGCCGAGCTGTATCCCACGCTGCATGAGAAGGCGGCGGCACTGCTGCACTCCGTCGCCCGTAATCACGCGCTGATCGACGGCAACAAGCGCACCGCCTGGCTTGCCATGCGTGTCTTCCTGCGGCTCAACGGCGTCAGCGCCAGTACCGCCCCGCCGCCCGTCTCCATTGCCGGCCCGTTCGTCGAGGAAGTCGCGCAGGACAACATCGATGCACCGGCCATCGCCAAGCGTCTGTCGGTCTGGTTCCCCGTTTCCTGAGGGAGTGTCTAATCAACGGCGTCTCCTTGATCATCAGATCCGCCGTTGATTAGACACTCCCGTGTGTTTCTGGCTCAACGGCGACATGTTGACGATGTCAACGCATTGTGTAGATCGCCGATCAATGCCGTCGTGTACGCTCGTGGTATGGGTAACGTGGACGGTGACTCGCCGGACCGGCTCGTTTCCGGCTCGGAGCTTGCCCGCTTCGCGGGGGTGACACGGGCAGCGGTTTCCAATTGGCGTCGACGCCACGGCGATTTCCCGCTGCCCGCGGGTGGCGGTGTGAACAGTCCCCTGTTCTCCCTCGCCGAGGTGCGGGCGTGGCTGGACCGGCAGAACAAGGGGCACGGCGTCTCCGACGAGGTGCGGCTCTGGCAGGCGCTGCGGGCCGCCTACGGCGAGGAGAGCGTGGCCGCCGTCGCCGACGTGGCCCGGCATCTGGCCGGCGCCGAGCCCGCGCCGGATCTCCCGGACGACGCGGCCGGACTGGCCGGCCTGCTCGCGCGCGAGGCTTCGGCCGCCGCCGTCGTCGAAGGGCTGGTCGCGAGGATCACCGATGCGGCAGGCAGGTCCGGCTCGGACCATGTCACCTCGCGGCGGATCCTTCGAGCCGTGCGGCACTACGGAGGAGGCTTGCGCGAGGGCGCCACGGTGCTGGATCCCTCCTGTGGCATCGGCAGCCTCCTGCTCACCATGGGATCCGCCGCCGAGACGAAACGATTCGGGCAGGAACGGGACCCCCGCCGGGCCCGCCTCGCTCAGCTCCGCGCAGACCTCGCCGGACACACGGATTTCGTCGTCACCGCGGGCGATTCCCTCCGTGCGGACCGGCTGCCGGAGGTCCGGGCCGACCTGGTGGTCTGCGACCCGCCGGTGGCCGTCGCCGAATGGGGCCGGGAGGACCTGCTCCTCGACACGCGCTGGGAGTTCGGTACACCCCCCAAGGCGGAAGGCGAGCTGGCCTGGCTCCAGCACGCCTACGCCCGCACCGCGCCCGGCGGGCGGGTGCTGATGGTGATGCCCGCCTCCGTGGCCTACCGCAAGGCCGGCCGCCGGATCCGGGCCGAACTCGTACGGCGCGGCATCCTCACCCGGCTCATCGCCCTGCCCGCGGGTTCGGCGGCCTCACACGCACTCCCCGTCCATCTGTGGGAGCTCACCCGGCCGTCGGCCACCGGCACGGCGCCCGGATCCGTGCGCCTCGTGGATCTGACCGCCAACCAGCCGGACGGGCCACTGGACCCGGCCCCCCACCAGGTGGCGCAGGTCCCGGCGGTCGAGCTTCTGGACGACGCCGTCGACCTGACTCCCGGACGCTACGTGCGCGCGGCGCACCGCGACTACCGGGCCGAGTACGAAGCCCTGAGGGCCCGGCTGGAGGACCGGCTCGCCGGACTCGCCGAGCTCCTGCCCGTGCTCGCGGAAGGGGCGGGAACCGCGGCGCTTGAGGCGCCCACGGTCAGCGTGGGAGAACTCGCCCGGGCCGGTCTGGTCGAGTGCGGCGACGACGACCTCAGATCGGCGAGCGACCAGCTGGACGACGCCTACCTGCGGGGGTTCCTGCGCAGCGCGGCGAACACCAGGCGCTCGACCAGCGCCAGCGGCACCTACCGCTTCGACGCCCGCAGCGGCCGGGTGCCGCAGATGGACATCGAGGCCCAGCGCCGTTACGGGCGTGCCTTCACGGCGGTCGACGCCTTCGACGAACGCATCCGAGAGCTCGCGGAACTCGGCCGTGAGGCGGTGGAGCTCGCCCGCGACGGACTCGGCAGCGGCGGACTCCTGCCGCCGGCCGACCCCACCGGCTGACCTCCCCGCCCGTCCACCGGGCGGCGGGCGGGCGGCGGGTGGGCGGATCAGGCCGCGGAATCCGCCGCCCGCGGAAGGAACGGGCTCGACGCCCCGGTCCAGGACACATACAGCGCCTCCCTGGCCCGGGTGCACGCCACGAACAGCAGGCACCGCTCGCGCAGCAGGTCGGACTCGTGCTGCAGCGCGTCGACCGACGCGGGCGTGACCTCGCGGGCGAACGGCAGGGACCCCGCCGTGACCCCGAGCACCGCCACGCAGCGGAACTCCAGCCCCTTCATGGCGTGCATGGTCGCCAGCCGCACCCCCTCCGCGTCCGGACCCGGGTTGTCCCGCACCCGCACCACCGGGATGCCGGCCGCCGACAGCTTTTCGCGCACCCTGCCCAGCAGCAGGTTGAACCGGGCGCACACACCGATCTCGGAGGGACGCACACCCTGCGCGATCCACTCGCGGATCCGCTCCACCAGCGCCTCGACTTCCGCCTGCTCGGAGCCGGACCGCTCCGCCCGCGGACGGCGGCCGTGCAGGACCGAGCGGTACCCGGCGAGGCTGTCCGAGCCCGCACCGCCGAGGTCCTCGACCGCCACCGGCGCCAGGATGCCCGTCGACCAGCCGAGGATCTCCTCCGTGCTGCGGTAGTTGATCCGCAGCCGGCTGGTCCGGCCGGTCACCGAGATGCCCAGTGAACTCAGCGACACCTTGGAGTCGTAGATCCGCTGGTGCGGGTCCCCGGTGATGAACAGGTCGTCGTTGCCGTGCGCGACCGCGCCGCGCAGCACCCGCCACTGGGCGGGGTGCAGGTCCTGGGCCTCGTCCACCACCACATGGTCGTACTGCGGCGTCCCGTCCGCCAGGAGCCGGGCGGCCCGTGTGCAGACCCGCAGGTGCGTGGTGGTGTTCTCCCCGGCCAGGATCGCCTCGAACAGCTCCACGGCCGGCCACAGCTGCTCACGGCGAGCCGCGGACAGCGCGGTGCCCCGTCCGCGGCGCAGGGCCGTGCGGTAGCCGTCGAGGTCCCGGATGTCCTGGGCCAGGACGACATGCCGGTACTCCTGCGCGAGGAACTGCTCCGACCACGGCAGCCGGAGCCGCTTCAGCACCCGCTGCCAGACCTGCCGCTCCTCGCGGTCCCCGACAGGCGCGGGTGCCCGGCCGCCCTGCCCGGCCGTGATCCGGTGCGCGAAGGCGTTCACCGTGGTCACGTCCACCCGGGCCAGCAGCGCCTCGTCGCCGTCGAGCAGCAGGGACAGGTTCTCGCGCAGCGCCTGGGCCAGGGCGTTGGTGTAGGTGGTGAGCAGGATGCGGGTGCCTGGGGACCGCGACAGCAGATGCTTCACCCGGTGCAGGGCGACCACCGTCTTGCCGGTGCCGGGTCCGCCGGTCACCTGTACCGGGCCGCCGTACGACACCCGGTACGCGACCCGGCGCTGCGAGGGGTGCAGGAACACCCGCCAGGCCGCGAACGGCTTCCGCAGGACCTCGGTCAGCTCGTCCGCGCCGGTCACCAGGGTGATGCGGCTGGTGGTGTTGGCGATGGCCTCGGCGAGGCTGGCGTCCGGGTCGGGGCCGGGATCCGCGGGCCGGCGCACCGCCACGACGTCCCGGTACACCTCCTCGGGGCTGAACCCCTCGGCGAGGTACTGCAACGCCTCGAACTGGTCCTCCGGCAGCAGGGTGCCGAACGCGTCCAGCTGCGGCTTGTCGATCACGGTCCGCACGGCCCGCAGCACCTGCTCGTCGATGCCGAGATCCCGCAGCACGCTGTCCGAGTACTGGCCGAACAGCAGCCGAGGGGCCTGGGCGGCGGCCTTCTCCAGGGCGGGGGTCAGCTGCTCGATGGCGGTGACGTTGCGCACCTCCAGACCGCGGGTGGCCTTGTTCGTCGTGTACAGCCGCTTGGCGGCCCAGGTGTACGCGTCGTCGTGCGGCACCACGTTGACCAGGAGGAACACATCGGTGCCGTCGTCGGGCGCGAGGACCACGCCGCGCCAGAAGTCGTTGATGCGGATCGTCCGCATGCGCGGGTCGCGGGCGTTCTGCACGGATTCCAGGTGCAGTCCCTTGTCCGTGTGCAGCTCGGGCACCGTCAGCTGCTGGAACTTCCGCATGGCCTTGCGTACGCCGGCTTTGACGGGCCGTTCCAGGACGTCGTAGCTCTCCCAGAAGCTGTTGGCGAAAGCGAGCTGCGGCACGGCCTGACTCCCCACCACGGGCGGACACTCACCGGCCGATCATACGGGCGGGTCAGCGCCCATCTTCCGGGACAGGGAGCCGATTTCGGCCAGCAGTCCGGCCGGATCCTGGTCGAGATCGAGGGCGTGCTGGTGCAGCCGGATCCCCGCGTGCCGCACGGTGTGGGCGGCGTGCGGGGCGTTGCCCCTGGCGTAGACGAGGTGTCCTTCCGGCAGCCCGAGGGCCGTGCAGTAGGCGAGCATCTGGTAGAGGTCGGAGTCCGGGTATCCGTCCCGCTTCCCCGCCTTGTACTTGGCATCGGCGACCACCGCGGGTGTGCCGGCCACGTCATAGGCCACGAAGTCCGGTCTCATGCGGATCGCGTCCGCCTCGTCGAGATGCTGCGGGTCCTGGAGGCGGCAGGTGAGGCCGGAGCCGCGCAGGGCCTCGCAAAGGGCGGTCGTGACGAAGTCCTCGAAGAGCTTGTTCATGTCGAACAGGAAGCCGTCGATGGCCAGTTCGCCAGGGGTGTGCTCGGGGGAGGAGCCTTCCAGGACGGCCCGGGCCAGGCGCAGGGCGGGCCGGTAGCGCGCGTTGAGCCGGCTCGGCTGCCAGGAGGGCGGCCGGCGGCCGCGTACGAGCGGGCTCACCCCGGCGAGCCGGGAGCGCTGGTGGAGCAGCCGGCGGCGCACGGCCCGCGGTATGCCGGGCAGGCGCAGCAGGCGTTCGACGGCCGCTCGCAGGAGGCGGTTCTCGGCGATGTCGGCGGTGAACTCGTCGTACCTGACCTCGACGGGCAGCACCGCCCCGAAACGGCGCCGGACCTGGTCCGCTTCCCGGATGCGGCCGCGCACGACGAGCGCGCTCTCCTCGGTCGCGCGGTAGCCCTGGAGCGGACCCCGCCGCAGGGCCCGGTCGACCTGGCGCTCGACGGCGTGGGCGAGCGCGGGCAGCAGGTCGCGGTGCTCGCCCACGTCGACCTGCCCGTCCCGCCAGGCGCCCGTCGGATCGAGGCTGTAGCCGAGCAGGAACAGCAGCCGGCCCACCGGCACCTTGGGGGTGATGCGGACGGTGACCGGTTCACCGCCGGGCACACCGACGGCCACGGCCCCGACCTTGCTGCCGGCCCGCAGCAGCCAGCGCCCCGGGGTGTAGGGGTCGGGAGACGCCTCCACGATCCCGGCCGAGGCCAGGGCCCGGCCGGCCGCGTCGGGCAGGGTGTGCCCGGTGGCCGGGGCGTGCTCGACGAGTTCGACGGCCGTGGTCACGCGCCCGGCTCCGGCAGCGACCGGCGCAGCGCCGTCAGCCCGTACCTCTTCTCGATGTCGATGCCCTCGCCGTAGTGGTGTTCCTCCAGCAGGGGGAGGATCTTCGTCCGCCAGGTGCGCTCCAGCCCGCCGTCCCGGTACACGCCCTTCTTCATCAGGTACGACGGCCCGACCCGGAAGTCGGGGTCCTCGATACGGGCGTTGAGGGCGTCGAGGAGGCCGGCCGGTTCGGCGTCCCTCCCCTGTGCGTCGAGCCACCGCCGCAGCAGACCGCTGGTGGGCTCGGTCCCCGGGGACAGCTCCACGAACGCGAACCGGCGGCGCATCGCCGCGTCCACCAGCGCGATGGAGCGGTCCGCGGTGTTCATGGTGCCGATGACGAACAGGTTCGGCGGGAGGGCGAAGTCGTCACCGGAGTAGGTCAGCCGGACCGACTTGTTCCGGTACTCCAGGAGGAAGTACAGCTCGCCGAAGACCTTGGCCAGGTTGGCCCGGTTGATCTCGTCGATGATCAGGAAGTGCGGGATGTGCCGGTTGCCCTCGCGGGAGGCCAGGTCCGCCAGCTCCCGCAGCGGACCGGCGGTGAGCCGGAAGGCGACCTCCCCGGTCTCGGGGTGCTCCTGGGGCCGGAAGCCCTCGAAGAAGTCCTCGTAGGAGTAGGCCGGGTGGAACTGGACGAGCTTGACCTGCTCGGGCCCGCCGCCGAGGAACTCGGCGAGCTTCAGCGCCAGATACGTCTTCCCCGTGCCGGGCGGCCCGTACAGCACGAGCTGCCGGTCGTCCGCGAGCAGGTCCCGCACCTCGCGCAGCCACGCCGTCTCGTGGACGAGCAGTTCGGCGGCCAGCTCGTCGGTCGGCTCCGGCAGCTCCGGGTCCCGCCGCACGGTGATCGCGGGGATCGCGGGGATCTCCACGCTCGGATCGCGCTCTACGGCCACGGCCGCGTCGGCCAGCTCCTCGTCGGAGAGCCCGAGGCCGTCGATGGCGGCCTGCACGGCGGTCAGTTCCACCACGTCGTGCTGGGCGGACAGCTTCTGCTGGAGGGCCTCGGGCAGCTCGTCGTACGGATGCCCCTCGTCCTGCCAGGTCACCGGGCGGCGCAGGTTGGAGCGGTGGTCCTCGGACTCGATCTGCTCGACCGCGCCGGTGATCTCCCCGACGTAGAGCCGCCCGCCGGAGATGGTGCACACCGTGTCGCCGGGCTTCATCCGGGACAGGAACGCGTGCAGCTCCTCCACCAGGTCCTGCTTCTGGCTGTACGTCGCCGTCGCCTCGTAGTCCTCCCGCACCAGGACGCGGACCTCTTCCTTGCTGAGGCCCGGCGCCACGCCCTGCCGCAGTCGGGCGGCGGCCAGGCTGACGCGCCCCTCGGGCAGCCACATGCGCCGCACGAGGTCGACCCCGGTGGCGTTGGAGCCGCGGACGAGCCAGGCGCGGTCGGGGCCCCCGGAAGCGCCCGGAAGGAAGTCGGCGAGGGGCCTGCCGTCCTCCGTCTTCCAGACCAGCCAGCCGTTGACCGCACTGCCCATGAGGACGGCGCCCGCCTCGGACGGGGAGTTGAACGTGATCATGCCGGCGGTCTCCAGCCAGCCGGGCCAGGTCCGCGACGGTGTGATCCGGCCTTCCGCGAGGAGCTGTTCGCGCAGCCGATGGGCCGAGCGGACCTGCTGGAACGACGGCACGACGTCCGGGCGGAC
The DNA here is from genome assembly GCF_003122365.1 of Streptomyces spongiicola. Lineage (NCBI taxonomy): Bacteria > Bacillati > Actinomycetota > Actinomycetes > Kitasatosporales > Streptomycetaceae > Streptomyces > Streptomyces spongiicola. The sequence continues at coordinate 5,669,990 of NZ_CP029254.1, forward strand.
GGGCTGTCCGGCCAGGACGGCGAACCGGCGGCTGCCGTTCGTCCCCCTCTCGTCGGTGTGACGCCCGCGCGCCTCCGGCCCGCCGTTCGGCAACCGCAGGCGGAACTCCGGGTATCCCGGGTATCCCGGGCATTCGTCCGCTGTCGGCATGAGCCCCCCTCGCTCTTGTTCCGGTCGGTCGGATCACTCGCGGCCAGCGTACGGGCCCCCACCGACAGTGAGGGCCCGGACTGCCAGGGCTCCGGATCGTGCTCGCGCGGGTCGTCCCGGGGCGGCATCGCCTCCCGGGCGAGCGGACCGGGTGAGGACGGCGTCCCCGGGGGCGTAGCCGGCGGGTGCCGGGTGCTGTCCGCCGGGGCGAGCCCAAGGCGGCGCGCCTTCCTTGATCAAAGGCGTCCTCCGGCCGTGTGTCCGGAGGGGTCAGTGGCGCCCGGGCGGGAGGTCGACCTCGGCCCACACGGTCTTCCCTCCCGGGGGATGGGGCTCCCAGCCCCAGCGGTCCGCGTACGCGGCGACGAGGACCAGGCCGTGGCCGCCTCCGTCCGGGTGGTCGGCGAGGGGGCGGGAGGGGGTGGGCAGCCGCTCGCCGCGCGCGTCGGTGACCTCGATGCGCAGTGCCGGGGCGGCGGCGGTCACGAGGGGCGCGGGGGCGGCGGGCGTGATGCGCAGCCGGAGCCGGAAGTCGCGGCCCCGGACCCGGCCGTGGCGCACGGCGTTCGCGGCCAGTTCGGCCACCAGCAGTTCGGCACGTTCGGTGACTTCGCCTGGGAGGTGCCAGGTGCGGAGTTCCGTCATCGCGAGCAGCCGGGCGAGGCGGGCGCCGCGCCGGGTGGAGGACAGCAGCTGGGAGAAGGTACTGGTGCGGCCCGCCATGTGGGGGGTGGTGCGGTTCATGGGGCCACGGTGGCGGTGGCGCACGCTGTGCCGCGAGAGGCGCACCCCGTACGCGCAGTCAGCGTACGGGCACACAGGGTGGACGGTACGGTGAACTGGCTGTCACGCTAGGTGAGTCCGGTGCGGGTGGGTCCCGCGGGTACGTACGGGGAGGTGACCGCGGATGACGGTGGTCGAGAGCGACGTGGGCGACGTGGGCGAGGTGTGCGGGGACGGGGAGCGTGAGCCGGACCCGTCGGACAGTCTGCGGACGTTCGGGGCGGTGGTCCAGGCCCTGCGGGAACACGCGGGGCTCAGCCGGGTCGAGTTCGGGACCCGGGTCCGGTTCTCCAAGCACACGGTGGAGTCGGTGGAGCTGGGCCGGCGGATGCCGGACGAGGCGTTCGTGGAACGGGCGGAGGAGGCCCTGGGGAACACGGGCGCCCTGCGGAAGGCGGCCCGGCACCTGTCGCGGGGCGAGCCGGGGCTGGCGGCGTGGTTCCGGCGGTGGGCGCGGCTGGAGAAGAGGGCGGTGAGCCTGTGCACGTACGAGTGCAGGCTGGTGCCGGGGCTGTTGCAGTCGGAGGCATATGTGCGGGCCGTGTTCGACAACAGCATCCCGCTGCTGACGGACGAGCACGTGGAAGCGCAGGTCGCGGCCCGGCTGGACCGGCAGCGGATGCTGCGCGAGCGGCCGCACGTTCCGTTCAGTTTCATCGTGGAGGAGTCGGTGTTTCGGCGGAGGCTGGGCGGGCGCGAGGTCATGCGGACCCTGCTCGATCACGCGCTGGAGCACAGTGCACCGCGGAATGTGACGCTTCAGGTGGTGCCCCTGGATGCGGAGTCGCACTCGTGCTTGGATGGACCGCTGCAACTGTTGGAAACGCTGGAGGGGAAGCGACTTGCCTATTCCGAGGGGCAGCAGAACGGGCGGCTGATCAGCAGTCCACAAGAGGTGAGCCTCCTTCACCAGCGCTATGACACACTGCGCTCGCAGGCCCTAACTCCCCAAGAATCGCGGGGCTTGCTGGAGAGACTGCGAGGAGAGCTATGAGCGCGACGGAACTCGTGTGGTTCAAGTCCAGCTACAGCGGCACCCAGGGCGACAGCTGCGTGGAGGTGGCCACTACCGAGCATGCCATCCACGTGCGGGACTCCAAGGACCTGACCCGCCCAGCCTTCACGGTCGGCCGCGAAGGGTGGGGGCGGTTCGTGCGGTACGCGGTCGATCACTGATCGCGTGGCCGAGGCCCTCAGGTGCGGGTGTTGCGCATCTGCGGGCCGAGGAGCCGATGTAGAGGCGGCTGGTCTTCGGGCCGTCGTCGTAGAAGTGCAGGCGCGGTGCCATGGTGTTGCCGGAGCCGATCCGCAGGTGTGCCTGCATGAACTTGCTGGAGAGACTGCGAGGAGAGCTATGAGCGCGACGGAACTTGTGTGGTTCAAGTCCAGCTACAGCGGAACGCAGGGAGATGACTGCGTGGAGGTGGCCGCTACCGAAGAGGCCGTCCACGTGCGGGACTCCAAGGACCTGACCGGTCCAGCGTTCGCGGTTGGCCGCGAAGGCTGGGGGCGGTTCGTGCGGTACGCCGCACGCGGCTGAGCCCTTGACGGGTCCAGCCGCGTGTCGCGGCAAGGGCTCCGCTGGATGCTTCTTCTGCTATGAACGGGCTCAGTGTTGGCGGGACAGCCTGTAGCGGGCTGCTCGCAAGTTGCTACATCTGCCAGTAGTACCAGGCTGCGGCAGCGCACATGAGGATGACGGCAAAGACGAACTTCGAACTGACGGACAGATCAAGGGCGAGATGGTGATCAACGATCACGCGGAGCGTTCGTCGGCCGCGGTCGCTGCGGAGGGTGATTGCGACGTGCTTTTCCCTGCGCGGCTTGTCAGATGCTGCCGCGTCGTGGTTCTCGGTCATCAGTGACCCTCTCTGGCGGTGGCTGGTGGTGGCTGCGTCTCGGTAACGGTGGTCGCTGCGGCAAGCTGGCGCTCCTCTTGCTTGAGAGGAGGAGGAGGAGGCCAGGGGCTCCCGCTGGGAGCCCCTGGCCTGATGAGAGGAGATCACACGACTTGAAGATGTGTCAACTCTCGTACTCTGTACCGAGTTTGTCTATTCCGGCCGGTTCATGGCGGAGGCCGTGGCCGGGGGGTGGAGTGAGAGGCGATGTGTAGTCCTCGCCGTCCACGAGCGGGTTCTCCATGCTGAGCCCGGCTGCGGCCATGCGGTCGTACTCGGTGAGGACGAGGCGCTTGGTGCGGTACTCGCCGTACTTGGCGATCTCGTTGTTCTTCAGACCGCCGTTCTCGGTCTGGAAGGACTCCAGGATGTAGTCGGTGTCCTCGCGGGAGACGCCGTAGAGGTGGAAGAAGTAGGCGTCCAGCTCGGCGCGGAGATGGGCGCGGCGGTCCTCGTTCCATGTGAAAGGGGCGCCGGTGTCGCCGAGATCACGGGCTAGCGGCTCCATGTCCCAGGCGGTGTAGACGAGCTCAAGGGTGCGAGGAGTAAGGAAGTGAGCGTGCTTGGAGAGGTCGTCGGGACGCGGAACGGGAAGCTGCTTCCAGGTCATTAGTCCCATGTGGATGCCGCCGATCTTTTGGCGAGCCACGAAGTCGAATACGAGGGAGCTCTGGGCCGCCACCATGGTAGCCGTGCTGACCGCAACGGTTCCGGGGAACATTAGCGGCAATGTTTCAACGACGGCCCCTTGCGGAAGGAAGGCGGGGATTGCTGTCCGCTCGTCAGTGGCTCGGGCGATGTTACGCCAGCCCAAGAGCCATGAGGGCCCCCAGCCCAATTCCTTGAGCCGTTCGGACACGCCAGGTACCAGGGTGTTTTTTCCCTTCCTTCGTACTGAGACGTGTCCTTCATTTTGAATCCAGAAGCGAGGCTGGTTATAGGCGTAAGGGTCCTGCTTGTCGTTCAGCGGGATGCGTTCGAAATCGTTGTTCCCGAAATTGGTGTACCGGTTCCAGCGGTGATCGAAGAGATGGACCATCTTGCCGTCGTACTGTGCCAACATCCTCGACTCGGCTCGCACGAATGCGTCACCATCAAGCGCCCAGCCATCGCCAAGCAGTTGGGCTCGGTTGCGGAACAGGTCAGAGTCGTCAGTCGTGTTGAAGAGATTCTTGAACGTGACGCGCCATAGGTTGCCGTCAGGTCGCTCTTCGTGCACGAACACTGGTACACGGCTTTGGATGGCTACGGTGAGATCGGCGTCCCTTCGAGTTCGGAAGAGCGGCAGGGTCCCCGTGTTCGGGTTGATGAGAGCGATTTCCTCAGGCGAGAGTTCGAAGACTGCCCGTCCGCCGTCCAGCTCGTCCGGGTGTCCCAGGAAGAACGCGAACCTCGCTGCGTGCTCGGTCAGGTCGCGGCCCGCGAGGGAGATCAGCGAGAACTGGTAGCTCGCATGCACCGCCGGGAACAGCTTCTCCCGCTTGCCGTTCTCGAAGTCGTACAGGTGCTTCACCGCACCACGCCGGGTCAGGTCCTGGAAGAGGAACTGTGCGCCCGCACCCGTGGCGATCTGCGTCGGGACGACCGTTCCGCAGCGCCCCTGCGGGGCCGTGATGGAAACGAATCGCTCCGTGAACAGCTGGTCGGTCTGGAGGGAGTTGACCCCCTTGACCGACAACCCCTTCCGTAGCAGCGGATACGCCCCCGACGAACCCAGAAACAGGAAAGAGGACTTGACCCTGCGCCGCGCCGCCGCGTAACGGGCGCCCTCCTCCTCGTGTTCGGCCGCCCATGCCGCGATCGCCGTACGGCGCGCCGTGCCCGAGATCTCGGCCAGCTTCGGCTCGATGACGCTGAAGTACTTCTTGTCCTCGAAGTCGACCTTGTCCCACGGCGGGTTCCCCAGCACGCAGGCGAAGCCGCCGCCCCACCCCGTCACCGGGTCCACCCCCGGAGCCGACGCGTCGTCGGGGACGTCGAAGACGTCGGGGAACTCCAGGTGCCAGTGGAAGAAGCGGTACTCCTCGCTCAGGCGGGCGATCTCGTGGTGGGTCTCCTCCAGGGTCCCCGCCCCCTCGGGGCTTTGGAGGGCGAGGAAGACGCGCTGTGTGACCGGGGCCGGTGCGTCGTCGGTCTTCTTCCACATGAACGCCGCGCACCACGCGTCGGCGAGCTTGTGGGCGTCGCGGTTCTCCGGGGAGTCCTCCCAGGCGCGGTAGCGCTCGGCCAGGGCGCGGACCTGGGCGACACCGTCAGTGGGGGCGTCGTCCATCAGCCGGCGCAGCTCGGTGGCGAAGGCGGCGTTGGTGACGCTGACCTCCTCGTCCATCGCCGCGTCGAGGGTGACGACGCCCTTGTGCTGGTCCTTGTTCGCCTTCAGCCAGCGCGTGGCCACCGATTTGTCGTCGCCCTCCACCGGCTTGAACGCCTCGTCCGGGATGCCGCCCCGCAGCAGCTTCGGCGTGGCGCCGATGAGTCCGTTGCCGTGCTTGACGTGCGCGTCGAGGAAGCCGAGGGCCTTGCCGGGCTCCAGGGCCTCCATCCACAGGGAGACCTTGGCCAGTTCCACCGCCATCGGGTTGAGGTCCACGCCGTAGACGCATCTGGCGATGACGTCGTGCAGGGCGTGCCGGATGCTCTCCGGGGTCGGCTCGGGCGTGCGGTCGCGTACGGCCGCCACCCGCTTGGCGATGCGGCGGGCCGCCGCGACCAGGAAGTGGCCGGAGCCGCACGCCGGGTCGCAGACGGTCAGGGACAGCAGCTCCCGCTCGACGGCTTCCCGTGCGTCGGGCTGTCCGGCCTCGGCCGCCGCTGCCTCGCCGCGCTTCTGGGCGTCGTCGATGACCGGGTCGAGCGTGGAGTCGAGGAGGACTTCGACCAGGGAGCCCGGGGTGTAGTACGAGCCTGTCTTCTTACGCTCGTTGCCTGCCCGGTTCACCAGCTCGAAGGTCTGTTCCGTGGCGCTGTACTGGGGGACCAGTTCGAGCAGGGACTCGTAGATCACGCCGAGTTCCTCGGCGTCCAGGGTGCGGTAGTCCACGCTCCGCCACCGCTTGGCCTCGGTGTCGAAGACGACCGACAGGTGGCGTACGCCTGCCAGCAGGTGCCGGTTCGACAGGGACAGGCCCTTGAGCGGGGCGTCCGCGGCCGTGTCGTCGAAGAGGCCGCCCAGGCCCGGGAGGCCGAGTTCGGGGCGGCCTCTCTCGTCGCCGAGGGCGTCGAGGACCAGACGGAGGGCCTCGTACCGGTCCGAGTGGGAGGTGCCCTGGCGGCGGCGGGCCTGGTCGCGCAGGCGGGCGGTGGAGAAGTAGTCGGCGTAGCGCTTGCGGGCCTCCGGGCCGGCCTCCGGGTCGTGCAGTGCCTCGCGGTCCTCGGCGACGAAGACGAACAGCAGGCGGTACACCAGCCGCAGCAGGGCCGCGTGGTAGGTCTCGCGGTCGAAGTCCGCGCGCAGGGCGGTGTTGGCGGGGTGCTTGAGGAAGCCGGTGCCGAGCTGCTTGAGGGCGAGCCGGACGCCCTCGCCGATGTCGTCCAGGAACCGGGCGCCGAAGCGGAGCGCGGCGTCCCGCCACAGCTCCAGCCGGCAGCCGCGCTGCCCCGCCCCGCCCTCGGCCGGGGGCTCGAAGCGGGAGGCGTGCAGGATCCGGTACAGCAGGACGAACTCGTGGAACAGCTCGCCGTCGAAGATGGCTTCGAGGTCGAACTCGACGTACGAGGTGGTGGCCAGGGCGTTGGAGTCGCGGAGCAGGCGCAGCCGCCGGCCGTTGGTGAGGAGGGCCCACAGGTGGGGTTCGGTGCGGTTCAGGGCCTCCTGGAGGAGCGACTGCGGGGCCGGGCTGCCGGCGGTCCGGCGCTTGTCGAGGGAGGCGTTCCACGGGGTGCGGTGGACGAGGGTGTGGTCGCGGCGGTGGGTGACCGGGAAGGTCTTGGTGCCGTCGGCGGCGGGGATGCCGTCGGCGCCGACCGCCGTGAGGTGGCCGAAGCCCAGGGCCTCGAACAGCGGGTCCAGCCAGTTGGGTCCGGCGTAGCCGGTGGTGTCCGGGGGTACCGAGGACTCGGGCGCGTACGGCAGCTTCTCGCGCAGCTCCAGCCAGAGCCCCTTGAGGTTGTCCCAGTGGCGCTCGGCCTCGTCCCGCACGGTGCGGGAGCCGGCGATCCGGTAGTCGGCCGGAGCCATGCCCTTGAGGTCCTTGGAGACCCGGCCCTCGGAGATGCGGAGCAGCATGTCGGCCGGCAGCAGCGCGCCGACCGTGTGGACGGCGGTGAACACCTGGTTGCGGGTGGTGGCGGACATCAGGCGGACGCTCCAGGGGCGGCAGGGGCGGCAGGGGCGGCAGGGGCGGCAGGGGCGGCAGGGGCGGCGGGGTCGGCGGGGTCGGCGGGAAGGTAGACGTAGACGCCGAGGACGTCGGCGGGCTTCTGGGCGGTGACCGTCAGGCCGCGGACGATGTCCCCGGACGCGGCGCGCACCCGGCGGTGGGAGGCGTCGAGTTCGGCGGCCAGCTCCTCGCCGTATGCCGCCAGGTGCTCCGACACCTCGGGAAGCCGCCCGAGGACGCGGTTCATGGTGCGCTCGCCGAAGTACGCGTCGGTGTTCGCTGAGGCGGTGGCGTCCAGCAGGGCGGTCGCGTCCTGCTGCGGCAGCCACACCGCGTTCTTCGGGGAGCCCTGGAAGGCCAGCAGGCGGGCGTCCTCCGCGATGAGCTGCTTCTCCCCGCCGCGGGAGGGCAGGGTGAGGTGGAAGCGGTACCGGACCAGCAGGAGGGTGGTACGGGTGGTGACCGCGTCGGTGGTGATGACGCCGCAGCGGCGGGCCGGGCGGGGGCCCTCGGCCCGGGGGTCGAGCGCGGTGTTCAGGACGTGCGCGGCGAGGGCGCCCACCACCGGGTCGGTGCGGACCAGGGCGGCCTCGCCGCGTCCGGTCGCCGGGTCGGTGCGGAAGGGGACCGGGCGGTCCCGGTCCACCGTGTCCGTGCCGACGAGCGGGGCGAGCGCGTCCCGCAGACCGGCCGGAGTACCGCCGACCTGGGCGGTGAAGTCCTCGCCTGTGCCGCGCAGCACGGCGTTCAGCGCCTGAAGGGACTGGCGTACGAAGGTGCGGATCTCGCCGGTGCCGCCGAGGGCGCCGCGGAGGGCGACGACCTCGCGGGCCACCTCCTCGGGGTGGACGGCGCGCTGCGCGAACATCGAGCGGGACGCCTTCTCCCGCTCCGCCGCCGAGTTCCAGTCGTTCTCCAGTTTCGCCGTGCCGGCCTTGAACGCGTCCGCGCCGAACAGTGCGCCCTGGTCCTCGCGGCCGCGCATCAGCAGCCATTCGACGATCGCGTCCGTGACGCCCGTCGACATCTCGTCGGGTACGGAGACCGAGATGCCGAGGTCCTTCTTGATCTGGCGGTGCTTCTTGATCAGCACTTCCAGGACCTTGCCGTCGATGCCGTTGTCCGCACCGTACAGGGTGATCACGCGGACCTCGTCGCGGCGCTGGCCGTACCGGTCGACGCGGCCCTCGCGCTGGTCGTGGCGGGTCGGGTTCCAGGCCAGGTCGTAGTGGACGACCGCGTCGAAGTAGTGCTGGAGGTTGACGCCCTCCGACAGGCAGTCGGTGGCGATCAGCACCCGGCGGGCGGCGGGGTCGTCCCCGGCCGCCTCCGCCAGCCGGTCGATGCGCTCCACGCGCTGCTGCGGGGAGAGTGTGCCGGTGACGGCCTTGACGACGGTGTTCGCGCCGAGCGGGGAACGCTTCTTCCTGCCGTCCTCGGTCGTCCGCTCACCCAGTTCGGCCTCCAGGTACTCGGCCGTGGGGATGTAGCGGCAGAAGACGATCGGGTGGTAGCCGTCCGCGAGCAGGGCCTTGAGGTGCTTGACCAGTGCCTTCAGTTTGAGGTCGTGCTCCGTGCCCTGAAGGGCCGTGGCGCGCTGGGCGAGTTCGGCCAGGCGGCTGCCGGCCGCCTCCCCGGTCTCCGCGCCCGGCGCCACGTCCATGCCTTCCAGCGTGTCGCTGTCCGAGGCGTCGCTGTTGAGGGGGGCGCCGAGCCGGTCGGCCTCTTCCGGGGAGCCGGCCACCGCGGCGGCCGAGCGGGTGCTCAGGGTCTTCGCGGCCGCGCGCGGCGAGGACACCAGGGAGCGCAGCAGGGCGATCGCCGACCACCAGGCGATCCTGGCCTCGCGCTTGCCCTGGCCGCCGGCGGCCTCGACCCGCTCGCCCGCGTACGCGATGGCGTCGTCGAGCAGGGCGCGGTAGGCCGGAGACAGCTTGTACGTTTCGTCCTTGAAGGAGCGGTCGGTGGGGAAGGCGGTCCGCTCGGCGAGACTGTCGTCGCCGAGCCCGTCCTCCCTGGTGAGGTACTGGCGTACGTCGGCCCGCTTGCGGGCCACGAAGTGCCGGGCGAGCTGCTCGCGTCCGGTCCTGGACTCCAGGTCCACGGTGGCGAGTTCGGGCTTGACCAGGCCCAGCAGGTTGCGGAACGCGGACTCCTTGCCGCTGTGCGGGGTCGCCGTCACCAGGAGCAGGTGCCGGTCGGGGTCCTTGGCGACCCGGCACAGCAGTTCGTAGCGCAGCTGGTTCTGGGCGCCCGCGGAGGTGTCGTCCGCGGCGACACAGGTGTGGGCCTCGTCCACGATCACCAGGTCGGGGCAGTGCCGGACGAAGTCGTCGCGGTGCCGGGGGGACTTGATGAAGTCCGTGGACACGATCACGTTCGGGTGGCGGTCGAAGAGGGACTGGCCGAGGTCGAGGCCGCGTTCGAGGCGGGAGACGGTGGAGGAGAGGACGAGTTCGGCGTCGATGCCGAACTTGGTGCGGAGCTCCTGCTGCCACTGCTCGGCGAGGGCGGGGGAGCACAGGACGGCCAGGCCGGTGGCCTCTCCCTGGGCGAGCAGTTCGCTCGCGATCAGGCCGGCCTCGACGGTCTTGCCGATGCCGACGTCGTCGGAGATCAGCATGCGGACCGTCTTCTGGCGCAGCGCCATCAGCAGCGGCACCAGCTGGTAGGCGCGCGGTTCGACCGCGATGCCCGCCAGGGAGCGGAACGGGCCGGCGCCCGAGCGGAAGCCGATGCGCAGGGCGGTGCGCAGCAGGCCGGCCGCGCGCTGGTCGCCGAGGTCCGCCGGTTCGGGGTCGGCGAACCGGGCGGGCTCCACCTCCTCGAAGGAGGGGAAGACCGCGGCGATGTCGTCGTCCGTACCGCCCAGCGGGCGCAGCACCAGCAGATCGGGCTCGCTGTCCGGGAGCACCACCCATTCCCGGCCGCGGGCGGTGACCAGCGATCCGGCGGTGTACGTGAGTGCCATGTCTGTCGTCTCGTCCTCGGGTCAGTCGGCGGCGGGCGTGCCGAAGTAGCGGGAGTGCGGGCGGACGATCTCGTCCCAGTCGGTGTCGTGCGGGAAGCGGATGACGTCCCAGCCGGCGTCCTGGAGGCGTTCCTCCGCGTCCTCGTCGCGCAGAGCCGTCGTCTCCACGCCCGGGAGGTCGACGAAGACGGCGACCTTCGCCCCGGGGAGGCGGTAGACGAAGTCCACCAGGGCGTTGGCCTCGGTGACCAGTTTCTCGGCCTCGTCGGGCAGGCGCAGGCCCCGGGCCCTGAGCCAGGTGAGGAGATCGTCCTGGGCCGGCTTGCCCAGGCTCTCCGCGACCGCGTCTTCCACCCGGGTGGGAGTCCCGGAACTCCCGTCCAGCAGGCGCCGGAACTGCTCGGACCGGGACTCGCCGCGCGGGTCGCGGGTGGCCGACGCCGACGCCAGCCGGACCAGCAGGTCCCGCGCCGTGTGCCGGTTGAGCAGGGCGTGGCTGAGCTGGTTGCCGTAGGTGAGCAGGCATTCGTAGCAGCCGAGCGCGCACGGCCGGTCGGGGTGGGGGCCGCCCAGGTCCTCGCCTTCCGCGCCGAAGTGGCAGATGGACAGGGCCTCCCGGGCCGCCTCGGCCAGCGCGTGCTTCTCCGCCTGGAGGCGGCGCAGCACACCGGCGCCGCCCTCGGCGGCCTCCGTGAACAGCAGGCGCCGGCGCGGGCCGTCGTTCGGGGGCAGCAGCTCGCTGGTGAGCTCCGCGTCCTCCAGCTCGAAGGCCGCCTCGATGCCCCGTTCCAGGGCGTACATGACGGACAGGGCGACCGGTTCGGGCAGGGCCTCGTCGAGGGTGAGGACGAGGATGTTGCGGCGGTCCTCGACGAACGGGATGACGCGCTTCTTGCGGCGCCGCTCGTTGCCGGCCTCGTCGATCACCGGCAGTTCGCCGGAGTCGCCCGACGCCTGTGCCGCGTCCGCGTCGTTCATCCAGCGGCCGTCGGCCAGGTCCAGCCAGTAGCCCGGCGGCTCGTCGCTCTTGGCCCGGACCCGGCCCGTGTTGGTGATGCGGACGGTCGCCGAGTCGCCGTACGCCAGCTCGGCGACCGGCGCGCCCGCGGTGTCGGTGACGGAGGCGTTCAGCCGGCCGCTGCGGGTGCCGTGGTCATGGAAGCGGAAGGACGTCTCCAGCCTGAAGCCCGCCCGGCGCCGCTCCTCCTCGTCCGAGGAGATCCGCTCCCGCCGCGTGGTGTACACGGTGTGCAGGTGCAGCAGTCCGTACGTCGACGAGCCGAGCGGTTCGTCGCACATCCGGCAGCGGTCGTCCCGGTCCTTCGGGTCGTGGTGGTAGCCGCACTGGGCGCAGCGGCGGGCCTCGCTGGTGGCCAGGTCACCGGAGGAGTCCGGCGGCAGCTGGATCCGGGTGACCTGGTAGCGGGCGCCCTCGTGGTAGATCAGCGCGCCGGGACCGAACTCGCGGATGGCGAGGAAGCGGGGCCGCTGGAGGAAGTCGCCGTCGCCGCGGGAGCGGCCGACGGTCGGGATGTAGGCGGCGAGCGGCAGCCGGGGGAAGCTGTAGCCGGGCAGGAAGCCCTCGGAGGCGAGGTAGCGGTACGGGTTGAAGTCCGAGAGGACCGACTTGCTGTCGGCGCTCTCGTTCATCAGCAGGTTCAGCTGGGTCCACGCCTCGCGCTGGCGGGTGTTGGCCCGCTTGCGGTCGCCTTCGGTGAGGCTGTAGTCGATCCGGCGCTCGCTCTGGATGTAGTAGTCCCTGAGCGCGGAGCGGAACAACTTGCGCCACCGTTCGAATGCCTGGTCGAAACGCCCGGGGACGGTACGGACCTGGTCCTCGATCCACTCGTCGTACCACCAGGTGGTGTCCGCGAAGTCGGGCAGCAGCGGTGCGAGGACGCGCCGTGCCCCGTCCACGGTGCGGCGCCTCGCCGCCTCGTCGAGGGAGCCCTCGCGGATGTCGGGCTGCAGCTCCAGGTCGGGGGTGAGGCGGTCGCCGCTGTCGGGCGCCGGCACGTCGAGGACGTCGGACATGGCCCGGCCCAGCTTCAGGCCGGTCTCCGCGATCCAGATGCCCTGGAGGTGCGAGCGGACCAGGTCCTCGTTGGCCAGGTCGAGACGGGGCGGGGCGACCGCGCCCGCCACCATCCGCTCGGAACGGCGGAAGTAGTACTGGTCGTGGCTGTTGCCGGTGGCGCAGTAGGTGGTGACCAGGGCGGGCTGGCCGCTGCGGCCAGCCCGGCCCGACCGCTGCGCGTAGTTGGCGGGGGTGGGCGGCACATTGCGCATCATGACCGCGTTCAGCGAGGAGATGTCGACGCCCAGCTCCATCGTCGGAGAGCAGTACAGGAGCTTCAGTTCGGCCTCGCGGAAGGCGTTCTCGCGCTTCTCCCTCTCCTCGGGGGACACCTGTGCGGTGTGCTCCCTGGCGAACAGGCCGGCCAGCGCCCCCGCGGCCTCCTTGTAGAGGTCGCGGAAGAAGGTGTTCACACGAGGGCCGTCACCGCTCTGATAGGTGCGGGTCAGCGGGTCGTGGGTGCCGGTCTCGCCCATTCCGGCACGCCAGACCAGGCACTGGGCGGCGACCCGGTAGCCGGTCGCCGCGGAGTCCGCCGGCCTGCGGAACCGCCCGGCGCGCTGGGGCGCCTCGGTCACCTCCTTGACCAGTCCGGCCTCCGCGAGGACCTTGAGCAGCTGGGCGATGACCTGCTGCAGCGCGTCGGTGTCCAGCTCCCCGAACGACCGGTCCGCCCGGCCGAGGTACTTGCCGAACTTGCCCCGGGCGGAGAGGAACAGCGCCGAGCGGTCCATGCCCTTGCCCGAGGGGTGCGGGTAGGCGGTGCCGACCCTGGGCCGGTCCGAGGCGGACAGCACCCACGGGTCGGCGAGCCGCTCCTCGCTCGCCCGCTGGAGCGCGTCGAAGTCGTCCCGGAAGTAGGACACGTCGATGGCGAGCGACCGGCGCATCTCGTTCAGCAGCGCCCTCATGATCTCGGCGCGCAGTGTCGGATCGGCCTCGCGCAGCACCGGGAGGGCGGTGGCCCAGGGGTCTTCCTCCGCCGCCACCCAGTCGAGGTCCGCGTAGTCGATCTCCAGCAGCCCGGTCTGCTCCAGGTTGGGCATGGTGATGCGCCAGCCCCGCTCCAGGTCCAGGTAGAGCCGGAACGCGATCACGTCGCGGAGGGTCCTGGCCGCGGCACGGGCCATGGCCGGGGCCGGCGTGCGGCCGCCGTCGGTGTAGTCCGCCGGGTGCAGGCCGAGCGCGTCCCCGACCCGGGCCGCCAGGTCCTCGTGGTGCAGGCCGTCCTCGCCGGCGTCCAGAGCCGCCCGGTACAGCGCCCCACGCAGTTGGGTGATCTGCACGAAGTCGTTGAAGTGGCCGGCCTGGAGCGAGGCGTCCTGGCGGTTGTCGACGAAGGTGAGGAGCTTGCGTGCCTCCTTCTCCAGGGCCTCCTCGGGAACGGACTTCAGCGACCGGACCACCGAGGCGGAGATCAGCGAGGTGGCCGAGGAACGGCCTTCCCGGTCGAGCGTGGCCAGCTTGGCGAAGTCCTTGCCGCGGGTCTGCTCGTACGCCACACCGCAGTGCAGGCAGAACAGGAACGGGGACGGGACGAACGCGGCCCGCAGCCCGTCCCGGCCCTCGACGCCGCGCGGGTCGACGGTGACGGCCCGCGGCACCCGGTCGCGGTAGGACTTCCTGACGACTTCCTGGCCGCGGTCGTCCGCCTCCAGCCAGGACTCCGGCAGCCGGCGGTCGTCGACGGCGTACTGGACGGCGGACGGCCAGGGCCGGTCGTGGTCGACGTACAGATAGCCGTCGCCCTGCCGGCCGCCGGTCGCGGCGGTGTCCCGGCGGGCCTCGTAGCGCACCTCGCCGTCCTTCTCGGTACGCCAGACGGTCAGGTAGTCCTGGCCGCACTCGCGGCAGAACGCCAGCGGCATCAGCAGCTTGCCGCCGCCGCCGGGCTGTTCGAGCTGGTACGAGCGTGTGAGGTGGCGGGTGAGCCGGTCCTCCAGCGTGGCGTACACGGTGTCGCCCTTGGACAGGAACTGGTGCAGCCGGAACGCGAACAGCGGCCGCTCGGTGACCGGGTGGCGGGCCTCCGAGCCGGCCTCCAGCGTCGCCTCGATGGCCACCCGGCACTGCTGGGCGTCCACGCCGGAGGCGCCGGCCAGCTCCCGGGCCGCGACCTCGATCTGGGCCGGCCGCTGCCGCACCAGCCGGCCGCCGTCCACGGCCAGGCCGAACCGGGTCTCGATCCACCGGGCCAGCGGATCGCGCACCAGGTCGGTGTACGCGCGGGGGGCGCCGGGCGCGCGCAGCCGGTCCGCCGGGACGGTCGCCGGCGCCTCGTCGGTGGCCCGGACCAGCGTCTCGACGATGACATTGCGGGGATGCACGGGCGTGCCGAACAGGGTGGTCGCGGTGTCCGCGACCACCCGGCGCCGGTCGTCCGCGGTTCCTTCGGTGGACATGGTGGCGGACGTGCCGACGCACTGGAGCCGGTCGGCCCGGCAGGCCTCGCGGACCCGTCGGATCAGCAGGGCGACGTCCGCGCCCTGCCGGCCGCGGTAGGTGTGCAGTTCGTCGAAGACGAGGAACTCCAGGCCGCGGGCCATGCTGATGAGGCTGGCGCGATCGGCCGGGCGGGTCAGCATCAGCTCCAGCATCACGTAGTTGGTGAGCAGGATGTCCGGCGGGTTGTCGCGGATCTCCCTGCGGCGCCGGTCGTCCTCCTGGCCGGTGTAGCGGGCGAAGGTGACGGGCTCGCGGCCGGCCCCGTACCCGTCGCGCAGGTACTTCTCCAGCTCCTTCAGCTGGCTGTTCGCGAGCGCGTTCATCGGGTAGACGACGATCGCGCGCACCCGCTTCGCCGCCCGGTGGCCCGCTGCCTCGCGCTCGCGCAGGACCCGGTCCACGATGGGCACGATGTAGGAGAGCGACTTGCCGGAGCCGGTGCCGGTCGTCAGCACATACGACTCGCCGGAAGCGGCGGCGTCGACGGCCTCGCGCTGGTGCTGGTGGAGGGTGAGCGGGCGGCCGTCGCACACCGTGCCGCCCTGGGTCTTGCGGGCCTGGAAGATCCGTGCGCACTCGGGGTGCAGCACGCCCTGCCCCGCCAGCTCGACGACCGTACCGCCGCTCGCGAAGAACGGGTTGAGGGACAGCCACGGGTCGGGCCACTGGGACTTGGCGTTCAGGTCGTCCTCGACGAACGAGGCGATGCGGTCGTCGCGGATGACCGTGCCGCCCTCGGTGAAGGAGCGGTAGTCCTCGATCAGGGTGCGGTGGACACCGAAGACGTCCATGCCGGGACCGGAGGGAGCCCGGCGGGGGCGCTCGGCGGCCGGCGCCGCGGGCGGCACCGCCGCGGCCGGGGCGGCGCGGCGTACGGGGCGGACCGGGTCGAGCGCGCTCCAGTGGGGGAGCGCGGAACCCTCCTCGCCGGGGTCCGTCCCGTCGGCCGCGAACGCCTCCGGGAGCAGCGGGAGCAGGGCCTCGCGGACGGACACCGCGTCGGCGGGGCGTTCGGCGGGGTCCTTGGCCAGCAGCCGGTTCACCAGCCGGGCCAGGGCCGCGGGGGTGGCGGGCCGTACGGTGCTCACGGACGCCGGGATCTCCTCGACGTGCTTGCGGCCCAGCTCGTAGGCCGATCCGCTGACGAACGGAGGCACGCCGGCCAGCATCTCGTACAGGACGCAGCCGAGGGCGTACAGGTCGGCCGCCTGGGTGACCTGGCGGGCCTCGAACTGCTCGGGCGCCATGTAGCGGGCGGTGCCGACGCTCACCCCCGTGCTGGTGAGCCTCGCGTCCGCGGGGTCGTCCACGATCCGGCCCATGCCGAAGTCGAGCACCTTCACCGTGCCGCCCGTGGTCAGCATGGTGTTGGCCGGCTTCAGATCCCGGTGGACCACCCCGGCCGCGTGCGCGGCGGCCAGACCGGCGGCGATCTGCGCGCCGATGGCGACGGCCCAGGCCGCGGGGAGCTGCCGCTCCTCCTCGATCAGGTCGCGCAGGGTCTCGCCGTCCAGGTACTCCATCACCAGGTAGGGGCGGCCGTCCGCCTCGTCCACGCCTCCGTCGACGAGGCGAGTGAGGTTGGGGTGCTCCAGGCGGCGCATGATGCGGACCTCACGGGCGAACCGCTGGACGGCCTTGGCGTCGTCAGCGGTGTCCAGATGGGCGCCGGACCGGCGCCGGAGGATGGTCTTCACGGCGACGGTGCGAGCCGCCGTGCCCTCCGCCCGGTGCAGGTCCTCGGCGCGGTGGACCTCGCCCATGTTCCCGGACCCGATGACCCCCGTCACCCGGAACCGGCCCCCGATCAGCCGCTCGGCCACTGCCACCCCTCTCTCCGTCTGGCTGGCCTGACGCCCGGCCCGCCCCGTCCCGTCCTGCCATGCCATGCCATGCCCTGCCCTGGTGGCTCCTGCCGGTGTGCGCGGCAGATGCCCGTTCATGTTCGCAGAGGCGGAATGCGCCCGGATCGCACGTCCGTTGAGCTGTGGAATGTACACAAGGCGCCCTGCAACTTCTATATGAGACACGTTGACAATGTAAACAGGTTGGTCCTAGCGTTTTCCCGGGAGCAGGGCGAGGGAGGGACGCCGTGAAGGCAGAGGGCCGAGGTGAACGCAGTGCCGCCGAACTCCGGGCCGCCCTTCGTGAGCTGTACGGCGAACTGATGCGCGCCGCCGTGTCGGGTGTGGTCTCCGAGCGGCAGTTCCTCCTGAGCGTGGACAGGCTCGGGCTGGTGCAGGGGGAGCAGGACCGACTCCGCGACGAGCTGGCCCGCCTGGGGCTGGGGGTCCGGGGGGAAGCGGAACACATCAGCAAGGACCGGCGGGACACCCGGAAGGTTGCACCGCAGCCGCAGCCGTCGCCGGCCGCGGGCCGGGTGGACCTGGCACACGGCCTCCTGGGCCGCTACCAGGGCGGCCGGGGGAGCGTGGGTGCCGAGACGGTCGCCGGCGTCGCGCGCCTGTGCGGGCTGACGCCGGAGGAGGAGCGGACGCTGCGCGCCAGGGTGTCGCCCCGGCCGCCGGCGCGGACTGCCGCCGGAAGCGTCGTACCCGGGCCGAGGGATGAGGCTGCCGTCCGGCCGGCGCCGAGCGTGCCGCTGTCCGAGGTGTCCGTGCCGACAGCCGGCCCGGAGGACGCGGACGGCCCGGAGGACGCGGAGGACGCGGAGGACGCGGAGCCCTTCCTGCCGGCCGTTTCGCCGCCCGCGGTCGGTGACGTGAGCCGGGCCGTCGAGGCCGCCCGTGCCCTTCTTGACGAGAGCCGCTTCATCCGGCGGCCGGAGAGCCGTCTTCTGTCGGCAGCCGAAGAGGTGGGACTCGGAGCGCTGGTACGGGGTGGAGCAGAGGGGATCGGCCGGCCGGTGACGGAGGCGGAGATCGCCGCGCTGCCCGCCACCGACATCCGGGTCAGGGCGCGGAACTGCTTCGTCGTCCACAACCAGCGGCTGGTCCGCAGCATCGTTCCCAAGTACCTGGAGCAGGGGCTCGACTACGAGGACCTGTTCCAGCACGGGGCCCGGGCCCTGATGAGGGCGGCGGTGAAGTTCGACCCGACCCAGGGCTACAAGTTCTCCACGTACGCCACCTGGTGGATCCGGCAGGGACTCACCCGGGCCGTCGCCGACGAAGGGGCCGTCATCCGCATCCCCGTCCACATGCACGAGAAGATGCGCAAGGTCGCCATGACCGAGCGGACGCTCCAGTCGCAGGGCCGGCCCGCGCGCCCGGCCGACCTGGCCGTGGTGTGCGACATGCCCGTGCACCGCGTGGAGGGGATCCTGCTGCTGAGCCGCCGCACGGACTCCCTGGACCGGATCGTCGCGGATGGCGCCCACCTGGGCGACCTCGTCGCCCTTGACCGTCCGCTGCCCTCGGCCGAGCGGCTGGCCATGGAGCAGATGCACCGTGCGTACCTGCTGTCATTCCTGGAACGGTTCGGCGAGCGGGAGGCCAGGATCCTGCTGCGCCGGACAGGGCTGGACGACGGGGAGCGGTCGACCCTGGAGGACCTGGGCAGGGAGTTCGACGTCACGCGTGAGCGCATCCGCCAGGTGGAAATGAAGGCGTTCGAGACGCTGCGGCAGATGCTGCTGGAGGCCGGCTTCGGTCCCGGGCACAGGGAGCCGCCCGACCCGAAGCCGCGCAAGCGCGCCACGCGCACGCAGCGGGCGGCCCGTGCCGCCCGCGCTGTCCAGACGGCCCGTGCCGCCCGCGTGGCCCGATTCGCCCACGCTGCCGGTGCCGCCCAGGCCGGGCAGCCGGGTACCGGGGCCGAATCCGTCGCCGGGCAGGACCCGGTGGTGCGGCCGGATGCCACACGGTCGGAGGCTGGGCCGAGCGCGGGTGCGGGTGCGGGTGCTGGTGCGCCGCAGGCTGCGCCCGAGCCCGTTCCCGAGCCCGTTCCCGCGCCCGAGCCCGTTCCCGAGCCCGCGCCCGCGCCCGAGCCTGTTCCCGAGCCCGCGCCGGCGGCCGTGCCCGCGCCGGTGTCCGACCCTGCTCCCGCGGCCGAGCCGGTGGCCGCGTCTGCGTCGGCTCCCCCACCTGCTTCCCCGAGCGCGCCCGCTCCGGCTCACGTGGCCGCTCCCGCTCCCCTCCAGGCCGGCTTACCGCGAGGGCCGTACGCTCCTGACTGGGAGCGGGCGCTGGCCATCCCGGTGCAGTTCTCCGGGAGCGTGGCCTGGCTCTCCGAGTACGTGTTGCTGGCCCTCGGCCACGAGGAACTGGCCCACGTGCTGGGGCGGCCCGCGGCCGACGACGTGGTGGCGGTGCTGAAACGGCGGGGCACGCTGGACCGTCCCGTGGTCGCCGCCCTCGAAGTGCTGCAGAAGGTGTTCGACTCGCTCAAGGACTCCGGCATGCGCCCTGCGGACTTCCTCGACCGGTCCTTCCAGGCGCTGAATGGGGTGTCGCCGAGGTTCTACCTGGCCCAACGCCCCCTGGTCCACCGGGAATCCCGCCTCGCCGTCCGCGATGCCCTGCGTGAGTTCACGAAGGAGCCGGTGGCCCCGGCGGCGTCCGCCGCCGCGACCGGTCCGGCCGCCCCGGAGGGAGCCGCCACGGCGGAGAGGCCTGCGGAGAGGCCTGAGGAGAGGCCTGCGGGGACCGGGACAGAGCCCGCAGCGGCGGCCGGGGCGGTGGCGGAACCGGAGCGGGCAGGCGTATCCGCGGGAAGCACGGTAGTCCCTTCCGCTCCCGTCCTGGCGGCCGCGGCGCGGGGACAGCGTCCCGGACACACTGCCGCGGAGTGGAACGCGGCCCTGGACGCCGAGGTCGAGCGCCGGCTCGACGAGCTGGAGGCCGCGTACCTCGGGCGGGTCGACCGGGCCCTGCAACGGCAGGAACGGTCACTGCGCAGGGAGGCCGACGCCCGCTCGGCCGGGCTCCGCGAAGAAGCCGAAGCCCGGCTGCGGCGCGAGCGCGCGGAGCATCAGACGCAGACCGCCGCGCTCATGGCGGGACTGCGGGAGGCCGAGGAGCGTGCCGCACGGGCCGAAGAGCGGGCGCGGGAATCCGCCAGGCAGCACCTGTCACAGATCGGCTCCTTGGAGGAGCAGCTCCGGGGGGCGCGATTCGCGGTCGCCCAGCGGGAGGCGGCACTGCGGGAGGCCGAGGACGACGCAGGCGCCGCGACCGAGGCCGTAGAGCGTTGGGCGGCGCAGCGCATCGCGGAGACCGAAACCGCCGCGCGTGACGCCCACCGACTGGTCGCCGAACTGGAAGCCCAGATCGCGGCCCTCACCACGGCGCCCGAGCGCGGGACCCCGCGCGACATGCGGGGCCGCGGCTGATCGCCCGTGCGCCGCCCGCCACCACCGTCCGAGCCATCTCCCGAGGACCCATGGACCCCAGACAAGAACTCGTCGACTACCTCAACCGCCAGCTCGTCGGCCCGGTCCTGGGCGAGGACGAGATCCTCGACGGGCCACCCGACCGCCAGTACCTGATGGGGACCCTCTACCCCCAGGACGCGGACCTGCAAAGGCAGCTCACGCTGGCGGCCGAGGACGGAGACGGCATCGGAACCGAGGGCGCGGCCGCCGACACCGACCCGGCGGACGACCCCGTACCGGAGTCGAACGCCTGGCTGCCGTCCTCCCTCGGCCTGAGCTTCTACACCGACAGCCCCACTCTGGAGATCAGCTGCGGCGGTGCCCGCTACCGGACGCTGCCGGCGGACGGCGAGCACGGACGCCGCTGGCAGCGGATCCCGCTCCAGGACGAGACGCACCGCGTCGGACCGGACCAGGAAGTTGTCCCCGTACCCGTCCCGGTCCTCGACGGGCGGGCCGAACTGCGGCTGCGCCGACGGCCCCTCGGCGCCGGGCAGCTGGTCACCGTCGCCCTGGTGAACGCCGCCCGTACCGAACCGGCCCTCGGCCGCGCGGCCCAGTGGGAACGGATGCTCTTCCAGGTCGGCCTCGGCGTACGGCCCTGCGAGGGCCGGGTACTCCAGTACCCCAGCGTCCGGCTGGCCAGCCGGGACCCCGAGGAACAGGAGCTGAGGCTCCAGTACCGGCACGTCCGCACCCACGCCGTCGGTCACGGGTGCTCCGTCGAGGAGGAACGCGACGGCGGGACCGTCACCGGGCTGCGCGCGGCGGTGCTGCCGGAAACCGAGGTGCCCGCGACCAGGCCGGCCGGGCTCGTCGGCGCACCCGTCCTCAACGTGCTGCACCTGGCCGACCCGGCGCTGCCCGTGGCACAGCTCCGCAGGGAGCTCACGGAGTTCACCACCGGCTACCGCGACTGGTACGAGCAGCAGCTGCGCACCGAGGTGCCGGAATGGGGCCGCGCCGCCGCCGAACGGGTGCTCAAGCGGATCGGTGCCGCCGTGGCCCGCATGGAATCCGGGGTCCGCACCCTCTGCGACCCCGGCTGCCCGGAACTGCTGGACGCCTTCCGCGCCGCCAACCTCGCCATGGCCCTGCAGATGAGGCACTCCGCCCGCGACCAGGCGGGGTCGCGCCGCTCCCGCCGCGACCCCGTACAGGCGGACCCCGCACCCGACCCCGAGGCCACCTGGCGCTCGTTCCAGCTGGCGTTCTTCCTGCTGGCCCTGGACGGAGTCGCCGACCCGCGCCACCCCGACCGGAACCTGACCGACCTCATCTGGTTCCCGACCGGTGGCGGCAAGACCGAGGCGTACCTGCTGCTCGCCGCCTTCGTCATGGTGCTGCGCCGGCGGGATCCGAGGGGCGGTGGTACGGCCGTCCTCAGCCGGTACACCCTCAGCCTGCTGACCACCCAGCAGTTCCAGCGTGCCGCGACCACCGTGTGCGCGCTGGAGACGCTACGCAGGGCCGATCCCGGCCACTTCGGGGCGGAGCCGTTCACGATCGGCCTGTGGGTGGGCGAGGCGACCTCGCCCAACTCCTACGACGCCGCGGTGAAGGCGGCGCAGGACATCCGGGCCGCGGCCCGTCCCGAGGACGTGTTCATCCTCGATCGCTGCCCCTGGTGCGGGACCCGGATCGTGCCGGAGCACCGCTCCGGCGACCACGCGGACTACGGCATCAGGGCCGAGGCCGGCTCGTTCGCCTTCTTCTGCCCCCGCGACACCTGCGTCTTCCACGACGAACTGCCCGTCGCCGTCGTCGACCAGCAGCTCTACGACCACCCGCCGACCTTCGTCCTCGGGACCGTCGACAAATTCGCCCGGCTCGCCTGGGAGCCCCGGGCCGGAAGGCTGTTCGGCGCGGAGACCGGCTGCCGACCGCCCTCCCTGGTCATCCAGGACGAGCTACACCTGCTGACCGGGCCGCTCGGCACGACCGTCGGCCTCTACGAGGCCGCGATTCTCGGCCTGTGCAGCACGGCGGACGGAACCGGCCCGAAGGTGGTCGCCTCCACCGCCACCATTCGCCGCTCCGGCGAACAGGTGCGCGCCCTGTACGGGTCGGAGGTGCAACTGTTCCCGCCGGCCGGTCTCGACGCCCGCTACTCCTACTTCGCCGAACCCGACACCTCGCGCCCCGGCCGCCGCTACCTCGGGGTGATGGCTCAGGGACACACCGCGGGCCGCGCCGCCGTCGCCACCGCGGCCGCGATGCTCCAGGGTGCCTGGGAACTGCCCGAGGAACACCGGGACGCCTACTGGACCCTGGTCGCCTACCACCACAGCCTGCGGGAACTCGGCCGGACCGTCACCGCAGCGGCGGACGACATCCCCGCCCAGCTCGCGGGCCTGGACGCCGGTGCGGGTGTGCGCCCGCTGGCCGACCACCAGGTGCAGGAGCTGACGAGCAACCTCGCCCGGACCGAACAGCCCCTGCTGCTCGACCGGCTGGAGAAGTCCTGGGACCAGCAGGACGCCGTGTCCTTCCTGCCCTGCACCAACATGCTGTCGGTCGGCGTGGACGTCAAACGGCTCGCCCTGATGCTGATGCAGGGCCAGCCCAAGACCACCGCCGAATACATCCAGGCCACCAGCCGGGTCGGCCGGCACAATGTGCCCGGTCTCGTCGTCACCTTCTTCAACGCCACCCGTCCCAGGGACCGTTCTCACTACGAGACCTTCGGCCCCTACCACCGGGCCCTGTACCGTCACGTCGAACCGACCAGCGTCACGCCCTGGTCCCTCCCCTCACGCCGACGGGCTCTGCATGCCGCGCTCGTCATCCTCGTACGCCACCGGCTCGGGCTCAGCGGGGAGAACCAGGCAGGGGAACTGCCCGCCAGGCTCGACGAGGCTCGGGCCCTCGCCGAGACGCTGGCACGGAAGGCGGGGGCGAGCGACCGGCATGCCGCGCACGCCGTCCGCACCGAGCTGGCCGAGATCCTCGCCGCCTGGGAGGAAGCGGCACGCAACGCCGAGCAGGAAGGCAAGGAGCTCTACTACCGCGGCCAGGGCAAGGGTCGGCACAACCTGCTGAAGAACTTCGAACAGCACGGAGGGCTGTGGGACACCCTGCACTCCATGCGCAGCGTGGACCGCGAATGCCAGGTGACGGTGAAGGGAGCCGACCAGTGACGCGCAAGCTCCGGGTACGACAGGCCCAGACGGTGCTGCCGTTCGGGGTCGGCGCGGTCTTCGACATCCAGGGCGAATCGTTCGTCGCGACGGGCATCGGCGACTGGCCGCGGCAGCGCCGGCCCGTGGCCTCCCCGCGCCTGGCCGCGCGGCTCGGGGTGAGCGGCTTCTTCGCGGCGCCCGCCGCGCTCGACGACCGCTTCGACCGCGCCGACGCCCCCGGCGCGCCCTACATCCGCTTTCCGGCCTGGCTGTTCTGCGGCTCCTGCCGCCGCATGGTGCGGTGGCGCATCGCCGACGAGAAGCCCGGCACCCCGCCGAGCTGCCCGTCCTGCACACCGGTGCGCCGGCTCGCCCCGATGCGCTTCGTCCAGATCTGCGCCGCCGGACACCTCGGCGACGTCGACTGGTGGTTCTGGGCGCACGCCCGGCTCGACGCCGCAGCCCGGCAGTCCTGCGGCTCGCGCGAACGCCTGCGGTTCCGGGTCGCGGACCGCGTGACGGGCCTGGAAGCCCTGTCCGTCTCGTGCGCGGCACCCGGCTGCCGGGCCTCCCGGGACCTGCTGGACATCCTCGGCACGCACGGCATGCGCTGCTCCGGGAGGAACCCCTGGCAGCGGCTGGGCGAAGCCGTGGACTGCGCCAAGCCCGTGCAGGTCGTCCAGCGTACGGCCGGCAACCTCTACTACCCGCTGGTCCACTCGGCGCTCTCCCTCCCCGAGACCGACCTGCCTGCCGCGGGGGAGGAGGCCCTCGCGGAACGCGTCCGCGAGAGTGAGTACTGGGTGCTGCTCTGCAAGACCGCCGGGACCCCGCGGGCGGAGGTCCTCCGGGACATGATCAAGGAGGACACGGGCGTGGACGACGGCCTCCTCGACGCGCTCCTCGCCGAGGAGACGGGAACCGGTACGCCGGCCCGGACCGGCACCGCGGACGCCGCGCTCGCCGCGGGATCCGACCTGCGCCGTGAGGAATGGGCGGCGCTTACCGCCGCCGAACCGCCCCTGACCGGCGACTTCTCGATACGCGGCACCACCCTCGGACTCGCCGGGGAGAGGACCGGGCCATGGGCCGGGCTGCACCGCCGGACGGGACGGATCGTCCTCGCCGACCGGCTGCGCGAAGTCCGCGCCCTGTCCGGCTTCAGCCGGGTCTCCCCGGACGCCGCCCTCGTCCCCGCCGACACCTCGCGCAAGCTGCGCTGGCTGCCCGCGGTCGAGGTCTTCGGCGAGGGCGTCCTGATCACCCTTGACGCCGACGAGCTCGCCGCCTGGGAAGTCCTTCCCGCCGTCCGCTCCAGGGTGGCCGGGCTCCGGGCCGACCTCGACCGGTCCTTCCAGAAGGACCGGCTCCAGGCGCTGACCGGCCCCGAACTGCCGCCCCGATTCGTACTCCTGCACAGCCTGGCCCACCTGGTGGTGCGCCAGCTGTCCTTCGAGTCCGGCTACGCCACGGCCAGTCTCCGCGAGCGGGTGTACGCCCGGCCCGAACACGGCCAGTGCGGGATCCTCGTGTACACGGCGGCCGGCGACGCCGAGGGCACGCTGGGCGGTCTCGTGCAGCAGGGGGAGCCGCCCCGGCTCGCGGAGACGCTGCTGAGGACGGCGGAGGCAGCCGCCTGGTGCTCGGCCGATCCGCTGTGCTCGGAACACACCGGTCAGGGCTTCGGCAACCTCAACCGGGCGGCCTGCCACGCCTGCGCGCTGCTCCCCGAGACCAGCTGCGAGACCGGGAACACCCTGCTGGACCGCGCGCTCGTCGTGGGCGGGGGAGGCATCCCCGGATTCTTCGAGCCGATCGTGGCCGCCGCCCGTGCGGCGGCCGCCCGGGAGTGAGCCATGACCCTGACGTACCTCGATGCGACGCCGGCCCAGCGGGCCCTGCTCGACGGGCTGCCGTTCGACGGGAACCACCTGGTCAACGGGACGCCCGGGAGCGGCAAGAGCCTCCTGGCGGCGCAGCGGGCCGTGATGCTCGCCCTGACCGGCACCCGTACCGTCCTGCTGACCCGGTCGAACCTCCTGCGGCAGTCGCTGTGGCCGCTGGTGTCGGAGCTCTGCCTGGACAGCGCGGACGTCGGGGTCGAGACGGTGCACGGCTGGCTCGCCCGCTGGTACGGGCCGGACGCCCCGCGGACCGACGACGGATGGTTCGACTGGCCCGCCTTCTACGAACGGGCGGTCCTCACCGAAGAGGACGGCCCCGTTGCCCTGGTCGTCGACGAAGGGCAGGACCTGCCACCGGAGTTCTACCGGCTTTGCCGGATGATCGGCGCGCCCACCACGGTGTTCGCCGACGAGTGCCAGCGGCTGACCGAATCCCGCTCCACCCTGGACGAGATCGCCCAGGGGCTGGGCAACTGCTCCGTCCACGATCTCGACGGCAACCACCGCAACACCCGGCAGACGGCGGAGCTGGCCGCCTGGTTCCACACCGGCAGGCACCCGCCCGCGCTGCCCGGCCGTGACGGACCTCTGCCTCGGCTGCATGCGCTGCCGCACCCGGGAGCGGTGACGGACCTGCTGATCGGGCTTGCCGAGAGGCAGCGCAGCCACACCGTCGGAGTGGTGGTGCACTCGACCCGGACGCAGTTCGATCTGCTGTCGCGCCTGGAACGCAAGGCCCCCCGGCTGAGGCCGCAGACGTACACGGCGCAGGCGACCGGCGGCCGGTACCGCACGCTCGACCTCTCCCGCCCCGGCATCGTCATCGTCCACCGGGCCAGTGCGAAGGGGCTGGAGTTCGACACCGTCGTGGTGCCGGACACCGAGACGGACGCAGCCGTGGACCCCTCCTCGGCGGAGCTGCGTATGACCTACTACGTGCTGGCCACCCGGGCGCGTCACGCACTGCACTTCGTCCATGCGGGAAACCAGGAACCGACGCATCTGAAGGCGATCCCCCGCGATGTGCTGGTCCGCGGGTAGGGCCGAGGCATACCGGTGGCGTACGGGGCAGGCGCGACAGCGCCGGAAGAGGCGCGGCTTTTCTTGCACCTCAGATGGGTTCGGGGCTGATCTCGGCCGGTGGTCGGCGCCGCGGGGCTCGACCGGACCCCTGACGGGCCGAATCCGATCTTGCCGAAAATGAAGCTCGTTTGACGCCCGGGACCCGAATCAGTCCGCACACGGTGGGGTCAAACCCAGTCGGACCAGCGGTTTCTCGCCCTTGCGACGTGTCAACGATGACGGAGTGAGTGGCGATCCTGGAGCGCGCCGAGAAGGGCTGCTGAACTGCGGCTTTGTCGAGTCTGCGTTGCATGCGTTACGGGCGATGTCTGACGCATGTCTCACGCATGTCTGACGCACGTGACGCACGTGCGGCCTACTTGCTGACGTGTCGTCAGCGACAGAAAGCCGCCCTCCCGGCCGGCATGACATCCGGGCTGGAAGGGCGGCTTTCTGCTGTGCGGATACCCATCGTGTGCCGTCTCCCGCCGCATCCGCGGTCAACGGTGATGTGCCACGCTCTGTCCAGGTGCCCCGAGTCGCCCAGGCCCGCCAGGCCGCCCGGGCCACCGCTGACCCCTCGGTGCGACCGCGGGCAACGGTCAGCGCCCCTGTCTCTCCTTCACGGTGGGCACGACACCGCCCTCTGCCGGCACCCCGGGCCCGTCGTCCGGGTCATCACCGCGGTCGCGGTCGCGATCACCATGGTGCTCGGCTCGTCGGTCACCGCGCCTGTCACCGCGCTCGTCGGACCGGTGGCCGCCACTGCCGTCACCGGTACCGCCGTCGGGACGGCCGGTGTGGACGGGGAGGCGCATGCCTCGGGACTCGGCGACCCGCACGGCATCCGCCAGACACTCGGCGAGCCTGATGCCGGCGTATCGGACCTCGCCGTACGGGGACATGGGGTCGGCCAGAACCTTCCCCGCGTCCGCCAAGGTCTGTCTCCCCACCGCCAGTTGCTCGGCCTCCACGTCATCGGCGAACCTCGACAGGTAGCTGCCGGGGTCGTCGGTGACCAGATGGCACGGTTTGCCCTCGGGGGACGACCAGGGCAGCAGACGCCCGGGAACGGCGAGGTCGGGGCCGGGGAGTGGCGCAGCGTCCCGCTTCCGCGCGGGGGCGGAGGCCCTGGGGGACCCCGCCGACGGGTTCTTCGAAGGCTCCATTCAGGCGGTCACCCCTTCGGCACCGATCACATGCCGGTCGAGCTCGATGCCCAGGTCGGCGGCGAGAACGAGGGTGACCCTCCGCCGCCGCCGGAGCGTGCGCTCCCGATCACAGGCGAGGAGGTAGGGGCGTACGAGGGCGCTTGCCCCGCCGTCCAGCGGGACGCCGAGGCCGTACGGTGACCGGGCGGTGGGCAGACGGTCGGCAGGCGGACCGGGACGGATCGCCTCCGTCCGCGGCGCGGGTGCCGGGGGCGCCGGGCGGGCGGGGGTGCGATGCCGCCCGGCGCCGGGGCCGAACCACAGCCCCAGCAGCCACGCGGCTGCCCTGCGGATAAGGTCGTGCATGTCGACGCTCCTCGAAAGCGTTGGCCGTGCCCCGGGAGGTCTGGCCACCTCGCCGGGGTCTCGTCGTCCCGACCATACCGTTAACTGCGTCCCCCTGCACACCTCCGCGTCTCACCGCGTCGGGACGCGTTCTGCATCTGCGTGACGCATCGGGGTGCGCCACGGTGTGGGTATGAGCGACCTCCCGCGCTACGAGTACGTCAAACTCGCCGACACCATTGCGGCCGATATCACGTCCGGCAAGTTGCCGCAGGGCGCCGCGCTACCCGGAGAGCGGGCCATGACGGAGCTGTACCGGGTGAGCATCGGGACTGTGCGCAGGGCCGTCGCGGAACTCCGCAAGCGGGAACTTGTCGCCACGCTGCCTGCGAAGGGGACCTACGTCATCGGAGCACCGCAAGCGCGTCCGGACACCCAGACCGACGACGAGCCAACCGACTGAATCCCCCTCTCCGGCATACCCGGATCGGCGCTACAGCATCGAACTACCTCCGCAGCCGTCCAACCTCGGCGTCGCCGCCCCGGGCCCACCCACCATCCCGTATCCAGGCAGCGTGAACGTCGCGCACCGCGCACCAGGCGAGAGCGGCGCGCTGGAGCGCACGCCACCCGTCCCCCTCGCGGATGCGACGCTCGCGTCCCGCTTCGCGTCGCCGGACTCGCCTCAGCCCAGCAGCGCTCGTACGATGTCGGGCCGGTTCAGGGCCGCCGCGCACCAGGCGAAGTGGCCGTCCTCCCCGGCGGCGTCGTACGCGTTCGCGGTGACCAGCGCGTACGCCGCGCGGTAGACCAGGAGCGCCTCCCGCTCGCAGCCGAGTCGCTCCTCGATCCGCGCGTACAGACCGAGTTCGGTCTCCAGGGCGCGCTCCCCGTACATGTCGAAGATCGAAGCCGCGACCGAGGCGTCGAACACCGGGTCCCCCTCGGTGGTGAGGAAACCCCAGTCGAGGACCGCGGTCGGGGAACCGGCTGCGTCCACCAGGACGTTGCCGGGAGTCAGGTCGCCGTGGACGACGGACCGCCGGCCGCTGTCGACCTCGCACAGACGGCCCCGCAGCGCGGTCACCTTCTTGTCGAGGTCCTCGACGGCCGGTTCGAGCACACCCCTGAACCGGGTGACGCGACGCTCGGCCAGCGCGTGGAGGGCCATGGGGAAGTCCTCGGCCGCGTCGTAGAGCGAAGCCTCCTCGTCCATGACCGGCATGGCCCGCCCCTCGGGCAGCGGCCCGCCCGTCCCCAGCCGGGACAGCACATCGAGGAACGTCGACTGCGCCTCGTCGACGGTGACACCGCCGCTCTCCACGTGGTCGGCCAGGGGGGATCCGCCGAGCCGCCGCTCGATCGTGACGCAGCGGCCCTCGACGACGTGAACCTCGTGGATTCGCGGGACCTCGAACCCGAAGGGACGACCGGCCAGCGCGTCGTAGAACGCCCGGGTCCGCCGCAGGGCCGTCGCCGACTCGCCGAACCAGACCTTGGCGACCCGGTCCTGGTCGATCTCGTAGACCAGCCCTTCCATCCCACGGCCGAGCGGCCGGGGGTCGGCTCCCCGGATCCAGCGGCGCACGAGACGGGCCGCTTCGTCATGGGTGGGGAGGTGCATCAGCCCGCATTCTTCCGGGAGTTCCGATCCTGCTCGGCGATCACCCGTTGGGCCGGCCGCCTCTGGCATCGTCCCACGTGGAACAAGAAGCGGAGCCGCCGAGCCACGGCATCCGTGGCAACGGTCACGGACAGCAGCGGTCAGGACCGCGAGGTCGACGATGAGCGCGACTCGAAGATCTGCACCCAGGAGCCGACGCCCGGCTACCCGCCCGACGGTGGCGTCATCCGCCTGGGCGCCGTATTGACAGGCGAGGACTGCTGACGACCGAACGCCGGCGGTCGCCCTTGACGCCCGGACTCCCGTCGCGCCGTCCAGAGCGAAGCGAGTTCCGCGGCCAACCCGCCCGGACATCGGTGAGACAGCCCGCAAGAGCCACGCGGGGGGACGCCGCACGGGCCTCTTCGATCGTCACACCCCGGTCACCGTGCGTGGTCGTCTCCAAGTCCCGGCCCCACCGACCAAGATCAGTCGTAGGTAGGCTCCCGGAGATGACGACATCACTTGCCGGCAGTGCATTCGACTCGCTCCGCCTCGACGCCGTGCCCGACCGGGAAGCGCTGCGCCGAGTCTACGAACTCCCCGGCGCCGCGGCCTCGCGCAAGCAGATGAACGAACTCACCGAGCAGACGCGGCGGTTGATTGGCTGCTCATCACTGGTCCTGGTCGCCAGCGTGGACGCCGAGGGCAACTGCGACGTTTCGCCGCGCGGCGGCCCCGCCGGATTCGTCTCCGTGCTGGACGCACGAACGGTGGCGATACCGGACGCAACCGGCAACAAGCGACTGGACACCCTGCAGAACGTCATAGCCACCGGGCGGGCCGGTCTCCTGTTCGTCATACCCGGGCGAACCACCACCCTGCGGCTGAATGGCCGGGCCTGCGTCTCCACCCGCCCGGAGCTACTGGCGCAGCTGACCGCAGTGGGCAAGCCGCCGGCCAGCGCGCTGGTGCTGGGGATCGAGGAGGTCTACCCGCACTGCCCCAAGTCGTTGCTGCGCAGCGGGGCCTGGAAGCCGGAGCAGTGGCTGCCTGCGGATGCCCAGCCGACCTCGGCCGAGGTGACGCTGGCCCAGCTCCGGATGCCGGAGCTGACGATCGCCGACATCGAGCAGACGGAGGCGGACTCGTTGAAGTACCGGTACGAGTAACGGGGCGATCTCCGGGTGAACACGAGCCGGCCCCCGCCGCGTGGTGGTGCGGGAAGGCCGCGAAGGCCTCTGTCAGCGGCGCCGTGGATGATCGGGCGCATGACACATGGTTCCCGAGACGCCTTTCGCTCCCTCGGCTCGCAGCATCTTTCGCCCGACTCGTGGTGTTTGCGTGCTGTTCACGAGTGGGGATGACCAGGGACTCGCAAAGCGTTTGGAGATCGCTTCCCGCGAGGCGCGTGATCGCTTCCCACCCTGCTGGCGGCCGACCTCCTCCGCTGTCCGACGCAGGGGCGAGGATGTCCGGCATGACGAAGACCGGAACGGACCACGCGTGGTTCGAGAACGACTTTCCAGACATCGCCGAGGCATACTGTTTCACCTTGGTCCGGGGTCTGTCGCCGACTGAGCTGATGTCCCGGATAGTAGGACGACCGGCTGAGCCCTTGCGAGGGTTATCCGCAGTCGTCGACGCCGCCTTCGCGCAGTACGACCCAGAGGAGCAAGGCCGTCGGCTGATGGCCATGACTGCGGTGGGAGCCTGGACGCCGCTGATCGAGCCCAACGGCACCTCGGGGTCACAGAAGACCGAGCACTGTCGGCCTCCGCCGGAGCCAGCTGGGTCTCCCACTTCGTCAACGTCAACGTCAACGGCGTCGGCATGTTCCTCTGGGCAGAAGACCAGGTCCTGCGCCTGTCCTTCGACCCCATGTTCCCGGAGGGCCGATGGGGCACCGAACCCGACGGCCTCCTCGGCGTCGTGGAGCGGATAGGCTTCCATCTCGATGAGGAGACTCCGGAAACGGATCTGTCCTCCCCGGCAGCGTTCGCTCTGGCGGAACACCTGACCGGCATCGCCATCACTCCGGTGTTCGGCGTTGATAGCCGTGCACCTTCGCCGCCGGCGTGCGGCACACCGGACATGGCACCGCCACGTCCCGGGTCCGGTCCGAGGCCACCACCGCGTCGCTGCCGTCCCCCACGTCCTCGACGACCGGCGCCGAAAGTCCCGAAAACACTGTCCCTATTGGGGAGTTGATATCCACCACAAGATCATGATCAAGGGCGGCTACTCGGCGTCACCACCGACTACGGGCCAGAGTCGATCGTTCTACAGTCCCCTACCAAGGACAACTCGCCCTCGCGGCGTGTCCGCAGCCACCCACCCATCACTCAAGAAGCAACGCACCCCGGCCGTGATGCTGCGGGCGCCCGCTGACCCTCATTGGGGATCCGAAAGCCTCTCTGACCTGCTGTTCTAGCGCCTGCGTCCAGGGTGACATGTTTCCGATGACCCACCACGTAGAGTGCGTCGCGATCCTTGAACCGGCCGCAAAGGGCTCCTGACCTGCGGTTTTGTGCGTGCGCATTATGTGCGTTGTGGGCGTTACGGGCGATATCTTGACGCTGAAATGACGCTCGTGACGCTCATTTGACGCTCGTTCTGATGGGGTGTCAGGCCCGTTGTGTCGCTGTTCAGGCGCTTGATGGCCACTCTGTGGGGCGGGTTGGCCGCATGGGTCTGATCGACAGTGCGCTGCTACGGGCGGTGAGCGGGAACGTCCAGGCAACACTCTGCCGCCTCGAGCCGTACGATGCAGGCGGCACAGGTGCCCATCGGCTCCTGGGTAGACCTCTCTCACTAGCTGTTTCTCAACCGTCGGGCGTTCGATGACGTCCCGTACGGTGTCCTGGATCAGGTGACGGAGTCCGGGAGTGGGCATGGGAACGGGGCCCTGTTCATAGCGTGTCGGTTGTCTAAGCCAGCCACGCGAGGAACAAAGCCCCGTCATGCAGAACGCTACCGTCGTCCTGTCCGATCGTCCGTTGCCCGACCTGCGGTTCGCCGCGGAGTGTGACTGTCTCGCTCACTTGTACGGCAATGCCGGTGACCGGCCGCTGCGGGCCCGCGTCTACGCGACCGATCTGACGGACGAGGAATGGCAGATCGTCCGGCGGGTGATGCCTGTGCCGGGCTGGCTGTGTGGCCGCGGGGGCAACCCGGAGGGTTTCTGCCACCGCGAAATGATCGATGCGGTGCGGTACTTCGTCGACAACGGCATCAAGTGGAGGGCGATGCCGCCCGACTTCCCGCCCTGGTCGGCCGTCTACGCATTCCAGCATCGCTGGCACACGGACGAGCTCCTGGACGTGCTGCACGAGAGGCTGCGGGAGCAGGTACGCATCGTGGAAGGGCGGGACGATCCCGAGCCGAGTGCGGCGATCGTCGATTCCCAGTCCCTGCGCGGCGCCTCCACCCTGACCGGGGAGCGGCGCGGGTACGACGGGGCGAAGAATGTGTCGGGTTCCAAGCGTCACATCGCCGTGGACTGTCTGGGTCTGCTGCTGGTGGTGATGGTCACCGCCGCGGACCTGCAGGACCGCGACGCGGGTGTGGCCCTCCTGGAACGGGTGCGTTCCCTGTTCACGCGGGTGCGTCTGGTGTGGGCCGACAGCGGCTATGCGGGCGCCCTGGTGGATTGGGCCCTGCACGCCCTCGGCATGAAGGTCGAGGTGTCCCGCCGCGGCGACGACAGAGCCGGCTTCGTGGTGATCCCGAGACGTTGGGTGGTCGAGCGCACGTTCGCCTGGCTGGTGAACTGCCGTCGCCTGGTGCGTGATTACGAGCGCACCGCCGCCGCCCACGAGAGCTACGTGAAGTGGGCCATGGTCACCCTCATGACCCGCCGCCTGGCCGCCGCGGACCACGAGGCGGCCGCCGGACGGGCCCGGCGGGTGTGAGCGCCCGTCATCCTGCCGCGGTGAACTCCCGGCCGTCGGCGCTGGTCAGCCAGTCCCGCTGGACGAGCCGCTTGAGCTGACAGCGCACACCCTCCTGCCGACTGCGACCGGCCCCCTCACCGAACAATGCCTGGGCCACCTCCCGAGCCCGCACCGGTTCCTGCGCTTCCCTCACGAACTCGACGATCTTCGAGTAGAGGCCGGGCAGCCTGCTGGGATCGGAGTCCTCCTGCCGTTGCGGCACATACCGCGACTCACCTCCGGCTCCGGTTCCAGCGCCGGCACCTGCGCCGGCAGGGCTCCCTACCTCCGCGTCGGCCGGCGCCTCCCTGTTGTCGGACGGGCTGCAGGAAACAGCAGCCACACCGGCATCACCGCGCAGTTCCTGTTCGACCTCGTCCCAGATCTCGCTGCCGATACGCCAGCGGGCGATCTCCCTGTCCACCTGGGCCGCTTCCTCCTCCAGAGCGGTGATCCGCTGCCGGAGCTCGACGGCACGGGCTTCGAAGGCGCGCAGTCGGCGCGTCATGACAGCGGCGGGCGTGGGCACAGCAGAACCTCCGGGCTCGGCAACGAAGACACCACCACCCTGCACACCCGCCCACGAAGATCACAAACCGCAAACATGCAGCTCAGACACCTGATCGGTTGAGAAACAGCTAGTCACAGATAGCTGGCATCGGAAGGGTGACAGGCGTATGGCGGCAAACGCCGAGCACCTGAAAGCTCTCGTGCGAGCGCACGCCGAAGCCAACGACGACCTCTTCTATAGCGTCGCCCTGCAGGTGGCGGCAAAGTCCGCTCGCCAGGGGCAGGGGAAGTTCGCTGTAGAACTGCGTGAGCTGGTTGAGAGCGCGCAGCAGAAGCAGAGCAGAGCCGGCAGCCGGAATGCCGCAACCCCGGTCGTGCAGCCCCGCGGCGAGCTCACCAGCCTTCTGACAGCGGGCTACCCAGACACCCAACTTGACGACATGACCCTGGACGCGGGGCTACGAGCGTCTCTGGACCGCGTGCTGCACGAGCAGCGTCAGCGCGCCCGGCTGGAGCGTTTCGGCTTCACTCCAGTGCACCGCATCCTGCTGTCCGGCCCTCCAGGAACCGGAAAGAGCATGACCGCCGCAGCATTGGCCGGCGAGCTCAAGCTGCCGTTGTTCACCATCCGCCTGGACGGGCTGATCAGCCGGTTTATGGGCGAGACCGCAGCAAAACTGCGCCTGGTTTTCGACGCGGTCGCGCAGACCCGCGCTGTCTACTTGTTCGACGAATTCGATGCCCTCGGCGCCGAGCGAGCGGCAGGCAACGACGTCGGCGAGGCCCGCAGGATCCTGAACTCGTTCCTGCTGTTCCTGGACGAGGCTCCTTCCGAGAGCCTGGTCGTCGCCGGCACCAACCACCACCAGCTTCTGGACCGGGCGCTCTTCCGCCGCTTCGACATGATCGCCACGTACGGCGCCCCCACGCCCGAGCAAGCCGTGGAGGTCATGCGCCGACGGCTAGCCGGGATGGATACAGGCACAGTACGGTGGGACGCCGTGACAGACAGTGCATCCGGTCTGAGCCATGCCGAGCTGGTCAAAGCGGCGGAAGCGGCAGCCAAGCGGGCCATCCTGGCCGGCCGAGACGTAGTGGACGAGCAGCTGCTGCTGGAAGCGCTGAGCGAGCGGCACGCCTCCCACCATGCCTGAGCCCGCAAGAGCGACTCCGCACTTGGTGGTGCCCTGGCGGGCCGCCACACTGACCCCGCGCTCCGAACCCTCTGGCGGAGGCGGACCTGACCTAGCCCAACGCGAAGACCGTCACGGGCACGCTGCTGCGCTGGTGGACGGTCTTGAGAAGGCCGAACGCGAGTCGGCCCAGCTCATCCATGAGACCCCCGACGCGTTCCAACCTGACGGTTTCGCCGTGCGGATCGAAGCAGCGCGTGACCATCCGCTGTCGCTGGAGCGTCTCGACGGCTCGGGCCTGACCCTCATGAGCAGCCATCCGCAGACCGACGACGGTCCGCAGGATGCGCTGGTCTGGGTCCCATTCGACAAGGTCACCTCGTTCACGCAGCGGATCCGTGCCTTCACCGAGGACACCGACGGGGGCAACCCAAAGCAGGCCCCTTTGGGGACTGTTCTTGAGTTCGCTCAGGAGTGGTTCACGAGATCCCGTCCGATCTAGTCGATTGGGCGGGATCTTGCGGTTTTCGGGGGCGGTTCGGAGGTCGGCCGGGGCTGAGGGGCGGTTCCGGGGCCTGCGGATGGGGCCTTCCGGGGGTGACCGATGCCGTGGAGCGCACGGTGGTGCGGCTGCGGGACCGGGAACGTCTCGTGGCGGTGGTTGGTGTGGCTGTTCACTTGCGGATCATCGTGGTGTGCCGGGTGGGAGGCGTCCGATCGGCCGGGCCGCGGAACGGTCCGGTGGGGTGAGCGGAAGCTCTTCGTAGGCGGTGGCGGGCAGGTGCTCGCCTCGGGTGGTCTGGCAGAAGGCGTCCAAGATTGCCAGGTTCGCGATGGTGATCATGAGCGTGACGAGGAGGGTCTGGGCGACGCGGCCGTGGGCGAGCCGGTTCTTCGGTTCGGAGATGTCGACCTTGTGGCCCTTGAGGATTCCGTTGATCCCCTCGTTCTGAGCCCTGACGACCTTGAAGGTGTCGCGCCAGGTGTCGGTGAGGTAGGGCAGGTCCTGGCGGAACTTGTCCATGGTGCCCAGGTCGCCGGGGTGGATCGTGATCGAGTGCTGGCGGCAGATGTCCGGCGGGGAACCGGCCGCGTGGGGCGGGATGGTCACGGTGGGGCGGGCCGCCGGGTGCGCCTGTGTCTGTCGTGGGTCGGTGAGATCGATGGTGCGTGGCGGAGTGCGGGCGGGTGGTCTGCGCGGGCAGTTGACGGTGGGCGAGGTGCCGGTGGCGGGGCAGGCGAGCCGGATGGCCCCGCCCTCGTCGGGGCCCTGTTTGAGGTGGAGGAAGTACGGCTTGCGGTTGTTGATCTGTGTCTTGGTGAGGTCATCCGGCCGGCGGGCGGTTTTGTCGTCGAGCCGGTGGGTGGCGTTCGCGAGTGCGGGTGGGACGTGGGGGCAGGTGAGGGTGCCGTCGATCATGACGGCGCCGCGGTGGCTGCCCTGGATGCCGCGCTGGTCCTGCTTGTAGTCCAGGGCGAGCCGGTAGCCCAGCTTGCGGGCGGGCAGGGCGAAGGTCTCGGGGCGGGCGTCGGTGTAGAGGCGGTCGACGGCGAGTGTCCCGGCAGGGAGTTGGAGCCTGGTCAGGGGTGTGAGCAGGGTGATCGCGTTAGGGCCGGTGCGGACACCGGGGTAGTCGACGACCAGGCCGAGCGCGATCTGCGCGTCGCGCCCCGAGTGGGGGCGGGAGGCGGCCGCGAGAGCGAGGTGCCCGCTGAGGCCGAAGGTGGGTTCGTTGGAGCCGCCGGAAAAGTGCCAGCCCGCGGTGAGGTCGACGGAGGCCAGGTTGCGTTTGGTGCTGGGCGGCTTGTGCCAGGAGGCCAGGGCGGTGGCGTCGATGCCGACGTCGCCTCGCCAGTGCTTCAGTGCCCCGCAGCGTCGGGCGATCCGGATCGTGTTGGTGATCAGGGCGGTGCAGATCTGCTGCAGCACGGCCCTCTTACGCATGTGTTCGGGATCATTGTCTTCCCAGGCGGCCGCGAAGGTGGCGGCCTCGTCCAGAGGCAGGCGGCGGCGTCGGTCGCAGCGGGCCACATCCAGTGCGGTGGTGACGCGGTCGAAGGCCCGGTAGACGCGGCGGGAGAGGGCCAGCCGGGCCCGGGGGCCGGCGGTTTCGCCGGGCTTGATGCCGAGGCGGCCTTGGGCGGTGGGCGAGAGGCTGAAGGTGAGGATGCGCCAGGCTTCGGCCAGGGTGGCCTTGCCGGTGTAGTGGACGGACAGCAGCAGTCCGGTCAGCACGGTCCGGGGCGCAAGGCCGGCAGGGCCGGGCCGCCCGGACAGTTCGCCGTTGATCAGGTCGAGGGCGCCGGAGCCATCCAGCAGCGCGGCCAGCTGGAAGACCTTCGAGTCCGGGATGCGGGCCGGGGCGTCGGTCACCGGCCGCGGACGGCTGGAGCGGCCGGCCGGATGGTCCGGCGGCGGGGCCCTCACTGCTGGCCTCGCAGCAGGCGGGCCGTCTCGCGGTCGCTGAGCGGGGGCACGAAGTGCTGGTAGCGGGCGAGGGAGGCGGTCGAGGCGAGCCCGGCCGCGGCCGCGATCACTCCGGGGTCGATGCGGCGGCGCATCAGGGAGACGATCCAAGAAGCCCGCAGGCGGCGGGCGTTCAGCTTCGGCAGGGGTGTTGCGGGCCGGTGCTGGTGGGTGAAGGAGGCGATCAGGTTGTCCGGCGGCGGGTCCTTGTGGCCGGGGCGGAACAGGAAGTCGTCCCCGGCCTGTCCCGCGAGCTCGGCGAGGATCTCTTCCCAGCCGGCGTGGGCCACCAGGAGCCGTCCGAGCACCGCGGCGTCGAGTACGCAGGCGCCGGAGCGGGTGCGGCGGATGTCCGTCCCGCGCAGTCGGGCGATTTCTCCCGGTGCGAGTCCCATCCCGTCCGCGAGCGCCATCAGGGCCAGCGCATCCGACCGCGCCCGGGGGCGCAGCTGCCGGGCCCAGGACCGCAAGGCGGCGATCTCTTCGTCCTCATAGGGCGCCGCGGGCGCCGGCGGAGCGGACAACTTCAGCCCCTCCTGCCCGCCATCGTCGAAGACCAGTACCTCTCTCACGCGCCGCAGCCAGGTGCGGTAGGTGCGCAGGGTGCCAGGCTTCAGGCCCGCGCAGCCGGTCAGCACGAACGCGTCGATCGTCTCGTTCTTCAGCCAGGCGGCCGGCTCACGGGCAACCCCCCGCCCCTCTGCCCAGACGGCCAGCCGGGCGACAACGTGCAGCAGGTCCACAACCGAGTAAGGGACACGCTCGACGGTCGCGGTAACCACCGCCTTCACCAGCGGCCCCACCTCAACCCAGCAGGCGGGAGCCTCCCGCGGGGTGTACGCGTCGATGACCGAAGACGTCGCCAGGTCCAGTGCCATGAACCACGAGTAGCGGCAGGACAACCTGCCGCCCAAGTCGCGTACGACATCAACAGACAGGAGCGTGGAAGCATGGTCGGAGGCAGCGCGCGCTCCCGCGCGCCCAGGGAATGCACCCAAGATCCGGAAGCCTGGCCCCACGCGGTCGTCGACGACGTCGCCGCAGCAGTCGTCCAGACCATCGCCCGCCGCCTCGCCGACGCTCTGCGCGAACGCGGTCTGAGCCGCCGCGGTGCCGCTGACCTGCTGGGGGTCAACCGGCAGACCATCGCCGACGTGATCGAGGGCCGCTGCTGGCCCGATGTCGCCACGATCGCCCGCCTGGAGACGGGCCTGAACACCCCGCTGTGGCCCCCGCTTGCGCGCCGGTAGGTGTGCAGACATGCCGCCAAAGCCCTCCCGGCCCGGCCAACAGACTGCAATTCCCGCAGGCCAGAGCCCAGTTACGGCCCGGCGAACCCAACACGGCGCAACAGCACTAACCTGTCGGACGCGCGAGCCTCTTCTTCATGGTCCAGGGCGCTCACGCAACCCCAGGCGCCGCCGGGACGGCCATCCCGACGGCGCCGCCTCACACGTCCCCGCCCGCAGCCTCCACGACCGCACCCGCCGACGCCGGATCCCCGACCCCGGGCGCGATCGCGAACAGCCCCACCTGGTCCTCGGTCAGCCAGCCCTGCTTGACCAGCCGTTTCAGCCTCACCCGCATCCCCTCCACCGGCCGGTGCTCCGTTCCCGCGCCGACCGCCTCGCAGATTTCCCTCGACCGCAGCGGCCGCCCCGCCGACGCCAGCGCGAGCACCACGTCCTCACTCACCCCGGCCAGCACCTCGCCGTCCCCCCGCGTCACCGGCGCCGAGACCACGGCCTGCGGCCTCCTGGCCGCGGCCACCGCCACCGGCGGCAGCCCGGCCGCCGGCTCCCCACCGCCGGCGTCGTCCTCGGCCAGCAGTTCGGCCACCGCCTCCTCGGCAACCGCCCACCGCGACAGCTCCGCTTCCTCGGCGGCGAGCTCCTTCTCCAGCGCGGCGATCCGCGAGCGCAGGTCCTCCACCCTCGCCCGCGACCGTGACGCCCTCGCCCTCAGCCTCTCCAGCAGCGATGCCATCAGCCGCCCCCTTCACCCCAAGGCCGACGCCCGCCAACTCGCAGACAAGGGAGCCAAGTTGGCGGCACTCCCCTCACACTGTAGGAGGTGATCATGGAGTGGGGCAGGCCGGACCCACACATCCCGCGCCCGTGATCACCGGCTCCATACTTCTCGGATGGACACACCAAGGGCTTCCTGGCGCAACACCACGCACGACTGGGCGAGCACCGTCGACCTCGACCACCTTGAACACATCCGCCAAAACCCCGCCGTATTCGCCCCCGGCGGCCTCCGGCACCTGGTTCTCGAAGTCATCGCCTATGCGGCGGACGAGGCCGAGTACAGCAACAGCGGACACTGCCGCATCACGCTCCACTCCGACGGCTCCGTAACCATCGCCGACGACGGACGGGGCACCGACACACGCCTCGACGAACACGGCCAGGCCGTGAAGAAGCCGGTCATGGCGACAAAGGACCTCCGCTTCTTCGACCACCCCGACACGCTCCCACTGCCCGACACCCACCCCCGCCGGGGCATGTCGGTCGTCGCCGCACTCAGCACGTGGCTCGTCCATACCAACCGCCGCCGCAACGGATCCTGGACCCAGCGATACGAACACGGCATCCCCACCACCGACCTGGAACCGATCACCGACGACGGCACGACCGGGACCGCCGTCCATTTCCTCCCCGACGAGCCCCTGCGTACGGCTCACGACTTGACGGCCGACGACCTGGCACGACTCACCGCGGCATGGCCACAGCTCTCCTCCAAAATCGACGACCGGCGCACGGCCTGAGTCATCCCCCACCGCGCGCAACCCCCTGCCGCCGGGCAACGATCTACCCCGCAACGGGCAACGATCTCTGCAACCCTTCCGAACCCCCTGATCAAGCCCACTCAAGAACAGCCCCCAGGTGGGCGAGGGTGATGGGCTGCCCGTCAGCGGCGTACCACGACTCGGTCAGCTCCAGCTCGCCTCGCTGCCGCGCGGCCTGGGCCCGCTCAGTCCACGCCTGCTGTTCGTCATCGGTCAGCGGGGCCTTGTGATGCTGGTGCTGGTTCTGATCGGCGAGGTCACTGGCGATGAAGCCGTGGTCCGCCCAGGCAGCGAGGTGGGGCCACAAGGCCGCATGCTGCGCGCGTTCGGCTGCCGAGCCGGGGGCGGCGGGCCGGTCGAGCGCCCGCCGGATCTCAGCGGCGGAGACGGCGAGACCGTCCAGCACGGCCCGCCACCCGGCCAGGTGTCGGGCGGGCGGCAGCTCGTCGAGCGCACGGCGGGCGGCATCGAGCAGTGCATCGGCGTACGGGGCGAGGTGCGTGGCGTACGCCTCCACGGCCGCCTTGTCCCGGAGGGCGCGCGCGGCTGCCGCGGCGCCTTCGTGGACGGTGCGGCCGTAACGGTCGCGGGTCATGTCGAGCGCGACCTCGGTCTCACGGGCGATGACGGACAGCCGTAGTCGGAAGTCGCGTGCGCGCGTTGCCAGGTCGGGTTCCACGGGCAGCGGGGCTTCGGGGGCCGGGTCGCTTCCGGGCGTCATCGGGATCGCCCGCTACCGGAGGCCGTCAGGTGGACGGTCGGTGCGTAGGTGGGCTTCGGCGGAATCGGCCGGGCCGACGGAGACGAGGTGGTGGGCGCCGTGCCGCGCTGTGTCGTGCGGCCGGCGGCGGCCTGCGCGAGACGGCTGCGGCGTTCCAGGAGCCCGTTCGGCAGAACGGGCCGCGGCGGGCTGGCCGAAGCGGCGGGGTCGAGAGCGATGTCGGCGTGCACGGCGTAGCCCTGGCGCCGCAGGTCGTGGACGGCCTGGCGGGTACGGCGAGGGCCGTCCCGTTCCGGCTCGCTGAGCCTGAACAGCCCGGGCTCGTCGGGGACGGGTTCGAACTCTTCGCGCAGCAGGAACCACTGGGCGAGGTGCGAAGGCATGAAGGAAGTGAAGGAAGCGACGAAGCCGTGTTCTTTGTGGGTGCCGAAGACGAAGTGGGTGCCGGGTTCCAAGAGGGCGGGCAAC
Source organism: Streptomyces spongiicola (assembly GCF_003122365.1). Lineage (NCBI taxonomy): Bacteria > Bacillati > Actinomycetota > Actinomycetes > Kitasatosporales > Streptomycetaceae > Streptomyces > Streptomyces spongiicola. The sequence continues at coordinate 5,711,180 of NZ_CP029254.1, forward strand.
TCCTCACGAGGTCGGTGGTTGAGCAGGTCAGCGGCGGGGGGCCGGACGGGCCGCAGGCAGAGCGCGCAGCGGCGCGGACACCGCGAGGGCCGGGCGCCGGTGCGGTGCGCTCACGCGGGCCTGGCGCAGGAAGGCTTCTCCATCGGTGAGCCAGGTCTCGATGGCCGGCCACGCCCGCGCGCGGCGTTCCCGGGGTGGGAGAGGCCCGCTGTGGACCGCCGCCTCCAGCAGAACCTCGGCGTCGGCCACGGCATCGGCCAGGCGGGAGAGCGCGGCGGCGTCCTGTGGCCATGGGCTGCGGGCGGGCCGGCACCGGTCGAGCAGAGCCGGGGCGTGGTCCACGACGGTGAGGAAGCTGCGCCAGGCGTGGTCGAGGAAGTCCTCGGCCGCGGCGCCGAGGGCATTGACGCTGAGGGGGGTGGCGTCGCTGTAGTGGGCGGAGGCGGCCATGGCCTGCCAGGTGTCGCGCTCGGAGCGGATGTGCTGGAGCACGGTGGAGATGGCCGCGGTCCGGCGGGCATGGACGGCCTGCTCGTAGGAAGGGAGGTACCGGTCGGCGACGGCCTGGGCCGCACGTCCGGGGAAGGGCGGCAGGACTATGCTGCGCGGGGCGTGCGGATCGCCGTAGCCCTCCTCCAGCCCCTTCGGTGCGAAGGCGCCGACGAGGTAGTCGAGTTGGCAACCTGGGCGCTCGGTGAGCAACAGGGTGGTGCCGTGCACCATGTCGGTGAGCGTGGCGGCGTAGGGGATCCGCTCGGTCTGGAGGGCGCGGCCGAGTTCGCCGCTGTCCCATATCCAGGGAACGAGGTCCTCCTGCCAGAGGGGGTGGGAGTAGATCTCGACCGTCGCACTCCACTGGCCGGGCAGAAGGCGCGCGATGTCGCGAGCGGCGTCGCCGATGAAGCGCCGGCTGCTGGTGGACACGCTGGTGCGGTGCCGCTCGGCGCAGCTGATCAGGCCGGCCACCGTGGCGCGGGAGGCATCCGCGTCGTCGGCCGGAAGGCGGTAGACGCCTGCCTCGCCGCGGTGGAAGCCGGACTCCTCCAGCGCCGTGTGGGCCCAGGGGTACTGCACGCCGCCGGCGATGGCGACGATGCCGGCATCCCGGCTGTAGGCGAGGACGATGTGGGCGTCACCCACGGGCGAGGGCCTCGCGGCTACGAAGGGCGGCCCGCAGGCTGAGTCCGTAGCCGTGCGCGTGCTCGCGGGCCGCCGCCTCCAGCTGGTCGTACGACGCCTGCTGCGTCATCTGCCCCGGGTGCTTGCGGTACCGGTAGACCGGCAGGCGCAGCATGATCCCCGGGGCGAGGGCCGTGACGCCGACGGCCGCCATGTAGTCCTCGCCCTGGACGAGGCCGCCCATCGGGGCCGCTCGTACGAGGTCGGTGCGGGCGAGGATCGTGGTCGGCCCGATCGGGATCGTGTCCTGCGGCCGTGGCCAGTAGTTCATGACGTCGCCGGCCTCGTGTCGGCCTGGCGGCGTGGGGCAGCGCCACAGCGTGGTCGAGCCGTCGGGGTACAGGTCCTCACTCCAGCCGGCGCACCAGCCCACCCCGGTGGATTCGAGGGTGGACAGCCGTGCCGTCATGGCGTCGTCGGTGAACTCATCATCATCGTCGGCCCAGTTCAGGTACTTGGTGCGGACCTGGGTGAGGGCGAGGTTGCGGGCGCAGGCGGCGCCGACCGGGCGGGGCAGGGCGAGGGTACGGATGCGCGGGTCCGCCGCGAGAGGGGCGGGCAGACGGCTCGGGTCGGCGCCGTCGAGGGCGATCACTGCCTCCCACGGCACGGACTGCCGGGTCAGGCTGGCGTGCATGGCGGTCAGGTAATCGAGGCGGTCCTCGCGCAGGCGGCTGGCGATGACGACGGTGATCGGGGGCGTGGGCAGGGAAATCTCCGGGAAGCGCGGGCGGGAAGGGTCAGCGGCGGGCAGCGGTGCGGTGACCGACCGAAGGCGAGGTGGGGGCGGGACGGGCCGGTGGCGCGGTGGCCGGGGCGGGGGGCAGACCAGTGCGCCGGGTGGTTGCTGAACCGGGCGCGGGGGTCGGTGGCCCACGCGATGACGGGACCGGCAGCGGCGTGCAGCACGCTGATCACTTCGATCCCGTGGGGGCGAAGGATGTACCCCCACTGCACGTCCAGATCGGCGGCGGTCTTCTCGGTGACCGTCATGCGGACCGGCGGCGAGCCGTCGGGGGTGACCAGGTGGTCCAGGGTGCTGCTGGACCACTGTTCACCGCCGGTCAGCGCCGAGAGGATCTCGGGCGGGGCACCATCCAGGAGATCAGTGCCCAGCTCGTCCCATCCCACGGCGACGCCATCCACGAGATACCGCGCCATGGCCTCGACGTCACGGCCGAACCGGTACCGGTGTGCGGCGAGGAGGATGGGCAGTTTCTCGCTCGGCTGGCCGTCGAGATGGATGTATATGCCGGTGTAACCGGTCTCGGTGGGGCGGGCGATGAAGGAACCGGTCGACAGGAGGGGCCTCCAGGGCGTTTCAGGATCACCGGCTGGGTGCAGGGCCGGCGGGCGGAACGTGCGGCGGGGTCGGGGGGAGGGCCGTCGAGGCCCGAGCCGGGCCCCGCGGCGGGAAGTTCGGCGTCGGCGCCGGGTCGTACGCAGCGCGCAGAGTCCTGAGATCGGCCTCGTCCGCGATGGCCGCCACGGACAGGCCGCGGCTGGCCGCCTCCATCAGGAGCTTGGGCGGCGAGCCCTTCACCGCGCCGCGGTGCCGGCCGCGCCACTGGGCGGTGGCGAAGAGGTAGTCGCTCACCGCCCGGAGTGCGGGTTCGGCGGCATCCAGAAGATGCTGGGTGACGGCGCTGACCTCGGCAGGGGTCTGGGCCGCGGCGAGCGCGGCCAGGTAGGGGGCGAGGTCAGGGCTGGGCAGGGGCTTGTCCGGCAGCGGATGCTCCGCGAGGAACGCTTCGGAGTCGCGCCGCGCCCACCGGAGCAGATCACCGCGGGTGGCGATGCCGTAGCGGGCGGCGGCGATCTGGTCGGCGTCGCGGCCGACGTTGTCGTACAGCTCGAAGTCGGGGTCTTGGGGCACGGGTCCTTCTAGACGGAGGTGCTGGAGCCAGCGGCCTTGGCGTCGGTGCGTCGGCAGCCGTAGCCCAGGAGGCTGGGCGGCTCCGGCGTGCTCGGGACGGCGGCGATGTCGGAGCAAGTGAACGTGTAGGTGAAGGCAGGGCTGGGGCTGGTGCCGAGCCACGCGCGGTCCTGCTTCTCCGGCACGATCCCCAGGCCCGGGGCGGTCACCGCGTCGTGCTGGGTGTGGGTGTGGGAGAAGATCACGAGTGCGCCCGAGGTGGTCTTCAGCGCGTACGCGTCGGCGAACTGCGGGTCGGCGGCGGCGAAGCGGGTGGTGCCGCGCGGGCCGAACTTCCGGGTCGTCTCGTCGTGGACCTTGATCTGCCGCTGGGAGGCTGTCGACGGGTTGAAGACCTTCTTCCCGGTCGTCTCGCCTCCGGTGGCGAAGTTGTCGGTCACGGCGGAGCGGAGCACGCCGACCGGCGCGGCCAGGGATTGCGAGGCGGCGTCGACCGCGGTGGCGTACCCGTCGTTGTCGAGCACGATCTGCGGGAGCTGCTTCGGATCGTCTATGTCGACGGTGGCGACCATCTCCCACTGCTGCTTGGACTTCGTGCTCTCCGCCAGGATCAGGACGCGGGCGTACTGCTGCTGGCTGCCGGCCCGGGTGACGGCGGCGAACCACCGCTGCTGTCCGTCCTTCAGGCGCGGGATGTAGAGGTCGGTGGCGGCCAGGTCGTACGACCACGGTCGGTACGGCTCACGATCGGCCTGGGGCAGGGCCTCGTCTTGCTTGATGTCGGCCAGCGACATCGCGTATCGGGGTCCGCCCTCGACGGTGTCGAGAAGAGCGCGGTCCTGGCTCTGGCGAGCGAGGTTGTTGGTCTTCGAGTAGTGGGTGAGAGCTTCGCGCGCCTGCGCCTGGGTGATCGAGGGGACCGGCGTCGGCTTCGGCGCAGTGCTGGCTGTGGGGGGCTGCTTGGACTCGGTGGTGTCGCTGTCGTTGGTGCAGCCGGTCATGGCCAAGGAGGCAGCGACGGCACAGGCGATCAGCGGCAGGGCGTTGCGGGTGATGCGGATGGGGGCTCCAGTGGTGCTCAGGGCGGACAGGCCGACGCGTGCGGTGGACGTGGCTGCCGGTGTGGCGGGATGAGGGACGAGGCGCGGTCACCGACGCAGTGCCGACCACGTCGGGTGCACCGGCCCGCAGCGCGGCGAGGTAGCCGGGCGTCAGCGTCTCTGCCGAGGCTGTGCTGACGGGAGGGCGGGCAGGCGCGGCGTACGGGGCGGGGCCGCTGCAGGCCGGCGTGCCGGTGGAGTGGTGTTCAGCGCCCGCATTCGGTCCTCGGCAACGTGCAAAACTTCCCCGAGGTTCCGGATCTCGGCCGCGGCGTCGGCGAGGTCGTACGACAAGTCGAAGCCGTCGTCCTGCTCGGCTTCCTTGGCCTTCTCCCCGGCGGCTTCGAAGAACTCGCCGAGCCGCTCCAGCAGGCCGTCGGTCGGATCCAGGATCTGGTGCAGCATGGCGGCTGCCTCCGCATGCGACTCGGTCCCGTTGAGCCGGTCGGTGAGAGCGAGGAGGGCGTCGCCGTAGACGTACGCGGAGGTGCGGCCCAGGCGGGGGGAGAGGTCCGGAGACTCCTGTGCGCGGGGCTGTGAGGCTGTGGACACGAGCGGGCCTTCCGTGGACGAACGAGGAACGGGCAGCAGCCCGAGCTGGGTGAGCCGCTGGTCGATGGCCTCGACCACGTGCTTGGCGCTTCCGCCGTCACGTGCTTCGGGCCGCTCAGGGGCACCAGGGCCGGTCGATGGGGTGGAGTCGTAGATCACCTCGAACACGGCGTGGTCATCGGGGTGTTGGCGGGTCACGATCCAGCCCTCGGGGTCCCCGGGTGGACGGTTGGAGGAGGGCTCCTGCGGCGGGCCGATGATCAGGTAGCTGCCGTCGGTGAGCGCGACGTGCACGATGTACGCGCTGAGTCCGAACTCGATGTCGCACTCCAGCCCGCGCTGCCGAAGGGGCGTGGTGATGTGCGCGTGGCGACGCCACAGCTCCTGCCACCAGACGGTGTTCACGTTGCCGTGGTCAGGCAGTGGAGCGAGCGAAGCCGTGACAGGCGTACGGCGGGTGCCCAGGGAGTCCTTGCCGTCAGCGTCGCGAGGTATCAACTCGCCCGGGATGTTGGGATCCATGAGCCTCTCAATGCATGCGGGCGTCGGTGTCGAAGAGCGCCAGCTCGTGGCTGTGTAGGAGGTGCTGCACGATGAAAGATCGTCCGGCGACCTTCCACAGGCCACGCCCTCGGTTGAGGTGGGCAATGGCGTCCATCTCGACGGAGGTCAGGCCGAGCAGGGAGGCCGCGGCGTGGAGCTGGTCGGTCTCCTGGCGGTAGATGATGCGGGTGCTGCAGTCGGCGAGGAGGCCCTCGGCCAGGGCGCGGCCCTGGGATCCGGCGTCGCCGGCGGTGAGCAGGTCGCTGAGCCTATGGATGACCATGAGGTTGGCGATGCCGAGGCCGCGGCTCAGCTTCCACTGGGCCTGCATGCGCTGCAGCAGGCCGGCGTGCCTCATCAGGCGCCACGCCTCGTCGTACACGATCCAGCGTCGGCCGCCGTTCGGGTCGGAGAGGGCGGACTCCATCCAGGCGGAGGCGCACGTCATCGCCAGGACCAGCGCCGTGTCGTCGCCCGAGCCGCCGAGTCGGGACAGGTCGATGGTGAGCATCGGTGCGCTGGGATCGAAAGCGACGGTGGAGGGGGCGTCGAACATGCCGGCCAAGTCGCCGTGGACCAGGCGGCGCATGGCGTGGGCCAGGTCACGGGCCGCGTCGCCGAGTTGCCCCGACACCATCCCGGCGGCCTCGTCGAGCGCGCCGGAGTTGTTGAGGGTGGCGGCGACGTCACCGAGGAGCGGGGTGGTCTTGGTGTCGGCGGCGCGGGTGACGACGGCGTCGAGGGCGATGTCCAGGGCCGTGTGCTCCATGGGCATCAGGTCCCGGCCCAGGACCGTACGGGCCAGGGAGCCGAGCAGGAGAAGGCGCCGTTTGCGGATCTCGCCGACCCAGTCGACCTCCGTGACGCCCGCCGGGCGCGGGGCCGCGTCCAGCGGGTTCAACCTGCCGGGCAGTTCGGGACCGAGAGCTACGGATCGGCCGCCGAGGGCTTCCGCCACTGGCGTCCACTCGCCCTTCGGGTCGCATGGAACGTAGACGCGGTACCCGAAGGCGACCGACCGCAACGCGAAGGACTTCGCCAGGGCGCTCTTGCCCTGGCCGATGACGCCGGCGAGCAGGATGTTGGGGTTGGTGAAGCCCTCGACCTTGCCGTACAGCGCGAAGGGGTCGAAGACGAACGACGCCTCGGCGTGCACATCGCGGCCGATGTAGATGCCCTCGGCGCCGAGGCCGCCCTCGGCGAGGAAGGGGTACGCGCCGGCGGCCACGGCGGTGGTCATGCGGTGTGCGGGAAGCTTGAGCCGGTTCTTGCGGGCGGAGGCAGGGCCGGGGCGTCCGCTCGGGGGGTAGAGGGCCGCGGGTGTCTCGTGCTCGGCGTTTGGGCTGTCTGCCGTGTGGGCGCTGGCTTCGGCGCGGGCCTTGGCGGTGGCCTCGGCGAGCTGGCGGCGGGCGGCCTTGCGGCTGGCCCGGTCGGTTCCGTGGGGAGTGAACAGCGGAGACGCGGAGGCGCGGCGGGCGCGGCGAGCGGGCCGGTGGCTCATCGGGGGCCCTCGATTCTGCGGGTGCTCATTGCACGCAGGCCGTGGTGTGCGTACGGAGGTCGGTGGGGGTGGTCTTGCGCCGGATGATGTGTCCGGCGGTGAGGTGGCGTTGGCAGATGGTCAGCACGGGCGGCCCCTCGGGCAGTCGTTCCGGATGGCACGCGCTCGCCTCGGCGCCTTCTGCCGCTGCGTTGATGGGCAGCAGGTGGAAGGCCGAGTGGATCTCGGTGGTGGCCTGCCACATGCGGGTGTGCGCGGTTGCGAGGTGGCGGCCGGCGGCGGGGTGCGGTGGCCGTGTGGACTCGGCGAGCCGGTCGAGGAGCTGGTGCAGGGCGGTGAGGTGGGCGTGCAGCACGTCAAGGTGCAGGCGGTCCACCGGCGCGGGCGAGGTGGCGTCCTGCCGTGCCAGAGCACGGGTGTGGTGGCGGACTCCGGCGCTCGCGGCACGGAGGTAGGGGTGCGCGTCTTGTGGACGCGTGGGAGGGGTCAAAGGTGGTGGTCCTTCCTGCCGAAAGGCAGGGGCGGCAGGCAGCGGTTGCTCTGCCGCGGTGTGATCGAGAAGGGACGGTTCAGGATTCTGACCATCGGGCACCGCTCGCTGCTGGCGAGAAAGTGGGGCCAGGTCACAGGGCTGTGCGGGCGAGCGGCAGCGCGGTGAGGGTGAAGGCGTCGGGCTGCTGGTAATTGAGCCGTCGCAGGTCAACGCCCGAGGTGACGGCGCTGGTCTCGATCTGCGCGCAGGCCGCGTCGAGGAGGGCGTCGGTCTCGGCCGTGACGGTGACCAGGCCGGTCAGGGCCACGTCTGCGTGCCCGGCGATGAGCTGGCGCTCTCGCATCTTGACGTCGGCGTACTCGACGGAGTCTTCCTCGCTGTCGACCTGCCCCCGGCGGGCTCGCTCGTTCGCGTCGGCGATGATCGCGGCCTTTTTCCGCTGGACGTCCCGCAGCGCAGACTCGAGCCCCTGGGGCGCGTATATAAGGGACAGGCTGCGCCGCACTCCGGCCGTGAACATGATCCCGTGCAGGAAGCCCGCGCCCATTTCGGTCCTCGGCCAGTTCTCCACCCAGTACGTGGCGTGGCGGGCGGAGTCGGTGGCCAGCCGGTCGTACTCCTCGACCTGGACGACGGGCCCGGCGGCTGCGGGGTCCGCCTCGGCGCGGCCGGTCTCGGACCACTGCTGGAGCGCGGCGAGGGCCTTGGGGTCGTAGGCGGTGCGGATGACGGCGGCGATCTCCCGCGCGGTCAGCCAGCCGGTGACCATGAGTCCGGCGTTCCGGGCGGCCTGGGCGATGGACGCGGTGGTCTGCTCCATGACGGTGAACGCGCCCGGCAGCCCGCCGCCGGCCTGGCTGATCAGGCGCTTGGCGGCCTTCAGGTCGAGGGAGATGGCGAGGTAGGTCTCGTGCGGGGCGGCGGCGGGGCCGGCCGAGGCGACGAGTTCGGAGTAGATCTGTCCGGCGACCGGGGTCTGGGGCTGCCCGTTCTGGGTCCAGTGGCGGGTGAGGGTGTCGCCGCTGTCGGGGACGGTGCGCTCCAGGACCTGCACGGTGGCGATGTGCCCGCTCCGCGCGATGCCCGCCAGGGCCCGTCCCCAGCTGGCCACGTTGTGGTTCTGGGTGGCGGGGTCGAGGAGGGCGAAGGCACGGCTGCTGACGCGGGCGATGGCGGTCAGGGTCTGCCGGTGCGGGTCGTGCACGGCCGCGGCGCCGTTGGCCGAGTCGCCCGGGGTGACCACCTTGAGGGAGGCGGCGGTGCCGGGCAGATGAAGGACGCCTTCCTGCCGCGGCCGGGTGACGGGCCGGGCGAGCCAGAGCGTCTGGCCGGAACGCCGGCGCTGGGCGAAGCGCGTGACGATCGGTGCCCAGTCGACCAGGGAGCGGCCGTGCCGTCGGATCGCGACGAGAGCACCCGACGCGGCCCATAGCGGGGTCAGGACGACGGCGCCGAGCAGCCCGGTGGAGAGCACCGTCATCAACAGCAGTGCGAGCGTGCACGACACGAGGACGAGTTGAGGGAGGGAGAGGCCGAGGAGGATGCCGCGACGGGACCGGTGCGGGAATTTCACCGTGACCGGGGCGACGGAAAGGTCAGTCATGGGGCGGGTCCTGGAGGCGCGGGTGGGGACCCGGGAGCGGGGCGCGAACGTACGTCCCGCCCCCGGGAAGCGGGCAGAGGATCAGAGGCCGGACGGGGGCGGGAGCTGGCCAGCCGTTCCGCTGGTCGTGGAGTCCTGTGAGCCGGAGGTGGGTGGTGCGCCCTGGGGCGGCGGGGTCGGGGTGGGGGGAGCGGACTGCCATCCGCCGCCCTGCCCGGACGCAGCGCTCGGTCCGGACTCACCCGGGCCAGGAGTGCCGCCCACCTGGCTGCTGGTGTCGTCGGAGACGTTCGTCGGCGGGGGCTGGACGGCCTTTTCCAGGCCGGACTTGAGGGCATCGCCACCGGGCGAGACGCCCGTACCGCCGCCTTGCGCGTCTTCCGTGCCACCGCCTCCACCGGTCGGGTGGGAGGCGATGTCGCCGGGGAGGCCGCCTCCGCCTGCGGCGTCGGGGCCTTGGGGAGCGGCGCTCGCTCCGGCTGCCGCGCCGCCGGTTCCGGCGGTGGCGGCTGCCGCCGCGGCCTTGCGGGTGGCGTTCTCGGCGTGTGCCTTGGCGACTTGGGCTCCGGCGCCGCCGGCGCGGTGGATGGACTCGCCGTCGGTTCCGTCGGCAGCCCAGTGCACGAATTTGAACACCGCGTACGGGCACAGCAGCACCAGGACCATGATCACGATGCCGGACATGACGTCGGCGAGAGCGCCGATGCCGTCCTTGGCCTCGGTCTTGCCCATGGCGGCGATGCCGAGCACGAAGATCACGGTCATCAGGAGCTTGGAGACGACGAGGGTGGCGGTGGCTTCGATCCAGCCCTTGCGCCAGCGGCGTGCGACCTCCCAGCCGCCGCCGGCGCTGGCGAAGATCGCCAGGGTGACCATGACGAGGATGCCGACCTTGCGGACCATCATCACGCACCAGTAGAGGAAGGCGCCGATGGCGGCGCCGAGACCGGCGACGACCGGGACGAGCCAGCCCAGTCCGGCCAGGGCGCCGATCTGGCTGACCTTGACGATGCGGCGTACGGCCGACTCGATGTCCAGGCTCGCGGCCTTGAACAGGCCGTCGGAGATCGCGTCGACCACTTCGACGGCGACCGTGGTGAAGGCGATGGCGCAGAAGGCGAACAGGACGCCCGACATCGTGCCGGTGAATGCCTGGGTGAGGGCTTGGCCGTCGCGTCTGATGGCGGCCCGGACGAGCTGTGCGCAGAACGTCGCGACCAGCAGGACCAGGCCCAGCGGCAGCAGCATCTCGTAGTTGTCGCGGAACCAGCCGGCGTTCAGGTCGACCTTGGTGGTGGTGTTGACGGCCTTGGCCGCCAGGTCGGCAGCAGCGGCGGCCAGTTCACCTGCCGACTTCGCCATCCAGTCGCCGATGGCCTTGCCGGGATCCGATGCGAAGTCGACCGCGTCGCCGACGGCGCACAGCTTGTCTGCCAGGGGGAAATCGCAGAAACCCACGGGAGGTTGCCGCTCCTCTCTTGTGTCAGGCGCGGGTCACTGCGTGACGCTCGGAGCGATGGCGGCCAGGGCGCAGTCGTGGTTGGGCCGGCACTGCACGGCCAGGGTCACGGCGCGTTCTTCGGCTCCGCCGCCGCCCTTCTTCCAGGCGATCTGCTGCTTGCCGTTGACGGTGACGACGTAGATGTACGCCTTGGTGATCGCGGAGGGATCCTCGGCGAGGGCCTGCTTGAACGCGCCGGGGTAGTGGCCTTCGGTGACGCTGGCGGTGGCGTGCTGGTCCTGGTCGGCCATCCGCGACCAGAGGACCGGATCCGGGACTTGGCCGGAGACGGACGCCCAGTCGGCGTACTTGATCTCCTTGGTCATCCAGGCGTGCATGCCGGCGAGCTGCTGGTCGCGGCTGGTGTTGCGGGTGTCGTAGGACCACAGCATCTGAGCCACGGCCTTGGCGTAGGCGACCGGTTCGGCGATCTGCGGGGGCTTGGGCACCGATCCCGATCCGGCAGTCGGCTTCGGGGCGGCTTCGGAGGAGGACGGGCTGCTCGCCGTCGGCGCGGGGGCGGCGTGGTCCGGACCCTCGTGGCCGCTGCCGTTCCCGCTGAGCCACGCGACGGTGGCGGCTGTGGCGAGCAGGACGGTGACGACCAGAGCGACGATCGCGATCCGCTTGCTGGCCGACCAGCCGATGCCGTACGAGGACAGGGAGAGCGAGGGGAATCGTTTCATCAGTGGACCTGCGAGCCGAGGGCCGAGAAGAACGCGACGATTCCGTTCGCGGCGCCCAGGCCGAGAGCGGCGCCCGCGGCGACGACGGCGCCCTTCTTGCCGTTGGCCTCGGCCTGGTGGCCACCGGTGTGGTGGCCCCAGGCCCACACGCCGAGGGAGACGGCGAGAGCACCGACGACGGCGATGATCCCGAACATGTTGATCGAGTTGACGACGTTCTTCAGCACGGCGAGGCCGGGCAGGCCGCCGCCCGCGGGGGTGATGCCGGGATCGAAGGCGAGCTGGATGACGCGGTCTGCGAGAGGGAGGGGCATAGGTGTGGCGAGGCTCCTTGCGAACGCAGGCCAGGCGAGGGGCCGGCGGGAAAGGGGGAAGCGGAGGGGGAGGCGCGCTCGGAGCGCGGGAAGTGGCCGCGTCGGCGGCCCGCCCGGAGCGGTGTCCGGGCGGGAGCGGCGTCAGAGGACGCGGCGGGCGGCGAGGATGTCCCAGTCCTTGATCGGAGTGATCCGGACGGGCTTTCCGGTGCGCGGGGCCTCGATCACGAGGCCCTCGCCCATGTACATGCCGACATGCTCGGGGCGGCTCGCGGTGCCGCGGCTGAAAACGAGGTCACCGGGCTGGAGGTGGCTGGGGGAGACAGCCTTGCCTTCGGCGACCTGCGTGTATGTGGTGCGGGTGAGGGTGATGCCGGCGTGGGCGTACGCCTGCTGCATGAGCGAGCTGCAGTCGCAGCGGCCCATCGGGTCGGGGCCGTGCGCGTTGGTGCAGCTGCCGCCCCACTGGTACTGCGTACCGAGCTGGTGCATCGCCCAGTTGAGGGCTTTACGGGCCTTGGGGTCGGCATCCTTGGGGATCTTGTATCCCTTCGGGACGCTGCCCTCGGGGATGCGGCCGAAGCCGGATCCGTCCTGGGACGGAGCACAGCCGGTGGTGCCGGTGGCGGACTCCTGGTCCGGCTCCTTGTCGTCCTTGTCCTTGCCGGTGCTCGGGAAGGTCTTGGCGATGGCTTCCTGCAGCGCGGTGGCCAGGTCCTCCCACTGGGCGTACGCGTCCGGGTAGCCGGACGCCTGGACCGCCTGTGCTGCCTGGGTGACGGTCATCTGCTGCCACCCGTCGACCTTGAGCAGCGCCTTGTAGAAGCGCTCGCTCGCGTAGACGGGATCGCGGATCTGCTGGGCGGTGCCCCAGCCCTGAGAAGGGCGTTGCTGGAACAAGCCGAGCGAGTCCCGGTCTCCGTAGTTGAGGTTGCGCAGCCGCGACTCCTGCATCGCCGTGGCGAGCGCGATGATCTGGCCCTTCTTGGGCACGTCGAGGCTGATGCCGGTGGCCACGATGGTCCGCGCGTTGGCGACTTGCTCGGCGGGCAGATCCAGGCCCTCGATGTGAACGTCCTTGCCGGACGCGCCGTCGAGGATGTCGGTGACGTGTTTGGCGACCTCGTCGGAGTCGATACCGGTCAGGCACCCGCTGAAAGAGCCGGAGGTCTGCACGGCTTCGGCGGAGGAGGCCATCATCATGGCCGTTCCGGCGAGCAGCAGGGGGGAGAGGAAGACGACGCCGATGCCGGCGGCGACCGCCTTCAACCGGCGCGGACCGCTCGTACGTCAGCGGGTTCGGGCATGGGTGGGGAGCAGGGCGTCATGAACGTGTCCTTCAGGGTGCGGTGTCCGGCGTGCCGCGTGCGCGTGGCGTATCGGAAGGGCGCGGCAGCCGGGGTGGGCGATCGGGAGGCCGGTGCGGGGGAGTTGCCGCTCGCTCCGCGTGGCCGGGTCGTGAGCTAGGTGTGCCGGGGCAGGGGGTACCTCCGTGAGGCGTGGTGGGGAGTAGCCAGCGGCGGTGTTCGCCGGGCGGTTCAAAAACAGTAGGCCCGGATCGGCGGCTGACCAAAAAGTCGGCACGAGGTGCCGGAATCCGGCACCTCAGCACCGGACTTCTTGGTCGTCGGCGTATTCACCCCTACAGTTTTTTAACTCCCCTCGCCCTCCTCAGTCTGCGGCCCGGGCTTCTCCATGCCCAATTCCGGCCTTCGAGGACTCGTATGCGAGACGGGAATTTTCCTCCGCGCTTCGACACCCGAATTGGGGCCTCTCTTTGCCTTTTTCCCTTCACCAGGGCGACGCTCTCAGCGTCCTCGCCGGCCTGCCGGACGACTGCGTCGACTCCGTCATCACCGACCCGCCGTACAACTCCGGCGGTCGAACTGCGAAGGAGCGGACCACCCGCTCGGCGAAGCAGAAGTACACCTCCGCCGACGCCCAGCACGCCCTGCCGGACTTCACCGGCGAGAACATGGATCAGCGGTCGTACGGCTTCTGGCTGACGCAGATCATGACCGAAGCCCACCGCCTCACGAAGACCGGTGGCACCGCGCTGCTGTTCACCGACTGGCGACAGCTTCCTGTCACGACGGACGCGATCCAGGCGGCCGGCTGGCTCTGGCGCGGCGTGCTGGCCTGGCACAAGCCGCAGGCCAGGCCCCAGCGCGGGAGGTTCACGCAAAACTGTGAGTTCATCGTGTGGGCCTCCAAGGGTGCGATCGACGGCTCCCGCAACCCCGTCTATCTACCGGGTATGTACTCGGCTTCGCAGCCCTCGGGAGCGAAGCGCCAGCACATCACGCAGAAGCCCGTCGAGGTGATGCGCGAGCTGGTCAAGATCAGCCCCGAAGGCGGCACGGTGCTCGACTTCTGCGCCGGCTCCGGCTCCACGGGCGTCGCCGCCCTGCTGGAGGGCCGCGACTTCATCGGCGTGGAGAAGACCGAGCACTACGCGTCCATTGCAGCCGACCGGCTCACCGAGACGGTCCGCGAAACCCTCACCCAGGACGCCGTGACCCTCACGGTCTGAGGACGCGGGCACGCTGTGTCATCCCGCCATGGCGCCGTCAGTCCGTCGACCGGTGCGCACATCACTGCTTTCGCTTTCTCCTTTTTCCGCAGCTCGTAGGAGGCCGCGCGTTCCATGTCTGAATCCGTAGAACCCTCGGAATGCGGGGAGTTGGAGCCGGTGCGCATTCCGGACCCCCACCTGGAGGGAATCGAGGCGAGCGTCCGCAGGCTGATGGAGCAGTCGGCGCAGCACGCCCAGCAGCTCGACCATCTCGCCGCGGCCCCGGCCCCGGCCGGATCACCGTTCGCCGCGTTCGGCATGCCGGGGCTCGGCGGACCGCCTCCGGCTGCGCCGCCGGAGCCGCGCCCGATTCTGGAACTGGACGGGGAGGAGCGCGAGGACGAGCTCGACGCCTTGTCCGACTGGGTCGACGACTTCTTCCTCCCGGTCTACGGGGCGGAGGTCACCACCGCGGCACCCTGGTGCCTGCAGTGGCAGGAGCACGACGACGTCGTTGCATGGCTTCACGCCCTGTGGCTCGCATACCAGCAGCACAAGGACCCCGAAGCCGGGCTCTCCGGCCTGTTCGTGTGGCACCGGGACTTCCTCACCCACGCCATCGCGGCGATCCGCGCGCCGGGCGGTCCGCTGTCGGCCTGCATGACCTCACCCGAGCGTCCCGCCCACCGGCTCCTGCCGGGCCCGCCTCCCTCGACACGTACGGAGATGGCGACGGCGAGCGCGGCGGAAGCCGCCGGGTCCCCTGAGCCGGACGAGCCGACGTCGTGAACGGTGGCCAGCAACCGGCTTTCGGCCTGAGCTTCGACCCCCGAGCCCTGACCGATCTCCTCCAGGCGCCCAGCGACATCCGCGATCTCACCCTCGCCTACCTGCAGGAAGTCGTGAACGCGCAGCGCTTCGGGCTCCGGCTCACCGGCGACCTGGAGGGCTACCGCAAGCTGTTCGTGGACTCCCGCAAGGACTGGCGCGTCGTCTACGGCGTCCGCCCGGCGCCCGCAGAGTCCACGCACCAGCGGGAGATCCACGTCGTCGCGGTCCGGCCGCGTGCGGGAAACGACGTCTACGACGAGGTCGGCCGCCGCCTGGGGATGCCCCGCCGGCCGCTGAGCGCCCGCACCCACGCGGCACGCTCCCGCTCCCCGCAGCTCACGACCCGTAGCCCCGCACCGCGGCCCGGTCCGTTTCCCTCCGCGCTGCCGGGCCTTCCCCGCCCCGCGCAGAACCCCTCCCACCATCACACCCGCTGAACAACGGAGCCACGCCTATGCCCCCTGACCCCGCGCCGGCAGCAGCCCGGCGTGCGGTGTCCCCACTCGACCATCGCATCGAAGCTGTCACCGGCCTGGACGTCGACACCCTCTGGGCGTACCGCGACCGCGGCGTCCTCGACGAGGCACATGCCCACCTGGTCGACCGGCACCGCGAGCTGACACAGGCCGAGACCGGCGTTACCTTCTACCGCGTCCTCCTCCACCGCCTGTCCAACGGCGAGTTTCCCGTCGACAGCGCCCTGCTGACGCGCATCGACCGCACCGTGGACCAGCTGGAGGAAGCCGCCACCGCCCGCGACGCCGCCGTCCGGAAGGTGATCACCGCCTTGGACCCCATCGAGCGCGCGGCCACAACGGCCTCGGCGCCCAGCGACAAGCCGCTGTCGACTGCGGACCAGGCGGCGCTGCTCGCCATCGCCGGCGGCGCCAAGCTCTACGAGCACCTCCTGACCGGCCGGATGTCCGTGACCACTGCCTCCGGCACCCGCATCCCTTTCGCCGAGTTGCAGCCGCTGGAGGACGCCGGCCTGGTTTCCCGGGACACCAGCCACCCGGTGCACGCCGGCCAACCCGTCGCACTGACCGACGCCGGACGCGCCGCACTGTCCGCCGCCCGCCGGACACCCACCACGACCCAGGCGCCGAAGCCCCCGGCGCGGTCGGGGGCCTGGCCGTCCACACCCGTACGTCGGCGCTGAACTCCCGAAAGGCCCTTGTTGTCCCCCAGCGAACCGGCATCCGCCCGGAAGCCCCTGCCCGCCGTCGAATTCGACGTGGACGACCTCGATGCCGATGAAGAAGTCTCACTCGACTTCTACCGTCAGGTCGAAGTGCGGTCAGACATGCTCGTCCCCCTCGCGGAGCACCACGCCGGCGTGCACAGCTACTACGTGCTGTTCGACCGCACCGCCACCTGGGGCCACCCCGGCATGCCGCAGTACGTCGCCGTGCACCTGCTACGTGACCAGGAAAAGGAGACGTTCACCTTCGAGAAGGAGCTGCTGCCGCTGCCCGTGATGGCGCAGTCCTGGCTGATCCATCGCGGCTGCCCGGCCGGCGCCATCGCCCTCAACCCCGAACTGGGCCCGCCGCCGGCGGACGAGGCGACGCGGGCGCTGGAGCAACGCCTCGCAGGCGACGGCGACCACTACGCGATGGGCTACTCCTACAGCCGCGACGACCCGGACGACATGGTCACCGTCGTGGCACTGCGCGCGCTCGACGAGCGAGCCGCCTCCCCGTTCCGCGTCGTGGTCGAGGAAGTCGACACCGACGCGTGGACCCACACCCTGCGCGAGGGCGGTTTCGCCACGGTCGAAGAGGCCCTTCAGTGGTGCAACGACCGGCTCACCGGCGAGGCCGGCCCTCTCCCGCCGGTCCGCCTGGCCGCGTCATTCACCCGTCCAGCTGCCCTGCCGAAGGCCCCCGCTCCACGCCCGCCCGGCCGCTCACGCTGAATCCCGGGGCGACCGGCGCGGCGAAACATAGCCGACGATCGCCGGTTAGCCAAACCGGCGATTCTCCGGATTCTTATACAGCCGCCGGGACAACCTCGCGGAACCTTTCCCCGCAATGCCTATGCCTCATGGAGGTTCTTCCGCATGCGCTCCACCCGAATTGCCATATCCGCCGCGATGCTCGGCGCACTCGCTCTGCCGGTGCTGTCCGCCACCACCGCGAATGCAGCCCCCGTCGCCACCGCGGCAACCGCCGTGCCGGCGAGCAGTTGCTCGTCCCTCCCGCCGCTGCCGTACGAGGTGCACACGAAGGCCGTGACCATCCGGTCCAAGGCCACCACGAAGTCCACCGCGGTCGGAGTGCTCTACCGCAGCCACAAGTTCACCGTGCACAAGAAGAGCGGAAACTGGCTCTACATCACGGACAAGACGACCGGCGTAAAGGGCTGGGTCTCCGGCACGTACGTCTACCGCGACGTCCGAATGTGCCTCAGCTGACCGGCCCGCAGCAGCAACCCGCCTACGCATAGCCGAGTTGCCCGACCGCTCGTTTCCCTGCCCCTGCAGTTCCAGGTGCTGCCTTCCGGAAGGAGCTCCCCTTGTCCGACGACACACCCGATGGCACTGAGGATGTCGTGGGCGTGCTCACCGAACGGATCGAAGCCCGCTTCGGAATGGACATCCATCAGTTGAGGGCCGCCGTCGGCCTCAAGCCGACCGCGAATCCTGACGCCACCCAGGTCGTCAAGTGGCACAGCCTTCTCGTCGACTCCCAGGCCGTCCTCGACCGAGCAGAGGACGACCTCCTCGCCGCGCTGGAAACGCAGCCCAGTGAAGTCGACGACCCGACGATGGACCTCGCCCAACGCGTCAACGCGGCCTTCACGGCACGCGACGGCCGGGCCCTGGTCGTGCGGTGGCTTCTCGATCCGGACGCTCCGGGCAAGAAGGGCCTCGCTGCCGAACGCCTGGCCCGTCTCCATCGCGGAGCCCGCAAGGGCCCGGCGGTGCAGACCAGCGCTCCGCACCGCCCCGCGGTCGCACCTGCGCCGGCGTCGGTGCCGCAAGCGGGAAGGGTCGTCCTGTGAGCGTCCGGCTCAAGTCCAGCACCGTGGACGGCCGGCTGCAGGAGATCTTCGGCGCCCCGGTCGTCGAGCTGTACGCGACGGCTATCGGCCCCGATGCCCCTCCCGCGCTTACCCGCGCCCTGGAGCTGCGCTCCTTCCTCGCCCTGGCCGAGGAGCAGGTCGCCCGGGTCCGCGACCGCGTGCACGAGGCGATGGCACCCGACCGGGACATGGGCGAGCTGTCAGCCGCTGACCTCCGCTTCGACGCGCAGTGGCTGGAGGCGGCGCTCGATGCCCGCGACGGCTACCGCGCCGCGCTCGGCGAGCTGCTGCGCACCATGCCTCCGCCCGACCGGCAGCCCCGCCCCGTCCGCACGGCGCAGCCCGTGGTCGCCGCCGTCCTGCCCCCATCCCCCGCCGCTCCGGCACCCGCGCGTGCCGGGGCGGCGAGGGCCCGCCGACCGTGAAAGCCCCCGCTTGCCCCACTCGACGTCCACCGAGATAGCCGGACGGATCGAGGACCTGTACGGCGCACCGCTTGCCGAGCTCAAAGCCCACGCTCAGGACCAGCCGGCCGGCATGCTCTCCGCCCTCCTCGGCATGCACGACGACCTCACCCTCGCCGAGCGCAGCATCGACTTCCACCGCGACCGCCTCGCCCAGCTCATCCACCCCGAGCGGCAGATCGGCGGACCCGAGGTCTCCCACCTTCTCGACGGCGCCCGCCGGCTCGCCGAAGCGGTCGCAGTCCGCGACGTCCAAGTCAAGTCGGTCTCCGCCGTTCTCCAGAGCCTTGCCCGCGTCCCCGCGCCTGCACCGCCCCCGGCCACCGCGCCAGCTGTACCCGCCCCGCCAGTCCCGGCCGTGAGCCCTGCACCAAGCCGCTGACCCGCGGGCATCCCCCTTCACCCACCCAGGAGTTCCTCCCTTGGCCATCACCGGTCTGCCCCCTGACACCGACGCTGACATCGCGCGGGTCACCGAGGCGCTCGCCATGATCACTCCGCGATGGAACGTGCGGATCCTGCTGGCCCTGTCCGGGCCGCCGCTGCGGTACAGCGAGCTGGCGGCCAAGGTGTCCTGGCTGCAGAACGGCCAGCTCCACCCCAAGCTCAAGTCGCTGTGCGACGCCGGCCTCGTCCAGCGCACCGAACACACCTCGCGGCACGTCACCTACGGACACACCGACCGCTGCGCAGCCCTTCTGCCGGTGCTGCCACTGATCGTCACCTGGGCCGAGGAGCACCTCGAGAAGGCGGACCGCCCGCTGCCCGCGATCGAGCAGATCGAGGACAGCCTCACCCTGCTCACCCGGCGGCACGCCGCCGCCATCCTGTGGGTGCTGAAGTCCCGTGAAGAGGTCAGCGGCCGGGCGCTGGCCAGGATCATCATGCCCAGCAGCGACTGGACCAACATCTACCCGCCGCTGCGGCAGCTCGTGGCCGACGGCCTGGTCGACACCGAGGGCATAGGCCAGCCCTACCGCCTGTCGGTGGCGGGCGACGGCCTGGGGCCCGTCTTCGGCGCCCTCTCTGCGTGGTCCGCCGGGCACCCCCTCACCCATGCTGTCCAGCACCCGGTCTGGGGGCGCCCGGGGGCCGCACCCCCGCCGAAGCCGTGGGTCAGCAACGTGTCCCTGCCGGCTCCCACAGCCTCGTCGGCTGTCCGGGCTGCAGGGGCCTCTCGCCCGACGTGGCAGATCCGCGACCTGTTCTCGCACACCGCGACCGCCCGCCCGAAGGCGGCGCTTACGGCGGGAGGTCCGCGCCGATGACCGCCTCCCTCACTCCGGCCGAACTCCGCAACGCCTTCGCCCTGCTGTCCTCGCCGGGCCTGATCCGGCTGATCACCGAGATCGACGACAACGGGCCGATCCCGCCGAGAAGGCTCGCCGGCACCCTGCCCGACCTCTCGGCGCACCACCTTCGCCGAACCACCCACGTCGGCCGCGCGCACGGTCTCGTCCGGGTCGCACCCGGCGCCGGCCTTGCCCTCACCGAGGCCGGCTCGGAGCTGGCCGACTTCTACGACGCCACCGCCCGCTGGGCCCGGCGCCACGCCTACCCGGCCGCCGTCTGCAGCTTCACCACCCGCCTCCAGCACTCCCTCAGCCTCCTGGCCGTCGCACTCGTCGCCGACCGCGCCGATGGCTCCCACCGTCCAGCAGGCGAGGGCACGCCCACCATCGAGGCCGAGGCGGGTCTGTTCAACCCGCG
The DNA here is from genome assembly GCF_003122365.1 of Streptomyces spongiicola. Classification (NCBI taxonomy): domain Bacteria; kingdom Bacillati; phylum Actinomycetota; class Actinomycetes; order Kitasatosporales; family Streptomycetaceae; genus Streptomyces; species Streptomyces spongiicola. The sequence goes on from NZ_CP029254.1 coordinate 5,731,075, forward strand.
CGCTCTGCTGGTCCAGTGGCTGGACGCCAACCCGCAGGTCACCGTGGGCCTTGAAGCAGAGCTGGTCGCGTGAGCGGAGGCGTCACCCCCCGGCACGCCCAGCACACCGCGGGACTGCTGCGCAGCATCTACCTGCCGCGCACGGTGGACGCCCTCGCGTTCGCCATGTCCACCTACGGCATCCCGCTCCTGGTGCTGGTCACCACGCGCTCCGCGGCGTTGACGGGCCTGGCGTTCGCCCTGGAGTGGGTGCCCAGGTTGGCAGCATTCGGGTGGGCCGGCGGGATTGTTGACCGGCGCGGGGCATCAGTCGTCTTCTTCCTCGCCTCCCTCGGCCGCGCGCTGGTCGTCGCCGCCGGCGCGATCCTTCTGTACCTCCACCCGTCCGGCGCCGTGGCGAGCGTGACGGTGATGGCGCTCGCCGCCGTGACCGGGGTGCTCACCGAGTTCAGTTACATCGCGGCCGAGACCGCGGGCGCAGCCGCCGGCCGCCGAGCGGGTGGGCAGGCCCACCGTGTCCAGGCCGTGCTGCTCGGGATCGACCAGACCGCCACCCTGGCCGGCCCGGCATTGGCAGGTCTGCTGCTGCTCGCCGGACCTCCGCAGATGCTCGCGGTGATCACGGTGTTCTCGCTGCTCGCCGCGCTGCTCGCGCTGTGCACACCGCCGTCGCCGATCCCCCCGGCCCGCGCAGCGAAGGGCAACACGGGTGCGGGGCTGCTCACTGGGTGGCGGACCATTCGGTCTTTGCCCGCGCTCGGCTGGCTTGTGACCGGCCTGACCCTGTCCAACCTCGCCATCGGCTTCCTTCAGGCGGCCGGTCCGGTGATCGTCGTCAACCACTATCGGCAGTCGGCCACGGCTGTCGGTCTGGTCTGGTCTGCCGCTGCCGGAGCGACGCTCCTCAGCGTCACGCTCTGCCGGTTCGCGATCGACCGCCTGGGCCTGTGGCCGGTCGGTGCCGCCTGCGCCGCCTTCGCCTCGCTCGCCACCCTCGCCGCCGCACAGGCCCCCGACTACCTGTCCTACCTGGTCCTGGTTGCGGTCCTGATGGCCGCAGAGGGCGGCATGACGGTGGTCCTGCGCACACTGCGCTCCCGCCTGATCCCCCCGGAGAAGTTCGGCAGCACCTTGTCGGTGACCATCCTCATCCTCCTGCTGCCCTTCCCCGTCGCCGGCGTGCTCACCGCGATCACCCCGCCCGACGCGCTCGGCCACGTCATCACCGCGTGCGCCGTCCTGCAGGCCCTCGGACTGATCCCGGCCTTCGCCCGCCTGCGCACCGATCCCGCCCTGCGCACCTGACCCGTTGCGCTTCCCCAGCTTGTGGAGAACTTCCCTATGCCCGCTGCCTGCTCCAGGGCGAACCGTACGAGCGGTCGCACCATCACCGAGCAGTTCCACGCCTTCGACGCACAGAACCCTCACGTCTACCGCGCGCTGGAGCGCATGGCCGCCCGTCGCCTTGCCGCCGGCGCCACGCGCATCAGCCTCAAGGACCTCTTCGAGGACCTGCGCCGACAACTCCCGTACGGCGTCCCCGGGCTGAACAACAACTTCACCGCCCTCTACGCCAGGAAGCTGATCGCCGCGCATCCCCACTGGACCAGCGCGTTCGAGCTACGCCGCCGTCGTGCCGACTGACAGCCCGCCTTCCCGTACTGCCGTCCAACGATCCGGAGAACTCCTTCTTTGTCCGCTCGCCCCCTCCTGCTCGTCGTCGCTCCCGGCGATGAGACCTATCGCGGCTACTGCCTTGAGCAGGTGGCCGCCGCATACGACGTCGTCCTGCTGACGGGCACCGAGCCGTCATGGGAGAAGCCGTACATCGTCGACCACGCCGTCGTCGACCTCCACGACGACGCCGCGCTGCTCGCCGCGGGCCGGGCTCTGGCGGCACGCCACGAACTCGCCGGCGTTGTCACCTGGCAGGAGTGGCACCTCGTCTCCACCGCCCGCCTTGCCCGCGCGCTCGGTCTGCCCGCGAACTCCATCGAGGTGATGCGGGCCTGCCGCAACAAGGGCACCGCCCGTGCGCTGTTCGCCCGCCACGGGGTGCCGTCGGCCGCCTCGATGAAGGCCCGCACCCTGGCGGAGGCCGGACGGGCGACGGCGACCATAGGCTTCCCCGCCGTCATCAAGCCCGCCGCGTTCGCCGGCAGCATTGGCGTGATCCGCATCGACCGCCCCGAGGAACTGCCCGCCGCATTCGAGTTCGCCTCCGCCGGAGCGAGCCAGAGCCGCGAGGACACCGGTGTCCTGGTTGAGGAGTACCTCGATGGCCCGGAAGTCTCCGTTGAGTGCGTCACCCACCGCGGTGCAACCACTGCCGTCGCCGTGACCCGCAAGAGCCTCGGGCCCGCCCCGTACTTCTACGAGACCGGGCACACCGTCGATGCCACCGACCCGCTTCTCGCACAAGTCGCCCCGGTGGCCGCCGCCGCGGTCAAAGCCCTGGGGATCACCGACGGCGCGCAGCACGTCGAGATGCGCCTGGTCGGCGGCCGGCCCCGGCTGATCGAGGTCAACGCGCGCATCGGCGGCGACTTGATCGGCCACCTCGTTCGTCTCGCCACCGGCATCGACCTGCCGAAGGCCGCCGCCGATCTCGCCTGCGGCCGAACCCCGGACCTCACCCCCACTCACCGCCAGGCCGCAGGCATCCGCATGCTCTACCCGGCCGCCTCCGGCACGCTTACGCAGCGGCAGGTCAACCAGCCGTACGCCGCCCACACCCCGTGGCTGCGGCAGGTGCAGTGGATGCGACACGTCGGCGACCTGCTCCTCCTCCCTCCCAAGGGTGACCTGTTCACCGCCCGCGCCGGGTTCTACATCGTCACCGGCCGCGACACCGCCGAGGTCAATGAGCGCCTCGAGATGGCCGCCGAAGAGATCACCGTGACCACGCGGGCGGAACGATGAGCCACCAGCCCGACGCGCGCCACGACATCGACGGGAACGTCTACGTGTCCCCGCGCTACCTCGCCGCCAGCAACGGGATCGGTGACCCGGCCCTCGCCCCGCTCCTCGACCTCGGCTGGGACGTCCAGCACGACGAGGACGGCAATGTGTATGTGAGCGCGCCCGACCGGCGCGTGCGCCTGGGCTACCTGCCCGAAGGCGAGGACGACGGGCTCTGGCGGATCAACGCCTACCGCGATCCGTTCGGGCCGCCGACGTGGGGCGTCTGCTTCAACGATCGCACTCCCACCGAGTTCGTGGCCGCCTTCACCACCGCTCTCGCCACGGCGTACGAGCAGGGGCCGGACGCCTACCTCGCCAGGCCGGCCGCCGGGAGCGACGTGCACGATCCCTTCCTCGCCGTCGCCCCTCTCCTCAAGCAGCGCTGGCAGATCGACCGGCCCCGCTGGGGCGTCTTCGCGGTCCACGCGCCGGACGGGCTCGCCGGAATGAGTTCACCACCGGCGACCTCGACCCGGAAGCCGAGCTGACCACGCGCGACGCTCGCTGGCAGCTGTGGGCCGGCAAGTCCATCGACCGCCCCGCCTGGTACGCCACCGCCAGCACCGACACCCCCGTCGCCCTGCTCACCGCCGTAACGCAGTGCGTCTCCGACCCGGCCGCGCTGCCCCGTTGGCGTCAGGACACGCTCAGCTACATCCAGGGCATGGCCCAGCTCACCCCGATCCTGCCGCCCAGCCCGTCGGCCCCCACCCCGCTCGACGTGCAGCGGGCCGTCACATCCCGCCGCCCGGCCGCGCTCCCCGCGGCCAGCGTCCCGCGCTGGAGCACAACCAGCCGACCGGGCCTGCCCGGCCCGCGCCGGTAGCCGCCCCGTTGACCAAAGGATCCTCTTGTCCCTGCACGCCCCGGAGTTCTTCGCCGAACTCCGCCTCCCCTTCCCCAGCGGCACCACCGTAGGCAGCACGTACTACGCCACTCCCATCGCGGGCGCACCCCTACGACTGCAGATCGGCTTCACGGACACGCAGTACAGGAACGCGTACGGCGGCCTGCGCCTGACCGTGACGCACATCGAACGGGGCACGATCGACGCGGTGGCGCTCAGCTTCGCCGAGCACGGCACTTTCCGCCGCCGTCAGGGGGCCTTGCACCAGCGCAACATGCCCCACACCTTCAACATCACGCTCGCCAGGCCGGGGCAACCCGCATGGGAAGGGGCCGACTTCACAAGGCTGCGCGATGCCATCGAGCAGTACACCGCCGTCTGGTTCCCCGGCGCGTGGACCGCGTCCGCGTCGAGCCGCACTGTGGGCAGGACCGCCCACAAGGTGCCTGCCCCGCCGCCCGCGCCTCCGGTCGCTGGCCGGACCCGATGAACTCCCACTACCTGATCAAGGAGCACCTCTTCCCGTGCACGCTCGTATCCTCCGTGGCGCCGTCCGATCCGCTGCCGTCGCCGCCGCGGTGACCGGCACCCTCACCTGGGCGCCGACCGCGACCGCCCAGTCGTCCGAGCCGACGCCCTCGACCTCCGCTGCCTCCACCGAGACACCAGCCCCGGATGCCGGCAGCATCGCGATCACCAAGAAGGACGCGGCCGGGGACGTCCTCCCCGGCGCCGAGTTCCTCCTGCTCGACTCCACCGGCAAGGAGACCAGACGCGGGAAGACCGACGCGCAGGGCAAGCTGACCTTCCCCGACCTCGCTCCTGGTGTGTACCGGCTGAAGGAAACGTCCTCCGGCAGCCCGCTCCACGAGGTCGTCGCCGACCAGGACGTCATCGTCACCCCAGGCGCGACCACACCGCTGACGATCACCGACCCGTTCAAGGCCGCCAAGGTCCTCCTCCAGGCCAAGGACGACAAGACCGGAAAGCTGCTGCCCGGCTCCACCGTGAACATCGGAACGGGCAGCGAGACCCTGCTCACCCTCACCACCGGGTCACAGGGCACAGCCACCGGAGAACTGCCCGTGACCAGCCGAAAGGCCGACTTCTGGGTGAAGCAGATCAAGGCCCCCGCCGGCTACGACCTCTACAAGCCGTCGAAGACGTTCACCGCAGGCCCCGGCGCCCCGGTCACCGTGACCGTCACCAACGCCAAGACCGCCACCACGCCGAAGCCTGACCCTTCGGTTGAGCCGACGTCCAAGCCCACCGGCACCCCGTCCACACCTGCGGACAGGCCGAGCGACAGCGGAACCGGGGGGACGAAGCCCTCCCCGACGGGAACCAGCACGCCTAACGCCATCTCCTCGCCCAGCGCAGCAGCCGGGCTCGACGACAACACGACGAAGACTTCGGCCGGCTCCCTCGCTCACACCGGCGCCGACGCCACCCCGTGGATTGCCGGCGGCGCGGGTCTCCTTGTCGTCGCAGGCGCCGTCGCCCTGGTCATCACCCGCCGTCGTACGCCGGCCGAGCCCGAGCCGGACGACAACCGCGAGACCAAATAACCGAAGACCCCACCATCAGCAGGCCCCCGGGACGCCGCCCCGGGGGCCTGCTCACGTCTACCGACGCCGGCCCACCCGGTCCACCTCCCCCACGACCGCCACACCGCCCAGCGGAGCCCCCACAGTCGGCCGAAGCCTGCCCACTGCGGAGGAGCTGGGGAGACGAGCGTGCCGCCGACGATCGCTTCGATGGTGTCGCGGCGGCGGGCACCCTCGATGGGCGTCAGCTGACGGCCTGAGACTCAGCGGACTTGCGTGAACTGCGAAACGCTAACTTCCGGTCTTGGGGCAAGCCCATGGGCCCAGAACTACGCCCACACAGGCTTGGGCAGTCGCTACGGTGGGGTACGCCAGCTCAGATGCGGAATCCGGTACAAGGGGGCGCGGTGCACATGCGTGCCGTGAGGGAGCCAGCGAGGCCAAGCGAAACCCATCAGGGGATCGAGTGGCTGTCCAACTTCGGTCCCAGGGACACTGACACGGCTCAGCAGTTGCTCGACAGCCTGCATATCGTGTCGGAGACGACGTTCAGGCAGGGGCTGCGGGAACATCTGGGGTCAGTCCTAGCTGGTGAAGCCAGCATGGAGAAACCGGCGGCGCTGTATGGCGTCCGCTCGTGCAAGCCGACGGACACGATGTTCATCAACAACGTGTCACCACAGGTTTCCGGTGGCGATGGCGGCGGTAGCGAGTTGATCGTCCAGAACATCATCCGCGATGTGCAGCGGAGCCTGGACACCTCCGTTGTGACGCGCAACGCCATGACGATTGATCTTCTTCGGGCGCGTCGTGCCCGGAGCCTATTGTTCGTTTCTGACTACGCCGGCTCCGGCGAGGAGTCTCTGGCGTACGCGCGGGCCTGGCTGCGTAATGCGACGGTCCGCAGCTGGCGCTCCCTGAAGTTGGTCCGGATGCACCTGGTCCTCTTCGCCGCAACAACCACCGGACTGCGGCGCATCCGTGCCAGTGGGCTGTACGACGGGGTGTCGGTGCTGCACCGCGGGATGGACTTTCCCTCGGCTCAGTGGCATACGGACGAGCTCTGGAGGATCAGGAAGCTGTGCGAAGACTACGCACGGCGGCCCGAAGACAGTGCAGGCTGGTCGGGCAGCGAGGGGCTGCTCGTGTTCGAGCACACCGTGCCGAACAATCTGCCATCCATCCTGCGCCAATCCCGGGGCCGGACTCGGCGTCCCGACGGGAAGTGGGCACCGTTCTTCGAGCACCGCACTGCGCCGCCGGGGCTCATGCGCGACCTCGTCGGATACCGGCCAGAGCGCAACGCAGAACTCGGGCTGCGTGGCATGGGGCGAGTCCAGCCGACAGGATCGGGCAAGCTACACGTGCGCTATCGCGGCGGCATCAGGGACCTTGTTGAGGTCCTTGGCCACATCGCGAAAGGCCATAGGCACCCCGAACAACTGGCGACCGATGTTTCGGTCTCAGTTCCGATGGCCAGAAACCTCGTCTTGCAGGCCCAGAAGCTGGGTTTGGTGGACTCTCAAACGCGGCTTACCGACGCAGGGTGGAAGGAGCTGCGGGCAGTCAAAGCGAAGCCCCGGGTCGTCGTAAGCCGCTTGCAGGGCAGTCAGGAGCCTTACTACCCTGGCACCTTGCGGGAGAGTCGGTGACGGCCTAGCGCAATCGACGAGGTCATCGTCGAGTCAACGATCTGCACTTGCAGGTCAGGCTGCGGTCGTGGGCCGCACGCTGTGGACAAGCTGTCGAACGCCTGGATGGTGCGAGGCGCACGGTCTCCTACGTGGCCTGGCGCGCGACTCGCACCACCCGCCGGGGGCGGGATACACCGAAGGTAGGCCACCCCATCGACTCTCCCGCACACTACCGGAGTCTCGGCCGCAGGAACGGCATCACTTCCTCAGTCATCGACGAGGCTTTGGAGCAGATGCAACGAGTCCGAAGTCAAGGACTCACACCTGTATTGACGCTGGGGCACCTGGCCCATCAGACAGGCGCGCCATACCTCTACCTACGGAAGATCGTCCAGAGGCGACAGGACCCATACACCGAGTTCTCCCGCCCCAAGCGTGAGCCCGGCAAATCTCGCACAATCGCTTCCCCTGCGCCCGTATTGATGGACGTACAACGCTGGCTCCTGGGCAACGTATTCAGCCGGATACCGACGCACGGGGCGAGCTACGCCTACCAGCAGGGACGCTCTGCCGTGCAGTGCGCGCAGCTTCACCTTGGTGCCTCGTGGTTACTGAAGTTCGATCTGCATGACTTCTTCCACTCCGTCGACGAGCGTGCAGTTCAATCGATCCTGCGGGCGGTCGGCTACAACAGTCTCGTCTCCTTCGAAATCGCCCGCGTCTGTACCCGCGTCCCGGGCGGAATCACCTGGCCGCACTTCAGGAGTGCATACCAGGCCATCCCCGGCTACAGTGCGCCGGTCCTGGGCTACCTCCCACAGGGAGGCCCCGTGAGTGGCGCCGTTGCCAATCTGGCCGCCCGCTCACTGGACGAGGCTCTCTCATCCGTCGCCGACCGGTACCGCATGACGTACACACGCTACGCGGACGACATGACCTTCTCTACCTTGAGAAGCCTCGACCGCTCCACGCTCACACGCTGCGTCTCCGAGATCTCGGCAACGGTGTCCGCCTCCCAGTTCCGGCTACACAGGAAGAAGACCCGCGTTGTGCCGCCGGGTGCCCGCAAGATCGTCTTGGGTCTCCTCGTGGACGGCGAGAGACTCCGACTGCCGCGGCACACGAGAAGGGGACTCGAAGATCACGTCCGCGGCGTCGCCAAGTTCGGGCTTGGGGCCCACGTCGAGCACGCTGGCTACAGCTCCCTACAAGGGTTCGTCAACCACATCGACGGGCTGCTTGCGTACGGGCATGGTGTGGACCCTGCGTGGTCGAAGCCACTGGCTGCCCAGTGGGAGCACCTGATGAACGCTGCGGGTCTTACGGCCCAGGAACGCCGCCTCTGGTGAGCAGAAGTCGGCCTTCCCCATCGTGCAGGCCATCTGCACGTCTTATGAGCGGGGGTGCTGCGAGATTTCTCGACAAGACGAACTGCGATCCATCAACGTTCAGTGAGATTCGCTAATGGTTGGTGCGACAGGACAGGGATCGGCTGTGACTCGTGATGTGTGAGTGCTGTGGACGATCGCGTATTTCCCCGGGGCTGAGTTCACGTAATTCCCCAGCCCCGGAGGTGGTGGAGGTTACTTGATCTTGGGGTCGGCTGGCTTGCTGGTGGGGTTCTTGGGTCGCTTGTTCGGACGGTAGCTGGGGCCGTTCATGATGACCTGGTGGCTGGTGTTGATGAGCCGGTCGAGGAGGGACTCGGCGACGACGGGGTTGGGGAAGAGGGGATACCAGTCGCTCGGCGCCCGGTTGCTGGTGATGATCAGGGACCGGCCCTGCCGCTCGGAGACGAGTTCGTAGAGGTCGTCGGCCTGGGTGGCGTTGAGCTGGCGCATCGCGAAGTCGTCGAGGATGAGCACGTCGGGACGTACCAGTTCGCGGATCCGTTTCTCCCACGTGCGGTCCGCGTGTCCGCCAGCGAGGTCCGCGAGGACGCGGCTGGTCTTGGCGAAGCGGACGTGGGCGCCCTGGCGGACAGCGAGGTGCCCGAGGGCCTGGGCGACGTGCGTCTTTCCGACGCCGACCGGGCCGAACAGAATTACGGACTCGCCGGCGTGAAGCCAGCGTAGGGCTCCCAGGTCGCGGATCTGGGCGGCGGGCAGTTTGGAGGAGGCGTTGAAGTCGAACTCCTCCAGGGTGACCTGCTGCTCGAACTTGGCCCGTTGCAGGCGCCGTTGAAAGGCGACGGTCTCGCGGCGGGTGATCTCGTCCTGGCAGAGGACCTGGAGGAAGTCCAGGTGGCCGAGCTCGCCGCCGTGGGCCTGGGCGAGGCGGGCGTCGAGCGTCTCCAGCATGCCGGACAGTCGCAGGGTCTTCAGCGACTCGCGCAGGGCGGCGTCCATCACGGTCATCAGGCTTCCACCTCGGCTTCGTCGCGGTCCTGGTCGTCATGGGTGTCATCCGCTGGGCCGGGGGTCGTGACGGTGGCGAAGAGCCCGGCCGGTCCGTGGAGGAAGGCCGCGGCTCCGGCATCGCCGCTGGTCTCGGGCTCGGGGTCGGTCTCGGTGCCGGCGATGAGGATGCCCTTGATGGTGCGGTAGGACGGGTCGCCGACCGCGATGGCCCTGGCGCAGGCGGCTTCCAGCCGCGTCTCGCCGTACTTCTTCCGCAGCCCGAGGACCCCCTGGGCGGCGCGGAGCCGGTAGAGCGCGTTGACCTCCAGCAGCTGGTCGATGACCTCGCGGCAGGCGTCGCCGATGGTGCTGGCCTGGGTGCGGCACCAGACCGGCGTGCGCATCTGGAAGGCGATCTTCTCGGGTGGGTAGTCGTGGCGGTCGGTTCGTTTGCCCTGGTCAAGAGCCGCGTGTGTCTTGACCAGTTCGCCGTCGTGGAAGACCTGCACCATCGTGGCAGTGGTGCGGACGTCGACCCTGCGGCCGATCAGCTTCCAGGGCACCGAGTAGAGGGTGCGGCCGACCTTGATGTGGATGTCCGGGCCGACCGTCGCGGTCGACCAGCGGGCCAGCACGAACGGCGTCTGCGGCAGGGGCAGCAGCTCGGGTGCCTCGACGGCCTCGAATACCGCCATCGGGGCGGCCCCGGACAGCGGCCTGCAGGGCCGCTGGCCTGCGACCTGCCGGCTCCAGGTGACGGCCTCGGCCTGCATGTGCTCGATGGAGGTGAACTCCCGTCCCCGCCAGAACGAGTCGCGGACATAGGGCATGGGTCGCTCGACCCTGGGTTTGTCCTTCGGCTTCGCCGCCCGGGCCGGGTCCACCAACGCGCCGTAGTGGGCTGCGAGTTCGGCATACGCCTTGTTGATCTTCGGGTCGTAGAGATCGGGCTTGTCGACGCCGGTCTTGAGGTTGTCAGGGACCAGCCGGCGCGGGACGCCGTCGAAGAAGCGGAAGGCCGCGACGTGCGCTTCGGTCCAGGCGTGCTGGTCCAGGTGCAGGACCGGCCGGACGAACATGTGGCGCGAGCAGGGCAGCACCATCACGAATGCCCAGACCCGGTGCCGCTTGCCGGTGCGCGGGTTGATCCACTGGCCAAGGAAGCCGTAGTCGATCTGGGCCTCCGAGCCGGGCTCGATCTCGTCGCGCAACACGGTGACCTGCGATCTCGCCACCTCGTCGGGCAGCGTGGCGTGCACCCAGCGACGGAACGAGGAGATCGACACCTGGAGTTTGTGCTCGTCCCGCAGCCGCTGGTGGATCGTGGAGACGGTGACCGTCCCCAGCAGGTTCTTGATGTAGTCGCGGTGCTTGTCGATCTCCGGCCACGTGACCTGCCGAAGCCGCTTGTCGATCAGCCCCGGGAACCACTCCTTGATCAGCTTGGCCCAGTCGGCCTCGCTCATCGGCGGCCCGCCCGGGGTGATCCCGGATGCCTCCGCCGGGGCCAGGTACTTCCTGACCGTCTTGCGGTCCACCCCCAATGACGCGGCCAGCTCGCTCTTCGAGCGACCCGCGTACCAGTGGACGTAGATCTCGGTGATGTCGACCACGACGAACGTTCTCCTCGCCATCCGGGCCGCCTATCGGCCTGCCGAACCGCGGAACGAGGTACACGGGCGCCTCCGCGACGACCAGGTCCCTCGATCCCGGCCTCCGCGCTACCCATGGCCAATCAGGAGAATTCGTGATGGGGAATTACATGACGCTCAAACCGCCCAAGATGGGGAAAAACTTGATCGTCGACAAGTGCTTCTCAGCGAAGGTTGGAAACGGCGCGGACCGGCCTGCGAAGTAGTAGATCCACCACGCTCGAGCCAGTGGTCGACCCAGGCGGGCACGGAGAGGGCAAGCTGCTGCTGGGCGGCGTGGATCGCAGGGCGGTGCTCCTGGATCCATTTCAAGCGGTCGCCGCGGCGCTGGATGGCGCGAACCTCCAGCACTCCGGGCCGCTCGGCTAGGCCGGCAGCGACGGTGGTGCACTGGTCGCTGTAGCCGGGCGGCAGATGGCAGGCGCAGTGTTCGTCCACGGAGGCGAGGGGCAGGCCCCAGCCGGGTGCCGCGAGCAGCGCCATCAGCCGCCGGTGGCTGGTGGCGCCGGAGCCTTCCGCGAACGTGGGGTCGATGATCCAGCGTTCGCCACCGCCGCGTTCGTGGTGGCCAAGCCAGCCGGTCACGGCCAGCGGTGCCCCGAGGGTGCGGATAAGGCCGACCCGGCGCAGCAGCCCGCTGGTCAGCCAGGCCGATGCCGCGGTGCTGCGGCGGCTCGGCCGCCGGTAGGGACGCTCGGCCGGGTGCCACCGGGCCGGCAGGTCGCGGTGGCACGGCGTCATGCCGTAGGCGCCCATCTGCTGGTCCTGGACGTCGACCGCGCGCAGCCACTCGTCGGGGTCCAGACCCAGCAGGGTGACGGAGGCGGACGTGTCCAGCACGCGGAGCATCACCTGCCCGCGCTCGACGTGGGTACGTGCCCCGGGCACCCCCTTGATGTCGCCGTACTCGTCGGCGCGCGGCAGCAGCGCCTCGGCCAGGTCCAGGGCCTGGGTCTCGTCCGGGTCGCGCCGGTCGACCGGGTCGGCCTCGAATCGGATCAGGAGGCGGTCGGAGCGCGGGTCCACGTATTCGATACCCCAGGGGTGCAGAGTGGTGATCCGACGCCATGCCAGTGCGGCCATCACCCGAGCCTCCAGGAGCAGTTGGTCGACGTCAGGCTGCGGGATCAGCAAGGATCCAGGCGCGGCGGCCTCGACCCGGCGCAGGGCGGACTGCCAGGGCAACCCGGTGTACAGACGCAGCAGTTCGGCGCGACGTTCGACGGCGGTTGTCTTCATGACTCGGAGTCCCTCAACACCGCGGAGCCGTCCCGACACAGCGCGCGGCGGAGAGCCACGAGGAACATGCGGACCGTGCAGCGGTGCCGGCCGAGTTGGCTTCTCCACGGCGTGCTCGATGTCGGGTCGAGCACAGGGCAGGGACCCCGCCGGGCCCACCGCTCTGGATTTGACCACAGCGACCGGGGGCCCCTGGTCGCCGGGGTGACGCGCCGCCGCGTCACCCGAACGTTCGCAGGGGGGTTGATCGAAACATCGAGGGGATCCTGTCTGCAGGCGGAACGCGCGGCCACCTCTGGTGCTCAAAGTGGCCAACTGGGCGCGGCTCAGTCACATCGCCACGGGCTAGGCGCGGATCGGGGGCAGGTCGTAGCGGCTGACGGCCAGGTACGTCTCCGGGGTCGCCGCTTCGAGAAGACCCTCGTTGCCCTCCAGGTCGAGCTCCGGCTCCTGGGGACGGCGCAGCAGGTCGCTCCAGTCGCTCGTCGCACCCCGCTCGTAGGCGTCACGGAGAAGGGGGCGCAGCCGGGGGCGGGCTTCCTCCTGCTGCTCGCGGAAGATCCGCCGCTGGGTGAGTCGCTGTTCTTCCTGAGCATCCTCGCTGAGCCCCTGGTCGACCGCCAGCTGGTCCTCGGCGCGCAGCCCCGGGGTGCGCCGGGCGATGGCGAGATCTTCCTCGTGGAGGCGCTCGCAGGCGGCGAACAGCTTCCGGGACATGCCTAGGTGGACCTCGGTTCCGGGGATTCGACAGGTGAGGAAGTCGTCGAGCCCCAGGGTGCGGATGCCCGCGCGCAGGGTGTGCTGCTCGACGTGGGGCGCTGCTCCGCGGGCGTCAGCCCGCAAGGCGAGGGTAAGGTCGTCGTCCTCCAGAGGGGTGGTCAGCCCGGAGCGCCGGTGTCGGGAAGCGCGGTCGGCCAGCACCGGCACCGTGCGCAGATGAGAGGCGGGAGCCGAGCGCAGCGCCAGGTAGGCGAGCATCTGGGCGCGGGCCGCGCCGATGAGCGCGTCGTCGCTATCGCCGAGGTGGTCTTCGAGGTTGCCCGGGCTCGCCGCTGCCTCGTCATCGGTGCCGGATCCGTCCGGGTGGAGCGGCGGCTGGCCGGGGTGCAGGTCGTGGTCGATGGTGAGGAAGAGGTCGTCTCCGGGCCGCACGGACGCTCCGACCAGGACGGTGCGGTGCGCGTACGAGCCGAGTATCTTGCTGCCAGCCTCCAGTTGCGCCCACCCCTTGCGGAGCGTGCCAACGCCGACGTTGCCGCCCTTGGCCTCGATCAGCCAGTACATCTCCTCCGCCTCGTGCCGTCCCCACAGGTCGGGCAGCTTCTTCTTCGGGTCCTTGAAGGTTTCGCTCAGGGCGGGGATGGGGCCGCCGAGTTCGAGATGTTCGGTCTGCCCGAGGCCCAGCAGCGAACGGCAGGCCCACTCGGTCATCGTCATGCCCAGCCGGTAGGCGGCGGCGTTCTTCGCCGTGCGCTCAGTCCCGTGCGCGTAGACCGGGTTCAGGGTCAGGCGCCGGCCCTTGGCGCCTGGTACGGGGTGCCGCGGCTTAACGGTGTGAGCGCCGAGGTAGGCGTACAGCGGGGAAACCCGGGCGACGAGTTCCCCGTGCGCGTACTGCGGCTGGTTCTGCAGGTGCGGGGTGATATCGCGGCCGACCTCGGTGGCGGCCTTGATGATCTCGCGCCACGTGGTGGTCGGGGCGTACCAGCCGTCCGCTGCCGGAAACCCGTCCGATCCGGTCCACGCCTTGTGCTTGTTGGTCCGCCACTGCCTCTTGGGCTTGTCCGCGGGTCCGTTACGGAACAGGACCGGTATGTCAAAGCTGTCGGCGTAGGTGAGCGGTGGCTCGTCGGGGACGTGTGCGGGGATCATGGGGTTCATGGGGATTACCCTGGCACGGGCCTGGGCCCTCCCGAGGGCCGGGCGGTGGGCTGCCGATCTACATGGCTGTTGTTGGCCTGCCACCCGTCTCCTGGTGTTGTACCGCTCACGGCCGGTCGGGCCAGAAGATCGACAAGGGCAGTCGGATGGAGGGCAGCTGTACCGCCTCGATCGGTCCGAGAACGGCTGCCGCGGCGCGAAGGGCTTCGTTGTAGGAGCCGGAGCCAAGGACTTCGGCGGAACAGGCAGGACAGTCTCCGGGGCGTCGGGCGTGACCAGCACCGCTATCCCTGGAGCCTCGGACGTGCGCGAAGGCGTCGTCTGGGAAGTCGGCCCGCACGGCATGCCAGATCCCGACGCGTTCGTCGTCGGGTAGCCCGGCCGCTACCGCCGGCCGCATCGGCGGCAGCAGGCGTTCGTGGTCCTGGACGAGGAACACTCGGTCAGTGAAGTCGACGCTGTCCACCTCGGGGCGCTCCTGCTCGAGCCACGCCCGGGCCTCCTCTCGGGTGCCCGGTCCCCACAGGTATTCCATGGGGAACCGTGTGGTCTCGTAGCGGGTGTCGAACTCCGCCCAGTGAGCGTCATTCCAGCGACTGCCCGGGATGAAGGGGATGGCCCGTACCACGACGTGCTGGTACTCGTCGCTCTCCTGATCTTCCGTGGGGTCGGGGGCGGTGAGCGCGTCGGCGGGCTCCATCCGCGCCCGCCCGGAACCGTTCCAGCTCAGTACGGCGATCTCCCGGTGGAGAGGTGCCGGGTACAGGCGCCCGTCGGAAGTGGCCTGCCCCCACAACTGGTTGATCAGCTCCGCCAGATCCCGGACCGTCCGGGCCGCACCGACGGGGGTATCGACATGGTGGCCGGAGGGATGGGCAACGTAGTTACGCAGCTTGGCCAGTGCGTCTTCGACCGCGCGGCTGCGCCGCCCGCGGAGCAGACCCGCCGTGCGCGCCCACAGGCGGAGCCCGTGAAGCATCCCGTTGAACTCGATGGCGTGGGTGGCGACGACCAGCTTCGCACGTTGCCGCGTCATCCTGTCCGAGCGCTTCTTGACGTCGTCGTACGACGTGACGGTGTAGGAGACGTCCGGGGCCTGGGGGAGACGGAAGGTGATGGTGCCGGCGCACCACTCCATGAAGCGGTCGCGCAACGCCTGCTCGTAGATGAGGAGCGCCTGGTCGCCGACCATGGTGTACACGTCGTAGCACAGCACGCCGTAGGCGAAGACGGTGCGCAGCCGCTCGAAGGAATCGCGTGTTCCTGCCGCGACACCCTCCGCAAGGTCGCAGTCGGCGATCTGCCGCTGCTGGAACTCCGCAGCGTTTTCGGGCCTCATACGGCCGCCGAGTCCCCAGGGGTTGAACGCCAGCGACAGATCGTCCGCGGCACGCAACTCCTCAAGCGGCCGGATCTCCATGTACTCCTCCTCATGATGGGAAACGGGCCAGCATGCACCTCTGGGCCCCTGGTTGGCCACCCCTTTCCTTCAGGTGACTTCGTGAGATCGACGCGAAAAGGGAGCGGAAGGCAACAGTTCGCCGGCGGCAGACAGGAAAGCGCGCGGAAAGACTGGCCAACGCGGGCGAGACCATGTCAACGTAGACGACCTTGCAAGAAACCCCAGGTCAAAGAGGTGATTGCCCGTGGCCATGGCTCCCGTTGGACCCGGTTTCTCCACCACCATCGAAGCCCTGCGGCTACGCGAGTGGAAGCTCGGTCCTGGCCAGCCCACGCTCGTCATGGACCAGTTCTCTGCGGAGGACTTCAACCTCATCGTGGACGACCGTGCGGACGTGCACGTCAGCAGTAAGGACGGCCGGTTCTACCTCGGCTGGTTCCCGCTCGGTCGCCCTGGCACCGACGGCGAAGGATGGAAGATCGCCGTCAGCGGCACAGCCAAGGTGCGCGGCTACCACCTGTCCTTCGACACCGAGACGCCGGCCGACATCGTCGCCGCTGCAGTGGCACGCGTGCTGGAGACCTCACGGCGGGTGTGACACCGCAGGGGTCGGCCGAAGACCTCACCCGAGGCCGGCCACCCGACTCCCGATGGCAGGCCCGTACCACCGCTCACCGTTTTCCCCACACAAGGAGGCTGTTCGTGACGCATCCCGAGATGACCGTTGACGAGCTCATCGACCTGCTGTCCGCCTGTGACCGGAGCGCTCCGGTCCGACAGGCCATGAACCCGTTCTTCCCCATGGCCCATCGCCTCGCGCAGGTCGTGCAGTCCGTGGACGAGACCGGCCGGACCGTTGTCTACCTGGCAGAAGGGCGGGACGAGGACACACAGCTCGGCCATCTGCCGCCCGAGGTCGCCGTCGCCCTGGCCTGGCAGGGCGCCGTCCAGGCACCACCGCGCCGCCCCCGACGAACCGCCGGCGGCAAGTAGAACCGCACCGAGCCTTTGGAGGCGCCCCTGTACCCCGACTTCCCGCTCGAACCGTCCACCCCGCCCGGCGGCCATCCCGCGTTCTGGGTCGGTCCCCGGCACCTGGCCGGTGACGACAAGCGCCTCTACGACACCGTCGCCGATACGCTCGCCGGCCTGGGCTGGACGAGCCTGACGATCGTCCGCGGTCGCCACGAGCCCGACGAAGCGGATGAGGACCGCCAGGTCCTGCGCAGCACCGTCCTGCACATCAGCCCCGACACCCTCCGGTGGGCCCAGTGGAGCCTGGCTGACGAGCCGTTCCACCTGGGGGATCTGCCGATCGCCTGGCAGATCTCCGCCCGCGCGGACACAAGCAGCCCGCTCGCTCAGTGGTCGGCCTACTTCACCCTCGACGTCCCCGGCGAGTCCGCGGCCGACTTCCTCGTCGCCCTCGATGCCCGCGACCAGCCCGCCGAGCCGATCGCCGGCCCCGAGCTGGTCCTCGACGCCGTCGCCGCACACGGCTGGCTCCGCGACATCGACCAGCCCCAGGCGGCGGCGACGGACCCGACGTTCACCTCGCACATCAGCCTCGGCGAGGTGCCGCCCCTCATCCAGGACGCCGACCCGCGCGCCCTGAACACCGAGGCCGACGAAGTGGGACCGGCTGGGTGGCAGGCGTGGGCCGAGCCCGCGCTCGGCGCACCGTGCCTGTGGGCGGTGTCCTTCGGCGCCAGCGTCCCGCATGATCTCGTCGCGACCTTCGCCGCCTCCCTCAGCTCGACCGCGCCGGTCCTGCGCCGGGTGCTGCCCGAGGCCACCCAGGAGCGGCTCCTGCGCGCGCCGGCCATCTAGCGCTCTGCGGCCCCTTGCCCCCGACGTACACCAGCCCGGCCTCCCGAATGGAGGCCGGGCTTCTTGCTTCTCGGGTAGGGAACGCTTGTACGCGCCACGCGCTGCTGCCCCCGACCGGGACGGTCGGGGGCAGCAGCATGTCCAGGCCGGTCAGCCGACTCTTTCCGCCTTGGCGAGAGCCTTCTCAAGGTGACGGTCTACGAGGGCCGGGGAGCCCGAGACGATCAGCAGCAGACTGCCGTCGCGGATCGCGGTCTGCTTCACCACGGTGCTTTGCCCTCCAGCGGAGAACGTCAGGAGTTGACTCCACTGCTCGTCCCCGAGCTGGTGGGGGGCGGGCAGCTTCTGCGAGGCCATGTCGATCGCAGTGCCGCCCGCGACGACCTGATAGGTGGGGCAGCCGGTCATGGCGTCGAAGATCCGGCCGATGCCGTAGGACAGCTTGTTCGCGCTGTCGCTGTACAGCTCCTCGGTGACCTGCGAGTTGCTGCCTCCGGTGTAGGTGAAGGTGGCCTTCGCCTTGTGCGGGAAGGTGAGCGAGCCGCCGGTTGCCGCATCGCCGCCCAGCTCGCTCAGAGCCGTACAGCCAACAACGGTTACGTCGTCGCGCCGTGACGGACGCTCCGGCTGGCGCAGGTAGCCGCTGCCGAGGTCGCTCTCGTCGAGCAGGCGCGTCTTCAGCGCGGCCGAGGACAGCGGGGCGGCGTCCTGGTCGGCGCCGGCTGACTTTACGACCTGGGCGGAGGAAGCGGCGTCGGGCTTGGCCCCGGCGGTGCCGGTGGAGCAGGCCGGTAGGGCGAGCAGGGTGACGGCGGTGAGGCCGACGGCGGTGGTGGCGACGCGAACGCGCATGAGGAACTGACCCCTTGGTGCTAGGCGACGGGTGGTCAGTGCGGGCCCGCGGGCCCGGTGGGGTTGTAGGGGTGGGGGTCAGTGGCCGAGGTGGCGCAGGCAGTCCTCGAACGTGGCGTGCGTCGCGTCCGCCGGCCCGGCGCTCCGGTTGTACCAGGCCGTGTCGAGGCGCATCTCCTGCTGCTGGTGGCCGGCCCGGCAGCGCAGCCAGATCTGGTCGCGGGTGGAGAGGATGAGCCAGTCCCGGTACGCGCCGCACGCGGCGCAGGCGACCATCTCGCCGTCGAGGACGAGCGGCTGCGCCCAGGGCATCATGCGGCCGTCGAGCTGGTCGTGGCTGGGCACCCGTAGTTCCGGCGGAAGAAAGTCGTCCACCACGGCGGCTGGCTCGCTGTGATCCGGCTCGGCCGGCGCCCCTCCGACCCCTAGTGGGACCTGGTCCTGCAGCCGCGCCGACAGCTCGAAGAATCGGCGCTGCGCCTCGCTGGGCTCCTTAACCCGACGGCGTATCCGGTGAAACACCCTGACGTCCTCCCTTGCCTCTCCCTGCACGCGTCATGATCGTGCCCCCAAGCGAGGGGCGGCTTCAATTCACAAAGTCAACAGCCACGCACGAGGGGGTTACACGCCACCTGGCCGCTTGGACTCGGGGGTCGGCAGGCCGTCGTGATTCTGGAAGAGACGCCCTGGCTGGGAGAAGGGCGAGTCAGTCGGCCCGATGGCGTAAGCGATACCGTTCTTGTGGTAGTCGGTCTCGCCAAGCACCCAGAAGTACAGGTCGATGAGGGGGTCTCGCGGGACGAGTGCGAGGCCGGAACCGCCAATGCGTCCGTAGGCGTTGCGGCGGGCGAGCGGCTTGAGCAGCTCAACGAGCTCCAAGCCGTTGGGTAGACCGGCGATGGCGGCGGTGGTCGCGGCAGTCACGAGGTCGGCGAGCTGCAGGTGCGGGACGTGATCGGATGGGGCGGTCACGATGGGCATCACCACGCGGTCCGGCTTCACGTAGGCGGTGCCGACCGTGGTGAGGTCCAGCGCCTCCGACAGCCACTTCGCGTGGTCCTTGCTGCCGCCGCCAGGTACGTCGGCGATTACGACGCCACGCTCGTCAGTGGTCTGCAGCTCCCTTTCGATTCGCTCGTATAGGTAGCCCAGGATCGTCGTGGCCACCTCCTTCTTATCCCAATCTGCTCGGCCGCGGTCCCAGATCACCACGGCCGTACGGACGCCGCACTGCCCCGCAATCTCCAGCATTCGGCGGCGCGCGCCCTTCACTACTTCACCGCCGGAGTTCGCCAGCCAGCTACCTTTGAACGGCTTCCACTTGAACTCCTCGCCGTCCGGCATGCCGATCTCGGACCGGAGCTGGTCGATCGCGCGGCTGTACACCACCATCTGATCCTCCGGGAACATGACAGCGCCCACCGACACGAGCTCGCCGAGGTGGTCCCGACGAGGGCGCTCCTGCCCGCTGTCGTCGATGAAGATCAGTTGCACTCGTTCTCTCCCGTCCCTGGCCGAGCCGCATCGGCCTGCGTCGCCCTCTTGGCGCGGGCATTCGGCTCAGGAGCGTACGACGGGCCCTGGCGGAAGGGAGCCGCGGGCCCTCGCCGATCTCGACCGCCAGCTGCTCCGTTCTCCGGAGGGTTCAGCGTATGTTGCTCACTGCCTCTTGGCCGCGATGACGGCCAGGTGAGACGGGGCGGGATGCGGCTCGGCGCTTCGCCTTGCCCTGATCGGGGACTCGGGAGGCATCGGCAGGCAGATCGGCCAGCCGCCGCAGCCGCCAGACCAACACGTCACTTACCGAGTCCGCGGTGTCGAGTTCCCGGCGTCCTACGGCCTCGGACAGAAGAGCGACTGGGTCATTGCCAGCGGCTTCGGCGTCCGTGATGGTCGCGGCCAGTGCGTACCAGCCGGGCTCGGCGAGGATCTGCTCGGCCAGCCCGGGCAGCGCCTCGCGCAGCAGCACCGTCTGCCGCTGGAGCAGCGCCCGGTTCAGGCGCCGCCCCCGCTGGTAGAGCACGCCGAGAGGCTGGGCGGCAGCCTCCTGGTAAGCGGAGCGCAGGTGCTCGGCGGCCTGACGGGCGGCGGCGGCCTGCTGCGCGTGGCCCTTCCTCGCGTGCCAGTGCACGGCGGCGGTGATCAGGAAGAACAGCATGTCGATCGCCATCGCGGTGCTCGCACCGTCCTCGCCGCGCCCAAGGGCGGGGCCGCCGTGGACGAGGTCGCGGGCCGCCTGCCGCAGTGCCCGGTCGTGTCCGCGTACGGCGCGGACGTGGGAGCGCGAGGCCCGTTCGAAGGCCGTTGCGGCGTCTCGCAGTTCGCGGCGGGTGTGGGCGGCGGACGTCTTCGCCAGGGCGTCTAGGACTTCGCCGGCCGCGGCGATGTGGGCGGCGGCGACCGCGTCCTCGCCGTGTTCGACGACGAGCACGGCCTGCCACGCGGCCGACGCCGTCCTGCGGCGGGCAGCGGCCGGACTGCCTCGCCACGTACGGACTGCATCCTCCTGCCGGCGAGCGGGGTCCTTCTGGGCGCCGCCGGACCAGCGCTCCCGGATGCGAGGCAGTGAGAGGTCGGGGGCGAGGCGCGCGCCGGGGTAGAACACCGGCTCGCCGTCCTTGTTCCGGTCGTCGGGAAGGGCGACCTTGTACCCGAGGAGGTCCCCGGAGGGCGCGACGCGCTTGCGGATCAGGAGGCCAGCAACGGCGAGCCGGTCGAAGAACTCCTCCTCGCTCGTCGCGCCGGCCACCGCCCGGCGTACCGTCTCGCGCAGTTCTTCGCGGGCAGTGCGCTCGCGACCCTGGCGTTCGGCTTTGTGGCGCTCGGCGCTGGTGGGCCGTTGAGCAGCTGTGCCGTCGCCGGGGGCGACCTCGTGGAGTCCGAGTTCCCGCTCGATGAGCCGGGCTTCGGCCTGGGCACGCGCGCCGGAGCGGTAGTCGTCGGGGCGACGGCCGTCCTCTCGTACGAGGGTGGCGACGATGTGGATGTGGTCGTCCGCGTGCCGTACGGCGGCCCAGCGGCAACCGGGCTGTCCGTCGCCGGGATCGATGCCGGTGGCGGCGACGATGCGGCGGGCGATGTCGGCCCACTCCTCGTCGGACAGGATCCGGTCGCGCGGATCGGCGCGGACGGAGGTGTGCCACACGTGCTTGGCTGGACGGGCGTGCTCGGCGAGGGCCATCACGGGCTGGTCGAGGAGCTGCTGGAGGTTCTTGAGGGTGGCGTTCGGGTCGCGGCCGGGGTCGGGCGACATGCCGTCGAAGGAGGCCACGAGATGGGGGTCGGTGTGTTCCTCATGCTTGCCCGGGCCGTAGAGGTAGGCCAGGAGCCCGATGGTCCGGGAACCCGAGGAGTTGACGCTGGGGATCATGAGCCGCGGCGCTCGATCAGCCGTGCGGCGGCTTCGTGCGCGGTGTCGGCGGCACGCCGTACGGCGGCGACGGCCGCTTCGAGCTGGGGAGCGTCCGCACCGGAGTTGAGCGCCTTGACTGCCTGGTTGAGGTTGCTGCCGGCCCAGCCGAGCCGCCGCCGGCTCTCGAACAGGGCGGTGATCACTTCGCGCTCGTCGGCGATCTCGGCGCTGGTGCGGTCGAGGTCGCGGGCGGCGGCGAGCGCGGAACGGGCGAGGAACCCGGCGAGGGACAGGCTGCACCGGGCGGCGGCGGACTTGATCAGGGCGAACTCTTCTTCATTGAAACGTGTGTTGGGCTGGTGCAGACGCTTCTTCTCGGGCGGCTGGCGCGGACGCTGGCGGGCGCGAGCGGCGCGCTCTCGGCGGGCACGGCGATCGGTCTGCTTCTCCTCCTGCCCCGGCTTCGCCCCGCCCTCGGTCGAAGACGGAAGGACCTGCGCCCCCCGGTGCAGGTTCTCTCCCGCCCCCTCGGGGGCGGGTTCGGCGGAAGCTACGCTTCCGCCCCAACTTGCTCGCCCCGAGACCGAGTTGGAGCCGGGATCAGGTTCCGGGCTGGTGCCGTTCTTGGGCGCGTTCGTCATCGGGATTCGGGCCTCGTAGAGCGGGTGCGTTGCTGGATGGTTGCGGCCAGCGCGAGGACATCGGCTGGGCTGGCAAGGACGCGAACCGGTCTGTTGGGACGGTCCTGGACGAGCCACTGCCCGGTCGGCGTGAGGACGACGGCGTGGAGGAGTTGCCGGCGGACCAAGACGTCCGCCCAGGCACCGGCTTCGGCGGTGGTGGGCCCGGAAAAGCGAGGGGGACGAGGAATCATGGCGTACCTCCTAAGCGGGGCGGTGGCCCGGCGTGGAGCCGGGCCACCTTTACGGATACGGGCTTTGAGCTGGGATTTGCCGGTTCAGCCGCACTCGGGGCAGCGCCCGACGTGGCTGTTGAGCGCGCGAGCCATCCGCTGTTTCGCCGAGGCAGCCTGCTTCGCACTGGACTTCGCCGCCGGCCTGCCCGCATGCCGCTCGGAGTGAGCGAGCATGAATCCGATCTCGCGCTCGTACTCCGCGCGGACCGTCTTGAACTGGTGGCAGGTCTTCATCGGGCGGTGCTCCTCGTCGTCTTGATGTCCGCGTTCCGCAGCTCCTGGAGGACCAGGCCGAGTCGGTCGTTACCGACACCCGTCAGGCCCTGGCGGCGGATGATTTCGCGCAGCTGCACTCGGGTGATCGCGCCGTTGCCGTCCCGTTCGAGCAGAGCCGGCACATGGGGACGCACCTCACGGACAAGCTGGCGCTCGGATTCACCCAGCTCGCGTGCCTGGCGCTCCGTCTGCGAGCGGGACCGTGCACGCCGGTCCTTGTTCTTCGACCCGGTCGTCCTGGCCGGCTTCCGGCGAAGCGGGACCTTGTGACCTCGGTCCTGGGTGGTGTCGGTCCCGGACTGTGGGGCGGTCGGTCCTCGGTCCTGGGTGGTGTCGGTCCCGGACTGTGGGGCGGTCGGTCCTCGGTCCTGGGTGGTGTCGGTCCCGGACTGTGGGGCGGTCGGTCCTCGGTCCTGGGTGGTGTCGGTCCCGGACTGCGGGGTTGCCGGTCCCCGGCCCTCGGGGGTCGCGGTCCTCGTCTGCGCGATGCCCGGTCCCCGATGATCCGGGTCCTGAGCTGCTACTTCTCGCGTGCTGTGGCCGGTCCTCATGGCCGCTGCGTCCCGAGCTGCGGCTTCCGGTCCGGCGAGTTCGGTCCCTGGGACCGCACCGTCTTCAGAGGGCTTGGTCCCCGCGGGCGTTCCCGATTCGTCGCCCCCGGTCCTTACGCCGACCTCGGCTTCCGGGTCGGCCTTCTCGGGGACCGGTCCCCGAGGAGCCCTCGGTCCTCGGTCCCGGACCGGCTCGTCGGAACCGTCGGAAGTGGGGACGGGGACCGGCACAGTCGACGTCGGCTGTGCGGGGACCGTGGCCGTCGATGCGCTGCTGTGCGCCGGGGACCAGGGAGAGGGGAGCGGGACCGTGGCGAGCGCCAGCGCGTGTCGCCGGGCGGCGAGCTGGTCGAGCAGCTGCGCCCGCTGGAGAGGGTCGGTGCCGACCGAAGCCCTGCCGACCGCCTTTGACAGGCGTCGCGTCAGCCGCCGGCCGCGACGGCTCTGCTGCTGCTCGGGTGTGCGCTCGGCGAGGCGGGCGGCGAGGGTGACCGCACGGGCGGTGGCCCGGTCCCGGGTGATCTGCGCGGCGTCACGGTCCCGTGCGGCGATGCCCAGGCGGGACAGCAGCCGCTCGCGTGCCTCCCGGCCCAGGACGGCGAGCAGTCCGTTGGAGGCTGCACCCGGGGTGCGCAGGCGCAGCTCGATGCCCATGGCCAGGTGCCACAGCATCGCCGCCATGACCGGGCCGACGAAGGCGCGGACCGTGCCTCCGACGGGGCCACTCTCGGCATAGGCGGGGATCACCTGCACTGTGGTGATCACCCAGACCAGCGTGCCCGGCAGGCCGGGAGCGCCCTGGACGGCCAGATTCTGCCGTGCCATCAGCGCGGTGGCGAACAGGGCGAGTTCGGCGGCGGCGAACATGCCGGCACGCTCGGCGGTGCCGGCCATGTCGAGGTAGTCGGCCGCGAAGCGCCAGCTGGTGTCGGCGCTGTAGGCGGTGCAGCCCAGGGCGGCGACGGCGGCGACCTTGACCGCCGGGCCGCCGAGACGTTTCTGCGAGCGGGCCCCCCGGCGCCGGATGGCCCAGGCGGTCAGCACGAGCGCGAGGGCGGCGGGCACGACGGCGGCGAGGAGGAGAGGGAGGTCCGAGGTAGCACCGAAGGCGAGGACAGGGTGGGTCATGCTGCCTTTCCGAGAGGGGCGCGCGCCGGGGTCGACGCCGCCGGGCGGCCTGTCGGCTGCTGAGTGCCGGGAGCTGTGGGCGCGGTGGTGCCCTTGGCCTTGGAGGTCTTCTTCCGCTTCTTCTTGGAGCGGGGCACGCCGTAGTTGCGGTCGCGGTCGAAGACCTTGTTGGCCGCTTGCCGGAGCAGGTCGCGGGCGTGCTTGTGGCTGATCTGCAGGGCGGCGGCGAGCCGGTCGGGCTGCCAGCCCCGGACGTATGCGTGGTCGATGGCCACCTGCCGCTCGGCTTCCGTCAGGTGCACGTCGCGTCCCTGGAAGAAGGCGGTCACACGTCGGTAGTCCAGGCGCCGGTGCAGGTTGTCGTGCAGCGGGCGCCGCTCGGCTTCGGTGAGCCCGCCCCAGACGCCCTCCTTGAGGACGTTCTCCAGGGCGAAGTCCAGGCACGCGCGGCGTACGGGGCACCAGCCGCACAGCTCCTTCGCCTCCGCGATCTCCTCGTGATCCCGAGGGCCGGGGAAGAACACGGCGTTGGCGTCCTCGACGTCCATGCCGTGGCAGGCTCCGCGAACGTGCCAGCTGGTGTCTCCGATGCCGCGCAGGCCGGTGGCCGGCGCGTCATGGGTGGTGATGTGGCGCAAGGCGAGTCTCCGATGTGCTGCCACACCGGCCGGCTAGCGCAGTGCTCGGCGGGTGCGGCGTCGGGTGCCGGCTGCGGCGCGTGGGCGTGCGCCGCAGCCGGTGCGGGACGGTGAGGTTGCGGCGGTGCAGCGGACGGGATGCACGCGCCGGAGGCGCCGGTCAGGCCAGGGCGGGCTGCTGGGCCTGCTGGGCGGCGAGGTCCACACGGCCGGGGTGCGGGGTGGCGCGCGGCGTGATGGCGCGTACTCCGTCGTTGGGGCCGATCCGGCGGCGCCGGCATGGCTCGCCGACCGGGGCCAGGCACCACTCGCACCGCACGCTCAGTGCGTCAGGCAGCCCCTGCGCGACGGCGGCTTCGCGTGCTGCCCGGGCAGGCCGGAACGGTGCGAGAGCGGCTCGGGCGGCGGGTGGTATGCAGGAGCCGATCTGCTCCAGTCGAGCCTGCAGCCTCGGGTTGATCTCCTCCTGGCCGCTGGTGATGGCCCGGGCCTGTGCGGGTTGCGCTATGCCGTTGGCGACGGCGCGGCGGGTGCCGACCAGCTCGGCGGTCCAGGCGGCCTGGTCGTCCGGGTCCGCGGACGGTGTGGGGTCGGAGTGGAGGGCCAGGCGGTTGCGCCGGTAGCTCTCCCAGGGGCGGACCACGTCCGCGGGCTGGATCTGGTACGGCGAGGCGCGGTAGTGCTGGCGGACGGCGACGCGGGCGTCCCAGCCATGCGGGGTGGCCATCGGCACGTCACCGAGCAGCTCGTTCCACTGCGCGAGCTGGTCGCGGGCCTCGCCCTCGTCGGTGCGGATGCTGCGGGGGTCGAGCCTGCCGATGTAGGCCAGCAGGGCAGCGATTTCACGGCGGTCCACGGTCAGCCCTCCGTTCCGGTCGGCTCGTCCAGGGCGGCGAGAAGGGCAGCGGTGTGCTTCTCGGCCCGCGTCATGCCACCGGGCGCGGCGGAGTTCTGGCCGGGCACGGCGTAGAGGTTCGGGCGGCTGGGGGCGTGCTCCCGGGTGATCCAGGCTCGCCAGTCGGCCGCCCAGGCTTCCGCCGGCCTCGGAGCATGGCCTGCTCGATGTGCACGCCACTTCGCGTCGGCGGTCTGCAGGCCCTGCTCGCCGAGGCGGTCGAGGTGTCCCTGCTGGCGGGCCCAGGTGTGGGTGGCGGGGTCGACCTGCCACTCGGCAGCCGAGGTGACAGCAGCACCACCACTGCTGTACCTCCGGTTCAAATCAGGTTCACTACGGTTCTGTGTGCCGGTGGCCGGTACATCGCTGTGCCGGTGGCCGGTACGCCGCTGTGCCGGTTTCCGCCTGGGCCTGCCGGTTTCCGGTACTGCCGGTTTCCGGACCCTCGCGGGGGATTCCGGCACCTCACGCGGGCGGATTCCGTACCGCCGCAGGGCCGACAGCCGGAGCTTGGCAGGGCCGACGGGCTCGTCCGGCACCGCCGTGCCGCCCGCTTCCTCCCGCTGCTCGCGCAGCGCCTGGGCGACCGCTTCGGCGGCGAGCGGCAGGCGGTAGACCGTGCTGCGTTGCGGGCCCACCAGGTCGTCGAGCTGTTCCAGCTCGCCGGCGAGGACGAGGCGCTCGACGGCTTCGCGCACCGTGGAGACCGAGGCGTTCGTGCGCTTGGCCAGGCTGGACAGCGAGGCCCAGGAGATGCACTGCTCGTCGGCCACCCGGTCGGCGATCGACAGCAGGACCAGCCGTGCGGCCCCTCGGCTGGTGCTGTGCTCCCACACCCATTCGCGGGCTTCGCTGCTCATCGGCCGCTCCCGGCAAGCGGGCGGGCGGGGCGGCTCGCGGGGGCCAGGGTGGTGTTGTCCGGCTCGGGGGGCTGAGGCGCCGAGGCGGAGCTAGCTGCCGTGCAGGCCGGACGGTAGGGCCTTTTGCGCAGGGCGGAGCGCATGCAAGAATCTCCTTTGGTGTTGCCACGCTGAGACGCCCCGTGGAAGGGATCAGCGTGGTGATGGTGGCGATCTCCGCCCTTGCCGGGGCGGTACAGCCGTTAGGCGTCCGGCGTCCGGGAGTTGCAGCTCTCGGGCGCCGTCGCTGTGTCCTGGGGCCTATGAGGTCCGGAGGTTGTGCACGTCATTGCTCCTGTGCTCGTCCGTGCGGGCGCTCTGCCCGGCGGGGGACGACGAACATACGCACGGCTCCGCGTCAAGGTCCAGAGTTGGTTCTTAAACCCTGTAGAAGTCGCGTGAGCTGCTGCGACGGGGGTGGAGCGAGCATGGGCGAGTCCTAGCGCGTACGTAGGTCACGACGGCCGGGCAAGGAGCGCGTACCGCACCCTGCTGGCGTCGCAACACTTCAGTGAAGCTGTGATCGAAAACCTACGCCAGAGTGATCCCAGTCTGTCAACACTGAAGTGAAGCGTCTCGGTCTTTGGCCCTGGGAACTACACTGCAGTACAGTCCGGAGTCGGCGTCTAGATGAGAGGAGTCGGTGATGGTGGAGTCCAGCGGGCCGGCGGAGGCGCCCGGCGGCGCGGCCGACGCTCGGCGCTCATTCGCCGACAAGCTCAATCACCTATTCGAGACCAAGAAGAACCCGGAGACCGGCAAGCGCTACACCAACGCCGAGGTCGCCCGGGCGATCTCCGTGTCTGAGAGCGCGATCTCACAGCTGCGGACCGGCGCGAAGCCCAACCCCACCTACACGACGGTGGAACGACTTGCCGGCCACTTCCACGTCAAGGAGCAGTACTTCTTCTCGGACTATGACGCCGAGGAGGCCGAGAGGGTGCGTGCTTCCTTGGAACTCATCGAGGCCGTAGCCGACAGCGACGTGCGCGGCCTTGCGCTTAGAGCCAACGGCCTCTCGGCGGACAGCTTGCGGATGATCACGGATGTGATCAATCAGGCGCGACGGTGGGAAGGGCTCGACAAGCCCGGGCAGTGATGTGACCTCGCTCACTCGCTGGGCGGATTTGACTGGTATGCCGTGCATGGTCCTTCAAGATCGCCTTGGGCAACCATCAGGACGTATGTAAAGCTCCGCACGAACCACGCGGAATGGTGGGTTCCGGTTAGCGCAGGCCGGGTCAGCGCTCATTCGGGGGCTACAGCAAGGATCTCGTCCATGTTCAAGCGGCATTTCGCGCGCAGAGAGGCGCAGCTGAGGCGACTGTGTGAGGAGCAGTTGCGGGGGATCGAGATATCCGATCCCTACGCGGTGGATGAAATATGCCGGCAGCTCGCCATCAGGCGTGGCCGCCCCCTGCACCTCCACGAATTGCCTGAGACCGGAGGGGCCAACGCTCCCTGCGGAATGGTTCTCTCGTTCGACCACGGGGATTACGTCTTTCACGTCGCGGCTACCAGCGAGCGGCATCGTGCGCAAATCGTGCGCCACGAGCTAGCGCACCTGCTGCTCGGGCACGCCGGGAACAACGAGAGCGTCGTCACGTCTCTACTGGGAGTCCTCCCTGACGGGGTCGACCCCTCTGCCGTGCTCTCCGCTCTCGGCCGGACGAGCTACGACAGCGAGACCGAGTACGACGCCGAAATGGCCGCCTCCTGCCTGGGAGAACTCTTTCACGATCTTGCCCACTCGGGCCGGGAACGCGGTCGGTCCGGTGCCGTGGCGCGGCTCGACGACGCCCTGGTCCACCCACGGAGGAACCGCCGCTCATGAGCACATCCACCTTCATCGCCGGCGTCCTCTGGCTGGTGGCGCTGTGGCGACTGCCGTCCCTCCGGCACTCTCGCAAGCAGCGAAGCCTGGCGCTGACCCTGGTGGCTCTCGCGGCTGCCATGACGTTCGAGGTTCCGCAGGTCAAAGAGGCAGTCGATGCCGCCGTCGGCTCAGACGCCAGGCTGTCGCCGCTGCTGAAGCACCTGCTCGGCGTTACCTCGGCGGCATATCTGCTCGACTTCGTCATCGCAGTCGTTCGACCGCAGGGCCTGGCAAGTCGCACCCGGCTGGTGGCCGCCGGCGTGACGTTGCCCCTCATGCTCGCCTTCTACGCCCTGGCCAACTGGACGTCAGGAGGGCCCGTCAGGCTTGGGGAGGGCCGTGGCGCCCTCTTTCCCGTCCTCTACATGACGGTCTTCACGCTGTACATCGGCATCGCCATGGTCGTCGCTACATGGCTGTTCCTCGGCGGCGTACGTCACAGCCGGACTCTCCTGGGGAAGGCCGGCCTCGGATTTCTGGGCTTGGGAACCCTGCTCGGAAGCCTGTACGCCCTCCAGCGCATCGTCTTCGTGACGGTTCAGCTCGCCTCCGGCACCAGCTATCCAGCCTTGGAGAACCTTCTCTCCACAACGCTCAAGCAAGCCACCGTCCTGTCGGTCGCAGTCGGCGTCTGCTTGCCTCCTCTCTCCGTCGCCGTGGAATACGTCGCCGCGTGGAGCACCCTGCGGAAACTGCGTCCGCTCTGGGTGCAGCTCACGGAAGCAGCCCCGTATGTGGTGCTGGCGACATCTGTAGGCAGGTGGCGTGTCCGCTTCCGGCTGGAGCGGTGCGTCATCGAGATCGAGGATGCCTGCCTGGCGCTTCGCGAGTACGTGTCAGTCGACATGCACACAAAGGCCCGGAGATTCGTCCGTCAGGAAGGGGTCGCTGCGCAACTCTCTGACGCAGTGGCGGAAGCCTGCTGGTTGCGTGCAGCCGTCCAGAGCGCACGAAATGGGGAACGGCTGCGGGGAGTTGAATATCCACCCCTCGGCGTCACTGGCCGAGACAGAGCGAGCGAACTGTCATGGTTGCGCACCGTTGCCCGCGCGTACCTCTCCTCGCCAGTCGTTTCCGAGTTCGTCCGGCAAGAACATTCGTCCATTTCCCGCGAGCAGGGCGCTTCGGAAAGGATCTCCTCAAATGACAACTGATGTCCGCCCCAGCGAGTCGCGGCTGGCCCGCCGCATAACAGACTGGCTTGAGCCGAAGAACTGGATCATCGCTGTCACGCTGCTGGTCGGCTGGCACGCCGCACAATGGACAGGTGTTGCCTGGGGTGTGGTCGGCGCCCTCTTCGCGGCCGTCATCCCGATCACCTTCATCAAGTACGGCATTCGCAAGGGTCACTGGGGCGACAGACACGTCGGAGCGAAGCCAGCACGGCTAGTCGTGATGGCCGTCATCCTGCTCTCCGTAGCCACCGGCATCGTCCTGATGCTTGTCGCGGGGGCGCCGCGCACCATGGTTGCCCTCATCGTCTCGATGCTCGTGACGCTCGCGATTCTCACCGCGATCACCTTCGCCTGGAAGATCTCCGTCCACCAGGCCGTGTCCGCAGGTGCCTGCGCAATGCTCGTGCAGACCTACGGCCCGTGGATGGCCCTTGGCTTCCTGTTGGTCGTCGTCGTCGGCTGGTCCCGCGTCGAGCTGCGGGACCACACACGCAACCAAGTGATCGCAGGCACCATCCTCGGCACCATCGTGGCCGCAGCCGTCTTCCACCTGGCACGCTGATCCGAGGGAGGGGCGTGGTAGAGGGCGACAGCTACGCCTCTCAGGTATCTCACACCCGACTTCCGGGCCCCCGCATCCCCGAGCGCGGGGGGCCGGCAGGATCGGGTTTCAGTGCTCGTAGGACCAGGCCCGTCCGGTCTGCCGGTACTCGGTCACGGAGATGGGCTGCACTCCGGGGCGCATCCGGGCGGTGTACAGGTGGCCGTCGAGGTGGTCGATCTCGTGTTGGACCAGACGGGCGAGGCCGCGTTCGTAGTCAGTGGTCACGGTCGTCCCGTCGAGTGTCGTGGTCTCGACCGTGATCCGGAGGGGGCGAGGGACGAGGCCGCGTACGTCGAAGAAGCTCAGGCATCCCTCGTACTGGTCGTCGGTCTCCTGTGAGGCGGCGATGACCTGGGGGTTGAGCAGTACGATCGCGCCCGCTCCTGGCTCGGCGGGCTGGACGACGGCCGCGGCCCGGCCGATGCCGATCTGTGGGGCTGCAATGCCCATGCCCTTGGCGAACGTGTGGACGCCTGCGATGCGCTCCATGGAGGTGAACAGGCTCTCCACGGCTTGCTCGGCGGCCTCACGTTCGGCAGGGAGTGAGAAGGGGCGTGCTGGCTCGGCAAGGACGGAGGCGCCTTCCTGGACTACGCCGAGGTTGCGCATCTGCTCGCTGGGCTGCACCTCGTTCACGAGAACTCCTGTTGATTCGCGTCGTGTTCGCACGGCCAACCGCGGTTGCAGCGGACATACGACGGGGTGCGCCGCTCGGGGTGCCGGCCATGCAGGCCAGGCGTTAGCTCGGCAGCTATCGTGGCGTTGCCAGACATCCGCTGCGACTGTAGAAGCGTCCCGTATGGCCTGAGCCAGAGGGTCGGGGATGCTGCCTCGTCCGAGGCCGGCGGAGGCGACTGCAGTGGAGAGCGTTCTGAGCTCGTCCTGGCTCAGCCCTTCGCGGCACACAGGGTGGGCCAGGACGTCTCGGGCGATGTACCCGTCGGGATGCGTCGTCGCTTCGCTGGTGAGGCGGCGCATCATTTCGGCTTGTCGGGGCCCCGGGGAGAGGTCGAGCACAACTAGTCCTACACGAGAGCGGAAGACGGCAAGGTCGGGGGCCGAGTCGAGAGCCAGGTAGTGCTGCACCATCTTGTTGATCGGCTCGACTGGCTGCTCGTCGGCTGCCCTGTGGCAGAGGACGGCAAGGGCTGCCGCGACGGCGTGCTCCCATGGCTCCACCAGGGTGCTCTCGTGTAGGAACTTCAACGCATCGCTGGGCTGCTCGCCGAGGCAGCGGACGAGCACCTCGACTTGGCGCCCGTCGAAGAGGCGCTGTCCCACGCCCCGGTGTTGCCTACTGTGCGCCCGGGCGTAGTCCCATTCACCTGCTGCGACGAGGGCACGGGTTCCGTCGCCGAGGAGTACGGCCCACAGCCATTGGCATACCTGTTGATGGTCGGAAGCCGACTTCGTGAGGCGCTGGAAGGACGTGGCGCGGCCGTCGATGACCGCTTCCGACTTCGATCTGACTGCTCGGTTCAGGGAATCGAGCAGATGATACGCGCCAGTCCCGTCACCGTCGCGGATGCGCAGTCGGGCCAGGTTGACCAGGGGTTCCAGGGCGTACCGGGCGTCCTGCGCGCCCAAGGGCTGGGCGCGCAGGACGGCCTCGGCGTGACGCCAGCACAGAGAGCGTGCCAGGTCCGGCATGCCGCAGTCGCTCGCGATCAACGCCGCCTTGTTCAGGGCAACGGTCGCGGAGGTCACGTTGCCGTCGCGCTCGGCGGCGGCAGCGAGGTCGGTGATCTCGCGGACCCGTTCAGCAAGGGGCGGGCACGCTGGACGTGGACGGGCAACGAGCGGGAACCGCTTCGCTATCTGGCTGACGTCCATGTCACTGCCATTCGATGACGATGCGGTTCAGCGGGTTGTCGAAGGCGAAGCGGCCGGGCTTCGGGGCGAGCGGGGTCGCGTCGAGTGGTTGGATTTCGAACCCGACGTCGAGCGCCCGGAAGCCCTGGTTCCAGGTGCGGACCTGGTCCGCGACGTCCGAGGCGAGGGCTTCGGCGTCAGGGCCGTGGCCGATGACGCCGAACTCGTACAGGCTGGCGCCATTGGGGGCCTTCTTCGCGTAGGGGCGCCGGGTGAGGTAGGTGAGCGTGCCACCCTCGAAGACCGCGGTCGAGGACGGGTAGGGCGCGGTGACCAGGCCCTTCTCGATGGCCTCGTTGTTGGCGGGCATCCGGCTCAGGCCGTTCGGCATGGCGCAGGCGAGCCACAGCTCCAGGTACTCCGCCGATTCCGGGCCCCGGAAGGTGACGTCCGTCCACGCCTCGGCGCGCGGCTGGCGGAAGATGTCGCGCAGGGCGTCCGCGTCGACCTTCTGGTCTCCGTTGGTGACGAGCGTGACGGTGTTGTCGGTGTCCAGGGGAACGAAGACGCGCGGGTCGTCGGCGATGCCCCTGCGCAGCGGCATGAACGTGTTCATCTGGCTGCCGACGCTGCGCCAGGCTCCGTCCTGGTTCTCGAAGGCGATCGAGCGGGAGACGCTGCCGCGCAGGCGTAGTGGCGTGAGGAGTCGTCCGCCGGGGGCGAGCTGGTCGAGCCAGGCGTGCGGAACGCCGTGGGCGCCGACGGTGGCTTCGATCCGGTCGTACGGCGCGTTGGAGGCGTGGCCCACGGCTCCGTCTCCGAGGACCACTTCGACGTTGTGGATGCCGGCGGCGGCCAGCCCGCCGCGCGCTCCGTCCACGATGTCCTCGTCCACGTCGATCGTGGTGACGTGTCCCGTCTCGCCGACGAGGTAGCCGAGGAGTCCGGCGTTGAAGCCGGTGCCGGCCCCCAGCTCCAGGATCTTCTGGCCGGGCTGGACGTCGAGTTGTTCCAGCATCATGGCGACGATGTCGGGCTGGGAGGCGCAGCTGATGGAGCGGCCGGATCCGTCGAACTTCGTGTCCACGGGTGTGTTGCCGTACGCCTTTTCCAGGGGGGCGTTGGGGACGAAGAGGTGGCGGGGTACGGTCCGCATGGCCTCCTCCACCCGGGGCGTGCGCACGCACCCGGTCTCGACCAGGTGGTCGATCAGCTGGGCGCGCAGACGGTCTGCGGAGGGGGCTTCGATGGTGTCACTGTTCACCCCGTTGACCGTAGTGCTCGCCGTCCCCTCAGCTCGGGTGGACGCGGTGTTGTCGCTCGTTCCCATGACTACCTCTTTCGCGAGTGTTGACAAGGTGCGCTGGTCCTGGGCGGGGAGGCCCAGGCGGTTGAAGTGGAAGATGCCGTGGTGGGCGATCACGGCCCGCAACCCTCGTTCCAGGCGGCCCTGACGGTTGAGGTCTGCGAGCTGCTGGCCAAACCACTCGAACGTGGCTATCCACTCGGCCAGCGGCGCGAGTCGGCCCTGGGTGACGCTGCGGCTGGTGGTGCTGACGTCGACGGTCATCAACCGGTGGACAGCGGCCCGGTGACGTTGCGGACTGCAGACCTCGTCGCCGGGGCGCTCGGCCGCGATCCTCGCCCAGACGTCGCCCTGCTCGTACCAGTCGAGACCCGCCGCGCGCATCGCCACGCTGAGCAGGAGCACCGCCAGCTCGCGGCGGCCGAGCTGGGGACCGGTGACTGCCTGCTGGCGGGCCGCCTCCTCCAGCAGGTAACGGCTGTCGTAGTGGAACAGGGTGTGGGCGATCTTCATCGCGGCGGGGCCGCCGAAGGCTGTCTCTTCCGGCTCGTAGATGCCTCGCGTCCAGGAAGCGAGGACGCCGGCGTCGACCAGCTCGTCCAGGGCAGCGTCCAGGGCCTTCGCCGTGTCCGGGCCCGCGGCCCGGTATCGCAACCGCCACCAGGGGAACTTTCGCAGGAATGACCACTGGGCCAGTTCCGACTCCTGGGCGATCAGCACTGGGAGCAGATGCTCCACGGCGGTGGCCTCCGCGCGGCTCCAGTCGGTGAACCGGATGAGGCGTTGCGGCCATTCGTCCGCTGCCATGTTTCCTCTTCTCGTCGGCTAGTTGATCAGGAAGCAGGTGTCCCACCCGGACGCGGACGGCGTTCCGGTGTGGAAGGAGTGCAGGGCGAGGGCGGTGCCGGCGGCGCCTTCGAGGAGTCCGATGTCGCCGCCGCCGGGAGGGTTGATCAGGGAGTCCGCCAGGGCGCCGGGCGTGGTGTCGGTGATTGGTGCCAGGAGCCGGGGCAGGCATTCGGTGAGGCCGGGAGTGAGGGCGTCGGTGGCAGCGAGTTGTGTGATGTGCGCCAGGCCGGCGAAGCCGTGGCACAGGGAGACGTCCACGGTCGCGTCGAGTTGTCCGGGGTCGGTCATGGCGCGCAGGAGGGCGAATTCGGCGGCGTGTTGGCGCGCCGGGTCCTTGAGGGCGAGGGCGGCGAGCTGCTGGGCGCGGGCGAATCCGGCGGTGCCGTAGCACCAGGACGGCCGGGATGGTCCGGGGCCGATCGTGCCGGAGCGTAGTTGCTCACGGGTGATCCAGTACGGCCACCACGGGCCGGCGGGGCCGTCCTGCTGCCAGTGGTCGAGCCAGGCCAGGATGCGGGTGATCGCGTCGAGGTGCCCCTCGACGGTGACGCTGCGGCGGGCTGCGAGGGAGAGCACAGCGAGGGGGCCGCCGATGCCGTGGGCGACGCCGTTGTTGGCATGCCCTTCCGGATACTCCGGGGAGGTCGTGCCGGAGGGAGCTAGGGAGCTCCACCAGCCGGGCAGAACTTCCCCGTCGTGCTTGACCGGCTCGGTCAGGCGGACCAGGTAGGTCAGGATCTCGCGGACGACGTCGGTATGGACGTCGCGGTGCAGCAGGAGCCCGCCCAGCCCGCTCAGGCCGCGGATCGCGTCGAACTCCGCCAGCGCGGGCATCTCGCCGCGGTCCATGCGTGCGTGGGCGTCCGCGAGCCGGTCCCGGATCGCCTTCGTGACGTACCGGTCGAGGGTGTCCAGGGCGCGGGCGTAGCGTCCGGGGCGGTCGGCGGCGGCATGCAGGGCGAAGGCGAGCGCGGGCGCCCCGTAGTAGAGGTGGCTGTCCGGGCCGCCGACAGCGGGTTCGGCTGCGGCGCAGGCGAGCCAGTCGTGGGCGCGCTGCCACGGCCCCTGGTCGGTAAGGGCCCGCTCGATGTGCAGCAGGGCGACACCGGCTGCGCCGTGCGCGAGCGACTGCGGCCACCAGCCCTGGCGGTGATGCAGCTCCCGTACGTCCTGCGGCGAGGCAAGCCGCTCGGCGATCGTGTCGGCGGCTGCCCGCGCGCTTTCACGCAGATTCATGGTGATCTCCTCGGTGAGTCCAGGCCATGGCGGCGGCGTGGGCCAGCCGTACGCACATCCGCTCGTCGTCCTTGTCGATGCCGGCGGCGCGGATGTGGTGGGCGTGCAGGAGCGAGTCGAGAACGAGGTCTAGGTCTATGCCACCGAACGCGTCCAGCTTCTGCCGGTAGCGGGCCAGGGCCGCGTCGCGCTCGCTCCAGGCGCTGGCGATGGCGTCGCCGCCGGGAGCCGCGCGCAGGGCCGCCCAGCCGTCGGCTGGGTCGGCTAGGCGCAGCGCCTGACCGCGCACGGTCCGGTCCATAGGGCGCGGGTCGGTGATCCGGCTGTGGGCGATCAGCCAGTTCATGCCGGCTGCGGTGCTGCCGGTGAAGGCGGCGGCGACGGAGACGAAGTTCGCTGCGGCGAGGACCTGTTGGTGCGGACGGGAGCTTTGGGCGAACTGGACGGCCAGGGCTCGGGAGTCAGCGGCGAAGACGTCCTCGGCCAGGCTCATCAGCGGCCCGGGGCCCCACCGGCCGGTCTCCGGGTAGGAGGTCGCGAACTGCATGTCGGTGAGGAGCCCGGCACGGCGCAGTCCGTTCGCCCAGGCGCTCACGCGTTGTGCGGTGAGGGCGAAGTCCTGCTCGCTGGGGACCGCGATGCGCAGGCGCATGTGCCAGCGGGGATCGCGGTAGCGCATGTACCACCAGGTCGGCGGCTCGTTCCACTGGCCGAGCAGCGCGGGCAGGTGGTCGGCAAGGATCTCGGGCTGCCGTTCGACGTGCCCGTACAGCTTGACCAGCAGCCGGGAGGCGGTGCCCGGAAGGTGGCCGTGGTCGCGGGTGACGAGTTGGTCGGCGGTGACGGGAGGGACGGCCGGCCACTGCGGCGGGTGGACGGCCGTCATCGGGGCGATGATCTCGTGGGCCCGTCCGTCGAACCAGCCCCTGTCGGATTCCGCTTCCGTCAAGATCACAGATTCGTGGGTGTCCAGGTGGGCGCGCAGCAGCGCGAGGTGCGCGCGCTCGGAGAGGTCCAGCGGCAGAAGCTGGTCGCCCTCGGCCAGCGCGACTTCGTCCGGAACTCGGCGGCGTGCGCGCCACTCGTCGGCCGCCTTGTGCCATTCCCCCCAGGAGGCGCGGCGGTCGGGCAGCTCCGACCGGTTCAGTCGCCACCTCGCCGGAGAGAGGATCGCGCGGCCGTAGCGCACCCGCGGCAGGTACGGCAGTGCGGTAGCGGACGCCCAGGGGAAGACGGTCAGGACGGCGGTCTGGGCCCGGCTGATCTCGGTGAGGAAGCGTGCGAGCGGCGGCGTGTGGCCGCGCAGGTCCAGCGCGTGCAGCGTCATGGGGTCCAGCAGGCAGGCGCGGGAGAGGGAGACGAGGTAGAGCCTGCGGCGGTCGCAGCCCACGGCGAGGTCGTCGAGCGGGATGGTGCGCGCGTCGACCGGACGGTGCTCCGCCAGGCTGATGACGGCCGGCAGGAGTTCTGTAACGCGGGTGACGTTGGTGTCGCCCCGGTCGAGTGGGGTGAAGGAGATCTGCGTGGGCACCGCGCCGGGCGTGTTGACCGGCAGCTCTTCCAGCATGACGGCCACGCGGGCCTGATCGTCTGATGCGAGCAGCCCCAGGCTGCGGCCGATCGTGGTGCCGATCCCGCGGGACGGGGCGATGCCGTGGAGGTCGAAGTCTCCGCTCTCCAGGGCCTCTTGCGAAGCGGCACGGATTCGAAAGCGCAGCTCCGTGTGGGCCGGTACCTGCGGGGCGTTGCGATCTCCGACCGTCAACGTGCGGATCAGGTCCTCGTCCAGGCGGATCTCGTTGCGGCCGTCGAGGACGGCCGCTTGGGCGAGGGAGAGCAGCCGCTGTTCACGGGCGGTCAGGGCCTCACGCTGTTCAGGTTGCGCATCGCGGTATCCGACCGGGAACCCGAGGCCGACATCGGGGTCCACCAGGTCCCGGACCGGGACGAGTGAGTTGATGCCGTACCGCTCGAAGAATCGGTTGTGGAAGTCCTTCCATGCCGGAGTGCCGAAGGGGTACGCGCTCAGCCGGGCCAGCACCGTGGCGGCCTGCTCCGCCTCGCGGGCAACCTGTGGGGGCAGAGTGAGGGAGCAGTCCATGCGAAGGTCCAGCGTGAACGGCTGAGCCTTGACGCTACTCAAGGCGGTCATTTTCCGACGTAAGGCGGTACGCAGGCGCCGGCCGTCCGCCGGGGCCAGTACCTGGTTGTGCCGGGCGATGGCGTCGCGGACCGTCCGCAGGTCGGCCACGAGGTCCGTGGCTGATGAGGCGGCGGCTGCTTCGGCCTGCTCGACCAGGTGGTCCAGGGCGTCGAGGGTGGCAGAGGGCGCGTGCAGGCTGCTGATGAGCACACCGCGTTCGACGAGGCTGCTGACGAGCCCTTCCACCCGGTCCGCGGGAACGTCGGGGAACTCGCTCCTCATCAGTGCGACCACCGCATGGACGGGGACGGGCGAAACGGTGGCATCAACGGCGATACGTACGGCGCTGGTGTACCGGAGGGACACTTCGGCCGCTGGGCTGCCGTCGGTACGGCATGAACGGGGCGGGTAGGGCACGATCAGCCGATCGCCCCGTACGAAGATGGTGTTGTTGGCCATCACATGCAGGTGCCGCAGGAGTTCAGGATCTGCTTCCAGACGGGCGACCAGGTCCGCGATCCAGTCGCCGTCGGCACGGATGACGGGTCGATGCCACTCACCCCAGGACCATCCCGGTCGTTCCCCGAACGAGGCGGAGGCGATACCGGCGAACAGACCGTTCGGGGTCGCCCGGCCCGTCATACGCAGCAGGTACCGCATGACCGACACCACTGCGCGGCGCAACTGACGGGTCTCGGGACTGGCCACCGAGCACAGGGTCTGAACCTGCTGCGCGAGCAGAGGGCTGGCCTGCTCGATGGAGTCAGCGGCCTCGGACAGCGACCAGACGTCGCGCAGCCACGTCTGCCACCGCACCTCGCAGTCCGGGGTGTCGTCGGTGAGGTCCGGCCACGCGGGAAGCCGCAGTCTCGAGGAACGGGCGGCGCGCACCAGCGCAGTATCCGCGCACCGGTACAGCGGGCCGTCCTTTCGGGAACCCATGCACCCTCCCTGGTTGTGGTGTGTTGGGGTGGGTGCCAGCCCGCGCGGCGCAAGGCCGCGCGGGCTGGCAGATCAACGCGCCGAGGTCAGGCCACGTTGGTGGCGCAGGACCCCTGGCAGCTCGGCTTGCAGCCGTCGTCCGTCAGGTTGATCACCGTGGCGGAGCCGTCGTCGGACTCCAGGACGCTGATGTCCAGGTCGAACGCGTCACCGCCCGCCGTGGCGGCCGGGGACTGTGCCTGGCCCTTGATCGTGTTCGCGTTCATACAGGTTTCTCCCTACTCGTCGTGCGGTGGAAGATGATCAGGCCACGTTGGTGGCGCACGGGCTGGAGCAGGTGCTGCCGCAGCCGTCGTCGGTGAGGTTGATCAGCGTGGCGGAGCCGTCGTCGGACTCCAGGACGCTGATGTCGAGGTCGAATTCGTCGTTCTGCATGTGGTGATTCCTCCGTTGTCGTGCGCGGCTCTGATCGAGCCGCGAGGGACGTGCCGCGTGGGCGGCGCCGACAGGACATGGGCGTCGTGCCGGTGGTCTGGTGCGGTCAGGAGCCGCTGGAGATACAGGCGTTGCCACCGCAGGTTGAGCCGCAGCCGCCGTCGGAGGCGATACTCGCCCCGACCGTGCCACCCGATTCGATGACGCTGATGTCGAGGTCGAACGGGTCCTGCGCGGCAGAGGCCGAGGCGGTCCTCATGCCCTGGTCGGTCACCCTGGGAGTCACGGGAATCCTCCTGATTGGTCCGGTGGAACACTTCGATTCGGTGTGTTGCGGTACGGCCGACCCCGGTGGGCAGCAGCTGTGTGGCCTGCGCCAGTCGGGTCCTCGCCGGCCACCTCTTCAGACACGAGAACCGCTGTCCGGAAGAGGAGTTGGGGACGGGACACGGAAGTCCGAAAGGTGAACCGAGATACGCCGTCAGGCTGCCGCGGGCTGCGCTTGAGGATGGTTCTTCGCGGCCTGGTCCAGCACCCGGGTGAAGTGCTCGGCCCGCTTGTCGCCCTCGGCCTCCTGAGCGCGGAGGTCGCCGAAGCGCTGCCAGTAGCGCCGGCAGACGTCACTGCTCATGACCATCTCGGCGTAGAACGGCAGCTGTCCGTCGCGGACGCGGCCGAGGCAGTGTCGGAGGCTGAGGGCGCAGATGAGTCGGTTGGCCGACATGAGCTGCATGTACTCCTCGGCCTTCATGTCCTCGGGCTTCCACAGCTCGGCGAGGTCGGCGTTGGTGGACACCCGGTTCAGCCAGTCGAGCTGGTTGCCCGCGAGGAGCGCCTCGTGCCGCTCGGCCTGGTGCCGTGCGTTCTGCCTGAGCCGGGCGGCTCCGACCACGGCGGTCGTGAGGGACAGGGCAACACCGGCAGCGAGGACGGCGGTAGGGAGCTTCATCGATCAACAACCCTTTCGCAGAGCGGATGTGCGGCATGAAGGCCGAATGGTGGGGACCGCGGTGTTCCGCTTGTTCACGCGGCCTCCGCGAGGACGACGCTCGGGACTTCATCGGTAGAGCCGTTAGGCATGTACCGGCTACGCACCGTCTCCAGTGCGACAGCGATCGGCAGCAGACCGACCGTGGCCCTTCGTTTGTCGACGGATCCCGGCGCGCGCAGTGGGCACAGCTCGATGCGGTCGGAGCTCAGCAGGAGCTGGGTGCCGTACTCCTGGTCCTGGCCGGTGTTGATGAGGGTGCGGTCGTGCAGGTGTGCCCAGTGGTGGACGAGCGCGTCACCGGCCTCGACCGCACGCCCGAGCAGGATGGTGGCGGCGCGCTGGAAGACGAGATCGTGGTCGCTGTGCAGGGCGATGCTCCAGGCGGCTCGGGCAGCAGCAGGGCCGACGAGGCGGTGGCCGGGCCACTCGTATTCGCCCAGGACGCGGTGCAGAAACTTGGCGTTGGCGTAGTCGGTGTGCCGACCACGGCCGAGTTGGACGCCGTCGAGCTGGTTGCGCACGCGTGTGGCCCGGTGCGCGGCCGATTCCGTGGCGCGGGCGATCAGCTCGCGGGCGATGTCGGGCCGCTGCGGCTTTTCGGTTGTCACGTGCTGCTCCCTTCTTCCGCGGCAAGATGGGGAGCTTGGGTTTGGCAGCTGATTAGTGTGCTGAGTCGGGGGCGGTGCTCGGCGGCCAGTTCGAGGCGGGCGACCCGGTCCCCCTCCCGTCCCGGACCGGAACCCAGCACGTCCCAGCCCATGTCCGTGAGCCGACGCAGCAGGGCGGCGATGGGTTCGGCTTGCAGGGTGTGGCCTGCCAGGATTTCGGCCCGTACGAGCGGGAGGCTCTGCCGGGCGGCGAAGTCGGAGGCCCACAGGGTGATCAGCCGGGTGATGTCGTCGGGCTGCTCGGGCAGGGTGTGGACGTGGCCCAGGCGGAGGCAGGGGCCTTCGCCCCAGCTGAGTCCGGGGTCGCGCGCGGGGACCATGCAGGCGAGCAGCTTTCCGTCCTCGAACAGACCGACCGACGTCGTGTGCGGGTCGCGGAACAGGGCCGGCACGTCGGCTTGGGCGGGCACGGGGAGACCGCTCAGGGTGAGCCAGCGCTGCCGGTCCTGCGCGAGGGCAGCGGCTTCCGCGCGCTCGGCGTCCGTACGTAACCTGCGCACCGCGTACACAGCGCCCGGGTACTTCGCTGCGAACGAGGTGGAAGCCGGAGCCTCCTCGTTGGCCAGGGGAGTGGGGGGCCTTCTCACTGGCTCGCTCCGCTCCGCGCCGCCGGGTCGGTCGGCAGCAGCTTCCAGCCGTGGGCAAGGATCACCAGGTGGGTGGTGTCCCGCGCGCCCGTGTCGGCGAGGAGTTGGTCGAGTGCGGCGCGCTGGTCGGCGGGGGCGAGCTTGGCGGCGACGGCGATGTCACGGGGGTCGCTGTGCTCGGCGACGGCTCGGAGCAGCAGCCGCTGCTCCGGGGTGAGGGATGGCGCTGGCCGGCCCGCCGTGGGCGAGGCCACCTGCTGGGTGGTGAACAGGCGGTGCACGATCACCGGGGGCTTGCAGCGGGGCGGGCAGTGCAAGCTCTCACGGATGTCGCGAAGGTACTGGCGGACGGTCACGGCCGACAGGCTGGTCTCTGCCGCAATCTCCTTGGCCGTGGAGCCGTTCGCGAGGTGCTGGGCGACGCGCTGCAGGGTCGGCGTCAGGGGCGTGATCGGTGCGCTGGTCGTCACGGGCGGGGTCACGGTGTCTCTCTCGGCTGAGTGGATGGTCACTGGGAGGGGTGCCGCCGGTCCCCGCGGGGGACGGGGGCCGGCGGCACGGGCCCGTGCGCGGCGGTGGGGGGTCACGGGGTGCCGCGCACGGGGGCTCATGCGGCGGTCGGGTCGGGTCGTGCCCAGGCGGCTTCGGCGGCGAGGCGCTCGGACCACTGGATGTGGTCCTCTGCGAAGGCGGCGTCGGCCAGGCGTATGCGCTGGACTTCGCCGGTCCCGGCCGGTGGGTAGGTGTGCTGGATGTCGCGCCACAGGCGCTGGACGATGTAGTCGCCATCGAGGGCGTTGGCGCCATGCAGTTCCATGGCGTCCTGGGCGGACTGGACGGCCCACTGGTGGCCGAGGTATTTCGAATTGATCAGGTCGGCGTCGCAGGGCAGGCCCTGGTCGAGGAGGTGCACGGCCTGGTAGGCGAGTATCCGGGCGGCGCGCAGGCGGGCTTCCATGCCGCCGACGCGGTCCCGCAGGACCGGCAGGTCGGACAGGGCGCCCTGGTAGCGGGGGCGGGTCTTGAGCCGGGCGGTGGTGGTGTCCACGACGGCTTCGTGGATGCCGAGGCTGACGGCGGCCAGGTTGGGGCGACCGTAGAGGATGCTGCTGCTCTGGGCCACGGCCAGTCCCTGGCCGATCTCCCCGACCACGTTGTCCTCGGGGACGCGGACGTGATCGAGGTCGAGGCGGCCGGCGGAGAAGCCATGCAGACCGAGCCCGGCACGGTGGTCGGAGACGGAAAGTCCGGGGCGGTCGGCTTCGACCATGAACGCGGTCAGCGCCTGTGAGGTGCTTACTCCCGGCCCGGCGGTGCGGGCGACGACGAGGTGGGCTCCGGCGAGGTGGCTGTTGCCGATATGGATCTTGCTGCCGGTGATCACCCATTGGTTGCCGATGTGTTCGGCGGTGGTCTCGATGCCGCCGATGTGTCCGCCGGCAAGCGGTTCGGTCACGGCGATCGACAGCAGCATGGACCCGTCCGCGACCCGGGGAAGCCAGCGGCCCTTCTGCTCGTAGGTGGCGAAGTGCAGCAGAGCGCCCACAGGGATCAATGTGGCCTGCAGGATGGCCGCGGCAGCCGCCGAGACCCGCGCGATGCGGTGGACCAAGACGGTCCTGGCCACGTGTCCGGCGCCCAGCCCGCCGAAGACCGCCGGGACGGTGACGGCGAACCAGCCCTGTGCGGCCATCAGGTCGGCGACCTTGCGCTCCACCCTGCCCGGAGCGGCCTCCATCCGCGCGGCGCGCGGCGCGACGTGCTCGGCCGCGAAGGCGTCCGCCTCCTGCCACAGCAGATCGTGGCGGGCGGTGAGGTAGGGACGCAGCGCCGGTGGAGGCGTGGTGGGTGTGGCGGACATGGTCTCCCTCT
This sequence comes from Streptomyces spongiicola, assembly GCF_003122365.1. Lineage (NCBI taxonomy): Bacteria > Bacillati > Actinomycetota > Actinomycetes > Kitasatosporales > Streptomycetaceae > Streptomyces > Streptomyces spongiicola. The sequence continues at coordinate 5,774,413 of NZ_CP029254.1, forward strand.
CCCTGGATGAAGGTCGCAACGCGTGGAGCGGCCGGGGAACGCCTACGGCTCCCGGGTGGGAAGTTGTGGAACGGCCTAGCGGACGGGGGCGCGGGCGATGTGGTCCATCACCTGTGCACTGGCGTTGATGACGATGTCCCGCAGACGACGTGCCTCGGACAGGGGCCGCTTCTCGGGGTCGATCACACACACCGTGCCCAGCACCGTGCCGCTGTCGTGGATCAACGGAGCGCCGAAGTAGGAGCGGATCCCGACGGCGTCGACCACCGCGTTGCCGCTGAAGCGCGGGGACGCGTGCACGTCGTGCAGCGGGAGGGCCTTCCTGCGGGCCATGACCTCCGGGCACCAGCCGTGGTCCCGGCTCATGGTGCGGCCGACGATTACGAACCCGCTGTCCGCCGGCGGCTGGTGCAGCCCGACGAAAGTCTGCTCCTCCAGGAACAGGTTGACGAACCCGTACAAGAACCCGGCCTGTGTGGCCATGTCGCGGGCCAGCTCGTCGAAGTCCTCGTTGGCCACCGGGGGCACGCCCAAGCGGTTGAGCAGCTCGTAACGCTGAGCCAGCTCCAGCGACTGCTGAGGTCGCTGGCTGGTGAGGGCGGTGCCGGGCGGGGTGAACGGGCCGGGGGTGGTGTCCCGCATGTCGCGCCGAGGCAAGGACCGGGCGGGCGGGGCAGTCTGCGGCGTGCGGTAGGGGTCGCGGGGGTGCTGTGACATCAGACGTCCTGGAGGGTGGTAGAAGGGGCGTGACCAGCGCGATTGGTGGTGGCGGCGCAATTCACGGCGTGGTCGACGAGGGCCAGCAGAACGCCGGCGACGTGATTCGTGTCGCGGGCGTCGCAGGTGACCACCGGCACGGCAGCGGGGAGTTCGAGAGCGGCGCGGACCTGCTCGGGGTGGTAGGGGTGCGCCCCGTCGAACTGGTTGACCGCGACGACGAAGGGCAGGCCGATGTCCTCGAAGAAGCTGACGGGCGTGAAGCTGCTCTCCAAGCGGCGGGTATCGACCAGGACGACCGCGCCGACGGCGCCGCGGGAGAGGTCGTACCAGAGGTCGACGAACCGGTCCTGGCCCGGCGTGCCGAACAGAAACAGTTCCAGCGGCACGGGCGCATCGGGCAGGCTCAATCGGCCGAAGTCGAAGGCGACCGTGGTGGTCCGCTTGGACGCCAGGCCAGCCAGGCTGTCGACGTCCGCGCTCGCCTCGGTCAGGTACTCCTCCGTACTCAGCGGCGTGATCTCGCTGACGGCGCCCACTGCGGTGGTCTTGCCCGCGCCGAAACCGCCGGCAATCACGATCTTCAGCACAGTCGGCGCACCGGCCTGCGAGTGCGGCGAAACCGTGGACGGGTCATCCGGCCTGGGGATAGGCGACGGCATCAGGCCACTTCCTCTTCAAGCTGGCGGAAACCGCTGCCAGCAGTTGGACAGACGGACCGGACCCTGCGCCGGTATCGGCATAGGACTGGGTCAGGGGGACGACGAGGGCGCCGGCGTCCAGGAGGTCGGAGACGAGCACTTTGACGGCGGTCACGGGCCGGCCGAGGCGACCCGCCAGCTCGACCACCGACCGCCGGCGCTCCCGGCACAGGGCGAGAATCTCCCCGCACTCCTCGGCCTGTGCCGGGCCCGGCCGTCCCTGCCCGGCCTCCAGGACGGTTTCCAGAGCGAGCAGGTGCCGCGGCTTGGTACGCCCGCGCGTCACGGCGTAGGTCCGCACGAACGCCGACTCCTCGGCCGCGCGGCCGTACGTGGTCACCGGACCTCTCCGCCCGTGCCAACGCGGACGGGGATCAGCATGTACGGGGCGAACTTCTGGACCAGGCGCCCCATCTCGAAGCCGACGGTGCCCACATCGGCGTCCCTGGTGGCGATGACAGTGAGGATCGTGTCCACCTCACCGCGTTCGGCACCGGGGTGGGTGTCGAAGGCCGCGCTGCGCCCGGCGCTCTGGACGAAGAACAGGCAGTCGTCTCGCTCGATGATGACCTGCCGGGCCGGCCTCTTCTTGTGGCTGGGGCCGGTGATGTTCGCCGCGAGGGAGGCGACCCCGCTGAAGGCGGCCGACAGTTCGTCCGCCCAGTCCTTGTCGACGTCGCTGTCCAGCAGCCGCAGTCCGTCGCGCGAGAGCAGGACGGCGTGCGTGACGCCCGGCGTCTCGGAGGCGAACTGACGCAGCAGCCAGGCCATGCTGTCCCGCTGTCCGCTTGTCGTCGCGGATGCGGGCGTGCCGTCGGTCACGTTGTTCATCGCGGGGTGGGTGCTCATGGGGATCGCTCCAGAAGGGGGAAGGGCCAGTGGGTGTACTGGGCCGCCGGGAACGCGGAAGAAGCGGGTCAGGGGGTGGGGTCTTCTGTCGAGGCTGGAGGGGGACTGGCGGTGCCGCCGGCCTGGAGGCCGCTGCGGAAGGCGGCTGCCAGCCCGGGCGTCGCCGCGGACACGGGGGCTTGCTCCCGCTCCTGTGGCGGACGGAAAGGTTCCGACCGACGCGTGCGCGTGGGAAGAGCGGGCGCGTCGGCCGAATGACCCGCCGAGGTCGATGCCCCAGCGGCGCCGGGGCGTGCGACCTGCCCCACCCCTGGGGCGGCAGGAGCCGCGGCCACCTGATGCGGCTGCTGCCCGGACATGCGAGCTTCCTCGGGCTGCGGCGCACCCGCGTCCTCGATCGATGGAATGGCTACCAGGAGCCGTGCCGGTATGACGACCAGGGCGGTGGTGCCTCCCGTCGCGTTCTCCTGCAGGAGGACGGACAACCCGTGTGACTGGGCGATCTTCGCGGCGACCAGCAGGCCGAGCTGTCCAGCCCGGACCTGGCCGCTGACGTCGACCTCGTCCGGGGCTTTGAGTAGGTCGTTCATCTGTGCCCGCGTCTGCGGGTGCATGGGAATGGCGCGGTCCTCGACCTCGATGGCCAGCCCGTGTGGCACCCGCTGCGCGCGCACCATCACCCGCGTCGCTGGATCCGAGCACTCGCAGGCGTTCTCGATCAGCTCGGCCAGCAGGTGCGTCATGTCCGGCCCCACATGGCCGGGCAACCCCAGCTCGGCGCCCACGGATCCGGCCGCGACGGCCACCCGCGGATACTGCACAACCTCGGAGACAGCGCCACGCAGGGCCGTCGTGACGGGAACGGGCCGGCGCACGCTGCGCAGGGACTGCCCGCCCAGCACCGCCGTGCTCTCGACCTGACGGCGCATCCGCGTCACGAGGTGATCGATCTCGAAAATCTTGGCCAGCAGCTCCGGGTCGTCGGTCAGCATCTCCAGCTGGCTCAGTGCCTGGAGTGCCTTGCTGACCAGGGCGTGCTCGCGCATGGCCAGGCGGCGAAGCACTTCCAGGAGGACCACGGACTGGGACTCGTCGTGCACGCGGATCAGCGACATGATGGCCTGCGCCTGGAGGGCACTCAGCGCGTTGTCGATCCCGGCGTTCGCAGTGGGCGACTGCGCGGTGTGCGGGTCAGGCAACGCTGGACGTTTTCCGCGGCACAGCTCGTCCGCCGACCACTGCATCGACTTCTCAACGGCTGCCGCTGCCCCTGTGACCGCTGTCAGCGCTGCTGACTGGGACTCCTCCACTGCCGACCGCACGGCACTGGCCACGGTGCGCGTTCCGTGTGCCGCCACCGCGACGACCGCCGCCAGTCCGCAGACCAGGCCGGCCAGGACCCAGCCGGGGCCTACGACGGACCCCGACCGGAGAGCGAAGGCGGCGAGCAGCAGCGCGGCAAGGAGTGCCAGGGGCAGTGCCACGGCGCGACGGGCGAGGTACAGCGTGGTCGCGTCGACCGGAGGCCGCCGTCTGCGGTGGCCGGTCGCGGCCGGCCGTGCCGGGAAGGCGCTGTCAGGCATGGGAATCCTCGTCAGGGGTGGGGTGGCTATGCGTGCTGCGGCGTCAGGTCGGCGGTGGACTGGCGCGTGCTGCGGGAGGTTGAGCGGGGGGCGGGGACCGCGAGCGCGGCGTGGCGGGGGGAGGACTGCGCCGCCCTCTGCTGAAGGAGCAGGGCGCTTTGGATCAGGCCCATGTGGCTGAACGCCTGCGGGAAGTTGCCGAGCTGGCGCTGCTGGACGGGGTCGTACTCCTCCGCCAGGAGCCCGAGGTCGTTGCGCAGAGCCAGGAGGCGTTCGAACAAGGCACGGGCCTCGTCGGGGCGGCCGGTCAGGGCGAGGCCGTCGACGAGCCAGAAGTTGCACAGGAAGAAGGCGCCCTCGTCGCCGGTCAAGCCGTCCACCCCGACGTCCTCACCGCAGGTCGGGTACCGGTACACGAGCCCGTCCTCCGTGGAGAGTTCACGACGGACCGCATCCACGGTGCCGATGACGCGCGGGTCGTCGGGCGGCAGAAAGCCGGTGCGGGGGATGAGTAGCGTGGCAGCGTCCAGCTCCTGCGAGCCGTAGGACTGCGTGAAGGTGTTGCGCACCGGGTCGAAGCCCTTGTCACAGACCTCCCGGTGGATCGCCGCCCGCAGCTCGACCAGCGGGGCCACGTCCATGTCGAGCGCGCCGGCCTCGGCCAGGCGGATAGTGCGGTCGACCGCCACCCATGCCATCACCTTGGAATGGACGAAGTGCCGGCGGGCCCCGCGGATCTCCCAGATGCCCTCGTCGGGCTCCCGCCAGCGCTGGACCAGGTGCTCGATGAGCCGCTGGTGCAGGACCGCGGTGTCGGCGCAGTGGGCGACTCCGCTCTGGTGCGCGAGGTACAGGGTGTCGATGACCTCGCCGTACACGTCGAGCTGCAGCTGGTTCGCCGCCCCGTTCCCGACCCGTACCGGAGCCGATCCCTCGTACCCGGGAAGCCAGGGAAGCTCCCGCTCCCGCAGGTCACGCTCCCCGGTGATCCCGTACATGATCTGCAGGTTCTCCGGGTCCCCGGCCACAGCGCGCAGCAGCCACCGCCGCCATGCCTGTGCCTCCTGCCGGTATCCGGTCCCCAGCAGCGCGGCAAGCGTCGTGGCGGCGTCGCGCAGCCAGGTGAAGCGGTAGTCCCAGTTCCGGTCGCCGCCGATCTCCTCGGGAAGCGACGTGGTCGGAGCCGCGACGATCCCGCCGCTCGGCCCGTAGGTCATGGCCTTCAGCGTGATCGAGGACCGGACCACGGCCTCGCGGTAGGGCCCGTCGTAGGTGCTCTCCTGCACCCAGTCCTGCCAGAAGGCGAGCGTCTCGGCGAGCGCGGCCTCCGGGTCAGGAACGTCCGGTGCGGGGGCGTGGGACGGGCACCAGCTGAGCACAAACGCCACGCTCTGCCCGGCGCTGATGGCGAAGGCGCTGACGACCACACCGTCCTTCTCCAACTGCGGGACGCAGGTGTCGAGCCACAGAGCGTCCGCGCCGGCCTCCGCGACCATGCGCCCACCGACCTCGTGGTTCCACGGGCTGACGCTGCCGTACCCCGGCCGAGGACGCATGGCCGAGACCATCTCCACTTCGCCAGTCAGGCCCTCAGCGATCCGGATCACCTGTGGGGCCCCGTCGCGCGGCGGCATGAAATCCAGGACCCGGACCGAACCAGTCGGGGTGCGCCACAGCGATTCGAGAACGAGCGAGTCACCTCGGTACCGGCGTTCAGCCACTCTTCCGGAGCCGGACCCGCCTGCGGACGAAGCCGGAGCGATCTGCCAGGTGCCGTGCTTCTGTGTGCCGAGCAGACCGGCAAACACGGCCGGTGAGTCGAAGCGGGGCAGGCAAAGCCAGTCGATCGTGCCGTCGTCGCAGACGTGGGCGCTGGTCTGCGTGTCGCCGATCAGGCCGTACTGCTCGATACGCGGAAGGCGTTTCATCGTGTGGATCTCCGTTAGGCCCCGCTGGTCTGGGGGTGTTATCGGGGCCGCCGAAGCGGCCGGGGACAGGCCGGGAGTCAAGGAGTCAGCGGTCAGCGCGGGGACGCAGGCTCGCTCGGAGGTGGTGTAGAGGCCCTGTCTGCGGGATCGAGGCCAGTCGCACGAGTGCCTCGGCACACCAGCCACGCCATTGCGACGAGGATCAGTCCGATGAGGAGCGCTCCGGTGAGGGTCATGTCCGGGGCACCGAAGCGGCCCACACCAGGCAGGTGAGGGCGACGGCGAAGACCGCACCGCGCAGCACGTTGATCTGCGGCGTCCATCGAGCCAACCTCCGTGCCGGTCGACTCGCTCCGAAGTCGTCCAGCCGGATCTTCGCGATGAGTTCCTGCGTGGCCTCGGCGAGTCTGACGAGGTGCACCCGGCTGGGCAGATAGCCCTCCGGGAGCCCGACCGAGCAGAGTTGCTGCGCACGGAGCAAGGCCGGCTCCTGCGAAGGCATCAGGGTTCCGAGCTGGTTGACGTGCCCTCGCAGCCGCAGGACGAGGTCCTCCACATCGGCGGCGGTCTCGGGCACCGGGGAGTCCTCGCCCAGCACGAGCGTCACCGTCTCCGTCGCGGACACCGCTTGGTCACGCCCGGCACCCGGATCACCGAGACTCCGGCCCTGACCACTGCGCTGGCAGAACGCCCGGCGAGGGGCCAGCGAGAGACGCATGACACAACTCCTATGTGAATCAAGCCAAATTGAGTGAGAGACGCCGTGCACCACAGTCGGTCGGCGTGCATGGTGAGTGATCCGGCCGCTACGTTGAGCGAACCGCGAATCCCCGCTGGGGGGTATGCCTGTGCGGCCCGCAAGGCCGTCAAAGGCGTCAAAGATCATTTCGGACCCGAGGGGCAGCCCATGGCCCGTGAGCGAAACGTCGCCCTCGCCGCACTCCTGCGCGAAGCGGGCTGGTCCCAGCCCCAAGCAGCCGCCGCGGTGGCTCGTGTCGCCGCGGAGAGCGGTGCTCGCGAATTGGAGGCCATCTCGCGCTCGCACATCGCCATGTGGGTCCAGGGCACCAAGCCCAGCGGACGAGCGCCTCATATCCTGCGTGAGACGCTGTCCCGCAGGCTCAGTCGCCCCCTCACCCTCGCTGACCTCGGGCTGGAAGACGGGCCGACAGGCTCGCCCGACAGCAGTTCCGACTGGAGCGTCGACCCTCTGACCGTGCTGGCCGAGCTGGGAAGCGACGACCTGGACATGCACCGACGCAAGCTGCTGGCGACCGCCGCGTACTCGGCCGCCGGCCTCACTCTGCCCGCGAGTTCGTGGTGGACAACCGCCCCAGCCGCTGCAGCATCGCGCCCAGCAGTCTCCCCACGGTTGGTGACCCAGGCCGACATCGATGACGTCCGCAACCTGACAGCCTTCTACTCCGCACGGGACCAGCAGCGTGGTGGAGCCTCTGGGCGCTCGGCTCTGGCCGGCCACCTTCGCGACGAAGCGGTGCCCCTGCTGGGCAGCAGGTTTCGAACGGAACGGCACCGACGGGACACGTACTCGGCCGTGGCAGAGATGACCTACATCGCCGGCTGGATGGCGTTCGACGCCTCGGAGCACCGCACCGCCCAGCGCTACCTCACCCTCGCCGCCCGCATAGCGGCCGAAGCCGGAGACGGACCACTGGGCGGCCACATCCTGCGCGCCCTCGCCCACCAGGCAGTCGACCTCGGACACCCACGCAGGGCCCTCGACCTGGCCGATGCCTCCATGGCCCGCACTCACTACGGCCAGGCCAGCTCGCGCGAGAAGGCCCTGCTCTCCATCGTCCACGCCCGCGCCCTGGCCGCCGACGGCGACAGGCCCGGCACCCTCGCGGCCATCAGCCGAGCAGAGCGGGACCTCGCCCGCGCCGACAACGAGGACGCCCCCGACCGCGTCGGCTTCTTCCAGGAAGCCTCTCTCGCCCACGAAACTGCCTGCGCCCTGCGCGACCTGGGCAACCCCGTCGAGGCGGAGATCCATTTCCAGCGCAGCGTCCGCACCCGCCGCCGGCAGCAGTACGCCCGCACCCACAGCGTGACACTCGGCTACCTGGGCGCCGTCCAGGTCCAGCAAGGACGTCTCGACGAGGCATGCGGCACCTGGGGACAAGCCCTCGATGCCATGGTCGGCGTCCAGTCCGGCCGCGCCCGCGACGTCATCGTCCGCATGCAGAGCGACCTGTCGCCCGTGAGGCAACGCGGAGGCCGCCACGTTGTTGAATTGGACCGCCGGGCACGGGAAATGCTGCGCGCCATAGGCTGACCACAGGGCAGGTTCGCAGGTGCGGCCGGCGGTTGCTGCACACGCGACTTCATGGGAGAGGAACGAGCGCCGATGGCGACGTACGAGGTCGAACCGATCGCAACGGTCATTGGGGGCCACACCCGCGTCCAAGACGACTACCAGGGCGGGGTGGAATCGATCATCCGGCTGGACGACGCCTTCCCGCTCGAAACGCTGCAGGGCATCGAGGAGTTCTCCCACCTCACAGTGACCTGGCACTTCCACCTGGCGCGGCCCGAAGACGTGCAGCTCCACGCCCGCAGCCCAAGGGGAAACCCGATCTGGCCGGCAACCGGAACCTTCGTCCACCGCAACCACCGACGCCCCAACCAACTGGCGATCAGCTATCCGCGACTGCTCAAGACAGACGGCCGGGACCTCGTCGTCACCGACCTGGACGCTGTGGACGGCACTCCCGTCCTCGACATAGCGCCGTACTTCACCCAGATGGGGCCCCGAGGACCGGTTCATCAGCCAGCCTGGCCGGCCGAAATGCTTGCCACGTACTGGCTGGATGTCTCGGAGCGTCCGTAAGCCGACCTGCCGTAGTGATCTGTCGCTCGCGGCAGCGCTCATGAGGGCCCCGCTCGCAGAGATGAGAGGGGCGCACCAAGTAGTCGGCCGTCCTCGCTGATACTCCGCTCCCCGAACGGGAATTCGGTCAAAGCCTCCGGCCGGTACCGGCAGAACGGACCAGGCGGCTGTGCGAGCGCCGCGGCTGAGGAGGTTCACGACGTAGTCCCTTCACCGGGGACGTCCAGCTCCATCCAGACCGTCTTGCCCCCGCCCGGGCCAGGTCGGACTCCCCAGTTCGCGGCCAACGCGTCGACCAGGAGCAGGCCCCGGCCTCCCTCACACTGGTCGCTCGGTAGGCTCTGGAAAGGCTGTCTGCCGGAGGGGTCCTGCACTTCGGTCCGGAGACGTCCGCTGGAGTGGGTGACCTTCAGCGTGAATGCCTTCACCGCCTGGTGACGGCACCCGCGGGTCACTGCATTCGCCATCAGCTCATGGGCTCCCAGAGCAACTGCGTCCGCGATGGCCGCCAGTCCCGTTACCAGCATCAATTCGTGAAGTTCGCGCCGGCCCCGCGAGACTGCTGCCACCTCCGCCGGGTACACCGCCACAATCTCGAAGGCACGCCTCCGATCCGCGATCGGCACGGTTTCGACGGGGGCACTGGGATGGGGACCCACGAGGTTGTGAACCGCCACGTCAAGAACTTCGTCCGGCCGCTGAAGAGCGGCGCCGGAGAAATGCACGTTCATCAGCTCCCCTAAGCGGTCCCGACAAGGCACAAATCCGGTCACCATCTGTGCGTGAAGGCGTTTCTCGACCGGCACCGGGTGAGCTGGTCGACGTCGAAAGTCACGTCGCGCTCCTCCGGGCGGTTTTGGACTGAGCAGGGGCGGCCGGGGACTGCACCTGCGGCGAGACCGTGTCGTGCGGGTCGCTCCACGGCAGCGTTCGGCCGTTAGGCGCCGACGGGCCCGTTAGTCACGGCGCGGGCCAGTGGATCTGAGACGGGAAGCCTGGGGGTATCGGGGTGCGGGGGTCGCCCAGGGCCCGCAGACACACACGGTCGTCGGAGAAGCCGGTGCGGGCGTGGAGCCAGCGGCTGTTGTCGATCAGATAGCCCTGGCAGGCGTCGAGAGTGACGCGCTGCTGGAGCGCTTCGATCGCCGTGCGGAGGTGGGGCAGGTGGGGGGTGAGGAGGGGCTGAACGCGGCGAGGGCGTCCTGGCGCAAGCGGATGGAGACCCGCTCGCCTCGGTGGCGGGTGAAGATCCGAGAGGGGTGTCCGCCGCCGTCGCCGTAGAAGGCGGTACCGGGCGCGGCCATCACTTCCAAAGCCCGGGGCGCGCGTTCCATGAGGAGGGCGTGCAGGGCGCGGCCGTCGGTCAGGAGCACGTCTCCACCGAACGCGGCGGGCTGCTGGCAGACCAGGAGCATCAGACGGGGCGGACGGGGAAGACTGGAGCGCTCGGTATGCGCGAGGAGTTCCCCGGTGCCCAGCCCCGCCAGCCCGGGGCGTCGGGAGGCGGCGCCTCTGTCACGGATAGTGGTCAGCGCATCCGGGTCGCTGTCGGGGTGCGGTACCAGCGTCATCACCCGCTGGGCGAAGGCGAGAACCTTGGCCCGGGTGTCCAGTCCCTCGACGGTGGCGACACCCCGCGCCCGCAGGAGTTCCATCACGGCGGAGGTTCGGCCGAAACCGCCGATGAGGGGCGTGACGTGTGCCTCGAACAGGGTGAGCGAACGGGTCGTCATCGACGTGCTCCTCTGAAATCGGGCTGGACGTCCAGCGTCCGGACGAATAGCGGGCGGCGTAAAGCGACAAACTGTCGACCCGGACAAAGGCGGCAAGCCCGACTTCGTCTTGCGGACGGGTGCTACGTTCCGGAGGACAAGCCCGCCCTCACGACTCAGGGACAGCCCATGTACAAGCCGTCGTTGTGGCCGGTGTCCGTCAAGGGTGTTGCTCTCGATGCCCGCGAACGCGTGTTGCTGCTGCACAACGAGCGCGGCGAGTGGGAACTGCCGGGCGGCCGGCTGGAGATCGGTCCCGCAGGTAATGGGTCGGCGCCGGCCGACGTGAGTCCCGGTGCGGCGCTGGAGCGCGAGGTGGCGGAGGAGAGCGGCTGGATGGTGAAGGCCGGGCCTCTGCTCGGCGGCGGGACCTGGATTTACGAGCCGATCCCCGACCGTCGGGTCCTGATCGTCACCTACGGCTGCACGGTCCTGTCTCCAGACCGTGTGCCGGTCCTGAGCCACGAGCACAAGGAGATCGGGCTCTTCGACCGGCACGAGGTCGATGGCCTGACCATGCCCGAGGGCTACAAGCAGTCGATCGCGGCCTGGTACGACCACCCCGGAAGGTGACCCGGCATGGACGCCTTCACTTCTGTTTCCGGGCCGGCCACGCGCGGGTCGGCGCGGCTGGTCTCCTGGCGCTGGGCGACGCCGGAGGCTCAGGCCGTCCTCGCTACGCGCGACCTTGCTTCGATCCTGAAGTACTACCGGCACGTCCACGGCACCAGCCAGTTGGAGACCGGTGAGCTCCTGGGCTATGACAAGACCTACATCTCGGCCCTGGAACTGGGCAAACGGCATCTGAGCGATGTCGGGAGCTTGCGTCACGTCGCCGAGCGACTCGCTTTGCCCGCGCATGTCCTGGGCGTCACCGATCCGGCCGACACCGACCACCGGGCGATGATCCAGTTCGGCACCTCCACCGTGCGGCTCGCCGAAGTCGCCCGCCAGTGCGGGCGAGCGGCCGAGACCGTCGCCGAACTGTGGCCGCTTGTGGCTCGCTTGGAAGCCCGCGCCCGGGACGGGAGCACCGAACGAGATGTCCTTCGGCTCCTTGCGCACGCCCGGCTGAGTCTCGGGACGGCTCTGGGAAACGTGCTGCCCGAGGAACGGCTGGCCACCGCCGCGCACTGGACCGCCAAGAGCCGGGACGTGGTGCGCGCCTTCGATGACCGGGCTTTGACTACCACCGCTCTGCGCATGCACGGCAACGAGCTGCGCAAGGCCGGCCTGCTCGGTGCGGCCGTCGACCGGCTCAACCAGGCCGCGGTCACCGCACCCGGCACCGAGCAGCGAGCCGCGGTGCTGCCGCTCTTGGCCCGTGCTGCCGGTGCCCTCGGCAACGCGGTGCTGTTCGACCAAGCCGCCCGTGAGGCCCACCAGCTCCTTGACACGGTCGAGCACACCAGCCTCGTCAACCCCAGTGCTCTCTACGAAATCCATCTTCGGGGCCTTATCTCCACCGGCCGCATCCGCGATGCGATACGGCATACCGAGGCGGCTCCGCCCGCCCCGACCATCGCGGTCGCACCTCGGTGGCGTGTCATCGAACTCATCACCACGGGCCGCGTCCGCCTTCTCGCCGGCGACAGCCACGGTGCTACCCAGCTCCTGGCCGCGGCTGTACGGGAAGCACAGGCCCAGCGCCTTCCGCACCAGCTCCAGCGCGTCCAGCGCACCACTGTTGGCAGGCTCCCCGATATCCATGACGCCGCCACCCGTGCCCTGGCCCAGCTCCGCACGGAGATCGCCGCATAGCCGAGGGCAGGTGCCATGCGACGGGGACACAGCCAGGTGTCCTGTTCCCACCGGGCATCTCCTCTCTGAGTCGGCGCTTCAAAACGGCCTGCCACCAGCGCAGTTGGACGCTGAGCGGCCGGTGCAGTGCCATGAGTCTGGAGCCGCGTCGGCTTCGAGGGCATCGCTGTGGCGATATCGCTGCAGCGATATCGATCTCCACCTAGCCTGGTTCTCACGGCTGGGGCGAGCTGGATCGCGAGAAGGAGAGCCGAGGTGACCATGCCAGGGGGACCAGGGCGCACGTGCGTGCGGTGCGGACTGCCGATCAGCCGGTACAACCCGGATACCCGCTGTTCCACCTGCGCCCGGACCGATGCGACACCGACGATCCCGGACCGGGCCTGGCGCGACGAGGAAGTGCACAGGGCCCTTGCTGCCTGGGATTTCGGAACGGTTGTACGTCTGGTCCGCCGCCGCTCCGGGCTTTCGCAGAAGGCCGTACGGGAGCTGACCGGACTCACTCAGGGCTTCATCTCGGACCTGGAGCGCGGCCTCAAACAGGTCAACGGCCGCGAGACGATCATCGACCTCCTGACCGGACTGGGGCTTCCCGCCGACCTTCGCCCGCTCCTCCTCGCCCCTTTCGCGCAGGCCGAATCGCAGCGACTTGTCGAGGTCATCGACCCGGCTCTGCCATGGACGGCGGCTCGTATGGTGACGTCACTGGAAGCAGCAGTCGGAGGAGCCATGACCGGATTGAACCGTCGCAGCGTGATTGCCCTGGGCGGGGCCGGCCTCACGCAGTACATCCTGCAAGCAGCCGTCGCCCCTCCCGAGGCCGTCGCCTCCACCGCCCGAAACGGAATCAGCGTCTCCGACCAGCTCCTCACCAGCCTGCAATCCACCACCGACGCTCTGCGCCAAGCCGACGCCAGCCATGGCAGCGGTAACCTTGCCCGAGCCGCCACAGCGCACCTCAAGGTCCTCCTCCGGTTCCTGAAAGAAGGGGACTTCAGCGAGGCGACCGGGAAGCGCCTCGCAGCGGTGACTGCGGACACCGCCATCCAGACCGGCTGGTACCACTTCGACAGCGGCGCCCACACCGTCGCCCACAACCTCCTGGTGGGAGCCCTCCGCGCCGCTCATGCCAGCGGCGACAGCAGGCTCCGGGCTGGGGCGCTGTCCTTCATCGCCATCCACGGCTACTCCGCCGGCGACCCCCGCGACGCGGTCACCGCCGCGCGCACCGCCCGCCAGGTGATTGCCGACCAGGACGCGCCCGCCCTGCACGCGATGCTCCTCACCCGTCAGGCCCGCGGGCACGCCCGTCTACGCGAGGACCGCCAGGCTCGCACTGCCCTGGAAGAAGCACAGGCACTGTGCGCCCGCGGACGCGGAGAGGACGACCCTCACTGGCTCTACTGGATCAACCCCGGCGAGATCATGGGCCAGACCGGCAGCTGCTTGCTCGACCTCGGCCGCTCCGACCAGGCCGCCCAGGCGTTCGCCGACGCCCGCAATGCCTTCAGCCCGGACGAGATCCGCACCCGTGCCCAGTTCCTCTCCCGCGCCGCCACCGCCCAGATGCGCGCTGGCGACGTCGACGCCGGATCTGCCACCGGACACGAAGTCCTCGCTCTCGTCTCCGGAGTCCGCTCCGCACGCTTGGACGACAACCTGGACACGATGCTCGCCGAAGCCCGCCGCTACTCCTCGGCGGCTCCCGCCCAGGAGCTCTTGGAACGCGGTCAGGCCGTCATGGAAGAACGCGCCGCATGAAGCGCATGATCCTGGTCCTGTGGGATATCGACCGCACCCTCCTCTACACGGGTGACATCGACCGGCGCGTCTACAAGGAGACCTTCACCAGCGTCGTCGGCCGTCCCCCGGCAGCCCTGCCGGCCCGGGGAACCGGAGTCACCATGCCCCTGGCCGTCCGTGAACTCCTGCGCGTCAACCAGGTACCCGAACAGGACGTGGAGACGTTCGCAGCCCGCATCGTCGACGAACTTCCCGAACGCCTCGCCGGCCACCGGGAGCTGCTGTTCAACGACGGGGTCATCATGCCGGGCGCCATGGACGCGCTCGCCGCGGTCCAGCAGGCAGAGCACCTGATCCCGACCGTCGTCACCGGAAACCTACGGGGTAGCGCCGAGACCAAGCTGTCCGCGCTGGGCCTCATCGGCTACCTCGACACCACCATCGGCGGCTACGCGTCCGACGACCCTCACCGCCCGGCTCTCGTACGCATCGCACAAAAGCGGGCAGCCGCGAAGCATGGAGGCCCGTTTAATCGCGACAACACAGTGATCGTGGGTGACTCCCTGGAAGACGTGCGCACCGGCCTGGAGGGGGGCGCCAGGGTGATCGCGGTGGCTTCGGGCACCACCCCCGAGCAGCAACTACGCGCTGCAGGTGCACAACACGTTCTGGCCGACCTCACCTCCACCACGACCCTGCTCCGCCTCATCGACCAGGACGAGGCTCTATAGGTCTCATCTGACCGGGGTGGTTCCCTGCGGACCGTGTTGTCGCGCCAGTCGAGCCACGGTCCTTCCTTCGTGACCGGCCAGCCATTGGTGAGGCAAGCAGCACGCTTCCTCATCGCTGTGACCGGCACACGCGTCCACACAGGGGAAACTCGCTGCGGCGTTGAGGAGCTCGCGAGCAGTGATGTCGCGCCGCCGGGAACACCGAGTATTCCGGGGGCCAAGTAGAGCGCAGCCGCTTCGGTTTCGCACATTCTGGCTTTTCGGACGGTCTGTTCAGGCAGAAGGATTTGCCGGGGGATCACGATCGTCTGGCGGACCCGGTCGAGGCGCAGTCCCCGTCGGGAGCGCTGCGCGGCAGGCGGTTAACGGAATTGAACCGGGGTCTTCGTAGTACGCCGAGCCCGGCTTGACGCCCCGTGTCCAGCACGGGAAGTGCTTGTTCTTGTAACCGAAGCGGGCTTCGTGGGCGGCCTGGCAGACAGTCATAGCTGGTGATGTCGTGCACGGACATCCGTCTGGCTCGGCCGAAAGCGAGGGCGGCCTCCGCGTGCTCGAAGAACACCCGGGAGGGTTTCCAGCCGAGCCGGAAGTGACATTCGCCCACGGCAGACAGCTCCTCACTGCCCGGCGCTGGTGAAGCTGGCAGTATCCCAACGCGGTGCTTGATTGTGCTGATTCGCCGACGGCAGACACATTGAGGGCGCATTTGACTGGAATGACGCGTCGAAGCAAGCAAACCTAGAACAGTCCGCAGTAGCGCGACTACGCGCCGCTTTCACGCGTGTGCGTCAGGGGGGGCGAGGGCATCGAGCCGGGCGCAACATAGCCGACGATCGCCGGTTAGCCAAACCGGCGTTTCTCCAGACCATTGAACTACCCGCTGATCTGCCGGGCGTGTTCCGTCGTTCCCGCAAGGAGTTCAAAAGTATGTCGGTCGAAGTCATGGAAGAAGAGTGGCTGTATTCCGAGGAGCAGGTTCGAGCTCTGCTTGCCCTGACAGGGTTGACTGACCGCGCCTTACACCGGCCGACGTTCTGATAGCCGTCTCGCCGGATGCCCAGCCCTTCCCCCAGTACTTCGAGGCCCCCGCTATGCCCGCACGCCTGCTGTCCATACCCACCGTCGCCGCTGCCCTGGACGTCGACCGTCGGACCGTCTATCGCTTCATCGCAGCCGGCGACCTGCCTGTCGTCGACCTCCGCACCGGGCCAGGCCGCTCCCGTGTGCGGGTCCCAGCGGCCAGCTTGGACGAGTTCCTCAGCCGTCGCGCCGTTGTCATGCCGACGACACGCCGCTGATCCCGATCACGGCAGCCCCGTAGTCGAGCAAGGAGTAGAACCTGTACCTCCGCAAGTTGAAGTCCGGCAACTGGCAAGTAACCGTACGCAACCGGGCAGGAGGCCGGTACAGCGAGTCGTTCCCCCTCAAGGCGCAAGCCCGCGCCTGGGGCACCGAGATGGAGACACAGTCCGCTCGCGGAGGCATGCGCGACCCACGCGCCGGCGAAATCACCTTCCGTGAGTGGCACGATCGCTGGTGGGATGCCCGCATCGTTGAGCCCCGCACCCTGCGCGGCGACGCCTCCACCATCAAAAACCACGTCATGCCCCACTGGGCGGACTGGGAGATGCGGGCCGTTACTCGCATGGACGTCCAGAGCTGGATCCGCTCCCTGGTGGAGAAGGGCGTGGGCGCCGCCGCAATCAAGCGGGCGTACAACCTGACCTCGTCCATCATGCGCGCGGCCGTGGATGACGATGTGATCGCGTTGAGCCCGTGCCGCCGCATCGACCTGCCTCAGATCGCCGTCAAGCCGCCGCAGTGGTTTACGACCGACCAGGCGCAGAGCATCCTCGACGAGCTTGCCGCCCCCTGGAAGACGATGTGCCTACTGGGCGTCTATACAGGACTGCGATGGGGCGAACTTTCCGGCCTTCACCGTCACCGCATCGACCAGCGTCGCTCGCGCCTCTTCGTGGTCGAGGTCAACACCAAGCGGGGCATCAAGGAGTATCCCAAGAGCTCCAGGAGCCGCCGGGAGGTCCCACTCCCGGCCCATGTCCTTGAAGCACTTGAACGTCACATATACCGGCTCGACCGGGACTCCGTGGTGTTCACCACCGTCACCAAGGGCCGGTCCGGACGGCTTCTCGACGACGGTAACTGGCGCCGACAGACCTGGTGGCCAGCCATCGAGGGAGCCCGCTACTTCGATGACGACGGCGAGCAGCAACTCGTCCCGCACTACCCGCCCCACTCCATGCGCCACACCTGCGCCTCATGGCTGGTCCAGAAAGGGGTCTCCCTCTACGAGGTCCAACACCTCCTTGGCCATGAGAGCTTCCAGACGACCCAGCGCTACGCCCACCTGCAGCCGGATGCGCACAAGGCCGTCCTCGGGGCTTGGGAACGGATGGAAACCTCGCTCACGATCGCCGCATAAACGGTACCTTCGCCCCTGTCCTGCTTGGACAGGGGCGAAGCCGGTTGCGAGCGGAACATGGACACGATCACGCTCACGATCGCGACTTCGAGTCGGGCGGCTCATCGTGGGGAGCACCCTGCGGCCGACAGCGCCGAACGGCCACGGATAGGCGTAGGCATCGACGTCGTCTCTATGCCCCGCACCCGCAACCGAGACGCGCCGCTCAGGCGCGGCAGCGAGCGACCCGGCCGAGCGGGAGAGCAGGGGCCGAAGGCGACGTTCGTCTCCCGCGGAGTCATCTATGCTCGCGCCCAGTCGGTATGACCAGTTCGCTTCAGGGGGCAGAGAGCCGCATGGCCGATGAGATCAAGTACGAGTACAAGGCCGTGCAGACCGTTCGGGGCACCGACGGTTTGGTGATCTCGAAGATGCAGAAGGACGGATGGGAGCTCGTGGAACAGCTCCCAGGCAGACTTCGCACCACCCTCAACTTTCGTCGGCCGAAGAGGCCACTGCCTTGGCGTCTGATCGGGGCGGGGGCCGCCGCCCTCGTGGTCTTGGCCGCCATCGTCGGCACAGGCGTTGCACTTGGCGACGGCGACGAGGAGAAGGGCGCGTCAGCCAGTTCGCCGGCCGCCAGTGAGAAGTCTTCCGCTACGCCGCCCGCAGACGCCCCGACCACCGCTGAGGTGATCACGGCGCAGAACAGCCCCGAGTTCGCGACGTTGTTGAAGGCGGATCCGTGTGGCGGAGCGAACGTGAACTTCGCCACCAAGCACGCGGGGCAAACGGTCGCCTTCGACGGGTCAATCAGGCACATGGCGGCCCACGCGGATGACCGGACCCGCTACGACTTCCTTCTCGGCCCGGGCGACAAGGGGCCGCAGACGACGGACGGCCCGAACTTCAAGTATGAGGACGTCAACACCGGCAATCTGCACCTGACCGGCAAGCAGGTCCCTGCCACTGTTGCCGTTGGCGACAAGTTCCGCTTCGTCGCCGAGGTGATCGAGTTCAACACGGTCCAGTGTGTCTTCCGCCTCGCCCCGGTCTCGACGGAGACCCGGTAGCCTCGCTCCCACCGCCGGAGTCGTGACCCTGGACAGACGTCCGCTCGCCGAGGTCGGACGCCGGGCCACCGCCCGCCGCATCGGACCGTCGAACAACACGCCGACACCCAGACCGAACTGACCGTCCGGGATGTCGTCGCCCTCGGACGCATTCCGCACCGGTGCACCTGAACGCCCGCTACGGCTGGCGACGCGGAAGCCGTCACTGAGGCCCTCGCGCGCACCGACCGGGTCGACCAGTTATGGCACACCCTGTCCGGTGGCGAACGCCAGTGCACCCAGATAGCCGGCGCCCTCGCCCAGCAACCCCGAGAGCTCCTCCTGGACGAACCCACCAACCACTTCGACATTCAGCACCAGCTTGACCTGCTGGACCTCGTTGCGAGCCTGTCGGCCACCAACGTGATCGCCCTGCACGACCTCAACCTCGCCGTGACGTACTGCGACCACCTGCTGGTCCTGCGCGACGGCCAGGCTGTTGCGAAAGGTACCCGACCGAGGTCCTAACGCCCGCCCTCATCGAGCAGGTCTACCGGGTTCGTGCTGAGGTCACCCACGACCCCGGCCACCGCGCGATCCGCTTCCTGCGTCCCGCAGCCCGCGAGGGATCACTCCGCAAGAGGAACACGACGAGCGATGCCCCGACGGCAACCTGAAGAACGACGTTCCGCGCACGCCCCGGCGGCACCGGCACCCTTCCGCACCGTTGTCTGCCGGGACTGCTGCTGGGGAACCTCCAGCGTGCCCGAAGCCGATCACGACTGGCAGATCGCGTGCCTGGCCAACGCCCCCGTTCGCGTCTCGGACTGCCTCGACGTGTGCGAATAAGCCAACGTGATCGTCGTCCAGCCTCCGCCGCCGCACACGCCGCTGGCGCCCGCCCTGTTTGGCTCGGCCTCGGCAACGACCTCGACGCCACCGAGGACATCGCTGCCTGGGTCCAGGATGTCGGCCCCGGGTAGCGCCCCTGCCCCGACATCCTCGACCTATACGTCTTTACGCCGCCCCGGAGGGCGCGTTGAGCGTGGAAGCCGGACCGGTACCGACCTACAGAAGCCTGGCCTGGCGTGCCGCGCCGCGAAAGCGCTGTTGAGGATGCTCGGGCTGTTGAGGGCGCCCTTGCCTACATGTAGTAGGCGTAACGGGTGGCGATGCGGGCATTGGGCGGGACGTGCTTGAGGATCGAACCGACTCGGTAAGCGGTGCGCAAGGTGAGGGGGTCACGTTCGTCGAGTTGGGCGTTGTTCCAGTTCATCTTAGTCAGGGCGAGGATGTCCATGCCGGCGGTCAGTAGATCCGTGCCGTGTGTTGCGGGCCGGATCAGCAGTGGCTGGGGGACGTACAGGCCGGGGTAGGTCCGGAAGTACGGCACTGAGCCGCGGGTGTACAGGAGCAGGGAACGAGCGTCCAGTTGGACGCTGGTGCCGCGCAACGGGGGGAGTTGGCCGGTGCGGTACAGGTGTGGGGCACCGCGCCGCTGAATCCACAGCAGGTCGACATGGTCGATCTCACGCAGGTCGGCGGCTTCGTGGAATCCGTCGACCTCACTGGCGGTGAAGTTCGAGGTCTTGTGAACGACGATGCGTGCGGGCTGGTGGCCGTGCGTGGTGCGGTACTCGGCTAGGGCGTCCATCAGCAACTGCCGGGCGTCTGAGAGCGTCAGGTGGGGCTGGCGGTCGGTCTTGGAGATCTGCGCGGTTCCGCCGCGGACGACGACGCCGTCGCCGCGTTCGTTGAACACCTGGGCGACGGCCGTGTGCAGCTCGTTTCCACTCGCGCTGCGGTAGAAGCTGACCCCGACGTAGCAGGTGGCCAGGTCGGAGCTGTGGCGCTGCATGCGCCAGGGGGTCCCACCGGCCTTGTAGTACAGGGCGGTATGCAGGTTCCAGGCCCGTGTTGCCTCGTCCTGCAGCGGGCGGACGGTTTGACCGTTGGTCTTGGCCGGGATCCCGGTCCAAGTCTCCTTGCGCATCAGTTGCAAGGGGGCCGGCAGCGTTAGTGCGGCGGCCTTGAGCAGGTCGTGGAAATCACCTCCGGCCCCTTGCTCGCCCTGTTCCTCCTGGCGGTCGGTCAAGACCTCCTCCGAGGGAAGATGGTCTTCTCTGTCCCGCAGTTCTTCAGGGCGAGCGCAGATGATGACCCGGCAGCGCCCGGTCTCGGCCAGCGACCGGGCGGCGTCGGCGTAGAGCTCGACCGCATCGGCGGTGGCGGAGGCAATGTCGACGCGGGCAAGGCGGCGCAGCTGGCGTTCGGGGATCTCGCGGACGAGGGCGTCTTCGAAGACGAGCTGGGCACCGAACGGGGAGTCGCCGCTGACTAGCTGTTTCTCAACCGTCGGGCGTTCGATGACGTCCCGTACGGTGTCCTGGATCAGGTGACGGAGTCCGGGAGTGGGCATGGGAACGGGGCCCTGTTCATAGCGTGTCGGTTGTCTAAGCCAGCCACGCGAGGAACAAAGCCCCGTCATGCAGAACGCTACCGTCGTCCTGTCCGATCGTCCGTTGCCCGACCTGCGGTTCGCCGCGGAGTGTGACTGTCTCGCTCACTTGTACGGCAATGCCGGTGACCGGCCGCTGCGGGCCCGCGTCTACGCGACCGATCTGACGGACGAGGAATGGCAGATCGTCCGGCGGGTGATGCCTGTGCCGGGCTGGCTGTGTGGCCGCGGGGGCAACCCGGAGGGTTTCTGCCACCGCGAAATGATCGATGCGGTGCGGTACTTCGTCGACAACGGCATCAAGTGGAGGGCGATGCCGCCCGACTTCCCGCCCTGGTCGGCCGTCTACGCATTCCAGCATCGCTGGCACACGGACGAGCTCCTGGACGTGCTGCACGAGAGGCTGCGGGAGCAGGTACGCATCGTGGAAGGGCGGGACGATCCCGAGCCGAGTGCGGCGATCGTCGATTCCCAGTCCCTGCGCGGCGCCTCCACCCTGACCGGGGAGCGGCGCGGGTACGACGGGGCGAAGAATGTGTCGGGTTCCAAGCGTCACATCGCCGTGGACTGTCTGGGTCTGCTGCTGGTGGTGATGGTCACCGCCGCGGACCTGCAGGACCGCGACGCGGGTGTGGCCCTCCTGGAACGGGTGCGTTCCCTGTTCACGCGGGTGCGTCTGGTGTGGGCCGACAGCGGCTATGCGGGCGCCCTGGTGGATTGGGCCCTGCACGCCCTCGGCATGAAGGTCGAGGTGTCCCGCCGCGGCGACGACAGAGCCGGCTTCGTGGTGATCCCGAGACGTTGGGTGGTCGAGCGCACGTTCGCCTGGCTGGTGAACTGCCGTCGCCTGGTGCGTGATTACGAGCGCACCGCCGCCGCCCACGAGAGCTACGTGAAGTGGGCCATGGTCACCCTCATGACCCGCCGCCTGGCCGCCGCGGACCACGAGGCGGCCGCCGGACGGGCCCGGCGGGTGTGAGCGCCCGTCATCCTGCCGCGGTGAACTCCCGGCCGTCGGCGCTGGTCAGCCAGTCCCGCTGGACGAGCCGCTTGAGCTGACAGCGCACACCCTCCTGCCGACTGCGACCGGCCCCCTCACCGAACAATGCCTGGGCCACCTCCCGAGCCCGCACCGGTTCCTGCGCTTCCCTCACGAACTCGACGATCTTCGAGTAGAGGCCGGGCAGCCTGCTGGGATCGGAGTCCTCCTGCCGTTGCGGCACATACCGCGACTCACCTCCGGCTCCGGTTCCAGCGCCGGCACCTGCGCCGGCAGGGCTCCCTACCTCCGCGTCGGCCGGCGCCTCCCTGTTGTCGGACGGGCTGCAGGAAACAGCAGCCACACCGGCATCACCGCGCAGTTCCTGTTCGACCTCGTCCCAGATCTCGCTGCCGATACGCCAGCGGGCGATCTCCCTGTCCACCTGGGCCGCTTCCTCCTCCAGAGCGGTGATCCGCTGCCGGAGCTCGACGGCACGGGCTTCGAAGGCGCGCAGTCGGCGCGTCATGACAGCGGCGGGCGTGGGCACAGCAGAACCTCCGGGCTCGGCAACGAAGACACCACCACCCTGCACACCCGCCCACGAAGATCACAAACCGCAAACATGCAGCTCAGACACCTGATCGGTTGAGAAACAGCTAGTGAAACCGGGGAAGGGCTGTTCTTGAGTGGGCTTGATCAGGGGGTTCGGAAGGGTTGCAGAGATCGTTGCCCGTTGCGGGGTAGATCGTTGCCCGGCGGCAGGGGGTTGCGCGCGGTGGGGGATGACTCAGGCCGTGCGCCGGTCGTCGATTTTGGAGGAGAGCTGTGGCCATGCCGCGGTGAGTCGTGCCAGGTCGTCGGCCGTCAAGTCGTGAGCCGTACGCAGGGGCTCGTCGGGGAGGAAATGGACGGCGGTCCCGGTCGTGCCGTCGTCGGTGATCGGTTCCAGGTCGGTGGTGGGGATGCCGTGTTCGTATCGCTGGGTCCAGGATCCGTTGCGGCGGCGGTTGGTATGGACGAGCCACGTGCTGAGTGCGGCGACGACCGACATGCCCCGGCGGGGGTGGGTGTCGGGCAGTGGGAGCGTGTCGGGGTGGTCGAAGAAGCGGAGGTCCTTTGTCGCCATGACCGGCTTCTTCACGGCCTGGCCGTGTTCGTCGAGGCGTGTGTCGGTGCCCCGTCCGTCGTCGGCGATGGTTACGGAGCCGTCGGAGTGGAGCGTGATGCGGCAGTGTCCGCTGTTGCTGTACTCGGCCTCGTCCGCCGCATAGGCGATGACTTCGAGAACCAGGTGCCGGAGGCCGCCGGGGGCGAATACGGCGGGGTTTTGGCGGATGTGTTCAAGGTGGTCGAGGTCGACGGTGCTCGCCCAGTCGTGCGTGGTGTTGCGCCAGGAAGCCCTTGGTGTGTCCATCCGAGAAGTATGGAGCCGGTGATCACGGGCGCGGGATGTGTGGGTCCGGCCTGCCCCACTCCATGATCACCTCCTACAGTGTGAGGGGAGTGCCGCCAACTTGGCTCCCTTGTCTGCGAGTTGGCGGGCGTCGGCCTTGGGGTGAAGGGGGCGGCTGATGGCATCGCTGCTGGAGAGGCTGAGGGCGAGGGCGTCACGGTCGCGGGCGAGGGTGGAGGACCTGCGCTCGCGGATCGCCGCGCTGGAGAAGGAGCTCGCCGCCGAGGAAGCGGAGCTGTCGCGGTGGGCGGTTGCCGAGGAGGCGGTGGCCGAACTGCTGGCCGAGGACGACGCCGGCGGTGGGGAGCCGGCGGCCGGGCTGCCGCCGGTGGCGGTGGCCGCGGCCAGGAGGCCGCAGGCCGTGGTCTCGGCGCCGGTGACGCGGGGGGACGGCGAGGTGCTGGCCGGGGTGAGTGAGGACGTGGTGCTCGCGCTGGCGTCGGCGGGGCGGCCGCTGCGGTCGAGGGAAATCTGCGAGGCGGTCGGCGCGGGAACGGAGCACCGGCCGGTGGAGGGGATGCGGGTGAGGCTGAAACGGCTGGTCAAGCAGGGCTGGCTGACCGAGGACCAGGTGGGGCTGTTCGCGATCGCGCCCGGGGTCGGGGATCCGGCGTCGGCGGGTGCGGTCGTGGAGGCTGCGGGCGGGGACGTGTGAGGCGGCGCCGTCGGGATGGCCGTCCCGGCGGCGCCTGGGGTTGCGTGAGCGCCCTGGACCATGAAGAAGAGGCTCGCGCGTCCGACAGGTTAGTGCTGTTGCGCCGTGTTGGGTTCGCCGGGCCGTAACTGGGCTCTGGCCTGCGGGAATTGCAGTCTGTTGGCCGGGCCGGGAGGGCTTTGGCGGCATGTCTGCACACCTACCGGCGCGCAAGCGGGGGCCACAGCGGGGTGTTCAGGCCCGTCTCCAGGCGGGCGATCGTGGCGACATCGGGCCAGCAGCGGCCCTCGATCACGTCGGCGATGGTCTGCCGGTTGACCCCCAGCAGGTCAGCGGCACCGCGGCGGCTCAGACCGCGTTCGCGCAGAGCGTCGGCGAGGCGGCGGGCGATGGTCTGGACGACTGCTGCGGCGACGTCGTCGACGACCGCGTGGGGCCAGGCTTCCGGATCTTGGGTGCATTCCCTGGGCGCGCGGGAGCGCGCGCTGCCTCCGACCATGCTTCCACGCTCCTGTCTGTTGATGTCGTACGCGACTTGGGCGGCAGGTTGTCCTGCCGCTACTCGTGGTTCATGGCACTGGACCTGGCGACGTCTTCGGTCATCGACGCGTACACCCCGCGGGAGGCTCCCGCCTGCTGGGTTGAGGTGGGGCCGCTGGTGAAGGCGGTGGTTACCGCGACCGTCGAGCGTGTCCCTTACTCGGTTGTGGACCTGCTGCACGTTGTCGCCCGGCTGGCCGTCTGGGCAGAGGGGCGGGGGGTTGCCCGTGAGCCGGCCGCCTGGCTGAAGAACGAGACGATCGACGCGTTCGTGCTGACCGGCTGCGCGGGCCTGAAGCCTGGCACCCTGCGCACCTACCGCACCTGGCTGCGGCGCGTGAGAGAGGTACTGGTCTTCGACGATGGCGGGCAGGAGGGGCTGAAGTTGTCCGCTCCGCCGGCGCCCGCGGCGCCCTATGAGGACGAAGAGATCGCCGCCTTGCGGTCCTGGGCCCGGCAGCTGCGCCCCCGGGCGCGGTCGGATGCGCTGGCCCTGATGGCGCTCGCGGACGGGATGGGACTCGCACCGGGAGAAATCGCCCGACTGCGCGGGACGGACATCCGCCGCACCCGCTCCGGCGCCTGCGTACTCGACGCCGCGGTGCTCGGACGGCTCCTGGTGGCCCACGCCGGCTGGGAAGAGATCCTCGCCGAGCTCGCGGGACAGGCCGGGGACGACTTCCTGTTCCGCCCCGGCCACAAGGACCCGCCGCCGGACAACCTGATCGCCTCCTTCACCCACCAGCACCGGCCCGCAACACCCCTGCCGAAGCTGAACGCCCGCCGCCTGCGGGCTTCTTGGATCGTCTCCCTGATGCGCCGCCGCATCGACCCCGGAGTGATCGCGGCCGCGGCCGGGCTCGCCTCGACCGCCTCCCTCGCCCGCTACCAGCACTTCGTGCCCCCGCTCAGCGACCGCGAGACGGCCCGCCTGCTGCGAGGCCAGCAGTGAGGGCCCCGCCGCCGGACCATCCGGCCGGCCGCTCCAGCCGTCCGCGGCCGGTGACCGACGCCCCGGCCCGCATCCCGGACTCGAAGGTCTTCCAGCTGGCCGCGCTGCTGGATGGCTCCGGCGCCCTCGACCTGATCAACGGCGAACTGTCCGGGCGGCCCGGCCCTGCCGGCCTTGCGCCCCGGACCGTGCTGACCGGACTGCTGCTGTCCGTCCACTACACCGGCAAGGCCACCCTGGCCGAAGCCTGGCGCATCCTCACCTTCAGCCTCTCGCCCACCGCCCAAGGCCGCCTCGGCATCAAGCCCGGCGAAACCGCCGGCCCCCGGGCCCGGCTGGCCCTCTCCCGCCGCGTCTACCGGGCCTTCGACCGCGTCACCACCGCACTGGATGTGGCCCGCTGCGACCGACGCCGCCGCCTGCCTCTGGACGAGGCCGCCACCTTCGCGGCCGCCTGGGAAGACAATGATCCCGAACACATGCGTAAGAGGGCCGTGCTGCAGCAGATCTGCACCGCCCTGATCACCAACACGATCCGGATCGCCCGACGCTGCGGGGCACTGAAGCACTGGCGAGGCGACGTCGGCATCGACGCCACCGCCCTGGCCTCCTGGCACAAGCCGCCCAGCACCAAACGCAACCTGGCCTCCGTCGACCTCACCGCGGGCTGGCACTTTTCCGGCGGCTCCAACGAACCCACCTTCGGCCTCAGCGGGCACCTCGCTCTCGCGGCCGCCTCCCGCCCCCACTCGGGGCGCGACGCGCAGATCGCGCTCGGCCTGGTCGTCGACTACCCCGGTGTCCGCACCGGCCCTAACGCGATCACCCTGCTCACACCCCTGACCAGGCTCCAACTCCCTGCCGGGACACTCGCCGTCGACCGCCTCTACACCGACGCCCGCCCCGAGACCTTCGCCCTGCCCGCCCGCAAGCTGGGCTACCGGCTCGCCCTGGACTACAAGCAGGACCAGCGCGGCATCCAGGGCAGCCACCGCGGCGCCGTCATGATCGACGGCACCCTCACCTGCCCCCACGTCCCACCCGCACTCGCGAACGCCACCCACCGGCTCGACGACAAAACCGCCCGCCGGCCGGATGACCTCACCAAGACACAGATCAACAACCGCAAGCCGTACTTCCTCCACCTCAAACAGGGCCCCGACGAGGGCGGGGCCATCCGGCTCGCCTGCCCCGCCACCGGCACCTCGCCCACCGTCAACTGCCCGCGCAGACCACCCGCCCGCACTCCGCCACGCACCATCGATCTCACCGACCCACGACAGACACAGGCGCACCCGGCGGCCCGCCCCACCGTGACCATCCCGCCCCACGCGGCCGGTTCCCCGCCGGACATCTGCCGCCAGCACTCGATCACGATCCACCCCGGCGACCTGGGCACCATGGACAAGTTCCGCCAGGACCTGCCCTACCTCACCGACACCTGGCGCGACACCTTCAAGGTCGTCAGGGCTCAGAACGAGGGGATCAACGGAATCCTCAAGGGCCACAAGGTCGACATCTCCGAACCGAAGAACCGGCTCGCCCACGGCCGCGTCGCCCAGACCCTCCTCGTCACGCTCATGATCACCATCGCGAACCTGGCAATCTTGGACGCCTTCTGCCAGACCACCCGAGGCGAGCACCTGCCCGCCACCGCCTACGAAGAGCTTCCGCTCACCCCACCGGACCGTTCCGCGGCCCGGCCGATCGGACGCCTCCCACCCGGCACACCACGATGATCCGCAAGTGAACAGCCACACCAACCACCGCCACGAGACGTTCCCGGTCCCGCAGCCGCACCACCGTGCGCTCCACGGCATCGGTCACCCCCGGAAGGCCCCATCCGCAGGCCCCGGAACCGCCCCTCAGCCCCGGCCGACCTCCGAACCGCCCCCGAAAACCGCAAGATCCCGCCCAATCGACTAGATCGGACGGGATCTCGTGAACCACTCCTGAGCGAACTCAAGAACAGTCCGGGGAACGGTTGGTGAAGATTCTCCTGCCCGGGCTTCGTCTCCTTCGCTTCGATTGGGTCCTGGCAGCGCTGCAGCCAACTCCGGATGCCGTCGACCGCATGGGCGGGGCCGACCAAGCCGATGGGGATCTGACGGGGTCCGGTAGGGGAGTCGGCGTCGGCCGGGCCGAACACGCTGATGCCGTAGCGGGGATCGATGTGACGGTTTCCGGCGCGGAACTCTAGTTCCGGCTCATGAAGCACTGGTGCTTTCATTGCGGCAGCTCCCACAGTCCCTCGGCCAGCCCGTTCACGCTCGGCTTCGGCGCTGGTTCTTGCGGAATCCAGACGCTTTCGTCGATGGCGGCATCGCAGTCGAGCTGTAGGAGCTGGCCGAATCGGATGCGCTCATCCCGGCTCCTGAACAGGGTGTCATCGCCTTGCAGATAGTCGGCCCAGGCGCGTACGAGCTGGTAGACGGCATTGTTGCGTTCCAGCCGCTTGATCTTCTGGACGTACTCGGCGTCGAACAGGGAGTCGCGGTGACCGTCGATGGTGAAGTGGTAGGTGGGGTTGATCTCCAAAAACCACTGCTCACTCCAGCGGCGGAAGTACAGGCTGGCAGCGTAGTGACGGCAGAAGCTGATCTTGGTCTGGTCGTCCTTGCCGAAATACGGGGTGAAGAAGGTGCGTCCGCGGCTGCCTCGGTAGCGGCCTTTGATCTTCCGGCGGGACCGGTCGGGCGGGGCCTGCATATAGACGACCTTCTTGGTGGGATGCCAGACCAACTCGGGATGGTGGGCGGAGCGCAGCGTGAAGTTCAACAGGGACACGAAGCGCCGCTGCAGGTCGGAGTCCTCGGTGGTCGCCCATTCCTCAGTGAGGACGGAGGTGACCGGCCCGTCGCAGAGCACGGCCAGCGGGCCCTCGTCCAGTCGGCACAGCGAGAAGATCCGTCCGGCAGCCAGGACGAAGCCGCTCTCGAACTGGTTGCCGTTCGATCGCATCCGCTCCCAGGCATCGCCGCGGTCACGACAGGGCGTGGACGCCTCGTAGATGAGTGGGGCGAAGCCCTCAACCTTGAGGAGGTTCGAGACCAGCTGTTCGCTTCCTTCGAGCCGCGGCAACGGCTCCCCCACGGGTACGCCCAGGGCCGACAGCCGGCTGAAGGCGTCGGGGTCGAAGCGGTCTGCGGCCTTGTCGAACTGAACGACCCGCCGGGCTTTGCGTTCAGGGTCGGCGAACCAGGTGTCGACGCGCTTCCACCATGCTTGTTGGATACGCAGGTCGACGCAGATGAGCACGACTGGTCGCCTCAGCCGAAGCCAGTAGGCGATGTGGTCGGCCTTGCACGTGAACTTGAATCCCGTCGCCGTCTCGCCCCGAAATCCGACTTCTGTGCCTTTCACTTGAGCCAGGACGGCGACACCGGTGACTTCCCGGTCGACATCCACGAACTCGATCTGCCCGTCGACGGCGAAGTCACGTTTGGTGTCGTTCCACACATGGCCGGCATCGGAGACGGCCTTGTCGACGAATGCTTCACCCCGGTACCCAGCCCGCTGCTGGACACTGCGCTTCGGCATCCGATCAGTGCTCCGAGAAACGCACACATGTGCGCTCCGCAGCCCTGCTGAATCTGGGCGGCCGACGGCGCGCTTTGTTGTCCCACCCCATGCAGTGATCCTCCGTCGTTCGCGCGTGGTCCGAGTCAACTCAGGATAAGAGGGACCACTGACAATGACCTGTGCACGTCCTTCGGGAAGAGTGAACCCGGAGGCTGGGTACCTGAAAGTTTCGGGGTCCACACGGCAGCGGGGCCTGCTGAATGATCAACCTTTGTTTGGCTTGGGGCGAAGCGGCCGCGGGCGCGGCGACGGCCGAACTCCTCGAGTTCGGCCGTGGTCAAGAGGCGGCACGCAGCGAACACGTCGATCAGATCACGCGGCTCCGCAGTCGGCGAGAGCGCGGATCTTCGTCCCGATCACGTCCTCCTCCGCGAGGACAAGCCTGTACGGGTTCTGGGGGACGGCCGCCAGAAGATCTCCTTGAGAATGCCGACCTCACGTCCTGCCCGGTGGCTGGTCCGGTTACGGTTAAACGGGGGGCCAGCGGGGCGGTCTCGAGCGCCTGCACCTTCCAGTCCCGGCTTCCAGACCCCTACGGAGGGGCTGCGATGGCGGCCGCGGGCGCCGGGTTGTCGGTGGCGACATCGAGGTCCTGGCGGGGGCGGTTTACAAGGTGGTGCGCCCGCACGGTGTATCCGCCAGTGAGGACCAGGGGCGTACGGGGAGCCGAGCGCAGTCACATCCGCCAGCAGCCACGTGTGGAGCCCCGGCATGTCCGTCACGTGGCTGCCCGAGTGCGGGAGGCGAGCTCGGGGAAAGTGTCCTCCCAGACAGTGCGCACGGTGCGACCGACGAGTGTGCATAGCATTGGCCACAGCTGGAGGAGCAGGTCCTGGTTGAGATAGAGGGGCAGATCATCGTGCAGGCCCTCGTGTAGGGCGGTGCGCTGCAGGCCCATGCGCTGGCGTGGCTTGCTGAGGTCGTGCGAAGTCATCCCGGACCAAGCCATGTGCGGCGGCAGCGCCACGCCCCCTGAGTGGGTCCCTGCAGCTCGGCCAGCGACTCCGGTAGGCGCCGCCGCAACTTCTCCCGGTACAACGCGAGATCCTCGGCGTTCGCTCCCGAGAGGGCCCTCGGCGCGGGTGCGGGGCGCTGTGGGCTGGAAGGCATGACTCCATTGTCGTGGCCGGCCAAGTGGTGCGGATCATGATGTGCGAGCCGGTGTCCGCAGTGAACGCAGTCGAGCTCACGCAGGGGGAGCTGGTCGTGCCAGCCAGTTCCGCCCCCAGGAGAGATGGCTAGGTCGTCATGACGCTCGTTTGACGCTCTGGGCGTCCGTACGCAGGACAGCGAGCCGAGAAAGAGGCTTTGACCTGGCCTTTTCCGAGACTCGCTCAGGCCGACATCTTTCCGATGACCTCGCATGTGGAGTGCGTGGCGATCCTTGAGCCTGCGGTGAAGGGGCTCTGACCTGTGGTTTTGTAGGTTTCTCAGGCGAGGCCGGGCGCGCTCGACCTGTTTCCCGAAGTCCATGATGTGCCTGCGTTCGACAGAAGTCGGTTCGCCTAAAGATGCAAAGTGGGCCATGACCTGCAGCTTCATCGCCTCACGCCCGAATTGCCCGTGTCTCTAGGCGCTGACATTCCCGCTGGTCAAGGAGTTGGCGAGAGAGGCATGATTCTCTGACAATGCCACAAGATCCGAGGGTGATTCATCACCTTTCGCCACTTTTGCGGGCTTGCCTCGGCGTAGCGCGATGGGGCTAGAAACCCGCTATGTGATCGGATAGCGTGGTTGCAACGCCCCAGCATCAAGGGGCCCTTGGCGGTCATCACCGCGCTGACCAGCAAGAATGTCAGAGCCTAGAGACACGCCCCCTCTCCATGACCTAGTGCATCCTCCCTGGTCAGACCTCACCTTGTGACTCTAGGTGATGGGAATTCTGTCGAACCCAGGATGTGGAGGCTTGCCGTATGTTTGGGAGAGCTTCCGACTAGCCGTTTCGACAGCTGCCAGGAGGGCCCCGGGCTGCGGACCGCGATATTCGCATGGACGGCCGGTGCCACTCGTGACGCTCACCTGACGCTCGTTCTGATGGCATGTCAGGGATTTGTTGCTGGGCGGTCCGGAGGTCGAAGAGCAGGGGAAGGAGGTCGCCCGAGGCGGGGTGCGGCTGTTCCTGTCGGAGCACAGTGGCAATGCCGACACATCGGCCTCCCTCCGCATTCGGAATGTCGAAGCCTAGCTTCCGAGTTCGGAGTGCAGGCGAAGGACGCTCCGTGGGCGCGGGAGATTGACGCTACATCACCTGCGAAACCGTCAAGCCCCCGACGGTGGCTACCGGGGGTCGAGAACGCAGCCATTGCCAGATGCGGCACTAAGTCTGTCAAGGCCCCATGGGCAGCGGATGATCTGGAACTCCTTCAACGACCAACGCCCTCAGAGCGGCGGCCAGGTTCTGCGGGCCGAACAGCTCCGCGCCGCGGTACTCGGCGATCTCCTTCACGTCCCACCGTCGGATCGCCGTGCTGCTCTCCGCCGCGAGCTCATCCTCCGAGAGGGCGCCGACCGGTTCGAACGCACGGGTACCGCAATCCGTCTCGGGGTGAATATGGTTTCGCGTGCGCCCTGTTGCCAGCGACAACCCGTGTCCGGGTCGGCGGTACGGCGCCGCGGGGTCTCGGGCTGCGGTCAACCGCTGTGCTTGAAACCCTTGCTTGTGCGGTCGAGCGGGTCGTCGGGCAGTGAGAGGAAGCGGGCCCGCAATGCGTCCCACGCGTTGAGCCGGGTGAAGTCGGGGGTGTCGAGAATCTCCTGGCGGTCAGTGAGGAACGGGTTGGGCAGCAGGACGGTCATCATCTGCTCGTCGCGGCCGTTGAACAGGCGGATCCCCCAGCTGACGGGTGAGCCGTCGGAGCCGATGCTGCGGTAGAGCTCAGTGTGGGAGCAGCGGCGGATGCGGCCGAGTTCGGGGCCGGAGGCGGTGTGCTCGCCGATGCACAGGTGGAAGTGCCAGGCACCGAAGTCGACGGTGGCGTAGCGGTCGTTCATGGTGATGGCGGTGGGCGCGTTCGGGGCGCCGACCTCCCAGTCGGCGCCTTCGATGATGGGCCGAAGTGGATGTGCTGCCAGTGGTCGGTGAAGACGGTGGTGACGAGGTCGAGGAGGGTGGCCTCGTCGACCGGGAGGGGCCAGACGTGCTGGGTGCCGCCGCCCGGGTTTCGACGACGGTCGGCTCGGTGGTGGTCATGGGGTCTTCTCCTTTCCTTGGGGTTGAGGACGCAGTCGCCGCAGGTGCCCGTGCCTGGCACGCGGTAGTACAGGCAGCAGCTGCGGCGTCGGAAGGCGAGTGGTCCGGGAGGAGTGAAGCGGTAGGTGCCGGTGCCCGCCAGCGGTGGCCGGTCCAGCAGGCCGCGGACGAGACGTACGAGGGGGAGCAAGGGGGCCGTCGTCTTGGCCAGCAGGACGCGGTGGGCTCCGATCAGCGCCGAGGCGGCGTTGCCGCGCAGGGTGTGCGGGGATACGCCCGGCACGTGCCGTACGGCGTCGGCCCAGGGGGCCAGGTTCTGGACGGCGACGGTGTGGAGCAGGGCCGGGAGCGGTTCCTGGTCGACTGCTCTGAGGTCGGGGAGTCACAGGTCGAGGGGGCCGGAGGCGGGCAGGCGCCACCACAGCCGGTCGGGCGCCAGGTCGGGGACGCGGCCAGTGAGCGCGGCGCAGGCCAGGGCGACCGACCAGAGCCGGGAGGCGGTGCCCAGGTGCAGGATGGAGGCCGCAACCCTGGGCTGGTCGATGCCCAGCCGCCCGGAGACGGCTTCTACGCAGCTCCAGCGTGCCGCTGTGTTCGTACAGGTCGGTCAGCGGACGGAAGCCCTCCGCTTCGGGGCGCGGGCGGGTGGCCACGGCGAGGGCCAATGGTGGAGATCCGTGCCAGGGCGTCGGGGGTGAGGGTCGTGGTCACCACGTCCGCACCGTCCGCGTGAGTACGTGGAAGCCTCGGACGTGGACGGTCTGTCCCTCCGGTCCGGTGAGGGCGAGCCGGTCGGTGCCGTCCCAGCGCACCTGCCGGTCGGCGGGTGGGTCCACCCGGTAGGCGACGGCCAGTCCTTCCCGGGCGAGGGCGCGTTCGAGGAGGGGGAGCACATCGGCCGGTGCATCCACCGCCACCGCGGCGCGTGCGGTGCGGCGCAGGCCGAAAGGTGCGGACGCCGGGTCGAAGGCGAGGTGGTCGGCGTCGAAGGCGGCGGCGACCGCGCCGCTGCGGATCAGGTCCTCAGGCGCCCCGGCATGGACACGGGATTCGTGGTCGACGAGCTAGACTGCGTCGGCCACCCGCAGGGCCAATTCCAGGTCGTGGGTGCTGACCACGATGGTCAGGCCCCTGTCCCGGGCGAGGTCGCGCAGCAACACCGTGAGCGCCACGCGTGAGGGGACGTTGAGGAAGGCGGTCGGCTCGTCGAGGAGGACGAACTCGGGTTCCTGGGCGAGGGCGCGGGCGGTCAGGACGCGCTGGCGCTCGCCGTCGGAGAGCTCGGCGGCCGGCCGGTCCGCCAGATGTCCCGCGCCCACTGCCCGCAGGGACCACTCGACGGTCGCGTGATCGACCGCCGTGAGGCGTTCTGTGAACCCGGTGTGCGGGTGGCGGCCGAGCCCGGCCAGTTCCCGTACGGACAGCAGCCCGGGGTCCACCCGGTCGGTCAGGACGACCGCCAGTTGCCGAGCGAGCGAGGACGGTGACGCCTGCGCAAGGTCGGTTCCGCCGATCCGTATCCGGCCGTCGAGCGGCGGCAGCAGTCCGCACAGAGTCCTCATGAGCGTGGACTTGCCCGCGCCGTTGGGGCCGAGTAGGACGGTCAACTCGCCGGACCATGCTTCGAGGTCGAGCCCCGCGAGCACGGCCCGCTCCGCTCCGCGCCCGCGTCGCGGCGACCGGGTGCGGTAGCCGACGGCGAGCCCCTGCGTGACCAGGCCGCCGGAGCGGACCGGCCCGCCGGTCGTGTCCGTAGCGGCTCGGTCATGGTGTCGGTCATGAGGCAACTCCTTGTACGCCTCGGCGGCTGCGGATCAGGAACGCGATGACGACGGGGGCGCCGAACAGCGAGGTGATGGCGTTCAGCGGCAGCACGGAGTCGGTGTCGGGCGGCTGGCTCAGCGGCGCGCACGCCAGCGCCAGGAACGCTCCGGCGAGCATGGACGCGGGGATCAGCGCCCGGTGGTCCGAGGTGCCCAGCGCCACCCGCGTCAGATGGGGGACCGCCAGGCCGAGGATGGAGTGTGCCGTAGAACATGCAAGAGGGGCTGTGGCTGGGGCGGAAGCTGCGCGCGTAGGTCGGAACTCGCGCCCGGGCCCGGTTCGGCGGCGACCGGGAAGCGGCGGACCCTGGAAGTAGGAATCCTGGAGGCTGCCATGGAGATCGTGGAGGAGCGCCCGTACCGCTACCGCATCGATCCGCGGCGCGACATGAGGGTGTCCGGGATCGTGTTCGCCTCGAGCGCTGCTGCGGGACGCCGAGAAGTCGTTGGAGCAGGTCGCCAACGTGGCGCGCCTCGTCTACCGCCGCGTACCCGGTGGGTCCACCTTCGCCAGTCCCCAGGTCGTTCGGTCACCAACCGAACGACCTCTTACGGGCCTACATGGACGTACGGTGCCCAGCCCATCACGTCGTCGGGGTGATGTGCCCGTACGGCGTGCAATGCGGCGTGGAGCGCGGTCGCCGGGTTAGGCGCGGGCCGACGAGACATGTGCTCGTACACGAGGTCGGTGATGTCCGACGCGAGGGTGTCGTCGATGGACCACAGGGTGCCGACGACGTCCCTGAAGCCGGCGAGTTGGAGTGCTGTGGCGAAGCTGATGGCCTCGTCGGCCAGGACGATGCCGCCGCGCGAGGTTTCGCAGGCTGAGAGGAAAGCGAACTGCGCATGCGGCAACCGGAGATTCACGATGTCGCGCAGTGTCAGCGGACCGTCGTGCAGGATGAGCGCGCCGCGCGACGGGTGACCGAGGTCCTGCCTGCCATGGCACGCGAAGTGTGCCCAGGAGCAGTGGGTGAGGGCCTCTCGAACCGACGGCGCCGTGGCGGCGGGGCCGGTGACGAGTTCGGCGTCCGGGTGCCGCCGGTGCACTGCCCGGGCTTCCTGCTCGGCGGCCGGAAGGTCGGGCCAGCCCGGAGTCGAGGGCATGGAGACGATGAGGCCGCGTGCGGCCTCCCTGGCGCTCGGCGGCCGGGGGTGCGTCAAGGGGTGCTTCGGCGGATGCGTTCGGGTGTACAGCAGGGCCCGCAGTGTGGGGGTGTAGGACGAGACGACGCGGTCCAGCACCGCGTCACCGCCGCTCTCCGGGCGATGATGTCCCGCAGCGTGCATGGGCAGCAGCGTGAACAGTCCGGTGGGGCACCACCACAGACGGGGCCACTCGGTCCCGGGGCCGATCGGCTTGGTGTGGCCCAGCGCTTCCAGCACCGGCTTGGCGACGACTGCCCACAGCCAGGACAGGCCGTCCACGAGGGCCTCACTGGCCCTTAGCGGTGACGGTTCGCCGTCGACAGCGCGGGTGAAGCGGATGACCCGGTTGGCCACGTGCCGCTCGTCCAGCTTGAGGTCGAGCACCTGCACCCCCGCCCCGCTCAGGAGCAGGGCGTAGCACCCGTATCGGCTCGCGCACAGGAGGACCACCGGCCCGCGCTCCGCGGCGACGAGTAGCTTGGCGAAGGGCCGCGGCCGCAGGAAGTCGGCAAGGTCGGATACTTTGCGTATGTCGGCGAGGACCTCCTCCCGCTCCCGGGCGAGGGCCGCGCGTCGGTCGTTCGCACGCCGGCGCTCGTGCACCTCCTCCGCGGCCGTGCTGTACGAACCGTCGGGCAGCCGGTCCAGTTCGTCGAGGACCTGACGGAGCCGGTGGTCGAGCTCCGGCGCCAGGGCGCGCAGCTCGCTATGGTCGGTACGGGCTTCCAGGGCCTGGGCGAGCAGGATGCCACGGCCCTGTTCGATGAGTTCCACCGCGCGTTCCGCCCGGTCGGCCCGTACGGCGACGGCGGCGGCGTGCGCGACCAAGTTCGGGTGTTCCGCGATCAGGCGCTCCCGGTCGGCCCGGTCCAGGCCGCGCCAGGCGGTCAGCTCCAGCTGCTCCAGGGCGAGGGTGAAGGACTCGACAGCGCCGGTGAAGTCCTCCGAGTCGGCCGCGAGGTACCCGGCCGCGACGGCCGCCCAGGCGCGGTCCCGGGCCGGTGCGGAGGTGATCGAGGAGGCGTCGCGCAGTGCCTGCAGCGCCTGCTCGCGGTCGGCGGGGTCTGCGCCGGCGCGGTCCCGCAGTGCGTACCCCAACGTCATCAGGGTGTCCCTGCGGTACGGGTGGTCTTTGGGTAGGAGCGCGTCGGCCTCTCTCAGCGCCCCGATGGCCTCGTCGAGCTGGTCCACCGCCGAGAAGTGGTCGGCGTACGCCATCAGGGCCTCGGCGAAGCCGCGCAGCAGGTACGGCCGCTGGTAGCTGCCGACCCCGCACGCCTCGACCGCCGCCCGGCCTGCCTCGACGGCATCGGTGAGATCGCGGGGGTCGTGTTTCGACGTGAAGCGCTTCTGTAGGACACCGGCCAAGAGGCGCAGGCCGCGGGGCCGGTCCGGATGGCCATCTGTGGTGAGCGAGAGGGCGTGCCGTATGTGGGCGGCGGCTTCATCATGTCGGTCGACTCCGTTCGGGACCGTTCCGGGGTGGCCCTGGAGCGCCGCCGCCAGGTTCATCAGTCGGCTCGGCAGGTCCGGATGGTCGCGCGGGGTGGTCCGGACCGCCTCGAACTGTGCTTCCAGCGCCTCGGTGGCGGATTCGAACCGACCGGTGTGACCGTAGTGCTGGCTCAGGGCCGTGGCGAGGTTGGTGAGGTAGGCGGCGCGGTACTGGTCGTAGCCGGGGGCACCGTACGCTGCCTCGCGTAACGCCCGGATGGCGAGGTCCAGCCTGTCCAGGTCCCCTTCGCGCTCGTACAGTCTGATCGCGATGTGCCCGAGAGTCGAGAAGCACTTCGGGCGGTACGGGTCACCCTCAGGGAGCACGTCTTCGGCCATGAGCGTCACGTTGTAGGCTCGGGTCAGGGAATCCGCGTCGCCCGTGTACTCGTACCGGCGGGTGAGCACATTCCCGAGCATGATGAGGGACTCCGCCCACACTACGTCCTGCCGTGGGTTCGCCCGTACGGCGAACAGGCACAAGGCGACGGCGTCGTCGAGTAGCCGGGCATCTCCGTTGATCTCCGCCTCTTTGAGCAGGTTGACGCCCCGGGCCGTCAACGCGGTCAGTTGACTTGTGGGCGTGTCGCGTATCGGTTCCCCTTGCTCCATAAACACTTCCAACAGGTCGGTGGGTACGCAGTGCGGGGCCACCTGGCTCACCATCTTGTAGAACAGACCGCCGCGCCCGGCGTCCGCGTCCGAGCCGTCGTACTGGAAGCGTTGCCAGTGGAAGCTGGCCAGCAGCACGGCGACGTTGAACGCCCGCGCGGTCTCCACCTTCTCGGTCTGGGGAGCCAGCCAGTCGATGGCGTAGTAGAGGCGCTCGGCGAGCTGTTGTGCCTCGGGGCCCCGCAGGACTGCGGGGTCGCCGCTGGCGGAGAAGGCGGCGAGCCGGTCCTCCATGGCGAAGGTGAGTGTTTCGATGCTCATGACGCCCCTGGGTGGCCGCGTGGAATGCCGCCGAACTCATGACTCACACGTATGACCAATGAGACTATTCCGTGAAGGGCGTGTAGAGGGGGCGAACAGGTGGAACCCACCGCTGCGGACATCAGCGAACTCACGTGGATCTGCGATGACCTGCCGCAGCTGCGCACATGGGCGGCAAAGAAGGAGTGGGCCGTCGATCTGGACAGGGCCGTCGACGAGTTGCGCAACGGTACGCGGACGGCGGCAGCCGTGGCGGAAGAGGTCCGCCGACGCCTGGGCTGGCCGGTGCGGCGGCGGGGGTACGAGCCGGCACCCGGCCAGGCGCCCGCACCGCCACCGGCCGGCTTCTACACCTGTCCGGGCCGGCGCTGTTCACGTTGGAAGCACCGCGCGCCGGGCGGCCCGCTGCCCGAATGCGCCCTGTTCGGCGAGCCGATGTCCTTCGGATGAACACCTTTCTGTCCGAGCTGGGCAAGAAGCTCGCCGAACGCTGGGTGAGCGTGCTGGCCCTGCCCGGCGCGCTCTTCACCGCCCTTGTGACGGCGGGGTCCGTGCTCGGGCACCGCGACGCCCTGGACTGGCGGCGACTGGCCCGCGCCGCCGAGGACTTCATCGCCCACTTCGACCTCCGCCCGGTGCAGGCTGTCCTGCTGTCCGTGGTGATCCTGGGGGTCGGGGCCGGCATCGGGCTGCTGGCGCGCGGACTCGGCGGCGTGGTGGAGAGGGTGTGGTTGCTCTCAGGTCCGGTGTGGTTGACCGGCCGGCTCATCCGACGACGCCAGGACCGGTGGCGTCGCGCGCACTCCGCGGTCGAGAGCGCATCCACGGACGAGCGTGTCTCCGAGGTCGACAGAGCCGCTCTCGCCGAAGCCCGCAACGCCATCGCGCTCACCCAGCCGGCCCGACCGACGTGGATCGGTGACCGGCTGCGAGGCGTGGGAGTCCGCGTCCACGGCCAGTACGGGCTCGACTTCCCGTACGCCTGGCCACGATTGTGGACCTTGCTGCCTGAAACCTGCCGCAACGATCTGATCGCGGCCCGCGCGGCACTGACCGGCGCGTCGATTCAGGGCGGCTGGGGCCTGCTCTACCTGTGCCTGGGTACACAGTGGTGGCCAGCGGCCCTGGTCGGCGCCGTTCTCCTGCTCATCGGCTGGCGACGCGGCCGGGAAGCGGCGACCAACCTGGCGGACCTCACTGAATCGGCCGTGGACTTGTACGCCGCCGACCTCGCGCTGTCGCTCGGTGTGGACCTTCCATCCGGCTACCTCACACCTGCTCTGGGGAGGCAGATCAGCGAACGCCTCCGCAAAGGGACGTGAGATATCGGACCGCACCACTGAAGCCCCATAAGTGGGACGAAAACAGCCTAGTACTACGGGACGCCGCGGCGGCCCGATCGCAGGACGTCGGCCTACGTGCCGCCCCGGGGGCCCGAAGACTCGCGGGTGAGTGGTTCGAAACACTTCTGATGTGCGGCCGGAAAGCATGCGGCCGCGAGCCCGGCGGCCGGCTGAGCCGCTGCGGCCCACGGCGCGGGAACTGGTGTGGAAGGGCTTGCTCAGGAGCCGACCCAGGATGCCGGGCGCCTTCCCTCACGGTGAGTTAGCCCGCGTCCAGCTTCGGCCCCGGCTCGGGCAGCAACGGTTCGATCAGCGACCCCCTCTGCGGCTGTGACGCTCATTCGACGCTCCGGGCGTCCGATAGCCTGCTGGCGGGACCGTAAACCCAGGCTGACCTGCACGTTCTCCCCCGATGGCACATCGTGACATGTTTCCGATGACCTCGCACGTGGAGTGCGTGGCGATTCTTGAGCCTGCTGAAAAGGGCCGCTGACCTGCTAGTTTGCTGATCGTACAGTTTCGGGTGGGTCGCGCCCACATGTTTCCATGGGCATACGACGTGAACGTGCGTCGCTTGTCGGGCAAAAACTTCTGACCTGCGGTTTCGACCAGGGAACGGGGGGATCGCAGTGATGAAGTCCCCCCGTCGGCTGGACGGCTTGCTACTGGGACGGACAGTCCCGGAGGAAACAGTCACAGGTAGTGAGCAAGAAGAGCAATACGAGTAAGCGGTACACGGCCGAGTTCAAGCGGGACGCGGTCGCCTTGGCGTTGTCCTCGGAGAAGACAGTCACCGAGGTGGCGAGGGATCCTGGCGTGAGTCCGGAAGGGCTGCGCAGGTTCTTGCGCTCGGCGCCGGCCGGGTGCTGCGGCATTGGATGCGTCAGGCGGGGGGCCGGTTCTGCTGCACGATCGGGATGCATCGCTCATCGAGCGCTCGGGCGCAATAGACATACATCATTGTGGTACATACGCTAGTCTTGGTACATGTCGATGAAGCGCACTAATGTCTACGCCGATCCGGAAGACCTCGCGATCATCAAAGAGGCTGCGAAGCGGCGCGGTATCAGCGAGGCCGAGATCATCCGCCAGGGCATCCATCTCGCGGCCATGGCCAACCGTGTATGGGACGAGCCTCTCTTCTCCCGCACCTTCCGGGGAGCGGGACGCACTCCCGGTAAGCCTGACGTGCGTGACGCTGTCGCCGACGCGGTGCGCCGCGAGACCGGGACCGGGACCGCTGCGTGATCGTCGTCATCGCGGACACCTCCGGGCTGCTTGCGGCGCTCGACTCCGGCCACCCCGAGCACCAGGCGTCGAACGAAGCCATCATGGTTGCCGGGCTCCTGGTGATGTCCCCGCTGCTGCTCGCGGAGATCGACCACGTCGCCACGCGCGAGCTCGGTCGTGAAGCGGCCCTCAGCGCGGTCGACGACATCCGCCACTGGGTGCGCCGAGGCCGCGTCGTTCTGCCCGAGATCACGGAGGATCACCTGGGTGTCGCCCAGTCGGTGCGCGCCCGCTGTCGCGACTTGGACCTGGACCTCGCGGATGCGGTGAACGTGGCCCTTGCCGCTGAGTACGACACCGACGCGGTACTCACGCTCGACCGTCGCGATTTCCGGGCTGTGCGCCCGTTGGGCCGGCACAAGGCGTTCCGGGTGCTGCCCGACGACCTTCCGATCTGATGTTGGATCTGTCCGGCTGTGTCGTCAGATTCCGTTGGTCGTGACGCTCGCATGACGCTCGCGGCGCGCGTGGACTCTCCGATGAGGCGGGAAGACCTATCTGACCTGCAGTTTCCCGGATGCGGTTCCGGCTGACGTCTTTTCGATGACGCACCACGTGGAGTGCGTGGCGATTCTCGAACCGGTGCGGGAAGGCGTTTGACCTGCGGCTTCCTGGGCCTTCAGGTGGGGCAGGACGTGCTCGACCTGTTTCCCGAAGCGCACGACGGCGAGCGCCTCTTCGGCCTGTGGAGTGGCTGTCCGACCGCTGCCGGAGGAGCGCGATGGTTCCGCGCCCGCCGATCCGCAGTCCCCGGGCCGGCGGGCGGGCTACGAGATCTCGTCGGCGCGTGTCCTTGTGGAATCGGGGGGCTGCCGGGGTTCCGGCATGCCGGGAGATGCGGAGACGCTCCGCAGCCCCCTTGGGGCTGCACCCCACGGCCGGCGGAGCCCCATCGCCTTCTGGGCCGCAGACACCATGTCGTGGCGTCCCGCCGACGCCGCCGCCAGCGCCTCCGCTCGCTCGGAAGCGGACCCCGCGTCCTTCACTGCGCGCTGTAGCCGGAGGAGCGCCTCGCCGGCGCGCACCACGTCGGGGGGCGACAGCAGACGTAGCCGCGTCAGCTGATTGCGCATCTCGCCGTACTGCCCGTCCATCGCCTCGGCCGACGAGGTGTCGGGCGGGGGCGCCGACATCTTCGCGAGGTCGGAATGCTGCCAACTCGCCGCCAGGAACGCTACGAAAGCGTC
Source organism: Streptomyces spongiicola (assembly GCF_003122365.1). Taxonomy (NCBI): domain Bacteria; kingdom Bacillati; phylum Actinomycetota; class Actinomycetes; order Kitasatosporales; family Streptomycetaceae; genus Streptomyces; species Streptomyces spongiicola. Next base: position 5,815,554 of record NZ_CP029254.1, read on the forward strand.
CGTCAGGGCCTCGCGCGCCCACTGGCGCTTCTCCCTGCGTCCCCCGACGACCGTCGTCACCATCAGCGTGGCGACACTTGTCACCGCTGCGGCCCACGCCGCGTACCCACCCGCGTCCATCACCCCAGTATTCTCGACCGCGTCCCGCTGTCCAACTTGAGTAGACGCCTCCGGAGCCACCTCGCACGATGGTGGTCAAGTCGCCCCGAACACCGGATGGTCAAGAGGCCAAGGATCTACGATCGGGAGGTATGACGCGCCTCTTCGAGCAGGACGGTACCGGCACCGTGGACGAGGAGGAGGTGAAGCGGCGGGAACGGGTGGCACAGATCGTCGAGCGTGAGCTGGGCACACCCGTGAAGATCACGTACCTGGACGACTTCGCCGACGGATTCACGGCTGCCCGGGTCACCCGCTGCGACCTGATGACCGAGGGCCGGGCGCGTCTGGAGGGCCAGTACATCCTGAAGGTGTCGGACGACCCCAACGACCGTCAGAGCGAGGCACACCGGCTTTTCACCGAGAGGCTTGTCCCCTTCGCCGATCGGCGCGTGCCGCCCCTGGAACTCTCCGGGCACGACGAACAACTGCGTGTCGACATCTACAAAGTCGCCGGTGAGACGCGTGGCGTGCGCCCGGCCCGGGTGGCGACGACTGCGGTCTCGATCGACGCGCTGTCGGAAGTGAGCCGTGAACTGCTGGAAGCGCAGTTCGGGAACTACGCCGGCGGCCGGCCCATGACGGTCCGGCAGACCCTTGAATCTTGGATGGGAGCGGGGTTCTTCGCCGGCCAGAAGGGGGAGGCGCTTCACGAGGCTCGGCGTTTGGCCGAAATCGCCGGTCCCACGTTCGCCTTCTCCACTCAGATGCTGCCCGACCCCGTATCCGTACTGGAGCAGGACAACGAACTCTCCGACGAGACCGAGTTCGTCATGCTGGGTTACAACCACGGCGACCTGCACACACGCAACATCCTCCTGGACGGGGCGAGTGCGGAGGACGTGGCGTACTGGCTGATCGACATCGCCTGGGACGGCGACGCGCCGCTTCTGTACGACCATGCCTATCTGGAGACGGCCACTCTGCTCGTCGGGCAGCAGCTGCTGAGGCAGCAACTCCCGCTCGAAATCCTCCAGGACTGTGACCTCCGCGACCCGAGAAGGGCCGGGCCCCTTGCGTGGGAAGGCAACGTCAGGCTCGTCGAGAGCATCCGCCGGGGCAAGGACGAAGCGATCGAGGCGTTCCAGCCAGCCCGCAAGGAATCGCTCAGGCATCAGTACCTGGTCGCGCGGCTCGGCGCCGCGCTGAACTACGCGGCCAAGCGGCGGTCACCGGCGGAGCAGCGTGTCACGGCGTACCGGCTGGCCGGATGGGCTACGCATCGTCTCCTCACCGAATATCATCCCGAACTCCTGGCACGGGTCCTGGCTGACGCGCACCAGCCGCAGACCTCCGCGCCGGGCAGCGCGGTCGCGACGGTCGGCGCGAAGGCGGCCGCAGAGGAGATGGCGGAGCAGGTCAAGCCGTTCATCGCGGACACGCAGAACGGGTTCGACCGCTTCCTTGTCGTCGAGAACGGTGTGACACACGAGGACCTCGCCCGCCTGCCCGACCACCGATGGTCGGTCATCATCGATCTCAACCCCGACAGCGAGACGACCGGCCTCGCCCACGGATTCGACTCGGAGACGGCCGAGCACCAGATCGTCGTCTCGGGCCGGCACGGGGCGCCGGCGCCCGGCCGCAACACGGTGTCATGGTTGATGGCGGGTGGCCGGGAGCGCCTGGGCGAACAAGCGCCGCCGGACTTCCGGAGCTGGCGCTTCATCTATCAGGATCTCGTCCGCGAGGTCCTTGAGCGGCACAGCAGGAACAGCGTCAACCGTGTGGCAGCGGTCATGTGCCTCACCGCCGGAGACGAGCCGGACCGACGCGCGGAGCGCGTGCTGGAGTTTATCGACGACCTCTATGAACCGCCGGTGCAGGTCCTTCGCGCCAGCCCCGGCGACGGACGGTTCGAGGCTCTCCTCAGCGTCTTCGCGGATACCGGAGCCCTGACGCGCCCCGAACGACTCGCCACGCTCCCCGGCGCGAAGGGGCCGATCCGCTTCTCTCGCCCCTGGCTCGCCGAACTGGAAGCCGACCTCGTCGTTCTGCACTCCCAGATCCTGGATGAGGAACTGCACGACCAGGCGGTCGATGCTTTCTGGCGGGGCCGCCCGGCGAACTGGCTGGACCTCGATGCCGGTCAGGACGTCCCCCGGACACTGCAGCCTTCGTTGCAGGCGGCGATCGCCGATGTCCTGGGGCGTCAGAGCTCGGCCAGCTTCGAACTGTTCCACGCGCCCGGCGCGGGCGGCACCACGCTGGCCCGGCGTATCGCCTGGGACTTACACCGCGAACATCCGGTGCTGCTGCTGCGTCACTACAGCCCGGACACGGTCGAGCGCGTCGACAGCGTCTACCGCCGCACCGAGCGATCGCTCGTGCTGGTGGCGGAGAGCGCCGATGTGGGGCAGAGCGAGCGGGAGGACCTCTACCGCAAGCTGCACGAGCGCAACACCCCGGTCGTGGTGCTCTGGGTGACGCGGAGCAACGACCCGGCGCCGGACGAGAGGGGGAGGCACTCCAGCAACGTCATGTACCGGCTGGCCGAGCCGATGACCCGCGAGGAGGCGCGCGGGTTCCGCAACAGCTTCGGCCCCCGCGCCCGCACTCCCAGGGCGAAGGCTGCGGTGGAGACGCTTGTCCCCTACGACGTACCGGACCAACAGGTGACCCCGTTCTACTTCGGCTTGTGCGCCTTCGAGACGGAGTTCTCGGGCACGGCGAGGTACGTGGAGAGCCACGTCAACCAGTTCACCGAGGAGCAGCGGCGCGTGGCCGCCTACCTGGCCCTCGTCTCCCGGTACGGACAGATCGGGTTGCCGTACTCGCTGGTCCGCCGGTGGATCACCGGGGAGTGGGGCGGGCATGCCGCGTCCATCGCGGAGTACACGGCCGACCTTGAGAGCGTCCTCGGCGCGGACCTTCGGCACTTGGTCGTCGAGGACAATCGGCAACTGCGCATCCTGCACCCGTCCATCGCCGACACCCTCCTGGAGGTGCTGCTTGAGGCGAGGACGGGGGACGCCAGGTGGCCGTCGAGGCTGGCGAACACGGCGATCGAGTTCATCGGACAGCTGGTCGGTCACCTCGGGTCCGCCAACGTGGGGACGCGGGCGATCCTCGACAACCTCTTCATCCGCCGTGACAGGTTGGGCTCGGGAACGCACCAGTTCGCCGAACTGATCAGGGCTTTCGGCACCGGGCAGCAGCCGGGCCGGGAGCAGGCGTACCGGATCTTCCAGGAGCTCACGCGGCGGTGCTCCGAAGAGCCGCACTACTGGCTGCACTTGGCTCGCTACCATCTGGACTTCAAGAAGCACGAGGACGGTCAGGCGGAGAAGTTCATCAACCGGGCGATCGAGCTCTCCAACGAACAGGACCACGTGCAGTTCCACGCCCTGGGGATGCTGCACCGAGACTGGGTGTACGCGGGACTGCGCCAATTCAGTACCGGCACCGGCCGCGAGGCCGCCGTCATCGAGCACGTACGCGTCCGGTACGACGCGGCACTCAGCGTGTTCGGCAGGGCTCGCAAGCTCAAGCCGGAGGACGAGCACAACTACGTCTCGGCGATCCAGATGATCGTCAGGGTACTCAACAAGCTGGTCGTGGTCTCCACGCACAAGAGCCTCGTCCACCTCTTGACCGCGGGCGGTGACGCCGGGAGCTGGGCGGACGAGCAGCTGGGGGTCGCGCTCTCGCTGCTGGACGAGTGCGAGTCGGTACGTCCCGACAGCGCAGACAGCCCGTACCTCCAGCGCTGCCGCGAGGACATCGAGATTGCGCATGGCGAGATCGAGACCATGGTCCGGGCCTGGCGGGACGTGATCGTGAACTCCCGCAGTCGCTCGGGGTTGGCGCTGGTCCTGGCCCGCAGGTTTCTCCAGGAGCAGGGCGGCGACTGGAAGGACACGCCCACCGAGGTCTTCCAGACCGTCGTGGAGTTCTTCGACGCGGCGTTCGAAGACCGAGGAGATCTCGCCGACCATGACGTGGAGCTGTGGTTCCGCTGCTACCGCAGACTTCCGGAGTACGACGACCTCGCCGCACTCGAGCGTCTCTCCATCATCGCCGGATCGCGTACGAGCCCGGTGTGCAGTTACTACCTGTACGTCGTGCACTTCCTGCGCTGGCTCAATCAGGAGGAGTACTCGCAGGACGAGGCGCAGCGCCGCTGCGGCGAGGCCGCGCAGCTCAACCCCGGCCGCAGCAGGCGGTGGAACTACGAGTGGGTGGCGAAGGGCGTGTCCGGCGGTCATGCGGCTGCCCGTCTGGCGAATTTCAGGGAACTCGGGGACTACCGGCCCGCGAGCCGGGACTGGCAACTCTCAGAGCAGGTGTGCCAGCGGGTCCGCGGCGTGGTCCGGCAGATCGAAGGACAGCGGTCGGGGCAGGTCGCAGTGGAGGACGGAGGCATGAAGGCGTTCTTCGTACCCCGCGAGGACTTCACGAACTTCGCGCATCACGGGAAGGTGGTCGAGTTCGACCTCGGGTTCGCCCATGACGGGCTGAGGGCCTGGCGCGTGGAACTGGCCCAGGAGCAGAAGTTGTTCCGCAACGGCGGTGTGCGGCTTCCGGAGGTGGCCGTCCCGCCGGTGCCGCTGCCCTCCCAGGTTGGTTCTGCGCGAGCTGCCGGGCAGGTGGGTTCCACAGGACGAGTGCCCAGGCCCTCTCAGACGTCGTCACCGGTGCCCCGTCCGAGGCCCTTGGTGCCGACGCCGGAGGTCCACCGGGAGGCCCGTCGGCTTGCGGAGGCCGACGGTCCCGAGGCGGCGGGCCGGTTCGTCATCGACCACTTGCTGACCACCGCGACCGGCGGACTCGATGTCACCTCCTTCCAGGTGGGCAAGGCCCTTACGGACACCCTTGGGAAGGAGCCCTATCGGCAACTGCGCGGCGGTTCCTCGCTCGGTGCCCTCGTGGAACGGCTCGGCTTCGCCGTGCGGCCCACGCTGAACGGACAGTTCGTGGTGGAGCCCGCTACGACGGGCTGACGGGTATCTCCGGCGGGCGGTCCCGTGGGTCGCGCGACGGCGGGCGGGGGCGCCGTGCCGGAAGGTACTCCCGTACCCGGGCGTGGAACGCACGATGGGCCCGGCCGGGAAGGAGGGCCGGAGGTCCTCCGCCTCCGCCCGTTCAGTACCGGGTGAGCAGGTCGTCGAGGACGCGCAGGCCGAAGGCGACCGAGGATTCGGGCACCCGTTCGTCGACGCCGTGGAAGAGTGCGGCGAAGTCGAGGTCCGGGGGGAGTTGCCGGGGGACGAATCCGTAGCCGGTGATGCCCGCCGAGGCGAACGACATGTTGTCGGTGCCGGCCGAGAGGCAGTAGGGGACGGTTCTCGCACGGGGGTCGTGGCCGAGCAGGGCCTCTGCCATGGCGGAGACGAGCGGTGCCTCGAACGGTGAGGAGACGGCGGCGTCGCGCTCGATGGTCTCCCAGCGCACCTTCGGGCCGGCGAGCTCGGTGAGTGATCGGAGGAACTGGTCCTCCAGCCCGGGCAGGAACCGGCCGTCGATCTCGGCCGTGGCGCTTCCCGGTACCACGTTGGTCTTGTATCCGGCGGTCAGCCGTGTGGGGTTGGCGGTGTGGTGGAAGGACGCGCCGATGAAGCCGGCGAGCGGGCCGAGGCAGTCGAGCACCTGGGAGGGGTCCGGGCGGTCCGGGTCGAAGGGCACCCCGAAGGCGTCGGCGGCCTCGGCCAGGAAGTGCCGCGTGGTGGGGGTGAGGACCAGCGGCCAGCGGTGTGCCGCGATCCTGGCGACCGCCCCCGCGAGTTCGGCCACGGCGCTGTCGGTGTGCAGCATCGAGCCGTGGCCCGGTCTGCCCTCGGTGGTGAGCCGCAGCCAGTGCAGGCCCTTCTGCGCGGTCTCGATGAGGTACAGGCGGTGTTCGGCGCCCGTGTCGACGGAGAACCCGCCGACCTCGCTGATGGCTTCGGCGCAGCCGTCGAAGAGGTCGCGGTGGTGTTCGACCAGGTAGCGCGAGCCCAGGGTGCTGCCCGCCTCCTCGTCGGCCATCCACGCGAACACCAGGTCCCGGCGGGGGCGCCGGCCCGTGGCGGCCCAGGAGCGGGCGAGGGCCAGCATCATGGCGTCCATGTCCTTCATGTCGACGGCGCCGCGTCCCCAGACCGCCCCGTCGCGGTGTTCCCCGGCGAAGGGCGGCAGGGTCCACTCCGAGGCGTCGGCGGGGACGACGTCGAGGTGGCCGTGGACCAGGAGGGCGGGCAGGTCCGGGTCCCGGCCGGGAAGGCGTACGACCACGTTCCCCCGCAGCCGCTCGGATTCCAGGTACACCGGTTCGAGGCCGGCGTCGCACAGCTTCTCGGCGACGTACTCGGCCGCGCGGCGTTCTCCCGGGCCGCTCCCGTCGCCGGGGTTGGAGGTGTCGATCCGCAGCAGGTCGGTGAGGAGCGCGAGGGCGTCCCGGGTGAGGGCGTCCTGGGTGAGGGCGTCCTGGGTGAGGGCGTCCCGGGTGAGGGCGTCCCGGGCTGGGGTGTCCTGGGCTGGGGTGTCCCGGGTGAGGGCGTCCCGGGTGGGAGGGGTCACGTCTTCACCACGAATCCGCGCTTGTGGGCCCGGGTGACGAGGGTGGCCTCGCTGCGCACCAGGCCGGGGAGCCGTCCCAGTACGTTCACCTGGAAGTCGAAGAGGTCCTCCATCCCGGGGAGCACGACATGGATGTTCACCGCCTGGCCGCTCACCAGCACGCCGCAGTAGCGGACGGCTGGATGGTCCGCCAGGGCCGCGGTGACGGGCTCTATCGCGGAGGGTGCTGATTCCATCCACAGTTCGGCCTCGACCGCGTATCCGAGGAGTTCGGGTTCGATCTCCGCGCGCAGGGCCACCGCTCCACCGGCCAGCAGCCGCTCCGTCCAGCGGCGCGCGGTCGCCGGGACCACCCCGAGGTGCTCGGCCAGTTCGACCCAGCCGTAGCGCGCGTTCTCGACGAGCAGTCCGATCAGGGCCTGATCGGTCGGCTGGAGGTCGATCGGCGGGCGCCGCTGCCCGGGGGCGGTGGTGGTGGACGCCACCCGGGCGGCCTCCTCGGGGGTGAGGTGGTCCGCGTGCCATGCGGTGGTGGGCTTGACGTGGCGCAGCACCGGGTAGCTGCGGGTGCTGCGGATTCCGGCGATGCACGGAAGTTCCTCGGCGACGACCCGGTGCAGCGCCGCGCGCCCGTCGGCGACCAGCTCGCAGGAGATGTCCGCGTCTCCGGTGACGGCGGCCACCCAGCGGGTGTCACCGCGCAGCGACAGCGCTTCCGCGACCTGGTCGACGCTGCCGGGCTGGACCCGGACCCGGATGTTGACCGCCTGGCCGAGCCCGGTCCGGAGTTCGTCGACGAAGGCGGTGAGACGGAGTGCCTCCGCGTCGATGAGCCGCTGGACGCGGCGCGAGACCGTGCGTTCCACCTCGCCCAGGGCGCCGGCGAGGGCCCCGTAGGGGATGCGGGGGTTGATCTGGAGCGCGGCGACGATCCGCCGATCAAGGTCATCGAGGCTGTCTGAATCCATCACGGCAAGAACGATAGATGCCCGATATGACAATTCTCAAGAGACCTCTTGTCTGAAAATGGATGCCCTGGCAGGCTGTGCGCCACCCCCCGACGAGCCGGACGAAGGAGTTCCCGGATGATGTCCAGCGCGCCGAACCGTTTCCTCGGCCCCGAGCTCCTGCACGGCCAGGTGGCCGTCGGCCGGCTCGCGGTGCATGCCGCGGCGGGTCGCGGGGGCGGCGGACTGGTGGTGTTCACCCGCCGGGCGGTCGTCGGCGGGCGGGACCGCACGGGGCTGTGGGCGGTGCCCCACACCGGCGGCGGGGAGCGGCCGCTCACCGACGGCGCCTGGAACGACACCCTTCCCCGGTTCTCGCCAGACGGCACCCGGCTGGCGTTCCTCCGCGACGGGCAGCCCTTCGTGATGGATCCGGCCGGAGGCGAGGCCGGCCGGCTGGCGGCCTTCCCGCACGGCGCCCGCGACCTCGACTGGGGGCCGGGCGGCGACTGGCTGGCCGTTGTCGCCGAGGACGAGCACGCACCGGAGGAGCACTGGGGTGACGGGACCGGCGGGACCGGCGGGACTGACGGAGACGGTGGGACCGGTGGGACCGGTGGGACCGGTGGGACCGGTGGGACCGGCGGGACCGGCGGGACTGACGGAGACGGTGGGACCGGTGGGACCGGCGGAGACGGCGGGCAGCCCACCTGCCGGGTGCTGGACCGGGCCGGCTGGCGGCTGGACGGCGAGGGGCTGGTGCTGCGCCGGCGGCATGTGCACCGGGTGTCCCTGGACGGCACCGTGCGGCGGCTCACCTCGGGCCCGGTCTCCCACGAGCGGCCGCGCGTCGGCCCCGACGGGACGGTGTACGTGCTCGCGGCCACCGGGCCGGACTCGGATCTCGCCCCCCGTCCTCAGGTCCACGCGCTGACCGCGCACGGCATCCGTCAGGTCACCGCGCTCCCGGGCGGCGTCGTCCGCCACCACGTCCGGGCGGACGGCACGCTGACCGTCATCGGCAGGGACGCGGCCGAACCGAGGGACGCCGACCCCCCGCAGGCGTTCCACGTCGACCCCGTCTCCGGCGCGTCCGAGCGGCTGCTGCCGCAGTGCGCGAACCGGTGGGTCGGCGCCCTGGGAGGCGAGAGCGATCTCCACGACTGGTGGACCGAACCGGACGACTGCGCCGAGGTGACCGCCGTCGCGCACGACGGCGCGGTGCGGCCCTACGATCTGCTCGCCGGCCGCCCCCTCACACCCCCCGGTGCCACGGTGGCGTCCCTGGCCCGCCACGGTGGGCTCACCGTCGCCGTCCTCGTGCCGCCCGGAGCCGTCACCGGCCCCGAGGTCTACGCCCTGAGGAGCGACTGCCCTCCTCGCCGCCTCACCACCACCGGCTCCCGGTGGCTCCGGGGACTGGCGCTTCCCACGGTGGAGCGGACCGAGGCACCGGGCCCCGCCGGGCCGATCACCGTGTACCTGCTGCACCCGCCCGGAGCCGCTCCGTCCACCCCGCTGCCGACCGTGGTCTCGCTGCACGGCGGGCCGACCGGGCAGTGGGGCCCGCTCCCGAACATCGAGGCCCTGCTGCTGGCCTCCGCCGGCTACCGCGTGGCGCTGCCCAACCCGCGCGGTTCCACCGACCGGGGCAGCGCCTGGGTCGACGGGCTGCACGGGGGCTGGGGGCGGGCCGACGCCGACGACGTGCACGCGGTGGTCGACCACCTGGAAGCCACCGGGCGGTCCGACGCCGGACGACTCGGTGTCTGCGGTCTCTCCTACGGGGGATTCCTCACCCAGTGGCTGGTCGCCACCAGCGACCGGTTCGCCGCCGCCGTGGCCGAGAACGGGGTGAGCAACCAGCTCTCCGCCTGGGCGAACTGCGACATCGGCCCCGCGTACGCAGCGGAGTCCGGCATGGGAGACCCCCTCACCGACAAGGGCGCGGCCCGGCTCTGGGAGGCGTCCCCCCTGCGCCTGGCCCGAGCGATCCGCACCCCGCTGCTCATGCTCCAGGCCGAGGACGACCTGCGCTGCCCGGCATCGGACAACGAGCAGCTGTTCCTGGCCCTGCGGAGCCTGCGGCGCACCGTCCGCTATGTGCTGTATCCGGAGTCCGGTCATCTCTACCAGGGCGGCGGCCGGTTCGACCGCCGCCTCGACCGGCACCGCCGGGTCCTCGACTGGTTCCGCACCCATCTTCCCCTGGACAGCAAGTGAGAGAGGCCCGCACCGCCATGAACCGGTGGAACAAGAACCGCGCACGACGGGTCGTACCGCTCGTCCTGGGGCTCGTCCTCACCACGACGGCCGCCGCGCCCGCAGCCGCTACCAGCCCCTCCCCGCCGACGGCCGAGGCCGCGGCTCCGACCCCCGCCCCGACCCCCGCCCCGGCCGCCGGCGACTACCGGATCGGGCACTCCCAGCCGATCGACAGCGTCAACCCCTTCGGGCAGCAGAACGCGATCTCGAACTCGGTGAGCCAGCTCGGCTACGACCTGCTCCTCAACTACCGCACCGAGGACGGCCGGCCGGACCTGGACAGGTCGCTGGCCAGCGCGTACGAGACCTCACCCGACGGCCGCACCTGGACGTTCACGCTCCGCCCCGGCATCACCTGGTCGGACGGGAAGCCGTTCACGAGCGCGGACGTGAAGTGGACGTACGAGGCCGCGCTCACCAACGAGACCAACGTCCTCGGCGGCTACGTCACCAACATCGAGACGGTCAGCGCGCCGGACGCCCACACCGTCGTCATGCGCCTCGAGAAGGCGGACGCACGGCTCGAATCCGTCTTCATACCGATCCTGCCCCGGCACGTCTTCGCCTCCCGGCCGGTGGAATCGCTCGACAAGGCGCCCATACCGGTGCCCGCGGTGACCACCGCGCCCTTCCGCCTCGTCTCCTACAAGAAGGGCGGCACCACCGTCCTGGAGGCGAACCCGCGCTTCCGCGGAGAACGGCCGCCGATGAAGCGCGTCCTGTTCGTCCACTACCAGGCCGGTGAAGCGGCCCTCCGCGACATCAAACTGGGCAGCCTGGACATGGTCGCCGACGGAGAGGCCTCCTGGGTGTCCAAACTCGGGACCGAGCCCGACATCACCGTCTGGAGCGCTCCCGCCCCCGGCTTCTCCGAGATCGCCTTCAACTCCTGCCCTCCCGGCGGCGCGGGGGCCTGCACCGGGCCCGCCGACAACGTCAGGACCAAGGTCGTCCAGGACCCCGCCATCCGCCGCGCCCTGGCCTGGGGCATCGACCGCGACAACCTCTCGCGCACCCTCCACGCCGGGCAGAACAAGCCGGCAGACGGTCTCGTCTCCCCCTACTACACGGCGTACTACCACAGCTTCGCCGAGGACCCCGAGATCGGCTACGCCTACGACCCCGCCAAGGCCCGCGCCATCCTGAAGGACGGCGGCTGGACGTGCGGCACCAAGGGACCCTGCGCCAAGGACGGAGTCAGGGCCGAGTTCGAGATGATGGTCCGCTCGACCTCCACCCAGGACCAGAACGCCGTCCGCCGCATCAGGGCCTGGGCCGCCGAGATCGGCATCACCATCCACATGAGCGTCGTCACCGAGGACGCGCTCAACAACACCATCTACAACCCGGGCGCCCGCACCGACACCTACGCCCCCAGCTTCGACGCCTTCTACTGGGCCTGGAGCGGCGACGTCGCCACCCCCGACCTCAACCTGGAGGTGCTGCGCACCGGCAACTCCTGGTCCGACACCTACTACTCCAACCCCGCCTACGACCGCGCCTCGCTCACCGCCCTGCACACCGTGGACCTCCCCCGCCGCACCGCGGCCATGCGGGAGGCCCAGCGGATCGCCCTCACCGACCTGCCGTACATCCCCACCGTGTACGCCGCCGCCGTCGTCCTCACCCGCGACGACACCTGGCACGGCTACCAGCCCTCACCCGCTACCGGCGCCGGATCCCCCTTCGGCACCAACTGGGGCCAGCTCACCGGGCTCCGCCCGGGACCGGAGCCCGGAACCACCGCGGCCACCGCCTCCCGGGGCGGCCTCCTCAGCACACCCGCGTGGCTGGCGGTCGCCCTCCTCACCGCCGGCGCGGGCTACGGCATCGGACGCCGGAGCGGCGCCCGCCCCGCCGCGGTCCGCGACTGGACCGACGAGTAGGACGACGACCCGACATGCGCACACTCCGCCGTACCGCCGCCCGTCTCGGCACCGCCCTCGGGACGCTCGCCTTCGTCCTGGTTCTCAACTTCGCCATCTTCCGCGCCATGGGCGACCCCCGGCACGACCTGGCCCGCAACCCCAACCTCACGGAAGCCGCGCAGACGGCGCTCATCAGGGAACGGGGACTGGACCAGAGCCAGTGGGTGCAGTTCGTCCGGTACCTCCAGGACACCCTCGGCGGTGACCTCGGCACGTCCTTCATCACCAACCGCCCGGTCAGCGCCGAACTCCTCCAGGCCCTCCCCAACACCCTGATCGTGGTCGGCGTCTCCACCGTCCTGGCGTCCCTGCTGGGCCCGTGGATCGGCCTGCTCGCCGCATGGAAGCGCGGACGCACCCGGGACACCCTGCTCACGCAGGGCTCGGTGGTCCTCTACTCGATGCCGAGCTTCTGGCTCGGCATGGTCCTGATCGCCGTCTTCGCCCAGTGGTGGCAACTCCTGCCCACCGGCCTCGCCACCACCCCCGGCTCCTCGGCCACCGGCTGGGCCCACGCCGCGGACGTCGCCCGGCACGCCGTCCTGCCGGTCGCCACGCTCACCATCGGCCTGCTCGCCCAGTACGCGGTCAACATGCGCAGTGCCGTGGTCGACACCATGCGGGAGGACTACGTACTGACCGCCCGGGCCATCGGTCTCACCCCCCGCGCGGTCCGCGACCGGCACATCGTCCGCAACGCCATGCTTCCCGTGGTCACCGTCATCGGCCTCAACCTGGGCTTCGTCCTCGGCGGCGCCATCACCGTGGAAGCGCTGTTCTCCTGGCCGGGGATCGGGCAGCTGACCATGGAGGCCATCCACGGCAAGGACTACCCGATGCTCCAGGGACTGTTCCTCCTCTCGTCCGCCCTGGTCATCCTCATGAACCTGGCCACCGATCTGCTGTACGGCAGGCTCGACCCCAGGATCCGGAACTGATGGCGCCCACCAAGGAGGGAACCGTGAACCCGACCGCACCCGTCGCCGACGAGGGCGCCCCGGCGGTGGCGCGCAGCATCCTCGCGCACACCCGAGGCGGACGCCGCGCGCGGGCCGCCGCAGCCGTCCGGGGCCTGCTGCGGGACCGCCGCGGCGCCGTGGGCGCCGGCCTGCTGGCCTTCTTCGCCGCGGTCGCGGTCCTCGCGCCCTGGCTCGCCCCGCAGGACCCCAGGGCCGCGGGCTCCTTCTCCACCGACATCCTCGCCCGGCCGAGCGGCTCGCACTGGCTCGGAACCGACGAGAACGGCCGCGACCTGCTCTCCCAGCTCATCCTCGGTGCCCAGGACACCATGCTCGTCGGCTTCACCGCCGCCCTGGTCTCCTCGGTGATCGGCACCGCGGTGGGCGTCGCCTCCGGCTACTTCGGCGGCTGGACCGACCGCCTGCTGAACGTCCTCAACGACTGGTTCCTGGTGCTGCCGATGATCCCCGTGACGGTGCTGGCCGCGAGCCTCCTGGGAAACCGGGCCGCCGGCCTCCCGCTGGGCCGAACCAGCGTACTGATCCTGGTCATCGGGCTCTTCGGCTGGGCGGGGACCTCGCGCATCGTCCGCGCGGAGGTCATGTCGCTCCGGGGCCGGGCCTTCGTGGAGCGCTCCACGGTCCTCGGCGCCGGCCGCCGGCGGGTGATCCGCACCCAGATCCTGCCGAACGTCATGCCCCTGGTCCTGGCCAACGCCGTCATCTACGTGGCGCTGGCGGTGCTCACCGAGTCGACCCTGTCCTACCTCGGCCTCGGCGACCCGGACCGCTTCTCCTGGGGCGGGATGCTCCAGTCGGCCCAGGACGCCGGGGCCATGGGCAGCGGAGCCTGGGGGTACTTCCTCGCCCCGGGCCTGTGCATCACCCTGGTCGTGCTGGGGTTCTCCCTGCTCGGCCACGCCGTCGAAAGCCGCGTCGACCCACGCACCAGGGAGCAGCGATGACCGTGCCCGACCCCGTAGACCGCCCCCTGCTGTCGGTCCGCGGACTCACCGTCGCCCGCCGCGGCCTCCCGGCCGCCAGGCTCGTCGACGGGGTGAGCTTCGACCTCCGCCGCGGCGAGGCCCTCGGCCTGGCCGGCGAGTCGGGCTGCGGAAAGACCACGACGGCGCTGGCCCTGCTCGGACTCCTGCCCGACGGACTGGTACGCGCGGGCGGCGAGATGCACCTCGACACCGAGCACGGGCCACGCCCCCTGCACACCCTGTCCGGCCGCGGCATGCGCGCGGTGCGGTGGCGCCGCATCTCCATGGCGTTCCAGGGCGCCATGAACGCCCTGGACCCGGTCATGCGGGTCGGCGACCAGATACGCGAGGCGATCCGCCTGCACCGGCCCGAACTGGACCGCACGGCGGCCGACACCCGGGTCGGCACGCTCTTCGAACAGGTACGCCTGGACCCGCGGCGGGCCCGCGCCTACCCGCACGAGTTCTCCGGCGGCCAGCGCCAGCGCCTCATGATCGCCCTCGCGCTCGCCTGCGACCCCGACCTGATCATCGGCGACGAACCCACCACCGCCCTGGACGTCATCACCCAGCGGCAGATACTCGACCTGCTGGACGAACTCCGCCGCGAACTGGGCCTCTCCGTGCTGCTGATCACCCACGACCTGTCCGTCCTCGCCGAGACCTGCGACCGCATCGCGGTGATGTACGCCGGGCGCATCGTCGAGACGGGCTCCGTGGACGAGGTGTACCGCGATCCCCGGCACCCCTACACCCGGCGTCTGCTGGCCTCCTTCCCCGCGGTGGGCGGACCCCGCGAACTACCGCCCCCGATCCCCGGCTCCCCGCCCGACCCGGCCGCCCCCGAACCCGGCTGCGCCTTCGCCCCCCGGTGCGACCGCGCCGACGACGTCTGCCGCACCTCGCCACCGGCGGCACGCACCGCACCCGACGGCACCCGAACCGCCCGCTGCCACCTGCTGCCCTGGCCCGCCACCTCGACACCGGAGCCCGCACGATGACCGACCACCCGCTCTTCGAGACCCGGGGCCTCGGCGTGACCTACCCCGGCCGAGGCCGCCGTGACGCCCCCGTCCACGCGCTGCGCGAGGTGGACCTCACCTGGGCCGAGGGAGAGGTACTCGGCCTCGTCGGAGCATCCGGCAGCGGCAAGTCGACCCTCGGGCGCACGCTGACGGGACTGCGGGAGCCCAGCCACGGCACCCTGCTGTTCGGCGGCGAGGAACTGACCGGCCGACGGGACCGGACCTTCCGGCGGCAGGTCCAGATGGTCTTCCAGGACCCCTACCAGTCGCTCAACCCGCGCCGCACCGTCGGCTCCCAGGTCATGGAGGGCCTGGACATCCACGGCATCGGCGCCTCGGAGGAGGAACGCGTCACCCTCGCCGTCACCGCCATGGAGCGCTGCGGACTGGCGCCGGCGGACCGCTACTGGCACCGCTACCCCCACGAACTCTCCGGCGGCCAGCGCCAGCGCGTCGTCATCGCCGCCGCCGTGGTCCTCGGACCGCGCGCGCTCATCTGCGACGAGCCGGTCTCCGCGCTCGACGTCTCCATCCGCTCCCAGGTGCTCGGCCTGCTCGCCGAACTCCGCCGAACCGAGGGGATCAGCCTGCTGTTCATCACCCACGACGTCGGTCTCGCCTGGGCGCTGTGCGAGCGGGTCGCCGTCCTCCACCAGGGCTCCGTCGCCGAGTACGGGGACACGGAGCAGGTGCTCGGCTCCCCCCGGCACCCCTACACCCGGGAACTCCTCGCGGCGGCACCCGCGCCCCCGGTACGGAGGTGACGCCGGCGGCACGCAGGCCGTCCGCCGGTGCGAGCCTGACGAAGGCCCGGCGGGCGGACGTCCCCGGTCACGGGCTGAGCGCCGGAGCCGCGCCCTCGCCCAGTGCGGTGCCGTCGCCCAGTGCGGCGATGTCGCCGGCGGAGGCGTTGCCGCCGGTGCAGACCACGGCGACGCGCTGTCCGGCGAACTCCTGCGGCCTGGCCAGCACGGCGGCCAGGGCGGCGGCCCCGGCGCCTTCGGCGAGGGTGTGCGCATGGCCGGCGAGCAGCCGCTGCGCCGCGGCGATCTGCGGGTCGGAGACGAGGTGGAAGCCGGCGAGCCCGGAGCGCATCACGGCTTGCGGCAGTGTGAAGCCCCGCCCGGTGGCCAGGCCCTCCACGGTGGTCCGGTCGGGGCGCCGGACGCAGGCGCCGTCCCGCCACGAGTCGTGCGCCGCCGGTGCCGCGGACGACTGCACCGCGATCACCCGGCAGTTCGGGGCGAGTTGCTCGGCGACCAGGCAGGCCGCGGC
Source organism: Streptomyces spongiicola (assembly GCF_003122365.1). NCBI lineage: Bacteria > Bacillati > Actinomycetota > Actinomycetes > Kitasatosporales > Streptomycetaceae > Streptomyces > Streptomyces spongiicola. Next base: position 5,831,596 of record NZ_CP029254.1, read on the forward strand.
GGCTCCGGTGCCGGAGCCGACGGGCACCACGACCGCGTCGAGGTCGGGGCGGGCTGCGAACACCTCCAGATACAGGGTGCCGACGCCGGCCAGCAGGGCCGGGGTGTCGCCGGGGCTGACCAGTTGCCGGCCGCCGCCGGCCGCCAGTTGCTCGGCCCGCTCCTGCGCGGCGCCCATGTCCGCGCCGTGCAGGACCACCTCGGCGCCGAGCGCCCGGGCCGCCCGCGCCTTCGCCTCGGGGACCGTCCTCGGCATCACCACCGTGCAGGAGGCGCCGAAGGCGGCGCAGGCGTAGGCCAGCGACTGCGCGTGGTTCCCGGTGGAGTAGGTGACCAGGCCGCGGGCGCGCTGCTCCGGCGTCAGCCCGGCCAGCAGGGTCAGCCCGCCGCGCACCTTGAACGCTCCGACGGGCTGGACGTTCTCGTGTTTGACGTAGACGGTCGCGCCGGCCATCGCGTCCAGTACGGGATACGACCACATCGGCGTCGCGGGCAGATGGCCGGCCAGCAGGTCCCGGGCGGCGAGGATGTCGGCGAAGGCGGGAGGCCGTGGAGCAGGAGGCTGTGAGTCAGGAAGTCGTGAGTCAGGAGGCCGAGGGGCAGGAGGCTGTGAGTCAGGAGGCTGTGGGGCAGGAGGCTGTGGGGCAGGAGGTTGTGGGGCCCGAGGTTGTGGGGCCCGAGGTTGTGAGTCAGGAGGCTGTGGCATGCCGCCATCGTCCCGGCATGCCGTCCCATCGGTCCAATGCCAGTTCTCGCGGGCACCCATCAATCCCGTTGATATGTTTCCCCCATGCTCGACGTCACCCGCCTGCGCGTGCTCGCCGCGGTCGCCCGCCATGGCTCGGTCACCGCCGCCGCCCGCGCCCTGGGCTACGCGCAGCCGTCGGTCAGCCACCATCTGGCCCGGCTGGAGGCCGAGACGGGCAGCCGACTCGTCCAGCGAGTGGGGCGCGGCGTCCGGCTGACCGATGCGGGCCGGATGCTGGCCGAGCGGGCCGAGGAGATCCTGGGGCGCCTGGAGTCGGCCGAGGACGAACTCGCCGCCCACGCCGGACTGCACGCCGGACGGGTACGCCTGGCCGCGTTCCCCTCGGCCCTGGGCACGTTCGTCCCCCGGGCCGCGGCCGCCTTCGCCGCCGCCCACCCCGACGTCGAACTGCGCTTCACCGAGGCCGAACCGCCCGACGCGGCGCGGCTGCTGCGTTCGGGCGAGGTCGACATCGCCCTGCTGTTCAGCTACTCCGGCGCACCACCCGCCGACGACGGGCTGCGCCGGACGCCCCTGCTCACCGAACCCATCTACCTCGTGACCCCGGCCGGCCTGCCGGGCGACCGGATCGGCGACCACGCCGCCCGGCGGTGGATCACCGGGTGCGAACGGTGCCGCACCCACCTGGTGCGCTGCTGCGAGGCCGCCGGCTTCACCCCTGACATCGCCTTCACCACCGACGACTACGTCGCCGTCCAAGCCCTCGTCGCCGCCGGGCTGGGCGTCACGGCACTGCCCGGCCTGGCGCTGGCGGCCCAGCTCAACCCCGCTGTCAGGCCGGTACGCCTGCCGGGGCACGAGAGGGTGGTCAGCGCCGCCGTCCACGGGGAGCCACCGGACCCGCCGGGCGTCGCGGCCCTGCTCGGGCACCTCGCGAGGGCGACGGCCACGGCACTGACTCCGCTCTGAGGGACCGCCCGTCTGCCCCTCTGCCCGCCCGGCCGCCTGCCCGCCCGGCCTGACCCGGCCCCGGCACCAGGCGCGGCGCGCGTGCACCGGTATGCCGCCGCGCGGGCACGCGGGCACGCGCACCAGAAGCCCCCCGGAGTCGACTCCGGGGGGATGCCACCGCGCGGGCACGCGGGCAGACCGGCACGTGGGCAGACCGGCACGCCGGCACGTGGGCACGCTCGCACCGGTCGGTGGTGAGCGGGCGGGAACCCCGCCCCCGGTTCGGGCCCCGCTCCGGGACCAGCCCGGGAACCCGCTCCGGGACCAGCCCGGGAACCCGCCCCGGGACCAGCCCGGGACCCGCCCCGGGAACCCCTGGTGCGGAACCCGCCCGCCCCGGCCGTCGTCATCGCGCCGACGCGGCGGCCAGCGCGCGCAGCGCCTTCTTGTCGACCTTGCCCATCGGTGTGCGCGGCAGCCGCGGCACCGGGACCAGGCGGTCGGGGATCTTGTAGGTGGCTATGCCGCGTCCCCGGAGGTACTCCTTCACGGCGGCCGGACGGATGCCCGCCTCGGTGAGGACGACGAAGGCGTACGTCCGCTCGCCGAGCACGGTGTCCGCCACGCCTATCACGGCCGCGTCCTGTACGGCGGGGTGGGTGCGCAGCTGCCGCTCCACCTCCTCCGCCGAGACCTTCTCGCCGGCCCGGTTGATGACGTCCTTGATCCTTCCGACGATCGTGATGTTGCCGTCCGGTCTGCGCCGGACCAGGTCGCCGGTGCGGAAGAAGCCGTCCCGGGTGAAGGAGCGGGCGTTCTCCTCGGGGGCCCGGTAGTACCCGCGGATCGTGTACGGGCCCCGGACCTGCATCTCGCCCGCCTCCCCGTCGGGCACCGGGTTCCCGGACCCGTCGACGATCCGGATCTCGTCCTCCTTCGACATGGGGCGGCCGTCCGTGTTCACGGCTACCTCTTCCGGGTCGTCGAGCCTGGTGTGGGTCAGCAGCCCCTCGCTGATGCCGTACCACCGCTGGATCCGGCAGCCCAGGACCCGGCCCGCGCGGCCGGCCAGGTCCGGGTCGAGCGGGGCGCTGCCCACCTGGATCAGCAGGCGGGAGAGATCTCCGGGCGGTCGTCCGGAGTCGGCCCACAGTCGCAGCACCGAGGGCACGACCGTGGTCACCGTGACTTCCTCGCGGTGCATCAGCGGGAACACCTCGTCGGGCCGCACGCTGGAGGTGAGGACGGCCCTGCCGCCGAGCAGGAGACTGCCGAGCACCCCCGGGCAGGCCAGGGCGGCCTGGTGCGCGACGGGGTTGACGGCGAGATAGACCACGTCCCGGCCGACCCGCATCGCCTCCGCGGTGGCCCGCATGACGTACCCGTAGTCGTCGTGGGTCCGCGGGATCAGCTTCGGCAGCCCGGTGGTGCCCCCGGAGAGCAGGAACAGCGCGGGGCCGGACGGGTCCACCGGGGGCAGGGGGACGCCGTCGGCGCCCAGCGACTCCAGTGCGGTGAACTCCTGGGCGTCACCGCTGACGAGGACCCGAGGGCCCGGTGTGATCTCCCGGGCGACAGTGCGGAAGTCGAACCCGCCGAACTCGTCCTTCACCACGTAGGCCACCGCACCCGAGTGCGCGCACAGATGCTCGATCTCGGCCTTGCGGTGTCCGGGCAGCGCCAGCACCGGGACGGCTCCGGCCCGCAGCAGCGCGAAGACCAGGACGACGAACTCCGGGATGTTGGGCAGGTGCACGACCACCCGGTCCAGGGGCCTGACACCCAGCCCGATCAGCCCGCCGGCCAGCCGGTCCGCCCGCCGGGACAGCTCCGCGTAGGTCGTCCTGTGCCCGCCGCAGACCACGGCCACCCGATCGGCGTTGCGGGCGCACGACTCGTGCAGCAGGTCGCCGATCGGCCGGCCGAGCCAGATCCCCGTTCGCCGCAGGTCGGCCGCGAGGTGTTCGGGCCAGGGCACAAATCCGTCGAGCATGGTCGTGTTCCCTTTCGGCAGGAGCCGGGCGCGGACCGCCGGGCGCGGCGGCGGGCCGGTGTCCGGCTGCGGCGGTGGGCGCCGGCGTCCGCGTACGGCGGTGAGCCGGTGCCGGTGTACGGCGGTGGGCCGCCATCGGCTGCGGTGCGCCCGCCGGGTCCCTTCCTCCCGTGTGGTCGTCCCTCCCGCATCGTCTTCGCCGCGGCACTTCGCCCCGCGATCTCTTGCCGACATCTGTCGTGCGCCCGGCGAATCCGCGGCGAGCGGAAAGCAGCTGCGGCGGTGGGCGCCGGCGTCCGCGTACGGCGGTGAGCCGGTGCCGGTGTACGGCGGTGGGCCGCCATCGGCTGCGGCGCGTCCGCCGGGTCCCTTCCTCCCGTGTGGTCGTCCCTCCCGCATCGTCTTCGCCGCGGCACTTCGCCCCGCGATCTCTTGCCGACATCTGTCGTGCGCCCGGCGAATCCGCGGCGAGCGGAAAGCATGGGACGGGCGCGACGACGGACGGCCGACGAGAAGGGCGGAGACGATGAGCCGGATACGGGAACGCAGCTGGGTGCGGTCGCTGAACGCCGTCGACCGCCCCGACGCGCTTGCGGTGTGCTGCTTCCCCCACTCCGGGGGCTCCGCGACCACCTTCGGCGGGTGGTCCGCCGCGGTGCCCTCCGACGTGTCGCTCACGGCCGTGCAGTACCCGGGCCGCGGCGACCGCTTCGCGGAACCGCCGGTGGACGACGTGGCCGCGATGGCCGGCTGCGCCGCGGCGGAGCTGCTGCGGCTCCCGCCGGCCCGCCGGGTGCTGTTCGGGCACAGCCTCGGCGCGCTGGTCGCCTACGAGACCGCCCTGCTGCTGCGGGACGCCGGTGAGGAGCCCCTGGCGCTGTGCGTGTCCGCCGCGCTGCCGCCCGGGGAGATGAGCGACAGCGGTGTCCACCTGGCGCCCGACGACGAGTTCTGGGCGACGCTGTGCGCGCTGGGCGGCATCGAGCCCGCCGTCGCCGACAACGCCGAGCTGCGCGAACTCCTCCTGCCCACGCTCCGCTCGGACCTGCGGACCCACGCGGAGTACCGGCCCCGCCCCGGCACCCGTCCGCTGTCCTGCCCGGTGCGCTGCTACCACGGCGTGGGCGACCCGCTGGTGGACGTGGAGCGGCTGGCCGGCTGGGCGCGCGTCACCTCCGGCGGGTTCACCCGGACCGTGCGGCCGGGCGGGCACTTCCATCTGACCCGTGACGTCGGGGGACTGGTCGCGGACGTGCTCGGCCAGGGCCGGGCGTGAGGCGGCCGTGACCACCGTCGCCGTGATTCCCGGGGACGGCATCGGCCCGGAGGTGGTCGGGCCGGCGCTGGACGTCCTGGACGCCCTCGGCCTGGGTGTGCGGACCGACGTCCTGGACCACGTCAACGCGCGGACGTATCTGCGCACCGGGGCGGCCATGACCGGGGACGACCTCGACCGGGTCCGGCGCAGCGGGGCGACGCTCCTCGGCGCGGTCGGGGATCCCCGGCTCAGCGGCACCGGGTATGTGCGCGGCGTGCTGACCACCCTGCGCGCCGAACTCGACGTCTATGTCAACTACCGGCCCGCCAGGCTCTGGCACGACAGGCTCAGCCCGCTGCGCGACCCGGCGCGTCGGGCGGTCGACTGCGTGATCGTCAGGGAGAACACGGAGGGGCTCTACAGCGGCATCGGCGGCGGCTCGCGCGCCGGGACCCCCCACGAGATCGCCATCGACGTGGACCTGAACACCCGTCGGGGCGTTTCACGCGTGCTGGAGTTCGCCTTCTCCGTGGCGCGCAGGTCGGTGTGCCTGGTGGACAAGGCGAACGCGGTGCGCAACGGCGGACGGCTGTGGCAGCGCTGCTGGAGCGAGGCGGTCGCGCGGTATCCGCACGTCGAGGCGTCCCACCTCTACGTGGACACTGCCGCGATGCGGCTGGCCACCGATCCGGCCGCCTTCGACGTCATCGTCACCAGCAACTCGTACGGCGACATCCTGAGCGACCTCGCCGCCGCGCTCGCCGGGGGCATCGGCATGGCCGCGTCGGCGAACCTCAACCCCGCGACCGGGCAGGGGCTGTTCGAGCCCGTGCACGGCAGCGCCCCGGACATCGCGGGTACCGGCACCGCGAACCCGCTCGGCGCGATCCTCTCCGTGGCGCTGCTGGCCGAGCACCTGGGGCGGGCCGAGGAGGCGGACGCGGTCCGCCGGGCGGTCGCCGCGGCCGTGGCGGCGGGCCGGGTCACCGCCGATCTCGGCGGGTCCCTGAGCACCGGGGAGGCGGGCGGCGCGGTCCTGGCGGAACTCGGGCAGCCGGCGGGGCGGGCGCGTACCCGGCGGCGGAACCACCGGCTCGGGGAGGACGGATGAGCGGCCGTGACGCCGCGGACGGGAACGGCACCCGCCGCACGGAAACGGAAGGGGACCCGGAGACCGTCGTCGTGGGGGCCGGCCCGGTGGGCGCGGTCACGGCGCTCTACCTCGCGCCCCGCTTCGGACCGGTCACCCTGCTGGAGAAGCGGGAGGATCCGCGGCGGGCGCCCGGCGGACAGGGCCGGTCGCTCGTCGTGATGCTGTCGGCGCGCGGCTGGCGCGCCCTGTCCGACCTCGGCGTCGCGGACGCGGTGCGCGGGATCTGCGTCCCCCTGCACGGCCGCCGCGGGCATCTGCCGGACGGCCGGACGCGGTTCACCCCCTACAGCCGGGACGGCCGGCCCATCTGGGCGGTGGAGCGCGAGCGGCTGCACCGCATCCTGCTGGACGCGGCGGAGGCGGCCCCGGGTGTCCGCATCCGCTTCGGGCAGCGCGTGCGCTCGGTGGACCTGGACGAACCCGCGGTACTGGTGGAGGACCGGCACGGGCGGTACCGGCTGACGTGCCGCCGGGTCCTGGGCTGCGACGGCGCGCACTCCGCCGCCCGGGCCGCCCTGGTGGCGCGCGGCACCCGGGCCGAGGTGCGCACGCTGGACCTGGCCTACCAGGAGATCGACGTGCCGGGCGGCCGGCTGGACGGGGCCATGACGCACTACTGGCCCAGCGGTAGGGCGATGTTCGCCGCGCACCCCCTGCCGTCGGGGAGGTTCTCCGGTTCGCTGTTCATGCGCCGCGAGGGCCCGGCCCCCTCCTACGCCGCGGCCGCCGGCGGACGGGACCTGTACGGGATGTTCGCCGCCCACTTCCCGGAGCTGACCGGGGCCGTCCCCGACATCGCGGAGCAGCTCGCCGTCAAGGCGGTCTCGACCCTGACGGCCGTCCGCTGCGACCGGTGGGTCTGGCAGGACACCTTCGCGCTGCTCGGCGACGCCTGCCATGCGATGGCGCCCTTCATGGGACACGGCATGAACTGCGGCTTCGAGGACGCCCGGGTCCTCGCCGGCTGCCTCGGCGCCGCAGCGGGCCGGGCAGCGGGCCTGGCGGCGGGCCTGGCCGCCTACGAGAAGTCCCGGATCGAGGACGCCGACGCGATCTCCCGGCTCTCCTACCGGCACTACTTCACCATGGCCGACCCGCGCCGCGCGGAGACCGCCGTGGACGTGCTGCGCGGGCGGCTGACGGCCCTCTTCCCCGACCGGTTCGTTCCGCTGTACGAGCGGTGCGCCTTCACCGAGGAGGGCTATGCCTCCGTACTGCGCGACGAGCGGCGTCTGGACCGGCTCGCGGCGGACCTGCTCGAACGGCACGGCACCGCGCTGGTCTCGGCGTCCGACGACCGGTTGAGCGCCTGCACCCGATCCCTCGTCCCGGACACAGCCACCCTGGAGGACACCGGATGTTCGTGATCCTGTTCACGTCGCGCCTCTCCGAGGAGGCGGGCGAGGAGTACTACGCCACCGAGGAGCGGTTGCAGGAGCGGCTCCGGGCCGTCACCGACTCCGACCCGGTGGAGGTCAGGCACTACACCGGGGAGGACGGCGAACGCCTCACGGTCATGCTGTGGCGGGACGCGGAGACCCTGGAGAGGTGGCGTGCCGACCCCGGGCACCGGGGGGCGCAGCGGCTGGGGCGGGAACGCTGGTACTCCGCCTACGAACTCACCGTCGCCGAGGTGCTCCGGACCAGCGCGGGCGGGGCCGGCGGCACGGTGCCCGGGGAGCCGCGCTGAGGGCTGTCCCGTCGCCGGGCGCCCGCCGGGGCCCGGTGCCGGGTCCCGGGTCCCGGCGGTGGTCCGGTGCGGCCCCGCGGCGTCCGGTGGCGGCGATCCGTCCGGCGTGTGTTTCCGGTCATGTCGGCGGGAGGCGGAGGAGGCGTGCGGGAAAGCGGGGACACGTGGTCCGCGGACGTGCTCGGGAACGGCGCGGCGGGCCGACCGCGGCCGGGCCGCGGGGTCCGGCCCGCGGGCTTCGGGGGTGGCCGAATTCTGTTCGGATCTCTGGCCAACATCTTTCATCCCCGTTGATCAGCCCTGTGGCCGCGGCAAGCATCGGCACCGTGAGTGGCCGTTGACCTGGAACCACCGTCTAACCGGAGGGAAGGCCTGATGGGTTGCAACGGCGCCACGACCGCGCAGGAGGCCATGTGGCTGGCGCAGGAACTCGCTTCGGACGTACCGAACAACGTCGCCACCCTCTGGGACGTCGACGGCGACCTGGACACCGCCCTGCTCGCGGAGGCGCTCCGGGCGGCCGTGGCGGAGGCGGGCGCGCTGACGGTGAACTTCCGCCGGGACGACGACGGGCTGCGGACGGTCCCCCGGGACCCGGCGGGGTGGGAGCCGTTCCGCCTCGACGTCGGCGGGGCCGCCGACCCCGCGGACGCGGCCCGCGAGATCGTCGCCGGCCTGGTGCGCCGGCCGTTCGACCTGGCCGGGGAAGCCCTCTGGCGGATCGGCACGATCCGCACGGGCCCCGGGCGCCATCTGCTCGTGCTGGTCTTCCACCACATCCTCACCGACGCGTTCGGCGTCCTCACCCTGCTGTCCGGGCGGATCGCCGAGATCTACCGCGCGCTGCACGCGGGTTCCGCGCTGCCCGGGGGCGCCCCGAACCCGCCCGCGGACGCGGCCGGAAAGGACGCCGCCTACCGGGTGTCGAAACGTTTCGCCGACGCCGAGCGGTTCTGGCGGGACTACCTCGCCGGCGAACTGCCCGCCGCCCGGCTGCCCACCGGCGTCCGCCCCGATCCCGACGGCCCCGCCGGCGGGCCGGGGTACTGGGACGGGCTCACCGCACCGCAGGGAATGGCCACCCGCACCGCGACGGTCCCGGCCGGTGAACTCGCCGCCTGGGAACACGCCGCCGAGGCGGCCGGGACGGCGCTGCCCGACCTCGTCGCCTCGGCCGCCACCGCCTTCCTGCGCCACCTGTGCGGTCCCTCCGAGCCGCTGCTCACCATCACCGTCAACCACCGGGTCGGCGCCCTGCGCCGCTCCCCGGGCCTGCTCTCCAACCGCGTACCGCTGCGAGCGCGGGTGGACCCCCAGGCCGACTTCGTGGAGCTGGCAGAGTCGCTCGGCCGGGAACGCCGCCGCGTCCTGCGGCACTCCCGGCACGACATCTCCCTGATCAAACGGGCCACCGGCCACGCCGGCGACGTACGCAGCCCGTTCGGCGCGGTCGTCAACGTGCTCCCCTCCGTCGAGGCGCTCGATCTCGCGGGTGCCCGCGCCCGTTTCGCAGGCGGTACCTTCGGCGTGATCGACGAGGTCATGGTCTGCGTCTACACCGACGGCGGACCCTGCAGCGACCTGTACGTCCGCTTCGACGCGCCGCGGGCGGAGTACGACGACCAGGACGTCGCCGGGCTCGCCGGCCGGTTCGTGACCTTCCTGCGCGCGGCCCTGGCCGACCCGCGCACCCCGGTCGGGGACGTGTCGGTGCTCGGTGCCGCCGAACGCCGCGCGCTGCTCACCGCGTACGCCGGGCCCGCGGTGGCCCCGCCGCCCGCGACCCTGGCCGAACTGCTCGTCCGGCAGGCCCGCGCCACCCCGGACGCCGTCGCGGTGGTTTTCGAGGACACCCGGCTGACCTACCGGGAGCTGGACGAGCGCGCCGGCCGGCTCGCCGCGCTGCTCCGCGAGCGCGGTGCCGGGCCCGAGCGGTTCGTCGCGGTGGCCGTACCCCGCTCCCCGGAACTGGTCGTCGCCCTGGTCGCGGTGCTCAGGGCGGGCGCCGCCTATGTGCCCGTCGACCCGGACTACCCGGCCGCCCGGGTCGCGTACATGCTCGCCGACGCCGGGCCGGCGCTGCTGCTCACCGTCAAGGACACCGCGGACCGGCTGCCGCGCACCGGCGTCCCCCTGATCACGCTCGACGAACTCCCGGTCACCGACGCTCCCGTCCCGGTCGCCCCGCACCACACCGGGCACCCGGCGTACATGATCTACACGTCGGGATCGACCGGGCGGCCCAAGGGCGCCGTCGTCACGCACGCCGCGATCGTCAACCGGCTGCGCTGGATGCAGGACCGCTACCGGCTGGACGGCTCCGACCGGGTCCTCCAGAAGACCTCCGCCTCGTTCGACGTGTCCGTCTGGGAGTTCTTCTGGCCTCTGACCACCGGCGCCACCCTCGTGGTGGCACCGCCGGACGGGCACCGCGACCCGGGCTACCTCGCCGGGCTGATCCGGCGGGCCGGCGTCACGACCGTGCACTTCGTCCCCTCGATGCTGGCCGAGTTCGCCACCGAGGAGACGGCCGCCGCCGCCACCGCTCTGCGCCGCGTCCTCTGCAGCGGCGAGGCGCTCCCCGCCGGGCTGGCGGCGCGGTTCCACCGGCTCTTCGGGGTGCCGCTGCACAACCTGTACGGCCCGACGGAGGCGGCCGTGGACGTCACCGCCTGGCAGTACCGGCCCGGCGCGCGCACGATACCGATCGGCGCCCCGATCTGGAACACCGCGCTGTACGTCCTCGACGACCGGCTCCGGCCGCTTCCCCCCGGGGTCTTCGGCGACCTCTACATCGAGGGCGCCGGACTCGCCCGGGGCTACCACGGCCGCCCGGCCCTGACCGCGGAGCGCTTCGTGGCCTGCCCGTTCGGCCCGCCCGGGCGGCGCATGTACCGGACCGGCGACCTGGCCCGCTGGAACGCCGGCGGCGAGCTGGAGTTCGCCGGCCGCGCCGACGACCAGGTCAAGATCCGCGGCTTCCGGGTCGAACCGCAGGAGATCGAGGCCGCCCTGACCGACCACCCGGGAGTGCTGCGGGCGGCCGTCGTCGCCCGGCCCGGCCGGGGCGCCGACGGGGCCCTGCAGCTCTTCGCCTACGTCGTCCCGGACACCCGCGGCGGCACGGAGTGGGACCTGCACGCCGGTCTCGACGTCGCCGGGCTGCGCGGCTTCGCCGCGGCCCGGCTGCCCGCCCACCTGGTGCCCGCCGCCTTCGTCGCACTCGACCGGCTGCCGCTGACCGCCAACGGCAAACTGGACCGGGCCGGGCTGCCCGAGCCGGAGTTCGCCGGGCGCGCCCACCGGCCGCCCCGGACCGGTGGGGAGCGCCTGCTGGCCGCCGCGTTCGCCGAGGTGCTCGGCCTGGGCCGGATCGGCGCCGACGACGACTTCTTCACCCTCGGGGGCGACAGCATCCGGGCGATCCAGGTGGTGGCCCGCGCCCGCGCCGGCGGCCTCGCGCTCAGCCCGCGCGCCGTGTTCGAGTGCCGCACCGTCGCCGCGCTCGCCCGGGCCGCGGTCCGCGACACCGCCCCGGCGCCCCTCGCCGAACTCGACGGCGGCGGGACCGGTCCGCTGCCACTCCCCCCGATGGCCCGGCTGCACGCCGAGCGCGGCCCCGGTCTGGACCGGCTCGCACAGTGGCTGGTGCTGGAACTGCCCGCGGGGGTGCACCTCCCCGGTCTCACCGCGACCCTGCGCGCCGTCCTCGACCGGCACGACGTGCTGCGCTCCCGGCTCACGGACGACGGCCTGCTGGTGCCGCCGCCCGGCACCCCGGACCCCGCCGCACTGGTCAAACGGGTCGGCTGCCCCGGGGACTGGGACGGTGAGGACTGGGGGACCCTGCTCCGCGCCGAGGCCGCCGACGCCGTACGGCACATCGACGCCCGGGCCGGCCGGATGCTCCGGCTGGTCTGGTTCGACGCCCCCGGCGGACCCGGGCGGCTGCTGGTCGCGGCCCACCACCTGGCCGTCGACGGGCTGTCCTGGCGGGTGCTGCTGCCCGACCTGGCCGCGGCCTGGTCCCGGGTCCGGGACGGCCGGACGCCCGAACTGCCCCCGGTGGGGACCTCCCTGCGCCGCTGGCTGCGGGCCCTGGCGGACGAGGCGGCCCGGCCCGGACGCGCCGCGGAGGTGCCGCTGTGGCGCGAGCTGCTCACCCCGCCCGTCGCCCCGGTCGGCTCCCGGCCGCTCGACCCCCGGCGGGACCTGACCGCCACCACCGGCACCGTGCGCGTGGAACTCCCGGCCGACCTCACCGAGGCCGTCCTGACCTCCGTACCGGCGGCCTACCGCAGCGGCGCGGACGACGTACTGCTCACCGCCCTCGTCCTCGCACTGGCCCGGCGGCGGCGAGGCGTCACCGACGGCGCCACGGTCGTACGGCTGGAGGGGCACGGCCGGCAGGAGGAGTTGGTCCCGGGCGCGGACCTGTCCCGCACGGCCGGATGGTTCACCACGGTCACCCCCGTCCGGTTCGACGTCTCCGGGATCGACGTCGACGCCGCGATCGCGGGCGGGGCCGCCGCGGGCGACGCCCTGCGGAGGGTGAAGGAGCAGCGCCGCGCCCTGCCCGAGGGCGGCATCGGCTACACACTGCTGCGGTACGTCAACGACGAGACCGCGGCGCTGCTGCGCCCGTACCCGGCGGACGAGATCGGCTTCAACTTCCTGGGCCGCTTCTCCTTCGAACGTCCCGGGCCGGCGCCCGGCCCGGACCGGGACGGCGGCTCCGGATGGACCCCGGCGCCCGAATGCGCCGAACTGGTCGCCGCACCCGCGGCGGACATGCCGGCCCCCTGCGCGCTCGAACTGAACTCGCTGGTGACCGGCACCGGCGGCGGCGCCCGGCTCACCGCCCTGTTCACCTTCGCCACCGGAGTGCTGACCTCCGGCGAGGTCCGCGCCCTCGCCGGCACCTGGTGCGACGCCCTGCGCGGGTTGCAGGGCCTGGTCGCGGCCGGCGGGCACGGGCTGGCCCCGTCCGACGTGCCGCTGGTGAGCGTCCGCCAGGACGAACTGGACGGCTGGGAGCGGCGCTTCGGGCGGGTCGGCGACGTATGGCCGCTCACCCCGCTGCAACACGGCCTGCTGTACCACACGATGCTCGCGCGGTCCGCGTCCGAGGCGTACCAGACGCAGTTCGTGTTCCGGCTCGAAGGCCCGCTGGACGCTACGCGCCTGCGGGCCGCGGCCCGCGCCCTGCTCCGACGGCACCCGAACCTGCGGGTCGCGTTCCTGCCGGGCGCCACCGGCGAGCCCGTGCAGATCGTCGTGGAGGACCTCCCGCTCCCCTGGCGGGAGGTGGACCTCACCGGCCGGTCCGGCGCCGGGGCGCGGCTGGCGGAGATCCTCGCGGAGGAGCGGGACACCCGCTTCCGCCCCGACAGTCCGCCGCTGCTGCGCCTCACCCTCGTCACGCTCGGGCCCGGACGCGCCGAACTGGCCCTCACCGCGCACCACGCGCTGTTCGACGGCTGGTCGGTGCCCCTGATCGGGCGCGAACTGATGGACCTCTACGCCGCCGGGGGCCACGACGGCGCACCGGCAGCCCCGCACGGCTACCGGGACTTCCTGAGCTGGCTGTCGCGGCAGGACAGGGCACGCTCCGCCCGGGCGTGGGCCGGGGAGCTGGCCGGGGTGGCGGAGCCCACGCTTCTGGCGCCCACCCGGCCGGCGCCCACCCTGCCGGCGGCCCGCCCGGCGGGCGGCAGCGATCAGGTCGACGCGGCGCTGGCCGGCGAGGACGCCGCCCGGCTGGCGCGCCGGGCCGCGGAGTGGGGCGTCACCCCCAACACCCTGGTGCAGGGCGCCTGGGCGGTGGTGCTGGCGCAGCTGACCGGCCGTGAGGACGTGCTGTTCGGCGCCACGGTCGCGGGGCGGCCCGCGGGGCTGCCGGGAGCGGACTCGACGATCGGCCTCTTCATCAACACGGTGCCGGTACGGGTGCGGTGTGCGCCGGGCGACGGGGTCCGGGAACTGCTCGGGCGGCTCCAGGACGCCCAGGCGGGCATGCTGGACCATCACCATCTCGGGCTCGCGGACATCCAGCGGGCGACCGGTCTGAGCGCCCTGTTCGACACGCTCGTGGTGTTCGAGTCGTTCCCCGTCGACCGGTCCGGCCGCCCGTCGGCGGACCTGGCCGTGACCGGCATCCGCCCGTACGCCCCGCCGCACTACCCGCTGACCGTGATCGCGGCGGCCGACCCGCTGCTGCGGATCTCCTTCCAGTACCGGCGGGACGTCTTCGAGCGGACCGCCGTGGAGGCGGCCGCCGGCCGGCTGGTGCGGGTGCTGCGGCAGATGGCCGCCGATCCGCACACCACCGTCGGCGCGATCGACGTGCTGTCCGGTGCCGAGCGCGAACAGGTGCTGCACGGCTGGAACGACACCGCGGTCCCGCCGCCCGAGCGGACCGTTCCCGAACTCGTCGCGGTTCGGGCGGCGGCGGCGCCGGACGCGGTCTGCGTCGAGTTCCGCGGGCGGCGTCTGACCTACCGGGAGCTGGACGAGCGGTCCGGCCGGCTGGCGCACTGGCTGGCCGGGCAGGGGGTGGGCCCGGAGTCGCGGGTCGTGGTGCTGCTGCCCCGCTCGGCTGACCTGGTGGTGGCCCTGCTGGCGGTGTGGAAGGCGGGCGGCGGCTATGTTCCGGTGGACCCGGACTATCCGGCGGCCCGGGTGCGGGCCGTGGTCGAGGACTGCGCACCGGTGCTGGTCCTCGACGAGGAGCGGCTGGCCGGGGTCGACCTGTCGGCCGGATCCCCCCACCCCGTCCGCGGCCCGCGTGTCGCCGTCGGCGCCGACCACGCCGCGTACACCGTCTACACCTCCGGCTCCACCGGGACCCCCAAGGGCGTCGTGGTCCGGCACGGCTCCCTGGCGACCCTGCTGACCGCGATGCAGGATCGTTTCACCCTGACGCCGGAAGACCGGCTGCTGGCCTGCGCCACCGTCGCGTTCGACATCGCGGCGCTGGAACTCTTCCTGCCCCTGACGACCGGTGCCCGGGTGGTGCTGGCGGGCAGGGAGGACATCACCCAGCCCTCGGCCCTGCTCGACCTCGTCGAGCGGTCCGGAATCACCGTCATGCAGGCCACCCCCGCGCTCTGGGAGACCCTGGCCGCCCATGTGCCGGCCTGCCTGACCGGGCTGCGGGTGATCTCCACCGGAGAGGCCCTGCCGCCGGCCCTCGCCGAGACCCTGTGCGAGCACGCCGCCGAGGTCACCAACCTCTACGGTCCCACCGAGACCACCGTCTACGCCACCGCCGCCCGCCTGGTCCCCGGCACCCGCGGCATGCCTCCCTCCGTCGGCGGTCCCGTCGCGGGAACCCGGATCCTCGTCCTGGACCGCACACTGCGCCCGGTGCCGCCCGGCGCGACCGGCGACCTCTGGATCGCCGGCGAGGGCCTGGCCCGCGGCTACCACGGCCGGCCGGGGCTGACCGCGGAGCGCTTCGTGGCCTGCCCGTTCGGGCCGCCCGGCACGCGGATGTACCGCAGCGGGGACCTCGCCCGCTGGACGGACTCCGGAGAGGTGCAGTACCTCGGCCGGTCCGACCACCAGATCAAACTCCGCGGCTTCCGGATCGAACCGGCCGAGATCGAGCAGACCCTGACCCGCCACCCCGCGGTCCGCCGGGCCGTCGCCGTCGCCCGCGAGGACCGGCCCGGCGACCGGAGGCTGGTGGCCTACGTGGTGCCGGAGGCCGGCACCGAGCCGCCGGGCGCGGAAGCGCTGCGGGAGGCGGTGGGGGAGCGGCTCCCGGGCTACATGGTCCCCGCCGCTTTCGTGGTGCTCGAGGAACTGCCGCTGACGCCGAACGGCAAGCTCGACCGCCTCGCGCTGCCCCGGCCGGAATCCGGAGGGGACGTGCACCGTGCTCCCCGCACCCCCCGGGAGAAGGCCCTGTGCGCGCTGTTCGCCGAGGTCCTGGGGGCTGAACGGGTCGGCCTCGACGACGACTTCTTCGTCCTGGGCGGGCATTCGCTCCTGGCCACCAGGCTGGTGGCCCGGGTGCGCGCGGAGCTGGGCGTGGAGATCCCCATGCGGACCCTCTTCACCGCCCCCACCGTCGCCGGACTGGACGGCCGCTGGGCCGAGATGTCGGCCACTTCCCGAAAGCCGCTGCGGAGAATGACCGGAAGGTAGGAAACACCATGATTCCCCTGTCGTACGCGCAGCGGCGGATGTGGTTCGTCAACCGCTTCGAAGGCCCCTCCTCCACCTACAACATCCCGCTCCTCCTGCGATTCCGCGGCCCGCTCGACACGGCCGCCCTGCGGGGAGCCTTCCAGGACGTGATGGAGCGCCACGAGGTCCTGCGAACGGTCTACGAGGAGGTCGACGGCCAGCCCTTCCAGCGCGTTCTCGACCCCGCCGGCATCGAACCGCCCTGGAAGGACTGGGGGCGGGTGGCCCCCGACCGGGTACCGGGAGTGGTGGCCTCGGTGACCGGCAGCCATTTCGACCTCTCGGCCGACGTACCGCTGCGCGGGTGCGTCCTGCAAACCGGTGACGAGGAGTTCGTGCTGGTCCTGGTGATCCACCACATCGCGGGCGACGGCGGGTCGCTGGCGCCGCTGGCACGCGACGTGTCGGCGGCCTACCGGGCGCGGGTGTCCGGCGCGGCACCGGACTGGTCCGAACTGCCCGTGCAGTACTCGGACTACGCCCTGTGGCAGCGGGAGATGCTCGGCGACGAGGACGATCCGGGCAGTGTGCTCGCGGTGCAGACCGCCTACTGGCGGGAGGAACTGGCGGGTGTCTCCCGGCCCCTGCCCCTGCCCCTGGACCGGCCGCGTCCGGCGGTGGCCGGCTTCCGGGGCGAGTCGGTGCCGGCCGGGCTGCCGGCCGGACTGTTCGCCGAGGTGCAGCGGCTCGCCCGTACCCGCGGTGTGACCGTGTCGATGGTGCTGCAGGCCGCGCTGGTGGTGTTGCTGCACCGGCTGGGAGGAGGCAGGGACGTGACCCTCGGCTCGCCGATCGCGGGCCGCACCGACGAGGCGCTGAACGACCTGGTGGGCTTCTTCGTCAACACCTGGACGCTGCGGGTGCGGCTGACGGCCGAGCGGTCCTTCGACCGGGTGCTGGAACAGGTCCGGCGGAAGGCACTGGCCGCCTACGACAACCAGGACGTGCCGTTCGAGCGGCTCGTGGAGTCGCTGCGCCCGGAACGCTCGACCGCGCACCACCCCCTGTTCCAGGTGGTGTTCGCGTGGCAGAACAACACCGCTCCGCACCTGGACCTGCCGGGGATCGCGGTCACCATGGAACCGCTTCCCACCGGCAGCGCGAAGTTCGACCTGTTCTTCAACCTGGCCCCCGACGAGTCCACCGGCTCGGTCGGGGGCGAGATCGAGTACGCCACCGACCTCTTCGACCGCGCCACGGTGGAGGAGATCGCGGCCCGGTTCACGGCGGTCGTCGAGGAGGTCGTGGCCGACCCGGCCACCTCGGCCGGAGGGCCGGACGAGGGCGGGGACGGGGCCCGGGAGCGGCTCGACGCCGCCGAGCGCCGGAAGATCCTCGTCGAGTGGAACGACACCGCCCGGGCGTTCCCCTGTCCGGGACCGGTCCATCTGCTCTTCGAGGAGCAGGCCGCACGCCGCCCGGACGCGATCGCGCTGCGCTGGGCCGGCGGCACCATGGCCTACGGCGAGCTGAACCGGTGGGCGAACCGGATCGCCTGGGACCTCAAGGGGCGCGGTGTCGTCCGGGAGACCGTCGTCGGCGTCGGCGTCCGGCGCGGACCGGCCATGGTCGCCGCCGTACTGGGCGTGCTCAAGGCGGGCGGCGCCTATCTGCCGCTCGAACCGGCGCTCCCCGCCGAACGGGTGGCCGGCATGCTCGCCGACGCCGGGTGCGCCCTGGTGCTCTCCACACCGGACACCGAGCGCTGGGACGTGCCGGACGGCGTCGAACTCGTCGAACTCGGCGGGCTCGGCGGGCTCACCGGCGCCCGGCTGCCCGGCGCCGACCACGACCCGGAGCCGGCCGGGGGCCCGGACAGCACCGCGTACATCATCTTCACCTCCGGCAGCACCGGGAAGCCCAAGGGCGTCGCGGTCACCCACCGCCCGGTGCACAACCTGCTGAACTGGTGCTACCGCACCTTCGCGTTCGGCCCCGACGACGTCGCCCTGTGCGTGACCTCGCTGGGCTTCGACCTCTCCGTCTTCGACATCTTCGGCCTCCTCGGCTGCGGCGGCGGCGTCTACATCGCGGACGCCGCCCAGCAGCGCGATCCGCGGCTGCTGCTCGACGTCCTGCTCACCGAGCCGATCACCTTCTGGGACTCGGTGCCCACCACCCTGAACCAGGTCGCCTCCCTGCTCCCCGGGACGGCCACGGGCACCGGACCCGCCACGGGCGACGGACCCGAGGGCGACGGACCCGAGGGCACCGGACCCGCCACGGGCGACGGACCCGAGGGCGACGGGTTCGAGGGCACCGGACCCGAGGGCAGCGGAGCCGAGGGCACCGGCGACCTCCGGCTGGTGTTCCTCTCCGGCGACTACACCCCGCTGTCCCTGCCCGGCGAGGTCCGCCGGGTGTTCACCGGAGCGGAGATCGTCAGCCTCGGCGGCGCCACCGAGGCGACGGTGTGGTCCAACTACTTCCGCGTCCGGGAGACCGACCCCGCCTGGCGCAGCATCCCCTACGGCCGCCCGATCGACAACGCCCGCTACCACATCCTCGACGAGGACATGGAGCCGTGCCCCGTGGGCGTCGAGGGCGACCTGTACATCGGCGGGGACTGCCTCTGCACCGGCTACGTCAACCGGCCCGAACTGACCGCCGAACGCTTCGTACGCGACCCGTTCAGCGCGCGCGAGGGCGATCGCCTCTACCGCACCGGCGACCGCGCCTGCTACTTCCCGGACGGCAACATCTGCTTCCTCGGCCGCGCCGACAACCAGGTGAAGCTACGCGGGTTCCGCGTCGAGCCCGGCGAGGTCGAGCACGTCCTGCTCCGCCACCCGGCGGCCCGCCAGGCCATCGTCACCACCCGCGAGGACCGGCCCGGCGACGTGCGGCTGGTCGCCTACGTCGTCCCGGACACCGCCGCCCTGGAGTCCGCCGGCGGTCCCGGCGACCGGGTGGGGGAGTGGCGGGAGGTCTACGACCAGGCGTACTCCCACGACCGGGAGGACGCCTTCGGCGAGGACTTCACCGGCTGGAACAGCTCCCACACCGGTGAGCCCATCCCGCTCGACGAGATGCGCGCCTGGCGCGACGCCGCCGTGCGACGGGTCCTGTGCCGGTCCCCGAAGCGCGTCCTCGAAATCGGAGCCGGCACCGGCCTCCTGCTCGCGCACACCGCCGGCCGGGTCGAGGAGTACTGGGCCACCGACCTCTCCCGGGTCGCGACCGACCGGCTCCGCGACCGGGCAGCCCGGGCAGGCCTGGCCGACCGGGTCCGCCTGAGCTGCCGGCCCGCCGACGACTTCACCGGCCTGCCCGCTGGGTACTTCGACACCGTGGTGCTCAACTCGGTCGTGCAGTACTTCCCCGGCGAGCGGTATCTCGCCCGGGTCCTGGACGGTGCCTGGGAACTGCTGGCACCGGGCGGCCGGATCGTCGTCGGCGACGTCCGGCGGGCGTGCTCCCTGCGCACGCTCCAGACGGGCGTCCAGCGGGCCAGGCACCCGGACGCGGCACCGGACGTCCTGCGGACCGCCGTGGACCAGGCCGTGCTGCTGGAGAAGGAACTGGTGGTCGATCCCGAGTGGTTCGCGCGCTGGTCGCAGCGGACCGCCGCGGCCGGCGTCGACGTCCGCACCAAGGACGGCGCCTTCCACAACGAGCTGACCCGGTACCGCTACGAGGTGGTGCTGCACAAGCCCGGCACCGGAGCGGCGGGCGGGCCGCGCCGGGTCGACGGCGTCCCCGTCCTGGCCTGGGAGGGCGACCTCGACCTGCTCGCCGCCCGGATGCGCGACCTGACCGAACCGGCGGTACGCGTCACCGGCGTCCCGAACGCCCGCCTGACCGGGGAGGCCGCGGCCGCCCGCGCCCTGGGCACCGACGACTCCGCGGCACCGCAGCAGCCGCCGCTCGACCCCGCCGGGATCACCGCGTGGGCCGCGGGCCACGGCTGGGGCGCGGTGCCGACCTGGTCGGCCCGCGCGGTCGACCTGCTCGACGTCATCCTCCTCCGCGACGGCCCGGCGGCCGGCACCGACCTGGCCGGCACCTACCTCCCCGGCACGGACGAACGCGCCGCGGCCAACGACCCCGCGGCCAACGACCCCGCGACCGCCGCGGCCGTCACCGCGCTGCTGCCCGACCTGCGCACCCACCTCCGGGACAGCCTGCCCGAGTACATGGTCCCGGCCGCGATCGTGCCCATAGCCGCCGTGCCCCTCACCGACAACGGCAAGCCCGACCGGCGCGCCCTGCCCGCCCCCGACTACGCGGCCGGCAGCGGCGGCCGGGCCCCCTCCACCCCGGAGGAGGAGTCGCTCTGCGCCCTGTTCGCCGCGGTGCTCGGGCTGGACCGGGTCGGCGTGGACGACAACTTCTTCACCGCCGGCGGCCATTCGCTGCTGGCCACCCGGCTGGTCAGCCGCATCCGCGCCGTGCACGGCGTGGAGATCCCCATCCGGGTCGTCTTCCAGTCGCCCACCGCCGCCGAACTGGCCGCCCACCTCACCACTCCGGGCACCGTCCGCCCACCGCTCGGGCCCCGGGCCAGGCCGGAGCGGCTGCCGCTGTCCTACGCCCAGCGGCGGCTGTGGTTCATCCACCGCTTCGAGGGCCCCTCGGCGACGTACAACGTCGCGCTGGCCCTGCGGATGCGCGGCGAACTCGACGCGGCCGCACTGCGCCGCGCCCTGCACGACGTCGTCGTGCGGCACGAGTCGCTGCGCACCGTCTTCGGCGAGGCGGACGGCGAGCCGTACCAGCGGGTTCTGGAACCGGCCGCGATCGAGGTCCCGTGGGAGGAGCGCCGGGTCACCGAGGCCGGGCTGCCCGACGCGCTGCGGGCGGCGGCGCGCCGCCCGTTCGACCTGACCGCCGAGATCCCCCTGCGGTCCTGGCTGCTGCGGACCGGCGAGCGGGAGGCGGTGTTCCTGATCGGCGCCCACCACATCGCCGCCGACGGCTGGTCGGCCCTCCCGCTCGCCCGGGACCTCACCGCCGCGTACCGGGCCCGCCGTACCGGCCGGGCGCCCGACTGGGAGCCGCTGCCCGTGCAGTACGGCGACTACACGCTCTGGCAGCGGGAACTGCTGGGCCGGGGTGACGCCCCGGGCAGCCTCTACCGGCGGCAGCTGGACTACTGGACGACGCGGCTGGCCGGCCTGCCCGAGACGGTCACCCCGCCCGCCGACCGGTCCCGCCCGGCCGTCGCCTCGTACGCCGGCGACGTGGTGCCGCTCGCCCTCGACCCGCAACTCACCGACGGTGTGCGCCGGCTGGCCCGGGAGACGGGCGCCACGGTGTCGATGGTGCTCCAGGCGGCCCTGGCCGCGCTCCTCACCAGGCTCGGCGCGGGCACGGACGTCCCCATCGGCTCGCCCATCGCCGGACGCACCGACGAGGCGCTCAACGGGCTGGTCGGCTTCTTCGTCAACACATGGGTGCTGCGCGCCGACACCTCCGGCGACCCGTCCTTCGCCGAACTCGTCGGCCGCGTCCGCGAGAGCAGCCTCGCCGCCTACGACCACCAGGACATCCCGTTCGAGCACCTGGTCGAGGTCCTCAACCCGGTGCGCTCGCCCGCCCACCACCCGCTGTTCCAGGTCTGCCTGGCGCTCCAGAACAACGCGCGCCCGGCGTTCGACCTGCCGGACCTGACCGTGACCGAGGAGCCGTTCTCCCCGGGCACCTCCCGCTTCGACCTGTTCATCAGCGTCACCGAGCTGGACGAGGACGGGGCGCCGGCGCGCATCGAGGGCTTCGCCGAGTACGCGGCCGAACTGTTCGACGCCGGTACGGTCACCTCGCTGCTCGACCGCTGGCTGCACTTCCTGCGCCAGGTGGTCGCCGCGCCGGACACGCCCATCGAGGCGGTCGGCGTCCTCACCGAGGACGAGCACGCGGCCCTGACCCGCTGGGGCGGTGCGGGCCGGGGCGCCCGGTCCGCGGCGGGCACCCTCCACGAGCGGTTCGCCGCGGCGGCCCGCGCGACCCCGGACGCGACCGCGCTGGTCTCCGCGGACGGCGCACTCGCGTGGTCCTACGCCGAACTGGACCGCTGGGCCAACCGCCTCGCCCACCACTTCGCGGCCCGCGGCGCCCGCCCGCACAGCCGCGTCGCGCTCGTGCTGGAGCGCTCGCCGCTGCTGGTCGCCGCCGTCCTCGGCGTCCTCAAGACGGGCGCCGCCTATGTGCCGGTCGACCCCACCCACCCGCCCGAGCGCATCGGCTTCCTGCTCACGGACCTGGACCCGGCCGTCACCGTGGACCAGGGCCTCGGCGACGAGGACCTCGACGGGCTGCCCGACTCGCCGCCCGGGAGCGGGGGAGTGGGCCCGGACGCCGTCGCCTACGTGATGTACACCTCCGGTTCGACCGGCCGCCCCAAGGGGGTGGAGGTGACCCACCGGAACGTGGCGGACCTGGCGCTCGACGGCTGCTTCGGCACCGGAGCCCACCGCCGCGTCCTCGTCCACTCACCGCACACGTTCGACGCGTCGACCTACGAGATGTGGGTGCCGCTGCTCGGCGGCGGCACGGCCGTGGTGGCCCGCGCCGGCCGCCCGGACACCGCGGAACTCGCCCGGGTGATCACCGAGCGGGAGGTGACCGGGCTGTGGCTGACCGCCGGACTGTTCGCCGTGATGGCCGAACAGCACGCCGAGTGCTTCGGCGCCGTACGGGAGGTGTGGGCGGGCGGCGACGTCCTCTCGCCGACCGCCGTCCGCGCGGTCCTCGGCGCCTGCCCCGGCATCACCGTGGTCAACGGGTACGGCCCCACCGAGACCACCACGTTCGCCACCCGGTACCGGGTGGCCTCCGTCGCCCGGTGCACCGACCCGCTGCCCATCGGCACCCCGATGGACGGCAGCAGGCTCCTGGTCCTCGACGGCCGGCTGCGGCCGGTGCCGCCCGGAGTGGTGGGCGAGCTGTACATCGGCGGCGACGGCGTGGCCCGCGGCTACGCGGGAAGGCCGGGCCCGACCGCCGCCCGCTTCGTCCCCGACCCGTCCGGTCCGCCCGGAGCCCGCATGTACCGCACCGGCGACCTGGTGCGCTGGAACACGTCCGGCCGCCTCGAGTACGTCACCCGCAGCGACGACCAGATCAAGCTGCGCGGCCACCGCGTCGAGCCGGGCGAGCTGGAGTCGGTGCTGCGCGAACAGGACGGGGTGGCGAACGCGGTGGTCGCCGTGCGCCGGGACCGGCTCGGCGAACGCCGCATGGCCGCCTACGTGGTGCCCGACGGCTCCGCCGCGGACGACCGCGACGCCGCCGAGCAGGTCGGCGAGTGGCGGGAGGTCTACGACACCATGTACGGCGGGACGGAGGTCGACACCGGCGAGCTGGGCGAGGACTTCACCGGCTGGAACAGCTCCTACACCGGCAGCCCCGTCCCGCTGCCGGAGATGCGGGCCTGGCGCGAGGCCGTGCTGCGGCGGGTGCGCGCCTTCGGGCCGCGCCGGGTGCTGGAGATCGGTGTCGGCTCCGGACTGCTGCTCGGCCCGCTCGCCCCGGAGGCCGAGGAGTACTGGGGAACCGACTTCTCGGCGCCCGTCGTCGAACGGCTGCGCGCCCAGACCGGTGCCGACCGGCGGCTGGCGGGCAGGGTGACGGTGCGCTGCCAGCCCGCCGACGACCCCGAGGGCCTGCCCGCCGGGCACTTCGACACGGTGATCCTCAACTCGGTCGTGCAGTACTTCCCGGACGCCGGCTACCTCACCCGGGTGCTCGACCTGGCGATGGACCGGCTCGCACCCGGCGGACGCGTCGTGGTCGGCGACGTCCGCAACCACCGCACCCTGCGCGCGTTCGCCGCCGCGGTGCACCGCTGCCGGCAGCCCGGCGACGGCCCCGCCGCGGTGCGGGCAGCGGTCGAACGCGCGGTCCTCGGCGAGAAGGAACTCGTCGTCGACCCGGGCTTCTTCACCCGCTGGGCGGAGCACCGGCCGGACGCCGTCGCGGCCGACATCCGCCTCAAACAGGGCACCCACCGCAACGAGCTGACCCGGCACCGCTACGAGGTGGTGCTGCACAAGGCGCCGGCCAGACCGCTGGACCTGCGCGACCTGCCCGAGGCGGCCTGGGGAGGGGAGGTACGCGAACTGGCCGGCCTGGAGGCCGCGTTGGCCCGGCACGGCGGCCGGCTGCGCCTCACCCGGATTCCCAACGCCCGCCTGGCCGGCGAGGCGGCCGAGTGGGGTGCCACCGCCGAGCCGGGCGGCACCCTCGACCCCGCGGAACTGGAGGAATGGGGCGCCCGGCGCGGGCTCGCGGTGTACTGCACCTGGTCTGCGCAGGCGGGTGACTGCTTCGAGGCGGCCGTCCTGCCCGACGTCGGCGCCGTCTGCTGCGACGGCGTCTACCGGCCCGCCGAAACCCCCTCGGCCCGGGCGGCGAACGTGCCCGCGGTCTCGCGCCGCGTCTCCCGGCTGCCCTCCGTGCTGCGCGAGCGGCTCGCCGGCCGGCTCCCCGAGTTCATGATGCCCGGCGACATCGTGGTCCTCGACCGGCTGCCGCTGACCGAGAACGGCAAGGTGGACCGTGCCGCGCTGCCCGACCCGGACCCGGCCGGCGGCGGCTACCGGGCCCCGCGCACCCCGCGCGAGGAGGAACTGGCGGCGCTCTTCGCCGAGGTGCTGGGCATGGACCGGATCGGCATCGACGACGACTTCTTCGCCTGCGGCGGCCACTCCCTGCGGCTGACCCGCCTCGTCTGGCGGATTCACGAGAAGCTGGGTGTCGACGTCCCGATCCGCACGGTGTTCCAGTACCCGACCGTGGCCGAACTGGCGCCGCGGCTGTCCGCCGGCACCGATGCGGTCTTCGAGGACCCGTTCGCCGTCCTGCTGCCGATCCGCACCGAGGGCCGGCGGCCCCCGCTGTGGTGGCTGCACCCGGGAGGCGGGCTCAGCTGGCCCTATCTGGGCTTCGCCCGCCATGTGGACCCGTCCTGGCCGCTCTACGGCATCCAGGCGCGCGGCTTCGACGGGACCACCCCGCCGGCCGGCTCCATCGAGGAGATGGTCGAGGACTACCTCGGCCAGGTGCTCCGGGTCCAGCCGAGCGGCCCGTACCACCTGCTGGGCTGGTCCTTCGGCGGCACCCTGGCGCACGCCATGGCGGCCGAACTCCAGCGCCGCGGGCACGAGGTGGCGTTCCTGGCCCTGCTGGACGCGGCGCCCTCCGGCCACTTCGCCGACCTGGAGGCCCTGGACGAGTCCATGGTCCGCCGCTTCCTGGCCAACTACATGGGGCACCTCGCGGGGATGGAGGAGTACCCGTCGCTGGTCGCCACCGCCTCCTCGATCTTCATCGGGCAGATGGAGCAGATGCGCCGGTTCACCTCCCCGCGGTTCCGCGGCGACGTCGTCTTCTTCAACGCGCTCCTGGACCCGGAGACCCACGACAAGCGGCAGCTGGAGGCGGAACTCGACGTGCTCTGGCAGGAGCACGTCGACGGCCGTGTGCAGCGGGTCGACATCGCCTGCGCCCACAACGAGATGTACTGGCCGCGGAACGCGGCCGAGATCAGCCGGGCCGTCAACGGCATCCTGCGGGCGCCCCGGTGACCCCGTCCGAACCACCGACCCGATAGACCACGAGATCTGGAGGACACGGGTGAGCACCAATCCGTTCGACGACGAGAACGGCCGGTTCCACGTGCTGGTCAACGACGAGGAACAGCACTGCCTCTGGCCTGCCTTCGCCGAGGTGCCTGCGGGCTGGCGCAGTGTCCTCGGCCCCGCGGGAAGAGCGGAGAGCGTGGCCTACGTGGAGGAGAACTGGACCGACCTGCGGCCGCGAAGTCTTCGGGAGGCGATGAACGCCTAGGGCTGTGCCACGAGGCGCGTCCTCCGGAGACCCCGGGGGACGGGCCGCGAGGTGCGGGGCTCCGGAGATCCCGGAGGAACCGGTGCCTCCACGGGTTGCGGGCCGTGCCGGGCGAACCACCACGGCCCGCGGTCCCTCACGCCGCAGGACGGACGAGATGCGCCCGGGTGCCGGCGAGGGGAATGAACAACCGTCTGCGTCAACGGGGAGGCGTGTGCTGTGTTAGGCACGAAGACCGATGTCATGTTCATACGCTGGCCGGCCCAGACGGACCTGCGGAACCGGTGCCGGAGGAACGGCGTACCACGCCTCCTCGTGGTCGAGGGCGGCGCCCGTCCGCCGGTGTGCAACGACCCCTTCGAGGACTGGGTCCGCGCACCCATCTCCCGGCAGGACCTGGAGGCGCGGGTCAGGGCGCTCCAGAACAGGCTCGACGACCAGCAGGTCCCGACCCTCGACTCGGCCGGCACGCTCTGCTTCGGCCCGCACTCGATCACCATCTCCAACGTCCAGACCGACCTGATGGAGCTGCTCATCGAGCACTTCGGGGAGGTGGTGTACCGCAACGAACTCACACAGCGGCTGGCGGAGCGCGTGCAGCGGCCGACGAGGAACTCGCTCGACCTCCACATCATGCGGCTCCGCCGCCGCCTGTCCCCGATCAACCTGGCCATCCGCACGGCCTGGGGCCGCGGTTACCTGCTGGAGACCGAGGACGGCCCCTGAGGCCCGTCCGGCGGTCCGGACAGCCCCGGACGGCCCCCGGCCGGCGTCAGCCGGCGTCAGCCGGCGGCCGAGTGCTGCGAGTGGTGCGAGTGCTGCGAGTGGTGCACCCTCCCCCGCAGCCGGCGCAGCTCGGGAAAGGGCCTGGTGACGCGGCGGGCGAGGAAGTCGACGCCGCTCGACCCGCCGGTTCCGCCCAGTTCTCCGACCATCCCGGACACCAGCGCGAGATGGGCCACCTTCCAGTGCCAGTAGCCGTTCCCCAGGTCCACCAGGGCCTCCGCGATGCGGTGCAGCACCCCGCACTCCGCACCGCGCCGGCACACCTCCGGTACCGACTGCCCGTGGTATCCGGCGGCCCCCGCGAACGCCTCGTACAGGGAGCCCTGGTGGTGCTCGTTGCCCAGCAGCGCCGTCAGCCGCCGGAACTGCGCCGACTGCGCCCCGCTCGCCGTGCCCAGACGGGGCCGGAACTCGGCGAAGTGGCGCAACGGGAGCTTCTCCAGCACCACCACGTGCTGCTGAAGCAGCCGGGTCAACTCGACCGCCCGCAGCAGGAATTCGAGTCCCACCTCCAGTTCGTGCGCGTCACACGGCGGTACGAGCTTCTCGGCGGTGGCGTCCAGATCCGCCCCGACCTGCTTCAGCCACAGCTCGCAGGACTGGTGGGCGATGATGAAGAACTGCTCGGCCAGCACGACCGCGCGGCCGGCCGAGTGCGGGGACCGCGGCTCCTGTAGCGAGAGCAGAGGCTCCGTCCGGAGGTAGTCCGCGTACGTCAGAGCGCTCAAGGCGCCGCCTCCTCGTCGTGGGTGACCGGCCGGCCGCCGCCGGGCGACCCGGCGGCCTCGGCGACACGCGCTCCGGAGCATGGCACGGGAGGCGATCCGCCCGTCGCCAATCTTTCGGCTCTCATTCACCGGGAAAGACCTGGGCAAGAAAGCCCCGCTGCCGCCCCCGAGGCCGCCACCATTTCGGTATGACCACCCGGCCCGAGCTGGATCTGACCGACGGCGGCACGTTCGTGCGGCACGACGCCCGCGAGTTCTGGCGCGAGGTGCGCGCGTCCCGGCCCGTGTACCGGCACGACGGGGACCCCGGTTTCTGGGTGGTCGCCCGCCACGCCGACGTGCTCTCCTGCTACGCCGACGTGCGCTCCCTGAGTTCCGCCCGCGGGACCGTGCTGGACGTGCTGCTCGGCGGCGGTGACTCGGCCGGCGGGAAGATGCTCGCCGTCACCGACCGGCCCCGCCACCGCGAGCTGCGCAACCTGATGCTGCGCGCCTTCTCGCCGCGGGTACTCCGCGCGGTCGAGCAGAGCCTGCGGGTACGGGCCTCCCGGCTCATCGGGAACGTCACCCGGCAGGGCGAGTTCGACTTCGCGGCGGAGGTGGCCGAGCACATTCCGATGAACACGATCTGCGACCTGCTCTCCGTTCCGGAGGCGGACCGCGAGAAGCTGCTGCGCTGGAACAAGTCGGCGCTCTCCTCGGACGACGCCGAGGCCCGTCCGCTGGACGCGCTGGAGGCCCGGAACGAGATCGTCGGCTACTTCATGGACCTCGCCCGCCACCGGCGCGAGGACCCGGGCGGCGACGTCGTCAGCATGATCGCGACGGCCCGGGCCGGCGACCGCCCGCTGACCCTCGAGGAGGTCGCGCTCAACTGCTACAGCCTGGTGCTCGGCGGGGACGAGTCCTCCCGGGTGTCCGCGGTCTGCGCGGTGAAGACCCTGGCCGAGCACCCCGCCGAGTGGCGTGCGCTGCGCGACGGCTCGGCGGGGATCGACACGGCCGTCGAGGAGGTGCTGCGCTGGGCCACCCCCGCCATGCACTTCGCGCGCACCGCCACCCGCGATCTGGAGATCCGCGGCAGCCGGGTGCGCGCGGGCGACATCGTGACCCTGTGGAACACCTCCGCCAACGACGACGAGGAGGTGTTCGCCGAGCCCCGCCGCTTCGACCCGGCCCGGTCGCCCAACAGGCACGTGTCGTTCGGCCACGGACCGCATTTCTGCGTCGGCGCGTTCCTCGGCCGTGCGGAGCTGCGCGCACTGCTGGCGGCGCTCACCGAGACGGTCCGCGAGATCGAGGTGTGCGGGACGCCGGCACCGATCTACTCGAACTTCCTCAACGGCTACGGCAGCCTGCCCGTCGCCTTCCGCTGACGGCCGCCTTCCGCTGACGGCGGCGTGCCGCGCAGGCGGCTCTCGACGGACGCGGCCAGCTCGCCGATCGTCGCAGCCTCCAGCACGGCCCTGATCGGCAGCTGGACCTCGAACCGCTCGCGGATGCGGACGGCCAGCCGGGTCGCCTGCACGGAGTGCCCGCCGAGCCGGAAGAAGCTGTCGGTGACCCTCGCCTCCGGGACCCCGAGGACGTCCTCCACGATCGCGCAGACGACGGCCGCGCAACCGCCGGCCTCGCCGGAGCCGAAGTCCCCTACGCCGTCCGCCCGGACGGCCGCCGCGGCAGGCTCCGGCAGGGCCTCCCGGTCGATCTTCCCGTTGGCCAGCGTCGGGAACCGGTCCAGCACCGTGATGCGGGCGGGCACCATGTGCGCGGGCAGCAAGCCCCGGAGATGGGCGCGCAGTTCGCCCGGCTCGACCGGCGCCGTGGTGGTGACGTAGCCGACCACATGCGCGTCGGCCAGTTCACCCCGCACCACGGCGACGGCCACCTCGACCGCCGGATGGGCGGCGAGCCGGGTCTCGATCTCACCCAGCTCGACGCGGAAGCCGCGCAGTTTGACCTGGCCGTCCGCGCGGCCGGTGAAGAACAGCTCGCCGTCCGGCTCCCTGCGGCCCCGGTCGCCCGTGCGGTACATCCGGCTGCCGGGCGGCCCGAACGGGTCGGCCACGAACTTCGCCGCGGTCGCCGGGAACCGGTTCAGGTAGCCGCGCGCCAGCCCGCTGCCCGCGATGTACAGCTCGCCCTCCGTGCCGGGCGGCACCGGGCGCAGCCGCTCGTCCAGCACATGCACCTCGTTGCCGATCCACGGTGTGCCGATGCCCGTGTCGCCGGCGTCGCGCACGGGTCCGCCGATCGTCGCGCCGACGGTCACCTCGGTCGGGCCGTAGCCGTTGAACATCCGCCGTCGCGGCGACCACTTGCGCACCAGCGTCGGCGTGCAGCTGTCCCCCGTGGACATGACGGTGCCGCCGGCCAGGACGTCCTCGGCGTCGGTCTCGCTGAGCGCCGCGGGGGGCAGCACGGCGTGCGTGATGCCGTACTTGAGCAGGGTGTTCCACAGCGGCCGGCCCGGCAGCAGGTCCTCGGCGGGCACCATCACCAGTGCCGCCCCGGACAGCAGCGCCAGGGTCACGTCCCAGAAGGCGGCGTCGAAACTGATCGACGCCCACTGGAGCACCCGGTCCCCCGGGCCCGCCCGCAGTACGGCGGCCTGGGTGGCCGCCATGTCCCGCACACCGCCGTGCGGCACGGCGACGCCCTTGGGCGTTCCGGTCGACCCCGAGGTGTGGATGACGTACATCAGATGCTCGGGCCGCAGTTCGGCGCGGCGTTCGTGCCGGGCGACGTCATGCCCCGGCAGCGCCGCGCACTCGGCACGCAACGCCGGTTCGTCGAGCACGAGTTCCGGCAGTCCCGCGCCGAGGGACGCCACCTGGGACGACCGCAGCAGCAGCACCGGCCGCGCGTCGGAGAGCATGAACGCCAGGCGTTCCGCCGGGTAGCCCGGGTCGAGCGGGAGGTAGGCGCCGCCGGCCTTGAGCACCGCCATGATCGCCACGATCAGGTCGTTGCACTTCGGCATCGCGATCGCGACGAGCGCGTCGGGACCGACACCGTGCGCGATCAGCCTGCGGGCCAGCCGGTTGACCCGGATGTTCAGCTCCGTGTACCCGAGGGTGCTCTCGGCGTCGACGAGGGCGGTCTCCCCGCCCCGCCGGGCGACGGTGGACTCGAACAGTTCCGGAACCGTGTTCAAGCGCAGTCAGCTCCTTCGGGAGAGTCCCTCGTCGACGGCGAATCTAACCTCCGCCGCCCGGTGCGCCCGGTGATTCCTTCCCGTCTCTGTCAGTCAGCCCGACCCGGGCCGCCTCCCCCGGCACTGGCGGCCACCCGGGCACCGTCCAGGGCCCGTGCGGCGGCCGCGCCGTCGCTGACGTGCGGCACCGCGTCGGCCGTGTCCAGGGTGGCCCGGTCGAGCGGGAAGCAGCCCTGCTGCGGGGGGAGCGCGGAGCCGCCGTGCCGCGGGGTCTCAGACCACCGCCGGGGACCCCGGCACGGGTGCCGGTCCGGGGGCGGTCCGCCGTCCGGCCGGTGCGGCGTCCAGCAGGGCCACGTACCCGGCGAGCCGGGCGGCGGCGTCGAGCATCGCCACACCGCGGGCGGTGAGCCGCCGGCGCCAGTCGTCGAGGGCGGCGGACAGCGCCTCGGTGCCGCCGGCCGTGCGGATCTGCCGGACCACCGTGCGGATGTGCTCCAGCGGGTAGCCCCCGCGCCGGAGGAGATGGGCCAGCTCGGCGTCGCGTACGTCGGCGGTGCCGAACGAGCGGTGCCCGGTGACCGGCTCCCGGACCGGGGTGAGGATGCCCACCGCCTCCCAGTTGCGCAGCGTCGCCGCGGTGACCCCCAGCCGGCGGGCGAGTTCGCCGATGCTGAGCGGGGCCCGGTCGGCGGGCGGGTGCTCGGTGACGCCGGGGCCGGAGGTGAGGTGCTCGACCGCCCGCCCCACCGCGTCCAGGGTGCTCCGGTCGCGCAGCAGCTGGGCGTGGCCGCGGTCGACGGCCGTCAGCGCGGCGTCGAGGTCGCCCGCGTTGAGCGACCGCATGATCTCCCCGCCCACGGCGTAGCCGTACGCCTGGACGAGCGCCAGATAGGACCGCAGGGCCGCCGCGTGCGTCCGGGTGTAGGTCCGGTAGCCGGACGGGGTGCGCTCGGCGCGGGGGAGGAAGCCGTCTCGCTCGTAGTTGCGGACCGCCTGGGTGGAGATGCCGTGCTCACGGGCCAGGTCGAATGGGCGCAGGTACTTCACGGTTTGAGACTTTATCCCAAGCATTCCTGGCTTGTTTGCGCAGAAGTCTCAACCGACTTTGCAGGTATACGCTTGAGTGTCATGAACCGGGATGCTCAGGAACTCGTCACCGCGCCGCAAGACGGCGGCGTGCCGCGTCCGACACACGGGAGGGACACCACGACGGTCGGCACGGGGGCGGACACCCAGCCGCCCGCGCCGTGTGCCGCCGACGGCCACGACCGGATCCGGGTGCACGGGGCACGCGAGAACAACCTCAGGAACGTCCATCTCGAGATCCCCAAGCGGCGGCTGACGGTGTTCACCGGAGTCTCCGGCTCCGGCAAGAGCTCCCTGGTGTTCGACACGATCGCCGCCGAGTCGCAACGGCTGATCAACGAGACGTACAGCGCCTTCGTCCAGGGCTTCATGCCCACCCTGGCACGGCCCGAGGTCGATGTGCTCGACGGCCTGACCACCGCGATCCTGGTCGACCAGCAGCCGATGGGCACCAGTCCCCGCTCGACGGTCGGCACCGCCACCGACGCGGGCGCGCTGCTGCGGATCCTCTTCAGCCGGCTCGCCGAGCCCCGTATCGGCTCCCAGAAGGCGTTCGCCTTCAACGTCGCCTCGGCCGACGCGTCGGGTGTGCTGGTGGTGAACGGCAAGAAGATCGAGAAGGGGTTCAGCGTCGTCGGCGGCATGTGCCTGCGGTGCGAGGGCATGGGCTCCGTCTCGGACATCGACCCCGCCCAGCTCATCGACGACTCCAGGTCGCTCGCCGACGGCGCGGTCACCGTCCCCGGCTGGAAGCCCGACGGCTGGGTGGTGCAGTCGTTCACCGAGTCCGGCTTCCTCGACCCCGCGAAGCCGGTCCGCGACTACACCGAGCAGGAGAGGCACGACCTCCTGCACCGGGACCCGGTCAAGGTCAAGGTGAAGGGGGTCAGCACCACCTACGAGGGCCTCCTCGCGCGGGTGAGGAAGTCCTTCCTGAGCAAGGACAAGGAGACGCTCCAGCCGCACATCCGCGCCTTCGTGGAGCGGGCGGTGACGTTCGCCGTCTGCCCCGGATGCCACGGCACCCGGCTCAGCGAGACCGCCCGGTCCGCCAGGATCGACGGCATCAGCATCGCCGACGCCTCCGCGATGCAGATCAGCGACCTCGCCTCCTGGACCCGCGGTCTGAGCGACCCTTCGGTCAGGACGCTGCTGGCCGTGCTCGGCCAGACCCTCGACTCGTTCGTCTCCATCGGCCTCGGCTACCTCTCCCTCGACCGGGCGTCGAGCACGCTCTCGGGCGGTGAGGCGCAACGCGTCAAGATGGTGCGCCACCTCGGGTCCGCGCTCACCGACGTCACCTACGTCTTCGACGAACCCACCGTCGGGCTGCACCCGCACGACATCCAGCGCATGAACGAGCTGCTGCTGCAACTGCGCGACAAGGGCAACACGGTGCTGGTCGTCGAGCACAAGCCGGAGACGATCACCATCGCCGACCATGTCGTCGACCTCGGACCGCACGCCGGGACCAAGGGCGGCGAGGTGGTCTTCGAGGGCACCGTCGAGGGCCTGCGGACCAGCGGCACCCTCACCGGACGGCACCTCGACGACCGGGCCTCGGTGAAGCCGGCGGTCCGCGAGCGGACCGGGGTGCTGGAGGTGCGCGGCGCCGACGCCCACAACCTGCGCGATGTCGACGTGGACATCCCGCTCGGCGTGCTGACCGTGGTCACCGGGGTGGCCGGCTCGGGCAAGAGCTCGCTGATCAGCGGATCGGTGGACGGCCGGGACGGCGTGGTCACGGTGGACCAGTCGCCCATCAAGGGCTCCCGGCGCAGCAACCCGGCCACCTACACCGGCATGCTCGAACCGATCCGGAAGACGTTCGCCCGGGCCAACGGCGTCAAGCCCGCCCTGTTCAGCCCCAACTCCGGGGGCGCCTGCCCCGCTTGCAAGGGGGCCGGCGTCATCTACACCGACCTGGCGATCATGGCCGGTGTCGCCACCACCTGCGACGAGTGCGAGGGGAAGCGCTTCGAGGCGTCGGTGCTCCGGTACCGCCTGGAAGGACGGAACATCAGCGAGGTGTTCGAGATGCCGGTGGCCGAGGCCGCGGAGTTCTTCCGCACCGGTGCCGCGCGCACCCCGGCCGCGTACGCCGTCCTCGACCGGCTCGCCGAAGTCGGCCTGGGCTACCTCAGCCTCGGCCAGCCGCTCACCACCCTCTCCGGCGGCGAGCGCCAACGCCTCAAGCTGGCCGGGCACATGGCCGGGGAGGGCAGCGTCTACATCCTGGACGAGCCGACCAGCGGCCTGCACCTGGCCGATGTCGAGCAACTGCTCGCCCTGCTCGACCGGCTCGTGGACGCCGGCAGGACGGTCATCGTCGTGGAGCACCACCAGGCGGTCATGGCCCATGCCGACTGGATCATCGACCTCGGTCCCGGCGCCGGCCACGACGGCGGCAGGGTCGTCTTCGAGGGCACTCCGGCGGAACTGGTCGCCGCCCGCTCCACCCTCACGGGCGAGCATCTCGCGCAGTACGTCGGCGGCTGACCGGCGCGGCCGTACGCCCGCCGCCGTGCCACCGCCCCGTCCCGCCTCGCCGCGGCCCCGCCCTGCCCCGCCCCGGCGACCGGGGGCGGGAGCCGGGGCGCCGGCTACGGGAGGCGAGGGTCCGCCGGACGGGACTCCGCCCGCCCCGGCCGGGCACGCCGCCCGCACCCGCGCCGCCACCACCACACGACACCACACCACCCCGCCCCGGCGGCAGTCCGGCCCACCTCTGTCACCCGCACCGCACCGCACCGGACCGCGGACGCGGCCACGATTCCGGCCGGCGGCCTCCGCCCGCCGACAGCGCATCCGGCGCCCCGCCCACCGCGCCTCCGGCAGACCGCCGCAGCGGTGGGCGGCCCCCTCGCGCCGCCCGACGGAAGGGACCGTACCGATGCCCACGCACACCGACCACACGACCGTCGTCGTGGGAGCCGGCCCCGCCGGACTCACCGCGGCGCTCGGGCTGGCCAGATACCGCCACCCGGTGACCGTCGTGGACGGCCCCCGGCCGGCGAGGAACAGCGCGTCCACCGGTGTCCACGGCCATGTCGGGATGGACGGCGCCACCCCCGCCGAGTTCCGGGCGCGCGCCTGGCGCGAACTCTCCCGCTACCCGGCCGTCGAACGCCTGGAAGGCGAGGCCGCCGGCGTGTGCCCCACCGGGGCCGGCGGCTTCCGAGTCGTCCTCGAGGACGGCGCGGCCGTCGAGGCCCGGACCGTTCTGCTCGCGACCGGTGTCGTGGACGTCCACCCCGCGGACGTGGACGGCTTCGCGGCGTGCTGGGGCCGCACCGTGATCCACTGCCCGTTCTGCCTCGGCGAGGAGAACGCCGGCCGGCGCTGGGCGACGGTCGCCGGAAACGCGGAACTCGCGGGACTGTCCGCCGTGGCCTTCCGCGCCTGGAGCCAGGACACGATCGCCATCTGCCCGCCGTCCATGCCCGGCCTGGAGACCGCCCGCGCGGCCGCGCGAAGCAGCGGAGGGGACGTCGTCACGGGAACGGTCCGCCGCCTGCACCACCGGGAAGGTGCCCTGTACGCAGTCGAGTTGGACGACGGCCGGCTGCTGGATCGGGAGACCCTGGTGTGGACGCCGCGGCAGCGGCAGCAACCCGTCGTGCAGCGGGCGGTCGACGAACTGAAGCTGACGGTCGACGACGCCGGCTTCGTCGGCGTCGACCCGGTCCAGTGCACCAGCGTGCCGGGCCTGTACGCGGCCGGCGACCTCACCAGCCGGTGGAAGCAGTCGGTCACCGCGGCGGCCGCGGCGGGCGCGGCGGCCGCCGACGCCATCCACATGGCGGCGCTGCTCGGCGCCGCGCGCCACTGAACCGGTCGCCGCCCCTCCCACCAGTCGTCCCAGGGCCGCGTCGGATCCGGGAAGGAAGACACCTCAGATGCCAGCAGCGATCACAACGGCCGGGCTGTGCAAGCGCTTCGGCTCGCTCACCGCGCTCGACCACCTCGACCTCACGGTGCCCGAGGGCACGGTGCACGGCGTGCTCGGCCCCAACGGGTCCGGCAAGACCACCACCGTCCGGATCCTGGCCACCCTCATCAGGCCCGACGCGGGAACGGCCGAGGTGTTCGGCGTGGACGTGCGCAGCGACCCCCGGCGGGTCCGGTCGGTCATCGGGCTCACCGGCCAGTACGCCGCCGTCGACGAACTGCTCACCGGCCGCGAGAACCTGCACATGATCGGCAGGTTGTTCCGGCTGTCGAGACCCGGCAGCCGGGCACGCGCGGCCGAACTGCTCGAACGCTTCGGCCTGGAGGACGCGGCCGACCGGCAGCCCAGGACGTACTCCGGCGGTATGCGGCGCCGGCTCGACATCGCCGCCAGCCTCATGGCACGGCCCAGGCTCGTCTTCCTCGACGAACCGACCACCGGCCTCGATCCGCGCAGCCGCATGGAGGTGTGGCGGCTCGTGCGCGAACTGGTCGCCGACGGTACGACCGTACTGCTCACCACCCAGTACCTGGAGGAGGCGGACCAGCTCGCCGACTCCCTCTCCGTGATCGACCACGGCAGGGTCATCGTCAGCGGCACCCCGGACGAACTCAAGGCCCAGGTGGGCCAGGACCGGGTCGGGATCACCCTCCTCGAAGCCGGCGCGATGGAGCGGACGGTGCGGCTCCTGCGGGAGCGGCTGGGCACCGAACCGGTCGCCGACCCGGACAGGATGATCGTCCACGCGCCGCTGTCCGACGGCGGCACCCTGCCCGACCTGCTCCACCTGCTCAGGGAGTCCGGGATCGCGATCGGCGACGTGGCGCTCCGCCGGCCCACCCTCGACGACGTCTTCCTCGCCGTGACCGGCCGGTCCCCCGAGCAGCGCCCCGACCAGCGGAACACCGGGAAGGAAACCGAGCGGCCATGACCTCCGTCACCCTGACCCGGGAGAGCGGCACGTCGAGCACGCAGGCGCGCAGCGCCCTCGCCTGGTGGCTCTCCGACGTGCGGGAGATGACCGTACGCAACGTACGGCACGTACTGCGCAGCCCCGAGCTGGTGATGTTCTCGCTCGTCCAGCCGGTGATGTTCATCCTGCTGTTCACCTATGTCTTCGGCGGCGCCATCGACGTCGGCGGCGAGCGCTACGTCCAGTTCCTGCTGCCCGGCATCCTCGTCCAGATGGCGCTCTACGGCTCGGCCGCCGGCACCACCATCGGCGTCGCCGCGGAGATGCGGGAGGGCCTCATGGACCGCTTCCGCTCGATGCCGATGAGCCGCAGCGCCGTGCTCGTCGGACGCACCCTGTCGGAGATCTTCCGCAACGTCGGCGTCGCCGGGGTGACCGTCGGCATCGGGGTGCTGGTCGGCTTCCGGTTCCGGGGCGGCCTGCTGCCCGCGCTGGCCGGACTGCTGCTGTTGCTGCTCTTCGGCTACGCGGTGTCCTGGTTCGCCGTCTACCTCGGGCTGTCGGTCGGCAACGCGGAGGCGGCCCAGGCGGTCGGCGGTGTCTGGATCTTCCCCTTCACGCTGATCTCCTCGGCGTTCGTGCCGACCAGCACGATGCCGGGCTGGCTGGAGGCGTACGCCGCGAACAGCCCCATGACCGCGGCCGTGAACGCGCTGCGCGCACTGCTCTCCGGCGGCCCGGCGACGAGCTACGTACTCCAGACCGTCGCCTGGTCGATCGGGCTGATCGTGGTGTTCGCCCCGCTCGCGGTCCGCAAGTACGGCTCGCGATGACCCGCGGGCGGTGCCGCTCCGCCCCGGCGAGGGCGGTACCGCCCGCCACGACAGAAGTCCGCAAGAGATCGCCGGCACACCGAGAGGCGGCGCAATCATGGCCCCCATGACCGAACCTGCCGGACCACCCGAGGGAACCGCCGCGACGGCCGAGGTCTTCGACGCCGTCTACCGCGGCGAGAGCCCGTTCGGCAAGCGCCCGCCGTGGGACATCGGGGCGCCCCAACCCGCCTACGTCGCCCTGGAGGAGGCCGGACTCATCGCCGGCGCGGTGCTCGACGCGGGATGCGGCACCGGCGAGGACGCCCTCCACCTGGCGGACAGGGGCTACGCGGTGACGGGGCTCGACCTGTCGCCCGAGGCGATCGCCCTCGCCCGGGAGAAGGCCCGGGCACGCGGGCTCGACGCCGTCTTCGAGGTCGCCGACGCCCTCGACCTCAAGGGCTACCGGGGGCGCTTCGACACCGTGATCGACTGCGGCCTCGCCCACACCTTCGAGGCCGGCCGGCTGCGCACCTACGCGGCCGCCCTGCACCGGGCCTGCCGCCCGGGGGCCCTCGTGCACGTCCTCTCCGTCAGCGACCGGGGGGCCCGGGAGATGCAGGCGCGGCTCGCCGCGGCCATCGACCGGATACCGGAGCCCCTCCCGGACGGGGAGTCGGCGGAGCCCGCCCTCAGGCGCTCCGCCGAGCACCTGCGCGAGGGCTTCGCCGACGGCTGGGCCGCCGAGTCGATCGACGAGGCCCTCATCCGCGGCATCGTCCCGACCACCGCGGAACTGCTCGACGTGCACGCCTGGCTCGGGCGGTTCCGCCGCGCCTGACCACGACCGTCCGACACGGCTAGCGCGAGGGGACGAAGGATGAGGGTGCGAGTGGGCACATGGCTGCGGACCCTCGCGTCCGCACCGGCCGGCCGGGCGGCCAGACGGACACCCCGGCCGGCCGGCGGCTCCCCGGCCGCACCGCACTGGAGCGGGGCCACCCGCACCGCCTTCCGGTTCGGCTTCGTCTACGCCGGCCTCTACTGCCTGACGACCCCGCAGATCTATCTCGCCCTGCGCGGCGGCGGGATGGGCCGCCTCCAGGAGGCGGCCGACTCCTGGGCGAAGCTCTGGGAGATACGTCCGGTGCGCAACCGGGTGTCCGTCCGCGTCCTCGGCAGGGAACTCGGCGACCGCTTCGACGGCGGAGACGACCCGCACACCTGGGCCGGGCAGCTCTGCTGGCTGGCGGGCGCCGCCGCGGCGACCCCGCTCTGGTCCGTGCTGGACCGGCACCGGACGCACTACACGGCACTGGACAGGTGGTTCCGCCTGGCCGTGCGCTTCTGCCTCGCCGCGCAGATGTTCTCCTACGGCGCGGCCAAGGCCGTCCCGCTCCAGTTCCAGCTGCCGCCGTCGAAACTCGTCGAGCCGCTCGGCGACCTCAGCCCGATGGGCCTGCTGTGGGCGCAGACGGGCTTCTCCAAGCCGTACCAGATGCTCCTCGGCTGCGCGGAGATCGCGGGCGGGCTGCTGCTCGTCGCGCCGCGCACGGCGACCGCGGGCGCGCTGCTGTCGGCGGCGGAGATGAGCCAGGTGTTCCTCCTCAACATGACCTTCGACGTCCCCGTCAAGGTCCACTCCTTCCATCTGCTCCTGCTGAGCCTGCTGCTGCTGGCCCCGGAGGCGCCCCGCCTGGCCGGGGCCCTCCTCACCTCGCGCCCGCTGCCCCCGTCCGCCCCTCCGGACCTCTTCCGCTCCCGCCCGATGAACCGGATCTCCACGGCCCTTCAGCTCGGGGCGGGGCTCTGGCTGCTCGGCGCGCAACTGCGCAACGACTGGTCGTTCTGGAGGAATTACGGTGACGGACGGGAGAAGCCCGAGTTGTACGGCGTCTGGGACGTCACCGACTTCTCCGTCGACGGCGAGCGGAACCCGCTCTCGGCGGCAGGCGGCCGCCGCTGGCGCCGGGTCGTCGTGGACTCCGCCGACGCCGTGGCCGTCCAGCGCACGGACGACTCGCTCGACCCCTGCACGGCGGTGATCGACATGGACGCCCGCACGATCGCACTGACCAGCACGGCCGATCCGGGGTGGCGGGCCGCTCTCGCCTTCCGGCGCCCGGCGGACGACCGCCTGACCCTGGAGGGCGAAGCCGGCGGCCACCGTCTCCGCCTGCACCTGCGCCGCCGCGAACTCGGCACGTTCCCGCTGGTCGGCAGGGGGTTTCACTGGGTGCAGGACAACTCGTACCTGCGATAACCGTCCTGCCGTCCTGCCCGCCCGCTCGTCTGCCTGCCTGTCCGCCTCCCCGCCTCCCCGCCTGCCTGTCTGCCTGCCTGCCCGTATGTCCGTATGTCCGTATGTCCGATGTCCGCCCGCCTGCCAGCCTGTCTGCTCGTTCGCCCGTCTGTCTGTCTGCCGGATGGCCGGGCGGCCGGGCGGCGCACGCGGCGCACGCAGGACGCGCGGTGCACGCGGGACGCGCGGGACGCGCAGGGCGGTGGTCCACCCGCCACGGAAGGAAGCCGGCCCATGAGCCTGGACGTGGAAAGACTGGCCGCGGCGGTGCGAGGCCCCGTCCTGCTGCCCGGCAGCGCGGAGTACGAGAGGGAACGGGCCGGTTTCCAGACCGGTTTCGGGCACCGTCCCGCCGTCGCCGTCGGCGCCACCCGCGCCGGGGACGTCCGCGCCGCGGTCCGCTTCGCCGCCGAGCGCGGGCTGCCGGTCGCCGTGCAGTCCACCGGGCACGGCATCGTGACCGCCCTGGACGGCGAGGGCGTCCTCATCAGCACCCGCCGGATGAAGGCCGTCGCGGTGGATGCGCAGGCGCGCACCGTCAGAGCCGAGGCCGGCGTGCTGTGGGGAGAGGTCATCGAGCGGACCGCCCCCCACGGCCTGGCCCCCGTCAGCGGCTCGGCCCCGCACATCGGCGTCGTCGGGTACCTCCTCGGCGGCGGTGTCGGTCTGCTCGGCCGCCGGACCGGCTACGCCAGCGACCACGTTCGCGCCTTCGACATCGTCACCGCCGACGGCCGACTGCGCCGGGTCACGGCCGGTTCCGACCCCGAACTGTTCTGGGCGCTGCGCGGTGGCGGCGGCAACTTCGGCGCCGTGACCGCCGTCGAGACCGCCCTGCTGCCGGTGGCGCGCCTCTACGGCGGCGGCCTCCGCTTCGCCGCGGACAGCCCCGCCGACGTGCTGCGCGCCTACCGGGACTGGACGATGACGCTGCCCGAGGAACTCACCTCCTCGATCGGCCTCATGACCTGCCCCCGGTCGCCCGCCCTCCCCGAGCCGCTGCACGGACGCTACGCCGCCCATGTCCGGATCGCCTTCACCGGTTCCGCCGAGGAGGGCGAACGGCTCGTGGCGCCCCTGCGCGTGCTGGGGCCGTGCGTCACCGACACCGTCCGGGAGATGCCGTACACGCAGGCGGGCACGATCTACCAGGACCCGCGTGTTCCGCACGCCTACTTCGGCGGGAACGTCCTGCTGCGCGAACTCGACCCCGACGTCCTGCGGACCGTCGCCGACCTGGCGGGACCCGGCGCCGCCGTGCCCTGCGCCGTCGACGTCCGCCACCTCGGCGGCGCGTTCGCCCGGCGGCCCCCCGACCCGGGCGCCGTGGGCGGCCGCGAAGCCGCCTACATGCTGCGGGTGATGACCGGCGGCACAGCCGCGCCGCCCACTGCGGCCCGGCCGGTCCACCAGCGCGTCTACGAGGCCCTGAAGCAGTGGACCGTCGGCCGCAGCCCCAACTCCGTCTACCACGACGGCGCCCCGGTCCCTGGGGATCGGGTGCGGGAACTCTTCGCCGCCGGGGACTTCGAACGGCTGCGGCGGGTGAAGACCCGGCACGATCCGCACAACCTGTTCCGGTTCACCCACAACATCCCACCGGTGGACGGGAACTGACCACGTGGGCCGGCGCCGCCCGCCGGTGCCCGAACGGGGTGGGCGTCCCCGGCGGTACGGCCCCGCCGGTGCCGTTCCTCCCCTCCGTCCCGGCCGGGGCCGACCGCGCACCTGCGGCGCGCCTTCCGGCCGGTCGGCGCCGCGGCGGTCGCCGAGGAGGCGCCCGGCCCGCCGGGTGCGTGGACATCCGGCGGGGACAGCTCCCGGACGCCTCCGGGCACGGCCGGCACGGGATGCTGCGCGGCAACCCGGCCGGGACCGAGGCCCGGGCCCGGGGCTACCGGCTGGTCTACGGACCCGGCGACCGGGCGGTGCGCAGCCGCGAGGTGTTCCCGGCCGGGGAGTGGACGCACCCGGCGTCCGCGTTCGACCGGTCCCGGGCGGTGCGGCCGGACGGCTCGGGGCGACCGGAGTCGGACGACGACTCGCTCCACCTCGCCGAGGACCTCACCCGGGAGGCCTTCGGCACGCTCGACCGGCTGGGTGACACACACCGACTGACCACCCGGGGCCGGCTGGGGTCCGGTGACGGGACGGTGCCGTACCGGCTGTCCGTGCCTCCGGACGGCAGGGTGGGGTTCGCCCGCCGGGAGGCCGGGGCAGTGCTTCGCGGCACCGCGTACTCAGGCGCATCGTTTCGCCTGCCGGGGCGGTGACGGGTCCTGTCCCACGAAGGGGTGGTTTGGGAGGGGAGGTCGGCACCGCCGGCGTCTGGTCGGGTCTCCTGGAGACCGGGCGGTGCGCACCAGTGCCGCCGTGACCGGAGGAGGAGGGTGGGGGATCAGTCGGCCGGGTCCGACCGAACTCGGGCTGTCCGCGCGGACCGCGGCGTCGCCGCGGCTTCCGTTCTGGGCGCCGCAGCCGGTGCGGCGGTGGCAGCGGGACCGGGCCCGCTGCCTTCGCGGTCCGAGGGAAGCACCCCGGTCACTCAGGCGGCGGACACCGCATGCGTGCGGGACCGCCCTCACGTTCGCCGCCAACCGCAGACGAGGACAGCACAGGGGGATCGGATGACACACACTCCGCGCGGCGGGCCGGGGCCGGACGAGCGGGCGGTACTGCTCGCGGCGGGGCTGGCGGACCTCGTGGTGAGCGCCGCCGGCTCCGTCGCCGGGACCGTGCAGCAGTTGCTGCGCCGCTCCGACGGACCGGAACTGGCCCGGGACGCGCAGCAGGACCTGATCGCCCGCGGCCGTATCACGGTCGACCGCCTCGCGGCGCCGCCCGCCCATCTGGAGGTGCTGGCCCGGCACGCCGCGGCGAGGCGGGCGGCGTCCGGTGGCGATGCCTGAGCGCTGGGACCCGGCCGGGTTCAAGGGCCGGATCGACGCACTGCTGGCCGACTTCGTATCCGAGGAGGCCGGACGGCTCCTCGCCGTCGACGAGGCGTTGCGGCCGGTGGCGGACCAGTTGCGGGCCTCGGTAGGGCACGGCAAGCGACTACGTGCCGCCTTCTGCTACTGGGGGTGGCGTGCCGCCGGCCAGCCCGACAGCGACACGATGGTCCGGGCGGCCGCCTCGATGGAACTGGTCCACGCCGCGGCGATCGTCCACGACGACCTCATCGACGACAGCCCGCTGCGCCACCATCTGCCCACGGCGCACATGGCGCTGCGGTCCGCCGTCACCGGCCGCCCCCGGGCGAACGCCGCCGCCCGGTCACTTGCCATGCTGGTCGGGGACCACCTGATGGCGCTGGCGGGCCAGCTGTTCGCCACCAGCGGTCTCCCCGCGGCCTACCTCGCCAGGGCCCGGCCCATGTGGGGAGAACTCGCCCGGGAGCTGATCGCGGGCGAGTGCCTGGAGATCCTCAAGTCCGGCACCCGACCCGACACCGGCGTGTCCCTGAAGGTCGTCCGCTTCAAGACGGCCAAGTACACCGTCGAGCACCCCCTGCTCATCGGTGGTCTGCTCGCGGGCGCCGCCCGGGAGCTGCGTGCCGGCCTCTCCGCGTACGGGCTGCCGCTGGGGGAGGCGTTCCAGCTGCGTGACGACCTGCTCGGCCTCTTCGGCGAGACCGAACGCACCGGCAAGGCCGCCCTGGACGACATCCGCGGTCACCGGCCCACCGCCCTGCTCGCCCAGGCCTGGGAGTCCGCCGGGCCGGGGCAGCGCGGGCAACTCGCGCTCCTGCTGGGACGCCACGACCTCGACGAGGGGCACCTGCGTCGGGCGCGGGAGCTGATACGCGCGCTCAAGGCGCCGGAACAGGTGGAGGACATGATCGCTTCCAGGGTGGGGGAGGCCGTCGGCCACCTGGACGGACTCGATCTTCCCGGCGCGGCGAGACAGGCCCTGACCGAACTGGCCCGGCTGGCCACCGACCGCCGGCACTGACCGACACCGACGGCCGACGCCGACGGCCGTCACCGACGCCGACCGCCGTCACCGTCACCGACGCCGACCGCCGTCACCGTCACCGACACCGACCGCCGTCACCGACGCCGACGGCCGTCACCGTCACCGACGCCGACCGCCGTCACCGACCGCCGTCACCGACGGCCGTCACCGGCACTGACCGTCACCGACCTACACCCACCGCCGACACCGACACCGACCGACCGCGCGGCAGGACCGCTCCCCACCAGGCGCGGCCTGACGGGAAGGACTTCCGACATGACCTGTACCGAAGCCTCGATGGACGCCCTGCGCCGGTCCGGGGACGAACTCGCGGACGCCGTCGTGGCCACTCTCTTCGAACGCGGCGAGGTCGGCACGTTCAACTCGCTGATGCGCCACGTCACCACCGCCGGATCACCACTGCCCGAGGGACTGCCCGACGTCGCCCGAGAGTACCTCCAGGCGACCAGCGCCCCGCCCTCCTGGGTGGACTGGGGGGAGATGGAGAGGGCGCGGCTGTTCTTCATCGACAACAACGTCCACATCGCCACCGCGCTCTCCTTCGCCTCCATGCCCGCCTGCTACGTCGTCCCGCACGTCGCCAGGCTGCTCTCGGCCACCCACGGTCTGGACTACCCGTCGAAGCGGATGGCCGAGACGGGCCAGTTCACCGTCTACCTGATGCAACCCGACGCCTTCGAGGCCGGCAGCCGGTTCATCCCGGCCGCGCAGAAGGTGCGTCTGCTGCACGCGTCGATCCGCCACCACCTCAAGCGTGAGGACCGCTGGGACACCGCGGCGCTCGGGACGCCGATCTGCCAGGAGGACATGATCGGCGGGCAGATGTTCTTCTCCCTCCTGGTCCTCGACAGCCTGCACCGCCTGAACATCCACATGTCCACCGAGGGCGCCGAAGCCTACTTCTACGCCTGGCGCGTGGTCGGCGCGATGCTCGGCGTCGACCAGGACGCCGTACCGAAGAACCTGGAGGAGGCCCGGCGGTTCCTCGACCTGTACATGCTGCGCCACATGGGCCCCTCCGCAGAGGGCGCGCACCTGACCCGGCAGCTGATCGACCTCTACGAGGAAGTCGTCCCCGGCACCTTCTTCGACCCCGTCGTCTCCGCCCTCATCCGCTACCTCATCGGCGACACCTGCGCCGACTGGCTCGAAGTGCCCCGCACCGCCTGGGACAACGTCGCCAAGATCGTCCCGACCCTGCTGGGTGTCCTGGAAAGCATCGAGGACCGCTCCCCGCTCGGCGCGTG
Organism: Streptomyces spongiicola; assembly: GCF_003122365.1. Lineage (NCBI taxonomy): Bacteria > Bacillati > Actinomycetota > Actinomycetes > Kitasatosporales > Streptomycetaceae > Streptomyces > Streptomyces spongiicola. Next base: position 5,876,301 of record NZ_CP029254.1, read on the forward strand.
GGCCCTGGACCGCCTCGGCCACCTCACCACCGTCCTCGAGCTGTCCTCCCTCACCCGGGGCCGGGTCATGCACTACGCCATCCCGGAGCAGCTGAAGAAGGACTTCGGGGTCGGCGGCAGCGTGCCGCGCACCCACCGCTGGACGCCACCCGCGCCGACCGTGGCCGGGTGAGGACGCCGCCGCATCCCCGCCACGGCCTCCGCAGCCCCGGTAGGGCCTCCGCGTCCGCCGTCCCGAACGGGCGGGCGGCAGGGGTGCGTGGCCGCTGTGCCGAACGGGCCCAGCAGAGCGCCTCATGGCGCGCCCACGTTCGCTGCGAGTTCGGCGGTGATCAGCGTGAGCGTGTCGTTGGAAGCTCCACTGTTCATGTGGTCCACGCTGTCGGTGCCGTCCTGGCGTGACCGGATACGACACGCACACGGGGCGTCGCTGTAGGTGTGCGGCGGGCGGGTGTGGGCGGGACGGAGCGTGACGGCCGGTGCGGGGGTGCGTTGGCCGGGGGAGGTGGTAGTGGATGGGTGAACCGACGGGTCTGGTGCACGAGATGACGGGCGGCGGAGACGGCCGCGGTGACGGCGGCGAACGGCACCCCGAACCGGAGGCGGGTTCCGGTGTGCTGCGGGTCTTCGGGCGGCAGTTGAAGCGGTTCCGGGTGCGGGCGGGCTTGGAGCGGCCTGAGTTCGGGTCGCTGACGGGGTATTCGGTGTCGACGATCGCCGCGTACGAGCAGGGGCGCCGGGTGCCGCCGTCGAGGTTCATCGACCGGGCGGACGAGGTGCTGGACGCGGGCGGTGTCCTCCAGGAGATGAAGGAGGAGGTGGCCCGGGCTCAGTATCCGGCGTTCTTCCGGGACGCGGCACGGCTGGAGGGGGAAGCGGTCGAGCTTCACGTGTACGCGACGAAGGCTGTGCCAGGGCTGCTTCAGTCCGACGAGTACGCACGCGCCGTGTTCACCATGTGGCGGCCGTTGCTTGCGCAGGACGTCATCGAGGAGCGGGTGGCGGCCCGCCTTGCCCGGCAGGGGGTCTTCTCCGGCATGCAGCAGCCCACGATCAGCTTTGTCATCGAGGAGTCGGTGCTCAGGCGGCCGCTCGGAGGCCGGGCCGTCATGCGAGGCCAGTTGGAGCATGTTCTGCTAACCGGTCAGCTTCGTCATGTCGAAATTCAGGTGGTGCCGACCGAGTTGGAGGAGCACGCTGGATTGGAGGGGCCGTTCACCTTGATCGAGACGCGAGACGGGCGCAGGATCGCTTACGTGGAGGGGTACAAGGACAGTCGCCTGCATACCGAGCGTCAGGCGGTCCGGGAGCTTGAGGAGCAGTACGGAATCCTCAGGGCCCAAGCACTCACCCCTCGTGCGTCACTGGCCTTCGTCGAAGAGTTGCTGGGAGAACAATGAACGCCGAGAAGTGCCCCGAGTCCGCGTTGGCGTGGTTCAAGAGCAGTTACAGCACCGGCTCAGGCGGGGAGTGTATCGAGGTCGCGATTCGTTCTCACGCGGTGCGTATACGCGACTCCAAGGACGTGGCCCGTCGCGGCCTTGCGGTCGGTACCGAAGCATGGGCCGCGTTCGTCGGCTTCGCCGTTCGGTGAGCGACGGCTGTGCCCCCGGTTCTGCACCGGGGGCACAGTCATGCCGCCTGCCCTCGACCGGCGAAGCCACCGCTGCGCCGGGTCGACCGAACGGCAGTCCGGCCAGGGACCGGGTCGGTTGGCGGGGAACGGCGGTCAGCGGACGGCGATGTCAGGACGGCGATGCCGGGACGCCGGCTCCGGTCGCGATTCGGCCGGACCGTGACCTTCACAAATTCTGAGACACGTTCTACTTTTCAGCGCATGTGGATGACGTGGACACGTCGAATCATGACGGCCCTCGCCGTCGCCGCCGCGCTGCTGCTGGGCACGGCGACGGCGGCGCCGGCCCACGAGGAGCGCGAGGTCACCTTCCCCGACGGCACCGGCAGCGTCCCCGAGTACCGCGACGGCCCACCGGACCTGCTGGTCTGCAAGGACGACAGCGGCGACTTCCAGCGGCGTGTCGCCCGGTTCCCCGACGCGCTGCGCGCACACAACCTCCGGCTCTACGAGCGGTGCCTCCGGGACGGCTACCGCCATATCCAGCAGGCGGTCGACGCCGTGGACCGGCCGGGAATGACCATCGCCGTACTGCCCGGCCGCTACGAGGAGGAACCCTCGCAGCCCGAACCGGCCGGAGAATGCGCCCGCCTGAAGGCCCCCCGGGCCGCGCAGGGCTACCAGGTCCTGTCCTACGCGCAGCAGAAGCAGTGCCCGCACAACCAGAACCTGGTCGCGATCCTCGGGAAGCGGGACCTCCAGATCGAGGGCACCGGGGCCGGACCGCTCGACGTGGTCGTGGACGCCGGCTACCGCAAGCTCAACGCCGTCCGCGCCGACGGCTCCGACGGCGTCTACTTCCGCAACTTCACCGCCCAGCGCACGACGTTCAACGCGCTCTACGTGCTGGCCGTGGACGGCTTCGTCATCGACAAGGTGCTCACCCGCTGGAACGACGAGTACGGCTTCCTCACCTTCGCGAGCGACCACGGCCTGTACCGCGACTGCGAGTCGTACGGCAACGGCGACTCGGGCATCTACCCGGGCAGCGCCTCGGACATCAACGACGGCCGCGGGTACGACGTACCCCGCTACTCCATCGAGATCACCGGCTGCCGCAGCCATCACAACCTCCTCGGCTACTCGGGCACGGCGGGCGACTCGGTCTGGGCCCACGACAACGAGTTCGACCACAACATGGCCGGCGCGTCCATGGACAGCGTCTTCCCCGGGCACCCCGGTCTGCCGCAGAACCACGCGCGGTTCGAGCGCAACCTCATCCACAGCAACAACCAGAACTACTACCGGTACGTCGTGGACGGCACCTGCGCCAAGCCGCCCGCCGAGCGCGGCTACGAGCGGGGCGTGGTGTGCCCCCAGACGTCCGTACCACCCGGCACGGGCGTCATGGTGGCCGGCGGCAACTGGAACGTCTTCGAGGGCAACTGGGTCTACGGTCACCAGCGCGCCGCGTTCCACCTCAACGCCGTACCGGCCTACATCCGCGGCGACGAGTCCTGGTCGAGGCAGACCGACACCTCCCACCACAACCGCTTCCACGCCAACAAGCTCGGCACCGACCGGGACGGCAAGGCGGCCCCCAACCGCGTCGACGTCTGGTGGGACGGCCAGGGCGAGGGCAACTGCTGGCAGGACGACACCTCCGGCAGCACCCCCCGCACCCTGCCGGTGTGCGGTGAGGAGCCGGGGGCGGTGTCCGGCGGATCGCACCGGATCCTCGGAGAGCCGGTCAAACTCGCCCAGTTGATCGTCTGCTCCGACTACAGCGTCGGGGCGCGGCGGCTGCCCGCGGGCTGCGACTGGTACGGGGCGCGCGGGATCGAACGCGTCGAGGTGCAGACCGCCCTCGCGATCGCCGGGGTGCTCGCGCTGGTCGGCGGCCTGCTGTGGTGGCGCAGACTGCGCGGGAACCGCTGGGTCGCCGCCGCCACCGCGCTCGGCGCGGCCGGCCTGGTACTCGACGTCGCGGGCGAGACGCTCTCCCTGTCCACCGGTCTCGTCCCGGCGCTCGCCCTGCTGCTCCTGGGGATCTGGTGGACCGCCACCGGGCTCGCCCTGCGCACCGGCAGCCCCGCCTTCGGCTGGACGACGGTGGCGATGGGCCTGCTGACCCTGGTCGACGCCTTCGACCAGGCGGTCGTCATGGTCCCGTGGACGCCGCTCGGCCCGGCGTGGTTGCGCGGGCTGCTGGGCCTGGTGTGGGTCGTGTGGGCGGTGGTGGCCGCGGCACGGCCGGTGGACGCTTCCCGGTCCGCCGCCACGAACGACCCGGACGCAACCGGTGCGGTACGGCCTGGGGCCGCGTCATGAGGCCGGGTCAGGACCGCCGTCCCCGGCGGGCGTCCCCGGCGCTGGTCACGGCGCTGGTCACGGCGGCCCTGGTCCTCGCCGTGGGCTCCTGCACCGAGCGCCCCACCACGCACCACGGGTCGGGCACGGGCCACGAGGTGGTCACCGGCCCCGCCGGGACGCTGCTGCCCGGCGGCCACGGAGAGCACCCTCACGACCGCCTGCGGCAGGTACCCGCACGGGACGCCCCGACCGTCACCCTGACCGTCCGGCCCGACGCGGAGGACGGCTGGAACGTACGGCTCGCCGTCGGGCGCTTCCGCTTCACCCCGGACAGCGTGGGCGGCGCGGCCGTCCTGGGCACCGGCCACGCCCATCTGCTGCTGGACGGCGCGAAGATCGCCCGGGTGTACGGCGGCAGCTACCACCTGCCCGCCGAGCGGATACCCGCCGGCGGCGGGACGCTCACCGCCCGGCTCGTCGCCGACGACCACACCGCCTGGGCCGTGGAGGGGCGCCCCGTCGAGGACACCGTGCGGCTGTCCGGAGTGTCGCCCGGTGCGCCGCCCGGCGCGACCCCGGAGCCCGGGGACCAGCCGACGGACCAGTCCGGGCAGCCTCCGTCCGGTCAGTCCCGGTCCGGCCAGCCTCCGTCCGCCCAGCCTCCGTCCGCCCAGCCTCCGTCAGGTCAGTCGCCGTCCGGTGGGCCAGACCAGACCGGCCAGGCCGCCCAGACCGTCGCGATCAGCATCGCCGAAGGCAGGATCAGTCCGGCACCCGGGCGCATCGACGTGCGGAAGGGCCGGCCCGTCGACCTCCGGGTCACCAGCGACACCGACGACGAACTGCACGTCCACGGAGTGGACCGCTCGGCCGAACTCAAGGCCGGCCGCACCACCACCCTCCGTGTCGTCATGGACCGGGCGGGGCTGTTCGAGGTCGAGACGCACCGCTCGGGCCTGGTGCTGGCACAGCTCGCGGTCCGGTGAACGGCGTGCACGTTCTCGCCCACGGAGTCGGCTCCCGGCACGATCTGCCCGTCTCGGCCTTCCACGCCTATGCGGGTGCGTTCGCCGCGCTGCTGTTCTCCTTCCTGGCACTGGGCCTGCTCTGGCCGGAGTCACGCTTCCGCGGAGACCGCTCCGGGCGACCGCTGCCCGCCGTCCTCCAGCGTGCGGCGGACTCCCGCGCCCTACGCGGCGGGCTCCGGGCACTGGGACTCGTCGCCGCCACCGCCGTACTCGTCCACCTGGTGGCCGGTCCGGACGACCCGGCACGCAACCCCGCGCCCGGCGCGGTCTATGTGCTGCTCTGGGTGGGGCTGATACCGGCCTCGATGCTCCTCGGCCCCGTGTGGCGGCTGCTCAACCCGCTGCGCACGGTGCACCTGCTCGGCTGCCGCGCCCTGCGCAGATCCCCCGACGCCGGACGGCGGGAGCCGGCCCTGCGGCTCGGCCACTGGCCGGCGGCGGCCGGGCTGCTGGCCTTCACCTGGCTCGAACTCGCCTCCCCCGCCCCCGCTTCCCGCACCGCCCTGCTGCTCTTCCTGCTCTCCTACGCGGCCGTGCAACTGGCGGGCGCGGCCGTCTGCGGCCGTGTCTGGTTCGACCGGTGCGACGCGTTCGAGGTCTACTCCGCACTGCTCGCCCGGCTCGCGCCCCTGGGGCGTGGAGCCGACGGGCGGCTCGTCCTCCGCAACCCGCTGCACGGACTCGACGGCACCCCCCGGATCCCGGGCCTGGTGGCCACGGTGTGCGTGCTACTCGGCAGCACGGCCTACGACGGCTTCTCGGACACCCCGTGGTGGATCAACACGCTTCAGACGTCACCGCTCGGCCGCACCGCGACCGCGACCGCCGGACTCGTCGGCACCGTGGGCGGCATCGCCCTCCTCTACGTCGTGTGCGCGGGCAGCGCCCGGCTGATCGCCGGGCCGGTGCCGCGGCCGCTCGGCGCCTTCGCCCACTCCCTGCTGCCGATCGCCGCCGGCTATCTGGTCGCCCACTACTTCTCCCTGCTGACGACCGAGGGACCCCGGACACTGGTGCTCGCCCTCGACGGCGCCGGGTCCGGCGGGGTGTCCGCGCCGGACCCGCCGCTCGGGCCGGCGGGCCTGGCCACCCTCCAGGTGGCGGCCGTGGTCACCGGCCACGTCCTCGGTGTCGTCGCGGCGCACGACCGGTCCGTACGCCTGTTCCCGCCGGCTCGGGCGGTCGCGGGAGGGATTCCCCTGCTGGTGCTCATGATCGGCTACACCCTCTGCGGCATCGGACTGCTCGTCGCATGACGCCGCCCGCGCCACCCCTCGTGGCGTGCGCCGCCTCGTGCACGGATCGTTTCATCGGGTGTGGCCGCCGGGCGATCGGGAACCAGCAGCGCCTGGGGCCAGTACCGGTAGGAGCCTGGGGTCATGGGGTCATGGGGTCATGGGGTCATGAGGTGATGGGATCGGTGGGATCAAGTGGCCTGTGGTCGAGGGCTTTCGCTGCTTCCGGTTACCGGGGGCACCTGTCGGGGCGGCCTCGGGTGGTCCTTTGCACGGCGGTGTCGGGATCGATGCCGTGGAGCAGTAGTCGCGCGTGGACCCTCTCCCACCGCACGGCAGGCAGCTTCCATCCGATCACCGATCCGGTGTCACTTGCGGAGAAGGAGACTTCTGATCCCGTCTGCCCCCAGATCTCGGCGGAGATGGTGTGTGGTACGAGGGTGATGAACCATTCGAGCTGCCGTTCGTCGGTCAGGTCCAGGGCCACGGCGGTCTCCCCTTCCCGGGCCCCCGTCGCGTCGAGGATGGCGGTGAGGGCGGCCTCGGCATCCGAGGGCCAGGGGATATCGGATATGAGATCAATGTCCGTTGAAGCCGCGTCAGGTGCCATTTCCCGGATCACCTCTGCGATTACTCTTCGCGACGTTTCGGGGGCGGTGTCTTCCAGAAGGAGGAGGTCAAGCGGATGTGGCCGCTGGCCGCTGCGGTTTCCAAAGGGCCGAGCGAACTCGGTGAGCGCGCGTATGAGTGAGCGTTCGGCGGACATCGGGCTGATCGGTCCCTTCCGGTGAGGTTCTGCACGATCGTTTCATCGGGTGTGGCCGCCGGGGGCGTACCCATTCCAGGCGGGCGCCTCCGTCGGCGGACGGCGACGCGATCGGGACCCCTCCGTTCCGCCGCGCCTCGTGCGGGGCACCCGGGGAGTGATCCGTCACCCCGCCTCGCGCAGCCGGAGAAGGTATGCGGCAGTCAGCGCGACGGCACGGTCCCCGTCATGCGACAGCTCCCCGAGGGCACGGGTAGCCGTGGCCCCCGGGATGTCCGCAAGCGCCTGGGTCAACCGTCCACGCGCGGGCGCCTCGGTGATGTCGTGGGCGAGGCGGTCGGCGAGCGCGGTCGCGATCCGATCGGCCGTCGCGGTGTCGGTCGCCAGCGCGCCGAGTGCGTCGGCCGCGTCGGTGTCGTTCCTTCCCACCACGATCATGTCGATGAGCGTCGGGACCGCATCGGCCACCCCACGCGCCCCGAGCGCCAGAGCCGCGATCGCGCGGACCGCGAACTCGGGGTCCGCGAGGGCGCCGCGGAGCCGCGTGGCAGCCTCGTCACCGGGCATCTCCGCGAGGGACCGAACGGCACGTTCCCGCACGGCGGCCGCCGGTGAGCCGAGACCCTCCGCGAGCAGGGCCGTGCCGCCGTCGCCCGCACGCGCCAGCGCCCACCGGAGGGCTCCGGCGACGTTCGGCTCCGTCTCACCGAGTACGGCCTCGACCAAGGCCTCCACCGGCACCGGAACCTCTTCGCCCGAGGAGAGGGCCGCGCGCTGGCGAGCGTCGGCGCTCTTCGACCCGAGTGCCTGGAGGAGCGCGACGACCCGGAGGACGTCCTCCCAGCCGGCGGGTTCCGCGGAACGGATCCGGCGGAGCCGCCTGAGCAGCTCGGTCTCGGCCGCGATGCGGTCGCTTGTCTGGCGGATGAGGTCGTCGACGAGCGCCGAGGCCGTGAAGCCCGGATCGTCGAGCGCGCGCCCGATCTCCCGGAGCGACAGCCCCAGCGACCGCAGGCTCTCGATGTGGAAGATCCGCCGGATGTCCTCCGCGGAGTACTCCCGGTAGCCGGAGCCCGTGCGACCCGAAGGCCGCACCAGACCGAGCGATTCGTAATGCCTGAGCATGCGGGCGCTGACCCCGGACCGTCTCGACACCTCACCGATCAGCACGGTTCTCATCGTCCGTCCTCGGGGCCCCGGCGAGGGCCACGACGCGCTTGGCCTCCTCGACCGCCGACTCGAATCCGGCGTCCGGGTCGCGCAGCAGCCGTTGCGTGGCGAGCGCGTGTGCGCGCACGTGCGGGCCGGACGCCGTCGCCGCAGCACACAGCGCGGGCACGATCACGTCCCCGAGCGCGACCAGCGCCTGGCTGAGACTCAGCCGCGTCTCCTGCCCACCGCGCCCCAGCTGCTTCGCCAGCATCGTGGCCAAGGCGGACTTCTCGCCATCGGGCACGAGCACGACCGCGGCCCGCCAGGCACTCCGGGCCACCTCGTCGTCGGCGTCGGACAGCAGCGCCCAGGTGATCGCCGGCCACGCCCGCCGGTCCCCGATCTTGGACAGCGTGTGCAGCGCCTGGCTCCGTGCCCGCGCACGCTCCGAGCGGACTTCGCGCAGCAGCTCGGGAAGCGTCAGGGCCACCGGGTGGCGGGTGAGCGCCCAGGTCAGCATGTCCCGGACGAAGAACTCCGGCTCGCTCGCGCACCGCTCGACGAGTTTGCCCACGAAGCGCGGGTCAGGGGACGTACCCGCCGCCAGCGCAGCCCGCAGCCGCACCGACGACCGTCCGTCCTCCAGTCCCCGGAGCGCTCGCATCGCATCCGTGTCCCGCCTCGTCGCGGCCATCGGGACCACCTCCTCGGGAAGCAGTGAAAACCCTGTCACCGTGTCAAGGTCAAACGGAAACGGGAGCAGCCGCCCGTGTCACGAGTCGCCGGGAGGATCCGGCTCCCCGGGGTCCTCCGTCCGGTCCGGCTGCCCGGTCCTCCGTCAGGCCGCACAGCGGACTGCCCGCTTCCGGGGCGTACGCCGTGCATGAGGAGGGCTGGACGCACTGTTTGCAGTGGCCGGCCGCCCGCGCGGAGGGCGGTGACCCGGACCCGGGACGGTGGGCGTGGCCGACCCCACCGGGCAGCCGCCGGTGTGAACGCCCGCGCCCGCGCCCGCGGTCGCCCGACGTGTGGCCGGGACGGAGACACTGCCGGTGCACTCATGTCCGCGTCTGCACTCATGTCCGCGTCCGTACTCATGTCCGCGTCTGCACTCATGTCCGCGTCCGTACTCATGTCCACGTCTGCACTCATGTCCGCGTCCGTACTCACGTCTGCGTCTGTACTCATGTCCGCGTCCGTACTCACGTCCGCCCGCGGCGTTGACACCGGCAGCGCGTACCGCCCCCGTCGCGCACCGCGCACGGTGAGCGTCGTCACGGAACCCTGACGTCGGCCAGGCATAGCGTGGGACGCAGCAGAGGACACCGGGGACGTCCCGGTCGGCGCACGACGAGGAGCATGCCCATGCTGCGTGCCATCTGGAACGGCACCGTGATCGCGGAAGCGGAGCGCACGGTGGTCGTCGAAGGCAACCACTACTTCCCGCCCCAGGCGTTGCACCGCGAGTACTTCACCGAGAGCCGCTCCCGGTCGCTGTGCTTCTGGAAGGGACTCGCCCGCTACTACACCGTCACCGTCGACGGGCGGACCATGCCGGACGCGGCCTGGTACTACCCGCGCCCCAGCCCGCTCGCCCGCCGGATCAAGGGCCATGTCGCGTTCGGACGGGGCGTGCGGGTCGAGGGTGAGCCGGGACCGGCGGCGTAGGCGGCCGCTCGCGCTCTCCCGCGGCGTAGTCTGCCGCGACCCGCTGTCCGTGACGGCCGGCACCCGCCGGCTCCCTTCCCGCGGCGACCGGCACCCGCCGGCTGTCCGCTGTGCCACCTCCAGCGCCCCTCCCTCCCGCCGCCCCTCCCTGTGGTGACCCGCTGTGCGCGGCGTCGCCCGTCAGGCCCCGTCAGGCCCCACCGGGGTCCGCCGGGGTCCACCGGGGTCCGCCGGGGTCCGCCGGGGTCCGCCGGGCTCCGCCGGGGTCCGCCGGGCTCCGCCCGGGTCCGGCGGACCCGCTGCCCACCCCGCTGCGCACACGTCCGGGGGATCCCCGTGCCGGGGTTCCGCTTCGGTGAGCGCGCTTACAGATATCGGCGGCACCGTCGGCATAGCGTTCTAGGCATGGTGTTGCGGCTCGTGCTGGGCGCGCTGTTCGTCGCGATGGCGGCCGGGCAGCTCGCGTCCCTTCGGCAGATGCCCGGGATCCTGGCCGGGTACGGACTGGTCGCCGGATCTGCGGCGGCCGTGCTCGCCGTGGCACTGATCGTCGGCGAGCTGGTGTGCGGGGTGTGGTTTCTCGCCCGCCCGCGCTCCCGAGCGCTCGTGCCGGTGCTGGTGTTCACCGGCGTCGCCGTGGTCTGGGCCCTGCTGGCCGCGCAGGCGTTCGCGCGCGGGCTCACGGTGGCGAACTGCGGCTGCTTCGGCGTCTATCTCGTCCAGCGCCTGAGCTGGTTCGTCCTCGTCCAGGACGCGCTGCTGCTGCTCTACGCCGGTGTGCTGCTCCGCACGGCCCTGGGCACCCCGCCCCCGACCGCCGCACGGCCCCCGACCGCCGGACGACCCGCGGCGGCCCCCGGCGGTGGTTCCGGGTCTGGTCCTGGTTCCGGGTCTGGTTCCGGGTCTGGTCCTGGTCCTGGTCCTGGTCCTGGTTCCGGGTCCGGCGCCGGGGCGCCCGACCGTCAAGACCGTTCCGAGTGAGGAGTTGGCCATGCCCGAGCCGTCCCGAGCCCCCGCGCCCCGGCGCAAGGCGGACCGCGACGAGGTGTTCGTGGAGTTCACCAAGTCGATCTGCCCCGTGTGCAAGACGCCCGTCGACGCACAGGTCAACATCCGCGAGAGCAAGGTCTATCTGCGCAAGCGGTGCCGCGACCACGGCGAGTTCGAGGCCCTGGTCTACGGTGACGCGGAGGAGTACCTGACCTCGGCGCGGTACAACAAGCCCGGTACGATCCCGCTGGCCTTCCAGACCGAGGTCAGGGACGGCTGCCCGCTCGACTGCGGGTTGTGCCCGGACCACAAGCAGCACGCCTGCCTCGGCATCATCGAGGTCAACACCGGCTGCAATCTGGACTGTCCGATCTGCTTCGCCGACTCCGGGCACCACGGCGACGGCTACTCCATCACCCGCGAGCAGTGCGAGCGGATGCTCGACGTCTTCGTGGAGTCGGAGGGCGAGGCGGAGGTGGTGATGTTCTCCGGCGGAGAACCCACCATCCACAAGCACATCCTCGACTTCATCGACCTCGCCCAGGCACGCCCCATCGCGTGCGTCAACCTCAACACCAACGGCATCCGCCTCGCCACCGACCGGGACTTCGCCGCCCGGCTCGGCGAACGCAACCGGACCCCGGGCCGGTCGGTGAACGTCTACCTCCAGTTCGACGGCTTCGACGAGCGCACCCATCGGGAGATCCGGGGCCGCGACCTGCGCTCGTTCAAGCGGCGGGCCCTGGACAACTGCGCCGAGGCCGGTCTCACCGTCACCCTCGTCGCCGCCGTCGAGCGCGGTCTGAACGAGCACGAACTCGGGGCCGTCATCGAGTACGGCATCGACCACCCCGCGGTGCGCTCCGTGGCCTTCCAACCGGTCACCCACTCCGGCCGGCACGTGGAGTTCGACCCGCTGAACCGGCTCACCAACCCCGACGTCATCCGGCTGATCACCGAGCAGCGCCCGGACTGGTTCCGCAAGGGCGACTTCTTCCCCGTCCCCTGCTGCTTCCCCACCTGCCGCTCCATCACCTATCTGCTGGTCGACGGCGAACCGGGCGACCGGACCGTCGTGCCGATCCCGAGACTGCTCGACGTGGAGGACCACCTCGACTACGTCGCCAACCGCGTCATGCCCGACACCGGTATCCGCGAGGCGCTGGAGAAGCTGTGGTCGGCCTCCGCGTTCATGGGCACGGCGACGACCGAGGAGAAACTGCGGGCCACCGCCGAGGCACTGGACTGCGCGGACGGCTGCGGCATCGACCTGCCCCAGGCGGTGAAGCAGCTCGACGACAAGGCCTTCATGATCGTCGTGCAGGACTTCCAGGACCCCTACACCCTCAACGTCAAGCAGCTGATGAAGTGCTGCGTCGAGGAGATCACCCCCGACGGGCGCCTCATCCCCTTCTGCGCGTACAACTCCGTCGGCTACCGCGAGCAGGTGCGCGCCCAGATGTCCGGGGTGCCCGTCGCCCAGGTCGTCCCCAACGCCCTGCCGCTCGCCCCCCGGCTCACCACGACCCCGTACGGCTCGAAGACCGTCCGCACCGTCGCCCGGGAGCAGCCGTGAACAGCGACGAGATCAAGAGCTGCTGCGCCGACGCCTACTCCAGGGACGTCGTCGCCCTGCTGCTCGGCGACTCCTACCACCCCGGCGGCACCGCCCTGACCCGCCGCCTCGCCGACGTGCTGGGGCTCGCCCGCGACGGCCGCGTGCTCGACGTGGCCTCCGGCCGGGGAACCACCGCGCTGCTGCTCGCCGGCGTCTACGGCGTGCGCGTGGACGGCGTCGACTACTCCGCCGCCAACACCGCCCTCGCCCAGGGGGCGGCCCAGGCCGCCGGACTCGCGGAGCGGGCCGGGTTCGTCACCGGCGACGCCGAGCACCTGCCCTACGACGACGGCGTGTTCGACGCGGTGGTGTGCGAGTGCGCCCTGTGCACCTTCCCCGACAAGGCGCGGGCGGCCGCCGAGTTCGCCCGGGTGCTGCGCCCGGGCGGACGCGTCGGCATCACCGACGTCACCGCGGCCCCGGACCGGCTCCCGCCCGAACTCAGGAGCGCCGGCGCCCGGGTCGCCTGTGTCGCCGACGCCCGCCCGCTGACCGAGTACGCGGCCGTCCTGGCCGGCGCCGGCCTGCGTACCGTCACCACCGAGCGCCACGACGCCGCCATGCTCCGGATGATCGACCAGATCGAGGCCCGGCTGAACCTGCTGCGCATGACCTCGCCCGCCAGGCTCGCGGACGCCGGCGTGGATCCGGGCGCGGCCCCCGCCGTCCTGGGGGCGGCGCGCGCCGCCGTGGCCCGCGGCGCTCTCGGCTACGCCCTGCTGACAGCCGTGAAGCCGGTCTCGTGAAGCCTGCCGGTCCCGTGGTGCCGGTCTCGTGAAACGGGTTCCGTGGGGTCTGTCCCGTGGTGCCGGTCCCGTGAAACGGGTTAAGTGGTGCCGGCCGGTTCCGTGAAGCCTGCCGGTCCCGTGGTGCCGGTCTCGTGGTGCCGGTCTCGTGGAGCCGGTCTCGTGGAGCCGGTCCCGTGAAACGGGCTCCGTGGAGCCTGCCGGTCCCGTGGAGCCTGCCGGTCCCGTGGTGCCGGCCGGGCCCGTTGAGCCGGCCCGGCGCGCAGATCTACCACCGGGTACGTAAGCGGCCTCACATACCCGCCGCGGGTGCCGCCCCTAGCGTGGATCGCCAGAGACACACACCACTCCCACATGAGGGGGCGCTCACCATGGCAGCCACAATGCACGTATCCCCGAGCACGGCCGTCATCCCGGTACACGCGGTCTGGGGAGCCGCGGCCGGTCTGGTCGGCGGGGTCGGGATGGGCATCTGGATGTCGGTGTCGAGGCCGATGGCGGACACCGCGATGATCACCATGGTCGCCGGGCTCCTCGGCTCGACCAACGCCTTCGTCGGCTGGATCGTGCACCTGGCCATCGCGCTCTTCGCCGGTGGGGTGTTCGGCGTACTGGCCGGGCAGTACGCCCAGCGCCTCGCCGCCGGTGCCGCTCTCGGTCTGGCCTACGGCGTGCTGTGGTGGTTCGTCGGCGCGCTGTGGATCATGCCCGCCAACATGGGCATGCCGGTCTTCGAGTGGAACGCCGTCACCGCGTCCAGCTTCGGCGCCCATCTGGTGTTCGGGCTGCTCGCCGGTCTGACCTACGCCGCGATCGCCCAGACCGCGAACCACCGGGACCAGGGCCCGGCCGTCCGATGACCCCTGCACCGCCGCCCGCGCCCGCCCCCCGCCCCGATGGCCCACGGCCGGGCGCCGCGCCGCGTCGGTCACGAGACGACGGCATCGCGGTGTCCTACTGTCTGGCCGACAGCGCCGACGCGCTGGCCGGCCCGGCGTGGGGCGCCGCGCCCCCGCCCTGGGCCCCGGGACGACGGGAGGAGACGCACACGATGACCCACGCCTACACGGACAGCGACGGGGGCGGGCAGGGGACGTGGTGCATGGCCGAGGTGGACATCTTCTGCGACCTGTCGGAGCAGGAGATGGCGGCCATCGCGGAGGCGGCGCCGATGAAGACCTACGGCGCGGGTGAGATCCTCCACTCGCCGGACCAGCCCAGCGAGGTGCTGTTCATCCTCAAGAAGGGCCGGGTGCGGGTCTTCCGGGTCTCCGCCGACGGACGGGCGCTGACCACGGCGATCATCACCCCGGGCACGATCTTCGGGGAGATGGTCCTGCTCGGGCAGCACATGTACGACAACTACGCCGAGGCCCTGGACGACGTCATCGTCTGCGTGATGAGCCGCGCCGACGTGAACCGTCTGCTGCTGTCCGACGCCCGTATCGCGGCCCGTATCACCGCGATCCTGGGACGCCGGCTGGCCGAGCTGGAGCAGCGCCTGTCCGACAGCGTCTTCAAGACCGTCGCCCAGCGCATCGCCACCACCCTGGGCACCCTCACCGCCGCCCAGCCCCCCGCCGGTCCGCTGCGTCCCGTCGGGCGCCATCCGCAGATCGCGCTCACCCACGAGCAGATCGCCGCCCTGGCGGGGACCTCCCGCGAAACCTGCACCAAGGTGCTCCACGACTACGCGGACCAGGGGATGATCCGCCTTGCCCGGGGGCGTATCACCGTCATCGACGCCGCCCGGCTCAGGGACGCCGGGGGCTGACATCCGCCGGCCGCCGCCGTGGTGGACCGTTGCCGGATTCGGCCGCCGCCTTGCCGCCGCCTTGTCGGCGCCGGGTCGCCGCCGGGCCGTCACCGGATTCGGCCGTCACCGGATTCGGCCGCCGCCGGAGTCGCCCGTCACCGCGGCGGCACGTCACCGAACCGTAAGGACCCTACTCCGCACCCGGCGGCCCGGTGGGATCTACAGTCACACCGGAACCGAGCCGAGTACCCCGACAGGAGTCCGCCATGCGCGCCCGCACCCTCCTCCCCGCCGCCCTGGCCGCCACGCTGCTGACGCTCGCCGGATGCGGCGCAGAAGGCGGCTCCGGCCCGGACGGCGACACCGGGGAGGCATCGTCGGCGGCGCCGTCAGCGGCCCCGCCCGCCGCGTCGGACGGCGGTGACACCGGCGGCGCCGAGGTGCCCGAGGCGCTGAGGTTCACCGGCACCACCGTGGACGGGGAGCCGTTCGACGCGAAGACGCTCGCGGGCAAGCCGACCGTGCTGTGGTTCTGGGCCCCCTGGTGCCCCAAGTGCAAGGCGCAGGCGGCCGAGACGGCCAGGGTCGCCGCCGAGTACGGGGACAGGGCCAACGTGGTCGGCGTGGCGGGCCTGGACCGGACCGCCGCCATGAAGGACTTCGTCGCGGACACCGAGACGGGCGGCTTCACCCACCTGTCGGACGAGGCCGGCGACGTGTGGAAGCGGTTCGACGTCACCGAGCAGAGCCGCTACGTCATCCTCGACGAGAACGGCGGCACCGTCTACGAAGGCGTCCTGCCCGGCGGCGAGGGACTGGCCGAGAAGGTCGCCGGACTCGCCGGCTGAGCCCCGATGTCCGATCTGCCTCTCGCCCTCGCACTCACCGCGGGCATGCTCGCCGCGGTCAACCCCTGCGGCTTCGCCCTGCTCCCCGCCTATCTGTCCCTCCTCGTCCTCGGCGACGACACCCCCAGCCGCACCGTCGCCGTCGGCCGTGCGCTGACCGCGACCGCCGCCATGACCGCCGGATTCGCGGCACTCTTCGGGATCTTCGGTCTGGCCGTGCAGCCCGTAGCGGGCCAGGTGCAAGGGCACCTGCCCTGGTTCACCATCGTCTTCGGGCTTCTCATGGCGGGCGCAGGGGGGTGGCTGCTCGCTGGCCGCCGGCTGCCCTCCCCGGCGCCGAAGGTCCGCCGGGCGCCCGGTCTCACCCGCTCCGTCCCGTCCATGGCGCTGTTCGGGATGGCGTACGCGGCAGCCTCCCTCGGCTGCACCATCGCCCCGTTCCTGGCGATCGTGGTGTCCGCCGTCCGCAGCGGGTCCACCGGCGAGGGAATCGCACTCTTCGTCGCCTACGCCGCCGGCATGGGCCTGATCGTCGGAGCCGCCTCCCTCACCGTCGCCCTCACCCGCACCACCGCCGTGACGCGGCTGCGCCGTCTCGGTGCCGCCGCCCCCCGCCTCGGCGGCGCGCTGCTCCTGCTCGTGGGCGCGTACGTGGCGTACTACGGCTGGTACGAGATCCGGGTGCAGGGGGACCCCGCCACCCGGGATCCGGTCATCGACGCCGCGGGCGCCGTCCAGCGCACCATCGCCGACGGCCTGGACACCGTGGGACCCGCAGGGATCGCCGCCCTGTTCGCGGCCCTGCTGGTCACGGCGGTGGCGCTGGTCCGACTGCGGCGGACCCGGCGCCCGCGGGCCCGGGAAGCCGTCGCCCCGCCCGCGGCCGACCGCTCCCGCTGAGGCCCGGCCGCGGCGGGGGCGGGCCCGGGGCGGACCGGTGACGAGACCGGTGCCGCCCCGGCCGCACTCCAACTCCACATGCTGCTGACGGACCGTGAGCCGGTATGCGGTGCAGGGTGGCTCCGGGGCGGTCCGGGGCGGTCCGGGCTTGTCGCGCCCCGTCCCGCGTGCCGTCGCCTCGCGTCTCGCATGCCGTCGCATGCCGTCGCGTCCCGTTCCGCCCGGCCATTCCCGGCCATTCCCGGCCGGTGGGGTGCTGGGTGGGCCGGTGCGGGGCGGAATGGAACGCTACTGGTCCGTGGGGCGGTTGACCGGCGTGCGGCGGGGCGGGTTCGCCGGGGTGACGGCGCCGGGGGACCTATTCGAACAGTTCATGAACTGAAAACAACGGGCTGACTGAAACCCCTCCATCCTGCACGCTCCTGGGAGCAGACTGTCTCCGTGCATTCAACTTCTGAATTAGGAGTCTCGATGTGGCGGATATCTGCTTCAGTAGTCGGTGCAGCGGTCATGGCAGTGCTGACCACGGCCGGTGCGGCCGCGGCGGCACCGGCGGCCGGGGAAGGCGAGTCGGCTCCCGGGTGCGTCCAGTACGCGGCGACCTGGCGCTACACCCATGTCACCAACGCCTGTGACACCGCGTACCGGTTGACGGTGGAGTACACCGACGGCACCGCAGTGCCCTGTCGCGACGCACAGCCGGGTGCGACGGTCACCTTCCCCGGGTACGGACCCGGCGGCAACGGCGTCCTGCGGGTCCGGCTGTGCCAGCCACCCCGGTGATCCACGCCCCGCGCGGGACTCGCGGCGGCTGACCGGCCGCCCCTCGCACCCGGCAGGCCGTTCCCCGGCGGCAGACCTGCCCGTCGGGGACCGGACCCCGGGAGGGCCGAGGGCGCCGACCGCTTTGACGAGCGGGTGCCCACCGGCGGCCTCACGGCGCGGGAGGCGGCCGCGGTGCGGGCGGCGGCCTCCGGGTCGCCGGTCTCCGTCGAAACGCGGTGGGTGCTGGGACCGGTGGTGGGACCGGTGGTGGAAGTGTCGGCGGGAGTGCCGGCGGGAGCGGGCGCCGCCCGGCCGGGTGGGAGAAGCCCGCGGCCGGCGCCCTGACGGACGGGCGGCATACCGGGCGCCCGCTGACGGCCGGCCGGATTCCGGGAGCGGTCGCAGGGACGGGAGCGACAGTACGGTCCGGATCGCCCCGACGGCCGGACCGGCGCGGATCGCCCCGACGGCCGGACCGGCGCGGATCGCCCCGACGGCCGGAGCCGCGCGGATCGCCCCGACGGCCGGACCGGTCCCGATCGGCGTGCGACGGGAGCCCGGGACCGGGGCGCGGCGTGCGACGGGAGCCCGGACCCGGCACGTCGCGGGCTCGCGTTGCGCGCCTCCCCCAGGGGCGGCAACATGGTCGGACGGCCCACGGCCAGGGCCCCGCCGGTGAACCGGCGGTGACCGCCGGAAACCCCCGGCGTGCAGGCGATGCGGCGATTCCTCCAGATCAGCCGGACATCCCCGGACCGGCTGAGCGGGCGCCTCTGGCGCCATGGAAGTCCGAGCGACTCCACCACGAGACCGATCAGCGTTCTTGCACGAGACGGATCTGCCACTCGGGTACACCGGCGGCGTCGCGGAGGCGGCCGACGCGGACCGTGGTGCGGCACGTCGCGCCCGGCGCCGTCCGGTACGGCGGCCATGTCGGACCGGCACTGCACCGAACGACGACGTGTCCGTTCACTCATCGCTCCGGACGAAGCTGGGAGTGAGCCATGACCACTGGGACCGCGTTGCACTGGATCGACGGCACCTGGGTCGGCGGACCGGGAGGCCGGGACGGAGCCGCAGCCCGTCCGGCGCCGGGGGAGCAGGGGGCGGACGGGCGCGAGATGGCGGCACGGGCGCTCGCGGCGGCCCGGCGGGCCTTCGGCGAGACCCGCTGGAAGGACGACCGGCACCTGCGCGCCAGGACCCTGCACGAGATGGCCGACCTGTTCGCCACCCGCCGCGGGCAGCTCGCCGACGCACTGGCCCAGGTGGACGGCAACAGGCGGCGCGCGCGCTTCGAGGCGGAGACGGTGCCGTCGCGGCTGCGGTACTTCGCCTCGCTCGTACGCACCGAGCACGGCCGCGCCCTCGAAGCCGCCCCGGGGCAGGGCTCCCTCGTCCTGCGGCGCCCCCGCGGGGTGGTGGGAATCGTCGTGCCGCGCCGGTCCCCGGTCGTCCTGCTCGTCTGCTCCCTGGCCCCGGCCCTGGCGGCCGGCACGACGAGCGTGGTGCGGATGCCGGGGCAGACGGCCCGCGTCAACGCCCTGGTCTTCGGGATCTTCTCGGAGACCGAGTCGCTGCCGCGCGGCGTCGTGAACGGCTTCACGGAGGACGACGGGGCGGGCGCGCGGTATCTGGTCGCCGCCGCCGATGTGCCGTGCGCCCCCGACGGGGCCGCCCGGGAAGCGTCGGCGATGGACGACTTCGTCGAGTGCGAGCGGGTGACGATCACCCCGGGGACCATCCAGCGATAGCGCCCCCTCATGGCCCGCCGGTCGCCGGTCGCCAGCCGCCAGCCGCCAGCCGCCGGTCGCCGGCCTCCGGTCGCCGCGCCCGCCGCCGGTGCCGCTCGGTCCACCCGAAGCGCTCCGCGCCCGGGCGCGGACAGGCGGCCGGCTTCCGGGAGCTGAAGGGCCGTTCGCCGCGGCGGGCCTACGGGGACGTCGTCGCGCAGCCGCAGCCGCAGCCGCAGCCGCAGTTCGGCGGATCGGGGGGATCGGCGGATCGGCGTGATCGACGGGATCGGCGGCCGGCCCCGGACCGCTCGCGGTCGTCGGCAGCCTCACTCCCGCACGCGTGCGATGAGCAGCCCTGACGGACTTGTCCTCGGCTGCCCCGGCCGGCTCACTCCCGCACGCGTGCGATGAGCAGTGCCACGTCGTCCTCCACCGTCCCCCGCCGCAGGGCGCGCAGCAGCCGGTCGCAGGTCTCCTCCAGCCCCGCGGCCGGCCCCGCCATCAGGGTGAGCAGCACATGCAGCCGGGCGTCGATGTCCTCGTCGCGGGTCTCCACCAGGCCGTCGGTGTAGAGGACGAGCGTGTCCCCGGGGCGCAGGGCGAAGCAGACCGAGCGGAACTCCACTCCGCCGACGCCCAGCGGCACCCCGGTCGGCAGGTCGAGCAGCACCGGCGCCTCACCGGGCCGCAGCAGCACCGGCGGCAGATGCCCGGCCGTGGAGACGCACAGCCGGCCCCGGTGCGGGTCGTACAGCGCGTACAGGCACGTCGCGATGTACGGCTCCAGCCCGGCGGTGATCGAGTCCAGGTGCCGCAGCACCTCCTCGGGCCCCAGACCCAGCGAGGCGAGGGTCTGGGTCGCGGTGCGCAGCCGCCCCATCGCCGTCGCCGCGTTGATCCCGCTGCCCATCACATCCCCCACCACCAGCGCGGTCTTGCCGTCGCCGAGGGGGAGGATGTCGAACCAGTCGCCGCCGACCTCGCTGACCGCCCCCGCGGGCTGGTACCGGGAGGCCACCTCCAGCCCCACCAGGTTGGGCGGGTGCCGCGGCAGCAGACTGCGCTGGAGGGCCAGCGCCGCGTCGCGCTGCTGCTGGTACCAGCGGGCGTTGTCGATGCACACCGCCGCCCGGCTCGCCAGCTCCCCGGCCAGCAGCACGTCGTCGGCGTCGAACGGCACCGGGTTGCGGAACCGCTTGAGGTCGAGCGCACCCAGCACCACCCCGCGGGCGATCAGCGGCACCGCCAGGTACGAGTGCACCCCCGCCGCCGCCAGCAGCACCGACGCGGCCGCGTCCCGCGCGATCCGCGGCAGGTCCCCGCCGGCCACACGCGGCACCACGATCGGCTCACCCGTCCGCACGCACCGGGTGACCAGCCGGTCGGCGTCGTAGCAGGTGAGTTCGCCCGGCGGGTCGGCCGCCTGCACCGCGACGGTCGGGTGCGCCGCCGACACGGCGAGCGCGCGGAACACCGCCGTGCCGTCGGCCGGCACCGACTCGCGCCGCCCCTCGACCGCCGAGTCGAGCACGTCCACGGCGGCGATGTCGGCGAGTTCCGGCACGGCCACGTCGGCCAGTTCCCGGGCGGTCTCCCACAGATCCAGGGTGGTGCCGATCCGCATCGACGCGTCGGCGACCAGGGCGAGCCGGTGCCGGGCCCGTTCCGCCTCCCTGGCGGCATGGTGCCGGTCCGTCACGTCCACCACGGACAGCGCGACGCCGAGGATCCGGCCGCGGGCGTCCTCCAGCCGGTAGAGGGACACCGACCAGGCGTGCTCGGTGTCCTGGTCGGACGGTGTGCGCCCCAGCACCTGGCGGTCCACCATGGGCGTGCCGGTCTCCAGCACCCGGCGCATGGCCGCCTCGAGCCGGACGGCGTCCAGGAACGGCAGGGTCTCGCTCACCCGGCGGCGCACATGCTGCTCCGCCGGAAGCCCGCTGACTGCCGCCAGCGCCGGGTTGACCGTCACACAGCGCAGATCGGGGTCGAGCACGGCGAGGCCGATCGGCGACTGGTCCACCAGCCGTACCGACAGCGCCAGGTCGCGCTCCACCTGGCGCAGGGCCTCCTGACTGGTGGACAGCCCCAGGGCGTAGAAGCCGCCGTGCCGGTCCTGGAGCCGCATGTTGCGGAACTCCAGCAGCCGGACCGCGCCGTCCTTGTGCCTGACGGGGAACACCCCGGCCCAGTTCTCGCCGCTCTCCATCACGCTGGAGAAGAGGTCGAAGACGGTCCCGAAGTGCTCCTCCTCGACCAGCAGCCGCAGCGCGTACTGCCCGAGCGCCTCCTGAGCGGTGTAGCCCAGCAGCTCCTCGGCCTGACGGCCCCACAGGGCGATCCGCCCCTCCGCGTCCAGTACCACCGGCGCCAGTCCGAGGACGTCGAGCAGCCCGCCGGGCGGTGCGGGGCCGGCCTCCACGCTCGGTACCGGGTCACCGGGGAACGCTTCGGTGCCACCCATCCGCAGCCGCTCCTCCCGCCACCGTCACAGGGCTTTTGCGCAGGTCATGACCGCCCCGCCGGAAACCTGGGCGCTTGCGCTCTCCATCGTCCCCCCGCGTCCGGATCCGTGCAGCCCCGGACCCACCGGTCAGCCCGGCAGCTCCTGCTCGGTCCAGACGGTCTTGCCCTCACGCGCGTGGCGGGTCCCCCACCTCGACGTCAGTTGGGCCACGAGCAGCAGCCCGCGGCCGCCCTCGTCGGTGCTGCGGGCCCGCCGCAGATGCGGCGAGGTGCTGCTGGGGTCGGAGACCTCGCAGATCAGCCGGTGCAGACGGATCAGCCGCAGGGTCACCGGGCCGCCCGCGTAGCGGTAGGCGTTGGTGACGAGCTCGCTCACCACCAGCTCCGTCGTGAAGGCCATCTCCTCCAGACCCCACTCGGTCAGCTTCCCGGCGGTCAGCGCCCTGGCCCGGGCCGGGGCGGTCGGCTCGGCGGGCAGCACCCAGGTCGCGACCTGCTCGGGCGCCAGGGTGCGGGTCCTGGCCAGCAGCAGCGCCACGTCGTCGGCGGGCCGCGCGGGCAGCAGCGTGTCCACCACCGACCGGGCCATGTCCTCCAGCGGCCGGACCGGGCCGCCGAGGGCCTCCGACAGCCGGTCGAGACCGGCCTCGATGTCGTGCGCGTCGCCCTCGACCAGCCCGTTGGTGTAGAGGGCGAGCACGCTGTTCTCCGGCAGCTCCAGCTCCTCGGACTCGAACGGCAGCCCACCGAGGCCCAGCGGGGGCCCGGCCGGCAGGTCGGGCAGGCTCACCCGGCCCTCCGGCGTGACGAGCGCGGGCGGCGGGTGGCCCGCGCGGGCCACGGAGCAGATCCGCGACACCGGGTCGTACACGGCGTACAGGCAGGTGGCGCCCACCACCTGCTCGCCGGGACCGTCGTCGTCGCCCTGCTCCTGCTCACCGGCCAGCCGCGTCACCAGGTCGTCCAGGTGGGACAGCACCTCGTCAGGTTCCAGGTCCAGATCGGCCAGGGTGTGCACCGCCGTCCGCAGCCTTCCCATCGTCGCCGCGGCGTTGATGCCGTGTCCGACGACGTCGCCGACGACCAGCGCCACCCGGGCCCCGGAGAGCGGGATCACGTCGAACCAGTCGCCCCCGACCCCCGCGGAGCCGCCCGCCGGCAGATACCGGTGCGCCACCCGCACCGCCGGCTGCGAGGGCACCTCGCGCGGCAGCAGACGGCGCTGCAGAGCGAGCGCCGTCCGGTGCTCCTGGGTGTACCGGCGGGCGTTGTCGATGGCGACCCCGGCCCGGGCCGCGAACTCGTTCGCCAACGTCAGGTCGTCCTCTTCGAACGGCTCCGGGACGGCGTACCGCCACAGGCACACGAGTCCCAGCACCAGGCCCCGGGCGGTCAGCGGTACGACCATCAGCGAATGGACGCCCAGCGCTCGCGCCCGCCCGGCCCGCTCGGGGTCCAGACCCAGCTCCGCGCCGTCCCCGTCCAGGCGGGCCACCAGCACCGGGCGCCTGGTCACCAGGGCCCGGGCCTGCGGTGAGTCCGCGGGGAAGGACCTGAGCGTTCCCACCGGGTACATCACCCGCTCCGGAAACGGCGCGACCGACTTGAACGCGGCCCGCCGCAGGGGGTCGCCGCGCTCCGGGAGCAGCGCCTCGCCGAGCCCGACCGCCGGCAGGAGGTCGACCGTCACACAGTCGGCGATACCGGGCACGGCGACGTCCACCAGCTCCTGCGCCGTGGCCTCCACGTCCAGCGTGGTGCCGATGCGCTCGCTCGCCTCGTTCAGCATCGCCAGCCGGCGGCGTGCCCGGTGCCGGTCGGTGACGTCCTCCACCAGCTGGGTCACCCCGAGCGTGCGGCCGGCCGAGTCCTCCATACGGAACGCCGACACCGCGACGTAGCGCTCGGCACCGGGATCGGCGAGCAGCCGGCACGACTGCTCCGTGAAGATCATCGGCCTCCCGGTCTCCAGGACCTCGCTGAGCCGGGACTCGATCGTCTCGGCGTCCGCGGCCACCAGGAAGTCACCGATGCGCCGTCCCCGGGCCTGGTCGGAGGTGATGCCGCCGATGTGCGCTATCGGCCGGTTGACCCGCAGGATCGCCAGCTCCGGGTCGTGCACCGACAGGCCGATGGGGGAGCGGCGGAACAGCCCCTCCATGACCGACCGGTCGATCTCCCACCGGGCGACCTCCTCCGCCGGCGCGCCCAGCAGCAGCCACTCGTCCGTCTGGTCCGCCTGGTCCGCCCGGTCCGTTCGGCCCGCCCGTGCCACCCGTGCCACCCGTGCCACCCGTGCGGCCCGGACACCGAAACGGGACCTTCGGCCCTCCCGGTCGAGGACCGGCAGCACCCCGAACCAGCTTCCGTCCCGCACACAGCCCGCCGCGGCCTCCCGTACGAGGTCGCGGTCGCGGACGGCGACGAGGAAGTCCTCCGCGCAGCGGCCGAGGGCCTGCTCGTCGGTGAATCCCAGGAGTTCGCGCGCACGCTCGCTCCAGCCGACCACCGATCCCCGCCCGTCCAGTACGACGGAGAGGGCCCGCCCCAGCGAGAACGGGTCCTCCGGGCTCTCACCGATCAGGGTCACGGATCCGGTCATCACTCCCATGCTCCACCGGCTCCGATGGTTGCGCACGCCCCGTGGCCCGTCCGGCACCGCCTCACCGGGCGGTTCCCGGTACGGCACCCGCGGGCACGCCGCGGCGGACCGGCGCGGGCGCGACGCGGGCGGGGCCTCGGCGAGGTGCTCCCGCATGCGGCCTCGACCGCAGCGGCGCACCCCGGAGCCCTGGCGGCCGCCCGCCCGTGCAGTGTGCTCCCCGGCAGCCACCGCTGCCAACGGGTGTGCACGCACTCGTCCTCCACCGGGGGTGGGCGCGAGGCATTCGTCCTCTCCGGGACGTGTCGGGGCGCACTCGTCCTCCCCGGTGTCCCGGGCCGGGTCGCCTCCCCGGGCCGTCGCCCTCCCGGGCGGTGCGTCGCTTCTCGGTCCGTGTCGCTTCCCCGGGCGGTGCGTCGCTTCTCGGTCCGTGTCGCTTCCCCGGGCGTGGTGCGACTCGCCCGTGTCGCTGTTGGGCCGAACGGGTGAGGGGCGCGAAGATGGTCGCATGAGCAGGTACGAGAGGTTCGACGTCACCGACGAGCAGTGGGAGGGCCTGGCCCAGGTCGTGCCGCTGCGGGGCCGCAACGAGTGGCCGTCACACGTGGACCACCGGACGCTTCCCCGCGACGGCGTCGCCGCGCAGGCCGCCGAGGCGGAGCAGCGCCGGATGGTCGTGCTGCGCGTGCAGGTCTTCGCCGACGCCCGCGAGGTCGCCGAGTACCTCCTCGCCCGGGTCCCGGTGCTGCTCGACCTCACGAGCGCGGACACCGAAGTCGCCAAGCGCATCCTCGACTTCAGCAGCGGGGTCGTCTTCGGGCTCGGCTGCGGGATGCACCGTGTGGACCGCAACGTGTTCCTGCTCGCGCCCGTCGGCACGGAGGTCGACGGTCTCGCGGAGACCGCCGTCCCCCATTCTTAGGAAGCGCTTCGAGAGGTACCGGTTCGGCGTCCGGACCTGTGCGGCGTCCGCCGCGTGGACCCATCCGCCGGCCGCCCCGTCGTCACCGAACCGCGCCACCCCTCCTTCGCCGCGTGCCGGGGGAGGGGCGGCGAGGTCGCGGCGCCCTGGCGGTCGCGCTCCAGCGGACCCGCCGCGAGTGCCCCGCCGCCAGGTCGGGCCGGCATCGGCCGTTCGTGCGGGATGCGCCTTGGCTGCCGCACGGTTCGGGACTCTGATCGGGCCGGCCGGCGCGACCGTCTGCGCGGAGAGGCATCCGAGGCTGGCGGGAGATGGGAGAGGCAGGAGAGACCGCAGAGGTGGCAGAGACCGCAGAGGTGGCAGAGACAGGTGAGGTGGGAGAGATGGGAAGGCAGGAGAGGGCCGGAGAGGCGGGAGAGGCGGGAGAGAGTGGGGAACGTCGCGGCCGCCCGGGAGATCCGCGGTGTGGCGGTGGCAGACCTGGTGCGTTGACGGAACCGGACGTGCGGGCGTTGCAGCGCAGACTGGCCGAGTTCGCCGCGGCGCGGAACTGGCAGCCGTACCACACACCGAAGAACCTCGCCGTGGCGCTGACGGTCGAGGCGGCGGAACTCGTGGAGATCTTCCAGTGGCTGACGCCGGAGGAGTCGGCACGGGTGATGGACGACCCGCAACAGGCCCACCGGGTGGCCGACGAGGTCGCCGACGTACTCGCGTATCTGCTCCAGTTCTGCGAGGTGGTCGGGGTCGACGTGCTCCGGGCGCTCTCGGACAAGATCGACCGGAATGAGCTCCGTTTCCCGCCCGCTGAACGGGCGTCCGGCGGTCCCGCAACTCGAGATCGTCACTCTCCGGAGTGATTGACCTTTCCTCAAGCGGCCACCTGTCCACAGATTTCCGAATTCCCCTGGCTTTTCGTCTGGAGGTCATTCACTCTGGGTAGTGACTCAGTGGGCAGAAAGTCGTACGAACGGGGGCGGCGTCCATGGATGCGGAACGGCTCGTGGCGATCGGCAGGCGCGCACTCGCGGAGTGCCGCGTGGCGTTCGACGTCGTGGCGGAGGCCTGGCAGGCCCAGGCCCTCGCGCAGGCGGTCGGAGGCCTGCTGGCGGTGAGCGGGCCCCAGGAGCTGAGAGGCGAGGCGCGCGGGTTGAGCGAGGCAAGCGGCCGGGCCGGCATACTCGCCGACCCGGCCGCCCTGCGCTCGGGTGGCCCGAGAGCCGCGCAGCTCACGGAAGTCGCCAATCCCTGGCGGGCGTTGGATGCTCTCGGGACCCTGCTCGGCGAGGTCGGCATAGCGCTCGTCGGCGTCGCCTGCGACACGGACGAGGAGGGCCTCTACTGGCAGTGCATCGAGGCGATCGACGCCGCGGACGAGTCCAGCGACCACGTCCGCGCCATGCTCCAGCGCCTCGCCCTGTGCGAGCGCGACCGGGAGCGCCGAAGAGACCGCGACCGGGAGTGGGCGGCCGGTGCGGCGCTCGGCGGTGAGAGAGCCGCCCGCAGCCCGGACCCGGCGGAGCCGACGGCAAGCCCTCCCTGAGCCGAAGGCGCCCGTGCACTGTGCCGAGCGTGCACTGCCCCGCCCGTGCGCTGCGCCGAGCGTGCGCTGGCCCGCCCGTGCACTGTCCCGCCCGTGCACTGCGCCACGCGGCCGGGGCTCCGCGGCCGCCGTGTGGCCCACCGGGACCCGGCACGGCGCGACCACCCGGGTGCGGTGCGACCGGGTGCGGTACGACCGGTGGGGCGGTCCCGTTGCCCGGCCCTGCCCGGGCACGGGCTGAGCGGCGACCCGCGGTGCGGGGCAGGATGGATGAATGGACCTTCGCATCTTCACCGAACCCCAGCAAGGCGCCTCCTACGACACCCTGCTCACCGTGGCCAGAGCCACTGAGAACCTCGGCTTCGACGCCTTCTTCCGCTCGGACCACTTCCTCAGCATGGGGTCGGCAGACGGCCTGCCCGGACCTACCGACGCCTGGATCACCCTGGCCGGGCTCGCCCGCGAGACCAGCCGGATCAGGCTGGGCACGCTGATGACGGCCGGCACCTTCCGGCTGCCCGGTGTGCTCGCCATCCAGGTCGCGCAGGTCGACCAGATGTCCGGCGGCCGCGTCGAACTCGGGCTCGGCGCCGGCTGGTTCGAGGAGGAGCACCGGGCCTACGGCATCCCCTTCCCCAAGGAGAGATTCGCCCGCCTCGAGGAGCAACTCGCCATCCTCACAGGCCTGTGGGGCACGGAGACCGGCAAGACCTTCAGCCATGACGGGCGCTACTACCGGCTGGAGGACTCTCCGGCGTTGCCCAAGCCCGCCCAGCGGAAGGTCCCCGTGCTGATCGGCGGCCACGGCGCCACCCGCACCCCGCGGCTGGCGGCGCGGTACGCCGACGAGTTCAACATCCCCTTCGCGTCGCCACAGGACACGGAGCGCCAGTTCGGCCGCGTCCGCGCGGCTGCCGAGGCGGCCGGGCGTCCCCCGGGCGACCTCGTGTACTCCAACGCCCTCGTCGTCTGCGTGGGCAGGGACGACGCGGAGGTCTCCCGCCGCGCCGCCGCCATCGGCCGCGAGGTCGACGAACTCAGGTCCAACGGCCTCGCCGGGTCGCCCGCCGAGGTCGTCGACAAGCTCGGCCGGTACGCCGCCGCCGGCTCTTCCCGTGTCTACCTCCAGGTCCTCGACCTGCACGACCTCGACCACTTGGAGCTCATCTCCTCGCAGGTCCGGTCCCAGCTGGACTGAAGCCACCCGCTGTCCCACCCGCTGTCCCACCCGCTGTCCGGGACGCTGTACGGTACGCCGCCCCGGACGCCGTCAACGGAGCCGCCAGTGAAGCCCGCCCGCAGTCTCGCCGCCGCCCTCGCCGGGGACGGCCCGCTCGTCCTCGACGGCGGACTCTCCAACCAACTGGAGGCACAGGGCTGCGACCTGTCCGACGACCTCTGGTCGGCACGGCTGCTCGCCGACCGGCCCGAGCAGATCGAGGCCGCGCACACGGCTTATGTGCGGGCGGGCGCCCAGGTGCTCGTCACCTCCAGCTACCAGGCCACCTACGAGGGGTTCGCCCGGAGCGGCGTCCGGCGTGACGAGGCGGCCGGGCTCCTCGCCCGCAGCGTGGCGCTCGCACGCGCGGCCGCGGAGCGGGCGGCCCGGGAGGTGTGGGTGGCCGCTTCGGTGGGACCGTACGGCGCGATGCTCGCCGACGGCAGCGAGTACCGGGGCCGCTACGGACTGACGGTGCGGGAACTGGAGGCCTTCCACCGTCCCCGTGTCGAGGCCCTCGCCCGGGCCGGCCCGGACGTCCTCGCCCTGGAGACCGTGCCGGACAGCGACGAGGCGACGGCCCTGCTGCACGCCACCGCGGACACCGGCGTGCCGGTCTGGCTCTCCTACACGATCGAGGGCGGACGCACCCGCGCAGGCCAGGACCTCGGGGCGGCCTTCGCTCTGGCCGCGGGCCACCACCATGTCATCGCCGTCGGCGTCAACTGCTGCGAACCCGCCGACGCGGACCGCGCCGTGGAGACCGCCGCCCGCGAGACCGGCAGACCGGTCGTGGTCTATCCCAACAGCGGGGAACGGTGGGACGCCCGCGCCCGTGCATGGTCCGGCGGCATCACCTTCGACCCGGCACGGCTGCCCGAATGGGCCGCCGCCGGGGCCCGCCTGGTCGGCGGATGCTGCCGCGTCGGACCGGACCGCATCGCCGCCCTCGCGTCGCGCACCCGGGCCTCACACCGGTCGAGCGGGGACGACGCCCGGACATGAGCGCGACCAGGATTCCCGGACCCGGTGCGAACGCGGCCGTCTGCCGCAGAGCGCGCGGCTTCAGCCAGGCCGCCCTCGCCCGGCGGTGAGAAGCAGCGGCCGGCCGCCGACGGGCGAGCCCCACCGCTGCCACGGTGGCTCCCCGCGACGAGGCCGGAACCTTCCGGAACTCGGTTGACCTCGGGGTGGCCCGGCCATCGTGGACCGCGCCGTCGTTGAGGCCGAGTCCACCCTTGAGTGCCGCGACCGCGCGTTCGGCCCGGCTCGCCCCAGGACCCGGTACCGTCGCGCCCCCGGACCGTAACCCCCTTCCGTAACCCCCCTCCGCGAGCCCTGCGCGAGCACCGCGCGGGCCGTCGCGGGCCGTCGCGGGCCCGCCCGAGTCCCGGTGGCCCGCGTGCCCGCCGCACGCCCGGGAGGACCGGCCGTGGGACCGGCCGTGGGACCTGCCGCAGACCGGTCGTGGGACCGGTCGTGGGACCTGCCGCAGACCGGTCGTGGGACCGGTCGTGGGGCCGGCCGGTGGAGCCACCTCGCCTGCGGGCCCGCCGGCGAACGCTCCGCACGTCCGCCCGCTGACCGGGACGACTGCGACGGTCCGGGCGTTCTCCGAGTGAAGTGACCTCCGGACGGCCAGGATGGGGGCATGGGATTCCATGTCGACTCCGAGACCGGGCTTCTGCGCCGGGTCATTCTGCACCGGCCGGATCTGGAGCTGAAGAGGCTCACGCCGAGCAACAAGGACGCGCTGCTCTTCGACGACCTGCTCTGGGTCCGGCGCGCCCGCCAGGAGCACGACGGCTTCGCCGACGTGCTGCGCGACCGGGGTGTCGCCGTCCATCTCTTCGGCGATCTGCTGCGGGAGTCGCTGGAGATCCCCGCGGCGCGCGAACTCGTCCTGGACCGGGTCTTCGACGAGAAGGAGTACGGTCCGCTCGCCACGGACCATCTGCGCGCCGCCTTCGACGACATGGACACCCGGGCGCTCACCGAGGCGCTCATCGGCGGCGTGACGAAACGGGAGTTCCTCGCCGGCCACTCCGAGCCGTCCTCCGTCCGATTCCACGTCATGGATCTCGACGACTTCCTGCTCGGTCCCCTGCCCAACCACATCTTCACCCGCGACACCTCCGCGTGGATCTACGACGGCGTCTCCATCAACGCCATGCGCTGGCCCGCCCGCCGGCGAGAGACCGTGCACTTCGAGGCGATCTACAAGCACCATCCGCTGTTCACCGGCCCGGAGGCGGGGGAGTTCCACCACTGGTCCGAGGGCCAGGACGACTACCCCTCCACCATCGAGGGCGGCGACGTACTCGTCATCGGCAACGGAGCGGTGCTCATCGGCATGAGCGAGCGCACCACCCCCCAGGCCGTGGAGATGCTCGCCCGGGGACTGTTCGCGGCGGGCTCCGCCCGGACGATCGTCGCGCTCGACATGCCCAAGCGCCGAGCGTTCATGCACCTGGACACGGTGATGACGATGGTGGACCACGACACGTTCACCCAGTACGCGGGGCTGGGCATGCTGCGCTCGTACACGATCGAGCCGGCGGCGGGCGACCGGGCCGTGTCCCTGCGGGTCACCGACCATCCGCCGGAGCACATGCACAGCGCGATCGCGGCGGCCCTCGGGCTCAAGGACATCCGGGTGCTCACCGCGACGCAGGACGTGCACTCGGCGGAACGGGAGCAGTGGGACGACGGCTGCAACGTCCTCGCCGTCGAGCCCGGGGTGGTCGTCGCGTACGACCGCAATGTCACGACCAACACCCATCTGCGCAAGCAGGGGATCGAGGTGATAGAGATCCCGGGAAGCGAACTCGGCCGCGGCCGGGGCGGTCCGCGCTGTATGAGCTGCCCGGTCGAGCGGGGCGCCGTCCAGCCGCCCTCCTGACGCCTGCCCGTCGGCACCCGGCCCCGTCCCGTGCCCGCCGCCCTCCTGACGCCTGTCCGTCGGCACCCGGCCCCTGCCCGTCGGCACCCGCCCCGTCCCCTGCCCGCGGGCACCCGCCCCCTGACGTCCGCCGCCTGACGTCCGCCCGCCCCACCCACCCCGTCGTATAGCAATACGGGAGTACGTATAGACTTCCAGTGTCCCGTCAGCAATCCAGGAGCAGCCGACCATGGCGACACAACTCGAAGGCCGCCACTTCCTCAAGGAGCTCGACTTCACCGCCGAGGAGTTCCGCGGCCTGGTCGACCTGGCCGCGGAACTCAAGGCCGCCAAGCGAGCCGGCGCCGAGGTGCAGCGCCTGCGCGGCAAGAACATCGCCCTGATCTTCGAGAAGACCTCCACCCGGACCCGCTGTGCTTTCGAGGTCGCCGCCGCCGACCAGGGCGCGTCGACGACGTACCTCGACCCGGCCGCCTCCCAGCTGGGGCACAAGGAGTCGGTCAAGGACACCGCACGTGTGCTCGGGCGCATGTTCGACGGGATCGAGTACCGGGGCGAGAGTCAGGCGGCCGTCGAGGAACTCGCCGCGTACGCGGGAGTCCCGGTGTTCAACGGTCTCACCGACGACTGGCATCCCACCCAGATGCTCGCCGACGTCCTCACCATGACCGAGCACACCGGCAAGCCGCCCGCCTCGACCGCCCTGGCCTACCTCGGCGACGCCCGCTTCAACATGGGCAACTCCTATCTCGTCACCGGCGCGCTGCTCGGCATGGACGTACGGATCGTCGCCCCCAGGGCCTACTGGCCCGCCGACGACGTGGTCGCCGCGGCCCGCCGGGCCGCGCGGGCGAGCGGTGCGGCGATCACCCTCACCGACGACGTCGCCCAGGGCGTCGCGGGCGCGGACTTCGTCGCCACCGACGTCTGGGTCTCCATGGGTGAGCCGAAGGAGGTGTGGGACGAGCGCATCGAGAACCTCGCCCCCTACTCGGTGACCATGGACGTCCTGCGCGCCACCGGCAACGCGGACGTCAGGTTCCTGCACTGCCTGCCCGCCTTCCACGACCTCGGCACCCTCATCGGCCGCGAACTCCACGAGCGGCACGGGCTGACCGCGCTCGAGGTCAGCGACGAGGTCTTCGAGTCCGCTCACTCGGTCGTCTTCGACCAGGCGGAGAACCGTATGCACACCATCAAGGCCGTCCTCGTCGCGACCATCGCCGGGGTCTGACGGCCCCGACGAGGTGGGCGGGATGCCGGACGCGGGTCGGCGGCGTGTGCGCATCCGCGATCCGGGGCCCGTCTCGTCCGGCAGGCGGGAACGGCCGCCGAGGGCTGTGGTCACGCCTGGGCGGGAGCCCGGGGAAGCCTGAACCAGACCGCCTTGCCCCGCGCGGTGGGGCGATGCCCGCACGCCGTGCTCAGCGTGCGCACCAGCAGCAGCCCGCGGCCGTGCTCCTGCCAGGGGTCGGGCATCCGGTGCGGAGGCTGCCCCGCCAGATCGCCCGGTGGCGACGGGTCCGGGTCGTGCACTTCCACCCGGCAGCCCTCCGGCAGCAGCTCCACCGCCAGCTCGATAGGGGTGGAGCCGTCGGTGTGCTCCACGGCGTTGGCGACCAGTTCCGCGGTCAGCAGTTCCGCCGTGTCGCAGTCGGCCCCCTCGTCCACGTCCGCCAGTGCCGTACGCACCAGGGCCCGAGCGATCGGCACCGCAGCGGTGGTGTGCGGCAGCGCGATCCGCCATAGGCCGGCGACCTCGGCGGCGGGGGTGCCTCCCGGGGTGCTTCCGGAAGCGGTTCCGGGGGTGCTGCCGGGGGCGTACCCGGGGGAGTGGGACAAGGCTCTGTTTCCAGGTTTCCAGGTTTCGAGGTTTCGAGGCCTCGGGGCTTCCAGGTCTCGAGACCTCCGAGACCTCCGAGACCTCAAGGTTCCCGAGGTTCCCGAGGTTCCCGAGGTTCCCGAGGTTCCCGAGGTTCCCGGGACTTTCGAGTTTCCGAACTCTCCGAGGTTTCCGGTCATGGCGAGCATGCGGCCGGTACCGCGTCCGCTGCGGGCCCCCACCTTACGAGACGCGCCCGGCGGGGCCGGCAGAGGCCGTCCGGGCCGGCCGCGGACCCCGTTCCGCTCATGCCCGGACCTCCGCCGGCGCACCTCCCGCCGTATCGCGTACTCATGACGGAAGTCACGGAAGAGTGATAAATTCGGGAGGCAGGCAGACGCGGGGCACGACTCGCCCCGCCGAAGGAGGCCACACGTCCATGAGCCCCTTTCCCAGCTCGGCACCCCGCACAGAGCGGTGGCACCACATCCGCCTGACCAGGCACGACGGCGTTGCCACCGTCACCCTCGACCGCCCCGGGAAACTCAACGCGCTCACCTTCGGCGCCTATGCCGACCTGCGTGATCTGCTCGCCGAACTCTCCCGGGAACGCTCCGTACGCGCCCTCGTGCTCGCCGGCGAGGGCCGCGGCTTCTGCTCCGGCGGCGACGTCGACGACATCATCGGCGCCACCCTCGCCATGGACACCGCCCAGCTCCTCGACTTCAACCGGATGACCGGCCAGGTCGTACGCGCCCTGCGTGAATGCCCCTTCCCGGTGATCGCCGCCGTCCACGGCGTCGCCGCCGGAGCCGGGGCCGTGATCGCCCTCGCCGCCGACTTCCGCGTCGCCGACCCCACCGCCCGGTTCTCCTTCCTCTTCACCAAGGTCGGACTCTCCGGCGGGGACATGGGCGCCGCCTACCTGCTGCCCCGTGTCGTCGGTCTCGGCCACGCCACCAGGCTGCTGATGCTCGGTGAACCCGTCGGCGCCACCGAGGCCGAACGCATCGGGCTCATCAGCGAACTCGCCGGGGAAGGGCAGGCCGGCAAGGCCGCCGCGGATCTCGCCCGCCGCCTCGCCGACGGCCCGGCCCTCGCCCACGCCCAGACGAAGGCCCTGCTCACCGCGGAACTCGACATGCCGCTCGCCGCCTCCGTCGAACTCGACGCCGCCACCCAGGCACTGCTGATGAACGGTGAGGACTACGCCGAGTTCCACGCCGCCTTCACCGAGAAGCGCGCCCCGAACTGGCGCGGACGATGACCCCGTCGCCGGCCCCGGGCGCCGCGCCCCGAACCGTCCCGCCCCGAACCGTCCCGCCCCGCTCCGGCACCAGCGCTGCCGGAGCCCCGCACTCCGCCACCTCCGGTGCCCCCGCCGCTCCGGACGCCCCGCGCGCCGCCTCCGGTGCCCCCGCCGCCCCGGATGCCTCCGGTGCCCACACCACCCCCGCCACCCCCGGCGCCCACACCACCCCGGACGCCCCCGCCACCTCCGGTGCCCCCGCCACCCGGGACGCCCCGCGCGCCACCCCGCTCCCCGGTGCGCCACCCCGCCGGAACGCGCCCCTGCGGATCGCCGTCATCGGCGGCGGTCCCGGCGGCCTCTACGCCGCCGTGCTCCTCAAACGCCTCGACCCCGCACGCGACATCACGGTCTGGGAGCGCAACGCGCCGGACGACACCTTCGGCTTCGGCGTGGTCCTCTCCGACGAGACCCTCGGCGGCATCGAGCACGCCGACCCCGCCGTGCACCGCGCACTCCAGCGCGTGTTCGTCCGCTGGGACGACATCGACATCGTCCGCGGCGGCCGCACCCTCACCTCCGGCGGACACGGGTTCGCCGCACTCGGCCGCCGCACCCTCCTGCGCATACTCCACGAGCGCTGCGCGGAACTCGGCGTACGCATCCACTTCCGCACCCCGGCCCCCACCGCGGCCGAACTCGCCGGCCGCCACGACCTCGTCATCGCCGCCGACGGAGTCAACAGCACCACCCGAACCGCGCACGCCGACGCCTTCCGCCCCCGCGTCACCACCCACCGCTGCCGCTACATCTGGCTCGCCGCCGACTTCGCCTTCGACGCCTTCCGCTTCGAGATCGCCGAGACCGAGCACGGCGTCATGCAGCTCCACGGCTACCCCTTCGAACGGCCCGCACCCGGCCCCCACCCGCCGGCCGGACCCTCCGGCGAGCCGGGTCCGACCGGCGCCTCCACCGTCATCGTCGAGATGCGCGAAGAGGTCTGGCACGCCGCCGGACTGGACGCCTGCGACGAGCGGCAGTCCGCGGATCGCTGCGCCGAGATCTTCGCCGAAGCCCTCGGCGGACGCCCCCTGCGGGGGAACAACTCCGCCTGGACCGCCTTCCGCACCGTCGTCAACGCGCACTGGTCCCACGGCAACACCGTCCTCCTCGGCGACGCCGCGCACACCGCCCACTTCTCCATCGGCTCCGGCACCAAACTCGCCGTCGAGGACGCCCTCGCCCTCGCCGCCTGCGTCGGGGAACACGCCACCCTCCCCGAGGCCCTCACCGCATACGAGGCCGAACGCCGCCCCGTCGTCGAATCCACCCAGCGCGCGGCCGCCGCCAGCCTCCGCTGGTTCGAGGACGTCCGCGCCTACCTCGGCCAACCGCCCCGCCAGTTCGCCTTCAACCTGCTCACCCGCAGCCGGCGCGTCACCCACGGCAACCTCAGGCTGCGCGACCCCGCCTTCACCCGCACCGTCGAGGACGACTTCGGCTGCCCGCCGGGCACCCCGCCCATGTTCACGCCCCTGCGGCTGCGCGGGCTGACCCTGCGCAACCGCGTCGTCGTCTCGCCCATGGACATGTACTCCGCCACCGACGGCGACCCCGGCGACTTCCACCTCGTCCACCTCGGCGCCCGCGCCCTCGGCGGCGCCGGACTCGTCATGACCGAGATGGTCTGCGTCAGCGCCCAGGGCCGCATCACCCCCGGCTGCGCCGGCCTCTACACCGACGCCCACGCCACCGCATGGCGCCGTGTCACCGACTTCGTCCACAGCCAGGCCCCCGGCACCGCCATCGGCGTCCAGCTCGGCCACTCCGGCCGCAAGGGATCCACCCGGCTGATGTGGGAAGGCATCGACCAGCCCCTGCCCGACGGCAACTGGCCCCTCGTCGCCGCCTCACCCCTGCCGTACCGGCCCGGTGTCAACCAGACACCCCACCAACTCGACCGCGCCGGACTCACCGTCGTCCGCGACCAGTTCGCCGCCGCCGCCCGCCGTGCCGCCGACAGCGGCTTCGACCTGCTCGAACTCCACTGCGCCCACGGCTACCTCCTCTCCGGCTTCCTCTCCCCGCTCACCAACCACCGCACCGACGCCTACGGAGGCAGCCTCGCCAACCGCCTCCGCTACCCGCTGGAAGTCTTCGACGCCGTCCGGGCCGTGTGGCCAGGCGAACGGCCCATGACCGTCCGGATCTCCGCCACCGACTGGGCCGCCGGCGGCACCACGGCCGACGACGCCGTCGAGATCGCCCGCGCCTTCGCCGCCCACGGCGCCGACGCCATCGACGTGTCCACCGGCCAGGTCGTCCCCGGTGAACGCCCCGAGTACGGCCGCTCCTACCAGACCCCCTACGCCGACCGCGTCCGCAACGCCCTCCGCGTCCCCGTCATCGCCGTCGGCGCGATCTCCTCCTGGGACGACGTCAACTCCCTCCTCCTGGCCGGCCGCACCGACCTGTGCGCCCTGGCCAGGCCCCACCTCTACGACCCCCACTGGACGCTCCACGCGGCCGCCGAGCAGAACTACGCGGGCACTGCCGCGCCCTGGCCCGCGCCCTACCGCGCCGGCAGCCGGACACCCCCTACCGGCCGCACCGACGCGCCCAGGCCGCGCCTCGGCCTCACCGGTCTCCGCGAGGGGGCGCAGTCGCCGGCGCCCCGGCCGTGACCCAGCGGGCCCGGGCGCCGGGGAGACCGGCGTCCGTACCCGCCGCTCAGCCGGCGTCGGGCCGGACGTACCGCGCCCCCGGGTCCCGCAGCCGCCGGTGCAGCCCGCGGAACACGGCCGCCGAACGCCCGCCCGGCCAGTCTGCCGGCAGCAGCTCCGCGGGCAGCCCCGGATCCGCGTACGGCAGCCGCCGCCACGAGTCCAGCGCCAGCAGGTAGTCCCGGTACGCCTCCTCGGCCGGCGTCGCCCCGCGCGTCTGCCACGCCCGCAGCACCGGGCCGTGCACATCCAGGAACTCCTCGTGCTGCTTGGCCACTCCCGCCAGGTCCCACCAGCGCCCCACCGCCTCGGCCGTCGCCGCGAACCCCAGGTGATCGCCCCGGAACAGATCCACGTAGGGATCCAGCTGGAGCCGCCGCAGCGTGTGACGCGTCTCCTCGTGGAAGCGCGCCGGAGCGATCCACACCCCCGGCGCAGCCGTGCCGAAACCCAGCCTGCCGAGACGCGACCGCAGCAGATGCCGCTTGTGCCGCTCCGCCTCCGGCACCGAGAACACCGCGAGCACCCACCCGTCCGACAGCGGCGCCGCGCGGTGGCCGAAGATCCGCTCGTCGCCGTCGTCCAGCAGCTGCCGGGCATCGGCCGACAGGGCGTAGCCCGCCGCCCCGGCCGCCGTCCGCCGCGCGACGAGCAGCCCCCGCCGCTTCAGCCGCGACACCGAGGAACGCACCGACGGGGCGTCCACCCCCAGCGCCCCCAGCAGCCGGATCAGCTCGGCCACCGCGAACGGCCCCGCCGTCTCGCGTCCGTACGCGCCGTACAGGGTGACGATCAGGGAACGGGGAGTGTGCTGCTCGGCCACGTGATCACTCTAGGCCCCGCAACCGGAACCGCTGCAGCTTCCCCGTCGGCGTACGCGGCAACGCGTCCATGAAGACGATCGCCCGCGGGCACTTGTACGGCACCAGCCGCGTCCTCACGAACTCCCGCAGCGTCTCGGCCTGCGCCTCGTCCCGCGCGGCACCGTCCCGCAGCACGACGTAGGCCGCCACTATCCGGCCCCGCAGCTCGTCGGCCCGGCCCACCACCGCGGCCTCCACGACGTCCGGATGCGCCAGCAGTGCGTCCTCCACCTCGGGGCCCGCGACGTTGTAACCCGCCGAAATGATCATGTCGTCGGCGCGGGCCACATAGCGGAACCATCCGTCCGGCTCCCGTACGTAGGTGTCGCCCGTGAGGTTCCAGCCGTCCCGCACGTACCCGCCCTGCCGCGGATCCGACAGATAGCGGCAGCCGACCGGCCCCCGTACCGCCAGCAGCCCCGGCTCGCCGTCCGGCACCGGTTCCCCGGAACCGCCGTCCACCACCCGGGCCTCCCAGCCCGGGACCGGGATCCCCGTCGTCCCCGGCCGGATGTCCCCGTCCGCCGCCGAGATGAAGATGTGCAGCAGCTCGGTCGCCCCGATGCCGTTGATGATCCGCAGCCCCGTCCGCTCCCGCCACGCCTCCCAGGTCGCGGCCGGCAGGTTCTCCCCGGCCGACACACAGCGCCGCAGCGAGGAGACGTCATGGCCGGCGACACCGTCCAGCATCACCCGGTACGCCGTCGGCGCGGTGAACAGCACCGACACCCGGTGCTCCGCGATGGCCGGCAGCAACTGCCCCGGCCCCGCCCGCTCCAGCAGCAGCGCCGACGCCCCGGCCCGCAGCGGGAACACCACCAGACCGCCCAGACCGAAGGTGAAGCCGAGCGGCGGGCTGCCCGCGAACACGTCGTCCGGGGTGGGCCGCAGCACCCGTGCGGAGAACGTGTCGGCCACCGCCAGCACGTCCCGGTGGAAGTGCATGCAGCCCTTCGGCCGGCCCGTCGTGCCGCTCGTGAACGCGATCAGCGCCACGTCGTCCGCCGCCGTCTCCACCGCCCGGTACACACCCGGCGCGTCCGCCGCCAGCCGCAGCAGGTCGCCGGGCCCGTCCCCGCCGAACGCCGTGACCCGCAGCCCCGGCACCTCCGCCTCCACCAGACCGTCCAGCGAGCGGAAGTCGCACAGCGCATGCGTCACCTGTGCGATGTCGCACATGACCGCCAGTTCCCGGGCCCGTTGCTGGGCGAGGACCGTCACCGCCACCCCGCCCGCCTTCATCACCGCGAGCCAGCACGCGGCCAGCCACGGGGTCGTCGGACCGCGCAGCAGCACCCGGTTCCCGGGCACCACCCCGAGTGCGCCGGTCAGCACGTGCGCGATCCGGTCGACCCGGTCACGCAGCTCCGCGTACGTCCAGACGGCGCCGTTCCCGTCGCGGAACGCGGCACGGTCGCCCCCGTGCCGTTCGATCGTGGTGTCCAGCAGTTCCGCGCCGCAGTTGAGCCGCTGCGGATAGCGCAGTTCCGGCAGCTCGAACAGCAGCCGCGGCCACTGCTCGGGCGGCGGCAGGCGGTCCCGCGCGAAGGTGTCGTGATGAGCCGAAGGTGTCGGCTCCGGGCCGGCCGAGGGTGTCAGCACCATTCCGCCCCCTGTCGTGGTGGGGTCGCGCATCGAGCGTAGCGTGATGGTGACGACAGTCAACGGTTCGCGATAATCTGCTTCGGGGGCCGCCGCGCGGCGCCGCCGCCCGCCCCGTACCCCGGCCGCAGGAAGTGGGGAACCGGATGCCCGCATTCTCTCTCGAACCGGCACAGACCGCCTGGTGCGCCGAACTGCGCGGCCTCGCCGCGCAGCGACTGCGCCCCCTCGCGGAGAAGGGCGAACCCGGCCGCGTCAACCGCCCACTCCTTTCCGCACTCGGCGAACTCGGCCTCCTGGAGCGGCTGTTCAGCGCAGGAGCGCTCGACCTCTGCCTGATGCGCGAATCCCTCGCCCACGGCTGCACCGAAGCCGAGACCGCCCTCGCCCTCCAGGGACTCGGCGCCCACCCGCTGCACCGGTCCGGCACCCCCGCCCAGCGCGACCGCTGGCTCCCCGGCGTCATCGCCGGCCGCACCGTCGCCGCCTTCGCCCTCAGCGAGCCCGGCGCGGGTTCCGACGCCGCCGCGCTCACCCTCCACGCCGCCCCGGCACCCGACGGCCCCGGCTGGCGGCTCACCGGTGAGAAGCTCTGGATCTCCAACGCCCCCGAGGCGGACTTCTGCACCGTCTTCGCCCGCACGGGCGAAGCCCCCGGGGCCCGCGGCATCACCGCCTTCCTCGTCCCCGCCGACCGACCCGGCCTCACCGGCCGGCCCCTCGACATGCTCTCCCCGCACCCGATCGGCGCCCTCGCCTTCGACCGCGTCCCCGTCACCCCCGACGACGTCGTCGGACGGCCCGGCGACGGCTTCCGCGTCGCCATGGACACCCTCAACCTCTTCCGGCCCAGCGTCGGCGCCTTCGCCGTCGGCATGGCCCAGGCCGCCCTCGACGCCACCCTCGACCACACCGCACACCGCCACGCCTTCGGCGGCCCCCTCAGGGACCTCCAGGCCGTCTCCCACCAGACGGCCGAGATGGCCACCCGCACCGAGGCCGCCAGGCTCCTCGTCCACGCCGCGGCCTGCGCCCACGACGCCGGCGCCCCCGACGTGCGGCTCCGCTCCGCCATGGCCAAACTGTTCGCGACCGAGACCGCCCAGTACGTCGTCGACACCGCGGTACAACTGCACGGCGCACGCGCACTCCAGCGCGGCCACCTCCTCGAGCACCTCTACCGGGAGGTGCGCGCCCCGCGCATCTACGAAGGCGCCAGCGAGGTCCAGCGCGGCATCATCGCCAAGGAGCTGTCCGCCGGCATCCGCACCGAGGAGACCCCCCGATGAGCCTCGAACGCATCAACCCGCCCGGGCTGTCACCCGCCGGGGGCTTCTCCCACGCCGTCGCCGCCACCGGCTCCCGCGTCATCTTCCTGGCCGGCCAGACCGCACTCGACACCGCCGGCAAGGTCGTCGGCGACGGCCTCGTCGAACAGTTCGAGACCGCCCTCGCCAACCTGCTCGCCGCCCTCGCCGCGGCCGGCGGCACCTCCCACGACCTCGCCCGCGTCACCGTGTACGCCACCGACGTCGCCGACTACCGCCGCCACACCGCCGAACTCGGCCGGGTCTGGCACCGGCTCGCCGGCCGCGACTACCCCGCCATGGCGGTCATCGGCGCCGTGCGCCTCTGGGACGAGGAGGCCCTCGTCGAACTCGACGGAATCGCCGTACTGCCCTGACCACTGACCACTGACCACTGACCACTGACCACTGACCACT
This sequence comes from Streptomyces spongiicola, assembly GCF_003122365.1. NCBI lineage: Bacteria > Bacillati > Actinomycetota > Actinomycetes > Kitasatosporales > Streptomycetaceae > Streptomyces > Streptomyces spongiicola. The sequence goes on from NZ_CP029254.1 coordinate 5,917,035, forward strand.
GATCAGTGACCACTGACCACTGATCACGGCCGGAGGGGCGACCTCCTCGGCCGGCGGCGGGTGTTCATCACCGGCGTGCCGGTGTTCGTCCTCGCGCCACCGCTCGGCGGGCTCGCCCGGAAAGGCCAGGCCCCGACTCCTCGCCGCTCCGGCACACGACCTACGAGGCGGCGGCCGTGCACGGAGGGCGGGACCGGGCGGCACCCGGGGACGATCCCGACCGGTGGGCCCACCGGCGGCCGCGCCACCCCCGACGGCAGCGGCAGGGGAGCTGACATACCCGGCTTCCACGCATGGTCGGCCTCCAGGCGTATGCGGCCTCCATGCATGGTCGGCCTCCACGCGTATGCGGCCTCCACGCGTTCCCGGCCGCCACGCCCGGCCGGTCCGTCCGACCGCCCGTTCCCCGGATGCGCCGCCCCATCGAAGCCGACCGGGCGAGACGCCCTGTCCCGGCCACGGCGGGCGGAGGCGTGCTGCGGTCCCGGGTGGCGGGGATCGGCTCGCTCCCGCAGCCCGGGCGCCGGGGCGCGGGCGGTCCGTGTGAGCCGGGCGCGTGACCCGGGGTTGCGGGGATCGGCCGGAGTGACGGGCATGCGGTGGTGGTGGTCACCGGGGCAGTCCTCTGCTGCCTTCGACATGATCGTCGTGGTGAGGGGCCGGCGTCGGCCGAGGGGCCGGCGAGGCGGCGTTCGGCGGGCGTGCCGGGCGCAGGAGCGGCTCAGGGCCCCGCGCCGAACGCTCCGCCGCTCCCGCGGAAGTCCCGCCACCGTCCGGCCGGGTGCCCGGGCCGGCCGCCAGACGTGCCGTGGTTTCCATGAGCGAGACGGTGAACGGGTGTTCCGGGACGGTCAGGATGCGCTGGGCGGTGTTCTGCTCGACGATTTCGCCGCCGTCCAGGACGGCGATGCGGTGGGCCAGGGCCGCGGTGCCCAGATCGTGGGTGATCAGTACCAGGGACAGGTCGTCGCGGTCGCGGACCAGTGCCGTGAGGATGTCGAGGATGCCCCGGCGGGTGATGGTGTCCAGGCCGGACGTGATCTCGTCGCAGATGAGGACGCGAGGGTGGGCGAGCAGCGAACGGGCGAGGGCGGCGCGCTGGAGTTCGCCGCCCGAGAGCTGTCCGGGGAGCCGAAGGACGAGGTCCGCCGGAAGTCCGAGGCGGCTCAGGGTGTCTCGGGCTTCCCGTGTCGCGGTGTCCCGGTCGGCGCCGCGCAGGCGGATCGCGGTGCGGGCGACCTGGTGGAGCACGGGGCGGTGTTCGTCGAAGGCGGCGCGCGCGTCCTGGAAGACGTACTGCACGGCTGCGAGATGCGGGCGGCTGCGGTCGCGCAGACTGCGGGGCAGCGGTGTGCCGTCGAGGAGGATCTCCGCGTCGTGGTCGCGGTGGAGGCCGGCGAGGCACCGGGCGAGGGTCGTCTTGCCGCTGCCGGAGCGGCCGACGACGGCCAGGCACTCGCCCGGGTACAGGTCGAGGCGGGGGGTGCGCAGCACCACGGTCCGGCCGCGCGCGCCGGCGCGGTGGCGGGCGGTGAGGTCGCGGACCTGCAGGACGGGCGGCCCGGTGCCGCTCGCGCGGTCCGGTTCCGGGGACCTCGGCTGCTCACCCAGCAGTGCGCGGGTCCACTCGTGCCGGGGCGCGGGCCAGACGCGTGGCGCCGGGCCCGCCTCCACGACCCGGCCCGCCCGCATGACGACCACGTCGTCGGCGAGTGCGCGCGCCACGTCCAGGTCGTGACTGAGCAGGACGACCGCGATGCCGCGGGCCGCGACCGCCGCCAGCTGCTCGACGATGCGGCTCTTGGTCAGGGCGTCCTGGCCGGTGGTGGGCTCGTCGGCGACGACCACGCGGGCGCCGAGCAGCAGGGCCTGGGCGAGCACGACGCGTTGCTGCTGGCCTCCGGAGAGCTGGTGGGGGTAGCGCCGCAGCAGGGACTCGGCGTCCGGGAGCTGGGCTTCGGCGAGGGCCCGCAGGACGCGTTCGCGGGCCGCCGCCCGGCGCTGCCCCGGCGAGAGGTGGCGGACCTGGGCGCGGGCGATGTCGGTCAGCAGCGCGGAGATCGAACGGGCCGGATTGAGGACGGCCGCCGGGTGCTGGGGGATGTAGCCGGCCAGGCCGTCGGCCGTCAGGCGTACGTCCCCGGTGACCCGGGCGCCGGGCGGGTACTCCCCGAGCAGGGCGAGGCCGGTGGTGGTCTTGCCGCTGCCGGAGGCGCCGACCAGTGCGGTGACCCTGCCGGGCAGGGCCTGGAGACTGACGCCGTCGACGATCGCCCTGCCGCCGATCTCGACGCGCAGGTCGCGGATCTCGGCTACCGGGTCCGCGGTGGTGGCCTCCTGCTCGTGGTTCACGGACGTGCCTCCTTCTCCGCCCGGCTCCGGAGGGTTCGGCTCGCGGCGGCGCGGGCGGGGGCGAGCCGTCCGCCGCCCTTGTGGAGCGCGGCGTCGAAGAGGAGGTTCGTGCCCGTCGTCAGGCCCACGATCAGCAGGGCGGGGACGACGACGGCCCACGGCTGGACGAACAGGCCGGTGCGGTTGCGGTCGACCATGACCGCCCAGTCAGCGGCGTCGGGTGCCACGCCGACGCCGAGGAAGGCGGCCGTGGCGACGAGGTACAGCACGCCGGTCAGCCGGGTGCCGGCGTCGGCGGCCAGGGTGCGCAGCATGGAACGGCCGACGTAGCCGACGGCCATGCGCCACCATGTCTCGCCCTGCATGCGCAGTGCCTCGACCGCGGGGCGGGCGGCGGCCTCGGTGGCGGCGGCGCGCACGAGGCGGGTCGCGTCGGGCACGTTGACGACCGCGACCAGCAGGGCCAGCCCCACGGCGCCGGGGGAGAACACGGTCGCCGCCAGCAGGATCAGCAGCAGCGAAGGGACGGCGAGCAGCACGTCCAGGGGCCGCATCAGCAGTTCCTCCAGCAGGCGGCGGTGGGTGAGCGCGCTGAACAGACCGACGGGCAGGGCCACGAGGTAGGCGAGGGCGGTCGCGGTGAGGGCGGTCAGCACGACCGGGCGGCCGCCGTGCAGTACCTGGTGCCAGACGTCCCGGCCGACGAAGTCGGTGCCGAGCCGGTGGCCGTCGCCCAGCACGAAGGATGCGGCCCGTGGACCGGGGTCGCCGGCGAACTCGGGGCCGAGGAGGGCCAGGACGAGGGGCACCGCGACGACTCCGGTGCCGAGGGCGAAGCGGCCCGTGCGCGAGCCCTTCACGCGGCCACCCCCGCCCGGGGCGCGAGGCGGTGGGTGACCAGGTCCGCGCCCAGGTTGAGGATGACGGTCAGGGCGCCGAAGACGACGGCGAGGCCCTGGACGACGGGTACGTCGCGTTCGGCGACGGCGTTGAGCAGGACGGTGCCGAGTCCGGGGATCACGTACAGCGCCTCCACGACGATCACGCCGCCCAGCAGCCAGTCGATGGTTCGGGCGAGTTGCTGGGCGGCGGGGGCGAGGGCGTTGGGAAGCGCGTGCGTGTAGCGCACACGGGCGCCGGAGACGCCGTAGCGGCGCGCCTGTGCCACGTACGGGGAGGCGAGCGCGTCGATCATGCCGGCGCGTACCAGGCGCGCCAGGGAGCACACGGGCCGGGAGAGCAGGACGAGGACGGGCAGGACGAGTGCCGCCGGGTGGGCGAGCAGGTCGGTGCCGTATCCGACCGCGGTCGGCGGCAGCCAGCCCAGCCGGATGGCGAGGACGGTCACCAGCAGCACGCCGAGGGCGAACTCGGGCACCGCGTAGACGACGAGCGTCATCGAGCTGACCAGCCGGTCCACCAGGCGCCCCTCGTGGCGGGCGGCCAGCACGCCGAGGCCGAACCCGGCGGGGACGAGCAGGGCCGCGGTGAGCGCGGCCAGCACAAGGGTGGGGCCGAAACCGTCGGCGATGTACTGGCTCACCGGGCGGCCGGAGGCCAGGGAGGTGCCGAAGTCGCCGTGCAGCAGGCCCGCCGCCCAGTCGGCCAGCCGCTCCACCGCGGGCCGGTCCAGCTCCATGGCCTCGCGGATGGCCTCGATGCGGGCGGGGTCGGGCTGGTCCCCGGCCAGGGCGACCGCGGCGTCACCCGGCAGCGCCTCGGTCAGCGCGAAGACCAGCAGCACCACGGCCGCGGTCTGCGCGACGCCGAGGAGCAGCCGCCGGGTGACGAAGGAGCGGAATCCGCTCACGCGAGCCACACCTTGTCGAAGCGGGCCCAGTCGAGGGTGTTGGCGGGTGCCTCGGTGTCGACCCCGTTGACGGTCTTCGCCGTTCCGATGATCCAGTCCGCGAAGCCCCAGATCAGGAAGCCGCCCTCGGAGTACAGGCGGCGCTGCATGCGCTCGTAGACGGCGGCGCGGTCGGTCCTGTCCGGGGTGGACTGGGCCTGCTGGTACAGGGCGTCGAAGTCCTTGTGCCGCCACTTGGTGGCGTTGGTGGTGGAGCCGGTGAGCAGGCGCTGGGAGATGTGGGCTTCGATGGGCATGGCTCCGGAGCGGTAGCAGCACAGGGTGCCGTTGTCGAGGATGTCTGCCCAGTAGGAGTCCTTGCTGCCCATCCTGACGTCGACGGTGACGCCCGCCTTCTTCGCCTGGTCGCGGAAGATGCTGGCGGCTTCGGTGAATCCGGCGGCGACGGCCGAGGTGTCGAGGGCGACCCTGAGGTTCTCGGCGCCTGCCTGCTTGAGCAGGGCGCGGGCCCTGTCGAGGTCCTGCTCTCGCTGGGGAAGGCCGTCCGGGTAGTACTCGTAGCCCTTGCCGAATAGGTCGTTGCCGGTCTCCCCGGCGCCGGACAGGGCACCGTCGACGAGTTCCCGGCGGTCGGCGATGAGGAAGAACGCCTGGCGCACCCGCTTGTCGTCGAAGGGCGCCCGGTCGGTCTTCATGCAGAACCCCTGCATGGAGCTGCCCCGCAGTCGCACGATCTCGATCCGGCCCTTGCCCTCGTGGGCGCGGGCGGTGGCGGGGTTGAGTTCGTGGGCGTACTCGACCTGCCCGCCGACGAGGGCGTTGACACGGGCGGACTCCTCGTTGGCCACGACGAACTCGATCTCGTCGAGGTGCGGGGCGCCCTCCCAGTAGTCGCCGTTGCGGCTGAAGACCGCCGAGCGGCCGGGTGTGAACGACACGAACCGGAACGGGCCCGATCCGATCGGGTTCCTGTCGAACTCGTTTGCGTTCTCGGGCACGATGTACGCGCCGAACGCGGCGAGGATGTTGGGGAACTCGGCCGTCGGGCGTTTGAGGACGAACTCGACCGACCGTTCGCCGGTGGCACGGCTGGCCTTGAGGTCGATCGGTTCCAGGGACGCCTTGGCCCTGAACGCCCGCTTCGGGTCGGCGATGCGGCGGTAGCTGTGGAGGACGTCCTTCGCGGTGACCGGCCTGCCGTCGTGGAAGGCGGCTTCGCGCAGGGTGACCTGCCACCGGTCCAGGGTCCTGTTGGACTCCCACTTCTCGGCGAGACGGGGCCGGGCGGACAGGTCGGCGCCGTAGTCGGCGAGTTTGTCGAAGAGCGCCTTGGCGCGGGCGACGTCGGCGAAGAGGTTTGCCAGATGCGGGTCGAGGGTCTCGCTGGCGCCGCCGCCCGCGAACGCGGCGCGCAGGCGGCCGCCCCGCTTCGGTGTGCCGTCGCCCTTGCTCCCGCCGCTGCCGGCCCCGGAGTCCGAGCCGCCGCATCCGGCGAGGACGAGTGCGCCGAGGGAGGCTGCACCGGTGGCGGAGAGGAAGCCGCGGCGGCGCAGGCCCGGGAAGCGGTCGGGGGAGCTGTCCGGGAAGTGGTCGGGGGAGCTGTCCGGGAAGCGGTCCCGGGAATGGTCCTGGGAGTGTTCCGGGGAGGGGGGACGGCGGGTGGTTTCGTCGTGCATGCGTGTTTCCTCGGGGTGTGTGGATGTGCGGCTTGCGGAGTGGGGCTGCGGGCGTCGGGGTGTGTGGACGGGCCCGGTCAGCAGGGCCGGGTCGAACGGGCCACCACGTGCAGCCGGTCGGCGTCGGTGGTACGGCCGGGAAGCAGGCCCTCCCGCCACGGCGGTTCGGTCCGCGGGCCGGGACCGTCGTGGAGTTCGAGGGTCTCGAAGCCCTGCGCGGCCAGGAGGTGCACCGCCTCCAGCGGGAACAGCAGCCGCCACGCGGAGCGTTGCTCGACCGGCTCCGTCCCGTCGTCCGCGGTCCACACGCGGGTGCGGCGCAGCAGCTGCGCCGTACGGTCGACGGTGAGGGTGGTGGTGGACCGGTAGGCCGTGCCCTGCCGGACGAACCCGTCGGCCCTGGGCGTGTCGAGCAGGTCGGTGCGGCCCAGGAAGTAGGCGCCGTTGCGCATCTCCGCGACGAGGAGTCCGCCAGGGGCCAGCGCACGGCGGCAGGAGGACAGGAAGGCGTCGAGCTGCTCGTTGGTGTGGCAGTACAGCAGGGCGCTGTCCAGGCAGACCACGGCGTCGAAGGCGTCCCGCCCGAGATCGAACCCGCGCAGGTCGGCGTGCACGTAGTCGGGCCCGGGATGGTGGGTGCGGGCGTGCGCGAGCATCGCCGGGGAGAGGTCGGCGCCGGTCACCGTACGGCCGGCGCGGTGCAGGTGTGCGGCGTCCCGGCCGGTACCGCAGCCCATGTCCAGCACGCGCGGGCCCGCCGCGTGCCGCCGCAGGCAGTCCTCGGCCCAGCGTCCGGCCAGCCGGTCGGGGTCGGGGAAGCGGGTCTCGTACAGTTCGGGGTTGTCCGTGAGCAGGTTGTGCGCACTCGCCGTCGGTGTCGAGGTCAACTCGGTTTCCTTCCACTGGCGGTCGCGGATACGGCGGGCTTCGGCGGCGTCGGCAGCGAGCCCAGCCGGCGCAGCCAGGCCACGCCCAGTGCGGACGCGAGCCCGAACAGCGCGCAGCACGCCCACGGCAGCCAGCCGGCGTCGTGCTGCTCCCCGGTGTCCATGGCCCAGCCCACGACGCCGTTGCCGGCTGCGGCGGCGAAACCCGAGACGACGTAGAAGATTCCGAAGTGGGAGCCGGTCAGCTCGGGGCGGCCGAAGCCGGGGATCAGCTCCATGACGAACGGCTGGGCGATCATCAGGCCGAGGTAGAGCAGCAGGGCGCCCGCCAGCACGGGCAGGGCGCGCAGCACCGCGTCCACCGTCCCGTACGGTCCGCCGGAGCCACCGGCCACCAGCGCGGGCGGCAGGAACGCCAGTGCCATCAGGCCGAGCCCCGTGGCGATCCAGCGTGACCTGGTCCCCCGCTCCTTGAGGGCCCGGGTGAGGCGCAGCTGAAGGGTGAGGCTGGCGAGGGTGCCGACGAGGAAGACGAGACCGGCCGCGCCGTCCCAGCCGGTGGCCTGCCGCGCCCCGTCGGGCAGCAGCAGGTAGAGCTGGTTCTCCAGGGTGAACATGCCGACCATGGCGAGTGCGAAGGCGACGAAGGCGCGGTTGCCGAGGACCTCGCGCCAGTCGGCGAGTATCGTGCCCTGGCTCGGTTCGACCCGCCGGGCGGGCAGGGCGAGGGCCTGAGCCACGGTGAGGACCGCGAAGATCCCGGCGGCGGTCAGGGCCGACGTGCGGAAGTCCACGAGCAGCAGCGCGCTGCCCAGCAGCGGCCCGATCAGCGCCCCGGTGGTGGCGAAGACGTTGAACAGGGCGAACGCCTCGGCCCTGCGCCCGTCGGCCTCCTGGGCGAGGTAGGCGCGTACGGCGGGGTTGAACAGCGCCCCGGCGAAGCCGCTGAGGACGGACGCCCCGAGCAGGACGGCCAGGTTGTCGCCGAGCGCGAACAGCGCGAACCCCACCGTGCGCAGAGCGCAGCCGGTGATGATCACACCCCGTGCGCCGAGCCGGTCCGAGGCCGAGCCGCCGACGATGAACAGGCCCTGCTGGCTGAGGTTGCGCACACCGAGCACGACACCGACGACGGCGGCGGACATGCCCAGGTTCTCGGTGAGGTGGGTGGCCAGGTAGGGGATGAGGAGGTAGAAGCCGGTGTTCACGCCGAGTTGGTTGACCAGCAGGAGCCGGACCGCGAGCGGGAAGCTCCTCATCTCACGCCATGTCCTCACGGTTCACCTCCCGCGGCGCGACGCCCAGGCCGGGCAGACCGCTCGCCCCTACGCGGCCGTCCTCGCCGCCGATTCCGGTCCATGGGTCGTGGGCGAGCAGGAGGTGCCCGTCGAGGTCGGCCCAGCGGGCCCGGTCGGCGAGGTGGACGGCGGGCGCGAGGCCGAGACTGCTGGCGGTCAGGCAGCCGAGCATCAGCTCCGTGCCGCTGCCGTCGATCGACTCGGCGATGCGCAGGGCCGCGTGCACCCCTCCGCACTTGGCGAGCTTGACGTTGACGCCCTGAACGCGTCCGGCCAGCCGGCGCACGTCCTCCAGGTCCACGGCGTCCTCGTCCGCGATGACCGGCAGCGGCGAGCGTTGGGCCAGCGCGCCCAGCGCTTCGGGATCGCCGGGGGCGAGGGGCTGTTCCACGGCCTCGACGCCGAGGTCGGCGAACCGGGGCAGCAGGGCCTCGGCCCGGGCCGCGGTCCAGGCACCGTTGGGGTCGAGGAGCAGCCGGGCCCGGGGCGCGGCGTCGCGGACGACGCGGACGCGCTCCACGTCGTCCTCCGGATCGGGCGCCCCCGCCTTGACCTTGATCACCTCGAAGCCGCTCGCCGCGAGCCGGCGGGCCTGCTCCGCCGTGTGTGTGAGGGACGTGATGCCGATGGTGCGGGCGGTCGCGACGAGAGGGGGCTCCGCGGCGCCGAGGAGCCGGTGCACGGGACTGCCCGCGCGCTTGCCGACGAGGTCGAGCAGCGCCGACTCGACGGCGGCCGTCACGGCCGGGGGAGTGCCGTCACCGGTCGGCTCGTCCGCCCGCAGGGCCTCCAGGGCGGTCTCGGGATCGGGGAAGCGCGCGAGGTCCGCACCGGCGGCAGCGAGGAGCCCGTCCAGGGTCTTGGCGTCGAGGCGGTAGTAGACGCTGGTGACAGCCTCACCGTGCCCGGTGGCACCTTCGTGTTCGATGGTCAGCCACACGGCGTCGCGGGTGGTCATGGTGGAGCGGGAGATGCGCAGCGGTTCGGTGAGGTCGAGGCGCACGGTGCGCCGGCCGGCCCTCACGGCTTGCCTTCCGAAGAGGGGGCGGCCTTCAGCGGGTCGGTGACGCGCGCGCACCGCACCCACCCCGCTGCCTCGGCCGCGCGCGGGTGCGGTATCTCCACGGGCCGGGTGGCCGCCGCGGCCGGGTCGAGGCCGTGGCCGGCCGTGAAGTCGTCGTCGTAGACGGTGCCGAGGTAGCGGTGCGGGCCGTCGGGGAAGACGGCGGCGACGACGGCTCCGGGGTGGACGCGGGCGGCCCAGGCGGCGACGCGGGCGGCGGCCCCGGTGCTCCAGCCACCGCTGACGAAGCTGGCGCGGGCCAGGCGGCGGCAGCTGTCCACGGCCTCGGCCGGGCCGACCCAGTGGACCTCGTCGAAGGCGTCGTAGGCGACGTTGCGCGGGTGGATGCTGCTGCCCAGGCCGCGCATCAGCCTCGGCCGGGCGGGCTGGCCGAAGATCGTGGAGCCGGTGGAGTCGACTCCGATCAGCCGCAGCGCGGGCCAGTGGCGGCGCAGCGGGCCGACGATGCCGGCGCTGTGCCCGCCGGTGCCGACGCTGCACACCAGAATGTCCAGGTGGTCGAGCTGGACGGCGAGTTCGGCGGCGAGCGAGGCGTAACCGGCGCTGTTGTCGGGGTTGTTGTACTGGTCGGGCCAGTAGGCGCCGGGCAGCACGGCGAGCAGTTCGCGCAGCCGGCCGAGCCGCGCGGCCTGCCAGCCGCCCTGGGGCGCGGGCCGGTCCACCATCTCCAGCCGCACTCCGTGAGAGCGCAGTAACTGGCGCATCGAAGGCTCCAGTTCACTGTCGGCCACCAGCACGACGGGGTGGCCGAGGGCCTGGCCGGCGAAGGCGAGCCCGACGCCGAGCGTCCCGGAGGTGGACTCCACCACCGGGGCGCCGGGCCGCAGTTCGCCGCGTTCCCGGGCGCCCATCAGCATGGACACCGCGGCCCGGGCTTTCATGCCCCCCGCGGCCAGCCCCTCGAGTTTGGCCCAGAATCCGGGATGCGGCCTCGGCAGACCTGCGGTGATGCGTGCGACGGGCGTACGTCCGAGCAGGGCGAGCAGCTCCGGGCGGGCGGCGGGGCGTACGGAGGTCGCGGCGGTCGGGGTCACCAGGCGCCCCCCGGACCGTCGGCGCGGTAGTGGTGGACGGTTCCGGGGCCGCCGTCCAGCCAGAAGAAGGGGTACGGCTCCGCACACACGGCACTCACCCCGTGCCCCAGGAACCGGGGCAGCACGGCGCTGCCGGTCTGGGCGAACATCACGAGCTGCTTGCCGTGCCGGAGCGCGTGCTCCCGCAGCGGCTCGAACGTCCCGTTGCCGAGCGTCATCCCGGACACGAGCAGCGCGTCACACCGGCCGACCTCGGCCGAGGCGTCCGTGGCGACGGTCTCGCCCCACTCCGTGACCCCGCCCTTGAGGTCGCACGGAACGTATGCCAACCCCCGCGAACGCAGCGTCTCCAGCAGTGAGTTGACGACACCGACCACGAGCACCGTCGCTCCTCGCGGAAGGTCCAGCAGCTCGGCCACCGCCCGGGCGCGGGCCCGGGACTTCTGCAGCGAGGTTCCGGCCGGCAGCCGCACGGGCCGGGCGCCGTTGTCCGGGGTGTGCGGGGTGACGTGCATGAGGTAGGCGTCGAGCGCGGCCACCCGCACCGGCAGCAGCGGATGCGCCAGCAGCCGGGCGACGTCCGCGCCGACGCAGTCCTCGACCGCACTGTCGGGCAGGGCGCCCGGCTCGACCGCGCAACTCCCGACGGCCTCGGCCAGGCGCAGGCTGAGCACCTCGTTGCGGTATCCCGTCCCGCGCCCGTCGTGCCGTACTGCCTGCCGGGTGGTGAAGGCCACGGCGATCCGGAGGGCGGCCGGATCAGGACCGAGCCGGCCGGCGCGGGCCCGGGCCACGAGCGCGTCGTACGTCGCCGCGCGCGTGGACGCCGAGGCGGCGGGGGTCATCGGATCACCGGCCGGGACCGCAGCCCGCCGAGTATCGCCTCGACCCGCTCGCGTGCGCCCGGCCCCTCGGCGTCGCCCGCCATGACGTGCCCGAGGTACTCGTTGTTGCTGTCCGCGATCTTCACCGGCCTGCCGGGCTCGGCGAGCTGCACCTCCAGCACCCCGGGCCCGTCCCGCAACGCGTCGCCGTCCAGGGCCTCGAGCGTGCCCGCGGCCTGCGGGACGAGGAAGCCTATGGCGGCGCTGCGCAGACCGGTGTCCGTGCGCCGCAGGTCGGGTGCGCGGCCCAGGGCGACGTCTACGAAGACCGCGGCCAGATCGATGCCGGTGACATGGCGGACCAGCTCGGTGATGCGGTTCCCGGCAGGGCGGGGGTTGACCTCGACCACGCGCGGTCCGGCGGAGGTGAGCTTGATCTCGGTGTGCGCCACGACGCCTTCGGTCAGCCCCAGCGCCTTGAGTGCGCCGAGCGCGGTCAGCTCGGCGGCCTCGGCGTCCGCGGCCGGCAGTGCGGCAGGGAACATGTGGCCGGTCTCGATGAACGCGGGCGCCCCGCCGACGCTCTTGTCGGTCACGCCGATCACCTGGACCGCGCCCGCGTGCGAGACGGTCTCGACGCTCACTTCCGGGCCGTCCATCAGCTCCTCGAGCAGCACGACGGGCGCCCGCCGCTGCCCGCGTGCGTTGAGCGGAAAGTCGGCCAGCGCCCTCACGGCGGTGGTGAGCTGCTCCTCGTCGTCCACCCGCCTCACGTACATGCCTGCGCACAGGTCGACGGGCTTGACCACGAGCGGGTAGCCGATCTCCCGCGCCGCCCGCGCGATGTCGGCCCATTCCCCGTGCACGGCGAAGCGCGGCCCGGGCACTCCCGCGTCGGCGAGGACCCGGCGAGCGGCGTCCTTGCGGCAGGCGTTCTCCACCGCCTCGGGGCTCGATCCGGGCAGGCCGAGCGTCCCGGCTATTCGCGCCGCCGTGGACAGGTAGTAGTCGCAGGACGTGATCACCCCGTCGAACCCGAACACCGAGTGCAGCCGCTCGACTTCAGGAAGCAGGGTCTGTGTGTCGTTGGTGTCCGTGGTGATCACGTTGCGCGCCCCGAGCAACGGATGTGCCGCGCCCTCGGGCGCCGAACGCAGGTAGTGGTGCAGATCGCGGGTGAGGAAGGTGAACTCGTGCCCGCTCTCCCGGATCGCCCGCGGCAGCAGCCTGCTCATCGAACCGACCCAGCTCTCGACCACCAGCAGATGAGCCACAGTTCCCCTTTTCGTGCGGTGCGTTCACATGACACGACAGGCCGAGCGGAGCATCCGCGACGAGGCGGACCCCGCTGCGCCGAGAACACGGTATAGGTAATCATTTTCATTGTCAGCAGGATCCGGGTCCGCCCGGAGGCGCGCTTGGGCCGACGGCGCGGCTCCCGCTCCCGCTCCCGGGTGCGGCGTGACGGACGTCCACCGGGTGGCGCCGGCCGGGCCGGTCGGCCTGGGGCGGTCGGTCGGCCCGACCGCGGAGGGTGCCCACCCGCGGCCGCGGTGCCGCCGTCGGTGCCGCCGCACCCTGCTCGGCGGTCCCGGTGCGCCGCCCGTGCCGGTCGCCGGCTTCCGGAGCCGCCGCGCCGCACCCGTCGCGGGCGTGCGCCGCCCGGTCCGGCTCCGGCCGCCGCCGGTCCCTGCGTCCTCGGCGGCGACCACTCGCGCGGCGCCCTTCACCGGGTGCGGCGAGGTCCTTGTGCGCGTCGGGTCCTGGCTGCCTCGGGGAGTCGCGACACGCTAACGATTGTGACAGTCGTTTTCATGTAACTAGCATGGAGCCACGATACGGAAGGAAGCCCCCCATGAGTCAGACCACACCTCGCGGATACACGGTGCGGCCCGCTACACCGGCGGACGTGGACGGCGCGCGCCGCGTCATGCTCGACACCCTCTACAACGAGTTCGGATACGGATACGTACCCCGGTGGCACCGGGACGTGGTGGACATCGAGGGCACGTATCTCGACGATCCACGGCACCTTCTGCTCGTGGCCCTCCACGACGGCGAGGTGGTCGCCACGACGGGCGTGCGGTCGCAGGGGCCCAACCACCCCCCGCATCCACGCTGGTTGGCCGAAAGCTATCCGTCCGTCACCACCGCCCAACTCGTCCGGGTCTATGTGCGGCCCGAACACCGGCGCCGAGGGCTCGCCGGCACGCTGGTCGACACCGCCCGCGCCTTCATCGCGAGTACCCCCGGCTACGAACGCGTCTACCTGCACACCAACGTGGACATCGAGGGGACGGACGCCTTCTGGCGCAGTGTCGCGAAAGAGGTCTTCGACGCCCGCAGCACCGGCGAACACGGACCGGGTGTGGCCACGGTGCACTTCGAGATCCCCATGTGACCGGAGGGTGCCGGTGGCGCCGGGACCGCTGGTGCGTGATGCGCCGCCCTGCCGGCGGGCCTTCGCCATGCCGGGCCGTCCGTGCGTGACGCGGTCCGTTCCGGGACGGGGACGGGGACGGGGGCGAGGGCGAGGGCGGCGGCGGGGGCCTGCCGCCGGTTCCGTGCCGGTGGGCGAGGGGGCGCGGACCCCTCGGGCGGTCAGAGCGTAGCCTCCACCCGATCGCGCGCCCCGGCACGCCGGCCGGGGCACTCCGGCCGCGGGTCCACGCCGCGGAAGCGCTCCCGCTTCCTGCCCCCGTACCCGTACCCGTACCCGTGCACGAGGCGGCACCGCTATCGACGCGATCTTCGCCCAGCCGCGGCCACGGCTGGTTCCCTGGAGCGTGACTCGTAGCCCGCCGCAAGCTCGAGGGAAGTCCCAAGGCTCAAAGTCCCTGAGAGGAACCGGAGACGCCGCCGCGCCTCTCCCCGACCCGTTGGGCAGCGGGTCGGGGAGAGGCGCGGCGGCATCCGCCCGTCAGATGTCGCGGGAGAGGCCTGCCAAGGCTGTGACCTGTGATGTCTGGCCGTCGCAAGTCGTTGACCTGTATGAATGCCCTTTCAGTGGTTTCAGGCTCGTACTGGCTGATGCGGCCGGAATTCCCAGGAAAGTCCCAGAGGACTCCCACGGACAGGAGCCACTCTTTCGACTCTGCACAGGGCATGCGAGTGCGCAGTGGGCTGGTGATCGCGGATCGGCGGTCTGACCCGCACGGACGGCAACGCGCACTGCCCGAACGGCTTGCAGCCGATGAAGAGCGTCCCGCAGCCTGGGCGCCGGGGATTGGCGGTCGGTCGGAGTGACAGGGAAACGACCCTGAAGTTCACCGAGGATGGCCTCTACTGCCTTAGAGCGCGTCTCACGTGGCGTGAGTTGGATGCGGCATGATGCCTGGCCATGGGTGTCGGTCTGTCACAGCGGTTGGTTCCTGACGAACTCTGGGCACTGGTTGCTCCGTTGCTTCCGCCTTTCGCGTCACGTCCGCAGGGCGGTGGGACCGCCCCGTGCGACGAGCGGGCCGTGTTCACCGCTGTGGTGTACGTGCTGACCAGCGGGTGCGCATGGCGGCATCTTCCCGAGACATTCGAGGTGTCTCCCGCTACGGCGCACCGCCGGTTCTCCGCCTGGACCGAGGCTGGGCTCTGGAGACGGTTGCACCGGGCGGTCCTGGACGAACTCGGTGCCCGCGGTGAAGTGGACTGGACCTCGGCGATCGTGGATGCGGCCTCGGTGCGCGCGAAAAGGGGGGATCGCTGACCGGGCGCAATCCGGTCGACCGGGGCAAGAAGGGCAGCAAGCTGCACGTCCTGTCCGACGCCCAGGGATTACCCCTGGCGCTGGGTGTGTCCGGGGCGAACGTCCATGACAGCCAGGCTCTGCTGCCGCTGGTCCTGGGCATACCCGCGATCCGGTCGCGGCGTGGGCCGCGCCGACGCCGACCCGGCAAGCTCCGCGCGGACAAGGCCTACCACTCCACCGAGCACCTGAGGTGGCTGCGCAGCCGCGGCATCGTCCCGCGCATCGCCCGCCCGGGCATCGAGTCCAGCGAGCGACTTGGCCGGCACCGCTGGAAGATCGAACGGTCGATCTCCTGGCTCTTCGGCTACCGCCGCCTCACCGTCCGGTACGAGCGGAAGGGCTCGCACTTTCTCGGCTTCCTCGGACTCGCAGCCGCACTGACCTGCTACAAGAAGCTGACCCAACCCGCCACGTGAGACGCGCTCTTAGACATGGTCATCGTCCTGAAGGGCTGACGCCGACTGAAGGCGATGACGCGGTATCCGGCGGACATGCTGGATTCAGGCTTCTTGGTCCCGACCCGATTCACTTGTAGCAGTACCGGACCGAGCGGACTCGTGCGGCCCTCGGAGTCCGCAGGAGGATCCTGAAGGACCGTCCCAGATACGGACAGCGATCTCGATGCGCAGGTCTGGCTGCAGAGTGCGGAGGCACAGGTGGTAACCGTTGCCGGCGACCACCTCGGAACGGGCCTTGGCAGCCGCCTCACAGTCAGCTTCGTAAGCGTCGGCGTCATAGACCTCGACGATGCCGCGGTCCGGTTGTGCAGTGGTGCGAAACTCCGCTATGAGCGCCACGGCCGCGGGCGTCTCCCGTACTACGGAACTCCGGTGACGTGGAAGGCGTTACCGGCGACTATGCGATTTGCCGTGTACGTACTGTTCAGGTGCCGCCCGCCTTCCTCATTTTTCCGGTCTGTCGATGAGTCTGCCCGAGTACCGGAGGCCGTCCGTTCCGCGTTCCTCGGCGGAGGCGAAGGGATGCTCGTCGCACCGCAGGCCGGTGCCGCTGTAGTCACCCCGGACATCGCTGCATGTCTGGATGGCCGGCCCGTCGGCCTTGTGAGAAGTGGTTCCGTACAAGTGCTATATATCGAACACTCGAGATTGATTTCAGATCGATAGGTGATCGAAGTTGAGTTAAATGCGATCGTTGTGCATTTAGAGGCTTATGGTGACAAGATGCGGCCTCGGATGCTGAGGGGCCAATGGCATCGCATGGGGGTTTGAGGCTCTCTTTGCCGCGTGTGCCCCAAGACGTCCAGGGTGTGTACGAGCGCAGCAAGGAGCCGCGATGATCCAGAGCAGTGCACCGCTTGTCATCCCAGGACCGCGAGACGGCTCCGCCGAACCACAGGGGCCCGTGGCCCCGGTGCCGCCTCGGCTCACCAAAGCGGTCATCCGCAACTTCCGGCTGCTCCGCAGAACCGAGCTTTCCTTCACGGACAAGGTGACACTGTGCGTCGGCCGCAACAACACGGGAAAGACCTCGCTGGCAAAACTGTTCGAATTCTTCGTGGCGAGGAAGAAGGCCGGGCTGCGCATCGAGGACTTCTCCGCCGACTGCTATGAGGAGTTCCTCGCCGCCCATCGCCTCTTCGCCTCGGGTGAGGCGGAGCAGGCGCGCGACACGATTCCGGCAGTCACCCTCACCCTCCACATCGCCTACGACAAGGACTGCGGCCAGTACGGACCCCTGGCCCCCTTCGTGGTGGACCTTGACCCCGACTGCTCCGAGGTGGTGATCAGGTTCGCCTTCGCGTTGGGGGACGGTGCCCTGACGGAGTTCTTCGGCGGCGTGCCGGTGGGACCGGATGCCACGGCCACGCTTGAGCAGCTGGGCAGGGGTATCCCGAAGCACTTCGAGATGTCGGTGATGGCGGTCGACCCGACCGATGAGGCGAACGTCCGACCGGTCGACCTCGCGGACGTGCGCACCCTGGTGAGGGTGGACTTCGTCGAGGCGCAGCGAGGGCTGGACGACGAGAGCGACGGGCATGCCGCACCAATCGGAGCGGTCTTCGAGCAACTGCTGACCGCGGCGGAGAAGAGTCAGAACGCGACGTGGCTGGAGGAGCTCGCCGCGAACATCGACAGGACACTCGTGGACACCTCCGGCAGTCTCGACAGCAGCCTCCAAGAGGTCCGCGAACGGGTGGCGCCGACGTTGAAGGCATTCGGCTATCCGGGTCTGGCCAACCAGGAGTTCGTCACGGCCGCCCGGCTGGACTCCAAGAGGCTGCTCAGGAACTTCGCGCGCATTCACTATCCGGGAGTGGCCGGTGTGCGGTTCCCGGAGTCGTACAACGGCCTCGGTACGCGGAACTTGGTGATGATTCTGCTCAGGCTCTTCACCTGCTACCGCGACCACATGGCGACCTCTCCGGAGTCGGGGATCCATCTCGTCTTCCTGGAGGAACCGGAGGCCCATCTGCATCCGCAGATGCAGGAAGCGTTCATCCAGCGACTCACGTACTCCGTCAATCTGTTCCCTCGGATCGACGCGGAGATGAGAGCGACGATGCCCGGGCAAGAGGGAGCGGTCGAGGAGAGCGGCACCGCAATCGACAGCAGCCCCCGGTGGAACGCTCAGTTCGTGGTGACCACCCACTCGGCACACGTGGCCAACCGGGGACACTTCTCCGACATCCGGTACTTCCGGAAGGAGGAGGACACCGTGGAGAGCGGAAGCGAGCCGGGGGCGGCCCGCACCGTCATCAAGGACCTGTCCCAGGTGACCGGCGACAACAGGTTTCTCCGCAAATACCTGACCCTCACCCGGGCCGACCTCTACTTCGCGGACAAGGTTATCCTCGTCGAGGGCGCCAGCGAGCGTATCTTCGTCCCGGCTGCGGAGGAGAAGCTGGCGGCGAGGAGGTCCGGAGAGACGCCCCAGCACCAGTACGTGACCTTGATGGAGGTCGGAGGGGCGCATGCCCACAGGTTCTATCCGCTGCTGAAGGTCCTCGGGATTCCAGCCCTGATCATCACGGATCTTGATTCCGTCGACGACAGGGAGCCCAAGAGCCGCAAATGTCTGGTGTCCGAATCCGGACGCACGTCCAACCAGTCCATCAGGGCGTGGTCCCCCGAGATGGCCGACATCACGGTGGCCGAGCTGCTGCAGCTGGCCGATACGGACCCACCGATCTCCGGCGGCAGCATGTGCCTCGCCTACCAGGTGCCGGAGAAGCCCGGCGGTCCGTGCGGCCGCACCTTCGAGGACGCCTTCGCACTGGCCAACCGGTCCCTGTTCGGCATCTCCGCAGGTGACGCTCCCGCCGGGGAACTGGAGAAACAGGCCCGTAGCAGCGTGGAGAGCAGGCGCAGCAAGGTCGACTTCGCCCTCGACTACGTCCTCGGAGAGCGCGACTGGGAGGTCCCGAAGTACATCAGGCGCGGCCTCGAGTGGCTCATGGCACAGGACGGGACGGCGACGAAGGCGGACGACGAGTGACGACCGAGGCGGAAGACGTCACGCGCACGATCCTGACGGCCCTCCGGGAGGGCCGTCACTTCAAGGTGGAGGCCGGCGCCGGAGCGGGCAAGACCAGCTCACTGATCGAGGCGCTCCGGAGCATCCTGGCCGACCGCGCCCGCTACCTCCCGCGGCCCCACCAGCGCGTCGCGTGCGTCACCTACACCAATGTGGCCCGCGACGAAATCATCAGCCGTACCGACCGCAGTCCTTACGTGTTCGCCGAGACCATCCACGGCTTCCTGTGGCAGTTGCTCTCCCCTTTCCGTAAGCACCTGCTACGCCACATCGTCGAGCTGGACCTCATGCCGTCGAAGATGGAGGGCCGTACCTCGCTGGACGGCTACACCGTCGAGTACAGCACCGGCTTCCAGAAAGTGGACCACGACACCCGTCAGGTGCGGCTGGGGCACAACGACCTGCCTGTCCTCGCGAGGGCGTTCTTCGCTCTTCCCAAATTCCGGGCCCTGGCCGCCGACCGGTTCCCGATCGTCTTCGTGGACGAGTACCAGGACACCCCCGACGGCCTGGCGGAGGCCATGCTGGGAGCTCCGGACGATGAGGCCACCTCGCGCGGCCCCCTGTGCGGCTTCTTCGGGGACCACTGGCAGCAGATCTACGAGAACGCGTGCGGGGCACTCGAGGACACACGCCCGGTACAGGTCTTCAGACGGCGCAACCGCCGTTCGCAGCGCGCCGTCGTGAATTTCCTGAACACGATGCGTCCCGAACTGACACAGACCACGGCGCCAGAAGCGGGCGAGGGCACCGTCGCCATCTATCACACCAACGAGTGGGCCGGGACGAGGCTCACCCACCACCGGAAGGGCCAAATCGGCTGGAACGCGGCCCACGCAGCCCGGAGGTGGGTACTTGACGACGTCCGCGACCGGTTCTGGAGCACCGGGGCATCCGGGCCCGATGAGCAGGGGGGAGCGGAAGAGCCCAGCACGAAGATCCTCATGCTCACGCACGAGACGATCGCCGGCGAGCTGGGCTATCAGAAGCTTCACGGGGCATTTCGACGCAACGATTCCTACGTGAAGAAGGAGGACCACGCCATGGCCTTCTTCATGGATACGCTGGAACCGGCACTGCTCCACCACCGGAACAAGCGCTACGGCGCGATGTTCGACGCACTCGACCCACGTGGTCGTCCACCCATCAACTCGTCGGCTGACAAGCAGGAATGGATGGTGTTCCTGACGAAACTGGGGGAGGCCCGTAAGACGGGCACGGTCGGCGACGTCCTCGACCTCTGTCTTGAGCAGCAGCTCTTCGACGGCCTGGGGAAGGTACGCGAGCGTCACCGTAAGGCCGTGTCACCATCCGGCACCGACCCGCAGGCTATGAGTGACGACAAGGCCGAAGCCCGGGCCGCGGCCCGGACGAAGGAGTACCAACAACTGCGCAAGGTGCCGTACGCGGAGTTGCTGGCGTTGAACGAACACCTCGGCGGCGGCACGCCCTTCGCCACACAACACGGAGTCAAGGGACTGGAGTTCAACCGGGTCCTCGCCGTGGTCAGCAAGGGACACTCCCGCTTCCAGATCCCCGAGATGCTGGCCAACTTCTCCCGGCGCGACGAACTGGTGGACAAGGAACTGGAGGCGTTCATCAGGGCACGCAACCTCTTCTACGTGGCATGCTCACGAGCCAGAGAGCACCTGGCCATCCTCTTCACCACGAAACTCCAGCCCGCCTCACTGGACACCCTCCGGGAGTGGGTCGGCGAGTCGCGGATCACGTCGCTGCGGTTCGACGGGGACACGGTGGTGGGTGGCGAGTGAGGGAGTGAGGCAGGTCGGACGGATCCCCGGTCCGGCCCGGACAAGGGAGGCCCTCGGCTGCCGGTCGCCCGGATACGATCCCCTCATGACGACCCCGGACACCCCCCAGCCGCCGAAGATCACGGAGGAGCACTTCCTCGACACGGGCACCGGGGTCGAGGCGGAGACCGAGGCCGAGGACGCGCCCCCGGAGATCGACAGGCCGTGGAACCCGGAGCAGATCCGGGTCAACACCAAGCAGTTCTCGCTGCGCAACGCCCTGGACATGATCGAGGACGGATCGCTGGAGCTGGCCCCGGACTTCCAGCGCGGCCGGGTGTGGAAACCCAGGCAGAAGTCGCGGCTCATCGAATCCGTGCTCCTGCAGATCCCGCTCCCCGCCTTCTACTTCGCCGAGGACACCGACGGGCTCATGCGCGTGGTCGACGGCCTCCAGCGCCTGTCGACCATCCACGACTTCGTACGCGGGGGAGAGGAACGAGGGTTCCCGCTCAAGGGACTCGAGTACCTGCAGGGCACGGTGGAGGGAAAGCGTTTCGAGGACCTCCCCGCTCCGTGGAAGCGGCGCATCTACAACACCCAGATCGTCACCAACGTCATCGACCCGACGACTCCGCCGGACGTCATGTACGACATCTTCAAGCGCATCAACACGGGCGGCACGCCCCTGAACGCGCAGGAGATCCGGCACTGCATGAGCAAAGGCCGCAGTCGGACCGTCCTGCGGGAGATGACCTCCACGGCGGAGTTCAACGCGGCGACCGACAACATGGGCGGCCACATCCGGATGAACGACCGGGAGATGGCCCTGCGTTTCGCCGCTTTCTGGTTGATGGGTACGAAGGGTTACGCGAAGTACGCCGCGATGGACCCCTTCCTCCAGCACACCACCACGGTGCTGGACCGTACGGAGGAGGGGGACGCCACGGTCGACGCGCTCATGGCCGATTTCCGCAAGGCCATGGTGAACGCCCGCTTGGTCTTCGGCGATCAGGCGTTCCGCAAGTGGCCGCTCGAGTTGTCCGGCCGGAACCCGATCAACCGGGCGCTCTTCGAGGCATGGTCGATCGCCCTCGCCCGGTACGAGGCCACGGACCTCGAACAGCGCCGCGAAGCGATCGTTGAGGCCGCACGCTTCCTGATGACGAACGACTACCCGTACCTGGAGGCCATCACCTCCTCCACGGGCGACGTCCGCCGGGTGATGCTCCGTTTCGATGTCACCGCCCAGGTCACGGAGGCCGGTGGGTGATCACCTCCCTGCGCGTCCGGTACTTCAAACGCTTCGCCGACGCCTCCTTCGCCCTGCGCCCCCTCACCGTGCTCACCGGACTCAACGGAACGGGGAAGAGCACCACCGTCCAGAGCCTGCTGCTGGCCCGCCAGCTCGCGGACGCGCCGGCCGGTCGAGTGGTCCAGCTCAATGGCCCCTACGGACTCGCCCTGGGCGAAGCACACGAGGTGCTGCACCCGGACGCCCCCGACTCCACCATCGAGATCGAGATCGCGGGCGACGGAGCCGAGGTACCCGGCCTGCACCGCTTCACGGTCCCCGACGAGCAGGCCCTCTACCTGAGGGTGGCCGAGAACAGCGAGTCCCCGCCCGCGGAACTGTGCGGCAGGGGCAGCGCGTTCACCTACCTGTGCGCCGAGCGCCTCGGCCCCCGCGACCAGCTGGGCGTCTCTGCGGAGCATCCCGACCTGCTCGGAGTCGGCGTGCGGGGGGAGTACACCGCGCAGGTACTCGCCCTGCACGAGACCCGGGTGGTGGGTGAGCCCTTGCTCCACCCGACGACCCGTAACACCCACAACGTCACCACCCTGCGTACGCAGGTGGAAACCTGGGCCTCCGACATCATCCGCCCCATTAAGATCACCGCACAGTGGCCGCCCGGCATCACGGCGAGCACCATCCGCTTCCAGGAACCGGGCCTGCTGAGCGAGCCGATCCGCCCGGCCAACATGGGCTTCGGATTCTCCTACGCCCTGCCCGTGATCGTCGCCGGCCTTCTCACCGGTCCGGGGGACCTGCTGATCGTCGAGAACCCGGAGGCGCATCTCCACCCCGGCGGCCAGTCCAAGCTGGGCGGCTTCCTCGCCCGGGTCGCCGGGGCCGGCGCGCAGGTGGTCGTAGAGACGCACAGCGACCACGTCCTCAACGGGGCGCGACTGGCCGTGGCGGAGGAACGGATCCTGCGGCCCGAGGACGCGATCGTGCACTACTTCGGCGAGGAGGAAGCCGGTTCCGTGCCCATCGAGTTCACCGCGAAGGGCGAACTGACCGAGTGGCCGCGAGGCTTCTTCGACCAGATCGAACAGGACTTGGGGAGGCTGGCGCGTGCCAGGCGCAGGGAACGGTGAGTCCTACCGGATCGTCGTGGACGAGTCGTCCTTCGACTTCAGGGGGCTGACGGAGGAGCGGTTGACCGACCTGCTGGACGATTTCAGCGACACCCTGGAGGAGTTATCCGAACAGCATCCGGTCGCCGTCTCGCCGTGGTGGGTGGAGGCGGAGTGCGCGGACGACCGGAAGCTCTACGACGTCCTGTACGAGGGGGAGACGCCGCGCGCCGGACGTGACGCGCGACTGAGAATGGTCCGTCTCATGGACCGCTGCCCCACCTGGGACACGGATCTTCCCGGCCTGCCCGACCGGGTCGAAGTGGCGGGCACCGCCCATGACCTTGCCTGGTCCCTCTGCTACGCCTGGTGGCGGACGCGGCGGAGGCACCACGTTGCCTGCCTGGTCTTCCCCGTCCGGGACCGCCGCGGCTGGCTCCCGCTCTCCGCGAGCGACGGGACGACCGACGAGCCGGTGGCCGAGGATGTCTTCCACCTCGTCGAGGCGCCCGCGCTGTCCGAGTTCTGGCGTTCTCTTTTCAGGCGGGAGGACATAGCGGAGCAGGGCTTCTTCGACCGTGCCCGCCGGAGCTTCCCGGAACTGGTCTTCGCAGACTCCCTCTCCTTCCGCAAATTCGACGGCTCCTACGCGGAGATGCGTGACTGGGTCGTGCGGCTCCTGGGTGTGGTGCACGACCACTTCGCCGAGGCCCTGGCCCTGCACTCGGGGCAGCCGCATCAGGTGCAGGCCGAACTGGGTCGTTTCGGCCTGGACCTGTCCCCCGAGAGCCCCAACACTCGCTCCAAGCCCGGAATCATGAAGCAGCGCGACGTCGACCACGAGGGCGAGACCTACCGCTGCGAGTGGCACGGCAAGAAGGAACGGCACCGCAACCGCGTCCACTTCAGTCTCCCCGAACCCCGCCTCAGCGGTCGCATCCTCATCGGTATCTTCGTGGACCATCTGGACACCTGAGCACGGGGAAGGGAAACGCGCTCCCGCACTGCGCGTACCCGCACCCGTGGGGGACACGCCTCCATCGTGACTGCAGGGCAGCGGCAAGGTTCATGATGCGCGAGCTTGCTTCCGCAGTGAGATGGGCTCGTGGAGGGTGCATGAGTGTGACCGTAAGGCAGTGAGTCGACCACCCGGCCCCCCTTCTCCTCGTCCATACGTTGTTCAGGCCGACGCCCTGCCTGTGGCCCATCACGTGTGTAGTGCCGGGCAATCCGTCCCCCAGCCCCTGAGGCCGACAGCCTCCTGACTCGGCCCAAGAGTCCCTGAGCAGTCCCACAGGCGAAGCCGAACCCCCTCCTGGCTCGCATGAATGCAGATCAGGAGGGGTGTAACGGCGTTGATTCCGACGGCTTTCAGATGTCGCGGAAGATCTCGATCTGCGCGCCGACCGAGTTGAGGCGCTCCGCCAGCTCCTCGTAACCGCGGTTGATGACATAGACGTTGCGCAGCACCGAGGTGCCCTCGGCCGCCATCATCGCGAGCAGGACCACCACGGCCGGACGCAGCGCCGGCGGGCACATCATCTCGGCGGCCCGCCAGCGGGTGGGGCCCTCGACGAGGACGCGGTGCGGGTCGAGGAGCTGGAGCCGGCCGCCGAGGCGGTTGAGGTCGGTGAGGTAGATGGCGCGGTTGTCGTAGACCCAGTCGTGGATGAGGGTCTGCCCCTGGGCCACGGCCGCGATCGCCGCGAAGAACGGCACGTTGTCGATGTTGAGGCCGGGGAAGGGCATCGGGTGGATCTTGTCGATCGGCGCCTCCAGCTTGGAGGGCCGGACGGTCAGGTCCACCAGCCGGGTCCGTCCGTTGTCGGCGGTGTACTCGGGGGTGCGGTCGTGGTCGAGGCCCATCTCCTCCAGCACCGCGAGTTCGATCTCCAGGAACTCGATCGGCACCCGGCGGATCGTCAGCTGCGACTCGGTGACGACGGCGGCCGCGATCAGGCTCATCGCCTCGACCGGGTCCTCGGAGGGGGAGTAGTCGACGTCCACGTCGATCTCGGGTACGCCGTGGACGGTCAGCGTGGTCGTGCCGATGCCGTCGACCCGTACGCCCAGGGCCTCCAGGAAGAAGCACAGGTCCTGGACCATGTAGTTGGAGGAGGCGTTGCGGATCACGGTGATGCCGTCGTGGCGGGCGGCGGCCAGCAGCGCGTTCTCGGTCACCGTGTCGCCGCGCTCGGTCAGCACGATCGGGCGGTCGGGGGCGACCGAGCGCTCGACGGCCGCGTGGTAGAGGCCTTCCGTCGCGGTGATGTCCAGGCCGAAGCGGCGCAGCGCGATCATGTGCGGCTCGATGGTGCGGGTGCCGAGGTCGCAGCCTCCGGCGTACGGCAGGCGGAAGCGGTCCATCCGGTGCAGCAGCGGGCCGAGGAACATGATGATCGAGCGGGTCCGGCGCGCGGCCTCCGCGTCGATGGCGTCCATGTCGAGCCGGGCCGGGGGGACGATCTCGAGGTCGGTGCCGTCGTTGATCCAGCGGGTGCGGACGCCGATGGAGTGCAGCACCTCCAGCAGCCGGTAGACCTCCTCGATGCGCGCGACCCGGCGCAGTACGGTGCGGCCCTTGTTCAGCAGTGACCCGCAGAGCAGTGCGACGCAGGCGTTCTTGCTCGTCTTGACGTCGATGGCACCGGAGAGGCGGCGCCTGCCGACGACCCGCAGATGCATGGGACCGGCGTAGCCGAGTGACACGATCTCGCTGTCGAGCGCCTCTCCGATCCGGGCGATCATCTCAAGGCTGATGTTCTGATTGCCGCGCTCGATGCGGTTGACGGCGCTCTGGCTGGTGCCGAGTGCGTCGGCGAGCTGCGACTGCGTCCAGCCACGATGTTGACGGGCGTCACGGATGAGCTTGCCGATGCGTACGAGGTAGTCGTCTGCCATGGGGGAAGGCTATCTCAGATATGAGATGAGGCTTCCATTGGGGTGGACCAAACGGGTGATACCTGGTCTTGATGCTCCATCACCTGGCCAACTCGGGCAAACCGGGCTAGGCCGTTCGGGGGCACGATGGGTGCCGCATCGCCCGCTCCGGGTCGCGCGCGGCCGGACGGTGGTCTCGGCGGCGTTCCGGTGGTCATGCGTTCCCGTGGCCACCCCGCCCCTGCTCCCCGGTCGCCCCCGGCCACTCCGCCCCTGCTCCCCGGCCGTCCCCGGCCACCGCCCCGGACGGCCCCGGCTCCCGCGCCGCGGTTGCGCCCTGGGCTGCCGCCGTGGGCGGGCCCTGCTCCGTTGATCTGGACTGCTTCCGTCGTTGTCGAACCGGACCAGTGGAAGGGCCCCCGAGACTGACCATGCACGGTGACCAAGTGGACGTGACCACCGACATCGTTGCGACCTCGGTCCGGGATCAGTTCCCGCAGTGGACTGGCAAGGCGGTCCGACTCCTGTCGTCTACCGGGACGGTCCACGCCGTCTTCCGCATCGGGGACGACCTCTCCGCGCGTCTTCCGCTGCGGCTGACCGATGCCGCGCAGGCGCTGGCGGTTCTGGAACGGGAAGCCCGGGCGAGCGCGGAGCCGGCACGGGTGTCTCGGTTCCCCGTTCCGGAACCTGTCGCCTTGGGAACGCCTGGTGCGGGTTGTCCCATGCCGTGGTCGGTCCAGACATGGCTGCCGGGGACGGTCGCCGTCGATGCCGACCCGAGTGGGTCGGACGCTTTCGCCCGGGATCTTGCGGCCTTCATCGCGGCCCTGCGGGACGCCGGGACGCGGGGGCGGCGTTTCGGCGGCGAGAACCGTGGCGGCGTTCTCGCTCACCACGACGACTGGATGGCGAAGTGCTTCGAGGAGAGCGAGGGGCTGCTCGACGTGCCCCGGCTGCGCCGGCTGTGGACCCACCTTCGAGAGTTGCCGCGCACGGCTCCCGACGTGATGAGCCATGGCGACTTGATTCCCGGCAACGTACTGGTCACGGGAGACCGGCTCGGCGGGGTGCTCGACACCGGCGGCTTCGGTCCGGCCTTCCCCGCGCTGGATCTGGTCGGCGCCTGGCACCTGCTGCGGCCGGGCCCGCGAGAAGTGCTCCGGCGGACACCGGCCAGTGACGATCTGGAGTGGGAGCGCGGCAAGGCATGGGCCTTCGAACAGGCGATGGGCCTTGTCTGGTACTACGTCGAGAGCAATCCGGCGATGAGCAGCATGGGGCGCCGGACACTCGACCGCATTCTGGAGTCGCCGAAGTGAGGTCGCCGGATCCGTTCATCGGTACGGATGTCGACGACCACCGCCGAGCCATCCGTGCGGCGTATGAAGTAGTCCGGTGTGTGCCGACGCTCACGCTCGCCGTCGTGCAGGTGCGGCCGGAACGGCTGCGAGGCGCCCCCCGCCACCCCGGGATCGAAGTCCGTCAGTGCAAGCCGGTCCCGCTCCGGCCGCGACTCGAAACAGACGTGCCGCCCGGTACCGGTCCGAGAAATGATGCTCACCACGCGACCGGCGAAGCGGCCGCACCGCGGCCACGTCCTCGAACCGTGCCGTCACGCGGTCCGGCAGCGGACGCGGCCGGCACTTCCGTGCCGCATCCGTGTGCGACGGCTCGACGTACGGCTCCGCGAGATCGGCCCCGACCGGTGCGGCCACCCGGTACCCCCGGCACGTCTCGTTCTGTGACCGGGTGCGCCGGCAGGGTGGCCGGAACGACCGCGGTGGCCGTCACACGCCTCGAATGGATGGCAGCGGACAAGCGGACACCACTGACCTGTCGCAGTGAAGGTTAAGCGTTTCTCACCGAAGATTGAGCGGATGGCCTTGCGAGGCAGAGCCTCCGGCCGTTGTCAGTGCTTGCAGGCAGGATCACGGGCATGACGCCATTGCTTCTTTCCGACATCGAAAGAGCCGTTCGCAGCAGTTGGAGTGCCGAGACGTGCACTCCTGAGTTCCGGTCGCGCTGGACCGAGGAGAATCCGGCTCGGGACCAGTGCGGGGTGACCGCCATGGTGCTCAATGACCTGCTGGGAGGGGAGCTGATCCGCGGGGAGGTCCACGTCAACGGAGAGCGTGTGGACTACCACTGGTGGAACCGCCTGGGCATGGGCATTGAGGTCGATCTCACCCGCGAGCAGTTCGGGCCGGAGGAGACTGTCACTGGCGGCATCGTCATTCCCCGCCCGCCCGTGACCGAGTGGCGCAGGCTCCGTGAAGAGTACGAGCTTCTCCGCGACCGAGTCATGGAGAAGCTCAATCGGCAGCAGGTATCCGCCTCTGTGGCCGTGCCTCGGCAGCCTTCTGCGGGGTTCGTGGATGAGATGGTCGAGCGTGTTGACGAACAAGACCAGGTCTTGGCGGTGGTCGGCCGGGGTGAGGCCGTTCGCCATGGCTGGTTGCATCGGATCGCCGTGACGGTGTGCCGGGACCGGGAAGGTCGGATCCTCGTGCAACGTCGGTCCGAGCACGTCGCTCGGTTCCCCGGGCACTACGAGGTAGCGTCCGGCGGTGCTGTTGCCGAGGGGGAGTCCTATGAGGAAGCTGCAGCGCGCGAACTGGCAGAGGAACTAGGCGTTCGAGCGCCAGTCCGCTTCATCGTGAAGTTCTTGAACCGTAGCGGGCTCAGTCCCCATTGGCTTGCCGTGCACGAGGCTGTCCTGTTCGACGATCCGAATCCTGACCCGGATGAGGTGATGTGGCACGGCTGGCTGTCGGAGTCCGAGCTCTTCCGGTCGATGCGGGAGAACCTGTTCACTCCGGACACCCATGACGCTTTGAGTCACTACTTTGCCGCTGTGGGGCGGGGAATCGCCTGATCGCCTTGGTCCTCCTCGCTGTGCCACTGCCGACCTTCGACGGGGTCGGGGACCTGTTGGAGTCGCGCCTTCTTGCGGAGCCCGTAGAGCTTGTTGCGGCAGGAGTTTGAGCACGTCAGGCGTATCTGGTTGTTGTGGCCCGGTTTGAGGGGGCCAGCGCATGCTGCGCAGGCTGTCGGTTGCAGCCGGGGCGGGGCATCAGGGGGTGGCGAAGGCCGGGGAGGTTCGCCTCTTTCGAGCCGTCGGCGTGTGTATGCCTGGTGGCTGCACCGTCTTGAGCACCAGCGTCTTCGACTGCCGGGTCCGAGCGAGGTGTCGCAGACGCCGCAGCTCGGTTCCGGGAGAGCTATCTCCTCGACTCTCTCGCTCCGGCGTTGGCGGTATGCCCTTTGACGGCAGCGCTGTGAACACCAGCGGCGTGCCTCTTCGTGGACGGAGACGGTCACCTTCTTGCCGCAAACCTGACAGAGCACCTCGCGTTCATCGCGTGGTCTCGGGTTCCGCCTTCGGTAGGCCTTCTGCCGGCACGCGTGCGAGCAGGTCCGCCGTGAGCTGCCGCCCGCACGGAGGAACATGAGGGAACCGCACTCAACGCACCGAGCGCCCTCGAGGATTTCCCGCAGGGCGGAAGGGTCACGACCGGCCACGGCGGCCAGACGTGTCCAGGACACCCGTCGTGACGACGGCGGGTCCTGGAGGTAGGCCCGCAGGTGCCGAACCTTGAGATGGTTGGCGGCGGCGAGGCGCTCGAGGAAGGAATTCAGGCCCTCACCGGCGACGGGCCGGACCTGCCGGGGAGCTGGGCGGGTGGGCTCGGGCTGGGCATCGTGTCCGGTCATGTCAGCAGATCGGCGGGGTGGGCGAGCGGTAGCCGGTTCGCTGGTTGCGGACGTAGGCGTTGAGGGTGGAGAAGGAGATCGAGACGCCGTGGTCGTCCATCAGCGCTGTCCAGATGTCCTTCGCGCTCATGTCCGTGCTGATCATCGGGTTCACCAGGTGACGGACGGAGGCGATGACCGGCGTCTTGCGGTAGCGGTTGGGCCGTTGGCGGGCGGGAGGGAGCGACGCGGTCAGGGCCTGGCGGACGACGCGCCGGCTGACGCCGTGCCGTTCCGCGAGTCGGCGCGGGGACATGCCGTTCTCGGCGTCCTGGCGGATCGCGCGATAGAGCAGGTAGATGCCCTTGGGCAGGGTTTCGTACCGGCCTGTGACGGTCGTGCGCCGACGTGGGGTGGAGCTGTCGGTCAGAGCCCGCTGCAGGTGGTCGGCCGGTCGGCCGGCGAGGACGGCGAGCCGGTCCAGGCGCGGTTTGCCGGTCCAGTTCGGCGGGCCGCAGGCGACGCTGTGCAGGACGCTGGGCTTGAGGTGGTTGGCCCGGGCCAGGCGGCGGATGTAGTTCTCGGTGTTCTCGCCCAGGTGTGGACGGACCGGCATCGGTGGCGGGGTCAGCGACTGCGCGTCAGCGCGCTGGTGCCCTGTCGGCCGGCCGGTCATGACTCGGAGCTGTGGTCGAGCGGAATCGCCTCCAGGCTCTTCTTGGTGATCTCCTCGCTGCCGGTCAGGACCGCGTCCAGGGCGGCGCCGCGGATGAGGTGGGAGAGTGAGCCGATCATGCCGTCGGTGCGGTCGTGGAGGTATCGGTCCAGGTCGGTGAGGGTGCCGGGCTTGTGGTTGTGGAGGCGGAGGGATTCCTCCAGGGTGGCGAGCAGGCCCTGCCATTCGGTGTTGTAGGGCAGCGGGGCGGTGGGGATCAGGGTGAAGCGTCCGGCGATCTGCTGTCCGCGGGTGCCGTCGAACAGGCCCTCGCGTTCGACGTTGATCCCGGCATAGACGAACGTCGCCGGGATGCGCTCGGAGAAGTACTTCAGCGTATCGGCGACCTCGGCTCCCGACCTGGTCGCCAGCGAGATGTTGTGCAGTTCGTCGACGAGGACCAGGCCGACCCGGGCGTCGGTCAGCACGCCGCAGACGGACTCCAGGATGTCGGTGATGTTCGAACGGGTGCGGATGGGCAGGCCGAGGAACCGGGCGAACTCCACCGCCACCATCCGCGGCGTCGCGGCCGGCGGGACGGTGATGTAGACGACCGGGATTCGGTCGCCGACGCCGGGATGACGGGCCCGGTCGAGGAGTTCGTGCGAGCGTCCGAGCTGGGTGATCGCGGTGGTCTTGCCCGTGCCGGCCGGGCCGGAGACGATCAGCCCGCGGCGGGCGCTGACCGCGTGCCGGTTCAGCAGCACCAGACGGCGCCCGGTGGTGACCGTGTGCTGGACGACCGAGGTCGCCACCACCAGCAGCCGGGTGTGGTGGTCGATCCGGTCCTCGTCGTAGCGGGTGAGCTCGGCAGGGCTGAGTTCCGCGCGTTCGGCGTCGCTCAGCAGGTGGGGTATGAGGGGCTGGTCCGCGACGAAGGCCCGCCAGCCCGGCAGGGTCGTCAGATGCAGGTCCGGCTCGTCCGGGCCGTCGGCGGACGGGCTGAGCAGGCTGTGCGGTTGTGTCATCGCTTCTTCCAGGGGTCGGCGAGCGGATCGAACAGGCCCAGCGGGATCACCTTGGCCAGCGGTTCTTCCTCCTCCGCCTGCGGCGGCTCGGGTTCGGACTCCGGCGCGGTGCGCGGTGCCCGCGGAGGTATCGGGACGGGCGGGGCGGCCTTGGTGCGGGCGATGACCTGTTTGTCGCGGCGGGTGCGCTTCTTCGGCTTGGCCTGCGCGTCCTCAGGACCGGCGTGGGCGCGGGTCAGCAGGGCGGCGGCGGCCTGAGCGATCTCCGCCTCGGTGCCCTCGGGCAGGCCCCGGGCGGCGTGGTCCCAGGCCAGCTCACCGAAGGGGACCGGGGTGTGGCGCAGGTGCTTCCACGTGGCTTCGATCCACTCGCCGTCGCCGTGGTGGTTGCGTACCCAGATGCGAGAGATGTCGTAGGGGTCGTGGTGGATCTCCCACAGGCCCTTCTTCTCCGTCATGCCGGAGTGCTGGCGCCGGATCAGACCGGGGCCATCGTAGGTGCGGCGCTTGATCTTGATGCCGTAGTCGTTCACCGCCCGCCAGACGGACGGCAGCAACTCGATGTAGTCCTCGGCGCTGAGCGCGACCGAGACATAGCCGCAGGCCTCGACCAGCGCGGCGTACTTCTCGTTCGGCGTGAACGACCGGCCCGGGTGCAACGGATCGCGCAGCCCGTCGTGCTCGCGGTTCTGCCACTTCGCGACGATCCATTCGTCCAGAAGCTCCTGCAACTCCGGCAGGGACCACAGCGGCCGCTTGTCCAGGTTCCGGCCGCGGTGGTCGGTGCTGCGGCCGGTGTAGCCGGCGACGAACTGCGCGAAGGCTATGCCGACGGAGTCCAGCATCTTCTCCACGTGCCCCTTCTGGAACGGGGACGCCTTGTGCGTAGGCTGGAAGTCGATCTCCAGAAAGCGGCAGGACGCCTTGAAGTTGCGGGAGATGAACACCATGCCGTGATCGCAGACGATCATCTCCGGCACGATCACCGGCCTCGCCGCCGCGTGCTCCAGCCGCTCGTCGATGTCCAGCAGCCGGCGATAGGGCAGCACCGAGCGTGACATCCGCAGGGCGTCCGCCCAGCCCGGCCGCATCACCTCGGGCGTGAGCGTGCGGGCCAGCAGCACGCTCGCGTCGACCGACTTCGTGCTGGGCCGCAGCACCGCCGCCGTCACCGTCCTGGTCGCGACGTCGATCACGCCGGTGAGATCGACCTTCCCGACCACTCCGTCGTCCAGGCGGACCAGCACGTCCAGCGGGGTGGAATCCATCTGCATCACCTCGCCCGGCGCGAACACCGTCCACTGCCCGAACGGCGCCTTCGCCCCATGTGCGCGAGAGCGGCGGTTGCGGGCCGTCCCCGAGACGGGATTGCCCTGCGACAGCTTGGCCAGCAGCCGGTAGAGCGTCGCCTGCGACGGCAACCCGACACTCTCGGCCGCCTCCCGCAGGATCTCGCCGGTCCGCCAGATGATGTAGGTCCCGGTGCGGGTGGAGTCGTCCTCAACCTCCTTGATCGCCTTCCGCATGGCCTCGACCACCGCGTCGTCGACCGTCCCGAAGCGAGGCCGCTTGCGCACCGGGCGACGGTCGGCCAGCCCCAGCAGCCCCTCAGCCTGATAGCGGCGCCGGAAGTTGCCGACCGTACTCACACTGACCCGGTAACCGGCGGCCGTCAGCTCGGCCGCCTTCGCTCGCTCGCGCGCGGTCAGCGAATGACGGGCCGGATCGTACTCAGGCCGCGGCCCGTCATCCCCACCCGCATCAGGGTCTGTGCCGTGGAGAACCTCCAGAATGTGCCCCTCCCACCACAGGGCCTTCTCCCGCGCGCGTTCCGGAAGCGCCTCCAACAGCGACACCGGCGGCAAAGGCATCCGCACCGGACTGCCGAGCACCTCGAAGCTCTCATCACCCAGCAGCACCGCCAGCGGAACCTCCCGCGGCGAGCCGCCCTCCTCAGACAGCGTCACTGCCCGGGCGGACACCGCGAGCACCGCCCTCACCCGCCCGGCGAACCGCACCCGGTCACCCACCCCGACCGCAGCCGGCCTCGACAGCCTGCGCATCTGGCTCCCCTCACCGCGTGTGCCCGGCCTCGGACGCAACAGACCATGTCCCCGGCCCTCCTGCGGCGGCCCGATGACAGTCCCATCCGACGTGTGCACCACAGTGCCACTGCCCAGCAGATCCCCACCGAGGTCAGCCCGAAGTGCCCCGGACCACAGCAGATGGAACAGCACCGGCAGAACCCGCAGGACGTCCCCCGCCACCTCGGCCCCCGCCCGCAGCGGGCCCGGCTGCCGGAAGACCTCCAGCAGACGCTCGGCGACATCCGCATCACGGCCGCACCGCCCGTGCCGATAGCGGGCCAGCCACCGCACATTCGCCATGAACACCGGATCCGGGACACCGACGTGCGCGAACTCCCAGCCAACCGCCGAACAGGCCCGCTCGGTCGCGGCGAACGCCTCCGCGGTTCGCTCATCGACCTGATCCTCGGCACGGACATCGACCACCCGAGCCCGGCCGTCGGCCAGCCGAACGAAGTAGTCAGGCGCGTGCCGCCGCCCCTCACCCTCCTCGCGCCAGTGCAGCCAGAACGGCTGGGAGGCGATCCCCACCACGTCCGGGGCGAAGTCCAGCAGAATCAGCCGGTCCCGCTCCAGCCACGACTCGTAGCCCACATGGCCGCCGGTCGTCACCGCGTAGTACCAGCCCGCGAAGCTGCGGGCACCCTTGTTCCAGCGGAACCCACGTACCGGCGCCACATCCTCGAACCTGACGCTCCACCCGGCACCCAACGCGACACGCCGCCGCCGGCCGCTATCGAAGAAGTCCAGCTCGAAGGCCCTCAGTACGGGATCGCCGTACGCGTGTAACGCTTCCCCCACCGTCTCCCCAGACAGCCAGGCCGCAACGGCCACTCAACCTTCGCTGAGAATACCGAGCTGCCACCAGCCTTCGCTGAGAATCCTCAACCTTCGCTGCGAGAGATCAACCACCTCCGGACATGACCCGTCGGCGGTCATGTATTAGAGTTATCTCGACATCGAGATATATGGAGAAGGCGAACCGCAACCACCTTCCGCCGGACCGCTGAGTAAGGGTGCCCTAACTAAGTCCTACCTTAGCGGATGGTGTGGAGTCGCAGGCGGCAGGATGCGGTCGGTACGCGCACATTGATGAAGGAGACTGTCGTGTCGGCGAACAGCTTCGACGCCCGCAGCACGCTGCGCGTGGGCGACGAGTCGTACGAGATCTTCAGGCTGGACAAGGTCGAGGGCTCCGCGCGCCTCCCCTACAGCCTCAAGGTCCTCCTGGAGAACCTGCTCCGCACCGAGGACGGCGCGAACATCACCGCCGACCACATCCGTGCGCTCGGCGGCTGGGACTCGCAGGCGCAGCCGAGCCAGGAGATCCAGTTCACGCCGGCCCGCGTGATCATGCAGGACTTCACCGGCGTGCCCTGCGTCGTGGACCTCGCCACCATGCGCGAGGCCGTCAAGGAGCTCGGCGGCGACCCGGCGAAGATCAACCCGCTCGCCCCCGCCGAGCTGGTCATCGACCACTCCGTCATCGCCGACAGGTTCGGCACCCCGGACGCCTTCGCCCAGAACGTGGAGCTGGAGTACGGCCGCAACAGGGAGCGCTACCAGTTCCTGCGCTGGGGCCAGACCGCGTTCGACGAGTTCAAGGTCGTCCCGCCCGGCACCGGCATCGTCCACCAGGTGAACATCGAGCACCTGGCCCGCACCGTCATGGTCCGCGGCGGCCAGGCCTACCCCGACACCCTCGTCGGCACCGACTCGCACACCACCATGGTCAACGGCCTCGGCGTGCTCGGCTGGGGCGTCGGCGGCATCGAGGCCGAGGCCGCCATGCTCGGCCAGCCCGTCTCGATGCTCATCCCGCGCGTCGTCGGCTTCAAGCTCACCGGCGAGCTGCGCCCCGGCACCACCGCCACCGACCTGGTCCTCACGATCACCGAGATGCTGCGCACGCACGGCGTCGTGGGCAAGTTCGTCGAGTTCTACGGCGAGGGCGTCGCCGCCACCTCCCTCGCGAACCGCGCCACCATCGGCAACATGTCGCCGGAGTTCGGCTCCACCGCCGCGATCTTCCCGATCGACGACGAGACCCTGAACTACCTCAAGCTCACCGGCCGCAGCGAGCAGCAGGTCGCGCTGGTCGAGGCGTACGCCAAGGAGCAGGGGCTGTGGCTGGACCCGGCCGCCGAGCCCGACTTCTCCGAGAAGCTGGAGCTGGACCTCTCCACGGTCGTCCCCTCCATCGCCGGCCCGAAGCGCCCGCAGGACCGCATCGTCCTCGCCGAGGCCGCCGAGCAGTTCGCGCAGGACGTCCGCGCCTACGTCGACAACGTCGAAGAGGCGGGCAAGGAGTCCTTCCCGGCCTCCGACGCCCCGGCGCTCTCCCCGAACGGCTCCCCCTCGAAGCCGACCCCGGTCACCGCCCCCGACGGCTCCACGTACGAGATCGACCACGGCGCCGTCACCGTCGCCGCGATCACCTCCTGCACCAACACCTCGAACCCGTACGTCATGGTCGCCGCCGCACTGGTGGCCAAGAAGGCGGTCGAGAAGGGCTTGACCCGCAAGCCCTGGGTCAAGACCACCCTCGCCCCGGGCTCCAAGGTCGTCACCGACTACTTCGACAAGGCGGGCCTGACCCCGTACCTCGACAAGGTCGGCTTCAACCTCGTCGGCTACGGATGCACCACCTGCATCGGCAACTCCGGCCCGCTGCCGGACGAGGTCTCCAAGGCCGTCAACGACCACGACCTGGCCGTCACCTCCGTGCTCTCCGGCAACCGCAACTTCGAGGGCCGGATCAACCCCGACGTCAAGATGAACTACCTGGCGTCCCCGCCGCTGGTCGTCGCCTACGCCATCGCGGGCTCCATGAAGGTCGACATCACCCGCGAGGCGCTCGGCACCGACACCGAGGGCAACCCGGTCTACCTCAGGGACATCTGGCCCTCCGAGGCCGAGGTCAACGACGTCGTCGCCAACGCCATCGGCGAGGACATGTTCAACAAGTCCTACCAGGACGTCTTCGCCGGCGACGCGCAGTGGCAGGCGCTGCCCATCCCGACCGGCGACACCTTCGAGTGGGACGCCGAGTCGACCTACGTCCGCAAGCCCCCGTACTTCGAGGGCATGACGATGGAGACCACCCCGGTCACCGACATCGCGGGCGCCCGCGTCCTCGCCAAGCTGGGCGACTCGGTCACCACCGACCACATCTCCCCGGCCGGCGCCATCAAGGCCGACACCCCGGCGGGCACGTACCTCACCGAGCACGGAGTGGAGCGCCGCGACTTCAACTCCTACGGCTCGCGCCGCGGCAACCACGAGGTCATGATCCGCGGCACGTTCGCCAACATCCGCCTGCGCAACCAGATCGCGCCGGGCACCGAGGGCGGCTACACCCGCGACTTCACCCGGGACGGCGGTCCGGTGTCGTTCATCTACGACGCCTCCCGCAACTACATCGAGCAGGGCATCCCGCTGGTCGTCCTGGCCGGCAAGGAGTACGGCTCCGGCTCGTCCCGCGACTGGGCCGCCAAGGGCACCGCGCTCCTCGGCGTCAAGGCCGTCATCGCCGAGTCGTACGAGCGCATCCACCGCTCGAACCTCATCGGCATGGGCGTCCTCCCGCTGCAGTTCCCCGAGGGCACGTCGGCCGGGTCCCTGGGCCTGACCGGTGAGGAGACCTTCTCCATCGCCGGGGTCACCGAACTCAACGGGGGCACGACGCCGCGCACGGTCAAGGTGACCACCGACACCGGCGTGGAGTTCGACGCGGTCGTCCGCATCGACACCCCCGGAGAGGCGGACTACTACCGGAACGGCGGCATCATGCAGTACGTGCTTCGCGGACTTGCCGGTTCCTGACCTGATGTGAACGAGCGCCCTGCCCCTGCGTCTCGCGAGTGGGGGCGGGGCGCTCGCGCGCGACGGGGCGGAAGACGCCGCCTGCGACCACGATTGCAGGCGATCTGTTCCCGGAGCGGAACTGCGCATCCTACGAAGACGAAGAACCCCGCACCTGGTGGCGGTTTCTAGGGGGCGTCGCAACACGTGATCGTTTGTGTTGGGCGGCGAGCAGTCTATGCAGGCGCTCGGCTGAGGTTTCCCAGCCGAGCGTTTCGCGTGGGCGGCCGTTGAGTTCGGCGGCGATGGCGTCGAGATGTTCGCGGGTGTGGACGGACAGGCCGGTGCCCTTGGGGAAGTACTGCCGCAGCAGGCCGTTCGTGTTCTCGTTCGAGCCGCGCTGCCAGGGGCTGGCCGGGTCGCAGAAGTGGACCGGGACGTCGGTGGCGATGCTGAAGGCGTGGTGGGCGGCCATCTCAGAGCCCTGGTCCCAGGTCAGACGCGTCCGCGGGCATGATTGCACGCGAGCTGTTCCGGGAGCGGAGCTGCGCATCCTACGACGACGAAGATCTCCGGCATCCCGCATCCAGAGGTTGAGTCTGGCGCACGCACTCCGCGGTTTCCACTAGATTTCCGAATACGTTCCGAATACCATGGATCCATGACCATCGCATCAGGCCTCCCCGTGGCGACTCGGCGCTCCTCGGACCTGAGCAAGCACTCCGCCGAGGTCTTCGCCGAGGCCGAGGACCACCCCGTGACGGTGACCCGGCGTGACGGCGAGGCTCTGGTCCTGATGTCGCAGCGCGAGGCCGAGGGTCGTGCCCGCTTGCTGAACTTTGCCGCGCAGCTCATCACCGTCACCCTCGACGACCGCGGCTCGCTCGCCGAGCGCATGTCCAAGGCCTTTCCTTGGATGCTTGCGCTGTCGCCGGCCGACCGGGAGTCCTGCGCGCAGGACCTCGTCGATGCGGCGCGCGCATCGTTCTCCACCGACCAGACGCACCTCGCGATCGCAGAGCTGACCTCCTGGAAAGAGACGGCCACCGCCATTGCGGCCGGGCTCAGCAACGGCAGCGCCGGTCTGGAGTGGCTTGATGGCGATGAGACTGTGGAGCGTCCGTAGCCGTGGCGGCCGCCAAGAAGGGCGAGCTGGTTCCTCGTCCTCCAAAGAAGATCGAGTACGAGATCCGCTTCGCCACGGCCGACGCGCAGAAGGGATGGCGCGACCTCGTCGCGACGATCCGCAACCCCATGACGGAGACCTGGGACTTCCTCACGCGGACGCCGCTGTCCACGACGCCGACGAACTATCGGCTCAAGGGTGAGCTCGGCGTCATCGAGCGTGGCGGCGCGACCCATGAGCGGTGGCAGCACAAACCGACTGCGAAGGGCACCGCGCACATCTGGTTCTACGTCCACGAGCGCACGGTCTTCCTGGAGCAGGTGCACACGAGCCACCCGAACGAGACGAAGTAGGCGCGCTTCGCAGCGTCGTACATCGTCGGTGAGCGCGCATCCGGCGACTACCGGCATCGCCGGTGCCATGCCGGTCCAGCAGTCCGTCTCGGTCACGATCAGGGAGAACCGGACCAGCGGGCTCACGTTGCAGCATTGGGTGAGCGCGAACGCGAGAGGAGCGCGACCGGGCCCTGTTCCGCCGGTGTCGAGTACCGCTTCTGCGGCCCTCCAGCTGTCCGGTCTGGCGCTCCGCGCCCATGACGTGCACTGGTCCGAGAGCCTGCCTGGCGCAGTATGGCGACGCACCGACAGCAATCGCCAATGAAGCACGTTGACTCGCCGTGCTACGCGTGTCGAGGTGCTGCGTCAGCGGTAGGAAAACCCGGCCGGATGCGCTCTCCGCACCCGGAAACAATGGTCATTATGGCGATCTGATGCGAGGATCATCGCAAGACGCCATCGCCTCGAAATCCTGCAGAACTACCGTGTAGCGGGAGCATGTCTCAGTACGTGCTTCGCGGACTTGCCGGTTCCTGACCTGATGTGAACGAGCGCCCTGCCCCTGCGTCTCGTGAGTGGGGGCGGGACGCCCGCGCTCGAAGGTGCGGGACACGCCCTCTGTGACCATGGTCGCAGGCGATACCCGTGCGGTACGGCGCCCACGCGGTCTGCCAGGGGCCGCAACCTCGATTCGCGCTGCGAGGTTGCGGCCCGTCGCCGTCGCCGTCGCCGTCGCCGTCGCCGTCGCCGTCGCCGTCGCCGTCGCCGTCGCCGTCCGGTCCCTGGGCTCTGGGCTCTGACGGTCCCCGTCCGCTGCCGGGGGCCGCCCGCGCCCGGGCACCCGGTGAGCACCGTCGTTCCGCGCCGGACGCTTCGGTCCGCGCCCTCCCTCCGCACCATGCGACGAGCGGGCCCCGGCCCTGAGCGCGGCGCGGGATCCGGTCCCCCGGCCCCGGCCGCTCGGCCACCCGGCCCCCGGGGGGGCGACGGGTCACCGCGGACCGGCAACCGCCTCGCGGCAGCAGTCGACGAAGTCCCGCACCACGGGGTTGCCGTCGTCCACGGGAGCCCAGGCCACCGCGACCCGGCTGGGGCTGACACCGCTCACCGGCCGGTAGGCGACCCCGGGCCGGGCGTAGAAGCGGGCGGCCGACTCAGGCGCGAGCGCGACCCCGTAGCCGTTCGCGATCGCGCTGAGCCAGTCGTCCGGCTGGTCGGTGACGGCGCCGATACGCACGGGCCGGCCACCGCGCTCGTCCGCCGCCAGCCAGTAGTCGCGCCAGGGACCGGTTTCCGGCGGTGCGGCCACGAACGGCTCGTCCCACAGCTCATGGAACGACAGCCCTTCACGTGCGGCCAGCGGATGGCCGGAGGGGAGCGCCACCCACCGGGGTTCCTCCAGCAGCTCCGCCACGCGCAGCGCGCCCTGACCGGGGAACGGCAGCCGCAGCAGGGCTGCGTCGACGTCCCCGTCGGCGAGTCCCGCGCTCGGGTTCGACCAGGCCGCCTGCCGCATCTCCACCCGCCAGCCCGGTCGTCGCCGGGCGAACTCCGCGATGATGTCCGGTGTCGACTCGTTCGCCGCACTGGCCAGGAAGCCCACTCTCAGTACCCGCTCCGCCCGGCTCGCCGCGCTCTTGGTCTCCCTCAGTATCCCGTCCCAGTCCGCCAGCAGCGACGGGACCAGCCGCGCCAGGGCCCGGCCCGGTTCGGTGAGCGCCATACCGGCCCGGGAACGCGTGAACAGCACCGTGCCCAGCAGGGTTTCCAGCTGCCGGACCTGCCGGGTCAGGGCGGGCTGCGACACGAACAGCCGCTCCGCCGCGCGGGTCAGGCTCCCCTCCTCCGCCACCGCGACGAAGGAGCGCAGCAACCGGGTGTCCACATCCATGCCGCCAGGTTATGGAAAGGGGCATTGGACGCTTCGCAGGCCGCTCGGCAGGCTGGACGTGTCGCACGGCGGCCGCCCCCGTACCGCACACCGAGGGCCGTCACCGCGCACTTGTCTCCGCGCACTTGTCTCCCGGCATCCGTCGCGGTCGCGGTCCGAGGGCCGGCCCCTGCTCTCGCCGTCCCCGTCCTTGCCCGCCGAGCCGAACAGAGGTCCCCGTGTTCACCGCCTACGCAGTCGTCACCGCCGTCGCCATCGCGGCCAACGCCGTTGAGGCAGCCGCCAACTTCCTGAGGGCGCGGTTCGTGGTCGCCAACGCCGCCGCGGTCGGCGTCCCGCCGTCCTGGCTGCCCGCCCTCGGGGCGCTGAAGGGCGCGGCGGCCCTGGGGCTCCTGCTCGGCCTCCTCGGTCTCACCGCCGTCGGCACGGCCGCCGCCACGGGGCTGGTGCTCTTCTTCATCGGTGCCCTGGTGTTCCACGTCCGCGCCCGCGTCTTCCACAACATCGCGGGCCCGCTGCTCTTCCTGGCCCTGTCGGCCGCAGCGCTCGTGCTCACGGCCGCGGTGCCACCCGCCCAAGGAGGCTGAGGACCTCCGCGTCCCGGCATCTCCGTGTCCCGGCATCCCCGCGTCCCACGCCGGCCCTTCACGCCGGGCGCTCACGCCGGGCCCCTGCGGCGGGTCGGTGCCCCGCCCCTTCCGCCCGGCAACACGCCCAGCCCACGTCCAGCCACCCCTCGCACCCGCGGCCCACGCCGGGCGCTCACGCCGGGCCCCTGCGGCGGGTCGGTGCCCCGCCCCTTCCGCCCGGCAAGACGCCCAGCCCACGTCCAGCCACCCCTCGCACCCGGGGCCCACGTCCAGCCACCCCTCGCACCCGCGCCC
Source organism: Streptomyces spongiicola (assembly GCF_003122365.1). Taxonomy (NCBI): domain Bacteria; kingdom Bacillati; phylum Actinomycetota; class Actinomycetes; order Kitasatosporales; family Streptomycetaceae; genus Streptomyces; species Streptomyces spongiicola. The sequence continues at coordinate 5,957,735 of NZ_CP029254.1, forward strand.
GGCCCGCCCCGGCCCGCCCCGGCCCACGCCCGGGCCGCGGCCCCGGAGGGACCGCGGCCCGGACACGGGGGCGAGGAGCGCTCAGGACAGCAGCTCGACCTCCGCCAGCACGGGCTTCACCGCACCCCCGGCGGGGACCAGCCGGTACTCCCGGTAGCCGCCGGGGCGGGCGACGGTGAAGGCCCGTGTCTGCCGGTCCCAGGCGAACGACTCACCTGACCGCCGGTCCAGATCGGTCCAGGCCGTGCCGTCCCGGGAGCCCTGGAGCACCCATTCCGCGGGGGCCTGGTCGTGCGCCGCCGAGGTGAGCGTGTACTGCACGGCCCGTGTGACCTCGGTGACCGGCAGGTCCACGGCCGCCCCAAGCGCCGCCTGGGTCTCGGAGGTGTCGTCGAAGAGCGCGCCCGGGCCGCTGATCGCGTCCCGGCGGGGCGAGGGCACCTTGTCGTCCCGGGTGATCGAGACGGGCGCGGCGCCCTTGCCCGTGCCCCAGCGCGACGGCTCCGGCCCCATGTCGAACTCCAGGGTGCCGCCCCGCGTCAGCAGCCCGTGGGGGAGCGCGGTGGAGTTCCAGCGCTTGCCGTTCACCTTCAGGCCCTGGACGTAGATGTTGCGGGCGCTGTTCCGGGGTGCCTTCACCACGAGTTCCCGGCCGTTCTCCAGGTGGACGGTCGCCTTCCTGAAGAGCGGAGAGCCGACCGCGTACTCCCCGCTGCCCATCACCAGCGGATAGAAGCCGAGCGCGGAGAAGAGGAACCAGGCCGACTGCTCCCCGTTGTCCTCGTCGCCGTGGTAGCCCTGCCCGATCTCGCTGCCGGTGTAGAGGCGGGAGAGGACCTCGCGCACCTTCTCCTGCGTCTTCCACGGCTGGGCGGCCGCGTTGTACATGTAGGCGACGTGGTGGGCGACCTGGTTGGAGTGGCCGTACATGCCCATCCGCACGTCACGGGCCTCGGTCATCTCGTGGATGACGCTGCCGTACGAGCCGACGAACTCCGGCGACGCCGTCTCCGGGGTCGAGAAGTAGGTGTCGAGCTTCCCGGCGAGTCCCGGCCGGCCGCCGTACAGGTTGGCCAGTCCCCGGCTGTCCTGCGGCGCGGTGAACGCATAGCCCCAGCCGTTGGTCTCGGTGTAGTCGTGGCCCCAGACCCGGGGGTCGTACGCGTCCGAGGGGACCCGCCAGGCGCCCTTCGCGTCGCGGCCCTGGAAGAAGCCCGCCTTCCCGTCGAACAGCGTCACGTAGTTGCGGGCCCTGTTCAGGAAGTAGGCGGACTCGTCCTGGTAGCGCGCCTTCCCCGTTTTCGCGTGGAGGGCCGCCGCCATCCTCGACAGGCCGTAGTCGTTGAGGTAGCCCTCCAGCGACCACGACAGGCCCTCGTGAGTGGCGGTGGAGGCGTAACCGGTGAACGGGGAGGTCTCCATGCCCTTGCGGCCCACGCCCCGGTGCGGCGGCGCCACCGTGGCGTTCTTCAGCGCCGCCTCGTACGCCTCCTGAGCGTCGAAGCCGCGGACGCCCTTCACATAGGCGTCGGCGAAGGCGATGTCGGAGGAGGTGCCGGTCATCAGGTCGGCGTAGCCGGGGGAGGACCACCGGGAGATCCAGCCGCCGTCCCGGTACTGCTGGACGAACCCGTCGACCAGTTCGCCCGCCTTCTCCGGGGTGAGGAGGGAGTAGGCGGGCCAGGTCGTGCGGTAGGTGTCCCAGAAGCCGTTGTTGACGTACACCCGGCCGTCGACGATCTTCGCGCCGGTACGGGTCGGGGTGTCCGGGCCGGTCTGCGGCGAGAAGGGGCTGGCGTACCTGTCCTTGCCGTCGACCTTCTCGAAGCCGGAGTTCGGGTAGAGGTACAGCCGGTAGAGCGAGGAGTACAGGGTCACGAGCTGGTCGTGGGTGGCGCCCTCGACCTCGACCCGGCCGAGCAGGGCGTCCCAGGCGTCGCGCGCCCGGTCCCTGATCCGCCCGAAGGCCGCGGACGCGGGGATCTCCTGCGCGAGGTTCTTCCTGGCCTGGTCGACGCCGATCAGCGAGGTGGCGATGCGCAGTGTCACGGTGCGGTCCTCGCCCGCGTCGAACCGCAGATGGCCGGCGACGCCCCGGGACGAGGAGGAGGTGACGGGCGCGTCGAAGACGCCGTACACGAACAACCGGGTTGCGCCGGTGGACAGCCCGCTCCTGACGTCGGAGTAGCCGGTGAAGGAGCTGGTCTCGGGGTCGAGCGTCAGCCCGGCCTGCTCCGTGACGTTGTCGAAGAGCACCGAGGCGTCATCGCCCGGATAGGTGAACCGCATCATCGCCGCGTGGTCGGTGGGGGCGATCTCCGCCTTCAGCCCGTTCTCGAACGTCACGCCGTAGTAGTGCGGCCGGGCGGTCTCCTTCTCGTGGCGGAAGGGCAGGGCGCGGGCGGTACGGCCGGTGTCCGGGGTGCCCTTCGCGGCGGACGGCATCAGCTGGAAGGTCTGCCGGTCGCCCATCCACGGGCTCGGCTCGTGGCTGGCGCTGAACGCCTGCACCGTGGGCAGGTTGTCGGCGTTGTTGGCGCGGGCGTACTCGTACAGCCAGCTGAGCGAGCCGGCGTTGGTCACCGGTGTCCAGAAGTTGAAGCCGTGCGGGACGGCCGTCGCCGGGAAGGTGTTGCCGCGCGAGAACGCGCCGCTGGAGTTGGTGCCGCGCACCGTCGAGGCGTAGTCCGCGAGGTGCGCGAGCCGCTTCTCGGGCGCCTTCGGGGCGATCCGGATGTCGTCGACCCACCCCTGGAACTTCGCCGGGCCCTCGGGCGCGTCGTACGCCACCAGGATCCGGTCCACGGTCTTCCCCGCGGCGACCGAGCCGATCCGGGACGCCACATGGTTCCACTGGTTGACGTAGAGCCGTTTCGCGGCGCCCTGCCCCTGCGGTGTGAGCGGCCCGCCGTGCGAGTCCACCGCCCGGAGGTCGCTCAGATGGGTGCCGTCGGTGAAGGCGAGGTCGACCGCCACGTTGGTGGCCGGGTAGCGGAGGTCGGTCTCGGCCATCGACGGGAAGACCCGGTACGACAGCTCGGTGTCCCTGCGCACGGCCGTGTCGACGTCGAACACCCTGTTGTACGAGTACGCGCGGCCGTCCGGCCGGTGCGTGCCCGCGTACCGCAGCGCGCGCGTGCCGGTGAAGCCCGCACGGGCCTTCGCGGTGGGGGAGCCCGCCGGACCGCGGTCGACATGGCTGCGCATGTCCTCCGGTACGGGGCTGCCGGTGCTTCCGTCGGAGAACTGCACGTCGGCGAGCTGGACGATGTCCGGGGCTCCGTTGTTGCGGGTGATCTCCAGGCGGTAGCGCGCGTACTCCCCGGCCTTCGCCGCGTCGATGCCGTACGTCCTCGTCTGGAAGCGCTCGTCGAAGGCCTGGCCCTCGCGGGTGTCCAGGACCGTCCAGTCCGCACCGTCCGCCGAGCCCTTGAGCGTCCAGTCCCTGGGGTCGCGCTCGGCGAAGTCGTTGGCCGAGGTCAGTGCGTAGGTGACGACCTTGACGGGGCCGTCCGTGTCGAACTCCACCCAGCCGGCCGGTTCGAAGGTGAGCCATTTGGTGGACGGCTGGAGGTCGACCAGGTTCTCCTTGGTCTCGCCGGCGCCGGTGTTCTCGCCGCTGGCGCGCAGTTCGGTGACCCTGTCGGTGACATTGCCGGGGATGCCCGAGGTGAAGCCGCCGTCGACGCCCTCGGACCGCTTCGCTCCGTCCGGTCCGGTGTCGACGGCGTCGCGCCAATCGGGCTGGGGCTGGTCGGCCTCGAAGGAGCTGGAGAACTCCGCCGCGGGGGCCGGGGGCCGGGAGGGCAGGGCGACGGCCGCCGACTGCGCCGTCAGCACCAGCAGGGAAGCGGCCGCCACCAGGGCGGCCGTGCGGGCGTGGGGATGCCTGGGGCTGGATCGTTGCCGCATGGGAAGCGGTTCCTCCCGCCGGAAGGGGTGGCATGGACAGGTGGTGACGAGCCGTTACACATAGCGGCGGCCGGGCCGGAACTGAACCGGCCGGAACTGAACCGGCCGGTGCGGTGCGGTGCGGTGCGGTGCGGTGGGGTGCGGTGCGGCGCGGTGGGGGAGGGGCGAGGCGGTGGCGGGGGGACGGGGCGCAGCGGGCACAGCGGGCAGGGGAGGCGGTGAGAGGCGACGGAGGGCCGACGAGGGGCGACGAGGGGCAATGAGAGAGGGACAACGTTGTCAGCGATGCTGTGCAGGGACCAGTAGGGAGGCAAGTGCCCAGTGATGTCAAGGGTGTTGACGGCATGTCGGTTCGGATCCGGCCGCGTCCGCTGGACTCCCGCGCCGGCGTCCTGTCGCCGCCCTACTGTGTCCAGGTGTTCTCGCGCACGTTCCCGCCGTGTCCCGCGCCCGCGAGGTCTCAACTCGGGAAAGACTGCCGCGCGACCCTGTTTTCGATCTTGCTCCGTCGGAGGGGAGTGGACTATACCTGTCGGCGTCCGCCTCGCCGGAAGGCACGGCGAAGGGCCGGGGACGGGCAGGCGAAGTATCGTCTGCGGCCCGGACGGCAGTCCGTTCCCACAGCCACGGAACCACCCCTGCACGACCAGCTTCAGCAATCGACCGCGGTGGCGGGGCCCTTCGTCCCAGGAAGAACGGGCGACCGGCTCACCGCCTGAGTCCTGGAGAAGGCGAGGACTGAGCATGGGATCCACCTCCGGCCACCCGAACGGCGGTCTCGGCCGCCGCGACCTGATCAAGCGGTCCGCGGCGCTCGGCCTGGTCACCCTCCCCGCGACGGGCTTCCTGTCCGCATGTGCCGGCGGCGGTGGCGGCGCCGGCGGCCCGAAGGTCGAGAAGGGCGAGGTCACCAAGGCCAACCCGCTCGGCGTCAACGAGACCGCGGCCCTCGAAGTCGTCATCTTCGACGGGGGTTTCGGACAGCAGTACGCCATCGACGCGGAGAAGAAGTACAACGCGGCCTTCCCCGAGGCCCCCGAGGTCACCCACAGGGCCACCCAGAAGATCCAGTCCGAGCTTCAGCCCCGGTTCAACGGAGGCACCCCGCCGGACCTCATCGACAACTCCGGTGCCGAGCAGATGGACATGGGCGTCCTCGTCGGCAAGAAGCAGCTCGCCGACCTCACCCCGCTGCTGGACGCGCCCTCGATCGACGACCCGGGCAGGAAGGTCCGGGACACGCTGCGCCCCGGCATCGTCGAGATGGGCCAGTTCGACGGAGCGCCGGTCTGGATCCTCTACTACGCCTACACGGTCTACGGCGTCTGGTACTCGCGCACCGCGCTCGACCGGCTCGACGCGCAGTACCCCGAGACCTGGGACGAGATGCTCGCCCTGTGCGAGAAGGCGAAGAGGCAGGGCATCGCGGGCTGGACGTACGCCGGCAAGCACCCCTACTACCTGCCGTTCTCGCTCTACCCGTTCATCGCCAAGATCGGCGGCCGGGAGGTCCTGGAGTCCATCGACAACCTGGAGCCGAACGCCTGGAAGCACCCCGCCGTCAAGGCCGCGTTCGAGGCGTACTACGAGCTCCAGCGGAAGGGCTACGTCCTCAGGGGCACCCCCGGCCTGGACCACATCCAGTCCCAGACCGCCTGGACCAAGGGCAGGGCGCTGTTCATCCCCAACGGCTCCTGGGTGGAGAACGAGGCGGCCGGCACCATGCCGAAGGACTTCGACCTCACCGTCTCCGCGCCGTCCGGGCTCGACGCCTCGGACAGGATGCCCTTCGGCACCCTCTGGGCCTCCGGCGGCGAGCCCTTCATCGTCCCGGCGAAGGCGAGGAACGTCGAGGGCGGTATGGAGCAGCTTCGGATCATGCTCGGCGAGGAGTCCTCGAGGAACTTCACCCGCCAGGTCAAGTCGCTGACCGCGTTCGACGGCGGCACCGACGGGATCGGGCTGACGCCGGGTCTGAGGTCGGGCGTCGCCGCGCTGGAGAGGGCCGGCGAGAACGTCGTCAACCCGCGGCTCCAGGACTGGTACGTCAAACTCCAGAAGGAGCAGATCGGCGTCGCCGGTCTCGGCGAGATGATGGCCGGGCGGCTCACCCCGACCGAGGCCGTCAGCAGGATCCAGGGCTTCGCCGACCGGGCCGCGCAGGACCCGTCCGTCAGGAAGTACAAGCACCGGTGACAAGCACCGGTGAGCGGCCCGTGCTCCCGGGGCGCGCCCCGGGAGCACGCAGCACGGGCGGATCACTCCTGAGGATTCGGGGTCGGTAACCATGCAGCACGGCAAGTACCGGTTCATCGCGGGGTTCCTGGCGGCCCCCCTGGGGCTGTACGCACTCTTCGTCGTCTGGCCGTTCGTCCAGTCCATCTACTACTCCTTCACGGACTGGACCGGTCTGAGCCCGGACTTCTCCGTGGTCGGCCTCGACAACTACGCCAGGCTCTGGGACGACGACGTCTTCTGGACGTCGCTCCGGCACAGCCTGCTGTTCGCGCTGCTGCTGCCGGTGCTGACGATCGGCCTCGCCCTGTTCTTCGCCTTCATGATCAATGTGGGCGGGCGGCCCCGCCGGGGCGCGGCGGTCTCCGGGGTGCGGGGCTCGTCGTTCTACAAGGTCGCCTACTTCTTCCCGCAGGTGCTCTCGATCGCGATCGTCGCCCTGCTCTTCCAGTTCGCGTACAACCCGGAGAGCGGGGCGATCAACTCCGGGCTGCGGGCGATCGGGCTCGGCGGCGTCCAGCCGCTGTGGCTCGGTGACCCGGACCTCGCCCTCTGGTGCGTGATGGCGGTCCTCGTCTGGTCCACGGTCGGCTTCTTCGTCGTCCTGTTCTCGGCGGGCATGGCGTCCATCCCCCGGGACTTCTACGAGGCGGCGCTGCTGGACGGCGCGGGCCGGATCACCACCTTCTTCCGGATCACCCTGCCGCTGCTGCGGGACACCATCCAGTCCGGCTGGGTCTACATGGGCATCCTCGCGCTCGGCGCCGAGTCCTTCGCGGTGGTGCAGATCATGACCACGGGGCCGGGCGGCCCCGACTACTCGACCACGGTGCTGGTGCTGTACGTGTACCAGTCGGCGTTCCGCGACGGCGCCGCGGCCTATGCGACGACGATCGGCGTCGCCCTGCTCGTCGTCACGCTGGCCTTCGCGGCCGTCGTGATGAGGCTGGGCCGCCGCGAGCGCCTGGAGTACTGACTTGAGGACGACTCAGACCTCTCCCGCCGGCACCGCGGAACCCCTGCCGCAGGAGGTGAAGGCCGGCCTGTCCGGCGCGGGGCCGGGGAAGGGCGGCAGGCGCGGCCGCGGCGGGGTCCTGAACGCCTTCTCGCATGGCGTGCTGGTCCTGTGGGCCTTCATGGTCGTCATGCCGCTGCTGTGGGCGGTGATGACGTCCTTCAAGGACGACAACGCGATCTTCAGCTCGCCGTGGTCGCCGCCGGACCGGCTCCACTTCGAGAACTGGTCGCGTGCCTGGAGCCAGGCGCATATGAGCGACTACTTCCTGAACACCGTCCTGGTGGTCGCCGGCTCGCTCGCGGGCACTCTGCTGCTGGGTTCGATGGCGGCGTACGTCCTGGCCCGGTTCGACTTCCCCGGGAACCGCTTCCTCTACTTCCTCTTCATCGGGGGGATGAGCTTCCCGATCATGCTGGCGCTTGTCCCGCTGTTCTTCGTCATGAACAACATTCAGCTCCTGAACACCGTCCACGGCCTGATCCTGGTGTACATCGCCTACTCCCTGCCGTTCACCGTGTTCTTCCTGACCGCCTTCTTCCGTACGCTGCCGACCTCGGTGGCCGAGGCGGCGCTGATCGACGGGGCCTCGCACACCCGGACGTTCTTCCAGGTCATGCTGCCGATGGCCAAGCCCGGACTGATCAGTGTCGGGATCTTCAACTTCCTCGGTCAGTGGAACCAGTACATGCTGCCGACGGTGCTCAACACCGATCCGGAGCACAAGGTGCTCTCCCAGGGGCTGGTGCAGCTGGCCGTCAGCCAGGGGTACAAGGGCGACTGGTCCGGCCTGTTCGCGGGCCTGGTGATGGCGATGCTGCCGGTGCTCGCCGCGTACGTCGTCTTCCAGCGCCAGGTCGTCGCGGGCCTCACGGCGGGCGCCCTGAAGTAGTCCCCGCCGCTCCGCCACCGCTCTCGTACCGTCCGTCCGGCACTCCCGGCGGGCGGTGCGCGCGCTTCCTCGGATGGGTCGGGCTTTCGCTCAGGTCTTGACGGAGAGCGGCCCGAAAGGCTCCCCTTGGAGTTCACATGTTGGAGTGAAGAGCAGGAGTGTGTGAGTCGATGGAGACTCCGGGGTCGCAGACATCTCTGCATCGGGCCAATCTCGAGAGGGTCGTACGCGCCGTGCGTCTGGCCGGTTCGCTCACCCAGGCCGAGATCGCGAGGAGCACGGGCCTGTCCGCCGCGACCGTCTCCAACATCGTCCGGGAGCTGAAGGAGGGCGGGACCGTCGAGGTCACCCCCACCTCCGCGGGCGGCCGCCGGGCCCGCAGCGTCTCGCTCAGCGGCGACGCCGGCATTGTCGTCGGCGTCGACTTCGGGCATACGCACCTGCGGGTGGCGATCGGCAACCTGGCCCACCAGGTCCTCGCCGAGGAGTCCGAGCCGCTCGATGTGGACGCCTCCTCCGCCCAGGGCTTCGACCGGGCGGAGCTGCTGGTCAAACGGCTCATCGAGGCCACCGGAATCGGCCCGGACAAGATCGTCGGGGTCGGTCTGGGCGTGCCCGGCCCGATCGACGTGGAGTCCGGCAGCCTGGGATCCACGGCGATCCTGCCGGGCTGGAGCGGCATCAACCCCAGCCGGGAACTCGCCGGCCGGCTCGGCGTGCCCGTGTACGTCGACAACGACGCCAACCTCGGCGCCCTGGGCGAGCTGGTCTGGGGGAGCGGCCGCGGCGTGAAGGACCTCGCGTACATCAAGGTCGCCAGCGGTGTCGGCGCCGGACTCGTCATAGAGGGCCAGATCTACCGCGGCCCCGGCGGCACGGCGGGCGAGATCGGGCATATCACCCTGGACGAGTCGGGGCCCGTCTGCCGCTGCGGCAACCGGGGCTGCCTCGAGACGTTCACCGCGGCCCGCTATGTGCTGCCGCTGCTCCAGTCGAGCCACGGCCCGGACCTGACCATGGAGAAGGTCGTCCAGCTGGCGCGGGAGGGCGATCCGGGCTGCCGGCGGGTCGTCGCCGACGTCGGCCGGCACGTCGGCAGCGGCGTGGCCAACCTGTGCAACCTGCTGAACCCCAGCAGGGTGGTCCTGGGCGGCAGCCTCGCGGAGGCCGGGGAGCTGGTGCTCGCGCCGATCCGCGAGTCCGTCTCCCGGTATGCGATCCCCAGTGCCGCCCGGCGGCTCTCCGTCCTCCCCGGGGCGCTGGGCGCCAGGGCCGAGGTGCTGGGCGCGCTGGCCCTGGTGCTCGGGGAAATGGGCGATTCGACACTTCTGGACAGCTCGGTGCCGGCGGGCAGTCCTGCCTTCACTTAGATAACGAATGGCGACGTTGTCATCTCGTTAAGGATTTACTCCTTGACGCTGGCGTTACAGCCGAGTTGACTTCCAGCCACCTCGGCCGCAAGGACGCGGCCTCGTCAGGGAGGTTTCTGAATGAACACGCAGATGCGTCGTGTCGCCGTGGCCGTGACCGCCGCCGCGATGGCCGTGTCCCTCGCCGCCTGCGGCAGCGCCAAGGAGTCCGGCGACAGCGGCGCCAAGACCGGTACCGCCAAGGGCGACGAGCTCACCATCGGTCTCCTGCTCCCCGAGAACCAGACCGCGCGCTACGAGAAGTTCGACAAGCCGCTCATCGAGAAGAAGATCAGCGAGCTGACGAACGGCAAGGCGAAGGTCGTCTACGCCAACGCCAAGCAGGACGCGACGCTGCAGACCCAGCAGGTCGACACCATGATCACCAACAAGGTCGACGCGCTGATCGTCGACGCGGTGGACTCCAAGGCCATCGCCGGCGGTGTCAAGAAGGCCAAGGACGCGGGCATCCCGATCGTCGCCTACGACCGTCTCGCCGAGGGCCCCGTCGACGCCTACACCTCCTTCGACAACGAAGAGGTCGGCCGGGTCCAGGGCGAGGCGCTCCTCGAGGAGCTCGGCGACAAGGCCAAGAGCGGCCAGATCGTCATGATGAACGGCTCCGTCACCGACCCGAACGCCGCGCTCTTCAAGAAGGGCGCCCACTCCGTCCTCGACGGCAAGGTGAACGTCGGCAAGGAGTACGACACCAAGGAGTGGAAGCCGGAGAACGCCAACGCCAACATGGAGGCCGCGATCTCGGCCCTCGGCAAGGACAAGATCGTCGGCGTCTACTCCGCGAACGACGGCATGGCGGGCGGCATCATCACCGCCCTCAAGGCCGGCGGCTTCGACAAGCTCCCGCCGGTGACCGGTCAGGACGCCGAACTCGCGGGCGTGCAGCGCATCGTCGCGGGCGAGCAGTTCATGAGCATCTACAAGCCGTACGCGCCGGAGGCGGCCGCGGCCGCCGAGATGGCCGTCGCGCTCGCCAAGGGCCAGAGCCTCGACGCGATCGCCACGTCCAAGGTCGACAGCCCCACCACCCAGGGCATCCCGTCCGTGCTCGTCCCGGTCGTCTCCCTGACCCAGGACAACATCGCGGACTCCGTGATCAAGGACGGCGTCTACACCGCCGCCGACATCTGCACCCCGAAGTTCAAGGCCGCCTGCGACGCGATCGGCCTGAAGTAGGCATCACGTCCCCGAGGGACGCTCCCTGAAGCCTGGCCGGTGCCCCGCCCTCATCCAGCCCCCGCTATGGGGGTGGGGCACCGGGCAGAAACGCTTCTTCCAGCTGCTCAACCTTCCGCGCCACCCCTGCGGCGCGGCATCCCGCCGGTCAGGCGGCGAAGGAGATGGTTCACGTGTCCGCTACGCCCGTGCTGGCGTTGCGCGGGGTCTCCAAGCGGTTCGGTGCCGTTCAGGCGCTCACCGACGTAGAGCTTGAGGTCCACGCCGGTGAGGTGGTCGCCCTGGTGGGCGACAACGGCGCCGGAAAGTCCACGCTGGTCAAGACGATCGCCGGCGTGCACCCCATCGACGAGGGCGTCGTCGAGTGGGAGGGCAGGGCCGTGTCGATCGGCAAGCCCCACGACGCCCAGAACCTGGGCATCGCGACCGTCTACCAGGACCTCGCGCTGTGCGACAACATCGACGTCGTCGGCAACCTGTACCTCGGCCGGGAACTCCGCAAGCGAGGCGTCCTCGACGAGGTCGAGATGGAGCGCCGCTCCCGCGAACTGCTGAGCACGCTGTCCATCCGCATCCCCAGCGTCCGGATCCCGATCGCCTCGCTGTCCGGCGGCCAGCGGCAGACCGTGGCCATCGCCCGCTCGATGCTCGGCTCCCCCAAGCTGGTCATCCTCGACGAGCCCACCGCGGCCCTCGGCGTCGAGCAGACCGCGCAGGTGCTCGACCTGGTCGAGCGGCTGCGCGAGCGCGGCCACGCCGTCATCCTCATCAGCCACAACATGGCCGACGTGAAGGCCGTCGCCGACACGGTGGCGGTGCTCCGGCTCGGCCGGAACAACGGCGTCTTCGACGTCAAGGCCACCTCTCAGGAAGAGATCATCTCCGCCATCACCGGCGCCACGGACAACGCCGTGACCCGTCGTGCGGCGCGCACCTCGGAGGCGCAGAAGTGAGCATCGACAAGACCCCGGCACCCGCCGGCGGCCGCCACCGGGTGGGCACCCCGGAAGCCGCGCCCACCGCGCACACCGCGCCCACCGCGGTCGACCCCCGGCTCCTGGTGCGCGAGCAGGGCATCGGCGGCTACATCGCGGAGTTCAAGCGCAAGCTCCACGCCGGCGACCTGGGCTCCATCCCGGTCGTCATCGGCCTGGTCCTGATCTGCGCGATCTTCCAGAGCCTGAACTCCCAGTTCCTCTCCGCGCAGAACCTCAGCAACATCGCCGTCACCATGGTCGCCACCGGCATGATGGCCGTCGGCATCATCTTCGTGCTGCTGCTCGGCGAGATCGACCTGTCGGTCGGCGCGGTCAGCGGTGTGTCCGGCGCGATCGTGGCCGTGCTCAGCGTCACCCACGGGATGAACGAGTGGCTGTCCGTACTGGCCGCCGTGGCCGGCGGCGCGGTCATCGGAGCCCTCCACGGCTTCTTCTTCGCCCGCATCGGCGCCCCCGCCTTCGCCGTCACCCTGGCCGGCCTGCTGTTCTGGCAGGGCTTCATGCTCCAGCTCCTCGGCTCCCAGGGCACCATCAACCTGGACGGCGACGGCATCGTGGCCAAGCTGACCACGTACTACTTCTCCGACGTGGCCGCCGCCTACGGACTCGCCGGACTGGCCGTCGCCGTGTTCTTCGTCTCGGCCTCCACCGACGCCCGCCGCCGCCGGGCGGCCGGCATCCCGTCCCGGCCGCTCGGCGACATCGTGCTCCGCACGGTGCTGCTCGCCGCCGTGTCCTTCGCCGCCGCGTACATGTTCAACCAGTACAAGGGCCTGCCGCTGGCCCTGGTGCTGTTCCTGGCGGTCCTGGTGACCACCGACTTCGTCCTGCGGCGCACCGCCTACGGACGCAAGGTCTTCGCCCTCGGCGGCAGCGTCGAGGCCGCCCGGCGCGCCGGCATCAACGTCACCGCGGTGCGGATCTCGGTCTTCGCCATCGCCGGCACCTTCGCGGCCGTCGGCGGCCTCTTCTGGGCCTCCAAGATCGCCGCCGCCAACCAGAGCGCGGGCGCCGGCGAGCTGCTGATGAACGTCATCGCGGCGGCCGTCATCGGCGGCACCAGCCTCTTCGGCGGCCGCGGCCGCACCTGGAACGCGCTGCTCGGCGTCATGGTGATCGTCTCGATCCAGTACGGGCTCGCGCTGGAGGGCATCGCCACCCCCATCCAGTTCATGATCACCGGTGGGGTGCTCCTCGCCACCGTCGTGATCGACTCGGTCACGCGCAAGACGCAGAAGACCGCCGGCCGCGCGTAGCGGCCACCCACGGGCGGTGCCCGGCGCCGGAACCGGCGCCGGGCACCGCCGCGTCTCACCCCCCGAGGGGCGGGCAGCCGTACGCAAGGGCCCCGTGTCGTCCGATGGGGTGACGCGGAACGCACCGCCCGATGACAGCCGCCGGGAGCGGAACATTAGACTCGGCGAAATCGGCAAGCTCGACCAGCTCGAACGCAAGGAGGCACGGTGACGCAGCCGCGCGTAGCGCGTCGTTCAGATGTGGCGGTGGGCGACGGGTGGGAGCTGCTTACCCGTATCAGGGGACCACGTGACCTGGACCGGCTCAGTCCGGAGGAACTCGACGGGCTGGCCGCGGAGATCCGCGGCTTCCTGGTGGACGCCGTCTCCAAGACCGGCGGCCACCTCGGCCCCAACCTCGGCGTGGTCGAGCTGACCATCGCCCTGCACCGGGTCTTCGACTCGCCGAAGGACAGGGTCCTCTTCGACACCGGCCACCAGAGCTACGTGCACAAGCTGCTCACCGGCCGGCAGGACTTCTCCAGGCTCCGGGCCAGGGGCGGCCTGTCCGGCTACCCCTCACGCGCCGAGTCCGAGCACGACGTCATCGAGAACTCCCACGCCTCGACCGTCCTCGGCTGGGCGGACGGCCTGGCCAAGGCCAACGAGGTGCTGGGGAAGGACGACCACGTCGTCGCCGTCATCGGTGACGGCGCCCTCACCGGCGGCATGGCCTGGGAGGCGCTGAACAACATCGCCGACGCCAAGGACCGCCCGCTCGTCATCGTCGTCAACGACAACGAGCGCTCCTACGCCCCCACCATCGGCGGCCTCGCCAACCACCTGGCCACCCTGCGCACCACCGACGGCTACGAGCGCTTCCTCGCCCGCGGCAAGGACATCCTGGAGCGCACCCCCGTCGTCGGCAGGCCCCTCTACGAGACCCTGCACGGCGCCAAGAAGGGCCTGAAGGACTTCATCGCCCCGCAGGGCATGTTCGAGGACCTCGGCCTGAAGTACGTCGGCCCCATCGACGGCCACGACATCGAGGCCATGGAGTCCGCGCTGACCCGCGCCAAGCGGTTCGGCGGTCCGGTCATCGTCCACTGCCTCACCGAGAAGGGCCGCGGCTACCAGCACGCGGAGCAGGACGAGGCCGACCGCTTCCACGGCATCGGCCCGATCCACCCCGACACCGGTCTGCCGGTGAAGACCGCCGCGGCCAGCTGGACCTCCGTCTTCGGCGACGAGATGGTCAAGCTGGGCCGGGAGCGCGAGGACGTCGTCGCCATCACCGCGGCGATGCTCCAGCCCGTCGGCCTGAAGAAGTTCGCCGAGACCTTCCCCGAGCGCGTGTTCGACGTCGGTATCGCCGAGCAGCACGCGGCGACCTCGGCGGCCGGACTCGCCACCGGCGGACTCCACCCGGTGTTCGCCGTCTACGCCACGTTCCTCAACCGCGCCTTCGACCAGGTGCTGATGGACGTCGCCCTGCACGGGTGCGGAGTCACCTTCGTACTGGACCGGGCCGGTGTCACCGGCGACGACGGCGCCTCCCACAACGGCATGTGGGACATGTCGATCCTCCAGGTCGTCCCCACCCTGCGGATGGCCGCACCACGCGACGCCGAGCAGCTGCGCGCCCAGCTCCGCGAGGCCGTCCAGGTCGACGACGCGCCCACCGTGGTCCGCTACTCCAAGGGCGTGGTCGGCCCCGCCGTCCCGGCCGTCCGCCGCGTCGGCGGCATGGACGTCCTGCGGGAGCCCGGCACCGTCCCCGACGGCCCCCCGGGCATGTCGGGCATGGGAGGCACCCCCGGACCCGACGTCCTCCTCGTCTCGGTCGGCGCGCTCGCGCCGATGTGCCTGGAGATCGCCGGCCTCCTCGACAAGCAGGGCATCTCCACCACCGTCGTCGACCCCCGCTGGGTCAAGCCGGTCGACGAGGCCCTCCCCGCGCTCGCCGCCGAGCACCGCGTCGTCGTCACCGTCGAGGACAACGGCCGCGTCGGCGGGGTCGGCTCCGCCGTCGCCCAGGCGCTGCGCGACGCCGGGGTCGACCTGCCGCTGCGCGACTTCGGCATCCCGCCGCGCTTCCTCGACCACGCCTCCCGCAAGGAGGTCATGGCCGAGATCGGGCTGACCGCGCCGGACATCGCCCGCCAGGTCACCGGCCTCGTCGCCAAGTTGGACGGCCGCCTCGACGACGAGCCCAGCAGGGCCGCCGCGCCCGCACGGGACTGATCCTCGCGCCGTCCGGCGCACCCACCGGCAGAGAGATTGGACCGGTCGGAGTACCCAGGGAGGTATCCGGCCGGTCCTTTCGTGTGAAACGCCCTCCGTGGGCGGGCGACGCACTGCACCCCTCTCGATCATGGGTTGACGGCCATGGGTACGGAGGTACGCCGGTGAGCACACAGCAGCAGCCCCCCAGGAGTACCGGAGCGTTCCGGACCAAGACGGTCGAGCAGTCGATCCGGGACACGGAGGAGCCGGAGCACGCGCTCAGGAAGTCGCTCTCCGCCTGGGACCTGACCGTCTTCGGTGTCGGCGTCATCATCGGCACCGGCATCTTCGTGCTGACGGGCATCGCCGCCAGGGAGAACGCCGGCCCCGCCACCGCCCTGTCCTTCGTCGCCGCCGGCATCGTCTGCGCCCTCGCGGCGCTCTGCTACGCCGAGTTCGCCTCCACCGTGCCGGTGGCCGGCTCGGCGTACACCTTCTCCTACGCCTCGATCGGGGAACTCCCCGCCTGGATCATCGGCTGGGACCTGGTCCTCGAGTTCGCCCTCGGCACGGCGGTGGTGGCGGTCGGCTGGTCCGGATACGTACGCGCCCTCCTGGAGACCAACCTCGGCGTGACGATGCCGACGGCGCTCTCCGGGCCCGACGCGGGGGGCCACTTCGACCTGCTGGCCTTCCTGCTCATCCTGGCGCTCACCGCCGTACTCGTCATCGGCATGAAGCTGTCCGCCCGCATCACCGCGATCGTCGTCGCGATCAAGGTCACCGTGGTGCTGCTGGTCATCGTCGCGGGCGCCTTCTTCATCAAGGCGGAGAACTACACCCCCTTCATCCCCCCGGCACAGCCGCAGGAGACCGGCAGCGGCCTCTCGGCGCCGCTGGTCCAGCTGCTGTTCGGCTACGAGCCCACCAACTTCGGCGTCATGGGCATCTTCACCGCCGCCTCCATCGTCTTCTTCGCCTTCATCGGCTTCGACGTCGTCGCCACCGCCGCCGAGGAGACCAGGAACCCCCAGCGCGACATGCCCCGCGGAATCCTCGGCTCCCTGCTCATCTGCACCCTGCTGTACGTGGCCGTGACCCTCGTCGTCACCGGCATGCAGCGCTACACGGAGATGTCGGCGACCGCCCCGCTCGCCGACGCGTTCAAGGCCGTCGGCCAGCCCTTCTTCGCCGGCGCCATCAGCCTCGGCGCGGCCGTCGGACTCATCACCGTCTGCATGATCCTGCTGCTGGGCCAGACCAGGGTGTTCTTCGCCATGAGCCGCGACGGACTGCTGCCGCGCTTCTTCTCCATCACCCACCCGACGTTCCGCACACCCCACCGCGCGACCATCGTGCTCGGCGTGGTCATCGCCGTCATCGCGGGCTTCACCAGCCTCCAGGCGCTCGCCGCGCTGGTGAACATCGGCACACTCTTCGCCTTCGTCATCGTGGCGCTCGGCGTCATCGTCCTCCGCAACACCCGGCCCGACCTGCACCGCGCGTTCCGCACCCCCTGGGTACCGGTACTGCCCGCCCTGTCCATCGCCGCGTCCCTCTGGCTGATGCTGAACCTCCCCGCCGAGACCTGGCTGCGGTTCGCCGTCTGGATGGCGCTGGGCGTGGTCGTCTACTACCTCTACGGCCGCTCCCACAGCCGCCTCGGCAAACTGGGCAGGGGCGCCGATTTCTAGCCGGTGCCGCGTCAGGCGGCGTTCGCCCCGTCGCGACGCCCGGCACGGCGACTCGCAGCGCCGCCGAACCAACCGGGTAGGCCTGCTGCGAGGCCGATCCGGCGCCCTGTGATCCGGCGCCCTGTGATCCGCCGCACCGGACGCCGCTCCGCGCCGCTGCCGACGGGCGGACCCTGATTGACGCGGCACCAGCTCGTCCCGGAACCTTCCGCCCTCTAACGGCTGATTCCGGGTCGTACCGGGCTGTTCCCTATCGTTGGGTCCTACTGCCGCTCGTTCCGGCTCTCGTTCCGGCTCGTTCCGTGTTGTTCTGTGTTGTTCTGTGTTGTTCTGTGTTGTTCTGTGTTATTCTGCGTTGTTCTGCGTTGTTACGTTTTATTCCAGGCTATTCCGGGTCGGTCCGGCTCCGCTCCCCGCGGCCCGGCGACCGGCGGGCACGCGGCCCCGGCGGCCGGTCCGCCACCACCCCACACGGCCCCGCACGCCCCCGTGACGGGACATGGGGAGCCGAAGAGTGTGCGCGCACTTCCGTCGGAGCCGCCGCAGTTGCCGCAGCCATCGAGCTGCGCCCTCACACCCGCGACATCCCTCCGCACACGAGCCGGCCCGCGCCCGCGGACGGCCCCGCCCTGCCTCGGCGGCGCTGACGGGCGGCGCTGACGGGCGGCGGCTCCCGGCGGCGGGCGCCAACGGGCGCCAACGGGCGATGACGGGCGATGACGGGCGGACGCCGCTGACCGGGTCAGCGGCGGCGGACCGCACGCGGCCCCACGAACCCCGCACCCAGGGCCGCCACCCGCTCCCGCAGCCCCCGGTCGGCGGTGACCACGACAGCGGAACGGCCCGCGTTCTCCCGGACCAGCTCCACGATACGGTCGTCACCGCTTCCGGGGGCCTCCTCGACGCGTACGCCCGGGACCGCCCGGACCCCCCTCGCCCGGCCCTCGACGACCAGCACCACCTCGACCGGACCGGGGTGTCCGGGGATACCCTCCTCGGCGAGCGGAACCAGTCCGTCGCGCAACCGCTCGGCCGCGCCCCGGCGGTCACGCCACCAGCCGTCCGGTACCGAACCGACCACGTTCGCGCCATCGACGACAAGGAGGAGGACCATGGCGGAAGCGTGCCACAGGACCGCTCCGCGGCCGGGCGAACCGGGGATTCACCGGGTGTTATCGTCACGTGAATCACGCGGTTGCAAGGCGCTCGGGGAAGGTGGGCAACAGGCCATGTCATTGCGGTCTGCGCGGAGGTCGAAGCGTCGGATGGACACCGCCCCCGCACCCGTGGGCGCCGAAGGCAGGCAGCACCGGGCGTCCCGGGCGTCCGCCTCCCTGCCCGCCGACCCCTCGCTCCCGCCGACCGCCGGCTGGCTGCTGCGAGGCAGGGACGGACGGCTGTCCGCGTACACACCGGCCGCCGACGGCGTTCTGCGCTGGACCGAGAAGCGGCCGGGCGGTCCCGGATGGACCGGCCCCGAGCTGTTCCCCGCCCCTGGCGTCCTGCCCTATCTGGCCATCGCCCAGGGTGCGGACGGCTATGTGCAGCTGGTCGGGCTGCGGCGCACCCCGGTCGCCGGCGGCGAACTCGCCACGGACGTGGTGCAGGCCATCCAGTACCAGTCCGGACGCCCGTTGCGCGACTGGTACGCCCTCGGGACCCCGTACGCCCGGGACCGGGCCCTCGCGGCGACCATAGGGCTCCCCGCGGCCGTCGTGGACGCGGAGGGCTCCCTCCACGTCTTCGTGCGCAACGCGGGCGGCGGGGTGTGCGGCCGGGCGCAGGTACCGAACGGCAGATGGAACAAGTGGGCCGACCTCAAGGGCAGCGGGACGCTCGGTCTGCCCGCCGCGGCGGTCACCGACCGCGGGCTGATGGAGGTCCTCGCCCCGGCGGAGGACTCCGTGCTGCGGTGGGACCAGGAGACCCAGGGCGTGAAGTTCCGGCGCGCCGCCGACATCGCGTCCGCCGCCGCCGACGGCTCCGTCAGCTCGGAGCGCACCGGCCGCGAGCGGCTGACCCACTTCTGGCGCGACGCGGCCGCGGGCGCCGTCCACGCCTGGCGCGAGGGCATGGCCGCCCCCGCGAAGCTCGGCGGGGAGGGCGGCTCCGGGCCGGTCGCCGTGCTCCGGACACCGGTCGACGGCCAGGACTGCACGATCCTCGCGCAGCGCGGTGCCGACGGACGCCCGGCCCTCGCCTCGTACCCGACGGAGAAGGAGTCCGCCGCCCTCGACTGGGCACCCACCGGCGAGCCCTGCGTGGGCGCCCCGGCCCTCGCCGTCGACGGCACCGGCCTGGTCGTCCTCGCCGCCCTGGGCGCCGACGGCTCCCTGCGCGTGACCCGGCAGAAGTCCGACTCCGGTCTGGCGATGGAGGCGTGGACGCGGGTGTGACGCCGTACGGTGACACGCCCGGGCGTCCCCGGCCCGGCGGGACACCGCGGGCGGGCCGACCGCACGTGAACGGGCGGTACGGGATCCCTCCCGTACCGCCCGTTCACGTCTTCACGTCCTCACGTCTGACCGCCGAACCACCGGACCACCGGACCACCGGCCGGCCGGTGGTCCGGTGACTCGGCACCGGCCACCGGCGCATGTCGCAGGCCACCCGCAACCCGCCACCCGCAACACCTCGTACGCGTGGGACGCGGGTCGCCGGTCAGGCGGGTCGCACGGTCACGCGGGGACGCTCGCCACGCCCTGCGCCAGGAACCGCCTGCCGTTGACACGCTCGCTGACGCCCTCGCGGTCCAGGTACGGCGTGATGCCGCCCAGGTGGAACGGCCAGCCGGCGCCCGTGATCAGGCAGAGGTCGATGTCCTGAGCCTCGGCGACGACGCCCTCCTCCAGCATCAGCCCGATCTCCTGCGCCACCGCGTCCAGGACGCGGGCGCGGACCTGCTCCTCCGTCAGGACGCTGTCGCCCTGCTTCAGCAGCGCGGCGACCTCGGGGTCCAGCTCCGGCTTGCCGCTGTCGTAGACGTAGAAGCCGCGCTTGCCGGCCTCGACGACCGCCCTGAGGTTCGGGGACACCGTGAAGCGTTCCGGGAAGGCGCGGTTCAGCGTCTCGGACACGTGCAGACCGATCGCCGGGCCGACCAGCTCCAGCAGCACCAGCGGCGACATCGGCAGGCCGAGCGGTTCGATCGCCTTCTCCGCGGTGGCGACCGGGGTGCCCTCGTCGATGACGTTCTGGATCTCGCCCATGAAGCGGGTCAGGATCCGGTTCACCACGAACGCCGGTGCGTCCTTGGTGAGCACCGCGGTCTTCCTCAGCTTCTTGGCGACGGCGAAGGCCGTGGCCAGGGAGGCGTCGTCGGTCTGCTCGCCCCGGACGATCTCCAGCAGCGGGAGCACGGCGACCGGGTTGAAGAAGTGGAAGCCGACCACGCGCTCCGGGTGGCGGAGCTTCGATGCCATCTCCGACACCGACAGCGAGGAGGTGTTGGTGGCGAAGATCGCGTGCGCCGGGGCGACGGCCTCGACCTCGGCGAACACCTTCTGCTTGACCGTCATCTCCTCGAAGACGGCCTCGATGACGAAGTCCGCGTCCGCGAAGCCCTCGGCCTTGTCCAGGACACCGCTCACCAGCGCCTTGAGGCGGTTGGCCTTGTCCTGGTTGATGCGGCCCTTGCCCAGCAGCTTCTCGATCTCGGCGTGGACGTAGCCCACGCCCTTGTCGACGCGCTCCTGGTCGATGTCGGTGAGGACCACCGGCACCTCCAGGCGGCGCAGGAACAGCAGCGCCAGCTGGGAGGCCATCAGTCCGGCGCCGACGACACCGACCTTGGTGACCGGGCGGGCAAGCGACTTGTCCGGCGCGCCGGCGGGGCGCTTGCCGCGCTTCTGCACCAGGTTGAACGCGTAGATGCCGGACCGCAGTTCGCCGCCCATGATGAGGTCGGCCAGCGCGGTGTCCTCGGCGTCGAAGCCCTTCTGCAGGTCGCCGTCCTTGGCGGCCTCGATGATGTCGAGGGCCCGGTAGGCGGCCGGGGCGGCGCCGTGCACCTTGGAGTCGGCGATGAACCGGCCCCTGGCGACGGCCTGGTCCCAGGCCTCGCCGCGGTCGATCTCGGGGCGCTCCACCACGATCTCGCCCTTGAGGACGGACGCCGTCCAGATCAGCGACTGCTCCAGGAAGTCCGCGCCCTCGAAGATCGCGTCGGCGATGCCCAGCTCGTGCACCTGGACGCCCTTGAGCTGCTTGTTCTGGTTGAGCGAGTTCTCGATGATCACCGAGACGGCGCGGTCGGCCCCGATCAGGTTCGGCAGGATCGCGCAGCCGCCCCAGCCGGGCACCAGTCCGAGGAACACCTCGGGCAGCGAGAAGGCCGGCAGGGCCGACGAGACCGTGCGGTACGAGCAGTGCAGACCGACCTCGACACCGCCGCCCATCGCCGCGCCGTTGTAGTACGCGAACGTCGGCACGCCCAGCGAGGAGAGCCGCTTGAAGACGTCGTGGCCGCCCTTGCCGATGGCCAGCGCGTCCTCGTGCCGCTTGAGCAGCTCCACACCCTTGAGGTCGGCTCCGACGGCGAAGATGAACGGCTTGCCGGTGATTCCGGCGCCGACCACGGCGCCCTCCGACGCCTCCTTCTCGACCTGGTCGATCGCGGCGTTGAGGTTGGCCAGCGACTGCGGGCCGAACGTCGTCGGCTTGGTGTGGTCCAGGCCGTTGTCCAGCGTGATGAGGGCGAACCTGCCCGCGCCGCCGGGGAGGTCGAGGTGGCGTACGTGCGCCTGGGTGACGACCTCGTCCGGGAACAGCTCGGCCGCGCCCTTCAGCAGCTCAGCGGTGGTGCTCATGCCGCAACCTCGCTTCGCTCGGTGGGGCGTTCGCACATACTGCACCTCTCCGTGGTTCGCTCGCTGCGCTCGCTCACTTGTTGCCTCCGGCGTCCTTGTGGTGCGGGTTCTCCCAGATGACGGTGGCGCCCATGCCGAAGCCGACGCACATCGTGGTGAGGCCGTAGCGGACCTCCGGCTGCTCCTCGAACTGCCGCGCCAGCTGCGTCATCAGACGCACGCCGGACGAGGCCAGCGGGTGGCCGAAGGCGATGGCGCCGCCGTACTGGTTGACGCGGGCGTCGTCGTCGGCGATGCCGTAGTGGTCGAGGAAGGCGAGCACCTGGACGGCGAAAGCCTCGTTGATCTCGAACAGGCCGATGTCCCCGATGGACAGCCCCGCCTGGGCGAGGGCCTTCTCCGTCGCCGGGATCGGGCCGTAGCCCATGACCTCGGGCTCGACTCCCGCGAAGGAGTACGACACCAGGCGCATCTTCACCGGGAGGCCGTTCTCGCGGGCGAAGTCCTCGGAGGCGATCAGCGAGGCGGTGGCGCCGTCGTTGAGACCGGCGGCGTTGCCCGCGGTGACCCTGCCGTGGACGCGGAACGGCGTCTTCAGACCCTGGAGGTTCTCCAGCGTGGTGCCCGGGCGCATCGGCTCGTCGGCGGTGACCAGACCCCAGCCGGTCTCACCGGCCTCCGGGTTGGTGCGGCGCACCGAGACCGGCACCAGGTCCTGCTGGATCCTGCCGTTGGCGTACGCCTTGGCGGCCTTCTCCTGCGAGCGGACGGCGTACTCGTCGGCGCGCTGCTTGGTGATGTGCGGGTAGCGGTCGTGCAGGTTCTCCGCGGTCATACCCATGAAGAGGGCCGACTCGTCGACGAGCTTCTCCGACACGAAGCGCGGATTGGGGTCCACGCCCTCGCCCATCGGGTGGCGGCCCATGTGCTCGACGCCGCCGGCGACGGCGACGTCGTACGCACCGAAGGCGACGCTGCCCGCGACCGTGGTGACGGCGGTCAGCGCGCCGGCGCACATGCGGTCGATGGAGTAGCCCGGGACGGACTGCGGCAGACCCGCGAGGATGCCGGCGGTGCGGCCGATCGTCAGACCCTGGTCGCCGATCTGGGTGGTCGCCGCGATGGCGACCTCGTCGATCCTCGCGGGGTCGAGGTCCGGGTTGCGGCGCAGCAGCTCCCGGATGGCCTTCACGACGAGATCGTCGGCACGGGTCTCGTGGTAGATGCCCTTCGGGCCCGCCTTGCCGAACGGGGTGCGGACGCCGTCGACGAAGACGACGTCCCTGACGGTACGAGGCACGATGGCTCTCCTCCAGGGTGCGGGATGGCACTGCTGCGTGACACGCGGCTAAGCGTGCGCTTGCTACCCTCATGCTACTTGCGGGTAACAGGGTTGCCCACCCCTCGTCGCGGGAGCGGTGAACGTCACACCCCACACGGTCGCGCCTGCCCGCCGCGCGGGGCTCCCGCCACGCCGACGCCTCCGTCGGCGGACACCGCTACCCTGCGCCCCACCCTTGCCCCGCAGCCCCGCAGCCCCGCAGCCCCGCAGCCCCGCAGCCCCGCAGCCCCGCAGTGCCGCGCCGCGTCGGAGCGTTCGCTCCCGGTCGGCTGGCCTTCGGGTGTCGGGTCCCGGTGTGCGGCGTTCGGTGTCGCGGTGCTCGGCGGAAACGTGCCTCGGTTCTAACAGATGACAGATTTCGATATCTGTTATCTGTCATCCGGTATCTGCTATCCGGCACCTGTCGTCTGCTGTCCGTCGTCTGATGTCTACGGGCCGGTGCCCAGTGCCCCAGTGCTCCAGTGCCCCAGTGTCAGGCGGCTGACGTCGGGCTTGCCCCTCGAGCGGCGACGCATACGTCTGCGGTCCGACGACCGACGACCGACGTTCCGACGACCCGACGTCCGCGGTCCGACCTCGGACGTTCGGCCCGCCGTACCCGCCACGCCCCGAGCACGCCCGGCGTCCGGGGGATACGCCGGGCAGCCGGCACCACCCGCGGGCAGTGCGTCAGGGAGTCGCCCGCAGCGCCCTCGTCAGCAGGGGCGTCACCTGTTCGACCTGCCAGGGCCGGGCCCCCAGTGCGGTCAGCACGGAAACGACCGCCTCCGGGCCCGGTTCCGCCGGCGGCTCCCAGCACAGGCGCCGCACGGTGTCCGGTGTGATCAGGTTCTCCTGGGGCAGGTTCAGCCGCTCCGCCAGTACGGACACCGCCGCACGAGCCGCGGACAACCGCGCCGCCGCGGCCGGGTCCTTGTCCGCCCAGGATCGCGGCGGAGGGGGTCCGGTCACCGGCTGGCCCGGCTGCGGTAGCTCCCCTTCCGGCAGCGCCAGCGCGCGGTCCACCGCAGCCTGCCACTGCTCCAGCTGCCGCCGGCCCGCGCGGTGCCCGAACCCCGGCAGGGTCGTCAACGCGTGCACGTTCTGCGGGAGCGCGAGCGCCGCCTCGATGATCGCCGCGTCCCCGAGCACCTTGCCCGGGGACACGTCGCGGCGCTGGGCCACCTTGTCGCGGGCCGTCCACAGCTCCCGTACGACGGCCATCTGACGGCGGCGGCGCACCTTGTGCATGCCCGAGGTGCGCCGCCAGGGGTCCTTGCGCGGGGCGGCGGGTGGGGCCGAGGCGATGGCGTCGAACTCCTGCCGCGCCCACTCCAGCTTCCCCTGCCGGTCCAGTTCCTTCTCCAGCGCGTCCCGCAGGTCGACGAGCAGTTCGACGTCGAGTGCCGCGTACCTGAGCCAGGGCTCCGGGAGGGGGCGGGTCGACCAGTCCACCGCCGAGTGCCCCTTCTCCAGGGCGTAGCCGAGCACCGACTCGACCATGGCGCCCAGGCCCACCCGGGCGAAGCCCGCGAGCCGCCCGGCCAGCTCGGTGTCGAAGAGCCTGGTCGGCAGCATGCCTATTTCGCGCAGGCACGGGAGGTCCTGGGTGGCGGCGTGCAGGATCCACTCGCTGCCGGCGACGGCGTCGCCGAGGGCGGAGAGGTCGGGGCATCCGACGGGGTCGACGAGCGCTGTGCCGGCACCCTGGCGGCGCAGCTGGACGAGGTACGCGCGCTGTCCGTACCGGTAGCCGGAGGCGCGTTCGGCGTCGACGGCGACGGGACCGGAGCCGGCGGCGAAGGCGGCGACGACGGACTCCAGTCCGCCGGGCGTGGAGACCACCGGAGGGACGCCCTCCCGCGGCTCCAGCAGGGGGATCGGCGCCGCCTCGGCGGTGACGCCGCCGTCCGGGGGGCCGCCCCCGGTGGTGCGCAGGTCCGGCTCTGCTGCGGTCTCTTGGGCGTCGGTCACCTGTCAAGGGTATCCGTCAACGGCAAGCGCCCGTCGACGGAACGTTCCGTCGACGGGCGCTGGTCCGGTGTAAAGGCGGGGCTCAGTGGATGATGCCGGTGCGCAGCGCCACGGCCACCATCCCCGCGCGGTCGCCGGTGCCGAGCTTGCGTGCGATGCGGGCCAGGTGGCTCTTGACCGTCAGCGCGGACAGGCCCATCGAGACGCCGATCGCCTTGTTCGACTGCCCCTCCGCGACCAGCCGGAGCACCTCCACCTCGCGGCCCGACAGTTCGCGGTAGCCGCCCGGGTGGCTCGGGGCGCCGGGGGGACGGCGGTGCAGCCGGGCGGCCGCGGCGCCGATCGGGGCGGCCCCGGGGCGGCCGGGGTGGCCGAGGTTGGTGCGGGTGCCGGTCACGACGTAGCCCTTCACCCCACCGGCCAGGGCGTTGCGGACGGCGCCGATGTCGTCGGCGGCGGAGAGGGCGAGGCCGTTGGGCCAGCCTGCGGCTCGGGTCTCGGACAGCAGGGTCAGTCCGCTGCCGTCGGGCAGGTGGACGTCGGCCACGCAGATGTCGCGCGGGTTGCCGACGCGGGGGCGGGCCTCCGCGATGGACGACGCCTCGATGACATCACGCACCCCGAGCGCCCACAGGTGGCGGGTGACGGTGGAGCGGACGCGCGGGTCGGCCACGACGACCATGGCCGTCGGCTTGTTCGGGCGGTAGGCGACCAGGCTTGCGGGCTGCTCGAGGAGAACGGACACCAGGCCTCCTGGGAAGGTGGGGGACGGAGCCGGCTCGGGGATGAAGCCGGGGCGGAGCGTGCTTGCTGGGTCACCACCTCTTCGGCAGCAAACCTGGTCGCCTTTAGAGAAAGATCACGATTTAGTGAGTAACAATTGCGGCAATTAGGACGCGTGAGCGATCATGCTGCGATCCCGTCCGGACATCCCTGCCCGCTCCACGACCCCTCTCCTGAACTCGGCCGCACGCGCTTCACCTCACCCGCCGTCGTGGGCCCCGGGGCGATCGGGCCGGGCGACGCGGACCGCAGTCCGGCGCCGGTCCGCGTTTCTCCACCCCACCCCCCACCACCCGAGCCGACCCCACCACCCGCGCCGCCCGTTCCGTACTCCCCGCGCGTCCCTGCCACGCGGGCCCAGCGGTTCCGCGGCGCTCCCCACCCCGCGGCGCGGGCCCCGGGACGAGGCGGGGAGACAGCCGGGCGGGGCGATGGCGATGCGGCTAGGGCGCGTGCGGGCCCCGGCGCTGGGGCAGGGTGACGACGCCCGCCGCCGCGCCGCCGGAGTCGCCCGCGGGTCCCGCGGGCGGGAGGCCGCCGACCTGGCACAGCAGGTCGCACCACGCCCCGAAGTGCGCCGCGGTGTCCGGGGCGCCGTCGCCGCCCTCGCGCGGGGTCCACGAGGCCCGGATCTCGATCTGTGTCGCGGGACGCCGGTCCGCGAGTCCTCCGAAGTAGTGAGAACCCGCCCGGGTGACCGTGCCGCTCGGCTCCCCGTACGAGAGGTTTCGCGCCTCCAGCGCGCCGGTCAGCCACGACCAGCACACCTCGGGCAGCAGCGGGTCCGCCGCCATCTCCGGCTCGAGTTCGGCGCGCACCAGAGTCACCAGCCGGAACGTCCCCTGCCAGGCGTCGTGACCCGCCGGGTCGTGCAGCAGGACGAGCCGCCCGTCCGCCAGGTCCTCCCCGTCGTCGACGACCGCCGCCTCCAGCGCGTACGCGTGCGGTGCGAGGCGCTGCGGCGGCCTGGCCGGGTCCACCTCGATCCCGGGACGCGGCCGTGCCGCGCGCAGCGCGTCGACCGCGAGCCGGAACGCCCGCGGCGAGGAGCCCCGCCCGGAGCCGTCCGTGCCCTCGGCGCCGTCGGATGGATCGGAGAACTGTCCCTGAGCCGCAGCCATGCGGGGAAGAGTAGGCGGAACCCGGGCCCGGCGCAGGGAGAGACACCCACCCGCGCATGCTCCCTGCCCGTACATGCGAAGATTCTGCGCGTGAGCGCCAACGACCTCCCCCCGGCTCGGAGCACCTCCCCCGCCGGGGGCGCCCCGTCCGCGGGCCAGCAGCCGACGACCGACGCCCTGCGGGATTCCGCGTTCCTCCGGGCGTGCCGACGCGAACCCGTGCCCCACACCCCGGTGTGGTTCATGCGGCAGGCGGGCCGCTCGCTGCCCGAGTACCTGAAGGTGCGCGAGGGCGTCCCCATGCTGGAGTCGTGCATGCGGCCCGAACTCGTCACCGAGATCACGCTCCAGCCGGTGCGCCGCCACAAGGTCGACGCGGCGATCTACTTCAGCGACATCGTCGTGCCGCTGAAGGCCATCGGTATCGACCTCGACATCAAGCCCGGCGTCGGCCCGGTCGTCGCCGAACCGGTGCGCCGCCGCGAGGACCTCGCCCGGCTGCGCGACCTCACCCCCGAGGACGTCTCGTACGTCACCGAGGCGATCGGGATGCTCACCGGTGAACTCGGCGCGACACCGCTCATCGGCTTCGCCGGCGCCCCCTTCACCCTCGCCAGCTACCTCGTCGAGGGCGGGCCGTCCCGCAACCACGAGCACACCAAGGCACTCATGTACGGCGACCCGCAGCTGTGGGCCGACCTGCTCGGCCGGCTCGCCGGGATCACCGCGGCCTTCCTGAAGGTGCAGATCGAGGCCGGGGCCTCCGCCGTGCAGCTCTTCGACTCCTGGGTCGGCGCGCTGTCCCCCGCCGACTACCGCCGCTCGGTCATGCCCGCCTCCGCGAGGGTGTTCGCCGAGGTCGAGGGGTACGGCGTGCCGCGTATCCACTTCGGCGTCGGAACGGGCGAGCTGCTCGGCCTGATGGGCGAGGCCGGCGCGGACGTCGTCGGCGTCGACTGGCGCGTACCGCTCGACGAGGCGGCCCGCAGGGTCGGGCCCGGCCGGGCGCTCCAGGGCAACCTGGACCCGGCGGTGCTGTTCTCCACCCCGGAGGCCGTCGAGGCCAAGACCCGCGAGGTCCTGGACGCGGCGCGCGGCCTGGAGGGGCACGTCTTCAACCTCGGACACGGTGTGCTGCCCACCACCGACCCGGACGCCCTGACCCGCCTCACGGACTACGTCCACACCCGTACGGCACGCTGACCGCCGGGGCGGTCGCCCCGGCGGCCGCGCTTCGTCACCACCCGCCCGCGGGCGGCGCCGCACGGTGCCGTCGCAAGGCGCCGCCGGGGGGCGGTCGTACCGCCCCCCCCGGCGGCAGACGGTCGTACCGCCCTTCGGCGGCGCCGCGCGATACCGCCCGCAGGACCCTCAGCCGGCCTGCGCCACCGCGGCCGTCGCCTTGCGCGCCGCGACCAGCACCGGATCCCAGACGGGGGAGAACGGCGGGGCGTAGCCCAGGTCCAGGGCCGTCATCCGCTCCACCGTCATCCCGGCGGTGAGCGCGACCGCCGCGACGTCCACGCGCTTGCCCGCGCCCTCGCGCCCCACGATCTGGACCCCGAGGAGCCGGCCCGTACGCCGCTCGGCGAGCATCTTGACCGTCATCGGGGCCGCGCCCGGGTAGTAGCCCGCACGGCTGGTCGACTCGACCGTGACCGACACGAAGCGCAGGCCCACCGCGCGGGCCTCCTTCTCGAGCAGGCCCGTTCGGGCGATCTCCAGGTCGCAGACCTTGCTGACCGCGGTCCCCACCACTCCCGGGAAGGTGGCGTAGCCGCCGCCGGCGCCCGCGCCGATGATCTGGCCGTGCTTGTTGGCGTGGGTGCCGAGGGGGATGTGCCGCTCGCGACCGGAGACCAGGTCGAGGACCTCGACGCAGTCGCCGCCCGCCCAGATGTTCTCGTACCCGCGCACCCGCATCGACAGGTCGGTGAGCAGACCTCCGTACGTACCGACCGGGAGCCCCGCCGCCCGCGCCAGCGCCGTCTCGGGTTCGACGCCGATGCCGAGCACCACCACGTCCGCCGGGAACTCCCGGCCCTCCGTGGCGACCCCGCGCACCCTCCCGTCCGGCAGCCCGGGCACGGGAGACGCACCCGCCCCCGGATCCGTGAGGATCCCGGTGACCTCCGCGCCGTTCACGGTGGTGATGCCCATGCCCTCCATCGCCTCGTGCACCAGGCGGCCCATGTCGGGATCGAGCGTCGCCATGGGCTGCTCGCCCCGGTTGACGACGGTGACCTCGAAACCGTGCTTCAGCAGCGCCTCGGCCATCTCCACACCGATGTAGCCCGCGCCCACCACCACCGCACGGCGGCCCTCCAGCCCCGCGAGGGTGTCCAGCAGGGCCTGCCCGTCGTCGAGGGTCTGCACGCCGTGCACGCCCGGCGCGTCGATCCCGGGCAGCCCCGGCCGCACGGGCCGGGCCCCGGTGGCGACGACCAGCTTGTCGTAGCCCGTCCAGGACTCCGCGCCCGACTCCAGGTCACGGCACCTGACCCGCTGCCCCGGGACATCGATCTCGACGACCTCCGTGCGCATGCGCAGATCGATTCCGCGTCTCCGGTGCTCCTGGGGTGAGCGTGCGACGAGTTGCTCGCGGTGCCGCACGTCGCCGCCGACCCAGTACGGAATGCCGCACGCCGAGTACGACGCGAAGTGCGACCGCTCGAAGGCCACGATCTCCAGCTCTCCGGGACCTCTGAGCCTGCGCGCCTGCGAGGCGGCGGACATCCCCGCCGCGTCACCGCCGATGACCACCATGCGCTCCATACGGAACACGCTACGTGGGAGCGGCCGTTCAGTCCTGCCCGGAGCCCTGCCCGCGGTTCTGCGCGGACTGTACGGGGTTCTGCCCGGGGCTCTGCTCGGACTGCCCGGGGTCCTGCGACGGTGAGATGCCGGAGCCCCGGGCTGCGCGCTGCGTCCGCAGCGGCCGGACCACCCACCGCCACACCGCGTACAGCAGGGCGAGCGCCGCGCCGAACGGGAACGCCGCGGCCACCACCGCGGCCACCCACCGCGCGGTCGACGCCAGCGCGCCCCAGCCGCCGGACAGCGCGTCCAGGAAGCCCGGGGCGCCCTCCTCATCCGGCTGTTCCCGCTGCCCGGGCTCGGACAGCCGCAGTGTGATCGTCGCCATCGACGTCCGGTCCTCCAGCGACGCCTGGCGGGCCAGCAGGGACTCCAACTCCGCCTGACGCCTGCTCAGCTCGCCCTCCAGCGTGACCACATCGGACAGCCTCGTCGCCCGGTCCATCAGCGCCCGCACCCGTGCCACGCTCGCACGCTGCGTCGCGACCCGGCTCTCCACGTCGACGACCTGGTCGGTGACGTCCTTGGCGTCGGCCTTGCGGGACAGCAGCTCCCCGGCGCCCGAGAGCCGGGCGAGGACCGCCGCGTACCGGTCCTGCGGCACCCGCAGCACCACCGTGGACTCGACGCGGGCCTCGTCGACCCGCTCCGTGGACTCGTCGGCGACATGCCCGCCGGCCTGCTCGACCGCGGTACGGGCCTGGGCGAGCGCGCGGGCGGCGTCCTTCACCTCCACGGCCAGCTCGGCGGTCCTGATGACATGTGCCGCGGGCAGGCGCTGCGTCCCACCGTCGTCGGGCGCGCCGTCGTCGGGCGCGCCGGCTCTCGCGCCGGCGGCTCCGGCCGAGGCGTCGGCGGCGGATCCGGGGGCGGCGGCCGTCGCGGCCTCGCCTCCGGCGGCCCGGTCGGCGGTCGAGGCGGATCCGTCGTCGGAGGCGCCGCAGCCGGCGAGTGAGAGTGAGACGACGAGTAGCGCCGCCGCCGGCCTGTGCCGTGCACGCATGGTGGTCCCCCCAGGGGAATGCGATGGGTTTCGGTGCCGGTTTCGACGTGCGGCCGCCGAACGGGGTTGCCCCGTCAGGTTCCGAGGCGGTCACGGTAGGGACTCGATTGGGGACGCCGAGCCACCGTGCGCTGCGCCGCCGACCGCGGACCACGGACCGCCGACCGCCGACCGCGGACCACGGACCGCCGACCGCGGACCACGGACCGCGCCGCCCGGTCAGCGCGGCCCCCACCGGCCCGTGCACGCGAGACCAGCCCGTGCACGGGAGACCGGCCCCTGCACGGGCACCGGCCGCCGAGCCCGAGCCGATGCCGGTCCGCCCGGGGCGGTTTGAGAGAGTGGAGGCATGCTGCCCACGTCAGAGGACCCCCGGGCCCGCGCAGGCCGTGTCGTCGTCATCGGCGGTGGTATCGCCGGCCTCGCGGCGGCGCACCGGCTGGCCACGTCCGGAGTGCGGGTGACCCTGCTGGAGGCCGGCGGCCGGCTCGGAGGCAAGCTCCGGACCGGGGAGATCGCCGGAGCCCCCGTCGACCTCGGCGCCGAGTCGGTGCTCGCCCGGCGGCCCGAGGCGGTCGCCCTCGCACGCGCCGTCGGGCTCGGCGACCGGCTGCGGCCCCCGGCCACCACCACCGCCTCCGTCTGGACCCGCGACGCCCTGCACCCCATGCCCCGGGGCCATGTGATGGGTGTCCCCGGCACCCCGGAGGCACTGTCCGGGCTGCTGTCCGCCGAGGGCGTCGCCCGGATCGGGCGGGAGCGCGAACTGCCCCCGGCTGAGCTGGCGGAGGACGTCGCCGTCGGCACGTTCGTGGCCGAGCGCCTCGGTCACGAGGTCGTCGACCGGCTCGTCGAGCCGCTGCTCGGCGGCGTGTACGCGGGCGACGCCTACCGCATCTCCATGCGCGCCGCCGTCCCCGCCCTCTTCGACGCTGCCCGGGCCGCCGGAGGCAACCTGCTGGACGGCGTCCGCGAGGTGCAGCGCCGGACCGCCGAGCGGCACGAGACCGGCCCCGTGTTCATGGGCCTCGACGGCGGGGTCGGCACCCTCCCGGCGGCGGTCGCCGACGCCGTCCGGGCCGCCGGCGGCGAGATCCTCACCGAGACCCCGGTGCTCCGTCTGACCCGCGGCGCCGACGGCTGGCGGATCCGCACCGACGCGGCGGAACTCATCGCGGACGGTGTCGTCCTCGCGGTCCCCGCCTGGTCTGCCTCCGTGCTCCTCGCCGACGCGGCACCGGCGGCGTCCGCCGAGCTCTCCCGGGTCGAGTACGCGTCGATGGCCCTCGTCACGCTCGCCTTCCGCGCCGCCGACACGGCCGTGCTGCCCGCCGGGTCCGGCTTCCTCGTACCCCCGGTGGACGGGCGAACGATCAAGGCGTCCACGTTCTCCGCGCAGAAGTGGGGCTGGGTCGCCGACCGCGCCCCCGGGCTCTTCCTGCTGCGCACCTCCGTCGGCCGGTACGGCGAGGAGAAGCAGCTCGACCGGGAGGACGACGACCTCGTGGCCGCCTCGCTCGGGGACCTCGCCGAGGCGACCGGGCTCACCGCCCGCCCCGTCGCCTCCCGCGTCACCCGCTGGACCGACGGGCTGCCGCAGTACCCCGTCGGCCACCTGGGCCGGGTCGCCCGCGTCCGGGACGCCGTGGCCGCGCTGCCCGGGCTGCGGGTCTGCGGGGCGGCGTACGACGGCGTCGGCATCCCCGCCTGCGTCGGCAGCGGGCAGCGCGCGGCGGACGAGGTCATCGCCACGGCCCCCCTGGTGCGGGGCGCCGTCCGCGAAGGGCGAGAATAGCCCCATGACTGCGCCCGAGAAGATCCCGAACGCCGGTAAGAAGGCGAAGGACCTCAACGAGGTCATCCGCTACACCCTGTGGTCCGTGTTCAAGCTGCGGGACGTGCTGCCGCAGGACGCGGACCGCGCCGGGTACGCAGGCGAGGTCCAGGAGCTGTTCGACCGGCTCGCGGCCGAGGACGTCACCGTTCGCGGTACGTACGACCTGTCCGGTCTGCGCGCCGACGCCGACCTGATGGTCTGGTGGCACGCCGAGACCGCGGACCGGCTCCAGGACGCGTACAACCTCTTCCGCCGCACCCGCCTCGGCCGCGCGCTGGAGCCGGTCTGGTCGAACATGGCGCTGCACCGCCCCGCCGAGTTCAACAAGTCCCACATCCCCGCCTTCCTCGCCGACGAGACCCCGCGCGACTACGTCTCGGTGTACCCGTTCGTACGCTCCTACGACTGGTATCTGCTGCCCGACGAGGACCGCCGCCGGATGCTGGCCGACCACGGCAGGATGGCCCGCGGCTACCCGGACGTCCGCGCCAACACCGTCGCCTCCTTCTCCCTCGGCGACTACGAGTGGCTGCTCGCCTTCGAGGCCGACGAGCTGTACCGGATCGTCGACCTCATGCGGCACCTGCGCGCGTCCGAGGCGCGGATGCACGTCCGCGAGGAGGTCCCCTTCTACACCGGGCGCCGCAAGAGCGTCGCCGACCTGGTGGCCGGTCTGGCCTGACGGCCGAGAACCACCCGGACCAGGAGGCGGGACCCCCGCGGGGCGGCCCGCCTCCCCCCGACCCGGAAGATCAGACGGCGGGCGGCAGCACCCGCTCGACCGCCCGCCGCTCCAGCGACACCGGGTCCGGCTGCGGGTGCGGCGCGCACGACGCGCGCCGCACCGGCGTCCTGCCGGTCAGCAGGTACGCCTCCATATGGCCGTTGACGCAGGCGTTGTCGCCGCCCGAGATGCCGTGCGTCCCCGCATCCCGCTCCGTGACCAGCACCGAACCCGCCAGGCGCTCCTGCAGTCTCAGGGCGCCGGCGTACGGGGTGGCCGCGTCCCGCTCCGCCGCCAGGATCAGCAGCGGCGGCACGTCCCCCGGCCCGGTGCGCACGTCGACCGGCCGCTGCCGCGGCTGCTGCCAGTACGCGCACGGCAGGTTCATCCAGACGTTCGCCCAGGTCTCGAACGGCGCCCGCCGCGCCAGCGCGGTGTTGTCCCGGTCCCACACGGCCCAGTCCGTGGGCCAGGGAGCGTCGTTGCACTGCACGGCCGTGTAGACGGCGTTGCCGTTCTCCTCCTCGGCGGCCGCCGACGCGCGGGGCTTCGCCTGCTTGACGAGCTGCCGCGGATCGCCCTTCAGATACGCCGACAGGGCCAGGGCGCGGCGCGGCCAGTACAGGTCGTTGTAGACGGTCCGGGTGAACGCCGCCTGGAGCTGGCCCGGGCCGACCGCGCCGTCCGCCGGGTTCTCCGCCAGCAGGGCGCGCGCCCGGTCGTAGGCCGCCTGCACCTGCCGGGGCGTCGTGCCGAGACCGTAGGTGGCGTGGTGCCGGGCGACCCAGGCGCGGAAGTCCGCCCACCGGCTCTCGAACGCGAGCGACTGCTCCAGGTTGTTGCGGTACCAGATCTTCGCCGGGTCCGGGTCGACGGGGGAGTCGAGCACCATCCGGCGCACCCGGTCGGGGAACGTCATCGCGTACAGGGCGCCCAGATAGGTGCCGTAGGAGGCGCCGAGGAAGGTCAGCCGCCGTTCGCCGAGGGCCTCCCTCAGCACCTCCAGATCGCGGACGTTGTTGAGCGTGTGGTAGTGCCGCAGGGCCGGGCCCGCGTTGCGGGCGCAGCCCTGCGCGTACGCCCGGGCACGCGCCACGCCCTGCCGCTTCTCGGCGGCGGAGGGATGGACGGGGGCCGAGGTCGGCGCCTTGGTGAACTCCGCCGGGTGCTGACAGGAGATGGGCGCGGAGCGGCCCACGCCGCGCGGCGCGTAGCCCACCAGGTCGTACGCCTCCGCGATGCGCTTCCACTCGGGTTCGTCGGCGAGTGCGGGGAAGTACATGCCGGAGCCGCCGGGCCCACCGGGGTTGTAGAGGAGCGCGCCCTGGCGCACGGACGGCCCGCCCGCCGCCCGCACCCGGCTGACGGCGATACTGATCTGCCGCCCCCACGGGTCGGCGTAGTCGAGGGGCACCCGGACCGCGGCGCACTCGACGGTCGGCGGCAGGTCCTCCTCCGCCGGGCAGGCGCCGAAGGTGACTCCGGCGGCCACGGCACGGGCGGCGGCGACGGCGGTACCGCGGTCCTCCGGGCCGCCGGACCGGGGCGTCCCGGCCGCCGGGGCCGCCGCGAGGGCCGAGAGGATCAGGGAGCCGGCGGCTCCGTACAGGGCTGCTTTTCTCATCGCGTTCCCTTCGCACCACCGGTCGTGGCTCGAAGGTCACCGGGGGTCCGGGTTTTGTAAAGGATCTTGCTCGGGTGTCGCGGTCGATGACCCTTTTGCTGCACGTGCGATGTCGCGCATGTGCTGCTGTGCAGGTGGCGTCGCGCATGTGCTGTTGCGTTCGTGCCGCTGTGTTGTGCTGTGTTGTGCTGATCTGTGTTGTGCTTGTGCCGTCGTGTCTGTGCCGTTGTGTGTGGTGTTGTGTTCGTGGCGTCGTGTATGCGGCGTTGAGGGCGGGCGCTTGGGCGCGGTGTCCCGGGCGGGATGTGTCATCTTCGCGTGGCCGAAGGCTCGTTGCCGGGGATGCTCGTTGCCGGTCGGCCCGCCGCAGGGCCGTCGGATTGGGGCCGTCCGCTTGGACGGCCGTCCGCTCCGAGGCGGTCCGTCGCCGGTTCCGAGGGCGGTCCGTCGCCGGTCGCGTCACCCCGGGGCGGCTGTCGCGGGCCGCCCTCGTGGACGCGGCCTCCGGCAGGTGGTGCGCCGGGCCGGCCCGGCCCGGGCTCACCTCCTGACGAGGGCGGCTCGGGCTGCGCGGACGAAGCGCGTCGCGCGGCGCGGTGGACGGGGCCCCGCCCGGTCCCTCCACCACTGGGCGAGCCGGCGGCGGGCGACCGGGTCCTCGGGCCGCCCCGCGGCGAGCAACTGCTCGGCGAAGTCCAGCGCGTCCCGCCGGTAGCCGCCGCGCATCGGGCGGGACGTGGCGTAGCCGAGGTACGCGGGCCGGTAGCCGGTGCCGAGGATCTGCGGCAGTTCTGGCGCCACCCTGGCGACGACGTCGGCCCGCTTGGCGGCGAGCGCCCGGCTCTGCACCCTCAGCCGCCGGGCGTCGAACCCCTCCGGCGCCGGCGTCCCGGCGACGAGCGCGGACAGCAGGGCGGCCTGTGCGAGCCCGAGGCGCTCCCGCGCGATGTCGTCCGGAGCGCGGCACTGCGCCGTCGCGCCGGCCGGGGACACCGGCTCGTGCGCCGCGCTGCACCCGTCCGCCGCGCCTGTCGCGCTGCACCCGTCCGCCGCGTCCGCCGCGTCCGTCGCGTCCGTCGCGTCCGTCGCGTCCGTCGCGTCTGTCGTGTCCGTCGTGTCCACGTCGTCCGACGGGTACGCGTCGTGCGTCGTGTCCGCGTCGTCCGCTCGGTGCGCGTCGTCCGCCGGGTTTGCTCTGCCTGCCGGGTGCGCCGTGTCCGCCGTGTCCCGCCCGGCCGCCCCGCGGGCACCGTCCGGGAGCCCCGCGAGGGCCCCGGGCGCCGGCCCGTCCGCCGCCCGGGTGCCCGGTGCGCGTCGTGGGGGCGAGTCGAGGACCGCGCGGATCACGTCCAGTTCCGCGGCCAGCTCCTCCCCGGGAGGGAAGGCGTCGTCCCGCTCCAGCAGCACCCCTGGCGGGTCGGTGCGCGAGCACAGTTCGGCGAGGAGGTCGAGGACCGGCCGCGGCACCGGGTGGGCGTGGCTGTCGTGCCAGACGCCGTCGCGCTCCACTCCGCCGGCGACATGGACGTACGCGATCGCCTCGACGGGCAGCTCGTCCAGGGCCCGGAGCGGGTCCTCGGCCCGGTTGACGCGGTTGGTGTGCAGATTGGCGACGTCGACCAGCAGCCGCACCCCGGTGCGTTCGACGAGCTCCGCCAGGAACCGGCCCTCCGTCATCTCCTCGCCGGGCCAGGAGATCAGGGCGGCGATGTTCTCCAGGGCGAGCGGCACGGGCAGGCCGTCCTGTGCGATGCGGACGTTCTCGCAGAGGACGTCGAGCGCGTCCCGGGTGCGCGGGACGGGGAGCAGGTGCCCGGCCTCGAGCGGGGGCGAGGCGGTCAGCGCGCCGCCGGCGCGGACGAACGCGATGTGCTCGGTCACGAGCGGCGCCCCCAGTGCCTCGGCGCGTTCGGCCAGATCGGCCAGCCGGCGCGGGTCCGGCCGTCCCGCCCCGCCGAGTCCCAGGGAGACACCGTGCGGGACGACCGTGACGCCGCGCTCCCTCAACCGCCGTAGCGAGTCGGGGAGATGGCCGGGGCAGACGTTCTCCGCGACGACCTCGACCCAGTCGAGACCGGGCAGCCGCTCCACGGCGGCGGCGATCTCCGGGCGCCAGCCGATACCGGTGCCGAGCCTGTCGAGGTGCTTCATGGGTCCCCCTCCTCCGTGTCTGGAGGGGTCATGGCCCCGACGGGCCATGACCAATCCCGGGGAGCGGACGTTCAGAGCTTCATTTGAGGTTGCGCACACCCCGGTCGGGTGCCGGGCCCGTTGAAAGCGCGGGCCCGGCGCGGTGGTGGCGGGTGCGCCGGGAGCCTCCCGGCGCGGGCCCGCCACGCGTCGTCAGCTGCTCGCGCCCGGTGCCGGCCGGTTGGTGTTGACGGCGGTCGGCGGCCCCGGCTGGGTCGAGGGTTCCGAGGTGGTCTCGATCCCGCCGGGCGGCACGGCCGGGGTGGGCGCCGGGGGCAGGTTGCCGTCCGGCGGCGGCGGCCCCGTGGGGCTGGCCGTCGCAGCGCCCGCGGCCTCGTTGGCGATCGCGTCGAAGTCCACCATGCCGGTGTTCTCGAGCATGGTGATGTGGTCCAGCACGGTCTGGTTCGCGTCGGACGCGAGCTGACGGATCAGGGTGTTGCGGGTGCTGTGGCGGACCTGGGCGATGAGGGCGAACACCTTGCCGTGGGCGTTGCGCAGCAGGTTTGCGAACTTGTACTCGTACTCGCGGCCGCTGGCCGCCGACAGCTCCCTCAGCCAGCCCTGCTGCTGCTCGGTGGGCACGTTCGGCAGCTCCACGCCCAGCTTCGCCGCCACGTCGCGGGCACGCTGGTCGAGGTCGGTGTGACCGACGATGAGATGGTCGCCCGCATCCTTGATCGCCTGGGTCGGGGCACGCTCGAGTGCCTGCTGACCGGCGGGCAGCTCCCACAGCCCGGCGAGCCGCACCTTGACCAGGAAGTCGCGGTCGGTCGCCGTCAGCGGCCCCCACTGGGTTCCCACGGACGAGGCGTTGAGATTGGCCTGGCCAGTCCCGGACCGGTCGGCGTAGGACCATACGGGGAAAGCGAGCGCGCCCACTGTGGCGACCAGTGCCGCGATGATGAGGGCTGTCCCGTTGACGCGACGCAGCAAGTGTGCCTCCCGATCCGATGTGCGTACCGCGGAACCCCGGCTAGGTCACCGGCGGTTCGAACTGCTGGGCAGTACCGGGAGGTACGTACGGGGGAGCGGTCCCGTTCAGCCCGGGGCCGGAAGATCTCCGCGCGGCGGGGTGAGGAGGCCCGCGTGCCGCCCGGGAGGGTCTCGGTAGCGCCCCGGGAGGGTCTCGGTACCGCCGGGACGGTCTCCGCTCCGCAAGCGAAGATCTCGCGTGCGGGGCGGGAGCGCGCCCGTACCGGGTGGGATCACCCGGACGGATCCCCTGTAAGGGAGCCGCTGTGCGGGAGCCGCTGTACAGAACCCCCGGTACAGAACCTCCCCCGTACAGAACCGCCCGTACAGCCCCCCGGTACAGAACCCCCCGGCACAGAACCCCCGTCACGGCGCGGGAGAGTGCCCTACCGCTCGGGAGGAGAGGAGGAGCGCCCGTGCCGTCCGGCAGGGCGTCAGTGCCGCACCGGGTGCTCGGCGACGACCGTCACGGAGCCCGGGGCGACCTCCGTGAAACCCGCGTCCCGGACCGTCGGCAGGCCGCGCGCGGCGAGTTCGGCCCAGCGGCCGGCGGCGGCGGTCCGGACGGCGAGCGGGAAGCCGGCGTCCCGCCACGCCGTCCGCCCGGCCTCGTCCATGTCCCACCACAGCAGCTGCGCCCCGTGCCCGACCTGCGCCATCTCCTTGCCCGTCGACATGTGCAGCCCGGGGTTGAGCCAGAGCAGGGCACAGCCGGGTCCGGCGTCGCCGACCGGCTGTCCGCGATCCTCCAGTTCCGTGCCCGACACCTGGAGCTTCGACAACTCCCTGGGCCAGCCGTCCAGTGGCACCGGCGGGAACACCCGCACCTCGGCACCGCCCCCGGCCGCCGTGATGCCGGGCAGCTCCGACGCCTTGCGCCACTCGGCGCCGCGCGCCCTGCGTACCACCTTGCGGATCCGGCCGTCCTGCCAGTCCCGTACGCGCGCCGCCCATTCGCCGTCCCCGGACGACCGCGCGTCGGAGAGCATCAGCACGACCGCGCGGGCGGCGGTCTCCAGCGCGTCGGTGCGGGACGGCGGCTCGTTCCGCTCGATCCGGACCACGAGCGGCAGGACGAACTGGGGGGCCTCATCGCGCGGCACCGGCTCCTGACGCAAGGGGCTGTTGGTGCTGCCACTGCTGTCCGTGCTGCCGGTGCTGCCGGTGCTGCCCGCGCTGGCCGTGCTGTCCCTGCTGTTCACCCGCGCATTCTGCCAGCCTGCCGGAAGGCAAGGGGGCCCGGCCCGCCCGGGTGGGGACGCGGCCGGCCGCCCAGTCTCTGACGTTGCGTCAAAAAATATTCTTTGCACGGGTGATGAACGGACACGGGGACGGCGTCCGTATCAAGGGCCGGACGCGTTCCCCCCCTCCCGGTCCCCCCTCGGCGACCGGAGTCCGTACCCCCCGCAGGAGGCGAAGAGTTGAGTCACAGGCGTATACCCAAGCGGAAGGCGATACTCGCCGGAGCCGGAGCGGTGGGCATCGCCGCAGCCGCAGTACTGCTGCCGAATGCCAACGCTTCGCAGTCCGGGTCCGAGGACGAGCGGACCGCTCCCAGAAAGCTGAGTGCGGCATCTGCCGCGGATCTCCTCCAGCAGCTGGGCAGGCAACTCGGCGAGTCCTACGGCGGCGCGTACTACGACGCGTCGAAGCAGCAGCTCATCGTGAACATCGTCGGCGATGACAACGATGTGGAGATCGAGGTCAAGCGGGCCGGTGCGGTGGCCCGCAGCGTGCAGAACAGCTTCTCCACCCTGAAGTCCGCCACCCGTACGCTCTCCAGCGAGGCCACGGTGCCGGGCACGGCCTGGGCCATCGACCCCAGGAACAACCAGATCCTGGTGACCGCCGACCGCACCGTCACCGGCGAACGGTGGAACACCGTCGAGTCGGCCGTGGAGTCGCTGGGCGACGGGGTCGCCCGGATCCAGAAGTCGAAGGGCGAGTTCAAGCCCCTGCTGGAGGGCGGCGACGCCATCTTCAGCAACGGCGGTGCGCGCTGCTCGCTCGGCTTCAACGTCACGACCCAGGACGGGCAGTCCGGCTTCCTCACGGCAGGCCACTGCACAGCCGCCTCCGAGCAGTGGTCCGAGCAGCAGGGCGGCCAGCCGGTCGCCACCGCCCAGGAGTCCGTCTTCCCCGGTGAGGGCGACTTCGCGCTGGTGACGTACGACGACCCGAACACCGAGGCACCGAGCGCCGTCGACCTCGGCGACGGACGGGCCCTGGAGATCGGGCAGGCGGCAGACGCGGCCGTCGGCCAGGAGGTCTTCCGCATGGGCAGCACCACCGGCCTCAACGGCGGGCAGGTGACCGGGCTGAACGCCACCGTGAACTACGCCGAGGGCACCGTCACCGGTCTGATCCAGACCAACGTCTGCGCCGAACCGGGCGACAGCGGCGGAGCGCTGTTCACCAGGGACGGCAACGCCATCGGCCTCACGTCCGGCGGCAGCGGCGACTGCACCTCCGGCGGCGAGACCTTCTTCCAGCCGGTGACGACCGCGCTGGAGGCGGTGGGCGCGCAGATCGGCTGACGCGGGCGTACGGGTACCGCCGCCGGCCGCGCCGCTCGCGGACCGTACGGGGGCGGCGCTGACGCCCCGGCCGCTCACGGACCGCACGGCCGGCCCGTACGGGGGCGTACCGCCCGTCGGGACGCGGTGGCAGGGACGGCCCCAACCGGACCCCCGCCGCGACCCCGGCCGGAGCCGTGGTCGGAGCCCTCGTCGGAAACCTCACGGAAGCCGACCGGGGTCCCGGCCGCGACCCAACCGGACCCCAACCGGACCCCGGTCGGACCCAGGTCGGGACCCCGACCGGACCCCGGCCCCGGCTCCGGCTCGGGCCGGAAGGGGAGAGCGAGGGCAGGAGGAGAGGTGGCGGCACGGCCCCGGGCATCGGCGGATGCCCGGGGCCGTGCGGCTGCCCGGACCGCCGTGCGGCCCCGGCCGTTCGCCGGCAGCCCCCTGCCCGCCCCGACACCGAACCGGTCCTTCGGGCGGTGCGGGGTTGGTGTTCCCGAGGTGTTCCGGGGGCAGCCCGCCGACCGTCCAGGTGCGCTGCCTTCCGCCGCCCAGGTGCGGTAACCGCCGCGGCCGGGGTGCGGCGGAGACGTCGGCCGGGAGCGATCGCGGTGCGCCCGCCTCCGCCGGGGCCCGCCCGGCCCGTAGCCCGGCCTATAGCCCGGCCTGTAGCCCGGGCCTGTAGCCCGGCCGGGCCCCGGCCGGGGCCGGAGGGAGCTGGAGACCGGCCCGCAGCCGGCGCCGGCCCGGCGGAGCAGGCGCTCAGTGCCAGGGGCCGGTCACCGCGAACGTCGTACCGGGCGTGTAGCAGTTGACGTACATGGTCCCGCCGTCCGGTGAGAACGTCACGCCCGCGAACTCGCCCCACTCGGGTTCCTCCGGGGTGCCGGTGTTCTGGCGGTTGCGCGCCATCGCGTACACTTCGCCCCGCCTGGTCAGCCCGTACACGTGCTGGGCGCCGTTGCCGTCCTCGCACACCATCAGCCCGCCGCCCGGGGCGAGGCAGATGTTGTCCGGGGACTCACCGGGCAGTTGCAGGTCGGTCGCCGGGCCGAAGACGACGACCAGGGTCAGCCGCCGCCGCTCCGGTTCGTACCGCCACACCTGCCCGAAGTGGTCGGCGGCCGACCCGTCGGTGCTGCGGGCGAAACTGCACACGAAGTAGACGGACGAGCCGCCCCAGTAGCAGCCCTCGAGTTTCTGGGCGTGGGTGATGCCCCTCGGGCCGAAGTCCTGTAGCCGCACGGGGGTCTGACGCGCCTGCGGATCGGGCACGGGGACCCACTGGACTCCGTCGAAGCGTGCCCCGGTCTCCTGGATCGCGGACAGGTCCGGCACCCCCGGGACCCGCATCGCCTCCAGCCGTCCGCCCGCGCGCAGCGAGCCGGTGCCGCCGAGCGGTCTCTCCGGCAGGAAGCGGTAGAACAGCCCGAACGGCCGGTCGAAGGCGTCCTCCGTCTCGTAGACGACGCCGCGGCGCGGATCGACGGCGACTGCCTCGTGCTGGAAGCGGCCCAGCGCGGTCAGCGGTACGGCGCCGGTACGGCGGGGATCGGCGCCGTCCACCTCGAAGACGAAGCCGTGGTCCTTGGTGTAGCCGTTGGTGCCGGCCTGGTCCTCGTTCTCCTCGCAGGTGAGCCAGGTGCCCCAGGGCGTGGGCCCGCCCGCGCAGTTGACGGCGGTGCCCGCGACGGCCACGCGCTCGTCCAGGACGTCGC
The DNA here is from genome assembly GCF_003122365.1 of Streptomyces spongiicola. Classification (NCBI taxonomy): domain Bacteria; kingdom Bacillati; phylum Actinomycetota; class Actinomycetes; order Kitasatosporales; family Streptomycetaceae; genus Streptomyces; species Streptomyces spongiicola. Next base: position 5,999,965 of record NZ_CP029254.1, read on the forward strand.
CGCGGCCGTCGAGGGTCAGTGCCGTGCAGCCGCCCTTGGCCGCCGGGTCGTAGGTGAGGCCCTCGACCGCGGGGACGCCGAGGCCGGCGCTGTGCCGGTTCTCGTGGTTGCGGACGAGATGGATCCTGCCGCGGCGTCCGCGCAGTGCGGTCATGCCGTCGTGGCGGCCGGGCACCGGGCCCTCGCCGGAGCGCAGCGGCTCGCCCTCACGGGAGAGCACCCGATAGCGGAAACCTTTCGGCAGGTCGAGCAGGCCCCGGGGGTCGGGGACGAGGGGGCCGTATCCGCGGTGGCCTCGGGCGGCGGCGGTCCCCGCGAACAACTCGGAGAAGACGCCGGTGAAGGCGATGCCGGCGACCGCGGCACCCGATCCGGCGAGGATCCGACGCCGTGTCGCGGAGGGGGCGCCGGGGCGGTCCGGCGCTTCGGCGCCCCCGCTCCCGGCGGTCCCCGCTGCTTGCTGCCTGCGTTCTGCGGTCATGAGGCGACTCCCTGCTGGCGGACAGAGATGTGACCCGCATGTGTGTACCAGGCGTGCGGTCGCGTGTGAAGCATGCGGGTCACCGTGCCCCTTGGTACGCGTGCCGACGCGTGCGCAACCGTGTTACGCGTGCTGTCGCGTGCGCAGCGCGGGGCGTCGCGCGACGCCCCGCGCGAGCGCTGCGAGGCGGCCTGCTACGCGAGCTTTGCCGTGAGGGTGATCTCCGTACCCGAAAGGGCCTGGCTCACCGGGCAGTTCTTCTTGGCCTCCTCGGCGGCGGCCTGGAAGCCCTCCTGGTCGAGACCGGGGACCCGGCCCTCGACGCTCAGGTGGATGCCGGTGATCCCCTCACCCGGCTGGAAGGTGACGTCGGCCTTGGTCTCCAGGCGGGTGGGCGGTGTACCGGCACCCGCGAGGCCGTGCGAGAGGGCCATGGAGAAGCAGCTGGAGTGGGCGCCGGCGATCAGCTCCTCGGGGCTGGTCCTGCCGTTCGCCTGCTCGGCGCGCGACGGCCAGGAGACGGGGAAGTCGCCGATGCCGGAGGAGTCGAACGTGACGACGCCGGAGCCGGCGAGCAGGTCGCCCTCCCAGACGGTGTGGGCCTGGCGCGTGGTGGCCATGATGGATCCCTTCCCAAAGCACTCGACGAATCGGTTCCAACCGGGCCCAACCTACTGGAGGCTACGGGGCGACGAGCCCCTTGGCGTCCCGCGCGAGTGCCGTCAGCCGGGAGATCGCCCGGTAGTACTTCTTCCGGTAGCCGCCCTTCAGCATCTCCTCACCGAACAGCCGGTCGAAGGGGAGCCCGGAGGCCAGAACCGGCACCTCCCGGTCGTAGAGCCGGTCCGCCAGTACGACGAGCCGCAGCGCCGTCGACTGGTCCGGCACCGGCCGCACGCCGGTGAGGCAGACCGCCCGCACCCCGTCCGTCAGCGCGCCGTAGCGGCTGGGGTGCACTCGCGCGAGGTGCTCCAGCAGCTCCGGGAAGCCGTCGAGGGAGGCCCCCTCGGTGGCGTGAGCGGCCCGGGTGACCTGCTCGTCCGAGAACGGCGCGGGCGCTTCGGGCAGGCCGCGGTGGCGGTAGTCCTCGCCGTCGATCCGCAGCGGCCGGAAGTGTGCGGACAGGCCCTGGATCTCGCGGAGGAAGTCGGCGGAGGCGAAGCGGCCCTCGCCGAGCTTGCCGGGCAGGGTGTTGGAGGTCGCCGCCAGTGCCACGCCCGCCTCGACGAGCCTGCCGAGCAGCGTCGACACGAGCACGGTGTCGCCCGGGTCGTCCAGCTCGAACTCGTCGATGCACAGCAGCCGGTGGCCGCTCAGGGTCGCAACGGTCTGCTGGAAGCCGAGCGCGCCGACCAGGTTCGTCAGCTCGACGAAGGTGCCGAAGGCCTTGAGGGCCGGCTCGGCGGGTGTGGCGTGCCAGAGGGAGGCCAGGAGGTGGGTCTTGCCGACGCCGTAGCCGCCGTCCAGATAGACCCCCCGCGGTGCGGCGGGCGCGGCGGGCTTCCGCGAGAACCAGCGGCGCCTGCCGCTGCCGGTGGCGTGCGCGCCGCCCAGTCCCGCGGCGAACGAGCCCAGCACGGTGACCGCCTCGGCCTGGCTGGGCTGGTTCGGATCGGGGACGTACGTCTCGAAGCGCACCGAGTCGAAGCGCGGCGGCGGGACCATCTCCGCGACCAGGCGGTCGGCGGGGACGCGGGGCTCGCGTGCGCACAGCGAGAGCGGGACTGCTTCGGTCATGGGCGTGGTCGACACAACCACCCACTGTACTGAGTCCGGGCGGCCGCCCTGCGAGGCCGTCGCGGCGGCCGCCCGCGACCGCCGTACCCGACGGCCGTGCGTGACGCCGTGCGCGACCGCCGTACCCGATGGCCGTGCGTGACGCCGTGCGCGACCGCCGTACCCGATGGCCGTGCGTGACGTCGTGCGCGACGGCCGTGCGTGACGTCGTGCGTGACGCCGTGCGCCACCAGGCGGACGCGGGGCGTGAGAGGCGCGGTTGCGCCGCGAGCACGCCCCGGCCGCGGGCGGCCGCTCCCGGCCGTTCCCGGCCGCCCGGGGCCCCGGGGCCGCCGGTGGGACGCCGCGCCCGGGCCCCCGGGCCCACCGACGGGACGCCCGCCCCGGTACGCGCGTGCGCGGCGCCGTGCCAGACTGCTCGGCATGCGACGCCTGTTCCCCCTGCCCGACCCGGACGATCCCGGCGGCGCCCTTGCCGCGGCCGACCGCGAGTGGGGGCTGGCCGAACTGGCCGACGCGTACGCCTATCCGGCCGCGGACGGCCCCTGGCTGCGGGCCAACATGGTCTCGTCCCTCGACGGCGCCGCCCAGCACGACGGGAGGTCGCAGCCGCTGTCGTCCGACGCCGACATGCGGATCTTCGGAACCCTGCGGGCGCTGGCCGACGCCGTGGTCGTCGGTGCCGAGACGGTCCGGCAGGAGGCCTATCGCCCCGCGCGCGCCAGGGACGCCTTCGCCGAGCGCCGCGCGGCCGCCGGACAGGGGCCCGCTCCCGCGGTCGCCGTGGTCAGCGCGAGCCTCGACCTGGACTTCTCGTTGCCCCTCTTCACCTCGCCCCTGGTGCCGACGCTGGTCCTGACCGGCGCGGCCGCACCTCCGGAGCGGGTGGCCGCCGCCGAGGAGGCCGGGGCGGAGGTGATCGTCGCGGGCGACGGGACGGGGGTCGACCCGGCGCGGGCCGTCGGGGCGCTGGCCGGGCGCGGCCTGCGGCGGCTGCTGACGGAGGGAGGGCCGAGGCTCCTGGGTCAGTTCGTCGGATCCGGGGTACTGGACGAGCTGTGCCTGACGGTGTCGCCGACGCTCACCTCCGGTACCGCGCAGCGGATCGCGTACGGATCCGGCCGGGCGGTGCCGGAGCGCTTCGCCCTGGTGTCCCTGCTGGAGGAGGCCGGTTTCCTCTTCACCCGATACCGTCGGACCTGACAAGGGCGGCAGGTCGTACACCGGTTTGTCCCGGCGGGGCACACTACTGGAAGGCCCCGTGTGCAGACGGGGAAGGACGGTTCCGGCAGAAGGGCTCCTGACGTGTTCACAAGCGTACTGATGATCGAGAGGCCCCTCACGGCGACCGACGTGGAGTTCGTGACGACGCTGCACGGGGACGAGCCGGTGTCGTTCATCGTGCTCCTGCAGCCCCGCGGCGACCAGGCCGATCTGCTGCTGCGGGCCATCGACGACGTCGCCATGGGCGAACTCGGGGAGGCCGTCCGCGAGGGCGGGGAGCCGGAGGGGGCGGAGGCCCGGCAGCCCGCGGAACTCGGACTCGTGCACTCCGTGAACGCCCTGCGTGCCGCCGGGGCCGAGGCCGTCGGCCAGGTCGTCGAGAACCACCCGATCGACAAGATGAAGACCGTCGTCGGCGAGTCCGGCGCCGACGAGGTGATCGTGCTGACCGCGCCCCACTACGTGGAGGAGTTCTTCCACCGCGACTGGGCCTCCCGCGCCCGGCACAAGGTCGGCGTACCGGTGCTGAAGCTCTTCGCCCACAGCGAATAGGCTGGGCCTCCCGTACGACGTCGCACCCTGGGAGACACACGCATGGCATCCGGCATCCCCCACGCCATGGAACGGCCGCACTTCATCGGCATCGGCGGCGCCGGAATGTCCGGGATCGCCCGGATCCTCGCCCAGCGGGGTGCCAAGGTCGCGGGCAGTGACGCCAGGGAGTCGGCGACCGCCGAAGCGCTGCGGGCCGTCGGCGCGACCGTGCACATCGGGCACGCCGCCGAGCACCTCGCGGACGACGCCTCCTGCGTCGTCGTCTCCAGTGCCATCCGCGCCGACAACCCCGAGCTGGCCCGCGCCGCCGAACTCGGCGTGCCGGTCGTCCACCGCTCCGACGCGCTCGCGGCGCTGATGCGCACCTCGCGCGCCATCGCGGTGGCCGGCACCCACGGCAAGACCACCACCACGTCGATGCTCGCGGTGGCCCTGACCGAGCTGGGGCTCGACCCCTCGTACGCCATCGGCGGCGATCTCGCCGGGCCCGGTACCAACGCCCGGCACGGCGACGGCGACCTGTTCGTCGCCGAGGCCGACGAGAGCGACCGGAGCTTCCACAAGTACGACCCGGACGTCGCGATCGTCCTCAACGTCGAACTCGACCACCACGCCAACTACGCCTCCATGGACGAGATCCACGAGTCCTTCGAGGCGTTCGTCGCCAAGATCCCGGCGGGCGGGACGCTGGTGGTCGGCGAGCACACGGGGGCCCGCGAACTGGCCGCCCGGGTCTCCGGCCGCCCGGACCTCACCGTCGTCACCGTCGGTGAGGACGAGGGCGCCGACGTCCGGATCCGCTCGATCACCCCCCGCGGCATGACCAGCGAGGTCGCGGTCGCCCTCCCGGACGCCGGGGAGATCGTCTTCACCGTCTCCGTGCCCGGACGGCACTACGCCCACAACGCGGTCGCCGCCCTCGCCGCGGGCGTCCGCACGGGCCTGGACCCGGCCGGGCTGGCCCACGCCCTCACCGCCTACACCGGCGTCGGCCGCCGCCTCCAGCTCAAGGGCGAGGCCGGCGGTGTCCAGGTCATCGACTCCTACGCGCACCACCCCACCGAGATGACCGCCGACCTGGAGGCCATCCGCGCCGCGGCGGGCGACCGGCGGCTGCTCGTCGTCTTCCAGCCCCACCTGTTCTCCCGCACCCGGGAGCTCGGCACCGAGATGGGCCGTGCGCTGGCGCTGGCGGACGCCTCCGTGGTCCTCGACATCTACCCCGCCCGGGAGGACCCGATCCCCGGCGTCACCAGCGCGCTGATCATCGACGCCGCCCGGGCGGCGGGCGCCCGGGTGACCCCCGTCCACGACCACGGCGGCGTCCCGGACGCGGTCGCGGGAATGGCCGCCCCCGGTGATCTGGTTCTCACCATGGGGGCCGGCGATGTGACGGACCTCGGTCCGAGGATCCTGGCCCGCCTGTCGGACTGAGCCCTCCGGGGCCCTAGCGGTGAGGGAGACCGATCATGGCCTACGACGTCGAGAAGCCGGACGAGCAGTGGCGCGCGGAGCTGAGCCCCGCGGAGTACGCCGTGCTCCGGCAGGCTGGCACCGAGCCCGCCTTCACCGGCGAGTACACGGACACCAGGACCAAGGGCGTCTACTCCTGCCGGGCGTGCGGCGCGGAACTCTTCACCTCCGGGGAGAAGTTCGCCTCGCACTGCGGCTGGCCGTCCTTCTACGACCCGAAGGACTCCGACGCGGTGGAACTGCTGCAGGACCGGTCGTACGGCATGGTCCGCACCGAGGTGCGGTGCGCGCGCTGCGGCTCGCACCTCGGGCACGTCTTCGAGGGCGAGGGCTACCCGACGCCGACCGACCAGCGGTACTGCATCAACTCGATCTCGCTGCGGCTGGAACCGGACGAGAGCTGACCCGGCCGGCTCCCGCTCAACATCCCGCTGCACGGGGGGCGCAGGGGACCTGCGCGCCGGGCCCCCGTCCAGGGCCCTTCGCGCGCCCCCGATAATCGCCCCATGCGACACAACGTTCCCGGCAGCCGTGCCCTGGCCGTCCCGTCCGGCAGGGATCGCCTCCCGTCCCTCACCGGACTGCGCTTCTGGGCGGCGCTGCTGGTGGTCGCCTACCACCTCTCGCGGCAGGTCGGCCAGATACCCGGGGCCAGTGAGCTGGCCTGGTACGGCCGCAGCGGAGTGACCTTCTTCTTCGTGCTGTCCGGATTCGTCCTGGCCTGGACGTACGACGGCAGGCAGGTGCCCGCGAAGGTCTTTCTCCGGCGCCGCTTCGCCCGTGTCTGGCCGCTCCTCGCCGTCACGACGGCACTGTCCGTGGGGGTGTGGCTCGCGCTCGGCAAGGCCGTGTCGGCGAAGGCCGTGGCCGCGACGCTGCTGCTGGTCAACGCCTGGATACCCGACCGGGTCATGCTGCAGGGCGGCAATCCCGCCGCCTGGTCGCTCAGCGACGAGGCGTGGTTCTATCTGGTCTTTCCCGTGCTGATGGCCCTGCCGGCCGTGCGTTCGGGCCGTGGGCGGCGCCGGATCTGGGTGGCGGCCTGTGCGGGTGTCGTGCTCGTGTGGCTGAGCGGTGCCCTGATCGCCGCCGGTGTGCCGCGCGTCTGGGCGCTCGACTACCTGCCGCTGACCCGCACCCTTCAGTTCCTGCTCGGTGTGGTGGCCGGACTCGCGGTGGCCAGGGGCTGGCGGCCGCCCATCGGCCTCTGGTCCGCCGTGGCGCTGGTGGTCGGCTGGCACCTCGTGCTGATTCCCTGGTCGGAGGCCGTCCCGGACGCTCTCTGGTACGGCCCCTACCACGCCTCGCACCTGCTCTCCACGCCACTCTTCGCACTCCTCGTGGCCGCGGCCGCGCACGCGGACCTGAGCGGCCGGAAGACGGGACTCGGCGGAAGGTGGTCCATACACCTCGGGCACTGGTCGTTCGCCTGGTACCTGATCCACGAGATCGTCATCCGCGTGTGGGTGGCGAGGCACGGCCGGCCCGAGGGAGTGCCGGACACCGCCGTGGTGTGGCTGGTGGTCATCGTGGTGAGTCTGGCCCTGTCCGCGTGCGCCTACCGCTGGGTGGAGCACCCCCTCGAACGACGGCTGCGCGGCAACGGCCCGGGGGTACCGTCGGGTGGCGGACACACCGGCGACGTGCGGCACACGGCCGAGGCGGTGCGACCGAACTGATCCGGGATCATCCGGTTTGGCTCGTGCGCAATCTCACAACCGCTGTGGCCTTGTTGTGTATTACATGTGAAGAGGCCTAGAACCTCCCTCTACGTGATCACCGGTGTGTGGGGGCAGGTTCGTGGGTGCTGCGCGTCCTCTTGTCTGTCTTGGACGACCGCCTGTATCAGCGAGTCCCGTTGCGTCGCGTAGAGGCCTTGTCATTGCTCCTTGCGTGACCTGCGGGAACGCCGATTACCCGGGCTTCGGGAAGCTTCCCCACCGTCCGCGCCGTGTACTACTACCCACCACCACCGCCAACAACCCGAGCACTAAGAGAAGTTCAACTGCTCCTGAGTTCCGCAGTTCGTAGGCACATACGGGTCTGTCGATCAGTGTCTGCGCAGGTCACGGTGTTTCGGTGCATGCGCGTCGCGTGAATCGCGTGGGCACACGCCTAGTCCATGAGGTATTGATCTTCTTGCTGTGATCGTTGATGCTGTGGGCATGTACTTGCGGACCACCCAGCGGAAGAACAAGAACGGCACGACGGTTCGCTATGTTCAGCTCGCGCACAACCGGCGGGTGGGCGGCACTACGCAGGCCGAGGTGGTGCACAATTTCGGCCGCGAGGACCAGCTCGACACCGACGGCCTGCGCCGTCTGGTCGCCTCGATCAACCGCTACCTGGGCGAGGACGGCGCTGACGCGGCCGCTCCGGCGGCCGGCGGCGGCCTGCAGGTGACCGGCTCGCGCCCGCTCGGGGCGGTCTGGCTTCTGCAGGGCCTGTGGCGGCAGTTGGAGATCGACGCCGCCCTGAAGAAGATCCTCGGCGCGCGCCGGTTCCGCACCGACGTCGAGCGCGTGCTGTTCGCACTGGCCGCCAACCGTGCCATCGCCCCGGCCTCCAAGCTGTCGGCGGCCGAGTGGGCCGGCCGCGACGCGGTGATACCCGGCCTGGAGGCCATGGACGAGAACCAGGCATACCGGGCCATGGACCTGCTGGTGGAGGCCGACGCCCAGGCTGAAGTGCAGGAAGCGGTGTTCTTCGCGGTCGCCAACCTCCTCAACCTCGAAGTCGACCTGCTGTTCTTCGACACCACCAATACCTACTTCGAACGCGACGAACCCGACGAGGGCGAGACCCCGTTCCGCGCCTACGGCAAGAGCAAGGACCACCGCGACGACCTGCCGCAGATCACCATCGGACTGGCTGTCACCAAAGAGGGCGTCCCGGTCCGGTGTTGGTGCTGGCCCGGCGGCACCAGCGACCAGGCGATCCTGCCGCAGGTCAAGGACGACATGCGCGACTGGAAGCTGGGCCGCGTGATCACCGTGGTCGACCGCGGCTTCTCCTCCGCGGACAATCTCGCCTACCTCACCCGCGCCGGCGGCCACTACATCGCCGGGATGCGCATGCGTGACGGAGGCGACCTGGCCGAGGCCGCGCTCGCCCGGCAGGGCCGCTACCAGAGCGTCCGCGACAACCTGCGCGTCAAGGAAGTCAAGCTCGACCAGGCCCCGGGCCGGCGCTTCGTCATCTGCCACAACCCTGCCCAGGAGGAACGCGACCGTCGCCATCGCGAGGAGGCCATCAAGCGGATCGAGGCCGAACTGGAGCGGATCCGGTCCCAGCGTGAACGTGACGCCAAGCGCGCGACCACAGCCAAGGCGCGGGAGCGGGCGGAGGCCGCCCACGTGCGCGCCGAGTGCGCGCTGATCGAACACCCCACCCTGAAGCGGTGGTTGAGAACGTCGAAGAACGGACGGCTGGCCATCGACCGCGCCAAGGTCAAGGCCGAGGAGCGTCTCGACGGCAAGTACCTGCTGACCAGCTCCGATCCGCACCTGAGTGCCGAGGAGATCGCGGTCGGCTACAAGGCTCTCCTGGAAGCCGAGCGCGGATTTCGTGATCTGAAAACGGTGCTGGAACTACGACCGGTCTTTCACCGTCTCGAACACCGCATCCGCGCCCACGTGCTGCTGTGCTGGCTCGCACTGCTGCTGATCCGCGTCGCCGAACGCCGCACCGGACAGACCTGGAACCGGATCAGCACCGAACTCGGCCGCGTGCACGAGGTCACCCTCACCGGCGACGCCGGACAGATCACCCAGACCACCCCGCTCACCAGCCAGCAGGCCGCCCTCTACCGCGCCTGCGGCATCAAACCGCCGCCACGGATCACCGCCGCAGACCCGGCCTGACCAGCCACAACGTGCCCACGTGGGCACACGCCCGCACGGGCGCCATCCCGACGTTTCCGCAGCTCAATCTCTGTTTTCGACTCATCCGCATGCCTACCAACTGCGGAACTCAGGTGCTACCACGGCAGGCTGAGAGTCCCTGCGAGAACGCGCCTTCGCGCAGATCAAGTGCTGGCGATTGCTTCGGCGAGCCGGATGCCCCCGCCGAATCGGTGCCGTCGTACGGGCAGTCCACACACTCCCGACCCGCGACTATGGAGGTTGAAAGAGGTCCACTGGCGCTGAGAATTGATCCAATCCAAGCCCAAAGACCGCTTTGCTCTGACATAGTCAAGGTCATGGCGGAGTTCGTGAAATTCACCTTCGAGGACGGCCAGTCAGTGCTGCTAGAGGTGTTCCCCAGTCCGCTCACGGAGCAGCGAGCGGGAGAGGAACCGGAACCTGGCTCTGCGCCTCTCGTCCCCGTCGCCCGCCCAGGCAGCGGCCGGGTAGCTCGGGCCACACGCGGTGCGCTGGAGCAGGTACTCAAGCCCTTGGTCCCAGTGCTTCAGTCCGTGCACAACACCGTTTCGACCATGGACCAACGCCCTCAGCAGGTCACTGTCGACCTGGGCGTAAAGATCGGTAACGATCTGACACTGGGCATCGTAGCCAACAAGGGCGAGGCGAGCCTGACCGTTTCCGCCACCTGGAACCTCGATGGCACCGCGCCCACGGAGTAACCATGTACGGGAAGTTCAACGTCGATCCTGATGCCCCGGTGCGGAGAGCCTGGGCCACTCTTCATCCACGAAGCTCCGGCTCGGCGACGCTTGGTGCCGGTGTCGTTGTGGCCGACGGCTATCTGTTGACCTGTGCTCATGTGATCAACGCAGCCCTCGGGCGTGAGAGGCTGGCATCGAACGAGCCGACTCCGGCGGAGATGGTCGGAGTTGCCGTCTCCTTCCCCAGCACCGGCAGCGAGCGCCACCCCGTCCAGCTGACCCACTGGCTACCGCCCAAGATCGAGGGCACTCAATGGTGGGAGGGTGATCTCGCGCTCCTGCGCGTGGCACTACCCGGGACGGGCATAGGTCCGGTAGCGATCAGAGAGACCTCGGCGCGGAAGTTGTCCACCTGGTACGCCAACGCGGCTCCTCGGTCCCTGGTAGACGTCGTGGTACAGGCCAGCATGGGACCCTGGTACATCCTTGATCCCGGAGTGGCACCCCTTCAGATTCAACCGGGCCACAGCGGGGCACCGCTGTGGGACCGGGAGCGCGGATGCGTAGCGGGGCTATTGGTATCCACCGAACCCGGCAACCCACGCTCGTACGCCATCAGGGCACCCCAGTTACTGAGGCTGCTTGCTGCCGCGGGGGTTCTCCCGTCGGCAAGGGTCGATTCCCTCAGCCCACGGGAACGAGCGCGTCGTAGAGAGCTGATCGACGCTCTCGACGGGCTGTCCGACGAGAAGCTTGCACGGTGTGCGGAGCGCTTCGGTGACGCCTTGGGGCTCCCCCGCCGTGGGCTCACAAGAGAGGAACTCGTCGACCAGGCTGCCGACCACGCACGGGGCTTCGCGACCTTGCTCAGCGTGCTACCCGGGCACGATGACGCGGTACGGCGTGTTCGAGCAGCAGCGGCAAGAGTAGGGTCCCCTCGCATCCTTGCCCCTGACGAGTACGCCGAGTTGGCCGCGCTGCTCGGCACGGCCGCGCATCAGGAACTCTATGAGGCCGCGCGCCGCGCCGTACCGCATCTCTCCCTGACGACGACCAACGGGGCCGACTGCGACGCCGCCGACCTCGCCGCGTTGATCGAGGATCTGGAGGACAGACAGCTGGAGTCCGGCATCGTGCCGCCGCTGCTACAGGCGATCGAAGAGGTGGCAGCAGGCCGGCCCGAAAACGGCGAGGATCTGCGGTCTTGGTCGGAACGGGTTGCTTCCCGCCTGGGAGTCAGCCAAGGAGCGATGGCGCAGTGCCGGTGGACTTCCAGATCCCGCGCCACCGCCCGCGCGTCGCCGCCAATCCTCAGAGTGTGGCTCTGGCCGGGGGCCGTTGTCGACTCCTTCCACTACGTGATCCGTCTCTACGACGGACAGGGCGAGTTGGCAGAGGTGTGGACCGACATGGACACACTGCGCAGCCGTGCCGAACTCTGTGCCGACCTCTCCAGCGCCATCAATGGCCTCGATCGCTACGAAGACTCGGCAGGGATCGAGTTCCTCTTGGAGGAGGGATCCTTCGGCTTGGCTGTTGACCGCCTGCAGACCCAGGCCGGGGTGCTCGGCCCACGGCTTCTCGGGCTCGATCGGGTTGTGGTCCTGCGCGGACAGCGGGTGTTCCGCGCCGGTGAATGGAGGGCCCGGTGGCAGCGGAGACAAAACCCGGGCTCGGGACCGCACGTAGTGCACGATCAAGAATCAGCGGACAGCACCCTGACGAACAAGCGTGAAATCGCCTGCGTCATCGCCGCATGTCCACCGGAGCAACGGGAACGCACCCTTGCCCTCTGCCGCTGGTTCGGCGTACCCGTGGTGTTGTGGCACAGGGACGCCCATGGTCCCCAGGCCGCCGACGCGTTGCTGCCTGTCGTACGCGAGGACTGGCCGACCAGCCTCCGCGAAGAGGTCAGACGGTGTCGTGCCGAGGCCCGGCACGACACCGCGCACGTGGGCGCCCATCTGGCCCTGCTGTGGGAGGACCCGAGCTGGACACCGCCGCAACCACGGCTGTCGACACCAACGATTTCCGAAGGTGGTGCCGCATGAGTAGTGAGCAACCACTCGAGCGACTGTTCCGCGGTGACGGGGGCAGGTACGACGACTCTGTACCACTGCCACCGCCACCGCCTTGGCGTCGCCCGAGCCGTGATGACGCCTCCGCACGCCCCCAGCGCCCCTATCTCATCGGACCGGAACAGGTGGAGGTGGTCAACGCCGCTCTGCGACTGCGACGCCCACTCCTGGTCACGGGCAACCCCGGCACCGGCAAGTCGTCGCTCGCTCATGCCGTGGCCGCAGAACTCGGACTCGGGCCGGTGCTCGTCTGGCCGGTCAACACCCGTGCAACACTCACCGACGCCCTGTATCGCTATGACGCCATCGGTCGCCTGCGTGAACGCAAGGATGGCGCAGATGACATCGGCAGTTTCGTGCGCCTCGGGCCACTCGGTACCGCGCTGGCGACTCGCCACAAGGGCCGACCACGTCTGCTGCTCATCGACGAGCTCGACAAGAGCGACGTCGACCTGCCCGATGACCTACTGTTCGTACTCGATGAAGGCGAGTTCTCCATTCCTGAACTCGCCCGCCTTCCCGCGCAACAGGCCGAGGTGGCGGTGAACGTGGAAGGCTCACAGGAGAAAACCCTGGTTCGGCACGGGATCGTCCGATGCCGAGACTTTCCCTTCGTCGTGATCACCAGTAACGGGAACCGGGAGTTCCCGCCGGCCTTTCTACGTCGCTGTATCCGACTGGAACTGCCGGAGCCCGACCCCGCCCAGCTTGAAGAAATCGTCCGGGCGCACTTTGCGAAAGGCGGCCTTGAACAGCTGGAGGCGCAATGGCCGCGGGTGCTGAACCTCATTCAAGCATTCACCGACAAGCGCAGCCTCGGCGGCTTGGCCACGGACCAACTGCTGCACGCCGTACATCTGCTCCAGCAGGGAATCCACCCCGAAGTCGCACACCTGAAGGAGGCGGTGCTGCGTGAGCTCAGGAGCGGCGGAGGATGGTGATCCGAGAGAGCTGTCACTGGTCCGGCTGAGGTCGGCGCTCGCCGGTGCGGGCGTCGAGCTGTCACCCCGTGAACTGAGTGACGCCCTGTGGCTCGCCTTACACGCTTCGCCGAAGCTCGACCAGGCGGAACCCTCGGATCACGGCGTCGGGCCCGAGGCCGAATCGGGGTCACTTTCGAGCGCGCAGAGTCAACGGGGCGCAGCACCAGGGGACGAGTCTCCACCGGAGAGCGACCGGCGGCCTGTGTACGCCTTGACCGGGGCGCGCGGTAGCGGCAACTCCGGTGCACCCGTGCGGATCCCCGGGGTCCGAGGGCTGCCGCATCCGCTGGGGATCGCGAGAGCCATGCGCCCCCTGAAGCGTCGGGTGCCGTCCACACACCGTCACGAGCTGGACGAGCATGCCACAGCTGAAACGATCGCCGACATCGGTGTCCTCGACGTCGTGCTACGCCCCGCTCAGGACCGCTGGCTCAAGCTTGTCCTCGCGCTCGATGAAGGTTCCTCGATGCGGATATGGCGTGACACGATCCGCGAACTCATCCATGTGCTCACCGTCTCCGGCATCTTTGGTGCCGTGCGTACCTGCTCCCTCGACACCACCCCTGGTATCACTGGTAGCCGCACCGTTGTACTCGTCGTGACGGACGGCGTTGCCGACCACTGGCATGACGGTTCGGCCCACGGCCGTCTCGCCGGGATGGCAAAGGCGGTGCCAACGGCTGTGCTCAACCTGCTTCCCATGCGTCTCTGGAGCAATACCGCACTGAGTCCGGAGCCCATGCATGTCAGGACTACGGCGCCGGTACAGCCCAACATCCTGATCAATGCGTACAACCCCTGGCTTCCGGCTGGTCTGGAACCGCGACCGCGCCTTCCCGTACCCGTAATCGAACTATCCGAGTGGGGCCTGCGTCCGTGGGCAGAACTGCTCGCTTCACACGGCGGCGTGGCCTCTCTGCGGATCATCGACGCAGGAGCTGACCCTCAAAGCTCGCCGCCGCATTCGGTTGCCTCGCATCACAGCGCCGAACAACGCGTGCGGGAATTTCAGGGCCTGGTCTCGCCTCAAGCATACGAGCTAGCCGGCCATTTGGCTGCCGTCGATCCACTCACGCTGCCCGTCATGCGTGTCGTCCAGTCCGCCGCACTGCCGGGAAGTCATCCCTCCTGCCTCTCTGAAGTCCTACTCAGCGGTCTCATGCATATTGACGAACTCCTGGATGGACAAGAGGTCTTCGCCTTTCCCCCCGACGTACGATCCGTGTTGCGCACAGTAGTCAGGACCAGTGCGGCACTGCGCACAATCGACGCCGTGAACGCATTCGTTGAGCCACTCCTGGGGCGGACCCCGGACTTTCCGGCGCTCATCGCCGACCGCACAGGCTCACTGACCCTCCCACGGGGGGGCGCGCCGTTCACAGAACTCGGGTCCATGAAACCTCAGCGCGTTCGACAAAGTTCGGACCATCGACCGTATTTCTTCCTGAGTTATGCGCACACACCGAGGTACGGGGCGGATGTGCCGGATCCCGACATGTGGGTGGAGCGGCTCTTCCGGGACCTGTGCGGCCATGTGATGGCCATGACCGATCTCCCCGCCGGTGCACCGGCGGGATTCATGGACCGGGAGATACGCTCCGGTGAGGGGTGGTCCGAGCGCCTCGCCGAAGTACTCGCCACCTGCCGGGTCTTCGTACCGCTCCTCTCCCCCCGCTACTTCGCCAGCGAGATGTGCGGCAAGGAGTGGTACGCCTTCGCCCAGCGGGAGATCTTCCACCAGGCCAGGAGTAACCGGCCCGCCGAGGCCATCGTGCCCGCGCTCTGGGTGCCCGTGCCCCCCGAGCAACTACCCGGCCCCGCCGAGGGGCTGCAGTTCAACCACCGCGCCTTCGGCGACCGCTACGTCACCGACGGACTCTACGGACTGATCAAACTCCGGAAATTCGCCGAGGAGTACGAGCGGGCGGTCTACGAACTCGCCAAGCGCATCGTCAGCGTCGCGGACGCCACCGCCGTCGGGCCCGGCAGACCGCTCGACTTCCGGCAGGTCCCCAGTGCCTTCGGCACTCCGGACCGAGCCGACCCGCTCAGCACCGGCCCCCGCCCCATCCAAATCACCGTCGTCGCACCCACCCTGCACGACCTCCCCCCGGGACGCGACCCCCAGTACTACGGCGACATGCCGCAGGACTGGAACCCCTACTACCCGGACGTGCACCGGCCGCTCGCCTATGTGGCCCGCGATCTGGTGCGGAGCCTCTACTATCGGGCCACCATCGTCTCGTTCGACCACGACAGCACACCCCTCGACAGCAAGCGGGCCCCCACCAGACCGGAGCTGCTCATCGTCGACCGCTGGGCCCTGGAGGACGACGAAAGACGAGAGCAGCTCGCCGCCTTCGACGCCGAGGACCGGCCCTGGGTCAGTGTCGTGGTCCCCTTCAACCGCGACGACCACCAGAGCCGCGGCGCGGAGGGCGTCCTCGGCGCCAAGCTCGCCGAGACCCTGCCGACCAAGCTGGGCCAGGGCCGCGCCGCCGCCTGCGGCGTACCGAGCATGGAGGCGTTCGGCCTGCTCCTCCCCCAGGTCGTCGAGGCGGCCGCCCAGCAGTACCTGAGACATGCCCGGGTCTATCCGCCCAACCCTTCGCCCTCCGAAGGGCAGATGTGGCCCAGGCTTCAGGGAGCGCCAACCAGCAGTGGATCAGATCGCGGTGCTCGCGAGACCGAGTAACTGCACAGTCGTCTGTTCACAGGGACATCGTTGCGCTCTGCGACGTGTGGAACCCCCTCTCTGACATCGTCGGGTGAGACACCCCAAAATGATCAGGTTCTGTGGGCGGGTACGACATGAGCATCACCCGCATGACCAGCAGGTGTGTCCCATCCGCAGATGGACGAGGATGGGCAGGGCCTGACGGTCGGCGCTCAGGCGCCGCCACCGGCAGCCGATCGCGCGGTGGTGCCGCCGCAACTGCTGCGTGAGGAAGTGGAGGGTGGAGCTGGACATGTCGACGCCCGGCGGGTGGAGAAGCACGGGAAGCCTCTGGCAGAGCCGGTTCTCTTGGTCGAGAACCCATCTACCAGAGGCTTCACCACTGTCAGCCCAGTTGCCGCACGCCCTACAGGGCGGCGTGGAGTCGCTCGTACGCGGCATCCCCGCCCATTCTGTGAGGAGGCGCGCCCGGGTTCAGCCCGGGGGCCGCGTGGTCCCCGCGTTCAGCGCGGTGCACAGCCAGTCGTGGGCGGAGCCGGGGTTCGGTTCGGGTGGGGCGCCGGGTGGGGTGGACAGTTCGGCCGTGAGCTGCCAGTACACGTCGAAGCGGGGATCGGCGGCCAGTTGGCGGTGCAGGAGCCGGCGGAACGCCGGGGTGTCGCGCGTGCCGCGTGACACGGCGTAGACCGAGACGAAGCAGTCCAGCGCCTCGCCCGCCCGGGGTGGCCGCCCCGCCCGAAGCTCGGCCGACGCCAGTGCGTACGCCTCGCCGAGACCGTCGTACAGCACGGCGGGACGGTAGCCCCGGTCGGGGAGGTGGACGGCCGGCTGCGGCCGGGCGGAACCGGAGCAGCTTCCCGACACCAGCGCGTGCATGCGGGCGAAGGCCCACACCTGCGCGGGCGTCGGGTCGTCGGGGAGGTGCGGCACGGCCTGGTCGAGGAACGCCGAGACCACCCGGGCCGGAAGGCGCGGCGGCAGCCAGTACCGCCAGAACCGCGCCATCGGCGCGCCGTGCTGGGCGGCACGGCCACCGCGCCGACGAGCCGCAGCCGCTCGGTGCGCTCACCTGCCTCGCAGTCCCGCAGCAGCCGCAGGGACGCCTCCTGCCAGCGCAGGGCGGACAGTTGGGAGCCCACCTTCTGCAACTGGCCGGTGATGGCGGCCTTGAGTGCGTCGTCCGTACGGGCATCGTCCCTACCGTCGCCGTTCGTGCCGTCTTCGTCTGTACGGGCGTCGGCGTTCGTACCGGCCGTAGGGCCGTCGTCCCGGCTGTGCAGGATCCGGCGCACCTCGGGCACCGGCAGGCCGAGTTCCCGAAGCGAGCGGATCAGCCGCAGCCGGTCCAGGGCTTCTGGGCCGTAGCGGCGGTGCCCGCCCGTGCTGCGGCCCGACGCGGGGAGCAGGCCCCGGTCCGAGTAGAAGCGGACCGTCTTGACCGTGACACCGGCTCGCTCCGCCAGTTCTCCGATGGTCAGTGGGGCGTTCGTCGGCACGGCTTGAACCTCCCTCAGGGGGAGTTCCTACGGTACCCGCGCCGGGCCGGCCTACGGGGGGCCGGCCCGGCGGGAAGCGACCCCGTGGAGGAGGGACCCATGACGGCGTTTGTGCTGGTGTCGGGAGGCCACACCGGAGGGTGGGTCTGGCGGGACGTGGCCGCCGGACTGAGGGAGTCGGGAGCGGTGGCGTACCCGGTGACCCTGACGGGGATGGGCGACCGCCGCCATCTCGGCGGCCCGGACACGGACATGGGCACCCATGTCGAGGACCTGGTGCAGATCGTGGACCACGCCGACGAGCCCGAGGTGGTGCTGGTCGGGCACTGCTACGGCGGCTATCCGGTGCTCGGGGCCGCGTCCCGGCGCCCGGAACGGGTCGGCCGGATCGTCTTCGTGGACGCGCCGCTGCCCCGCGACGGCCTCTCCGTGCTCCAGCAGGTACGCGAGCAGATGCCGGACGGCCCCGTACGCGACCGGATGCTGGGCCAGCCCGCCCGGGCCGAGGACGGCTGGCGGGTGCCCGCGCCCACCGAGGAGGAGTGGCGGGAGTGGGGGAACCCTGCGGGTGTCCCCGAGGACGGGATCGCGCGTCTGGCGCGTCTCGCCGCGCCGCAGCCGGTGGGCACCCTCACCACGCCGGTCCGGTTCTCGGACGTGGTGGACGAACTGCCCATGACGGGCGTCTTCTGTACGGACGGCGGCACCATGGACATCGCCGGAGTCGAGGCGCTGGTGGCCACGGGCAGCCTGCTCTTCCGGCAACTGGCCGAGCCGCGCTGGGGGTTCTTCGAACTCGCCGCCGGGCACTGGCCGATGCTGTCCACTCCCGGCGAGCTGGTGGAGATCCTGCTGCGGGCCGCGGCGGGGGAGGGGCGGCGGCTCGGCGCCCGCGCCTGAGCGCCGCGACCGGGCTCCCGGGAGGGTGCGGTCGGGCCCCGACGCGGGGCCCGACCGGTTCAGCCCCCGGCCGCGTAGGAGACGAAGCGGGTCCAGGCGGTGGGGGAGAGGGCGAGCTGGGGGCCCGGGGCCTGCTTGGAGTCCCGGACGTGGACGGTGGTGGGGCAGGCGGCGACCTCCACGCAGTCGCCGTCGCCGCCGCTGCTGTAGGAGGACTTGTGCCAGGAGAGCGCGACCTCCACGCAGTCGTCGCCGTCGCCGCCGCTGTAGCTGCTCTTGAACCAGGCCAGTTCTGTGCTGCCGCTCATAGGGCTCCTCGCATCCGACGCAACAGGCTCAGTGAGTCCTCCAGGGTAAGCGCCTGGGAGCGCATCCTGGCATAGCGCATCTGGAGCACACTGATCTCCCGGGGGTCGGAGACGAACTGGCCGCCTCGTTGGCCCTCGCAGTAGCCGAACCACTTGTTCTCGCGGGTCTCCAGCAGTTGCATCGGGCCGTCCAGGCCCGCGTGGCTCTCCCGTACCAGGGGCATGATCTGGAGCTCGATGTTGCGGAGTCCGGCCAGGTCGAGGAGATGGTCGAGCAGCTCGCGGGTGACCGCCGGCCCGCCCATCCGGCGCAGCAGCAGATGTTCTTCGAGGATGAAGCTGTACGCCGTGTTCGGGCGCTCCCTCAGCAGCCGCTGCCGTTCCAGCCGGGCCGCCGTCTGCGCCTCGATCTGGTCGTCCCCCAGCGGCGGTAGCTGGTTGACGAACAGCGTCCGCGCATACGCCTCCGTCTGCAACAGGCCCGGAACCAGACGGCATTCGTAGGTGGCGAGGCTGCTCGCCACCGCCTCCAGCCGCGCCCATCTGCGGAACCACGCCGCCAGCCCGGGCCGTCGCGAGAGATGCTGCGCGGCCCGCCGCAGCACGCCCGTGTTGCCGAGGGCCGCCTCCGCCCGCTCCACGAAGCCGTCGTCCGGCATCCGTCGGCCCAGCTCGATCGAGGCCACCGTGTGCTTGGAGTACCCGACGAGCGGGGCGAAGTCGCCGCGGCTGAGACCCGCGTGCTCGCGCAGGGCCTGGACCACCGCCCCGAACGTCCGCAGACTGTCCGAGGCTTCCGGCTCAGTGGTGTGCGTACCGGCTCCGCCGGTGTCCGTCATCGCCATCGGGCCATCGTCACGGATGGTGACCCGTACCGTCTACCCGGAGTGCGTGTACGCTGACACAGCGTACATGGGGGTCTGCTGGAGAAACCCCAGGTCCGGCCGCAGAATTGGGACCCATGACCGCATCGGCCACCCCACCGGCCATCCCCGCCGCCCCCCAACCGCCCGTCACCGTACGTGTGTTCTTACAGCGCTTCAGCTCCACGCCGCGCGGTGCCCGGCTCGCCCGGCATCTGGCGCTCCACCAACTGCACTCCTGGGGCGTTCCGCACGGGACGGAGACGTCCGAGACGGCCGCCGTCCTGGTCGCCGAACTGGCGGCGAACGCGGTGACCCACGGGCTCGTGCCGGGCCGGGACTTCGAGCTGCGGCTCGCCCTGGAGCCCGGGAAGCTCATCGTGGACGTGTCGGACCCGCGGGGCGAGTGCCGCCCGCCCCGGCCCGGTGAGATGCGGGCCTCGGCCGAACGCCCCGGTGGGGAGGAGGGCGGGCGTGGGCTGGTGCTCGTCGCGGCGCTCGCCGACCGGTGGTCGGTCCTCGACCGGGTGCCGGTCGGCAAGACCGTACGCGCCGAGCTGGACCTGCCGTCGCGGTGAAGCGCCCGGGGCACCGGGGCGACGCGAACCCCGGACGCGCACGTGGAGGGGAGCGCCGGGTGCCGCATACGGACCGGACGCCCGCAGGGTGCCCCCGTGATCGCGAACGCCGGGAGCCCGCGCGGAGAGGGCACCTCGCGGTCGCTACGCGGGCTGGAGCAGGTCCCAGCGGTTGCCGTACAGGTCCTCGAAGACGGCGACCGAGCCGTACGGCTCGTGGCGCGGCTCCTCCAGGAAGCGGACGCCGGCCGCCGTCATCCTGGCGTGGTCGCGGGCGAAGTCGTCGGTGTGGAGGAAGAACCCGACCCGGCCGCCGGCCTGCGCGCCCACGCTCGCCGACTGCTCCTCGCCGTGCGCCCTCGCAAGCAGCAGATCCGTGCCGCCCGTGCCGCCGCCGGGCCGGACCACGACCCATCGCGAACCGTCGCCCCGGTCGGTGTCCTCGACGAGGGTGAAGCCGAGGGCGTCCCGGTAGAAGGCGATGGCCTCGTCGTAGTCGCGGACGACCAGCGCGACGAGGGCTATGCGGGGCAGCGGTGCGGCGGACACGGGGATCGGCTCTCCTTGCTCGGGGGCGCCACAGTATCGCCGACGGGTACACAATGCCTCGCATGGACCCGTCGACGGAGCAGCTCGCCGACCGTGCCGGCCGTCTCGCCCGCCGCGGCGGACGGCACCTCCTCGGCATCGCGGGGCCGCCCGGGGCGGGCAAGTCCACGCTCGCCGCCGAACTCGTGTCGCGACTCGGCCCGGAGCGTGCCGTCCTCGTCCCGATGGACGGCTTCCATCTCGCGCGGGCCGAACTGGAGCGGCTCGGCCGAGCGGGGCGCAAGGGCGCCCCGGACACCTTCGACGCGGCCGGGTTCGCGGCGCTGCTGACCCGGCTCCGTACCCGCGAGGCGGGGACGACCGTGTACGCGCCGGTCTTCGACCGGAGCATCGAGGAGCCGGTGGCGGGCAGTATCGCGGTCGGCCCGGACGTCCCGCTCGTCATCACCGAGGGCAACTACCTGCTGCACGACGAGGGGCCCTGGGCGCGGATCCGCGCACTGCTCGACGAGGTCTGGTACCTGGAGCTGCCCGACGCGGTACGGGTGCCCCGGCTCGTGGACCGGCACGTGCGCTTCGGCAGGGAGCGCTCCGACGCCGAGCGCCGGGTCCGCGACTCCGACGAGTTCAACGCCCGGCTGGTGGCGCGCGGCCGGCACCGCGCCCATCTCACCGTGCGGGCGGGGCCCGGTGCCTGAGCCGCCCCGCTGCCGTGCGCACGGACCGGCCCCACCGGTTGCCCGTACCCGGTCTCACGGGGTGCCCGTACCCGGCCTGACCGGCTGCCCGTACCCGGTCTCACGGGGTGCCCGTACCCGGCCTGACCGGCTGCCCGTACCCGGCCTGACCGGTTGCCCGTACCCGGCCTGACCGGTTGCCCGTACCCGGTCTCACGGGTTGCCCGTACCCGGCCTGACCGGCTGCCCGTACCCGGCCGCGCTATGCGCCGAGGCTGCCCATGGCACGTCCGACGAGCGCGTCGAACGCCCGGTCGGGCAGGATCCGGCGGATCATGATCAGCGGCTTGGCGCCCATGCCCACCGCGTAACGGGTCCTGGGGCGGCGGCTGGTGGCGGCCCGGCCGATGGCGCGGGCGACGACCGACGGGGACGAGGACCGGCGCGCGTTGCTCTCCGACTCGAGGGTCCCGGCCATGGAGGCGATCTGCCCGGCGTACGCGCTGCCCTCGCCGAGCTTGCGGAGCTTGCCGGCGGCGATCGAGCTCCACTCCGTGCGGATGGCGCCGGGTTCCACGACGACCACGTCGACGCCGAAGGGCCTGACCTCCATGCGGAGGGAGTCGCTGAAGCCTTCGAGGGCGAACTTCGTGCCGTGGTACCAGGCACCCATCGGCGTATGGATCTTGCCGCCCATCGAGGTGATGTTGATGACGCGGCCGCTGCGCCGGGAGCGCATGTGCGGCAGCACGAGCTGGATGAGCCTGGCGGCGCCGAAGAGGTTGACCTCGAACTGGTACCGGGCCTCGTCGAGTGCCACCTCCTCGACCGGGCCGTACGAGCCGTATCCGGCGTTGTTGACCAGGACGTCGATCCGGCCGGTCTCGGCGACGATCCGGTCCACGCCGTCGCGCATCGAGCCCTCGTCGGTGACGTCCATGGCGATCGCGCGGACGCCCTGCTCGGCCAGTGCGGACATCCGCTCGACACGGCGGGCGGCGCCGTACACGGTGAATCCGCGGGCGAGCAGCTCCAGGGCTGCGGCTTCGCCGATGCCGGAAGAGGCTCCGGTGACCAGGGCGACCTTGCTCGACATGACGGGTCCTCCGATGGACGCGAGATAAAGTGAACCTGTACTCATAATTATCATGAGCGCTGGTTCATGTTTGTGCAAGTCGAGTGGACGTGATCCTGAACTAGAATTCATCTTCATGCCGCGGGGGCGGGCCGCCGAGTGCCCTCGGCGCGACGGTCCGCCCCGCGAGCGCGGCAGCCCGCCCCTGGCCGAGTTACGGAGGACCCATGGCCGGTTCACGCCCGCTGCGCGCGGACGCCGTCCGCAACCGGACGAAGATCCTGGCCGCCGCGCGCGAGCAGATCACCCTCCACGGACCCGATGTCCCGATGGACGCCATCGCCGAGGCGGCCGGCGTGGCCGTGGGTACGCTCTACCGCCATTTCCCCACCAAGACGGACCTCGTGGGGGCCGTCATCGCCGAGCACAGCGAGACCATCACCGTCGACATCGAGGCCGCGGCGGCACGCGTCGCGGACGGCTCCCACGCGATGGCGGAGATCACCCGGATCGCCGAGCGCACGATCGAGGCCGCGGCCCGGGACCGCAGCGTGAAGGCGGCGGCCCAGACCCTGGGCGCCGCGCACTGGACCGAGCGGCAGGAGCAGCGGTTCAGAGCCGCGACGGAACGGATCATCGCCGCCGCCGTCGCCGACGGGGACCTCCGCCCCGACGTCACCGTCGACGACTTCCTGATGCTGGTCCTCACCGCCCCCACCGACCAGGAGCCCGCCGTGCGCTCCCGGTGGCTGGCGCTCTTCCTGGCCGGGTTCACCGCACAGGCCGGCCGGGGGGCGGAGGGGGGCTGAACGGCTGGCGCGCCTGCCGGCCCGGGGCCTGATGTGCGGCGTCGCCACCGCCGGGTATCCGGCGGTGGCCCGGGTGCCTCGCCGGGTGCCTCGCTGAGGCCCGGGCCGGCGTTCAGGTGCCCGCCAGGTGCCCTCGGGTCCCTCGCCGGGTGCCCCGCCGGGTGCCCCGCCGGGTCCGGGTCCCTCGGCCGGGGACTGGACGCCCCGGCCGGTGTGTCCCCGAGTCCGACGGGTGGCTACGGCCGGGGACCACGCACCTCGGACGGGCCGGCGGGACCCGGCAGGCAGTCGGTCCGTCCGGGCCCCGGAGTCATACGCCCACCGCACAGGCGCCGGATACCTCGCCGCGCCACATATGCGTCACGCATATACGGAGCGAGACGGTGCAAGGCGGCACGCATACACGGAGCGAGACGGTGAAGGGCAGCGCAAGCGTGGCACCGGGGCCGCTTGGGTGCCGAGCGGGCCTGGCAAGCGGGGCCCCTGGTGTGCTCGGTACGCTCGAAACCTGAGCACGCACAGCGCGGAACCGAACACGGGCACCATCCGATCAATCAGGATCCGATCCGAAACACAGGACGAGCGGGGGCCGATGTGAGGCTTTTCCGGCGAGGGCCGAAGCGGGACGGGGACGACACCCCTCGGGACGCGGAGTACGCCTTCTTCTCGGTGGCGGAGGGCTCCCACTTCCGCGGCCAGGTCCGGGAGGCGTTCGCCGAGCGCGGCCTGGAGGTCACCGTCTACGCGGACGCCGTCACCGACAGTGCCGGACGCCAGTTCGGGCTCGGCAACCTGGCCGCCGTCTGCCACAACGACGAGCGGGGCCCCCGCGTATGGCCGAAGGTCATTCGAGACCATGTCGGCATGGTGCTCCGCACCATGGACGCGCCGTCCGCGCTGGACACCCTGCCGCCCGAGCAGATCCGGTCCCAGCTGTACCCCAGGGTGATCGGCTCCGAGGGCCTGGACAGGGAAACGTTCCGCTATGCCCGGCCGCTCGCGCCGGGACTGAGCGAGGTGCTCGCGCTCGACCTCCCCGAGAGCGTGATGATCCTGAC
This sequence comes from Streptomyces spongiicola, assembly GCF_003122365.1. Lineage (NCBI taxonomy): Bacteria > Bacillati > Actinomycetota > Actinomycetes > Kitasatosporales > Streptomycetaceae > Streptomyces > Streptomyces spongiicola. Next base: position 6,024,053 of record NZ_CP029254.1, read on the forward strand.
CGATGACGCCCTTGCGCCGCTCGGGGACGTACCGGTGCTGCGCGAACGGGCGATGGCCAATCTGCGGGACCTTCCCGTGGAGGGACACGAGACCATCAAGGACGCCGGAGGCATGCGCCTGGAGGTGGTGGTCGGCGACTCCTTCTACACGGCCAGCCGGGTCCTCGCCCTGGACACGCTCGTCCGCCAGGTCACCGGGCAGCGGATCACACCGGACGGTGCCCTCGTAGCGCTGCCGTTCCGGCATCAGATCGCCTTCCACGTCATCCGCGACGCCGGGGTCATCCCGTCCCTGAACGCCCTGGCCGCCTTCGCCGCGTCCGGGTACGCCGACACGCCGGGGGCGATCACCCCCTACGTCTACTGGTGGCGGGCCGGGTCGCTGACCCAGCTCAGCGACCGGGACCGGGACGGGGACGGGCTGCGGATCGTGGTCGGCGAGGAATTCCAGGACATGCTGGAACGTCTCGTGGCACGGCATCCGGGTGACGACTGAGGTCAGGCATCCGGGCGACTGCTGACGGCCGGCATCCGGGCGGCGGCCGAGGCCCGCGGGGCTCCCGGACCGCGCTCCGCTCACGGCAGGCACCGGCGGCGGGCGGAGGGACGCGGCTTCCCGCACGCACCGGGCAACGCAGACGGGGCCGTTGGCCCCGTCAGGCCGAGGACCGCGCGCCGGCCGAGGACCGCGCGCCGGTCGGCCGATGACGGATGACAGATGACAGATGACGGATGACGGATGACAGACGGCCGGTCGATGTCAGATGACAGACGGCCGGCGACCGGCGACCGGCGACCGGCGGCCGGTCGGCCGGGAAGGAATACCCGCGCCCGGCCCTTCCGGGCCGGCCGACACCCTACGGAGGAGCCCATGCCCAGCACTGCCGAGGCCGCGCCGCCGGCGCCGTTCACCGCCGACGACTACCGGGTGCGGATGGCCCGCGCCGCCCGGACAGCCGCCGAGGCCGGGCTGTCCGGTCTCCTGGTGGCTCCCGGCCCGGACCTGGTCCACCTCACCGGCTACCAGCCCGTGCCGACCGAGCGGCTCACCTTTCTCGTCCTCGTAGAAGGGCAGGACCCGGTGCTCGTCGTACCCGCCCTGGAGGCCCCGGACGCGCGGCGCGCCGCCGGCGGGCCCGCGCTCACCCTGCGGGACTGGACGGACGGCAAGGACCCGTACGCCGTCACCGCCGCACTGCTCGAAGGGCGCGGCCGCTACGGGATCAGCGACAACGCGTGGGCCATGCACCTGCTCGGCATGCAGCGCGAACTGCCCGGTACCACCTACACGGCGCTGACGCGGGCCCTGCCCATGCTGCGCGCGGTCAAGGACGAGCGGGAACTCGCCCGGCTGGCGGCGGCCGGTGCCGCCGCCGACGAGGCGTACCGCGAGATCCTCAAGGTCCGCTTCTCCGGCCGCAAGGAGACCGACGTGGCCGCGGACCTCGCCGCCCTGCTGCTGCGGTTCGGGCACTCGCAGGTGGACTTCACCGTCGTCGGCTCGGGCCCCAACGGGGCGAACCCGCACCACGAGGCCGGTGAACGCACCATCGTGGAGGGCGACATGGTGGTCCTCGACTTCGGCGGGCTGAAGGACGGATACGGCTCCGACACCACCCGGACCGTGCACGTGGGCGAGCCGACGGAGGAGGAGCGCCGGGTCCACGACATCGTGCGCGAGGCGCAGCAGGCCGGGTTCGAGGCGGTCCGGCCGGGGGCTGCCTGCCAGGACGTCGACCGGGCGGCGCGGGCGGTGATCGACGGCGCCGGCTACGGGGCGTACTTCATCCACCGCACCGGTCACGGCATCGGCGTCACCACGCACGAGCCGCCGTACATCATCGAGGGGGAGGAGCGGCCGCTGGTGCCGGGAATGTGCTTCTCGGTGGAGCCGGGCATCTACCTCCCCGGCCGCTTCGGGGTGCGGATCGAGGACATCGTGACCGTCACGGACACGGGCGGCCGGCGGCTGAACAGCACACCGCGCGAGCTGGCGATCGTCGAGTGAGCAGCAAGCGGGCGGCGTCCCCTTCCGGTTCGGCTCGGCCGGCCGCTCCCGGTCCGCTCGGCACCCGGCCATGCGCGCCCCGGGTTCCGCGAGGCGCTGCTCGGCCGGCTCAGCAGGGCGAGCCGGCCGGAGCGCGGTTCGGGACGGGCCGGGGTGTGGTTCGGGACGGGCCGGGGTGTGGTTCGGGACGGGCCGGGGTGCCGGGTCACGGGCGTGACCCATGCTGCGCGGTCACACGCACGCTTCGTGTCACACCTCGTGCAGCACCGCACATGACTCGCCCGCCAGTTCGAGCACCCCTGCCGGCCCCGGCGGCACGGCCGGGCCCCACGCGGCGAGCAGTCTGCCGCCCCCGTAGCCCAGGGGAATGCGGGCCGGTTCGCCGCCGAAGTTGACCGCGACCCGGATCTCCCCTCGCCGGAAGACGAACCAGCGTGCCACCTCGTCGTAGGCGACCCGGACGGCCGCCAGGTCCGGGTCGGACAGGTCCGGCTCGCCCCGGCGCAGGGCGATCAGCTCGCGGTACCACGCCAGCAGCCGGGCGTGGGGTTCGCGGACCCGCTCGGAGCGGTCCAGGCAGGACCGCTCCCGGGTGGCGGGGTCCTGCGGGTCGGGGATGTCCCGCGCCGCCCAGCCGGTGCCGGCGAACTCCCGCCGCCTGCCCTGCCGTACCGCCTCGGCGAGTTCCGGGTCCGTGTGGTCGGTGAAGAACTGCCACGGGGTACGGGCGCCCCACTCCTCGCCCATGAACAGCATCGGGACGTACGGTCCCGTCAGCACCAGCGCGGCCGCGCAGGCGAGCAGCCCGGGGGAGAGGGACGCCGACAGCCGGTCGCCCGTCGCCCGGTTGCCGATCTGGTCATGGGTCTGGGCGTAGCCGACGAACCGGTGCGCCGGGGTGCGGACGAGATCGACGGGCCGTCCGTGCGTGCGGCCGCGGAACGTCGAGTACGTGCCGTCGTGGAAGAACACATGCCCGAGGGTCTTGGCGAGTGCGCCGAGCGGCGCGCGCGCGAAGTCGGCGTAGTAGCCCTGCGACTCGCCTGTCAGCGCGGTGTGCAGGGCGTGGTGGAAGTCGTCGTTCCACTGGGTGTGGATCCCGAGGCCGCCCTCCTCGCGCGGGGTGGTCGTCCTCGGGTCGCACCGGTCGGACTCGGCGATCAGGAACACCGGCCGCCGCACCTCGGCCCCGAACCGGTCGACCGCCGCCGACAGTTCCTCGAGGAAGGTCAGGGCGCGGGTGTCGACCAGGGCGTGGACCGCGTCCAGCCGCAGTCCGTCGACGCGGTAGTCCCGCAGCCACGCCAGCGCGCTGCCGATCAGGTACGCGCGCACCTCGTCGGAGCCGGGCGCGTCGAGGTTGACCGCCGAGCCCCACGGCGTGTGGTGGAGGTCCGTCAGATACGGCCCGAACGCCGGCAGATGGTTGCCGGACGGCCCCAGGTGGTTGTGCACCACGTCCAGCACCACACCGAGGCCGAGGCCGTGCGCCGTGTCGACGAAGCGCTTCAGCGCCCCGGGACCGCCGTACGGCTCGTGCACGGCCCAGGGCGCCACGCCGTCGTAACCCCAGCCGTGCGACCCCGGAAAGGGGCACAGGGGCATCAGCTCCACATGGGTGACGCCGAGTTCCGCCAGCTCATCGAGCCGTGCGGCGGCGGCGTCGAGCGTGCCCTCGGGTGTGTAGGTGCCGACGTGCAGTTCGTAGAGGACCGCGCCCACGAGGTCCCGGCCGCGCCAGTCCTCGTTGCGCCAGACGTACGCGTCGGGGGAGACCACGGCGCTCGGCCCGTCCGGGCCGCCGGGCTGCCGGCGCGAGCGGGGATCGGGCAGGACGGGGCCGCCGTCCAGCCGGAAGCCGTACCGGTCCCCGTCACCTGCGTCCGCCTCGGCCGTCCACCAGTCCTCCCGTGACGGATCGCGTTCCATCCCCTGTTCGGTGTCCTCCAGCCACAAGTCGACCCGGTCCTGTGCGTGCGGTGCCCATACCTCGAACAGCACGTGATCGATCCCCTGTCGTGTCGGCGTCGGCGTTCATGTGGGCGTTGATGTGGGCGTTGGTGTTGGTGTTGGTGTTGGTGTTGGTTTTGGTGTCGGTGTTGGCCTTGGCGTTGGCCTTCGTGTCGGTGTTGGTGTTGGCGTCGATGTGGGCATCGGCGTTCATGGCGGCGCAGACGCCGCAGACGACGTCCCTGCGACCGGCGCCGGCGGACTCGTCCCGTGCTGCGTCGTGAGCGGTGGTTTCCTCCCATCCTGGCAATTCCGACCCCGGGAGGCGCCGTACTCGCCGGTACCAGGGTCCGCGCCATGACATCGCCCTCCCCGGCTCCTCGCTCCGCGACACCTCCGTCCCCGCCACCTCCGTCCCCGCCACCGCTCCCCGCCTTCCCACCCGGGTTCCTCTGGGGCGCCACGGCGTCCGCGTTCCGGACGGGGGTCGCCGGGCTGGGACGGCCCGAGGAGCGGCCGCGCGCGGTGCGGGCCCCGCGGCTGTCCGGCCGGGTGCCCGCATGACAGGCGGCGCGCACCCGCGCGGGGGCGGCCCTGCCTCGCCCAGGGCGCCGACGGCCTTCCGCGGCGGCGCGCACCCGCGCGGGGGCGGCACCCGCTCCGCGCGCACCGGGGCAGAAGCAGACCAGACTCCGGGACCGGTCCTCCGGGGCCGGTCACCGGTCTCGCAGAGAGCGGGCGTCTCGCGGAAGGCAGACGCCCTCGCGCAGGCGCGGAGCGGTGGCCGCACGTATGCGGGGAGCGGTGGCCGCACGTATGCGGGTAGCGGGGAGCGCAAGGGCACGGAGCAGGGCCGGCCGTGGCGGAGGCGGGGCAGGGGCCGCCACCCGGCAGCGGCCTTCCAACTCGCCGCAGTCCGGGCCTTCCCCGCAGCCTCCCGGGGAGTGCCGAACCGGCACCGAAGCGATCTCCCCTGTCCCTTCTGGACACCCGGAGCGCCCGATCGGACAATCGGGTCTGTGACGTCCTCCTCCGAGTTCCAGACGCATCCCGCGCGGCCCTCCGACGCCGAGCGGGAGCGCGTGCTCGGGGTGCTCCGGGAGGGCGCCGTCCAGGGCCGGCTCTCACATGACACGTTCGTGCGGCGCATGGAACTCGCCCTGGCCGCCCGCGGACCGGACGAACTCCGGGTGCTCACCGCGGACCTGCGGCCGTACGGCGGCCGTCTGTCCGACAAGCTGTTCGGTGCGGTGGGGAGGGTCTCGGCGTTCTCGATGAGGCTCGGCCGCGCCTGGCGGGCGGAGCGGCTACCTCCGCTGCTGCTGCCGGAGCCCGGGCCGTCGCCCCTGCGCATCGGCCGCGATCCGTCCAACGGGCTGCGGCTCAGCCATGAGACGGTGTCGCGGCTGCACGCCGAACTGTCGCTGCGCGGCGGCCTGTGGGTGCTCCGCGACCTCGGCTCGACCAACGGCACGACCGTCAACGGCCGTCGTGTGACCGGCTCGGTGGTGGTCCGGGCCGGGGACATGGTCGGCTTCGGTCAGATGGGCTTCCGCCTCGACGCGCGCTGAGCGGCGGCTCGGTGGAGTCGGGCGTCGTGGTCGGCGAGGGGCTCCGCCTCGACGCGCGCTGAGAGGCGGCACCCGGCCCGGCGGGGCCCGTACGCGCGTACGCGCAGTCCAGCCACGACCGGGAGCCGGCGACGCACCCGGCGGGGCCCGTACGCGCGTACGCGCAGGGGGTGACCCGGAGCCGCGGGGGCGGGACCGGCGCCCGCATCCCGGGCGGCTGCCCCGTCCTGGCGACGCATCCCGTCCCGGCGGCGTATGCCGTCCTGCCGTATCCCGCAGCCGTCGTCCCCGCCCCAGAGCACCCCGCACACCTTCGGTCACACTCGGTTACCCCCAGAATCGCGCGGTCTCCCCTGAGTCGGTACTTTCTTGATCAGGGGTCCTTTCGCGCCGACGGCCGCGCCCGACGCGCCCGGCCCCTCCGCGAGAGCCCGAGGCAAGGAGGGCAGCATGTCCCGACCGATCGCCGTGGGAGTGGACGGCTCCGACGGAAGTCTCGCGGCCGTGGACTGGGCCGCCGACGAGGCCGCGCTGCGCGCCGCCCCGCTGCGGCTGGTGTACGCCACGCAGTGGATCCCCCACCAGCCGCAGGCCGTGCGGATGACACACGAGGAGCGGGCCGAGGAGGCGGGAGACGTCCTGGGCGCCATGGAGGAGCGCGCCCGCGCCCGCAGGCCCCAGCTGACCCTGGCCGCCGAGGAGGTCGAGGACGCGCCCGCCCGGGTGCTGCTGGACGCGGGGTCCGAGGCCGACATCCTCGTCGTGGGGACGCACGGGCTCAGCGGCATCGGCGGGTTCATGGTCGGCTCCGTCGGGCAGGAGGTGGTCGCGGACGCGAAACAGCCGGTGGTGCTGGTGCGGCCCGACTACCGCGAGGACGCCCATGGCGAGCACGGCCGGAACAAGGTCGTGCTCGGTCTCGACATCGACGACGCCGCGGACGAAGTGCTCGAATTCGCGTTCGACTACGCGGCCCGCCGCGGTGTCCCCCTGCATGTGCTGCACAGCTGGCACGCCCCGTTCCTGCACCGCCACCGGGTGGCCGCCGACACGGACTCGGGTCCGCGGGCCGAGATGGCCTCCGCGCTGGCGCAGGCGGTGCGGCCCTACCGCGACAAGTACCCCGCCGTGGACGTCGCCGAGGAGTCGGCCATCGGCCGGCCGGCCGACCGCCTCGTCGAGGAGGCCGCGGACGCCCGTCTCGTGGTACTCGGGAGGCGCCGGGGGCACGGTTCGCACATCGGCTCGACGACCCATGCCCTGATCCACCACGCCGCCTGCCCGGTGACCGTCGTCCCGCACGGCTGACGCGCCCGCCCCGCGGGCGCCCCTGCGGGTACCCGCCCGCAAGGCGCGTTTCACCCGGTGCGGGTGAGGCTTGCGCCGGGGTGCCCCGGACACGATGCGAGGAGTGCCGGCGGCATCGTCGGCACCAGGGGCCTCCGCCGTCTGCCGAGCGGGCCCGGAGACGGTCGGCGGCCCCGTGCCGGGCCCGTCCGCCGGGCGGGCCGCGACGGCGCGGAGAAGGCCACACGGAGAAGGCCACACGGAGAAGGGCCACGTGGAGAAGGAAGGCCACATGGCGGGAACGCGGATCACGCCGGGAACACGGATCACGCCGAGGGCCCGAAGAACACAGGCCCAGACGGCAGAGGCTCGAAGAACACAGACCCGAAGGACATGGATCCGGACGGCATAGGCCCGGGGAACACCGGCCCGGGCGACACACAGACGCTGGGCACACGGGCACGGAGCACACGTAGAACGCGAACAGGGAGTACGCCGACAACGACAAGCCCGAGAAGTCTGAGAACAGGCCCGAGAAGCCCGACAACGACAGGCCCGACAACAACAGGCCCGACAACAACAGGCCCGAGAACAACGCCGAGAAGCCCGAGAAGCCCGCGAACAAGGCCGAGAACGGGGATCGCTCATGACCGACGACCTGGACACCCTGTCGGTGAACACCATCCGCGGACTGTGCATGGACGCCGTGCAGCGGGCCGAGTCCGGGCACCCGGGCACACCGATGGGCATGGCCCCCGTCGCCTACACCCTCTGGCAGCGTTTCCTCAGGTACGACCCCCGGGACCCGATCTGGCCCAACCGCGACCGCTTCGTGCTGTCCGAGGGGCACGCCTCGGTCCTGCTGTGGTCCCTGCTGCATCTGGCCGGGGTCCATGCCGTCGACCCGGACTACGAGGTGCTGGGCCGCCCGGCCGTCACGCTGGAGGACCTGAAGTCCTTCCGGCAGCTGGACTCCCGCTGCCCCGGGCACCCCGAGTACCGCTGGACGAGCGGCGTGGAGACCACGACCGGCCCGCTCGGGCAGGGCGTCGCCACGTCCGTCGGGATGGCCCTCGCCGGCCGGTGGCTGGGTGCCGCGTACAACCGCGAGGATTTCCCGCTGTTCGACTTCGACGTGTACGCCCTCGCCGGGGACGGCTGCATGATGGAGGGCGTCGCCTCGGAGGCCGCCTCCCTCGCCGGCCACCAGCGGTTGTCCAACCTGTGCTGGATCTACGACTCGAACCGGGTCACCATCGAGGGACACACCGACATCGCCTTCACCGAGGACGTCGCCGCCCGCTTCCTCGCGTACGGCTGGAACGTGACCACCGTCGCCGACGCCAACGACCTCGACGCCACCGCCCGGGCCTTCCACGACTTCCGGGCCGAGGCCGAGCGCCCCACCCTGGTGCTGGTGCACAGCCATATCGGCTACGGCTCGCCCGTCGAGGACTCCCCGAAGGCGCACGGCTCGCCGCTCGGCCCGGACGGAGTCCGTGCGGCGAAGCGATTCCTCGGGCTGCCCGAGGACGAGGAGTTCCGGGTGCCCGACGCCGTGCGGGAGCGGTTCGCCCAGGGCATCGGCGCCCGGGGCGCGGAACTGCGTGCGGCGTGGGAGAAGCGGTTCGAGGACTACCGGGCCTCCTGGCCGGCCGAGGCCGACGAGCTGGAGCGCATGCAGCGCCGCGAACTCCCCGACGGCTGGGACCGGGATCTCCCCGACTTCGCCCCGGACCCGAAGGGCCTCGCCACCCGGGACTCCTCGGGCCGGGTGCTGAACGCCCTGGCGCGGAACGTCCCCTGGCTCCTCGGCGGCTCGGCCGATCTCGCCCCGTCCACGAAGACCAGGCTCACCTTCGACGGCGCGGGCGACCTGCAGCCGAAGGAGCACGGGGGACGCAACCTCCACTTCGGCATCCGCGAACACGCGGCCGCCGCCGTCGCCAACGGGATGGCCCTGACCAAGCTGCGCCCCTACTGGTCCGGCTTCCTGATCTTCTCCGACTACGCCAGGGGCGCCATCCGGCTGTCGGCGCTGATGGAGCTGCCGGTCGTGCACGTCTTCACCCACGACTCCATCGGCGTCGGCGAGGACGGGCCGACCCACCAGCCGGTCGAGCAGCTCGCGGGACTGCGGGCGATCCCGGGTCTCCTGGTGTTCCGCCCGGCCGACGCCGGTGAGGTCGCCGAGACCTGGCGCTGCGTCGCCCGGCTGCGGCACGAACCGGCGGCGCTGGTGCTGTCCCGGCAGGCGCTGCCCACCCTCGACCGCACCCGGCTCGCGGCCGCGTCGGGCGTCGCGCGCGGCGCGTACGTCCTGGCCGACGCACCCTCCGGCGAGCCGCAGGTGATCCTGCTCGCCACCGGCTCCGAGGTGTCCCTGGCGCTTCGGGCCCGGGACGAGCTGGCGGCCGAGGGCGTCGGCGCCCGCGTCGTCAGCATGCCCTGCTGGGAGCTGTTCGACCGTCAGCCGCGTGAGTACCGCGACGAGGTGCTGCCGCCGTCGGTGACCGCGCGGGTGGGCATCGAGCAGGCGTCGACGTTCGGCTGGGACCGGTACGTCGGCGACCGGGGCGCCCTCGTCGGCATGCACACGTTCGGCGCCTCGGCGCCGCTGAAGCAGCTGCTCGCAAAGTTCGGGTTCACCGCCCAGCGGGTCGCGGAGACCGCCCGCGGACTGCTGGCGGCCGGACCGGGGACGGCGCCGTGACGCGCCGTCGCCGAGCAGTACCGCACACCGTCCGCACTCACCGAGAACGGGGAGATCGACCATGACCACGGACACGCCCATGCAGCTCGGCATGGTCGGACTCGGCCGGATGGGCGCCAACCTGGTGCGCCGGCTGATGCGCGACGGCCACCACTGCGTCGTCTACGACCTCGACACCGACGCCGTCAAGCAGCTGGAGAAGGAAGGGGCGACCGCCGCCTCCTCGCTCCACGACCTGGCCGACCGGCTGGAACAGCCGAGGAACGTCTGGCTGATGCTGCCCGCCGGTGTCGTCCAGCCGACCCTGGACCAGCTGGCCACCCTGCTGGCGGCCGGCGACGCCGTCGTCGACGGCGGGAACTCGTACTACCGCGACGACATCGCCCGCGCCGGGCAGCTCGCCCCCGGCGGCATCCACTACGTCGACTGCGGCACCTCCGGCGGAGTGTGGGGCCTCGAACGCGGCTACTGCCTGATGATCGGCGGCGAGGACGAGCCCGTGGCGCGGCTGGACCCGATCTTCCGCAGCATCGCCCCGGGCACCGGCGACGCCGCCCCCACTCCCGGCCGGACCCGCACCGACGGGACCGCGCCGGAGGGCTATCTGCACTGCGGACCCAGCGGGGCCGGCCACTTCGTGAAGATGGTCCACAACGGTGTCGAGTACGGGATGATGGCCGCCATCGGCGAGGGGCTCAGCATCATCAGGCACGCCGACGCGGGCCTGCGCTCCCGCGAGGTCGACGCCGAGACGGCCCCGCTGCGCGAGCCGGAGGCGTACCGGTACGAGATCGACGTGGCCGAGGTCGCCGAGGTGTGGCGGCGCGGTTCGGTCGTCGGCTCCTGGCTGGTCGACCTCGTCGCCGACGCCCTCGCCCGCTCGCCCGGGCTCGACGCGTACACCGGGCGGGTGTCCGACTCCGGCGAGGGCCGCTGGACGGTCCTGGCGGCGGTCGACGAGAGCGTGCCGGCGCCCGTCATCACCGGCGCCCTCTTCGAGCGCTACGAGTCCCGCGAGCTGGGGCGGTTCACCGACAAGGTGCTGTCCGCGATGCGCGGCGAGTTCGGCGGGCACGCCGAGAAGGCGGGGTGACCCGTGACCCGCGGAACCCGCACGGCGCACCGCGGCGCCGTCCCGGACGACCACGTCATCGTGCTGTTCGGCGCCACCGGAGACCTGGCCCGGCGCAAACTGCTGCCGGGGCTCTTCCACCTCGCCAAGGCCGGGCTGCTGCCCGGCCGCTACCGGATCGTCGGCTCCGCCCCCGCCCGTGAGGCGCTCGACGACGACGAGTTCCGCAAACGGGCGCGGGAGTCGGTCGCCGAGTTCGGCAGGTCCGGGCCCGAGGGCAAGGCGTGGCAGACGTTCGAGGAGGCGCTGTCCTTCGGCGCCGCCGACCCCGAGGACCCCGGGCCGCTGCTGGCGGCGGTGCGCGACGCCGAGCAGGCCGTGGGCGGCGGGGCGCGCCGGCTGTTCCACCTCGCCGTGCCGCCGAAGGCCTTCGCGTCCGTCATCGAGATGCTCGGCGCGACGGGTCTCGCCGAAGGCGCCCGGGTCATCGTGGAGAAGCCGTTCGGCACGGACCTGCCCTCCGCGCGGGCCCTCGACGCGACGATCCACGCCGTCTTCGACGAGTCGCGGGTCTTCCGTATCGACCACTTCCTCGGCAAGGAGTCGGTCGACAACATCCTGGCGCTCAGGTTCGCCAACGGCCTGCTGGAGCCGGTGTGGAACCGCGAGCACATCAGCCATGTGCAGATCGACGTGCCGGAGAAGATCGGGATCGAGGGCCGCGCCCGGTTCTTCGAGGGCACCGGCACCTTCCGCGACATGATCGTCACCCATCTCTTCCAGCTGCTCGCCTTCGTGGCGATGGAACCGCCCACCGCGCTGGCCGCCAAGTGCCTGCGCGACGAGAAGGAGAAGGTGTTCCAGTCCATGCGGCCGCTGGACCCGGCGCACGTGGTGCGCGGCCAGTACGACGGCTACCGCGGCGAACCGGGCGTCGACCCCCGCTCGGACACCGAGACCTTCGTCGCGCTGCGCGTCGAGCTGGACAACTGGCGCTGGGCGGGCGTGCCCTTCTATCTGCGATCCGGCAAGTCGCTCGCGGAGGGGCGGCACGTGGTGACGCTCGGCTTCCGGGAGCCCGCCCTGCGGATGTTCGCACTGCCCTCCCACCACCGCCACCGCACCAACGAGCTGGTGATCGACTTCGCCGACCCGGGCAGGATCGCCGCCCGCTTCCTGGTGAAGGAGCCAGGGCCCGCGATGCGGCTCAGCGAGGCCGAGATGGTCTTCAGCTACGCCGAATCCTTCAACACCATGTACGCGCTGGAGGGGTACGAGCGCCTCATCCTGGACGCGATGCTCGGCGACCAGTCCCTGTTCACCCGTTCCGACGGCATCGAACGGCTCTGGGAGGTGTCCACCCCGCTGCTGGACAACCCGCCGCCGGTGGAGCCCTACGCGCCCGGCTCCTGGGGGCCGGAGAGCATCGGCCGTCTCGTCGGCCCGTACCGCTGGAGCCTGCCGGACGGCCGGTGACGTGACCGGAAGCCGCGGAGCGGGCCGCCGCGGGACCGGGAGCCGCGCGGGACCGGGAGCCGCGGGACCGCGGCCCGCGTCCGCTCCCGGGGCGCCGGCCGACCGGCGTCCGGCGTCTGATGTCCGGTGTCTGGTGTCCGATGTCCGATGTCCGGTGTCTGATGTCCGAGGCTCCCGGGAGCCGGCCGGCCCTGGGGGCTTCCGGCCCGGTCCCGCGGGAGCCGGGACGCCGTGTACCGGGCCCGGTCCCGCCGGCGGCCCGCTCCGCGGGTGCCGGGCGGGGCTCCGGGCGGCGGGCTGCTCCGGATGGCACCCGGCACGTCATCCCCACGGGGTACGCGTGTGCGGCGGGCGTACGCCCCCGCCTCCGCGGCCCCCGGCGCCTCCTAGCCTCGACCGCATGCTGGGGCTACCCGATCATGTGCGCACCTGTCTGTTCGACCTCGACGGCGTCCTCACCCGCACGGCGAAGGTCCACGCCGCGGCCTGGAAGGAGATGTTCGACGACTTCCTGCGCGGGCGCGCGGACCGCGAGGGCACCGACTTCGTGCCGTTCGACGCCGTCCGCGACTACGACGAGTACGTCGACGGCCGGCCCCGCGAGGACGGCGTCCGCACCTTTCTCGCCTCCCGCGGCGTCGAACTGCCCGACGGGGCGCCCGACGACCCGCCGGAGCGGGACACGGTGGGCGGTCTGGGCACCCGCAAGAACGAACTGGTGCTCCGCCGGATCAGGGAGGACGGCGTGGAGGCGTACGAGGGCTCCGTCGCCTATGTGCACGCCGTCCGCGACGCGGGGCTGCGCACCGCCGTCGTCTCCTCCAGCGCCAACTGCCGGGACGTGCTCGCCGCCGCCGGTATCGACGACCTGTTCGACGAACGGGTCGACGGGGTCGTCGCCCGGGAGCAGCGGCTCCACGGCAAGCCGGCGCCCGACACCTATCTGGCCGCGGCCCGCGCCCTCGGCGTCCCGCCCGCGGAGGCGGCCGTGTTCGAGGACGCGCTCGCCGGCGTCGAGGCGGGCCGGGCCGGGAACTTCGGCCTGGTGGTGGGCGTCGACCGCGCCGGGCAGGCCGAGGAGCTGCGGCGGCACGGGGCGGACGTGGTGGTGGACGACCTGGCCGAACTGATGGAGTCGCGATGATCAGCCAATCCGGCTACACGGTCGAACCCTGGCGCCTGCGCGAGACCGGGCTCGACCTCGACCTGCTCGCTCAGAGCGAGTCCGTCTTCGCCCTCGCCAACGGGCACATCGGCTGGCGCGGCAACCTCGACGAGGGCGAGCCGCACGGGCTGCCCGGCTCCTACCTCAACGGCGTCCACGAACTCCATCCGCTGCCGTACGCCGAAGCCGGATACGGCTACCCGGAGTCCGGCGAGACGATGATCAACATCACCGACGGCAAGATCATCCGGCTGCTCGTCGACGACCATCCCTTCGACCTGCGCTACGGCGAACTCGGTGCCCACGAACGGGTACTGGACTTCCGCACCGGCGTCCTGCACCGCACGGCGGAGTGGACCTCGCCGGGCGGCCGCACCGTCCGCATCACCTCCGAGCGGCTGGTGTCGCTCACCCAGCGCGCCATCGCCGCCATCGCCTACGAGGTCGAGCCGCTCGACGGACCCGCCCATGTGGCCGTCCAGTCCGAGCTGGTCGCCAACGAGCAGATGCCGCACGAACCCGGCGACCCCCGGGTGGCCGCGGTCGTCGACGCGCCGCTGGAGCCGGAGGAGCACTCCGCGCGGGGCACCGGGCTGCGGCTGGTCCACCGCACCCGGCGCAGCGGCCAGCGGGTGGCGGCCGCGGCCGACCATGTCGTCGAGGGCCCGGACGGGACGGACTGGTCCGCGGAGAGCGAGCCGGACGTCAGCCGGCTCACCGTCACCGCGACGCTGAAGCGCGGCGAGCGGCTGAGGCTGGTGAAGTTCGTCGGGTACGGGTGGTCGGCCGAGAGGTCGCTGCCGGCCATGCACGACCAGGCCGACGCGGCGGTCGCCGCCGCCCGCAGCACGGGCTGGGACGGGCTGCTCGCCGAGCAGAGGGCCTTCCTGGACCACTTCTGGTCCTGCGCCGACGTCGAGGTGGAGGGCGACGCGCAGATCCAGCAGGCGGTGCGCTTCTCCCTGTTCCACGTGCTCCAGGCGGCCGCCCGCAGCGAGGAGCGGGCCATTCCCGCCAAGGGGCTGACGGGTACCGGCTACGACGGGCACTCGTTCTGGGACGTGGAGTCGTTCGTCCTGCCGATGCTGACCTTCACCGCCCCCCGGGCCGTCGCCCCGGTGCTGCGCTGGCGGCACGCGACCCTGCCCGCGGCACGGGACCGGGCCCACACGCTCGGGCTGGCCGGAGCGGCGTTCCCCTGGCGGACCATCAGCGGAGCCGAGTGCTCCGCCTACTGGCCCGCCGGCACGGCCGCCTTCCACGTCAACGCGGACATCGCTCGGGCCGTGGCGCGCTATGTGGCGGCCACCGGGGACGAGGAGTTCGAGCGCGGGCCCGGACTGGAACTGCTGGTGCACACGGCACGGCTGTGGCGTTCGCTCGGCCACCACGACCCGGAGGGCGTCTTCCACGTCGACGGTGTGACCGGCCCCGACGAGTACAGCGCCATCGCCCGCGACAACCTCTACACCAACCTGATGGCGCGGTGGAACCTGCTGGCCGCGGCGGAGGCGGTCGCCCGGCACGCCGACCGGGCGGAGGAACTGGGCGTCGGCGAGGAGGAGGCGGCCGCCTGGCGGGACGCCGCCGCCCGGACGGCCGTGCCGTACAACGAGGACCTCGGTGTGCACGAGCAGTCCGCCGGGTTCACCACGTTCCAGCACTGGGACTTCGCGAACACCCCGGCCGACCGGTACCCGCTGCTGCTGCACTTCCCCTACTTCGACCTCTACCGCAAACAGGTCGTCAAACAGGCCGACCTGGTCCTCGCCATGGTGACCTGCCCGGACGACTTCACGGCGGAGGAGAAGGCCCGCAACTTCGCCTACTACGAGGCGCTGACCGTGCGAGACTCGTCACTGTCGGCGTGCTGCCAGGCCGTCATGGCGGCCGAGACCGGGCATATGCGGCTCGCCTACGCCTATCTGGGCGAGGCGGCGCTGATGGATCTGGAGAACCTGGAGCACAACACCCGGGACGGACTGCACATCGCCTCCCTCGCCGGCACCTGGATGGCCCTGGTGGCCGGGCTGGGCGGCATGCGGCAGCACGAGGACGAGGAGGGGGTACGCCGACTGGGCTTCGCCCCCAGGCTGCCGGAGGCGCTGTCCGGTCTGCGGTTCACGGTGCTGGTGCGGCAGCGCAGACTGCGGGTGGACATCCGCCCGCACGCGGTCCGCTACACCCTGGAGAAGGGTGAGCCGCTGCAGATCCTGCACCACGGCGAACCGGTCGCGCTCTCCGCCGGCCCACCCGTGGAACTCCCCGTCCCCCCGCTGCCGGTGCTGCCCGAGCCGCAGCAGCCCCAGGGCCGCCGCCCGGCCGACCGGGCGCTGTCCGTCCCGGCCGCCCCCGACGCCGCGGACGGCTGACCCACGCCGCCGGGCGCGTGCCCGGTGCCGTGTTCTGTGTTCTGAGGCGGGTGTGGCGCCGTCCGAGATGCTACCGGGGCGGCGGGAAGGCGGCGCGGGCCGCCCGCGCGTCATCAGTCCTTGAGGAACGCGAGCCGAGGATCCGTCAGGTTGGGAGTGATCTCGATGATCTCGGCCGTCACGACGTCGTGGACCACGAACGGGTCCTCGGCGACTCTCGCCCGGAAGTCCTCCAGTGTGAGCCCCGCGGCGAGCACCGCGCCGCCCTGGCCCGGCTGGATGCTTCCCACCAGTAGGAAGACGCCCTCCTCCACGCCCCGGCGGATCCAGTTCTGGTGCCCCTCCATGTGCTCGGCGGCGGCGGACTTGTTGGCAGAGAAACGAAGCAGGGCGACGTGCACGAGAATCTCCTCACGTAGACGGGATGCGGTCCAGGGAAACGCGATCCGCGGGAATGCGATCCAGGAAAGGGAAAGGGGCGGGCAGGAGCGGACGCGGCTCAGCGCGCGCCGTCGGTGGACGGGCGGGAGGCCAGTCGCCCGGACAGCCAGGTGTCGATCCGGTCGACCTCGCGGTACACGAAGTCGCCGTCCTGGAAGGCGTTCGACAGCATGGCGGTCCCCTGGCTGAACGCCAGGACGTGCATCGCGATGTCATCGGATTCGGTTTCGCATCCGAGTTCCTCGAACTGCTCGCGCAGCCAGGTGCGGAAAAGCTCGAAGACGCCCACGGCGTGCGCGCGGGCGGGATGGCCGAGCTTGGCGAGTTCGTTCGTCAGCGTCCCGACCGGGCAGCCGTAGTTCTCGATGTCGCCGCGGTTGGTGATGACGATCCCGACGAACCGCCGTACGCGATCGAGCGGGTCCGCCGAAGCGTCAGCCCATGCGTCGAGCATCTTCCGGGTGCTCGCCAACCGGGCCTCGATCACCGCCTGGAGGATCTCGTCCTTGGTCTTGAAATGGTAGTAGAAGTTGCCCCGGGAGATCCCCACCGCCTCCGCGATCGCCGCGAACGACGTTGACTCGAAGCCCTGCTCGTAGAACAGCCGGTTCGCGGCATCGACGATCTGCTCGCGCGTACCCATGGCCACACCTCACACTCGACGGCCCCTACGGCCCCTACGGCCCCTACGGCCCCTACGGCCCCTACGGCCCCTACGGCCCCTACGGCCCCTACGGCGTGCGGCGATGTCCCGCCTGGCCGGCGACGGCCGGCACGTACTCCCGCGCAGCCCTTCGGGTACGGGGGTTCCCCCGCGCTGCGTTGTCGGACTCCTCCGAGTACGCCCGGTACGGGGATGACCCTCCGACCTGCGGTCGCACGTACCGGATGCCGCAGGCCCCGCCCGGCGGGCGGAGCTGTATTCGCAACACATCCTAGGACGGTCGTCCTAGGCGACGGCTCCGACTCTAGGACATTCGTCCTAGCCTGGGCAAGGCCGACGTGCCGCCAGCGCCCGGTCCCGCGGCACCACCCGGACGACCACCGGTCACCACCCGGCAGACCACCGGTACCGAGCCTGTTCGCCCTCTGGACGATCCGCCGCCCGACCGGCATCACCCGACGTCGGACTTCAGCCCTGCGAACGACCGGATACCCGGCGGCCGTGGTCAGCCGCCGTCCGTGCGCTCCAGCAGTGCCGCCGGGCCCGCGGCGAACAACTGCGCCAGGGGCAGGGGAGCCCCGCCCGTGAACTCCCGGCCCGGAGAGAGCAGGTCCGCCCACCGCCCGGCCGGGAGCGGCAGCGAGGTGTCCCGCCAGCCGCCCGACTCCTCCAGCCGCAGCGCCAGCCTGGTCACCGCCGTGACCACCTCGCCCGAGCGGGCGAATGCCACGCAGTGCGCCGCCGCGGGCCCGTCCGCCGCCAGCGGAGCGTATGAGCCCGACCCGCCGAAGACCTCCGGGCGTCGCCGGCGCAGACCCAGCGCCGCCCTCGTCAGCGCTGTCTTCCGGTCCTCGTCCCGTTCCCGGAACGGCCGCCGGTTGTCCGGGTCGACCAGCGCGACGTAGTCGGCCTCCGTCCCCTGGTAGAGGTCGGGGACCCCCGGCATCGTCAGATGGACCAGCGCGGCGCCGAGCGCGTTGGCCTGTACATACGCGTCCAGTTCCCGGACGAACAGGGCCACCTGGTGCATGGCGCGCCCGGCCGGTCCCGCCTCCACGAACTCCCGCACGGCCCGCTCGTACCCCTCGTCCGGCTCGGTCCAGCCGGTGTGCAGCCCCGCCTCCCGCGCCGACTTCAGCAGCGCCGGACCCAGCCGCCCCGGGTCGGGCACACCGAAGCCGGTCGCCGTCTGCCAGGCCGTCCAGGCGAAGTGACGGTCCGGGGCCGGCGCCCAGTCCAGGCCCGTCAGCAGCCGCTCCCACCGCTCCGGGCACTGGGACAGCACCGCGATCCGCGCCCGGACGTCCGCACTGCGCTTGGTGTCGTGTGTGGAGAGCACCGTGCCCGAGGCCGGCCAGTCCCGGGCGATCCTGCCGCAGTAGGCGTGGAACTCCTCCGGGGCCACCGCCGGCCGGCCCGGGTCGCCGCCCACCTCGTTGGCCGACAGCAGCGGTACATAGCGGTAGAAGGCCGTGTCCTCAACCGACTTCGCGCGCAGCGCCGACGACGTCTGCGCGAACCGCGCCCGGAACGCACGCTGGTCCGGGCCGTCCCCGAGCCGGCCGAGCGCCAGGTCCCGGACCACGTCCACCGCGTCGCCCTCCCGGGCCACCGCGAACGCCGCCCTCGCCCGCAGCGCCGCGTCCGCGGTCACCACCGACTCGCCGCCGGTGCGGTACGGCCGGTAGACGGGCACCCGCACCAGCAGTTCGCGGATCGCGGTGCGCAGTGCCCAGGGCGCGTGGTCGCGCAGCGCCGGGTCCGCGGCGCAGACCCGTTCGGCCAGCCGCGCCAGGGCCTCGGTCTCGGCCGCCAGCTCGTGCGTCACCACCGTGCGGGCGGCGCGCCGTACGGTCGCCCCCCAGTAGCCGCCGCGGTCCCCGGCGGGGGCGGTGTGGTCCCGGTACCGCCGCAGCAGCTCCCCGGCCCCGTCCGGGTCGGTGAACAGCCCGTCGATCCGGTACAGCGCGTCGTAGCCGGTGGTGCCGGCCACCGGCCAGGAGGCCGGCAGCCGCTCGTCGCCGGTGAGGATCTTCTCGACGACGGTCCAGCAGCCGCCGGTCGCCTCGTTCAGCCGCAGCAGATAGCCCTCCGGGTCGGCCAGCCCGTCCGGGTGGTCGATCCGCAGGCCCTCGACGACCCCGTCCCGCACCAGCTCCAGGATCTTGGCGTGGGTGGCGGCGAAGACCTCCGGGTCCTCCACCCGGAGGCCGATCAGATCGGAGACGGTGAAGAACCGGCGGTAGTTCAGCTCGGTGCGGGCCAGCCGCCACCAGCCGAGCCGGTACCACTGGGCGTCCAGCAGCTCGGGCAGCGGAAGCTCCTGCGTCCCCTCCCGCAGCGGGAACGCGTGTTCGCCGTAGTGCAGGCTTCGCCCCTCCACCCGCAGCGCGCCGAACTCCTCGCCCAGCCGGTCGCCGAGCACGGGCATCAGCACCTTCCCGCCGCCCGCGTCCCAGTCGATGTCGAACCAGCGGGCGAACGGCGACCCGGGCCCCTCCCGCAGCACCTCCCGGAGGGCCCGGTTGTACCGGGGGAACGCGGCCATGTGGTTCGGCACGATGTCGACCACCAGTCCGAGGCCGTGCCCGCGGGCGGTGCGGGCCAGCGCGCGCAGCCCCGCCTCGCCGCCGAACTCCTCCCGCACCCGGCCGTGGTCGACGACGTCGTACCCGTGCCGGGAGCCGGGCACCGCCTCCAGGACGGGGGAGAGGTGCAGATGGGAGACACCGAGGCCGGCGAGGTAGGGGACCGCCTCCTCGGCGGCCCGGAAGGGGAAGTCCGGTTGCAGTTGGAGCCGGTATGTGGAGGTGGGCGTCATGCGAACGTACGTACCCGGATCGGGCCCCTCTGTGTCATCGGCCGCCGCACCGGCGGCGGCCATCGGCCGAACGTTCACCTGATACGGGGAACGCGCGGGCGGTGGCCGGGGAAGGGGCCGGGGCGGTGGCCGGGGAAGGGGCCGGGGCCCGGCCGGGCGCGTTCGCCCGGGAGGCGTTCCGTGGGGCCGTGCGGCGGGAACGTACGGCGGGGAACGTACGGCGCGGAACGCCCGCCGGGAACATGCACGGGAACGTCCACCGGAACCTCCGCCGGGAACGTCCGGCGCGGATCCGGGCAGGGGAGGTGCTCCGCGCGGTGTCGCCGCTCGCCGCGCCCCTTCTCCGCGGTCTCTCCGCCGCTTCTCCGCCGCCTCTCCGCCCGTGATCCCGCGCACCGGCCGCCCTCGTCCGCCCGCCGAGGGCGAGCCGCGGTGAGCGGACTGACGGCGCTCGCTCCTCATCGGCGCCCTACGCGGGCCGCCGCAGCACCGTCAGACTTCGGCTGATCATCCTGATCCGCTCGCCCGCGTCCACCTTCGGCCCCTGTCCCGGGGGGACGCCCTCGGGCCGGGCGGTGTCGACCACGACCTGCCACTGCAGTCCGTGGTCGACCGGTACGGCGAAGTCCAGGTCCTCGTCGCTCGCGTTGAACATCAGCAGGAACGAGTCGTCGGAGATCCGCTCGCCCCGCGGCCCCGGCTCCGAGATGGCGTGGCCGTTCAGGAAGACGGTCAGGGCCCTGGCGTGGGCGGCCTGCCAGTCCCGCGAGGTCATCTCGCCGCCTTCCGGCGTGAACCAGGCGATGTCGGAGAGTTCGTCGTGCGTGCCCTCGACCGGCCTGCCGTGGAAGAAGCGCCGCCGCCGGAACACCTGGTGGTCGCGGCGCAGCCACACCATCGCCCGGGTGAACGCCAGCAGCGTGCCGTCCTGGTCGGCCGTCGACTCCGGCCAGCGCACCCAGGCCAGCTCGTTGTCCTGGCAGTACGCGTTGTTGTTGCCCCGCTGGGTGCGGGCGAACTCGTCGCCGTGGCTGAGCATCGGCACACCCTGCGACAGCATCAGCGTCGCGATGAAGTTGCGCATCTGGCGGTTGCGCAGCTCCCGGACCGAGCCGTCCTCCGTCTCGCCTTCCGCGCCGCAGTTCCAGGACCGGTTGTGGCTCTCCCCGTCCCGGTTGCCCTCCCCGTTGGCCTGGTTGTGCTTCTCGTTGTACGAGACGAGGTCGTGCAGGGTGAAACCGTCGTGGCAGGTGACGAAGTTGACGGAGGCGAGGGGGCGCCGGCCGTCGTCCTGGTACAGGTCGGAGGAGCCGGTGAGCCGGGACGCGAACTCGGCGAGGGTGCGCGGCTCGCCGCGCCACAGGTCCCGCACGGTGTCCCGGTACTTGCCGTTCCACTCCGTCCACAGCGGCGGGAACTTGCCCACCTGGTAGCCGCCCTCGCCGACGTCCCACGGCTCGGCGATCAGCTTGACCTGGCTGACCACCGGGTCCTGCTGGACCAGGTCGAAGAACGACGACAGCCGGTCCACCTCGTGGAACTGCCGTGCGAGCGTCGCCGCCAGGTCGAAGCGGAAGCCGTCGACGTGCATCTCGGTCACCCAGTACCGCAGCGAGTCCATGATCAGCTGGAGCACGTGGGGTGAGCGCATCAGCATCGAGTTGCCGGTGCCGGTCGTGTCCATGTAGTACCGGCGGTCCTCGGTGAGCCGGTAGTAGGAGGCGTTGTCGATACCGCGGAACGAGAGCGTCGGGCCGAGATGGTTCCCCTCGGCCGTGTGGTTGTAGACGACGTCGAGAATGACCTCGATGCCGGCCTGGTGCAGGGCCCGCACCGCGGACTTGAACTCCAGGACCTGCTGGCCCCGGTCGCCCCAAGAGGCATAGCTGTTGTGCGGGGCGAAGAACCCGATGGTGTTGTAGCCCCAGTAGTTGTCCAGACCCGCGTCGACCAGCCGGTGGTCGCTGACGAACTGGTGTACGGGCATCAACTCCAGTGCCGTGACGCCCAGTTCCGACAGATGCGAGATCACTTCGGGGTGGGCGAGACCCGCGTACGTCCCGCGCAGTTCCTCCGGCAGCGCGGGGTGCAGCATCGTCAGGCCCTTGACGTGCGCCTCGTAGATGACCGTGCGGTGGTAGTCGGTGCGCGGCGGACGGTCGTCACCCCAGTCGAAGTACGGGTTGACGACGACCGACGCCATCGTGTGCGGCGCCGAGTCCAGGTCGTTGCGCGAGTCGGGTCTGCCGAAGTGGTAGCCGTAGACCGCCTCCCCCCAGTCGACGCGGCCGCTCATCGCCCGCGCGTACGGGTCGAGGAGCAGTTTCGCCGAGTTGCACCGCTGCCCGTGCTCGGGCTCGTACGGGCCGTGCACCCGGAAGCCGTAGCGCTGCCCGGGCATCACGCCCGGCAGGTAGGCGTGGCGCACGAAAGCGTCGGTCTCGCGGAGCTCGACCGCGGTCTCGGAGCCGTCGTCGTGGAGCAGACACAGCTCGATTCGGTGGGCGGCCTCTGAGTAGACCGCGAAGTTGGTGCCGGCGCCGTCGTAGGTGGCACCGAGTGGATACGCCTGTCCCGGCCAGACCTGCATAGATAGAACTCTTCCACTTCTGATCCGGGTGCGGGGGACCTCTTCGGCCAGATCCTCCCCGAAAGTCGCGCAAGCTCCTAGGACTCACCGCCGTCCTACCGGGTGACCACGGCCGCGAACGGGCAGCCGAACCGGTGGCGAAACCGGTAGCGAACCGGTAGCAAAGGGCCGGAAGGACACCCATGCTCGGCGGGGCGCACTGCTCCGCAGGGTCGGCCGGGGTCCGCGGCGCCTCACCGCGGACCCGGCCGAAGCCGGGCCCACCGAAGACCGGGGCCGCCGTGCCGCCCTGCCGCCGTGTGGCTGCCGGTCCCGGTCGTCCCGTGCCGTTCCGCGTCCAGAGGCGCGGGCCGGCTCGTCACGTCACGGCGCTCGACCTCACCACCTCACCGCCTCGCGGCACCACCGCCTCGCGACCGGGAGGACCGGGAGGAGTGAAAGGAGTGGAAGGAGCGGGAGGAGCGGGAGGACCGGGCCTGCGTGCTGTTCGCCGTGCCGCGCACCCGGGTCCGCGCCACCGGGCGCCGCCGGCACCCTGGACGCCCGCGTCAACGGCGAGCCGCCTGACTACCCGGACGGGTGGGTCCGTACCGGCTTCCAGCACGCCCCGCGGGAGGAGGACCGGCGGCCGGCGCACGTCCACCGGCAGGGCCTCCCGCTTCCACCCAGCGACGTCGCGGCTATGAGTCCGCTCACCCCGGAGCACCTCGGCGGCCGGAACGCTGCGCCACCGTGCGGGAGTTGGGCGAAGAGCCTGTGGATCCTGCTGCACCGTGTCCCGCTCCCGGAGTACCCTTCCTTGATCGTTGAAGACGGTGTGCGGGAGCAGAAGGCGGTGCACGGGTGAGCTCCGGAGGGCTTGAGCTACCCCCAGGTGACACGGGTCACGACGGGGACTCCTCCGACGCGCCGCCGGGCGCGGTCTCCCTAGCCCGGCCGGTGGACACGGGATCCGAGATCGGGCCCGAACTGGAGTGGAGCGCGGACGCCTGGAGCGAGGTGCGCACCCGCGCCCAGCGGGCGGGGCGGGCGTACATCTGGCTGAATCTGGTCGAGCAGCGACTGCGCGCCGTCGTGGCCGCGGTGCTGAGGCCGGTCTACGAACCCGTGCACGGCGAGGAGTGGGTCGTCGCCGCGGCCGGCCCGGCCGGTCAGGAGTGGGTGCAGCGGGCCGTCGCGGTACGGGAGGTCAGCCGCCGCAAGGGCTACCTCCTGGACCCCGCCGACGACAACGTCCTCAGCTTCCTCACCCTGCCGCAGCTCAGGGAGCTGATGGTCCAGCACTGGCCCTGTTTCGCACCGTACTTCGACGACCGGCGCGACGTCGAACTGGCGCTGGACGAGCTGGAGGTCGCGCGGAACGTCGTCTCCCGCAACCGGGCGCTGAACGAGACGGTGCTCGCCCAGGCCGAACGGGCCTCGGCACGGCTGCTGGAGATCCTCGGCAGCGGCGCCGGCGTGCCGTCCGGCGACCGGCTCCCGGTGGACGCGGTCGAGGACCTCGTGGGAGACCGGTACGCGGACGTGGTCTCCATCCACCCCGACCGGGTGCGGTTGCAGCGGCAGCTTCCGGCCGAGGACCTGTTCGGCGGCGCCCGGCGCCTCGACGCCGTCGGCATAGGCCTGAACCTCCTGGTGCAGAACTTCTCCGGGCGGCGGCTGGTGCGGCTGGCGGAGTCCGGCTGCCGGGTCCGGCTGCTCTTCCTCAACCCGGCCAGCAGCGCCGTGAAGCGCCGTGAGCGCGAACTGGGCCTGCGGAAGGGTGAACTGAGCCGCTCGGTGGAGATGAACATCCTCCATATGCGGCGGGTGCGCTCACGGCTCCGGGACCCGGGGGCGTTCGAGATCCACGTCTTCGACGAGACGCCGCGCTTCACCGCGTACCTCGTGGACGGGGACGGGGCGGACGGGCTCGCCGTCGTCCAGTCCTACCTCCGGCGGGCGCGCGGTATGGAGGCGCCGGTGCTGGTCCTGCGCGGCGGCGGCCGGACGGTGGTGCGATCGGATCAGGATTCCGAGCACGGGCTCTTCCAGACCTACCGTGAGGAGTTCGAGTCGGTATGGGGCGACTCCCGCCCGGTGTCCTGACCCGGCCGTGTGCCCCCGGCGGACGGCCTGTGGAGGGAGTGTCAGTGCCGCGTGCGAGAGTTCTCGTCAGCAGCACCGAAGCGCACGCACCGAGGAAGCACCAGGCAGCACGCACCGAGGCAGCACGCAACAAGCAGCACCAACCGGCATCAAGCAGCACCGAGGCAGGGCCGAGCAGCACCGACAAGGGGGGGCGGATGACCTGGCACCAGGAGCCACTGGTGGGCTTCGACCTGGAGACGACGGGCACGGACCCGCTCTCGGCACGGATCGTGACGGCGGCGGTCGTCACGGTCGACGGCGACGGCACGGTGCGTCGGCGCACCTGGTTGGCGGACCCCGGCATCCGCATCCCCGCCCAGGCGACGGCGATCCACGGCATCACCAGCGAGCGGGCGGCGGCAGAGGGGCGCCCCGCGGGGGACGTGGCGGCTGAGACGGCGGCGGTGCTGGCCGCTCACTGGGCGCGGGGGATACCGGTCGTGGCGTACAACGCGGCGTTCGACCTCACCCTGCTCGCCGCCGAGCTGCGACGGCACGGTCTGCCGCCGCTCCGGGACCCCGCCCCGGTCGTCGACCCCTACACCATCGACCGCGCGGTCGACCGCTACCGGCGCGGCAAGCGCACCCTGGAGGCGGTCTGCGCGGAGTACGGAGTGGTCCTCGACGACCCGCACGAGGCGTCGGCGGACGCCTTGGCGGCCCTCCTGGTCGCCCGGGCGATAGCCGACCGGCATCCGTCCGTCGCCGCTCTCACCCCGTCCGCCCTCCACGCCCGCCAGATCCGCTGGTACGCGGAATGGGCCGCGGACTTCCAGTCCTTCCTCCGGCGCAAGGGTGAGAAGGACGCGGTCGTCGACGGCAGCTGGCCGCTGCGCGCCCCGGCATCGGTCCCCGGCTGATCCCACCCTGCCGGCCGGCCCGCCCGCTTCGGTGTCCCGCCGCCGGTGGCCGGTCTGGTGGTACCGGTGCGGGCGGCTCTGCGCCCCCGGTGTCCCGGCGAGGTGCCGATGCTGCGTATCCGGGTTCCCGTGACGGAGGGCCTGCCCTCGTTCCCGGTGCGGGCGCCCGGCCTGCCATGGCGCCCCCGTGCCCTCGTGCCCGTGCGGCACCCGCCGGCTCCGCCGGGCCCGGGCAACGCTGTTCCTGGCGCCGGGCCCGGGCAACGCTGTTCCTGGCGCCGGGCCCGGCGTCGCGGTCCACCGCGGTGAGGCCCCCCGCTGCCGCGGACCCACGGCCTCGGCCGCCGGGTAACCGGTGCGGCCGGCCGATCGGCACCGGGGGGCGGAACCGTTCAGAACGGGTGCCAGCGGGCCCCGGGGTCGTCCTCGCGCAGGGACGCGACACGGCGGCGGAACTCGGCCAGGGCACGGGAGTTCGTGGGTGCGTGCTGAGCCACCCAGGCGCAGCTCGCCGTCTCCCGGGCGCCGCGCAGCACCGCACAGCCGTCCCACTCGCGCACGTCCCACCCGTAGGCGCGGGTGAACGCGTCGTATGCCGCCGGGGCGAGTCCGTAGCGGTCGCGGGAGAGGGCCAGGACGACCAGGTCGTGCTCGCGCAGATCGGAGGAGAAGGTTTCCAGGTCGACCAGTACCGGGCCATCGGGCCCGACCAGAACGTTGCGCGGGAGCGCGTCGCCGTGGATCGGCCCGCGCGGCAGGTGCGGCGCCAGCGCGGCGACCGCGGTCGCGAATCCGTTCCGGCGCTCCCGCAGATAGGCCGCGTCCGCGGGGTCGATCGCGTCACCCGCCAGCCGCAGCCAGCGCTCGACGCCTCCGAGCAGTTCCCGGCGCGGCAGTGTGAACGGCGCCTCCGGCAGTGCGTGCACCCGCCGCAGCAGAGGCGCCAGATCCCGCGGCTCCGCCGGGCGCACGGCCTTCGGCAGCCGGTGCCACACCGTCACCGGATGACCCTCCACCAGCCGTGCCCTAGGCTCCGCGGCCCGTACCGCCGGGACGCCGGCGGCTGCCAGCCACTCGGACACCGCCAGCTCCCGCCGTGCGCGCTCCAGCAGATCGGCGCCCCGTCCGATCCTCACCACGATGCCGCCGACCGCGAACACCGCGTTCTCGCCGAGCGCCAGCAACTCCCCGTCCCGAGGCAGCCCGGCCGCCGCGAGCACCTCCCGGCCGCGCGTCTCGTCCATGGCGCGGATTCTCGCATCCGCAGGTGGACCGGCTGGGAGGAGCCGGGGAGGCGGTCGGCCGAGGCGGTCGGCCGAAGGCGGCGGTTCGATCCCCGCCCGCCGTCGACGTGACCGATGCCGCATCACGCGGCGGCCGGCAATCGAGTAGAACGAGATGTATCGCCTTGCCTAGTCTGACGGCGTGATCACAACAAAGCGGGCCCATATCGCCATGTTCTCCATCGCCGCCCACGGGCACGTGAACCCGAGCGTCGAAGTGATCCGGGAACTCGTGGCCCGCGGGCACCGCGTCAGCTACGCGATCCCGCCGTCCTTCGCCGGGAAGGTCGCCGCGACCGGCGCGGAACCGGTGCTCTGGAACTCCACGCTGCCGACCGACGACGAGCCGGACCGCTGGGGCACCGAACCGGTCGACCACCTCGAGCTGTTCCTCGGCGACGCGATCCAGGCGCTGCCGCAGCTCGCCGAGGCGTTCGCGGGGGACGAACCGGACCTCGTCCTGCACGACATCACCTCCTACCCCGCGCGCGTCCTCGCCCGGCGCTGGGGCGTGCCCGCCATCTCCCTCTCGCCGAACCTCGTTGCCTGGGAGGGCTACGAGGAGGAGGTCGGCGAGCCGATGACCGCCGCCATCAGGGCGACCGAGCGGGGCAGGGCCTACTACGCCCGCTTCGGGTCCTGGCTGTCGGAGAACGGGATCGGTGTCCACCCCGACCCGTTCGTCGGCCGCCCGGCCCGCTCCCTGGTGCTGATCCCCAGGGCACTGCAGCCCAACGCCGACCGGGTCGACGAGCGCGTCCACTCCTTCGTCGGCACCTGCCGGGGTGACCGTACGGAGCAGGGGGAGTGGCGACGGCCCGCAGGTGCGGGCAAGGTGCTGCTGGTCTCCCTCGGCTCGACCTTCACGAAGCAGCCCGCCTTCTACCGGGAGTGTGTGAAGGCCTTCGGTGAACTGCCCGGTTGGCATGTGGTGCTGCAGATCGGCAGGTTCGTGGATCCGGCGGAACTGGGCCGTGTGCCCGCGAACATCGAGGTGCACGACTGGGTGCCGCAGCGGGCGGTCCTCGAGCAGGCGGACGCCTTCGTCACGCATGCCGGCGCCGGCGGCAGCCAGGAGGGGCTGGCCACCGCCACACCCATGGTCGCGGTCCCGCAGGCGGTCGACCAGTTCGGCAACGCCGACATGCTCGCCTCGCTCGGTGTGGCCCGCCGTCTGCCGATGGAGGAGGCCACCGCGGACAGTCTCCGGGAGGCCGTGCTCACGCTGTCGGCCGACCCCGAGGTGGCGGTCCGGCTGGAGGAGGTCCGCCGCTCGATGCTCCTGGAGGGCGGTACGCGCCGGGCCGCCGATCTCATCGAGGCCGAACTGCCGCAGACCGTCGACCACGTCGACTAGCCGCCCCCGGCCGACCGGACTCCGGTGGCCGCCGTGCCCTCCCCCACGGGGCACGGAGGCCGTCCTATGGTGGGCGGCATGGTGCGTCCTGACGGCTGGTCCGGGCTCGCGGACGGGAGTCCCGTCCGGCCGGACACCGCCGTGCCCGGTGGCAGGTCCCGGTCCGCCGCGGAGACGCGGCGGTCTCCGCGGGACGTCGGGAGCTCCTGCAAAGGCAGCAAGCACGCGGGCCGCGGCGTGGAGCGAACCTCGCGGCCTCGTCATACTCACAGCGGAGAAGCCGAACCCCGCACGCACGCACGCACGGACGGACGGAAAGGGGAACGGGGAAACGTGCTCGGGTGAGCACCGTACCCCTGACTACCAATGGCGAAGACCCACGCGTACGCCGCGCTGCTGCGCGGCATCAATGTCGGCGGCCACCGCAAGGTCCCGATGGCCGACCTGCACGGCCTGGTGACGGACCTCGGCCACGGCCATGTGCGCACCTATCTGCAAAGCGGAAACGCCGTGTTCACCAGCGAGACGGACGACGAGGACGGGCTCGCGCGCGGCATCGAACGCGCCGTCGAGGAGCGCTTCGGCTTCACCGTGGACTGCCTCGTGCGCGGCGGGCCGTACCTCAGCTCGATCGTCGGCGACTGCCCCTTCCCGGCGGGACGGCTTGAGGGCAGGCAACTGCATGTCACCTACTTCTCGGAGCGCGTCGAGCCGGAGCGGTTCGACGGTGTGGACCGGGACGCCCATCTGCCGGAGGACTTCCGGCTCGGGGACCGCGCTCTGTATCTGTACACCCCAGGGGGGATCGGCCGTTCCAGGCTGGCCGACGCGCTGGCGCGGGCGAGCGTGAGGAAGGGCCTCGTCGCCACGACCCGCAACTGGAACACGGTAGGCAAGCTCGCGGAGATGACGACCGGCGAACCAGCCTGAGCGCAGGGGGCCGGAGGCCGTCGGCCCCCGGCCCCGCTCTCGCCCGGGTGGCCGGGAGCGGCGGGCCGGGGCCCGGGCCCGGGGTACGTGGTGCGGGGTATGTGGTGCGGGGTACGTGGTGCGGGCCGGTCACCCCGACCGCGCGCCGAGCCCCGTCAGCGCCGCCGGAAGCTGCGGTGCCAGCTGAGTCCGCCGGGCAGCCGGACCGATGCCCTGCTGCGGCCGCCGCTGCCCCGGGTGATGTGGGCCCGGCGCGTGCCGAGGCTCAGGGACCAGCCGTGCGTACCGACGTTCAGGTGCAGCAGCCTCGGGATGAGTGTGATCCGCTTGTGGTAGTACAGCGACATGTCGGCCTCCTCGTGGACATCATGCGCCGCCGGCTCGGAGTGTCCGTCACGACGGTGCCACGATCGTGTCACCGCGGGGCCGGTGCCCCGTCTGTCCGCACGGTCGTGCCCGCAGTGCCCGCAGTGCCCGCAGTGGTGCGGTGGCCGGTTGACCGGGTGACCGGGTGGCGGGGGCAGTGGTGACCGGCCGGAGGACGGTTGTCGGTGCCGCGCCCTATCGTCGGTCCCATGTACGACGACGGTGACGGGCCGCCCCGCCCGGGCGGCGAGCGCGAGGCGCGGGCGCGGGCCGCCGAGGTGCGCGTCGCGTTCGAGGGCATGCTGCAGATCCGCCGGCTGACCGGCACCGGCACCGCCGACCCCGAGGCGGTCCCCGCCCCCTGGGAACGGGGGCGGATGGTCCGTGCCGTGGCGCTCGCGCTGGAGGCGGCCGGCATCGCGCCCTCCGCCGTCGACGCCGACTCCGGGCGGCGGGTGGCCACCGGGTACCGCGTGGCGGGAGTACCGGACGAACCGGGCACGGTCAGCGTCGAATGGCTCGGACCGCACGGCGGCGGGGCCGCCGGCGAGGAGGAGGGCGCCCTCGCCGACTGCGCCCGGGTGCTCCGGCGCCTCGGCTGGGACGCCCTGGTGTACCGCGGGCGGAACCGCCGTCGCTTCGTGGAGGTGCGTCCGCCCCATCCCGGATGCTGAACGGCCGGCCGGGTGCGGCGAACGGGCCCGGCGGCCCGGCGCCCGCCGGCCCGCCCGGGCAGGACGCTCAGCCGACGGCGGCGGCGAGGCGGCGGCCTGCCCGGGCCTCGTCGTACCGGCTCAGCATCAGCCGGGCCAGCTCGGGCGAGGGGCCGAGCACATCGGCCAGCACGTCCGCGCCCGCTGCCCGGGCCCCGTCCGCGATCCGGTCCGGCAGCCGGCCGGGGGCGATGACATACGGCGCCACCGCCACCCGTTCCAGACCCCCGGCGCGCAGCGCCCGGACCGCGTCACCGGGACCGGGCGGGCTGGTCGCGGTGACGGCGGAGGCGAACGCGGGCCGCACCGCGCACCAGCCGGTGCGCCGCAGCTCCCGCGCCATGGCGGTGATCACCGCCATGGCCTCCGGGTCGGAGGAGCCCGCCGAGGCCAGGACGACGCCCGTGCCGCGCTTGTCGGCGGGGGTCAGTCCGGCCTCGTACAGCCGCTGTTCGACCGCGTCCAGCAGCAGGGGGGACGGGCCGAGTACGCCCGCCTGGGCGATCCGGAGCCGCGGGTGCCGGGCCCGCGCCTCGTCGAGCACGGACGGGATGTCCGACTTCGCGTGGAAGGCCCGGGTCAGCAGCAGCGGCAGCGCGACCACCTCTCCCACCCCGTCGTCCGCCATCCGCTCGAGGACCTGGGGCACGGTCGGCGCGTTGAAGTCCAGGAACGCCGTGCCGACCCGCACCTCGGGCCGCTGCGACCGCACATGCCGCACCAGGGCGTGCACGGTCGCGGCATGGCGCGGGTCGCGGCTGCCGTGGGCGACGACGAGAAGGGCGGGGCGGGCGGGGCCGTACACGGGATCAGCTCAGCTCTTGACGAGGAGCCCGCGGCTGCGGAGCACCCGGCGCTCCAGCGGGCTGAAGACGAGCAGTTCGACGGCGACACCGACGACCAGGATGAGGAGGATCGCCAGGAACACGCCGGGCATGTCGATGTTGTTGCGGCCGTTCTCCAGCAGTTGGCCGAGGCCGAGGCCGAGGTCGGGGGAGGAGGCGATGATCTCGGCCGCCATCAGCGAGCGCCAGGAGAAGGCCCAGCCCTGCTTCAGACCGCCCAGATAGCCCGGCAGGGCGGCCGGCATGACGATGTGCCAGGTCCCCCTCAGGCCGGTGGCGCCGAGCGTCCGCCCGGCCCGCAGGAACAGCGGAGGCACCTGGGTCACCCCGGACACCAGCCCGTTGGCGATCGACGGCACCGCGCCGAGCAGGATGACCGCGTACATCATCGAGTCGTTCAGGCCGAGCCAGATGACGGCCGGCGGCACCCACGCCACCGACGGCAGCGACTGGAGGCCGGAGAGGACCGGGCCGATCGCGGCACGCACGAAGGCCACCCGCGCCACCAGCAGACCCAGCGGGGTGCCGATGGCCAGGGCCAGCAGGAAGCCGAACAGGCCGCGTGACACGCTGGTCCAGATGACGTCGAACAGGGTGCCCTGAAGCCACATGTCGGACAGGCCCGCCCACACCGCGGACGGGGCGGGCAGCTTGTCCTCGGTGGTGACCCGCGCCGAGACGAGGAACTGCCACCCCGCCAGGACGAGGGCGACCGCGACGACCGGCGGCACGGCCTTCTTCAGGAGGACCTCGCGCACCGGCGTGCGGCGGACCTCGACGGCGTCGAGGGCGTCCAGGCCGGCCTCGAGACCGGCGAGGTCGTCCGGCCCGGCGGGCGACCCGCCCGCCCCCGTGACTCCGGCGCGGGTTTCAGTGCTGGCCATGTCGGCGGATCTCCCCACGCAGTTGTTCGGTGATCTCGACGGACAGGTCCGCCACGGCGGCGTCCTCGATACGGCGCGGCTGCGGGATGTCCACGGCCCACTCGCGGGCCACCCGGCCGGGCCGCGACGACAGCAGTACCACCCGCTGGGCGAGCCGGACCGCCTCCCGGACGTTGTGCGTGACGAAGAGCACCGACACGTTCGTCTCGCGCCAGATCCGCGTCAGCTCGTCGTGCAGAACGTCCCGGGTGATGGCGTCGAGTGCCGCGAACGGCTCGTCCATCAGCAGCAGATCGCTGTCCTGCGCGAGGGCCCGGGCCATGGCGACCCGCTGGCGCATTCCGCCGGACAGCTCGTGGACGCGTTTGCCGTGGGCGCCGCCGAGCCGGACCAGCTCCAGCAGCCGCTGCGCCTCCTCGCGGCGCCCGGCCTTGGGGACACCGCGCAGCCGCAGCGCCAGTTCGACGTTCCTGCCCGCGGTCAGCCACGGGAAGAGGGCGTGCTCCTGGAACATCAGGGCGGGCCGTCCGCCGGGCGTCTCGATGGTGCCGCTGGTCGGTCGGTCCAGCCCCGCGACCAGGTTGAGCAGGGTGGACTTGCCGCATCCCGACGCCCCGAGGATGGTGACGAACTCGCCGGGGGCGACGTCCAGAGTGATGTCGTCGAGGACGAGCTGCGATCCGGCCGGACCGCGGAAGGACTTCGAGACGTGCTCGATCCTGGCGGCGTGCGACACCGCGGTGGTGTCCTCGGCGGCCTCGGCGTACGTGGTGGCCATGGTCGTCACCTCCTGGGAGTGTTACCGGGCGGAATGCGGGTGTCAGGGGCTGCCGAGGCCGGCGTCGGAGACCTGGGGTCTGCCCTCGGCCCTCAGCACCTTGTTCAGCGGCGTCAGGTCGTAGATGCCGCCCAGGTCGGGCTCGTCGACGAGCCCGGCCCGCACCGCCCACTCGGACTGCGTCCTGAGGGTGGCGGCGAGCGGATCGTCCATGACCCGGATGCCCGGCCAGGCCCGGTCGACGACCTCCGGGGGGAGTTCCCCGCCGGTCTCGGCCTTCAGGGCCGCGTTGGCGGCGGCCCCGGCCTTCTCCGGGTTGGCGTTGATCCAGGCGTTCGTCCTCACCGTGCCGCGGAGCACCGCCTCGACGACGTCCGGATGCTCCTTCAGGAACGACTGCGACACGACCACGTTGGTGATCACGAACTTCCCGCCGGGCCAGAGCGCGGACTCCTCCAGGAGGACCTTCGCGCCCTCGGAGACCAGCTTGGACGCGGTCGGCTCCGGCACCCAGGCGCCGTCGACCGAACCGGACCTGTAGGCGTCGGGGGTGATCCTGGCGTTCGCGCGGACCACCGAGACGTCGCCCCTGCCGCTCTCCGCGTCGACCTTCCAGCCCTTCTCCGCGATCCAGTTGAGGAACGCGACGTCCTGGGTGTTGCCCTTCTGGGGGGTGGCGATCCGCTTGCCCCTGACATCGTCCGGGGTCTTGATCCGGTCCGGGTCGACGACGAACTTCACACCGCCGGAGGCGGAGCCGGAGATGATCCGCAGATTCCGGCCCTGCGACTTCACGTACCCGTTCACCGCGGGCGACGGGCCGATGAAACCGATGTCCAGCGAACCGCCGTTGAGGGCCTCGATCACGGACGGGCCGGCGTTGAGGACCTGCGGCTTGATCGCGGTGCCGCCGAGTTCCCTCTGGATCAGGCCTTGCCGGACGCCGACGAGCGCGGTGGCGTGGGTCAGGTTCGGGAG
Organism: Streptomyces spongiicola; assembly: GCF_003122365.1. Lineage (NCBI taxonomy): Bacteria > Bacillati > Actinomycetota > Actinomycetes > Kitasatosporales > Streptomycetaceae > Streptomyces > Streptomyces spongiicola. The sequence goes on from NZ_CP029254.1 coordinate 6,057,307, forward strand.
GTAGCCGATGCGGACGGTGTCGGCGGAGAGCTTCCTGCCCACCGCCGCCACCCCGGACGTCCTGTCGTCCTTGGCCTGTGAGCCGTAGCCGCAGGCGGTGGCGGCCACGGCCAGCAGGGGGAGGGCGGCGGCAGCGGCCAGGCCGCGGCGCAGGCTCGTACGGGATGCAGGCACGGAGGCTTTCCTCTCGGGGGCCCGGTTCTCACGTCCCCCGGCGGTACCGGGTGGTGCGGGACGAGGCCGGGGAGTCGGCGGGTCGGTGTCTTCGTCTGTCGGGCGGGCGGGGCGTCGCGCCGGTCTTCCGGTACGTCGGGCCGGCCTTCCGGTACTTCGCGCCGGTCTTCTCGTACGTCGGGCCGGTCTTCCGGTACTTCGCGCCGGTCATCGGGCACATCGCGCGACACCCCCCGATCCCGCCCCGAGCACACCGCCGCCCACGCGTCCGCCCTCCTTGGCGAAGGTCGCGTACACGTCGGCCGCCATCAGAAGTCCCACCCCTCGTCGTCCCCGGCGGGCGCGGCCTCGGCGGCGGCGAAGAACTCGCCCGCCATGCCGGCCGCCAGGGTCGTGCCGTCCGCCGGGTCGATCAGCAGGAAGGACCCGGTGCGGCGGGAGTCCGCGTAGGAGTCGAGCGCCAGCGGCTCGGCGGTGCGGACCCTGACGCGGCCGATGTCGTTGGCGACCAGCTGCCCGGGGGCCGGGTGCTGGGACAGGTCGTCAAGGGTCAGCCGAGACGGGATCTCCTTGACGATCGCCTTCACCGTGCGGGTGGTGTGCTTCAGCAGCACCCGTGCGCCCACCGCGAGGGGGGTGTCGGCGACATGGCACACCGTGGCCTCGACGTCCTGCGTCGTGGCGGGCGCGTCCGCGCTCGGCACGACCAGGTCGCCGCGGGAGACGTCGATGTCGTCCTCCAGCAGCAGGGTCACCGACTGCGGCGTCCAGGCCACGTCCACCGGTTCGCCGAGCAGGTCGATGCCCGCGATCCGCGACGTCCGTCCCGACGGCAGCACGGTCACGCTCTCGCCGACGCGGAACGTTCCGGCCGCGATCTGGCCCGCGTACCCGCGGTAGTCCGGGTGGTCCGCGGTCTGCGGGCGGATCACGTACTGCACGGGAAGACGCGCGTGGCAGGTCGCCAGGTCATGGCTCACCGGCACGGTCTCCAGGTGTTCCAGCACCGTCGGGCCGCCGTACCAGTCCATGTGCGCGGAGGCGTCCACGACGTTGTCGCCGGCGAGCGCCGAGATCGGGATCGCGGTGATCTCCGGGACGCCCAGCTCGCTCGCGTAGGCCGTGAACTCCTCGGCGATGGCGGCGAAGACCGGCTCCCGGTAGTCCACCAGGTCCATCTTGTTGACGGCGAGGACGACGTGCGGGACGCGCAGCAGCGCGGCGATCGCGGCGTGCCGGCGGGTCTGCTCGACCACGCCGTTGCGGGCGTCGACCAGGATCACGGTCAGCTCGGCCGTCGAGGCGCCGGTGACCATGTTCCGGGTGTACTGCACATGCCCGGGGGTGTCGGCGAGGATGAACCGCCGCCGGGGCGTGGCGAAGTAGCGGTACGCCACGTCGATGGTGATGCCCTGCTCCCGCTCGGCCCGCAGGCCGTCGGTGAGCAGCGCCAGGTCGGGCGCCTCCTGGCCGCGGGAGCGGGAGGCGTGCTCGACCGCCTCCAGCTGGTCGGCGAGCACCGACTTGGAGTCGTGCAGCAGCCGGCCCACCAGGGTGGACTTGCCGTCGTCGACCGAACCGGCGGTGGCGAAGCGCAGCAGGGTGGTGGCCGACAGCTGTTCGGTCTGCCGGTCGGTCGGCTGCTCGGTGGAACCGTTCATCCCTAGAAGTACCCTTCGCGCTTGCGGTCTTCCATCGCGGCCTCGGACAGCTTGTCGTCGGCGCGGGTCGCACCCCGCTCGGTGAGCCGGGAGGCGGCGATCTCGGCGATCACCGCGTCGAGCGTGGTCGCGTCGGAGTCCACGGCGCCCGTGCAGGACATGTCCCCGACGGTGCGGTAGCGGATCCGCCGCTTCTCCACGCTCTCGCCGTCCTTCGGGCCGCCCCAGTCCCCGGCGGTCAGCCACATGCCGTCGCGGGCGAAGACCTCCCGCTGGTGGGCGAAGTAGATCTCCGGCAGCTCGATCCGCTCGCGCTGGATGTACTGCCAGACGTCCAGCTCGGTCCAGTTGGACAGGGGGAACACCCGGACGTGCTCACCGGGCGCGTGGCGGCCGTTGTAGAGCTGCCACAGTTCGGGGCGCTGGCGCCGCGGGTCCCACTGGGAGAACTCGTCGCGCAGCGAGAACACCCGCTCCTTGGCCCGGGCCTTCTCCTCGTCGCGGCGCCCGCCGCCGAACACGGCGTCGAAGCGGTGCCGCTGGATGGCCTCCGTCAGCGGCAGCGTCTGCAGCGGGTTGCGGGTCCCGTCGGGGCGCTCACGGAGCACACCGCGGTCGATGTAGTCCTGTACGGAGGCCACATGGAGCCGCAGACCGTGTTGCGCGACCACACGGTCGCGGTACTCGATGACCTCGGGGAAGTTGTGCCCGGTGTCCACATGGAGCAGCGAGAAGGGGACCGCCGCCGGGGCGAACGCCTTGAGCGCGAGATGCAGCATGACGATGGAGTCCTTGCCGCCGGAGAAGAGGACCACCGGCCGCTCGAACTCGCCCGCCACCTCACGGAAGATGTGCACCGCCTCGGACTCCAGCGCGTCGAGGTGCGTCAGCGCGTACGGGCTGTCCGTGCTCCTGTCCGTGCTCCTGTCGGGGCTCCTGTCCGGGCTCCCGCCCACGGTGCCGATGCCGGTCGTCATGCCAGTCCCCTTCCGGTGAGTAGCGCGTACAGCGCCTGGGCCGACTCCCGCACGGTCTGGGTGTGCGACTCGATCCGCAGATCCGGCGACTCCGGCTCCTCGTACGGGTCGTCCACACCGGTCAGTCCGCTGATCTCGCCGGCCGCCTGCCTGGCGTACAGGCCCTTGACGTCGCGCCCGGCGCACACCTCGACCGGAGTGGCGACATGCACCTCCAGATACGGGGTGCCCTCCGCGCCGTGGCGCTTGCGGACCGCCTCGCGGCTGTCGGCGTACGGGGCGATCACCGGCACCAGCACCTTCACGCCGTTGGACGCCAGCAGTTCGGCGACGAAGCCGATCCGCTGGACGTTGGTGTGCCGGTCCTCGCGGCCGAAGCCGAGTCCCGCGGACAGGAACTCGCGGATCTCGTCCCCGTCGAGCACCTCGACACGGTGGCCCTCGCCGCGCAGCCGGCCGGCCAGCTCGTACGCGATCGTGGTCTTGCCCGCGCTCGGCAGCCCCGTGAGCCAGATGGTGGCCCCAGTCACGTGCTTCTCCCGTTGGGTGAGGGTCGGTTGGTTTCGCCCGGCGGTTCGGGCCGCGCGGGCCGGTCCGGTTGCCGGGGCGGGTCGCGCCGCTCCGGCGGTTCGGGCTGGTCCGGTGGTTCGGGTTGCTCCGGTGGGTCCGGGTCCGGTCGCGTCGGCCGGGTGGTCGGCGTGCGTCGTCATCAGCCGTGCAGCCCGCACTCGGTCTTGGCCCGGCCCGCCCAGCGGCCGGCCCGGGCGTCCTCGCCCGCCCGCACCCGCCGGGTGCAGGGGGCGCAGCCCACCGAGGCGTAGCCGTCCATGAGCAGCGGATTGGTGAGGACTCCGTGTTCGGCGACGTAGGCGTCCACGTCGGCCTGCGTCCAGCGCGCGATCGGGGAGACCTTGACCTTCTGCCGCTTCTCGTCCCACCCGACGACCGGGGTGTCCGCCCGCGTCGGGGACTCGTCGCGGCGCAGGCCGGTCGCCCACGCGTCGTAGCCGGCGAGCCCTTCCTCCAGGGGCCTGACCTTGCGGAGCGCGCAGCACAGGTCGGGGTCGCGGTCGTGCAGCCGCGGGCCGTACTCGGCGTCCTGCTCCGCCACCGAGCGGCGCGGGGTGAGCGTGACGAGGTTGACGTCCATCACGGCAGCGACCGCGTCCCGGGTGCCGATGGTCTCGGGGAAGTGGTAGCCGGTGTCCAGGAAGACCACGTCGACCCCCGGGAAGGCGCGTGAGGCCAGATGCGCGACCACCGCGTCCTCCATGGACGAGGTGACGCAGAAGCGGGCACCGAAGGCCTCCGCGGCCCAGGTCAGGACGGAGAGGGCGGATGCCTCCTCGAGGTCCCGTCCGGCCCGCTCGGCCAGGCGCTTCAGCTCGCCCCCCGTACGCGGGGACCCTGCCGCCGTCATATCGCTTCCCCTCCGTCGTGGTGCCGGACACCGCGGGCGAGCAGCCCGAGGAACTTCAGCCGGAAGGCCCGGTTGCAGGACGCGCACTCCCAGGCGCCGTGGCCCTGCTCGCTCGGGCGCAGGTCCTCGTCGCCGCAGTAGGGGCAGTAGAAGGGGGCCGCTCGCTCGCTCATCGTTCGCCCTTCGCCTCTCCGCCCGCGCGGCGCTGACGTGCGGGGCTCCGAGGCGCGGGGCTCCGAGGCGCGGGGCTCGTCGCCGGGTGCGGCCCGGCGGCCGTGTGCGCGTCGCTCATGACAGCGCCTCCTCGCCCGCCCGCGCCGCCCAGGCGGCGAAGCGCTCGCCGTCCCCGCGCTCCGCCTGGAAGCGCCTGAGGACGCGCTCGACGTAGTCGGGCAGCTCGGCGGAGGTGACCTTCAACCCGCGGACCTTGCGGCCGAAGCCGGCCTCCAGCCCCAGCGCACCGCCCAGGTGCACCTGGAAGCCCTCCACCTGCTCGCCGTTCTCGTCCAGCACCAGCTGGCCCTTGAGACCGATGTCCGCCACCTGGATACGGGCGCAGGCGTTGGGGCAGCCGTTGATGTTGATGGTGATCGGCTCGTCGAACTCCGGCAGGCGGCGCTCCAGTTCGTCGATCAGCGAGGCGCCGCGGGCCTTGGTCTCGACGATGGCGAGCTTGCAGAACTCGATGCCGGTGCAGGCCATCGTGCCGCGGCGGAACGGCGACGGGCCGACCCGCAGGTCCAGCGACTCGAGTGCCGACACCAGCGACTCGACCTGCGGCTCCTCGACGTCGAGGACGATCATCTTCTGCTCGGCGGTGGTGCGGACCCGGCCCGAGCCGTGTGCCTCCGCCACCTCGGCGATCTTGGTGAGGGTGGCGCCGTCGACACGGCCGACCCGCGGTGCGAAGCCGACGTAGTAGCGGCCGTCCTTCTGCCGGTGCACCCCTACGTGGTCCCGCCACCGCCGCACGGGCTGCTCGGGCGCCGGGCCGTCGACCAGCGGGCGCCCGAGGTACTCGTCCTCCAGCACCCGGCGGAACTTCTCCGCGCCCCAGTCGGCGACCAGGAACTTCAGCCGTGCGCGGGTGCGCAGCCGGCGGTAGCCGTAGTCGCGGAAGATCGAGATGACGCCCTCGTAGACGTCCGGGACCTCGTCCAGCGGCACCCAGGCGCCCAGCCGGACGCCGATCTTCGGGTTGGTGGAGAGGCCGCCGCCGACCCACAGGTCGAAGCCGGGGCCGTGTTCGGGGTGGTTCACCCCGACGAAGGCGATGTCGTTGATCTCGTGTGCCACGTCCAGCAGCGGCGAGCCGGAGACCGCCGACTTGAACTTGCGGGGGAGGTTGGAGAAGGCCCTGTCGCCGACGATCCGCCGGTGGATCTCCTCGATGGCCGGGGTGCCGTCGATGATCTCGTCCTCGGCGATACCGGCCACCGGGGAGCCGAGGATGACGCGCGGGGTGTCGCCGCACGCCTCGGTGGTGGACAGACCGACGGCCTCCAGCCGGTTCCAGATCTCGGGCACGTCCTCGATGCGGATCCAGTGGTACTGGACGTTCTGCCGGTCGGTGATGTCGGCGGTGCCGCGTGCGAACTCCTGCGAGATCTCGCCGATGACCCGCAGCTGACCGGTGGTCAGCCGCCCGCCGTCGATGCGGACCCGCAGCATGAAGTACTCGTCGTCCAGCTCCTCCGGCTCCAGGATCGCGGTCTTGCCGCCGTCGATCCCGGGCTTGCGCTGGGTGTACAGCCCCCACCAGCGCATCCGGCCGCGGAGGTCGCTGGGGTCGATGGAGTCGAACCCGCGCTTGGAGTAGATCGTCTCAATACGTGTCCGCACATTGAGACCGTCGTCGTCCTTCTTGAACTGCTCGTTGCCGTTCAGGGGCGTGAAGTGGCCGACGGCCCACTGACCCTCGCCGCGGTGGCGTCCGGCCCTGCGTCGAGGCGTGGCGGAGGCGGGCTTTCCGGGGGTGGCGGCCATGGCGGTTACGTCCTTCGGGACTGCGGGAGGGCGGCTCTGACCTGCACATGTGCGCCCGGGGGTACGGGAGGGCGCGGCGATGCGCGGTGGTCGGGGATCTCAGGGAACGCGGGTGGATCGGTGCCGGGGCCGATGGCCCCCGGGGGCACTCAGTCCGCGCGACACATGGCGCTGGACATGCGGCCGAGGTCGACGTGCCGCCGACTCACCAAGGCAATTCCAGCTCGAGACATGACGGAAGCGTGTCACGGGACTTTGGAGCCAGTCCACCGCTGTCCATAATGCGGACGAGAATGTCTCGCATCGTGAGAAGGTGTGCAGTGGGTCACATGACTCCGAGGGGCGGCGGGGCCGCCCGAGCGGGGCCGCCCGGTGTCCACGGCCCGCCCGGTCCCGCAAAGGCCCCCAAGCAGTGGGGAAGGAGTGCCGCCGGTCAGCCGGTCAGCCGGTCAGCCGGTCAGCCGTGCGTGTCGGTCAGCCGTGTGCGCCGGGCCAGGGGCCGGGAGCGGCGACCTCCGGCTCCTCCTCCACCTTGGTGCCGAACAGCGTGAAGCCGCGGCGTAGATAGTTGTCCATGGCGTGGGGGCCGTCCTTGGAGCAGGTGTGGAGCCAGACCCGCTTCGTCGGGGTGCGTCCCGGCCAGCGCTCCGCGAGGTCCCAGGCGCGGGCGGTGCCGTACGACAGCAGATGACCGCCGATCCGCCTGCCGCGGAACGCCGGGACGAGGCCGAAGTACACGATCTCGACGGCGCCCTCGTCCTGCGCCTCCAGTTCGACGTACCCGGCCGGGGTGCCCCGCTCGTACGCCACCCACGTCTCGACGCCCGGCCTGGTCAGCGCCTCCTCCCACTGCACGCGGGTCAGGCCGAGCCGGTCGGTCCAGCGGATGTCCCCGCCCACGGCGGTGTAGAGGAACCGGCTGAACTCCGGCGAGGGCACCTCGGCGCGCACGATCCGCACGTCTCCCTCGGGCTCGGCGGCGGGGCGCAGGTCGGAGGGGGACGTCTGCTCCAGGGACCACGTGGTCACGGCGATGCTCATGGCCGCCAGGGAACCACGGGCGCCCCGCCAGGACAAAAGCGGACTCCTCGCCGGACGGGATGGGACGGGACGTGCCCGCGCCCCGCCGGACAGCCCTCCCGGGGAACGCGCGGAACGCGCGGGCCGAGTGGGAGCGGGCGCGCGGTGAGACGGGGGACGTGCGGGGCGAGTCGGCGGGATGTGCGGGCTGCCGGGCGCCCAGGTCGACGGGATGTTCCGGGCGAGTCGGCGGGACCCGCGGGTGAGCCGGCGGGCGGCACCGGCGGCCGCAACGTCAGTCGGACGCAGCCGGGGACGCAGCCGGGGACGAGGATCCGAACCGGGATGCGGATTCGGACGTGGACGTGGACCCAGGCCCAGGCCCGGACCCGGGCGCGGCCCCGGACTCGCGCCCGGCCTCGGACGCCGACGCGGACCCAGGCCGGGCCCCGGACGCCGACGCCGACGCGGACCCAGGCCCGGCCCCGGACGCCGACCCGGCCCCGGACGCCGACGTGGCCCCGGACTCGCGCCCGGACTCGCGCCCGGACTCGCGCCCGGGCCCGCGCCCGGTCGCCGCGCGTGCCTCCAGGACGGCCGGGGCCGAGGAGAGCGGCAGCAGATCGGCCGGGTGCGCGGGGTGTACGACCCGCACCTCGACCTCGTCGCCGAAGCGGTACGGACGGTGCGCCAGCACACCCGACAGATAGCGCCGCACCCGCGACATCTCGGCGCGCACCGTGACCGTGCGCGCCGGGTCGCCGAACACGTCGCACGCGAGTTCCGCGGCCGTGCGCCCCTGCGGATGCGCCGCCAGCACGTAGAGCAGTTCCGCGTGCCTGGGGCTCAGCTCCCGGGTCCAGCCGCCGGCGGGCCCGGAGACCGAGACCGTCCGGCGGCGGGCGCGGCTCAGGTCGAGGACCACCCGGCTCGCGGGCTCCACCGGCCGGCACTCGCCGGGACGCACCAGCCAGCCGCCGGGCAGCGGCTCGACGGTGCACATCCCCAGCGACGGCAGCCACACGCGACCCGCCCGGAGCGACTTGGGCAGCGGCAGGCGGTCCACCGGCGCCATACCGGTGGCGGCGGCCGTCCAGCCGTGCACGTCCACGGCGAGCGCCCGCCCGCCGACCCGGCAGAGGATGGGCGCGGCGGTCGAGCGGAGCCGTTCGACCTGCCGGAGGTGCCGCTCCCTCAGCTCCGCCTCGGCCAGCCGGGCCACCGAGCGGACCAGCGCCAGGGTCGCCGGATGGAAGCCGGACGCCGGGCCGCTGACGTCCACGATGCCGAGCAGCCGGCCGTCGCGCGGGTCCCGCACCGGCGCGGCGGCGCAGGTCCAGTTGTGCAGGGTGTGGACGAAGTGCTCGGCCGAGTGGACCTGGACGGGCCGTCCGGCCGCGAGGGCGGTGCCGATGGCGTTGGTGCCCGTGCTGTCCTCGCTCCAGGCCGCGCCCTCCTCCAGGCAGATGGCGCCGGCCTGCCGGAGCACCCCCGCGTTGCCCTCCCGCCACAGGACCCTTCCCTGGCAGTCCGTCACCACCATGATCTGGAGGGAGGCGTCGGCGACCGCGGTGAGCCCGCCGCGCAGGGTGCCCATCACCTCGCCGAGCACGGTGGACCGCCTGCGGTGCTCCAGTTCGTCCCGCCGGAGCAGCACACTGCTCGTGGAGCGGTCGGGGTCCAGCCCCAGCCGCATCATCCGCCGCCAGGAGGCGCCGATGACCGGCCTGGGCGGGACCGGCGGGCGGCGTCCCGCCAGCGTCGCCGCGTGCACCTGGTGCAGCACTCGGGTCGCGTGCGCGGCGTCCGCTCCACTCAGCCGCGACATGTCCAGAGCCGTGTTCCTCATCGGATGCCCCCGCCGTCGTCGGCGCCGGTCGGCGCGTTCGGTGGTGTGCGCGGCACGGCCGGCCGGCGCCCGGTGGTGCGCGCCGGCCGTACCGCACCGGTTCTGCCGGTGCGCGGGCCGCCGCGGACCGTCCTGATCCATCGTGCCGTCTGCGTCCCGCCCGGACAGCGGAAGTCGGGCATCTGCTGCAACGGTCTGCAACTCTGTCCGGCGAGAGGGGGATGGGCGAGGGTGTGGTGGAGCGGAGGGTGGTGCCGTGTCGGCGCAGCACCACCCCCGCTTTTCGCGCGGGTCGGGCACGTCGCGGACACCGAAGGCGCACGGGCGTGGGCGTCGGCGCGAGATGGCGCACGGGCGCGGGCGTCGGCGCGCGATGCACCTCTCACACCTCCACGCGCGCCCGATCCACGATCGCCGCCTGGTCCAGCCCGTACGGCAGCGTCCCGAACGCCGACCCCCAGTCACCGCCCAGCCGCGAGGCGCAGAACGCGTCCGCGACCTCCGGCGGCGCCCAGCGCACCAGCAGCGACCCCTGGAGCACCAGCGCCATCCGCTCGGCGAGCCGCCGCGCCCGCACCTCGGCGGACTCCAGTTCCGCCAGTTCCGCCAGCATCCCCCTGATCGCTCCGTCCAGCCGGTGGTCGGCGCCCCGGGCCAGGCCCACCTCACGGAGGAAGGCGTCCAGCGGCACCGGCTCCCGCCCGCCCCGCCCCGCGGTCCCGGGGGCACCCCGCAGCGCCCGCAGCACGTCCAGCGCCTGGATGTTGCCCGACCCCTCCCACACGGAGTTGAGCGGCGACTCGCGCAGCAGCCGCGGCATGCCCGACTCCTCCACGTAGCCGTTCCCGCCCAGGCACTCCAGCGCCTCGGCCACCACCGGGGTGCACCGCTTGGTGACCCAGTACTTGGCCGCCGGCACCGCGAGCCGCAGCAGCGCCCGCTCCGACTCCGAACCCCGGCCGGCGGCGTCGTACGCCGCGGCCAGGCGCATCGCCAGCACCGTCGCCGCCTCCGACTCCACCGCCAGGTCGGCCAGCACGTTGCGCATCAGCGGTTTGTCGGCGAGCGGCCCGCCGAACGCCTGCCGGTACGAGGCGTGGTGGACGGCCTGCGCCACGGCCTGCCGCATCAGGGCCGCCGAGCCGAGCACGCAGTCCAGCCGGGTCGCCGCCACCATCTCGATGATGGTGGCCACCCCGCGCCCCTCCTCGCCGACCCGCCGCGCCCAGGTGCCGGCGAACTCCACCTCGGCGGACGCGTTGGACCGGTTGCCCAGCTTCTCCTTGAGCCGCTGGATCGCGAACACGTTCCGCGTCCCGTCGTCCAGCACCCGCGGCAGCAGGAAGCAGGTCAGCCCCCCGGGCGCCTGGGCCAGCACCAGGAACGCGTCGCTCATCGGCGCCGAGCAGAACCACTTGTGCCCGGTCAGCTCGTACTCCCCGGCGGCCGACAGCGGCACGGCGCGGGTGGCGGTCGCACGGACGTCGCTGCCGCCCTGCTTCTCCGTCATGCCCATTCCGAACAGCACGCCGGGCTTCCGCGCGGCAGGGCGCAGACCCTGCTCGTACACCTCCGACGTCAGCCGCGGCTCCCACTCCGCCGCGAGGTCCGGGTCGACGCGCAGCGCGGGCACCGCCGCGTGGGTCATCGACACCGGGCAGCCGTGCCCGGCCTCCGCCTGCGACCACACCAGGAACCCGGCCGCGCGCCGCACATGCCCGCCGGGCCGCCCCCAGGCGTTCGCCAGCCCCGAGGAGACCGCCCTGCCCAGCAGCCGGTGCCAGGCCGGATGGAAGTCGACCTCGTCGATCCGGTTGCCGTACCGGTCGTGCGTGCGCAGCACCGGGGGGTTCGCGTCGGCCTGGACCGCCCATCGCTGCGCCTGGGCCGAGCCGGCGGCCCGGCCCAGCTCAGCCAGCTCCCGCCGGGCCACCGCCCGGACCGCGGGGTCCAGATGCCTCTCGACCGCCTCGGCGAGCGCACGGTCCGCCGTGAACACGTCGTACGCCACCAGGGGCGGGGGCTGGTTGGTCACGGTGTGGGTGCTGGTCGCCATGCCGATACGGTAAGGAGGTGCAGGCAGCAAACGAAACACCCGACCGGCCCGCCGGCCGGCTCCACCGGGCCAGAGTCCTCTACCGCAACGTCTCCATGCGGAAGCTCACCTGGCTGCTGCTGAAGGACACGGTCAACTCGTGCATCGAGTACCGGATCCTGGGACTCGCCGCCGAGGCCGCGTTCTTCACCCTGCTGTCCCTGCCGCCGCTGATGCTCGGCCTGCTCGGCCTCCTCGGCTACGTCGACGACTGGACCAGCACCACCACCGTCGCGTCCATCCAGGAGAACATCCTCGGCGCCGCCGGCACCGTACTGTCCGACCGCGGGGTCAACGAGATCGCCAAACCCCTGCTGGAGGACGTCACCCGCGGAGGGCGCCCCGACGTCGTCTCCCTCGGGTTCGCGATCGCCCTGTGGTCCGGCTCGCGCGCCGTGAACGTCTTCATCGACACCATCACCGTGATGTACGGACTGGACGGGCATCGCGGCATCGTCGCCACCCGGCTGCTGGCGTTCCTGCTCTACCTGATCGCGCTGCTGATCGGCGCCGTCGTGCTGCCGCTCGCCGTGGTCGGCCCCGACCGGGTCGTCGAACTCGTGCCGTTCGGCGCGGGTCTCGTCAGCGTCCTGTACTGGCCGCTGGTGATACTGCTGTCCGTCGCCTTCCTCACCACGCTGTACCACGTGTCCGTGCCGGTCCGTTCACCCTGGGTGGAGGACATCCCGGGCGCGCTGGTGGCCCTCGGCATGTGGGTGCTCGGAAGCTTCCTGCTGCGCATCTACCTGACCAGCACCGTCGAGGGCCCCACCATCTACGGCTCGCTCGCCGCACCCATCGCCGTGCTGCTGTGGATCGGCATCTCCGCGTTCGCGGTGCTGGTCGGCGCCGCCGTCAACGCGGCCATCGACCGGGTCTGGCCGTCGGTCGCCACGGCCGCCGCCCGTGCCGCGAACCGGCGTGTCCGGGCCGCCCACGTCGCCGAGCTGGTCGCCCGCGCCCGGGCGGTGGAGGGGGAGAGCGAGGACTCCGAGGACGGGGACATGCCCTCGGAGTTCCCCGAGCGATGGTCGAAGTTCCTGCCGCCGGACGACGTGAGGTCCCGGCTCCAGGGGAGCCGGGACCTCCGCGACAAGGAGCAGCGCGAAAGGCGGGAGAACCGGGGCCGGCGGGAGAACCGCGACAAGGACCGCCCGGGCGACAACAGGCCGGCCCAGCCGGCCGGGAACCGCCCGGACGGGGACGGCCGGAACGGGGACGGCCGTTCGGACAGGGACCACCGGGACGCGGACGGCCGGAATGGGGACGGTCGGAACGGGGACGGTCGGAACGGGGACGGTCGGAACGGGGACGGTCGGAACGGAGACGGTCGGAACGGAGACGGCCACCCGGACACGGACCACCGGGGTGGGGGCCCGCGGGACGGCGGGAAGCGGAACCTCCCGGGCTTGCCCTAGCTTCGGCTTCGTGTACGCCGAACGGGCTTCCCTGCTGGACGGAGCCGTCGTCTGGAACAGCGAGCCCGGCCCCGGCCCCGGTCCCGTCATGCCCGTTCTGCCCGACGGCTGCATGGACCTGATGTGGACCGACGGCCGACTGCTGGTCGCCGGACCGGACACCCGCGCGCAGCCGCCCGACCGCACCCGTTCCGCCTACTGCGGCGTGCGGTTCGCGCCGGGCACCGGTCCCGCCCTCCTCGGCGTCCCCGCGCACGAACTGCGCGACCTGCGCGTGGACCTCGGCGACGTCTGGCCCGCCCGCAGCGTGCGGCCGCTGGCGGAACGGGTCACCGAGGCACCGGACCGGCCGGCAGCGCTGGAGACCGTGGCACTCGGTCGCGCGGCCGACACCGCCCCGCCCGACCCGCTGCTGCGGGCCGTGGTGGAGTGTCTGGACGCGGGCGCCACCGTGGCGGCGACCGCCGCCGCCGTCGGGCTGGGCACCCGCAGACTGCACCGCCGCTCCCTGGACGCCTTCGGGTACGGGCCGAAGACGCTCGGCCGGGTGCTGCGGCTACAGCGTGCCCTGGCCCTGGTCCGGGACGGCGTGCCGTACGCCGAGGCCGCCCTGGCCGCGGGCTGCTCCGACCAGCCGCACCTCGCGCGCGAGACGAGGGACCTGGCCGGACTCACCCTCGGCCGCTACGTGGAGCTGACCTCCGGGTCCAGGCCCGCGAACAGCGACACCTCCGCACCGTCCGGGTCGAGGACGATCGCGTAGCGCTGGCCCCAGAACGCGTCCCAGGGAGCGAGATGGCCGCGGTGTCCTGCCTCGACGAGTTCCTCGTACGTCTTGTCCACCTCGGCCGGGCTGTCGCAGAGGAAGGCGAGCCCCACCCGGTCCCTGCCCTCGGGGCGTGTCCAGCCGGGGTCGAAGGAACGGATGGTGTCCTCGGTGTCGAACAGCACACGCGGCCCACCGGGCAGCACGGCCTCGACGTGCGGGGCGGACTCGGCCCCCTCGGGGATGGTGATGCCGAGCCGGCGGTAGAAGGCGAGCGAGGCGGCCATGTCGGAGACGACCAGGCCGACCGCATCGAGTCGTGGAGTCATGAGGACACCGTAGGGCGAACCGTGCGGCGGCGTCTTGAAAGAATCGGACATGGGGCGGGGTCGGACGGGGACGGGGCCGGGCGTGGGCGTGGGCGGAGTCGGAGTCGGAGTCGGACGGGGCCGGGCGTGGGCGGGGCCGGAGTCGGGGTCGGACGGGGACGGACGGGGACGGACGGGGACGGACGGGGACGGACGGGGTCGGGGTCGGACGGGGCCGGAGTCGGACGGGGCCGGACTGGGGCGGGGCCGGGCGTTCGGGGAGTCGGTCGTCCTGCCGGAGCAGGGCGGGACGACCGCGCCTCTGCCGGTCCGGCCCCTCGTCCCGCGGGCGGTGGGCCGATCGCCGGGTGCCCCGGGCGGAGACCGTGCGGGGCGGGACGGCGGGCTTCGTCACGGATTCGTAAGGGGCCGGGGGCGCGCCGGGGGGTCCTGCCGGACAAGACTGGGGGCATGCAGAACATCCTGGTCGTCGACGACGATCCGACCGTCGCCGAAGTGGTCACCGGGTACCTCGAACGCGCCGGCTACGCGGTGGTGCGTGCCGCGGACGGGCCCGGAGCCCTGGAGGCCGCCGGGGAGCACTGGCCCGACCTGGTGGTCCTCGATCTGATGCTTCCCGGCATGGACGGCCTGGAGGTGTGCCGCAGGCTCCGCGGCCGGGGACCGGTCCCGGTCGTCATGCTGACCGCCCGCGGGGACGAGGACGACCGGATCCTCGGTCTGGAGACCGGGGCGGACGACTACGTCACCAAGCCGTTCAGCCCGCGCGAACTGGTGCTGCGGGTGGAGTCCGTGCTACGCCGCGGGCGGGCGGCGGCCGACGGCTCCGCGGGCGGTCCCGTGCTGAGCTGCGCCGGGATCACCGTGGACCCCTCGGCCCGCCGGGTCGTCAAGAACGGCGCGGAAGTCGGCCTCACCCTGAGGGAGTTCGATCTGCTGCTCCACCTGATGCGCCATCGCGGTCTGGCCATCGGCCGGGAACGGCTGATGAGGGAGGTGTGGGGCTGGGACTTCGGCGACCTGTCCACCGTCACCGTCCATGTGCGGCGGCTGCGCGGCAAGATCGAGGACGATCCGGCCCGGCCGCGACTGATCCACACCGTCTGGGGCGTCGGCTACCGCTTCGACGCGCCCGCGGAGCCGGGGGGAGCGGTATCCGACGGTGAAGGTGCTGCCCTGGCGGCGCGGCGGTACGAACGGCCCGCGCCCGCGTCGGGGGAGGAGCCGCGACCGGGTGGGCGGAGGTCCGGCGAGCGGAGACCGGGCCGACGGCGGCATCCGGACGACGCGAGCCCCGATGACCGGAGCCCCGGGGGCCGGAACCCGGACGAGCGGAACCCCGAGGGCCGGAACCCGGACGAGCGGAGCCCCGGGGGCCGGAACCCGGACGAGCGGAGCCCCGGGGGCCGGACCCCCGAGGTGCGGAGACCGGAGGGCCGGACCCCCGAGGTGCGGAGACCGGAGGGCCGTCCGGGCGGCCGGGCGCCGGACGGGGACACCCCCGACGAGGGTGCAGCCCCGGCCGGAGGCGGGTGACTCCCGTGAGCGACGTGCTCCTCATCGCCTTCATCGCCTTCCTCGGCGCTGCCGCGGCCGGCCTGGTCGGTGCCGTGCTGCTGCGGATGCTGCGCCGGCGGTCCGTCACCGTCTCGCTGACCGTGGTCGCCGGTGTGACCGTCATGGCCATGCTCGCCGGAACCCTGGCCGTCGCCCGGGCCATGTTCCTGTCCCCGCACGATCTGACCGTCGTCACCACGGTCGTCGCGATGGCCGCGGTCGTGTCCCTCGCCACGGCCCTGCTGCTCGGCCGGTGGGTGGTCGCCCGCAGCCGCGAACTCGCCCGCGCAGCGCGCACCTTCGGGGAGGAGGGCAGCTTCGCCGTCCCCGGACGCGAGGCCACGGCGGAACTCGCGGAGCTGGGCCGGGAACTCGCCGCGACCAGCGCCAGGCTCGCCGAGTCCCGTGAGCGTGAACGTGCCCTGGAAGCCTCCCGGCGGGAACTCGTCGCCTGGATCTCGCATGATCTGCGCACCCCGCTGGCCGGGCTGCGGGCCATGTCGGAGGCCCTGGAGGACGGGGTCGTCCAGGACCCCCAGCGGTACTTCCGGCAGATCCGCGCCGAGGTCGAGCGGATGAACCGGATGGTCGGAGACCTCTTCGAGCTGTCCCGTATCCACGCCGGCGCTCTCGCCCTCACCCCCACCCGGATCTCCGCGCACGACCTGGTAGGCGAGGCACTGGCGGGAGCCGGACCGCTGGCCCGGGAGCACGGGGTGCGGCTCGTCGGCGACCGGGTCGAGCCGGTGCCGATCGAGGTCGACGCCGAGGAGATGACACGCGTCCTGGCCAACCTGCTGGTCAACGCGATCCGGCGGACCCCCTCCGACGGGACGGTCGCGGTCGCCGCCGAACGCCGTGAGGGTTCCGTCGTACTGTCCGTGACCGACGGCTGCGGCGGTATCCCCGAGGAGGACCTGCCGCGGGTCTTCGACACCGGCTGGCGCGGAACCGAGGCCCGTACCCCTCCCGCCGGGGCGGGCCTCGGCCTTGCGATCGTCCGGGGCATCGTGGAGGCCCACGAGGGCCGCGCCGGAGTCCACAACGTGTCGGGCGGCTGCCGCTTCGAGGTGACCCTGCCCGCCGCTCCGTGACCGACGTGGTCGGCCTGCCGCGGCAGTCGCGGCAGTTGCGGCAGTCGTGACGGTCGCGGCCGACCCGCCGGCCTGGCCGAAAGCCTCCCGCCGAAGACCTCCGAGGGCGGTTTCCGAAGCCGAATGTCAGTGCCGTGCGGCAGGCTTGCGTACGCACCGTCACATGTGACGCGAGACGACTCGAGAGGAACGGCCGACCGATGAGTGCCACCGCAGTGATGACGTCCCGTGAACGAGCCGCCGCGCAGGCGTATGTGCGGCTGCTCGGCGCCGTGCGAGCCGCCCTCGCCGAACCTCCCGGCGACGGTGCCCCGCCCCCCGTGCTGCTGAGTGCCCCCATGGCGGAGGCGGACGAGGCCCTCGCCGCGGCCGGTCTCGCCGGCAACGAGGAGGCGATGTTCGGTCTGGTGGCGGGACTGCACCGCACGGGCCCGCCCGGCACGGCGGCGCACCGCGTTCCGGGCCCGGCGCGGGTCAGGCCCCGTGGCGCAGGGGCGTGAGCTGCTCGATGTCGTAGCGGGAGCGGAGTTCGGCGATCGCCTCGTGGTCGGGCGGGCCGGCCCTGTCCAGGATGCCGATCAACTCCTCGAAGTACCGCTCGTGGTCGGGCGGCGGGGACGCCTGGAAGAACATCCTCGCCGGCTTCCCCGTCCGGTTGGCGAACGCGTGCGGGCAGCCGGGCGGCACGACGACGACCGTGCCCGGTCCCGCCCGCACCGGGCGTCCGCCGCCCGGGGACTCCCAGTCCCGCCAGTCGCCGCCCGTGCGCACCCGCGGTTCGAAGGCGAGCATCTCCAACTCGCCCTCGAGCACGTAGAACAGCTCCTCGCTGCGGGCGTGCACATGCGCCCCGACATCGAAGCCGGGAGGGACGACCACCTCGAAGCTGGACGACACCCGGGAGCGCTCACCGGTGACCTTGAAGGTGACCTCCTGGGCCGCCGCGCGCAGCGTGCGGCCGTGGCCCGGGGGCACGAGCAGTCCCTCGGCCGACGTGGTGCAGGCGCCTGCCGACGCCCCGGCATGGGTGGTCACCAGACCACCGGCAATCCCTCGGGGCCCCGGATCAACGCGCCCGGCCGCCAGCGCAGTTCCTCCTCCGGCACGGCCAGACGCATCCCTGGGAAGCGGTCGACCAGGGCGGCGAACAGCAACTCGGTCTCCAGCCGGGCGAGCAGCGCCCCGACGCAGTAGTGCGGGCCGTATCCGAACGCCACATGGGGGTTGGGGCTTCGGTCCAGTGCGATCCCGTCCGGGTCGGAGAAGACCTCCGGATCCCGGTTGGCGGCGAGGTAGGAGACGTAGACGGCCTCGCCGCGGCGGATCCGCCGGCCGCCGACGGTCAGGTCCTCCGTCGCGATGCGGCACAGCCCGACCCCGTTGCGGTGCGGTATCCACCGCAGCAGTTCGTCGACGGCCGTGGCACGCACCCCGGGTTCCCTGCGCAGCCGGTCCATCAGCTCGGGCCTGGTCAGCAGCAGGTACGCCATGTTCCCGGTGTTGTTGGTGACCGCCTCGCCCCCGATCTGGATCAGCAGTGCCAGCCCGACGGCCTCGGCCCCGGTGATCTCGCCGTCGGCGACGGCCGCGGACAGCAGCCCGATCACGTCCTCCCCGCCGGTGCCGTGCCGCTCGGCCAGCAGCCGCTCGAAGTGGCCGCACATCGCGTTCCTGGCCCGCTCGCTGCGCCCGGCGCCCTCGGCTGAGGACAGGATCAGCGAGGTCCACTCGTGCATCGCCGGCCGGTCCTCGGCGGGCACGCCCATCAGTTCGCAGACGACGGCCAGCGGGAACGGCGCGAGGACCCGCGCCACGAGGTCGGCCGGCGGCCCGTCGCGCAGGACCCCGTCGACGAGTTCGTCGAGCATGGCCCCGGCACGCTCGCGCAGCCGCTCCACGCCGCCGCTGGTGAACGCGGGGGCGACGGCACGGCGCAGCCGGGTGTGGTCGGGCGGGTCCTCGAAGCCGACGGCCCCGTCCACCGGGATGAAGTGCGGTGCCAGCCGGGTGACATCGCTGCCGGCGACCGCCCTGCGGCTGAGGCGCGGATCGTTCGTCACGGTCCGTACGTCCGCGTGGCGCGACACCAGCCAGGCCCATCCCTCGCCGTGGGGGAGCCTGATCCGGGTCACGGGGCCCTCCCGCATCAGCGCCGCGAGGTCCGGATCGAACTCCACGCCGGTCAGCTCACGTACCGGCCAGAAGCGGACCGGGGGGACCGGTTCGGATGCCGTAGTTCCGGTCGCCCCCGGTCCGGATGCACCGGGTTCGGATGCCCCCGGTTCGGTCGCCCCCGGTTCGGATGCACCGGGTTCGGTCGTCGCCGTTCCGGTCGCCCCCGGTTCGGATGCCCCCGGTTCGGTCGTCGCCGGTCCGGTCGCGGCCGGTGCCCGCGTCGTCCTGGTGGAAGCCCTGTCCCGCATGGTCAGCTCCTCCCCACGGGGGCCGTCATCTGGGCCTCGGTCCAGCGCCCCAGACTCATCTCGGCGGTGATGCCGGGGCCGAAGCCGGCGAGGATGCCGCGCGCGGAGTGGCGGGTCGAGCCCTCGTCGAACAGCCGGCGCAGGGCGTCGAGGACGACGGCGCTGGCTATGTTCCCGTACTGGGTGAGCGTGGCCCGGCTGAACCGGAACGCCTCGGACGGCACCCCCAGGTACTTCCCCAGGTCGTCGAGGATGCGCGGACCGCCCGCGTGGATGATGTAGAAGTCCAGCGAGGCCGCGTCCCAGCCGTGTTCGGCCGCGAGCGCCTTGAGCGCCGGCGCCAGCGGTTCCATGGTGCCCGGAACCCGCCGGTCCAGCTTGAAATGGAAGCCGGTGGAGCGCACGTCGTAGGCGATCCAGTCCTCGGTGTCCCGCACCAGATAGGAGCCGTTGCGCTCCAGGGCGACACCGCGGCCGCCCCGGCCGCGCACCACGGCAGCGGCGAGTCCGTCACCGAAGAGCCCGTTGGACAGCAGGTTTCCGACGTCCAGATCGGTCGGCTGGTAGCACAGCGAGCAGAACTCGCAGGCCACCACGAGGGCGTTGGCCTCCGGATACGCCGTGCAGAAGTCGTGGGCCCGGTTGACCGCCGCCCCGCCGGCCGCGCAGCCGAGCTGCGCGATCGGCACCTGGCGCGCGTCCGTGCGGAAGCCCATGGAATTGATCAGCCAGGCGGTGAGCGACGGCATCATGAAGCCGGTGCACGACACATAGATGATCACGTCTATGTCGACGGCTCTGAGTTCGGCCTCTGCCAGCGCCTGTTCGATCACGGCCGGCACCCGGGCCTTCGCCTCGGACTCGTAGACGGCGTTGCGGTGTTCGAAGCCGGGATGCCTCAGGGTCTCCTCGATCGGCCGCAGCAGATGCCGCTTCTCCACCCCCGTGTTCCGGATCAGGCGAAGCGCCAGGTCCAGTTGTGGATGGTCCGCGTGGACGGCCCGCGCCAGGTCCAGCGTCTGCTCCATGGTGATCACGTGTTCGGGTACGGACACCGCCGGTCGGCACAGAGTGGCCATGATGGTGCGCCCTTCTCTCGCGTTCCCCTCCCAAAGGATCGGGTAGGTCACCCGTTCGCGCCCGCCGAGGAAAGCCCTCGCGGTTGGTCCGTCCGGGTGAGGGCGGGACGACGCCGTCCCGGCGGCCTACGGGGCTGGCCCGTCCGGGTGACGGCGGACGGGTGCTCTCCGGGCGGCGCGGCGGCCGACGGGGGCTGGGCCGATCGGGTGACGGCGGACCGGCGGCGTCCCGATCGCACGGCGGCCGGGAAGGGATGCCATGGACGTGGAACGCCGCCCGCCCCGCTCACCCGGCGTCACCGGGGGCCGCGGCGGCATCGGGCGCCGGACGTTGGGAGCCGAACGTGAAGACGCCAGAAGCCGGGGCACCGGCCGTGGCCGAACCCGTCCCTGCGGGGGGCGAGGGCGTTCGCCACTGGGACCTCGAGGACCTGAGGGCCCTGGACTTCGACCCGTTCCTGGCCGCGGTCCTCCGTGAGGAGCCGGTGGCGCGCATCCGCCTGCCGTACGGTGAGGGCACAGCCTGGCTCGTGACGCGACACGACGACGTCAAATCGGTCGCCTCGGACTCCCGGTTCAGCCGCCGGGCCCTCGCCGACCGGGACGTGACCAGCGGATCCCCCCACGCCATCGCCGCACGGCACGCCTCCCTCAACTACACGGACCCACCGCGTCTCACGACCATGCGCCGGGTCGTCGCCCGCGCCTTCACCGGCGCCGGAATGGAGCGGCTGAGACCCCTGGCCCAGCGGACCGCCGACGCACTGCTGGACGAGATGGAGCGGCACGGGCCGCCGGCCGATCTCGTGCGGCACCTGCACGGGCCGTTCCCGCTGTGCGTCGTCGGCGATCTGCTGGGGCTGCCCCAGGAGGACCGCACCAGGATGGTCCGGTGGACGGATGTCATCATGGCGCCGGCGCCGGACCCGGCCCGCAGCCAGGAAGGCAGGAGATCCGTCCGCGAGGTCGTCGGGGCCCTCCTCGCCCGGAGGCGCGCGGAGCCCGCGGACGACCTGGCCGGTGTGCTCGCGGCAGCCGCGTCCGACGGGGAGATCAGCGACGACGAAGCGCTGTCGATGGCCACCGCGATCCTGGTGAGCGGGGCGCACGCGGTCCGCAACAACAGCGCGAACATGGTGTACGCGCTTCTCACCCGTCCGGAGCAACTGGCCCGGCTGCGTGCCGAGCCCGGGCTGCTGCCGCGCGCGGTCGAGGAACTGCTGCGTTACATCCCGCACCGCAACGGGGTGGGCCTGCCCAGGATCGCCACCGAGGACGTCGAGATCGGCGGTGTGCGCATCAGGGCCGGTGAGGCGGTCTACTGCTCGTACCTGGCCGCGAACCGGGATCCCGAGGTCTTTCCCGACCCGCACACCCTCGACTTCGACCGCCCGCCGGTCCCGCATCTGTCGTTCGGGTTCGGCCCGCACCACTGCGTGGGCCCCATGCTGGCGCGGATGGAGTCCGAGGTGATGCTCGGGACGCTGCTGCGGCGCTGCCCGCGGCTGGCCCTCGCGGTTCCCCCGGAGGAGATCGCCTGGCAGCGGGGCGCGCTGATCCGCGGGCCGAAGTCCCTCCCGGTGAGTTGGTGAGGCCGCTGTGGACGTGGATCTGCGCGTCGTGCGCGGCGCTCCGGACGCCGAGGAACTGGCCGCCGTGATGGCCGTGCTGACCCTCGTCGCCCGCCGCCGCAGGGCGGACCCCGCCGCCGCGGGCGGCGGCACACCTGACGGCGGCACACCTGACGGTGGACCGCGTCGGGCCCACTGGGACCGCGCGCGGGGTGCCGGCTTCCGGCCCTGCGGCTCCTGGCGGGAACGGGACCGGACGGTGACGGCGTTCGACCCGGGCGGCCGCTGATCCCGGCCGGGGGCGGGTAACGGGACCGTGCGGTGGCGGCGTTGGACCAGGCGGACGGCGGACACCCGCGCACCCCGCCGGGTACGCGGGGCCGGTGACCGTCCCCCGCGAGCGGGGCGGCACCCTCCGCGGGCACTCCCGGGCACTCCCGGGCACTCCCGGGCACTCCCGGGTACTCCGCGGGCACTTCCGGGCGCCCGCGTACGCCCCCGCCGCCCCGGTGTACGGCTCCGTCTCCGCCCTTCCGGCAGACGGGGCCGGCGCGTTCCCCGGGTGAACCGGTCGGGCGGGCGCCGGCGGCGCGGGTCGGGTGCGCCGGTCGGGCGGGCGCCGGCGGCGCGGGCACGGAGTCAGGATCCGACGGCCGGCGCGGGGGTGCTTCAGGAGGTCTCGCCGTCGACGGACGACAGATGGAACAGGCCGCCTTCGGGGTCGAGGATCGTCGCCGTCCGCCCGAGCGGTGTGTCCCGCGGGGGTGCCACGACGGTTCCGTGCGCCGCGGCCGCCCGGGCCGCCGCGGCGTCCACGTCGTCCCGGCAGAAGTGGACGTGCCACCGCGGGTGGATCGCCGCGTCGGCGGAGTCCGGAACACCGCCGTACATCCCCGCCACCGTACGGCCGCCGGCGCGGAGCATCACCCGGTCGTGTTCGTAGCGCACATCGATGACGTCCGGATGGGCGTCCCACTCGAACACCCCGCCGTAGAACAGCGCGGACGCGAACGGGTCCCGCGTGTGCAGCTCCAGCCACGCCACGGCGCCGGTTCCCCGTCCGGCCTGCCACCCCGGTGCGGCCGGCCCTTCCCAGATGCCGAACGCCGCGTCCAGCGGGTCGGCGGCCCAGGCCGTCCTCCCCCGACCGAACGCCAGCGGCCCCACGGCGACCGTCCCGCCCCGCTCCCGCACGCGTGCCGCCGCCGCGTCGGCACTGTCGGCCACGAAGTACGCAGTCCAGGCGACCGGCAGCCGTACCCCCATGCTCTGCGCGGACTCCACGAGACCGGCGACCGGCTCGCCGTCCGCATGGGCGACCACATGCCCCTCGGTCCGGCGGTCGGGCCCGAACCCCCAGCCGAACACCGCGCCGTAGAAGTCCTGTGCGGCCCGCATGTCCCGCGTCGCCAGGCTCACCCAGCACGGAGTGCCCGGCACCCCGGGTGAAGTGCTCGCCAAGGCCGTTCACCTCATTCGTGTTCATCCCGGGCTGTGCTGGGCTGTGCCGGGCCGGGCCGGGCTGTGCCACGCGGGACGGGGCTCCGCTGTGCTGGGCCGGCCGGCCACTCCCTGACACCCTTCAACAGAATCGGGCCGGTCGCCACCGCAGCGGGGGTCGACGGCGATTGGCCGGCGCCCGCGAAACGCGTTGGCACACTCGCGGGGAAGCGGCTACTCTGGCGTCGCCGCCGTGCGCGAGGCACGGTCGAGAGCACCCACGAGCACCGAGGAACACACGGAGGTGAGGACGTTGATGACGGTCACTGCGCCGGGCGCTGCCCGAAACCCGAGGCTCATCACTCCCATTTCCGTGGTCGCCGGCTGACCGATCCGCTGTTCCGCGTGCCTGTGCGCACGCGAGGCCGGGGCCACCCGTGTGAAGGGTTCCCCCTTGTCTCTCTCCTCCTCATCCCATTCCTCATCCCACTCCGCATCGCCTTCCTCGTCGCACTCCTCTTCCCGGCCTCCTTCCTCCTCCCGGGCTGGCACCGCCGCTCCCGCAGACGCGCCCCCGCTCTCCCGTCCGCGCGCTGCGGCCGGTGCCGCTGCCGGCACCGGTGCCGGGGCACCGCACCCGCTCGCACCGCACCCGCTCGCCCCGTACGGCTGGGACGAGGGGCTCTCCGCCGAGTTCGCGCCCTACGCCGCGAGCGGCCTGGTGCCCGGGCGGGTCGCACGGGTGGACCGGGGCCGGTGCGACGTCGTCACCGAGGCCGGAACCGTCCGCGCCGACACGGCGTTCGTCACGCCGCACGACCCGCTGCGTGTGATCTGCACCGGCGACTGGGCGGCCGTCGACCCCGAGGGCGGCACCCCCCGGTATGTACGGGCCTGTCTGCCGCGGCGCACCGCCTTCGTGCGCTCCACCTCGTCCCGTCGGTCCGAGGGGCAGATCCTCGCGGCCAACGTCGACCACGCGGTCATCGCGGTCTCACTCGCCGTCGAACTCGACCTGGGACGGATCGAACGCTTCCTGGCGCTCGCCTGGGAGAGCGGGGCGCAGCCACTCGTCGTCCTCACCAAGGCCGACCTGGTGCCGGACCCGACCGCCCTGTCGTACCTGGTGCAGGACGTGGAGACCACGGCGCCCGGTGTCCAGGTGCTGCCGGTCAGCTCGCTGACCGGCGAGGGTACGGACGTCCTGGCGGCGGTCGTCTCCGGCGGTACGAGCGTGCTGCTCGGCGTCTCCGGAGCGGGCAAGTCCACGCTGGCGAACACACTGCTCGGCGAGGACGCCATGGAGGTGCGGTCCACGCGTGACGTGGACGGGAAGGGCCGTCACACCACGACGACCCGGAACCTCCTCGTACTTCCCGGTGGCGGTGTGCTCATCGACACCCCCGGTCTGCGGGGCGTCGGACTCTTCGACGCCGGCACGGGAGTGGGGGAGGTCTTCTCGGAGATCGAGAACCTGGCCCAGGACTGCCGCTTCCACGACTGCGCCCATGAGGCGGAGCCGGACTGCGCCGTGCTCGCGGCGCTCGCCGACGGATCGCTGCCGGAACGGCGGCTTGACAGCTATCGCAAGCTCGTCCGCGAGAACCAGCGCATCGTCGCCAAGACCGACGCCCGGCTGCGGGCGGAGATCCGCCGGGACTGGAAGCGCAAGCACGCGGAGGGCCGCGCGGCGGGCGAGGCGAAGCGGGGCGGCCGGCTGCGCTGACCTCTCCCGCGCGTTCCCGGGGCCGAGCGGCCCCGGGAACGCCGGCGCGGGGCGGGCGCGGGGCGGGCGTAACGCGGCGCCCGCCGGTATGGCCGTCACCGGCCCTGGTGCGGGGCGGCCTCGGGCCGGGACGCCGGAGACCGCCCCGCCCGACCTCGATGTCACGGTTACCGGGCGGTGTGTGGACCTCCGCCGGGCCCCTCGGCCCTCGGCGACTGGCCCTCGGCCCTCGGCCCGCGCCACCGGCGACCGGCCACTGGCCACCGGCCACCGGTCGCCGGGTCGCCGAGGGGCGGGTTCGAGCGGGTCAGGGCGTGCTCGGACCGTCCATGGCCGCGGTGCGCCGTCGCCGACCGCCCTCGGCGTTCACCACTCGGCCGCGGCCCTTCCCGTATCGGCGGCGGATGCTTCGGGCCGCGTTCCGCCGGAAGTCCCGTACGTCGTTTCCGTATGCGTCCGCGGCGCCGGCGGTCCGTCCGAACGTGCCGTCGCCGTCTCACCGGTGTCGGCACCGGTGTCGGCACCGGTGCCGACACCGGAGGTCTGCCCGCCCGTCTCCTCCGCTGCTCCGTCCATCGCATGCATCGCGTCCATCGCATGCATCGCGTTGGCCGTGGGCGTCGCGTTGGTCCCGGCGATCGCGGACCCGCCCGATCTCGGGACGCCCGGCCGGCCCTCGCCGTCCGTCCGCGCCACCCACCCCCTGTCGTACGCGTGCCAGCCGAGTTGGAGTCTGGTCGTCACGCCGGCCAGCTCCATGAGGCCCTTCACCCGTCGCTGGACCGTGCGGAGGCCGAGATCGAGCTGCTTGGCGACGCTCGCGTCCGTCAGCCCGGCGAGCAGCAGGGACAGGATCTCCAGGTCCGTGGCGTCCGGGACGGCGGGTCCGTCCTCCGCCATGTCGCCGTACCCGCCGAGGCGCAGCGGCAGCGCCTCCCTCCACACGGCCTCGAAGAGGCCCGTCAGCGACTCCAGCAGTCCGCCTGCGCGGATCACCAGAGCCGCCGGCTCCGAACCGCGGCCGGCCAGGGGAGCCATTGCCAGCGCCCGGTCGGCGACGACGAGTTCGGCGGGCACCCGGTCCACCACCCGGACCTGTGCACCGCGGCCGAGCGAGGACGACATCTCGGCCGGTCCGGCCGGCAGCGCCAGTGTCTCCTGTTCGACGACCACGCGGTAGGTGACGACGCCCGGTCCCGCCCGCAACTCCGCCTCGTCGTCCGCTCCGGAGAAGACCACCGGTTGCCCGGTGACGAGAGCGCACACCTCTTCGGACGCGCCCAGGCGGAGCTGGCGCAGGCGGTGGGCCACCGCGCGGGCGCCGGAGACCGCCTCGACCAGGTCGTGCACGGGCAGTTCCGCGGTCTCCGACCGGTACTCGTGCGCCAGCAGCGACGCGGCGAGTTCCGCCTGTTCGAGTTCCTGCCGGTGCCGGGTGAGCAGGGCGCCGAGCGCGACCCCCGGCGGGGCGGCCACCCAGCGGTCGGCGCGTGCCGACGACCGGGCGGCCAGCCCCTGGTGTTCCAGCAGGCGCAGCACCCGCTCGGTCTCCGCCTCCGGGAGCGCCAGGCGGCGCGTCAGATCGGCCACCTCCGCGGCACCCAGCGCCACCAGCGCGCGGTAGGCCGATTCCAGCCTCGCGTCGAGACCAATTGCTCCCAGCACCCCTGAGTCCTCCCCGGATCTCACCGTTCCGCCTGCCGCGGGCACGATCGTGGCGGAGATCGGTCACGGCGTGAACCCGCCGCCCACATCATCCCCGCAGTGCGGCCGGAAGATCCGTCGCCCTGCCCGCGGAGCGTGTGTACGACGTGTGCCGATCGCCTCGGCACCCCGCCGCGCCCGCTCGGACGGGGACCGGTCCGGCCCGGCGCACCCGCCACCGGGCCGGGTTCCGCGGAATACGCCGTTTTCGCAAGGCTCTTGCGGTGGACAATGAGGGTATGAGTCAGCAGGGGGAGAGGCCCGCCGCGGGCGACGACTGGTGGAACCGGCTGTACGACGAGTCCGCCCCGGACGCCGGCCCCGCCGCCGTGGGCGACACGCTCGACGACCGTTACGACTCCGCGGTGGACACCGTCGGCCCCGAAGGCCCCGAAGGCCCCGAAGGCCCCGAAGGCCCGGTAAGTCCGGTAGGCCCGGTAGGCACCTGGTGGGGCCCGTCCCGCCGAGGCGCCGCCCCCTGGGAGGCGTCCACCGCCCCGCGTACCCCTGACCCGGGCGGGGACCCGCCCATGTCCCGCGCGGGGTCCGGGCCGTGTACGTCCGCGAAGTCGCCCGTACCGCCATCCGCGCCATCGCCGCCGGGCGCGCCGCCGGGCGCGCCGCCGGGCGCGTCGTCGGGGGCGTCGTCGGGGGCGTCCGCGTCCGATCCGCGTACCCCGGTGGACTACGCCGATCCGCCGCCCGTGCCCGCTTCCGTGCCCCTCGCCGATCCGCCGCCCGTGCCTCCGGCTCCCGCCCGGCCGCCGTCCGTACCACTGTCCGCGCCGCCGTCGGTACCGCCGCCCGTACCGCCGTCCGACTCCCGTACCGGGTCCGGGCCCTCCGCGGCCGTCGTTCCCCCGTCGCGCCCGCCGGCCTCACCCGCACCGGCCCCCGCCGAGCCCCCGCCCGTGCCGCCCCGGCGGGACCGTGCGGGGGAGCCCCCCGCGAAGCCCCCGCGGCGGCCCGCGGCAGCGCCGCCCGCCGCCGCACCCCCCGATCCGGAGAGGGAGAGCCGCACCGCGGGGCGGCTCGGGCCCGTGCCGCGGGGCCGGCGCAAGGAGGTCGCGGACCGGGGGAGGGCCGGGTATGTGGGGGACCGGCCGCCCACCTACGACGCCGAGCCCACCGCACTGCCCGCCGCCGATCCGCGGCAGCTCGACGGGCTCGTCGCGGACACCGTGCTGGACGGCGCCCGGTACGGCGCGTTCACCCTGCGGGCAGCCTCCGTCCGCGGCGACTCGGCCCGCTACCGCGGTGAGCACCGCCGCGACGCGCTCCTCACCGCGCGCTTCGGGGCCGGTGAGGGCGCTCTCCTGCTGGTCGCCGTGGCCACCGGAGCGCGGGCCGCGGAGGGGGCGCACCTCGCCGCCGCCGACGCCTGCCGCTTGATCGGCGATGCCGTCGGCCGCAGCCACAGCCGGCTGGCCGAGGACATAAGGGCCGGTCGGCGCGGCGACCTCAAGTCGGGGCTCCACCGGCTCACCGACCGGTCCTTCGGCAGGCTCCGCGCCAGCGCGGCCGAACTGGGCGTTCCTCCGGAGGAGTACACGGCGAGCCTGCGGTGCCTGCTGCTGCCCGCCGACCACGCCTGCCGCACGCGGGTGTTCTTCGGCGTCGGCGCCGGGGGCCTGTTCCGCCTCCGCGACGGCGGCTGGCAGGACCTGGAGCCGTCTCCTCCCGACGCCCTCTCCGGCGAACCGGTCGTCGGCTATGGCTCCCCGCCCCAGGAGACCCGCGAGGGCGACCGGCTCACCATGGATCTGGGCGTGACGACGCCTCCGTCGCCGCACATCGACGCGCCCGTCCCACCCCCGGCGGAGCCCTTCCGGTTCCGCGCCTCGGTGGCCCGCCCGGGTGACACCCTGCTGCTCTGCAGCAGCGGGCTGGCCGACCCGATGCACGGCGAGCCGGCGTTCGCCGGGGAACTGGCGGCGCGCTGGGCGGAGACGGAGCCGCCCGGTCTCGCCGCGTACCTGGCCGACATCCAGCTGAGGGTGAAGGGTTACGCCGACGACCGTACGGCGTGTGCCGTCTGGGATGCGTGACCGCCATGGCTCGATGGCGAGCGCCGTGCCCGCGGGCCGCCGCCGGGCTCCGGGTGGAGAAGCCGGAACGGCCGGCGGGTGCCCTCGGGGACGACGCCCCAGCGCACGACGGTCCGGCCCGTCGACATCGTCGACCTCGTCACCGACCCGGACGTCCTGTCCATCCCGTCGAAGATCAGTGCCGAGACGGTGACCGGCTTCACGCTCCGCGCCGACAGGATCGTGCCGGACTGCGGTCGAGAACAGCGGCGAACGGTGGCGAACGGTCACGAGAAGTGGCGATCATCTGTGAATGGCGGTGAACAGTGGTGAACAGTGGTGAACAGTGGTGAACAGTGGTGAACGGGGGCGAGCGGTCCGGATGGTCGGGACGGCTCGCTCGAACTTGCGGAATGTACCGCCTTGGTGACGGTGCGTGAAATCGGCAGGCGTGACTGCACGGTGGCGGGGCATGCATTCCGGCAGTGCCTGTTCGAGCCGGACGGGACGACTGACTGAAGGGACCGTTCCGACGTGCGGTGGGGGAGAATGGCGGGGCGTCAAGGCAGCTCGGGAGCGGCGCAGTTGCGGCGCAGCGTCCGGCGCGCGGACCTCAGGGCGGTAGCGGAGGTGAGGAGGGCGCTGCGGGCCCTCCTGGGGCACTGGGGCGAGCCGGGCTCGGCCGAGGTGGCGGAGCTGCTGACCAGCGAACTGGTGACGAACGCGCTGGTGCACACGGAGGAAGGGGCCGTCGTCACGGCCACGGTGGCACCCGCACGACTCCTCGTCGAGGTGCGGGACTTCACGGCCGGGCTGGTGGAAGCGCCCGGTGAGCCGGTGCCAGACGAGAGCACGCACGGCAGGGGCCTGCTGCTGGTGCAGAGCCTGGCCGACGCGTGGGGGGTCCGGGCCCACGGACTGGGCAAGGCGGTCTGGTTCGAGCTGCGCCCCGGGCGGGCGTGACGCGTGAGCGTCGTACACGGAGTCGGTCTCGGGCCGGATCTGCGCCCGGGCGGGCATGACGCGCGAGCCCGGGGGCGGGGCGCGCCCCATACGCCCACCATATGACCGCGGGTGGGGCCCGTGGTGGGCCCCACCCGCGGTCATATGGTGGGCGGCCGCTGGTGGATCAGCGGCCGATCAGCGGTCGATCACTGTTGGTCGGTTGTCGATCGGTGGCCGGTCGGTGGCCGGTCGGTGGAGAGGCGGCGGTCCGGGGTCAGCCGAACTGCTGCTCAAGGTGCTTGAGTTTGCGTTCAAGGGAGTCCAGGCGGGGAAGCGCCTGGGTGTCGTCCTCGGCCGTCAGGTCGACCGTGACCGGGTCACTGGTCTTGACCGCCTCGAGGGAGAGCCTTGAGCGCGACGGCAGTTGTCCCGGCTCTGCTATGGCAGGCTCCGCGACGGGCTCGACGGCCGGGGCGGAACCCGAGTGCCCACCGCCCGAGCCGGTGGTGACCTCCACCTGCCGGCCGCCGCGCCGGCCCCATGCCCGGTGCTGCCGGCTGAGCGCCCGCAGCCGGGCCCGCTCCAGCTTCTCCCGCTCGCGCCTGCGCATGCGCTCCTGCTCCTTCTGCCGCCGGTCCTCGCGCACTTCCTCGACCGCCTCATCGAGGGTGCGGACGCCCTCCAGCAGCATCAGCGACCAGGCGCCGAAGGTCTCGCGGGGCGCCCGCAGCCACCGTACGACCCGGATCTGCGGCAACGGGCGGGGAACCAGGCCCTGTTCGCGCAGCGCGGCCCTGCGGGTCTGCTTCAGGGCGCGGTCGAAGAGCACCGCCGCGGACAGCGACATGCCGGCGAAGAACTGCGGCGCACCGTCGTGGCCGAGCCCGCGCGGAGCGTGGACCCAGTTGAACCAGGCCGCGGCTCCCGCGAACAGCCACACCAGGATGCGCGAGCCGAGCGCCGCGTCGCCGTGGCTGGCCTCGCGCACCGCGAGTACCGAGCAGAACATCGCGGCGCCGTCGAGGCCGAACGGGACCAGGTACTCCCAGCCTCCGGACAGGTTCAGGTTCTGCCGGCCGAAGCCGACCAGACCGTGGAACGACAGCGCCGCGGCGACGGCGGCGCAGCAGAAGAGGAGCACGTAGGAAGCGGTGGCGTAGAGGGCCTCCTTGCGTCTGCGGCGCTCCTCGCTGCGCTCCCAGGAGTCCTCGGTCGCGGCCTTGTCGCGGGCGCGCTTGCCGCGCGCGAGCACCACCACCGCCGCCACCACCCCGGCGAGCATCACACCGCCCGGGAGCAGCCAGTCGAGCGATATGTCGGTCAGTCTCATCGGGAACCTCCGGGAGACCCCTGCCTTCGGGCGGGGGAGGATTCGGACTCCTGCGGAGCGGGGCGGGAGAGCCGAGTCGCCACCAGGGTGATTCGGTGTCCACCACCGACAGCCCGTCAGGTGGTCACAAGCTGGTGCGGTAGTTGGCGAGCGGTGACCGCTCGCACGAAGCGGGCTTTCGGTACCGCCTCTGACCGGCCGATGCGCAGGCAGCCGAGCTGTCGCGCACGTCCGGAAGCGTGGGCGGAAGGTCTACAACATGGCGATCGAGGTCCGTGCCGAGGTGTGGGTGCGGCAGGAACGGGTCAACTATAGCCAGTCGTAGGCGATGCCGACGGCGCGGTGTAACACCGGGCATCCCGGCCTCCGCCGCGGCTTGCCCCCGGCCCGGGGCCGGCTGACGCTCCGCCGGTTGCGGTGTCCCGGCGGGGGGCGGCCTGTGGAGTCGGTATGAGACCTCAACGGAAGTCCTCCCGTACGGGGGCAGTCGGCGACCGGGCGGGATCCCCGTGGCGAGCCGTGGGAATCCCCTCCGCCGCGACGGTGCCACGGTGCGACGGTGGGGTGGTGGGTCGGGGCCGGGGGGAGGAATGCGGTGCCCCCGCCTCGGTGCCGTGTGGTGTTCCTCGCCCGCCATACTTGCGCAAGTGCCCTCGCGCGCACGGGCTTTCCCGGCAAGAGGACGCCAACAGGTGTGCGGGCCCTCCGAATAGGTGCTGCCACCTCGAACGTGCCTGCGGGCGACGGGAACGGGGTTCGACCGCCGTCGCTGGGGCGGCTCCGGATGCCGATGGCGTCCCGCCGGGTGGTGCAGGTGGCCAAGGGGGCGGAGTTTGCGGGTGGGAGACGGTGACTCGGCCGGATCGGGCGTTCGACCCGATTCAGCGGGACCTGTCGTGGGTTGCCGCCTCCACGGAGATCGCCATGCGCCCCGAACCGGAATGTGGAGCACCTGGTCACCTGCACCACTTCGCGGGGCGCGACCGGATGCCCGGGCGCCGGGGAGCGGTGCCGGGGAAAGGCCCCGGGGAGCGGTGCCGGGATGCCCCGGGGGATGTCAGTCCCGGGCGGCGAGCCGCCGCACACGGTCGGCGTCGCAGGTGCGAGGACAGGTGACACAGGTGTCCTCGGGGCGCAGTGTGTAGAACATGCAGCAGCTCGCCCGGTCCCTGGTGGGCAGCGGCTCCCCGGACGGACCGGTGAGTTCGCGGAAGCCGGCCGTGCCGACGTACGGCCTGGTGGTGCCGGGCAGCAGAGCCGCCAGCTCCGCCATCGCGCGGCGCTCCTCGCCGAGGAGGTGCGCCACGTACCAGAGGCCCTCGACGATCTCGTCCGTGGCCATGCCCCACAGTGCCCGCCGCCCCCGCCGCATGCGCGGGCCGAAGCCGTCGAGGACCGGCTCCAAGTGCTCGGCGACGGCGTTGCGCACCTCCGCGCGCAAGGCGTCCTCGTCGGCGACCACCCGCGCGGCCGGAAGCGCGGCAGCGGGATCGCCGGGCAGGCAGGCGAAGCCGCGCACGCGGACGGCCATCCGGCCGCGGGACCGCTGGTACGCGACGTCCTCGACCGGGAGCCGAGGCACCCGCCGCTCCAGGAACCACGGGACCGTGACCAGCAGGCAGGCAGGCCAGGCATAGCGGTGGAGCCCGAAGCTCGCCACGACGTCCTGACGGGCCCGCTGCCCGTAGTCCCGGAGCACCTGTGCGCTGTCCCACGCCAGGAACGCGTCGAGAGCCGCGCCGCCCGCCGCCAGGTCCTCCGCCGCGACCCAGCCGGGTCCGCGCGGCGTCGGCTCCCCGTCCGCGAGCTGCCGCACGCCGAGACCGGGGAACACCGCGGACATCCGCGCATACGCGCCGGCCAGGGGCGCCGTGGACGCGGAAGGGTCGGAGGGGGCGGAGGGGGCGGAGGGGGCGGGAGGCCGCGCGTCGTGGAGAGCAGCGGGGACCGTCATACGAGGACCACCGAATCGCGATCGTTGGCAGGTTAGCCTTACCTTACCCGACGTGATCCGTGTTTGAACTGTGACCCCGGCCCCCTATCGTGCACGCAGGGCCCGCGCCGTCTGCCGGGCCCGCGACACAGCCGGAGGAGAACCCGAGTGGACCAGGGCCAAGCGCGCGTCCGCGCCGCGGCGCCGCCTTCCGCGTCCGCGTGTGCTCCAGGGCAGACGAGGGCGGCGCACGGGCCCCGCCCCGTCCCGGGCACCGCCCCGGCCCCGGGCCCGGGCACCGCCCCGGCCCCGGAGCCTGCTCCTTCGCACGGCGGGCCTGCGGCCCACGGTGAGCCTGCGGCCTACGGCGGGCCTCCGGGGCAGAGCGGGCCTCCGGGCCACGGCGGGCTCGCCGGGCACGGCGCGGCCTACTCGTATGGACCGGGTCGGGGTCCGGGTCCGGGTCCGGCTTCGGGTTCGGTTGTGGGGCCGGCAGACGAGCCGGGCCCGGCGCATGGCCGGACGCCCTCGTATGGACCGGCTCCCGCGCACCGCCCGGCTCCGGTCCGGGCCGACCAGCCCGCGCCGGAACTCCGACACCGTCCCGCGACGGGGCCCCCACCCCGGCAGGGGCCCGTTCCGGTCCCCGGGCAGGCCCGCGAGGAGTGCGACCCCGGCGCCCGGCCGTTCTCCGGCGGGCGGGGGAGCGGCCTGGACGGGGGACCGGGCCGGGGGCCGTCCGGCACCGACGGCCCCGTCCCGCGCAGACGTGAAGAGGGGGCGGAGGCCGCGTCCGCCGCCCGGGCCCGCGGTGAGCACACCCATGGCGAGCCCCCGGCGCCCGGCACGGTCGTCCGTCGCCACTCCGTGCGCGGCCAGGTACTGGACGCGCTTCGTGCGGCTCTCGTCAGCGGCGAACTGCGCCCCGGCGAGGTCTACTCGGCGCCCGTGCTCGGCGAGCGGTACGGCGTCTCCGCCACCCCCGTACGCGAGGCGATGCAGCAGCTCGCCGTCGAAGGAGCGGTCGAGACGATCCCGAACCGGGGCTTCCGCGTGGTCGTGCGCACGGTCCGGGAACTGGCCGAACTCGCCGAGGTCCGCTGCCTCATCGAGGTTCCGGTGATGCTGAGGCTCGCCCGTACCGTCCCGCCCGCGTGCTGGGCCGAACTCGTCCCGCTCGCCGAGGCGACCACCGCCGCCGCCGCGACCGGCGACCGGGCGGGCTATGCGGAGTCCGACCGCGCCTTCCACCGCGCCGTGCTCTCGCTCGCCGGGAACGAACAGCTCGTCGCCGTCGCGGACGACCTCCACCGCCGCTCCCAGTGGCCTCTCCTCAACTCACCCGCCCCCCGCCGGGCGGACCTGGTGGCCGACGCGGCCGAGCACGCGGCGCTGCTGGACGCGCTCATGGCGCAGGACCTGCCCGTGGTGGCCTCCCTGGTACGGGAGCACTTCAACGGCTCGGGACACTAGGCGCGGCCGGTGCCGCTCGTCGCCGGCGCGGAGGACACTCTCCTCCTGGTCACGGCACGCTGTTCCCGGTCACGGCACGTTCCCCGCGCCGACCGCCGCAGCCCGTGCGTCGCGGCCCGGCGCCGGAAAGCTCCCGGCACGGTGCGCTGCCGGGACGGCCCCGGACGCCCGCGGGTACGGGCTCACTTGTAGCGCCGGTCGAAAGGCTCCCGGGACGGCCCCGGACGCCCGCGGGTACGGGCGGGCTGCCCGGCGTGCCACGCCGCCGGGGCGGTCCCGGGCCGGTCCGGCGCCCGTAGTGTCGCGCTCGAGTGTCACGCCGCGGGGGCCGGCGGGGCCAGCTGGTCCGCGAGCCAGGTCGGGACGCCGCCGAGCAGCCGGAAGAGGCGGGCCGCCTCGGTCCGGAGGCGGGAGGCCTCCGGCTCGGGCTGCGCGTCGGCGAGCGCCGCCAGCGCCGGGGCCGTTCCGATCAGATAGCCCAGCTCCTCGCGGATGCGCAGGGACTCGGCGAACCCCTGCCGTGCCTCGGCGAGTTCGCCGTCGCGCAGGGCGAGCGCGGCGAGATGGCGCCAGGTGAAGGACAGCAGCAGCATGTCCCCGTGGGCGAGGGCACCGGCGTGGGCGCGGTGGTAGGCCGCTCGGGCGGCCTGGGCGGAGTCCGCGAGGTGCTCGGCGACCAGGCCGCGCCGGAAGTCGAGGAGCGGCCGGCCCGCCGCGTCCGGCGCGAGCAGCGCCGCCGCGCGGCCGAGGGCGGCGCGGGCCTCGTCGGCCCGATCACGGACGCCCAGCACGGTGCAGGCGTAGGCGAGTTGGCCGCGCTCGCAGGCGGCAGAGCCGCGCTCGCCGTCGTCGCGCGCAGCGGCCTCCGCCGTGCGCAGGGCGTCCTCCGCGTCCGCCCACCCGGCGCCGGTGAATAGGCAGCGCTCCACGAGGAGCGAGGCGCGTTGCAGGGCCGGCGCGGCGGACGCCGCGTGGGGGGCGAGCAGGGCTGCCGCGTCCGTCCAACAGCCGCGCGAGCGCAGCCGCCATACCGCGGTCTGGAGTGGATCGTCACCTGCTGTGGCTCCGGAACCAGACATGGCGGTATACGCCACATTGCCCTCCCCAAGCGCGCCATTGTGCTGTTGAGTCAGACGGAATCAGAGCACGGATCGGGTCGCAGGGCCAAGAGGTCTGGTGAACCAATTCACAATCGCCGGGTGCGGGATCGGTGAAGGCCGTGCAATTCCGGTGCGATACGGGATCGGTGGCAGCATCGCAGACAATCGGGTGAACGCATGTACGCCGCTTGACGGGGGCTCATCGCGCGGGGGCGCGTAGCGAATCCCCTTGCGCAGCCGTGTGCGTCTGCGCCCCCGGCCGTGACCGGATCCTGGCTGTGCCCCTGGCCGTGACCGGACCCCGACTGCGACCTCGGCCGTGACCGGATCCTGGCTGTGCCCCTGGCCGTGACCGGATCCTGGCTACGACCCCGACTGAGACCGGACCTCGGCCGTGACCGGCCCTCGGCTGCGTCCCCGGCCGTGACCGGACCCCGTCCGCGACCCCGGTGCGACCGGGCCCCGACTGAGACCGGACCTCGGCCGTGACCGGCTCCCGGCTGCGTCCCCGGCCGTGACCGGACCCCGTCCGCGGCCGCGGCCGCCGGGAGCCTCCGCCGGACGGTCCCCGGCCGCTTCGGTCCCGGGCCGCTTCGTCCCGGGCCGCTTCAGCTCATCCGCAGGGCCAGGAAGAAGTCGAGCTTGTCCTCCAGCCGCGACAGGTCCCGGCCCGTGAGCTGCTCGATCCGTCCCACCCGGTAGCGCAGCGTGTTCACATGCAGATGGAGCCGGTTCGCGCAGCGTGTCCAGGAACCGTCGCAGTCCAGGAAGGCCTCGAGCGTCTCGATCAGCTCGGCGCGGTGGCGGCGGTCGTAGTCGCGCAGCGGGTCGAGCAGCCGGGCCGTGAAGGCCCTGCGCACGTCGTCGGGGACGAACGGCAGCAGCAGGACGTGGGACGCCAGCTCGTGATGGCCGGCCGCGCACACCCGGCCCGGGCGTGCGGCGGCGACGCGGCGGGCGTGCCGGGCCTCCTCCAGGGCGCCGCGCAGCCCTTCCGCGGAGTGGACGGCGGCACTGACGCCGAGGGTGAGGCGGCCGTCGTCGGCGAGCCCGGCGGAGAGTGTTTCGCGGACGGCGGCGAGCAGGGCGTCCGCGTGCAGCCCGGTGCGGTCCTTGCCGGGTTCCGGCCCTCCGGCGCGCCCCTCCCCGGCGCGCCCCTCCCCGGCGTGTCCTGTGTCGTCCGGCCCGGCGTGTCCCTCGCCGTCCGGCCCGGCGTGCCCCTCACCGCCGTGTCCCTCGCCGTCCGGCGATCCCCCGGCGGCGCCGGCCGCCGGGAGCGGGACGAGTGCGACGGCCTCCGTGCCGGTGTGGGCGACGGCGATCCGGTCCGCGGTCTCCGAGCCCGGGTCCGCCGGGTCTACGAGGATCTCCTCCAGGAGCACCTGGGCCGCCGGGCCGCTCTCGACGGGAGAGCCGCCCCGTGCGTCCCAGTCGACGCGGGCCACCACGACCTGCCAGTGGGGCGCCGTGCCGAGGCCCGGCAGCAGGACGGGGGCGGCGACCCTCAGCCTGGCGGCGATCTCGGCGGGCGGGGCGCCGGTCTGGACGAGTTCCAGGACCTCCTGGGCGAGGCGGCGCCGCACGGTGCGGGCCGCGTCCCGCCGGTCCCGTTCGACGGCGATCAGCTGGGTGACGCCCTGGAGCAGGTCGAGCCGGGCGGCCGGCCAGTCGGCCGCGTCGGCCTCCACGGCCAGCAGCCAGTCGGACAGCACGGTCTCCCGGACGTCCCGGGAGGCCGGTGCGGCGGCCCGGCCCGTGTTCCGGATCGGGAAGAGCGAGTACGTGGTACCGCCGACCGTCGCGCGGTGCGGCCCGCGCCGTCCCGTGCGGGTCGCGGCCAGATGTTCGGCGGCCAGCGCGGCTCCGGCGCCGGGCGCCAGCGGCTCACCGGCCCCCGCGATCCGGCGGCCGGTCGGGGAGAGGACCCAGGCGCGCAGGTCCAGGTCGGAGCCGAGGAGGTCGAGCACCACCTCGGGGCCGCCGCCCGCAGGGCCCGAGGTCATCAGCCGGCGGTGGCGGTCGACCACGGCGGCGAGGTCACCGGCCCGCTCTCCCGACACCTGGCGCACCACATGCTCGGTGATCGTCGCGAACGCGACGTCCTCGTTCACGGCGAAGAGCGGCAGCCTGTGCCGCTCGCAGGCCAGGACCAGGTCGTCCGGGATGCCGGCGAGTTCCGCCTCGCCCGCGGCCAGTCCGACGACGCCCGCGCTTGCGAGAATGCGTACGAAAGGCTCGGAATCATCGGCGCCGCGCCGCCAGGCGAGCCCGGTGAGCACGAGTTCACCGCCCGAGAGGTAGCGGCTCGGGTCACGCAGGTCGGTCGTCATGACACCGCGGACGGTGCGGTCCAGCTCGTCGTCGCCGCCGAGCAGCCGCAGTCCCAGCGCCTCGGTCTCCAGCAGTGCGCGCAGCCGCATCTCGTCGCCGCCGATCTGTCGTGTCGTGCCGTTGGGCCGTGGTGAGGGGAGTGCCGGGGTTTCAGGAGGAAATCGGACCGGTTGTCGGCCTCCGCCTTTCGTTCGAATCTACAAGACGAGGGTGGCGACCAGCCAACTCCTTCATGGTTTCGGTGACTGCACCCGGCGGGGCGGTGCTTGTGTACTGGGCCGCACCGCGTTAACAGGACATGAACATCCCGCCAGGGCCGGCCGTCCCCGGGCCCCAGTGAACGACTTACTCACGTAGAAGAGAGCCACCATGGACTTCCTTCGCCCCGCCAGCTGGGAGGAGGCGCTCGCCGCGAAGGCCGAGCACCCCGCCGCTGTGCCCATCGCGGGTGGCACCGACATCATGGTCGAGATCAACTTCGACCACCGGCGGCCGGAGCACCTCCTTGACCTGAACCGCATCACCGAACTCGGCGAGTGGGAAGTGGGCGAGGAGAGCGTCCGGCTCGGCGCCTCCGTCCCGTACACGCGGATCATGGAAGACCTCCGGACCGAGCTGCCCGGTCTGGCGCTCGCCTCCCACACCGTCGCCTCGCCGCAGATCCGCAACCGCGGCGGCGTGGGCGGCAACCTGGGCACCGCGTCCCCCGCCGGCGACGCCCATCCGGCCCTGCTGGCCGCCGGCGCCGAGGTCGAGGCGGAGTCGGTGCGGGGGAGCAGGCTCATCCCGATCGACGCGTTCTACACCGGGGTGAAGCGCAACGCGCTCGCCCCGGACGAACTCATCAGGGCCGTCCACGTCAGGAAGGCGGACGGACCCCAGCAGTACTCGAAGGTCGGCACCCGCAACGCCATGGTCATCGCCGTGTGCGCCTTCGGTATCGCGCTGCACCCCGGGACCCGCACGGTGCGCACCGGCATCGGCTCCGCCGCGCCCACCCCGGTGCGCGCCGAGGCCGCCGAGGAGTTCCTCAACGCCGCGCTCGAGGAGGGCGGCTTCTGGGACAGCGGCAGGATCATCACTCCCTCGGTCGCCAGGCAGTTCGCGGAGCTCGCCTCCGGCGCCTGCAACCCGATCGACGACGTCCGCGGCACCGCGCGATACCGCAGGCACGCGGTCGGCGTCATGGCCCGGCGCACGCTCGGCTGGACCTGGGAGCAGTACCGCGGAAGCGGCCGCACGCTTGAAGGAGCTGCATGACCATGCGGGTGAATTTCACGGTCAACGGCCGTCAGCAGGAAGCCGACGACGTGTGGGAGGGCGAGAGCCTCCTCTACGTGCTCCGCGAGCGCCTGGGGCTGCCCGGTTCCAAGAACGCCTGCGAGCAGGGCGAGTGCGGTTCCTGCACGGTCCGCCTCGACGGCGTCCCGGTGTGCGCCTGCCTGGTCGCGGCCGGGCAGGTCGAGGGCCGCGAGGTCGTCACCGTCGAGGGCCTGGCGGACTTCGCCCGGCAGCGCGCCGAGCACGGACACGGCGGATGCGCCACGGGCGCCTGCGGCACGCCGCTTCAGGAGGCCCGGCGGTGGAACGCCGGCGGAACGGACTCGCAGACCGGCGAGGGCGCCGAACTGTCCCCCGTCCAGCAGGCGTTCATCGACGCGGGCGCCGTGCAGTGCGGCTTCTGCACCCCGGGCCTGCTGGTCGCCGCCGACGAACTGCTGGAGCGCAACGGCTCCCCGTCCGACGCGGACATCCGCGAGGCGCTCTCCGGCAACCTGTGCCGCTGCACCGGCTACGAGAAGATCCTCGACGCGGTCCGCCTCGCGGCCGCCCGCCAGGGAGAGGCGGTCTGACACCATGGCACCCGACACACGGGCCGACGCCGCCCCGGCCGGCACCCCCACCAAGGTCACCCAGGGCTCGCAGACCAGGGGCGGCATCGGCGAGTCCACCCTGCGCCCCGACGGCACCCTCAAGGTCACCGGCGAGTTCGCCTACTCCTCGGACATGTGGCACGAGGACATGCTGTGGGGCCAGACACTGCGCTCCACCGTCGCGCACGCCGAGATCCGCTCCATCGACGTCTCCGAGGCGCTGGCCGTGCCCGGCGTCCACGCGGTCCTCACCTACGACGACCTGCCCACGGACACGAGGAACTACGGACTGGAGATCCAGGACACGCCCGTCCTCGCGCACCGGAAGGTACGCCACCACGGCGAGCCGGTGGCCCTGGTCGCCGCAGACCACCCCGAGACCGCCCGCCGCGCCGCCGCCAAGATCAGGATCGACTACGCCGAGCTGCCGCTGATCACCGACGAGGCGTCGGCGACGGCCCCCGGCGCCGTCCTCGTCCACGAGGGCCGCGACGACCACCACATCGGCCACGTCCCGCACCCGAACATCGTGCACCGCCAGCCCATCGTCCGCGGCGACGCGGCCCGGGCCCGCGAGCGCGCCGACGTCATCGTCGAGGGCGAGTACGTCTTCGGCATGCAGGACCAGGCCTTCCTCGGCCCGGAGTCCGGGCTCGCCGTGCCCGGCGAGGACGGCGGTGTCGACCTGTACGTCGCCACCCAGTGGCTGCACTCCGACCTCCGCCAGATCGCCCCGGTCCTCGGCCTGCCCGAGGAGAAGGTGCGGATGACGCTCTCCGGCGTCGGCGGGGCCTTCGGCGGCCGCGAGGACATCTCCATGCAGATCCACGCCTGCCTCCTCGCGCTGCGCACCGGCAGGCCCGTGAAGATGGTCTACAACCGCTTCGAGTCCTTCTTCGGCCATGTGCACCGGCACCCGGCGAAGCTGTACTACGAGCACGGCGCCACCAGGGACGGCAAGCTCACCCATCTGAAGTGCCGGATCGTCCTGGACGGCGGCGCCTACGCGTCGGCGTCCCCGGCGGTCGTCGGCAACGCCTCCTCGCTCTCGGTCGGCCCGTACGTCGTCGACGACGTCGACATCGAGGCCATCGCCCTCTACACCAACAACCCGCCCTGCGGCGCGATGCGCGGCTTCGGCGCGGTGCAGGCGTGCTTCGCCTACGAGGCCCAGATGGACCGGCTCGCGGCGGAGCTGGGCATGGATCCGGTGGAGTTCCGGCAGCTCAACGCCATGGAGCAGGGCACGATCATGCCCACCGGGCAGCCGGTGGACTCCCCGGCGCCGGTCGCGGAACTGCTGCGCCGCGTCAAGGCCCGCCCGCTGCCGCCGGAGCGCCAGTGGGAGATCGCGGGCGGCGAGGCCGATGTGCGCG
Source organism: Streptomyces spongiicola (assembly GCF_003122365.1). Classification (NCBI taxonomy): domain Bacteria; kingdom Bacillati; phylum Actinomycetota; class Actinomycetes; order Kitasatosporales; family Streptomycetaceae; genus Streptomyces; species Streptomyces spongiicola. The sequence goes on from NZ_CP029254.1 coordinate 6,097,985, forward strand.
CCCTGCCCGGCGGACTGTCCAACACCACCCACGGCGAGGGCGTCGTCCGCGGCGTCGGCTACGCCGTCGGCATCAAGAACGTCGGCTTCTCCGAGGGGTTCGACGACTACTCGACGGCCAGGGTCCGCATGGAGGTCGTCGGCGGCGAGCCGGTCGCCACCGTGCACACCGCGATGGCGGAGGTCGGCCAGGGCGGTGTCACCGTCCACGCCCAGATCGCCCGCACCGAGCTGGGCGTCACCCGGGTGACCATCCACCCGGCCGACACCCGGGTCGGCTCCGCCGGATCCACCTCCGCCTCCCGCCAGACGTACGTCACCGGCGGCGCGGTGAAGAACTCCTGCGAGCTGGTCCGCGACAAGGTCCTGGAGATCGGCCGCCGCAGGTTCGGCTCCCACCACCCGGCCTGGGCCACCGCCGAACTGCTGCTCGAAGACGGCAAGGTCGTCACCGACGCCGGCGAGGTCCTCTCCGACCTGGTGGACGTGCTTCAGGACGAGGCCGTCGAGGTGGAGGCCGAGTGGCGGCACCGCCCGACCGAGGCCTTCGACCTGCGCACCGGCCAGGGCAACGGCCACGTCCAGTACTCCTTCGCGGCGCACCGCGCCGTCGTGGAGGTGGACACCGAACTCGGCCTGGTGAAGGTGGTCGAGCTGGCCTGCGCCCAGGACGTCGGCAAGGCGCTCAACCCGCTGTCCGTCGTCGGGCAGATCCAGGGCGGCACCACCCAGGGACTGGGCGTGGCCGTCATGGAGGAGATCATCGTCGACCCGAAGACCGCGAAGGTGCGCAACCCCTCCTTCACGGACTACCTGATCCCGACCATCCTCGACACCCCGACCATCCCGGTCGACGTGCTCGAACTCGCCGACGAGCACGCCCCGTACGGGCTCCGCGGCATCGGCGAGGCGCCGACCCTGTCCTCCACCCCGGCCGTCCTCGCGGCGATCCGCGACGCGACGGGCCTGGAACTCAACCGGACGCCGGTACGCCCGGAGCACCTCACCGGCACCTGAGCCGCCGGGGTTCCGGGGCACCACCGTCCCCCGGAACCCCCGCCGCCGACGGGGGCACACAAGGACCTCCGGGGACCAGTCCCCGGGAAGCCGGGCGGCGCACAAGGCGCCCGGCACCAGCAGCACCCGAAGAACTGCGGACCGGACCCCGAGGGGTCCCGCTCCCGCAGACCGTTCGTCTCGGGCCGTCCCCCGGGTCGTGCAGCCAGCGCAAGATCCCAAATCCCGCGGCTCGAGCGAGGTCTCGACTGCCCCGCGGGTGCCCCTGTGAACCTTGGGAGTAGGCAACCATGACCCAGTCGTCAGTGGAGCCGAGAACCGCCGCTGAGGACGCCGGCTCCGGCTCGCGCGTCCCCGCCGGGCGGTCCTGGCTCGACCGGTACTTTCACATCTCCGAAAGAGGATCGACTCTCGCGCGCGAGGTGCGCGGCGGCATCACCACCTTCATGGCGATGGCGTACATCCTCCTGCTCAACCCCCTGATCCTCAACGGCGAGGACGTCGCGGGCAACGTCCTCAGCCAACCTGGGCTCATCACCGCGACCGCCTTCGCGGCCGCGGCGACCACCCTGCTGATGGGCTTCGTCGGCAAGGTCCCGCTCGCCCTCGCGGCCGGCCTGAGCGTCTCCGGCGTCCTCGCCTCGCAGGTCGTCCCCCAGATGACCTGGCCGCAGGCGATGGCCATGTGCGTGATGTACGGCCTGGTGATCTGCCTGCTGGCGGTCACCGGCATGCGCGAGCTGATCATGAACGCGATCCCGCTCGCACTCAAGCACGGCATCACCATGGGCATCGGCCTGTTCATCGCGCTGATCGGCCTGGTCAAGGCCGGATTCGTCGGCAAGGGCGCGGAGTTCGGCCCGCCCGTCACCCTCGGCGTCGGCGGCGAACTCGCCGGCTGGCCGGTACTGGTCTTCTGCTTCACCCTGCTGCTGATCTTCATGCTCCAGGCCCGTGCGATACCCGGCGCCATCCTCGTCGGCATCGCCGTCGGAACCGTCGTCGCGGTCGCCGTCCACAACATCGCCGGCCTCGACGCCAAGGCCTGGAACATGTCCCCGCCGGAACTCGCCGGCGGCGCCGTCTCCATGCCCGACTTCTCGCTCTTCGGGCACGTCGAGTTCGGCGGCTGGGGCGACATCGGCGTGATCACCGTCGGGTTCATCGTCTTCACCCTGGTGCTCGCCGGCTTCTTCGACGCGATGGCCACCATCATCGGCGTCGGCACGGAGGCCAGGCTGACCGACGAGCGCGGCCGGTTGCCGGGCCTGTCCAAGGCCCTCTTCATCGACGGCGCGGGCGGTGCGATCGGAGGTGTCTCCGGCGGCTCCGGGCAGACCGTGTTCGTCGAGTCCGCCACCGGCGTCGGCGAGGGCGCGCGGACCGGCCTCGCCTCGGTCGTCACCGGACTGTTCTTCGCCGCCTGCCTCTTCTTCACCCCGCTCACCGCGATCGTGCCGCCCCAGGTCGCCTCCGCGGCCCTGGTCGTCATCGGCGCGATGATGATGCAGAACGCCCGGCACGTGGACTGGGCAGACCGCGCCGTCGCCGTCCCGGTCTTCCTCACCGTCGTGCTGATGCCGTTCACGTACAGCATCACCCCCGGTGTCGCCGCGGGCGTCATCTCCTACGTCGCCATCAAGGTCGCCCAGGGCAGGTCCCGGGAGGTGGGCGGCTTCATGTGGGGCCTGACCGCGATCTTCGTCGTCTTCTTCGCCCTCAATCCGATCGAAGGCTGGCTGGGCGTCCACTGAGCCCGGCCGCGTCCTCCACGCATCCACCACCCCGAGGAGACCGACATGCTGGACATCGCCGACGAGCTGAGCCGGTGGGCCGGGCAGGGACGTGACTTCGCCGTCGCCACCGTCGTGGCCGTCGGCGGCAGCGCACCCCGCCAGCCCGGTGCCGCGCTCGCCGTCGACGGCGACGGCACGGCGATCGGCTCGGTCTCCGGAGGATGCGTGGAGGGCGCCGTCTACGACCTGTGCCGGCAGGCGCTCGCGGACGGCCGGTCCGTCCTGGAGCACTTCGGCTACAGCGACGACGACGCCTTCGCCGTCGGACTGACCTGCGGCGGCACCATCGACGTCCTCGTCACCCCGGTCCACGCGGACTCCCCCTCCCGCGACGTCCTCGCGGCGGCGCTGGCCGCCGCCGCACGAGGGGAGGCCGCGGCGGTCGCGCGGATCACCGACGGGCCCGGCGAACTGATGGGCCGCGCACTCCTGGTCCGCGCCGACGGCTCCTGCGAAGGCACCCTCGGCGGCCACCCCGAACTCGACCGCACCGCCGCCGCCGAGGCCCGCGCCCTGCTGGAGGCCGGGCGCACGGGCACCACCGGCATCGGCGCGGACGGCTCCCGCTGCGGCCGCCCGCTCACCCTGCTCGTCGAGTCCAGCGTCCCCGCCCCGCGGATGATCGTCTTCGGGGCCGTCGACTTCGCCTCCGCTCTCGTCCGCGTCGGCAAGTTCCTCGGCTACCACGTGACCGTGTGCGACGCCCGCCCCGTCTTCGCCACGCGGACCCGCTTCCCCGAGGCCGACGACATCGTCGTCGCATGGCCGCACCGCTACCTCGAGTCGACCGGGGTCGACGGCCGCACGGTGCTCTGCGTCCTCACCCACGACGCCAAGTTCGACGTACCCCTGCTGGAGCGGGCGCTGCGGCTGCCCGTCGCCTACGTCGGCGCGATGGGCTCGCGCCGCACCCACGAGGACCGCAACGCCCGGCTGCGCGAGGCGGGCGTCGGCGAACCCGAACTCGCCAGGCTGCGCTCGCCGATCGGGCTCGACCTCGGGGCCCGTACGCCCGAGGAGACCGCGGTGTCCATCGCGGCGGAGATCGTCGCGGGCCGCCGCGGCGGCAGCGGCGCCCCACTGGCGGGCGCACACACACCGATCCACCACGACGGCCCGCGCACACCCGCCCCGGCCGTCGGGTCCGTCGCCTGACACCGGGGCGCCGCCGCCGCCGGTGGGCCGGGCGTGGGTGACGGTTCATGGCCGTACGGCTTCCCGGGCCTTCGCCGGGACGCTCCGGCGCCAGCTTCGGCCCGCTCTGGCCGGCTCCGGCCCGACGTCGCACGAGCGCGAATCGGGTGAACGGGGCGGATTGGGTGATCCTGGTGGGGCGTGCGGGGCGTGCGCGGGGCGGACCGTCCCGCAGGTGCCCGCGGGTCGGCGGTGCCGGCCCGGCGGGAGGCGTCCGCAGGCTGGAGACGTCCGTAGTTTTGTGACGTCCGCAGGCTGGGGGCGTCCGTAGGTTTGTGACGTCCGTAGGTTGGAGATGCCCGTGGGTTGGGGGCGTCCGCCCGGCCGCCGCCCGGGCGGACGAGGGCGGCAAGAGATCAGTCGGTTCGGCCGTTTCCGTCTGTTCGTCTGTTCGGCCTGTTCGGCCTGTTCGGCCTGTTCGGCCTGTTCGGCCTGTTCGGCCTGTTCGGTCTGATCCCTCGGTTGGGCCGTTCCGGTCGGTTCCCTCGGTAGGGCCGGCACGGCTCAGCCCCTCACCTCGCCCGGCGCCGCCCCGATGTCGCCGTCAGGGCGCCCAGCAGTCCCGCGAGGATGCCCCAGCCGAGGCCGATGCCCACCGCCGCCCAGAGCCGGGGTTGCAGCGACACCTCTCCGTCGAGTCCCGCGAGGTCGCCGACGCCGAGGAGCGAGAGCCCGTAGTGCGCGGCGATGCGGCCGGTGAGGCACACGACGAGCATGGTGAGGGCCAGGGCCGCGCCCATGCGCAGGGCGTGTTCCCGGGGTCTCGTCCGGGCGGGCGAGCGAGCCGCCATGAGGAAGGCCGCCGCGGGCACCAGCACCGCCGCGACGACCACCAGCCACCATGCCCGCGCGTCCTGCTCGGCCAGGGTGGCCACGTTCAGCGTGGTGCGGTCCTCCCCGCGCAGCATCGTGTCGAGCACCTGCGGAACCGGCAGCCCGAACGGCCCTTCCACCCTGCCCTCCCAGGTCGCTCCCATGCCGAGGGTGAGCGCCGGCCAGGCGAGGTTGGGCAGGCCGAGCAGGACCACCGCGAAGGTCCGGCGCGGGTGCCCCTGGGTCGCCGCGTCCACGATGCCCGCGACCAGCCCGACCACGACATACGCCAGCAGCAGCCACACCATGGCGTATGCGGCGGGTCCCACCGTCTCCCGGACGCCCGCAAGCCGCGGGGGCAGTGCGGCCCTGCGGGACGCCAGCAGGGCCAGGGCTGCCACGCCGATCAGCCAGAGCAGTCCGTACAGCAGACTGGGCCCCGTCTCGGCACGGAAGCCGACCCGGGGAGCGATGTCCAGGAACTCGCCGATGCCGGTCAGCAGGGAGTCCCCGTCGAGCGGGATCCGGAACGTCGTGCGCGCCGCGGCGGTCAGCCCCGCCAGGGCCGCCAGCCACAGGACCGCCAGCCGGGCGAACCGGCCGAGCACCTCGCGGGTACCCGCCACGGCGCGGTGCCGCAGCGGCCGCAGGAACGCCGTCCCCGCCACCAGGGCTCCCACCAGGCTCACCGACAGCGGCATCACGGAGAGTTCGGCCTGCGACCGGGCCAGGAACCCCGCGTCCCCGGTGAGCGCCACCTCACCGCCGGCCGCCAGGACCACGACGGCCGCCACGACCCGGGGGAAGGCCCCGCCGGGAAGGTCCGCCGCACCCGCCGCCCACAGCCCGGCCGCGGCCACGGCGAGCATCGCGGCGAATCCCGCCACGACCGCCACCAGCGCGTCACGCCAGTCGCGCAGGCCGTTCGCGGCGCCGCGCCGGGGAGTGGTGGGCTGACGGCTCACGCTGCCACCGTAGGCAACGGGAAGCCCTGCCGCGCGCCCGGCTGGTCCGACCGGTTCGCCCCGCGGTCCCGGCGGCTCTCAGCCCTTCCGTCCTGCCGGTCCGGCGCGCGGGGCACACAGCGGCCCGGCACGCAACGGGTGGAAGAGCCCTCGGACTCCGGCATGGCCGGTGGGGCCCGGGACTTCCGGGACCTCCGGGGCTTCCGGATCTCGGGACCTCCGGGGCTTCCAGGGCTTCCGGATCTCGGGACCTCCGGGGCTTCCAGGGCTTCCCGGAGGGCATGTGCCGGGCCGGGAAGCAGGGCCCGTGAGTGTGCAACCGCCGTCGGGGGCCGGTACGTCCGCCGGCTCGGCGCGCCCGTCGGCGGTGCACACCGCGGGCGGTGGGTGCCCCGGCACTCGCGAAGGAGCCGAGCCCCCGCCTCGTGCCTTCCGGTTCCGCGCCGTGCTTTCCGTTCCGCGTCGCGCTCCCCGGTTTCGCGTCGCGCTCCCCGGTTTCGCGTCGCGCTCCCCGGTTTCGCGTCGCGCTCCCCGGTTTCGCGTCGCGCTCCCCGGTTTCGCGTCGCGCTCCCCGGTTTCGCGTCGCGCTCCCCGGTTTCGCGTCGCGCTCCCCGGTTCCGCGCCCGCGAGCCTACCCGCGCGGCCGTGTGCGGGCGGAGGCGCGCCCGGTGCGCCGGAGCCGCGGCTCCGCACCGGCCAGGGAGAGCGCGAGGGCCGCCCGGTCGTCGCCGTCGGACCGGGCCGACCAGCGTTCCGAGTCGGACCGTACGAACGACACGACCGCCTCGGGATCCGGTGCGGGGCCGCCGCCGAAGTGCTCACCGAGGCGCTCCAGTACGGGATAGAACACGCCGTCCTCGTTCCGGGCCTCGCTCACCCCGTCCGTGATGACGACGAGCACCTCGCCCGGCTCGAGCCGGTGCACGGTGGTGTCGTCGCCGTCCGGCGGCTGCGCCAGTCCGCCGAGGCCCAGGGGCAGTGCGGGCGTGGTGACCAGCCGCCGCGCGCCTCGCGGGCCGACCAGCAGCGGCGGCGGGTGGCCGCGGTCGACGATCCGCACCTCGCCGCCGCCCGGCGGGAACTCCAGCACCAGGGCCGTGACGAACAGCTCCGGGTCGCCCTCCCCGCCCGCCGGGCTGTTGCGGGCGATGCTGAGTTCCAGCCTCTCGGCCAGGCTGCTCGGGCTCTTCCACTCGTGGGCCGACACGCGGAAGCTGCCCAGCACGGCCGAGACCGTCTGGACCGCGTCCAGTCCCTTGCCCCGGACGTCACCGATGATCGCCCGTACCCCGAAGGGCGTCTCGCACACGTCGTACAGATCCCCGCCGACGAGCGTGCCGCCCTCACCGGCCTCGTAGAACCCGGCGGCGCGCACCGGGCCGAGCCGGGGCGGCACCGGCCGCAGCAGCGTCCGCTGCATCGCCTCGGCGACCGAGTGGGCCCGGATCAGATCGCGGCGGGTCCGCTCCCGCTGCCGGGCCAGCGCGATGCTGGCGACTCCGACGACGAGCGTGGTCGCGTAGAGGGCCACATGGTGGGACTCGCCGAAGTGCCCGGGGAGGCGGGCCGCCATCCACATCTGAAGTCCCAGGCACACCGCCGCCGAGAGCGCAGTGCCCCGCGGGCCGCGCGTCGCCGCGGCCAGCGGCGGTACGGCGACGAGCAGGAAGCTCACCGGCTCGCGTCTCCCGATGGTCAGGTTCGCGGCCACGTCGACGGCCACCGCGACCAGCGGCAGCCACCACACCCATCCGTGGCGTGGGGACGGGTGCCGCAGTGCGGTGCGTAGGCCCCGGCGGGACACGGGCGCCCTAGCCTTCGGGCCGCCGGCGGGGCCCGGACAGGCGGCCCGCGGTTCCGCCGGCGGCCGTACCGGGTGCCGCCCGGTCGGCCGTCCGGGGCAGCCCGGCCTCGATCCGCGCGAACTGGGCGTCGAGGCTGCGCAGCCACACATCGAGGTCGACCAGCGCGGGCAGCGGCGGCCCGACGGGAGGGGAGGGCGCCGAGCGGGTCGCCACGCCCGGCGGCGGCCGGTCCCCCGTGCACAGGCAGGCGAGCCGGACGGTGGTGTCGGCCACCGCGTGGGCACCGGTCAGCGCCCGGTCGGCGGCGTCCGGCGGAAGCGCGGTCGCGGGCATGTCGAACCTGGGCAGCCAGTGGGCGCCGAGCAGGACCTGGCCGGCCGCGATCAGCACGGCGTGCCAGTCGGCTTGGGCGGGTCTGCTGCCCGCCGGCTCGCTGCGGAACTGGTCGTAGGCCGCCTCGGCGAGGCGCAGCCGGTGCAGGGCGGGCTGCGTCGGCGGGGGAGAGGCCGAGCCCGGCGGCACGGCCGTAAGCACCGCGACGGTGCCCCTGATGAGGGGGGTGCACGCGTGCAGCAGCTCCGCCATGGTTCGCCGTACCTCGCGCCGGGCGCCGGCCGGCCAGGCGAGCATCGCGCACAGCAGACCGATGGCGCTTCCGGTCACCACGTCCACGATCCGCGCCTCGGCCAGCCGCCAGGTCGCCGGGGCGATCTGGGCGAACGCGATGGCCACCACGAGGGTGAACAGCCCCTGCGCCCAGGCGATGCCCAGCAGCGGTCCGAGTGCGAAGGCGAGCAGCATGCCCGGTGCGAGAAGCGCGGCGTACGCCTCGATGTGCTGTCCCAGGCCGATGAGCAGGGCACCCGCGGCGAGAGCGCCGACGAGATTGCCGGCGACGGCCGTGCGGATGACCGCCCAGGTCTGCCCGGCGGTGGTGCGGCTCAGCGTCAGCACCGCCAGCAGCACCCAGAACCCGTGCGTCAGGTCGAGTGAACCGGCGACGAGCCGCGCGGCGGCGAGGGCCAGCGCGATCCTCATGGCGTTCTGGAACTGCACCGAGCGGAGGGTGAGGTTGCCGGTGAACCGGTTGATCCACAGCTGTGCGGTGGGGGCGTGGGCGTACCAGAACAGCTCCCGCGGCTCGAACGGCGGGGTGCGCCGCCCGTCGAGTCCGACCCGTACCGCGATCTCCAGGATCCGCGCCGACTCGGCGACGGCCAGCACCGCCGCCTGCCGGTGCAGTACCGGCACCGGGGGCACGTCGGAGGAGGGCCCGGTCACCTGCCGTATGCGTGTCTGCTGGAAAGCGTGGATCGCCTCGTCCATCCGATCCGGGCCGGAAGGGGGGCGGCCCGCCCGCAGGGCGGCGCAGGTCTCCTCGCACAGGGAGGCCACCTGCGGCAGCAGCGACAGTGAGGCTGTGTCGGCACCTTCCGCGCTGCCGGCGCTGCTGTTCCCGTCGCCGGTTCCGGTTCCGGTTCCGGTGCCGCTGCCGGTGCTGTTCCCGCTGGTGTTCCCGGCGCTGCTGCCGTTGCCGTTCCCGGCGCTGTTCCCGCTGCTGCTGCCGGTGCTGCCCCCGACGCCGTCCCCCCGGACGAGCAGGCGGAGTTCGCCGGTCTCGGTCAGATGGGCCAGCTGTTCCAGCAGCCGGCGGGCCGCGGACCCGGCGTGGGAGAGCCCGCGGACGGCACGGCCGGGACCCGCCGGGCGCTCCGCCGGCGGGAACCGGGACAACCGCAGGTCCGCGCCCGCGGCCCTGAGGTCCTCGGGGGAGAGGTGGACGCGGTCCGCGAGGGTGTCGCCCGCCGTGGCCACGGCCTCCGCGAGGGCAGAGCGGTACGTCGGACCGGGTGCCTGCGGCAGCAGGAACAGCTCGCACAGCGCGAGCACCACCACCCCGAAGACGAGCCCGGCCAGCCGCAGCCACAGGCTCTCGGGCTGGTACGGCGGGAAGCAGGCCAGGATGTAGAAGAGCTGGAGCCCCGGCGCCGCCCCGGCCGGGCTCGGCCCCGCGACCGCGGCGAAGGCGAGCAGGAAACCCACGACGAGCATGCCGAGCACCGCGGCCCAGGTCTGCACCGCCAGCAGGGTCCCCAGGGCTACCAGCACCACGCCCACCGGCAGCGCCTTGAGCATCACCACGGCCCGCTGCCGTCCCGACCCGGGGATCGAGGACAGCAGACCGAGGGCGATCGGCGCGAACAGCGCGTACAGCGCCAGGACTGGCTCGTGAAGCCAGTACAGGAAGGGGTAGAAGCCCACGGACGCGGTGAGGGACACCCGCAGCGACCGGTGCAGGATCTCCGTGCGCTCCGGGCCGCTCCTCACGGCGCGTCCCCGCCGGGAGCCGTGCGGAGCGGCGCCCCGCGGAGCCCGTCGGGCAGCCGGGCGGTGCCGTACCGGGTGCTGTACCGGGTGCCGCAGAGCAGCGCTGCGGCACCCGTTACGGCACCGCCCGGTGTGGAGGGTCCGGGCCCGATGCACACGGGTGCGCCCGTGACCGCGATGACGGCCCCCGTCCGCGCGGCCGGCGAAGACTCAGCGCGCATGAGCACGTTCCTCTCGGGCCGACGCCGCCGCGGCGTCGTGGGCGGGCCGGACAGCGACCCGCTGCCCATTGTGGGACGACCCCGACGGAAGCGCAGCCCGGCTCGTCCCGTTCCGGCCGGGCCCGTGCCGGCATGGTCGGGCCCGTGCCGGCATGGTCGGGGCGGGCGGCGCCCACCCGGCCCGCGGTCGGGTGGTCCGCGCCCGGGCGCCGGTCCGGCCTTGCCCGCCCGGCCCGCGGCCCGGTACTCCCGATCGGCCCGCCGCCCGGGCGCCGGTCCGGTACTCCCCGATCGGCCCGCGGTCGGGCGTCCCCGATCGCGGTGGGCTCCACGCCGGTTCACGATGGCAGGAGCCACAGCGGCCACGGGGCGGGAGGCGGGAGGATCGTACGGTGCAGTCGCTCCTGCTGCCGGTGGTCTTCGCCCTCGCCTCGGCGCTCAGCAACGCCACCGCCACCGTGCTGCAGCGCCAGGAGGCCCTCAAGGTGCCCAGCTCCAGCGGTCTGCGCCCGGGGCTGATGCTCGATCTGCTGCGCCGTCCCCTCTGGCTGACCGGGATCGCCGCCGTCCTCGTGGCCGGGGTGTGCCAGGCCCTGGCGCTGAACACCGGGCCGCTGGCCATCGTCCAGCCGCTGTTCGTCCTCGAACTGCCGCTCGCCCTGATCATCGCCTCGATGGTGATGCGCCAGCGCCTGCCCCGGGCCGGCTGGGCGGCCGTCGGCCTCGTCGTGGTGGGCCTCGGCATCGCCCTGGCCGCACTGTCCCCGGTCGGAAACCGCACTCAGGTGCCCCTCGACCGCTGGGTGCCGGTGCTCGCCTTCTGCGGAGGGGCCGTCATCGTGCTCTCGGCCGTGGCCCTGCGGCGTCCCGTGGGGCGGACCCGCGCCGCCCTCCTCGGCACGGCCACCGCCATCAGCTACGCCCTCACGGCGGCGCTCATGAAGTCGGCTACCCACATCTTCGAGGACGAGGGAGCCGCGGCCTTCTTCACCTCCTGGGAGGTGTACGCCTTCGCGGTCACCGGCGGCACCGCGCTGTTCCTGCTGGAGAACGCCCTCCAGGCGGGCCCGCTGGTCGCCTCCCAGCCCGCGCTGACCCTCGGGGACGCCACCCTGAGCCTGCTGCTCGGCGTCACCCTCTACGAGGAGCATGTGCGCACCGGCTGGTGGCTGCTGCCGGAACTGCTGGGGCTCGCGCTGATCACCGTCGGCGTGTTCGCCCTCTCCCGCATCCCCCTCGCGGAGTCCCTCGTGGCGTCGGACAAGACCTCCGGGGCCGCACCTCCCCAGGCCGGGCAGACCCTGCCCTGAACCGGTCCGCCGGGAGAGGCGCCACCCGGCCGGAAAGCCGTGCGCCGGCCCCGGGGGGAACCGGACGGGCCCGCCGGAGCACCCCGGGGCGGGTCCGAGAAGAGGATTGCCGAGAGAGGGTTGCCGAAGAGGGGTTGCCGAACGGGGATGGCTCGAACGGGGATGGTTCGAAGGGGGATTACCCGAAGGGGGATTGAGAGATCCGGCCGAGAAGCGTTTCATTGCAGGTGAAAGGGCACGAACAGACGCTTCCGAAGGAGGCGGCCCGCATGACCACCCACCAACCCGGCATCGAGCAGCACCCCGACCTCGCCGAGATGCGTGCACGCTTCGAGCGCGCCACCACGTCGCCGCGCGGCCAGGTGACGGAAACGCTGGCCCTGCTCACGGGCCTCTACCTCGCGGCCTCGCCGTGGATCGTCGGTTTCAACGGCCTCACCACTCTTGCCGTCACCAACCTGATCTGCGGTGTCGCCTTCGCCCTGTGTCTGGGCGGGTTCGGTTCGGCCTACGAGCGGACCCACGCGATGGCCTGGTGCGCCATCGTGATCGGCACCTTCACGATCTTCTCCCCCTGGATCGTCGCCGGGAACGTCGCCGTCACCGGCAGTGTCGTCAGCAATGTCGTCACCGGCATCGTGGCGCTCTGTATCGGCGTGGCCATGGCCGGTATGACCGACCGCCCCGGAACCTCCCGTTCCGCCCGGTCCTCGGGAGGCCGGAGCGGTGACCTCGGCCCCCTGAGCTGACGGCACTCCGCACCGCGAGGGCCCCGGCCGCGTAGCGTGCCGGGGCCTTCCGGTCGCACGAAGAGCCCCCTGGGCGACCACGCATGGTGAGCTATGTTGAGCGGCAGTGGGACGAAAGGGAGGCACACGGTGCCATCAAGGCAGCGGGCGCGCGCACAGGCGTCTGCGATCACGCCGGGGAGGCAGGCCCCGGACGCGGAGCCGGCTCCCGTGGAGAGGGTCCGCGCGCTGTTCGGCGGACACCGGCTGTCGCCCGGCCAGCGGCGTATCGCGCAGTACATCACGGACAACCTCACCGAGGCCGCTTTTCTGTCGATCACCGATCTCGCGGACCGCGTGGGCGTCAGCCAGCCGTCGGTGACGCGCTTCGCCGCGTCGGTCGGCTTCAGCGGCTACCCCGCGCTGCGGGAGGCGCTTCAGCCCATCGCGCTCAGCGCGGTCGCCGGTTCACCGGAGACGGTCGAGAGCCGGCGCAACGAGCTGCAGACGGCGGTCGACGCCGAGATCGCGAACCTGGAGAGCCTCCGCCGCAGGTTCGCCGACACCGACCAGGTCCTCGGGGTCGGCCGTGAGCTGGCCCGGTCGGTGCCGCTGACGATCCTCGGGCTGCGGATCTCCACCTCGCTGGCGGAGTACTTCGCCTACGCGGCCCGCCGGATCCACCCCGACGTACGGCTGGTCTCACGCGGCGGGAGCGTGGCGTACGACGCGCTGCTGCAGTCGCGCGAGGCCGGCGGGACCTGGGTGCTGGCCTTCGCGATGCCCCGCCACGCCAAGGAGACGCTGGCGGCCATACGGGCCGCCCGCCGTACGGGCCTGCGGACCGCACTGATCACGGATCTCACCATGGGGCCGCTCGTCGACGAGGCCGACGTGGCCCTGACCGCGGGTACCGGCTCACGGCTCGTCTTCGACTCCTACTCCGCGCCCGGTGTGCTGTCGGCGGCGATCCTCCAGGCGATGGCGGACGCGGATCCCGAACGGACGCAGCAGCGGCTGGAGCAGTACGAGCACGCCGCCGAGCAGCACGACTTCTTCATCGAGGACTGAGGCCACCGTCGGCCACCCCCCTCCCCGGTGGGAGGAAAGGGGGACTTTCATGCCCAGAAGAGCATGAATTTTTTCATGCCCTTGCTTACTTGGCGGTAAATATATTTACTGCGAGTGGCACTGCGGACGACACTCCTCCTCGTCGGCCCCACGGTGTTCTGTTCGGGCAGTCCGCTCCCCTCGGACGCCCCCGGCGGCTCCGGTCAACCCCTGGGCCGGAGCCGCCGGTCGACAGCCTCACAGGAACAGCCGGCCGGCGGCCGTACCGTGGTCGTACCGCAGCCGTACCGTGCTCGTACCGCGGACCTGCGCGACCCGCCCCCGCCCACGGCCGGGCTCAGCCGTTCTTGACGGAGTCGAGGTGGGCGAACACCACCACGTTGTCCTTGTAGTCCTTGGTCGTCTTGTCGTACACACCACCGCAGGTGATCAGGCGCAGCTGGGCGTTCGGTGCGTCCTTGTAGACCCGCGCGCTGGGGAAGGCGGCCTTGCTGAAGGTCTCCACCGAGTCGACCTTGAACGTGGCCACCTTGCGGTCCTGCCGGGTGATGTCGATCTTGTTTCCGGGCTTGAGCGCACTGAGGGACTCGAACACCGCGGGTCCCGTCATGGTGTCCAGATGGCCCGCGAGGATCGAGGTGCCCTTCTCGCCCGGCGTGGCGCCCTTCCCGTACCAGCCCACCAGATTCTTGTCGTTGGGCGGCGGCGCGTTCAGCTGCCCGGTCTTGCTGAGCGCCAGCACCGTGAAGGGGGCGTTGACCGAGATGGCGGGGATGACGATGCGCGTCGGGTTGGAACGCGGCAGCGGAGGATGGACGGGAGCGGCCTTCGGCGGGCTCTTGGGAGCGGCGGCGGGCGACGCGGGGCGGGCCTGGGAGGAGTCCGCCGTCTGGCCGCCGAGCGAGTTGTAGCAGAGCAGCGTGCCCAACGCGGCCGCCAGGACCGGCCACAGCAGGGTCTGGCCGAGCGAGCGGGACGGTGCGGGCTCTGGGGGCGTCTGCGAGCCGAGCGGTTGCCTGGCGTTCATTCGAGAGGCCTTTCGTGTACCGGGACGCGGCCGGGGAGAAGCGGATCGGGGCTGGGAAACGCATCGCCGCGGCCGCCGTCCTGGAGGACGGCGGCCGCGACAGCGCAGCGAACTGCGGTTGATGCGGCCTCGATCAGGCCGAGGTGCCGGTCACACCACGACGGCGCAGCTTCCAGGCGCCGGCGCCGATGCCGCCGAGCATGAGAAGCGAACCGGCCGCCAGGCTGCCGTTGTTCATCGCGAGCCCGCCGCCGCCGGCGTCGACGCTGCCCTTGGGGTCGTCGTCATCGTCGTCGTCATCGTCGTAGTCGTCGTCATCGTCGTCGTGGTCGTAGTCGTCCTTGTCGTGGTGCTTGTGCTTCCACTTGTGGTCGTGGTCGTCCTTGCCGTAGTCCTTCTTGTCGTCGTCCTTCTTGCCGTAGTCGTCCTTCTTCGAGTCCTCCTCGTGCTTGGCGCCGTTCTCGTCCTTCTTCGAGCCCTCGTCCTGCTTGGCGCCGTTCTCGTCCTTCTTCGAGCCCTCGTCCTTCTTCGAGCCCTCGTCCTGCTTGGCGCCGTTCTCGTCCTTCGCCGAGCCCTCGTCCTGCTTGGCGCCCTGGCCCCACTCGTCGTTCATGACCGACGCGAGGAAGCCGCCGCCGGCGTCGACACTGCCCTTGGGCTCGTCGTCGTCATCGTCGTCATCGTCATCGTCATCGTCGTCGTGGTCGTCGTCGTCGTAGTCGTCGTGGTCGTCGTGGTCGTGGTGCTTGTGCTTCCACTTGTGGTCGCCGTGGTCGCCGTGGTCGTCCTTGCCGTGGTCGTCCTTGCCGTGGTCGCCGTGGTCGTCCTTCTTGTCGTCGTCCTCGGCCACGACGCGGCTCAGGAAGCCGCCGCCGGCGTCGACGCCGCCCTTGGGCTCGTCGTCGTCGTCATCGTCGTCGTCATCGTCATCGTCGTCGTGGTCGTCGTCGTCGTAGTCGTCGTGGTCGTCGTGGTCGTGGTGCTTGTGCTTCCACTTGTGGTCGCCGTGGTCGCCGTGGTCGTCCTTGCCGTGGTCGTCCTTCTTGTCGTCGTGGTTGCTCGACGAGGAGCCGTTGTCGCGGCCCCAGTCCTCGGCCAGGGTCATCGCGTAGGCGGTGGGTGCGGCAATCGTCAGAACCGCGGTAATGGCGGCTGAGGCGCACAGGGTGCGGGCAGAGCGCATGAGATCCCATTCCTTTCGCCGCGACTGCGAAGGCTGACACATCGTCGGCTCATCGGATCGCAGCAGCGACGAGTTCACCGTCAGGCGGATCGCGGCTTCGCACCAGCCGAGAACGTCGCATTCGAGGGACATCGTCCGCTCTTCGGGTGGCGACACGCCGACTATTCACTCTTTGGGCGGCGGCCCGGTCGATATGCGACCTCGCGGTGCTCTCCGCGGCCTCCGCGATCCCGCTCCCGGCATACCTCCGGAGGGTTCCCGGCAGCGCGAATCCCGTGCTCGCCGCCTTCGGCGCCCATCCGGACACGGGTCGGCTTCGAACAACTCGTGTCACGTGCGCACGGCGGCGACGACGTGCGAGTGCGGTGTCCGGCGGTCCGGACGGTCCCCGACGAGGAGATCCGGAAGGCCCCTCCAGGAGAAAGGCGGGTCAGATGGCCGTTTCCCTCCGGGCGCGGCGACTCGTGGCCGTCGCGGCCGCCGCGGGTCTGCTCGTCGGCTGGGCCTCCGCGGTGTCCGCGGGCTCTGCCGCGACCGCGTCCGCGCCTGCCTCCCCCGTGCGGGTCACCCACCTCGTGGGCGAATCCGGCGGCCCCGACTGGGACCGCTGCACATGGCGCAAGGGCCACTGGGAGCAGCAGCGCTCCAACGACCGCTGGGAGGACAAGTGGGTCCCGGGCCGCTGGGACTGCCGTGACGGCGGCGGGCACCGCTGACCGGCCGTGAGCGCGGGCCGGCGAAGGCGACGGCGGCCATGGTGGCGACGGCGATCACGGCGGCGACGGCGATCACGGCGGCGACGGCGATCACGGCGGCGACGGTGAGGACGGCGGCGACGGCGATCACGGCGGCGACGGTGAGGACGGCGAGGGAGGACGGCGAGAACGGGTGGCTGTGGGCAACTGCTGGAACAGGGCCCGGCTGCTGACGGACGAGAGACCACCGGCGGCCGGGAATCGCCACCGGACGCCCCTGGTCCCGGTGGCTCCAGGCGTGCGGGTCCTTCCGATCGGTGATGGCATGGTGACGAACGAGCCTGCACGGCACCCCTGGTGCCCAAGAGGAGCAAGGGGGCGCGAGTGTCGCCACCTGATGCGGATCCCGACGCCGCCGAACAACTGGCCAAGCTCGGACTGGACGAGCTCGTGGTCCTGGTGGGCCGCGGCGACCAGGACGCGTTCGAACCCGTCTACACGGCGGTCAGCGGCCCTGTGCTGGGCCTGGTCCGCAGGGTCCTGCGGGATCCGGCGCAGTCCGAGGAGGTGACCCAGGACGTGCTCGTGGAGGTGTGGCGTACGGCCGGCCGCTTCCGGCCCGAACAGGGCAGCGCCCTGACCTGGGTCCTGACCCTGGCCCATCGCCGTGCGGTGGACCGGGTCCGGTCGTCACAGGCCAGGACCGAACGGGAGCGGAGGGTCGCGCTGCTGGAGGTCGCCCCGCCGTTCGACGACGTGGTCGAGCAGGTCGAGACCGGACTCGAACAGCAGCAGGTCCGGCGCTGTCTGCAGTCGCTGACCGAGCTTCAGCGGGAGTCGGTCGTGCTGGCGTACTACCACGGCCTCACCTACCGGGAGGTCGCCGAGTTCCTGTCGCAGCCACTGGGCACGGTGAAGGCCAGGATGCGTGACGGACTGATGCGGTTGCGTGACTGTCTGTACGAGGGTGAGGTGCGGTCATGAGCGAGATCCGGGACGAGAACGGCGGCGAGCTGCACTCCGCCTGCGGCGCCTACGTGCTGCACGCGCTGCCCGAGGACGAGCGGCGGGCGTTCGAGGAGCACCTCGAGTCCTGCGCGGCCTGCGCCCACGAGGTCGCGGTGCTCACGGAATCGGCGGCACGACTCGCCCAGCCGGTCACGGCCGACCCCCCCGAGCACCTGCGGCGCCGGGTGCGGGACAGGATCGCCGTCACCCCCCAGACCCCCTACGCGACCCGCGTTCCGCGCGAGAGCCCCGAGCCGGAGCCCGCCCCACCCGCCCGGCCCGCTGCCGGGGAACCGGTCCCGTCCGGCGTCCGGCGCTCACCCGTCCCCCGGATCCTGCGGGTGGCGCTCGCCGCCTGCGCCGCGCTGGCCGTGGCCTTCGGCGGTGTCGCCGTGTCGCAGTACCAGGCCGCCGAGGAGGCGCGCTCCCAGCTGCACGCGGCCGAGGAGCAGTACGCGGGTGTGGCCGACGTGCTCGCCGCACCGGACGTGGAACTCCACACCCAGCGGCTCCCGGACGGCGGGACCGGCACCATCGCCGTGTCCCGGAGTCAGGACGCCGCGGTGTTCTGCGCGACGGGAGTACGACCGCTCCCGGTCGGCCAGACCTACGCCCTGTGGTTCAGCGAGGACGGCTCCTTCCGCCCGGCGGGCCTGGTCAGCGGGGGTGAGGCGCAGGACATGCAGATGCTCAACGGCCCGGTCTCGGGGGCGACGGCCGTCGGTATCACCATCGAACCCGCCGGTGGCTCGTCCGCGCCCACCGGCCGGCCGATGGGACTGATCGACATTCCGGCCTGAGCTGCCGCGCCGGACGTTCACCGTGACATGGCCCGCGGGTGGGTGGCCGAACCGTGGCGCCCCTGCGGGCGGTCGGCCGATCCGTGAGGCGCCCCTGCGGGCGGTCGGCCGATCCGTGAGGCGCCCCTGCGGGCGGGCGAGCCGTGGTGTGGCTGTGAGCGGTGTGCCGTCGGCCGGGGCCGCGAGGGGGCGCGCCGCCCACGGGCCTGTGACCGCCGCTGCCCCGGGTCAAGACCCGGGGCAGCGGCAGTCCAACGGGCTCTCACTGCCGTTGCCGTTGCCGTTGGCGTTGGCCGTTGCCGTTGCCGTTGCGGGCTGCGGGCTGCGGGCTGCGGGTTGCCGGGTGCGGGTCGGTGGGTCAGCCCGTGCCGAAGGGTGCGACCTCGCCAGGGGCGGAACGAGGGACCTCGCCTCCCTGGGTGGGGCCGCCGCCACGGCCGCCCGCGGGCGTGAACGTCACCGGCAGCCGGGTGGGGCCGCGCAGTCCGCCCGGCCGCCAGCCGAGTTCCTCCGGCGGCACGGTCAGCGCGAGATCCGGCAGGCGCCGCAGCACGGTGCCGATGGCGACCTGGCCTTCCAGCCTGGCCAGCGGGGCCCCCAGGCAGTAATGGATCCCGTGGCCGAAGGCGAGGTGGGCGTTGTCGCGCCGGGTGATGTCCAGCCGGTCCGGATCGGTGAACCGGTCCGGGTCGCGGTCGGCGACGGCGGAGGCGATCAGTACGGTCGCCCCACGCGGCACCGTCACACCGGCGATCTCGACGTCCTCTCGAGCGAACCTCGCGATTCCGGGACTGACGGGTCCGTCGTAGCGCAGGAACTCCTCGATCGCCCCGGGCAGCAGTTCCGGTTCGTCCCTCAGCAGCGCCAGCTGGCCGGGGTGGGCGAGCAGCGCCGCGACACCGCTGCCGATCAGGTTGACCGTCGTGATGTACCCGGCGACGAGCAGCAGGAAGGCCATGGCGATCAGCTCGTCCTCGTTCAGCCGCTGCTCCTCGTCACGGGCGGCGATGAGCGCGCTCAGCAGATCGTCCCCCGGCCGGGCCCGCTTGTCCGCGATGAGACCGGTCAGATAGCCGCGCATGCGCTGCCACGCCGCGTCCACCACGGCCGGGTCCGGCATCTCCGCCCGGCGCAGCAGAATGTCGTCGGCCCACCGCTGGAACTCGTGCCGGTCGTCCAGCGGGACGCCGAGGAGTTCGCTGATGACGGTGACCGGGAGCGGCAGCGCGAAGTCCGAGACGAGTTCCGCCCGGCCGGCGGGCAGCACACCGTCGATCAGCCGGTCGGCGATCTCCTGGATCCTCGGCCGCAGCTCCGCCACCCGGCGTGCGGTGAACGCCTTCGAGACCAGCCGGCGCAGCCGGGTGTGGTCGGGCGGGTCGGTGCGCAGCATGTTGCTCACCATCGACTCGCGCTCCGTCGAGGGCAGCTGCTGCATCAGCCGCGGGTCCGAGGCGTCGCGGACGTCGCTGCTCAGCCGGGAGTCCGACAAGGCCGCCAGGCCGTCCTCGTAGCGGGTCACCAGCCAGGCCTCCACCCCGCCGGCGATCACGGCCCGGCGCACCGGACCCTCCTCGCGCAGCCGGCGGTAGAGCGGGAACGGATCCGCGACGAAGGCGGGGTCGGTATAGGGCAGAAGGACCGGCTGCTCGCTCATGTTGCCTCCCGGGAAGCGGCACGGTTCTTTGTGCCGCAGACATCCTGCCTGAGGTTATATATCCAATTGTTACCGATATCGGGGCGCCGTCGGGCGCCGTCGGGCGCCGTCGGGTGTCATCGGGCGTGGTCGGGCGTGGTCGGGCGTGGTCGGGCGTGGTCGGGTGCCGTCGGGTGTCATCGGGTGTCATCGGGTGTCATCGGGTGTCATCGGGCGTGGTCGGGCGTGGTCGAAGGGAGCGGTTGCCATGGAGCGGACCACCTGCTGTGTGGTGGGCGGCGGACCTGCGGGGATGGTCCTCGGCCTGCTGCTGGCCAGGGCCGGGGTGGACGTCGTCGTGCTGGAGAAGCACGGCGACTTCCTGCGCGACTTCCGCGGCGACACCGTGCACCCCTCCACCCTGGCCCTGCTGGACGACCTGGGCCTGGCCGAGCGGTTCGCCCGGTTGCCGCAGCGCCGGGTGACCACGGTGCAGCTGCCCGTCGGACCGGACCGCTCCCTGATCACCGTGGGGGACATCGGCGCGCTCCGCGGCACGTACAACTACATCGCGATGGTGCCCCAATGGGACCTGCTCGATCTCCTCGCGGACGAGGCCGGCCGGGAACCGTCCTTCTCGCTCCGGATGAACACCGAGGCGACCTCCTTCCTGCTGGAGCGCGGACGGGTCAACGGCGTCCGCTACCGCACCTCCGACGGGCGCACCGGGGAACTGCGGGCCGCACTCACCGTCGCGTGCGACGGCAGGGGCTCGATCGCGCGGGCGCTGCCCGAACTCGGCCTGGAGCGCTTCGACTGCCCCATGGACGCCTGGTGGTTCAGGCTGCCCCGGCACGAGGGTGATCCGAGCGGGCTGGTGGGAGGGGTCGGCGACAGGTTCTTCAGCGCGCTGATCGACCGCGGCGACTACTGGCAGATCGCCGCACTTATCCCCAAGGGCACCGACGCCGTGCTGCGCGCGCAGGGTCTGGACCGGTTCATGGCGCGGTTCACCTCCGCGGTCCCGTGGCTCTCCGACCGCGCGCACACGCTCACCTCGTGGGACGAGGTGAAGCTGCTCGACGTAAGGCTCGACCGGTTGCGGCGCTGGCACCGCCCGGGGCTGCTGTGCATCGGCGACGCAGCCCACGCCATGTCGCCGGTCTTCGGCATCGGCATCAACCTCGCCGTCGAGGACGCGGTCGCCGCCGCCCGCCATCTCGTCCGTCCCCTGGGCGAGGGCCGGGTGGGCCTCCGCGACGTACGCCGCGTCCAGCGCCGCCGATGGCCCACCACCGCGGGGACCCAGGCGCTCCAGCGCCTCGCCCACGCCAGGGTGATCGGGCCCCTGCTGGCCGGGGAACCCGCCTTCGGCGGCCCCGAACCGGCCAGGCGCCTGGCCGAGTTCGTCACCACCTCCCGCCGGTTCCGGCGGCTCCCGGCCTACTTCCTCGCTTACGGCGCGCTGCGCGAGCGGCCGCCCGAGCAGTCGGTGCGGTGACCGACGCGGAACGGGCCATGGGGCGACGGCTGGTGGAGCCGGGCCGGTGGCGGCGGGGCGGAAGCCTTCCGGGCTGATCCGCCCGGAGCCGCCGCGGGGCGGGGCGGTTCGGTTCAGGCGCACTCCGCAACCCCGCACTCCGCAACCCCGCACTCCGCAACCCCGGACGTCGGGCCCCGCTCCGCCGGGCGGAGCCCCCGCACCCGGCGCCGGGGCAGCGGGGCGCGGACGCCCGCCGGGCGCCGCCCCGGGGCGCCGCCCGGTCATCCGGCCCCTCGTGCGCCCGGTCCGCTCCCGGCTCCTCGCGGTCCGCTCCTCGCTGTCCGCTGTCCGCGGCAGGGGTCCGCGGCAGGGGTCCGCGCTGCGCGTCCCGGTCCACGGACCAGGCGTACGGGCCCGGACGTCAGTGCGTCGAGCCACCCGGGACCCGGCCGAGGATCGCGTTCAGGTCGGCCGCCGGGGGGAGGGTGCCGAAGGCGAGCCCCGAGTCGCCGCCCAGGCGGGAGGCGCAGAAGGCGTCGGCCACGGCGGCTGGTGCGTAGCGGACGAGGAGGGAGCCCTGAAGCACCAGGGCGAGCCGCTCGACCAGCCGCCGGGCGCGCAGCTCGGCGTCGGCGGTGGACGCCAGCTCGCCGCGCAGCCTGCGCCATGCCCCGTCCAGCCGCCCGTCCGCGCCCGCGGCCGCCTCGACCTCCGACCGGAAGGCCTCCAGGCACTCCGGTTCGCGGGCGAGCGCACGGAGTACGTCGAGGGCGTTCACGTTGCCGGAGCCCTCCCAGATGCCGTTGAGCGGAGCCTCCCGGTAGAGCCGGGGCATGCCCGACGCCTCGTCATAGCCGTTGCCGCCCAGGCACTCCAGGGCCTCCGCGACCGCGGCGGGCTGCCGCTTGGGGACCCAGTACTTCCCGACTGCCGTGGCCAGCCGCAGGAAGGCCCGCTCCTGCGCGTCACCGCGCTGCGCCCGGTCCGCCGCGCCCGCGACCCGGAGTGCGAGCGTCGTCGCGGCCTCCGACTCCAGCCCCAGATCGGCGATGACGTTCCGCATCAGCGGCCGGTCGATCAGCCTGGCGCCGAACACGGCCCGGTGGCGCACATGGTGCGCCGCCTGCGCCAGCGCCGCCCGGATCCCCGACGCCGACCCCAGGATGCAGTCGAGCCGGGTCATGGTGACCATGTCGATGATGGTCCGGACCCCCTGCCCCTCCCGGCCGACCAGCCAGGCGACGGTGTCGTCGAACTCCGGCTCGCTGCTCGCGTTGCTGCGGTTGCCGAGCTTGTCCTTCAGCCGCTGGATGCGGAAGGTGTTGCGCAAGCCGTCCGGCAGCACCCGGGGCACCAGGAAGCAGGACAGCCCTCCCGGTGCCTGCGCCAGGACCAGGAACAGGTCGTTCATCGGGGCGCTGGTGAACCACTTGTGCCCGCGCAGCCGCCAGCTGCCGTCCGGCCGCACCGCGGCCGCCGTGGTGTTGGCGCGCACGTCCGTGCCGCCCTGCTTCTCGGTCATGCCCATACCGGCGAGGAGGCCCCGCTTGCTCCCGGGCTCCCGCAGGCCCGGGTCGTACACCCGGCTGGTCAGCAGCGGCTCGTAGGTCTCGGCGAGTTCCGGGGCCGACCGCAGTGCCGGTACGACGGCGTAGGTCATGGACACCGGGCAGCCGTGGCCCTGTTCGGCCGAACTCCACACCATGAAGCCCGCCGCACGGGCGACGTGCGCTCCCGGCCGGTCGTCCGCCCAGGGCGCCCCGCCCAGGCCCTCGCGGATGGCGACCTCCATCAGCGAATGGTAGGAGGGGTGGAAGCCGACCTCGTCGATCCGGTTGCCGTAGCGGTCGTGGGTGCGCAGTTCGGGCTCGTGGCGGTTGGCCTCCTCGGCCCAGCGCAGGACCTGCTCGGACCCGGCGAGCCGGCCGAGGCGGTGCAGGTCGTCCGCGTACCAGCCGGCGCCCTCGCGCCGCAGCCCCTCGAGCAGCACGGGGTCGTCGGCGACGTCGTGGCCGACGAGCGGCGGCGGCTGGTTGGTCACCTGGTGGGTACGGGCGGTGGGGTCGCTGCGCGGGGTCGCGTCCGCGGTGGCGGTCATCGGGAGTCCTCCGGGGCGATCGGGGTGGTCGGGACGATCGGGGCGGTCTGGGCGGTCTGGGCGGTCGGGGCGGTGCCGCGCGTGGCGCCCGCGCAGCGCAGGGACATCGCCACCAGTTCGTCCACCAGACGGCCCGCCTCGGGCCCCTCCGCCGGCGTGGCGAGCGGGTCCACCAGCACCTCGCCGATGGCACCGGTCAGGGCGGCCGCGGTGATCTCCGGGTCCTGGCGGGGGAGCACTCCGGTGTCGACGCCCTCTCTGACGATCTCGGCGAACACGGCGCGGTAGCGGCGCCGGAACTCCAGGCGCTCCCGGCCGACGGCCGGTTCGGCCGGCGCGGCGAGCAGCGCGTGGGCCAGCCCGCGCCGCTCCATGGCGCGGCGCGCGAAGACGCCGACCCCGAGGGCCAGCCGCTCCACCGGGTCGCCGCTGCCCTCCCTGAGCACCTCGCCGAGCACCTCGACCTCGTGGCCCGACGCCCGGCGGAACACCTCGACCGCCAGCGCCTGTTTCGAGGGGAAGTGCTGGTAGACGGAGCCGACGGACATACCGGCGGCGGCGGCGACCGCGGTGACGGACGCGTTCGCCCACCCGGCCTCGGCGACCACGGACGTGGCCTGCTCGACCAGGTGCTCCCGGGCGGCGGCTAGGCGGTCTTCGACGGCGGGCGGCCTGCGATAGGGCATGGAACCAGTGAACCACCGTTCAGAGCTTCGTGCCAGACCTGCCGGACGCGGCGGAGCGGCCCCTCCGTGGCTGCACCGCCGGGCCGTTCGAGCCTGCGGACCGCCTGGCCACCCGGCCGCCGGCCTCCCCGCTACAGCGCTCTTCACGGGCGGGCAGGGCGGCGAGCACCGGGCACGGGCCCCGCGGGAACTCCGCCGCGCCGCGCATGGCGCACGGACTCCCTCCGGACGCGGTGGCCGGGACGGCCCGGGTACGGAGCCCGGGCTCCGGACGGCGCCGCTCCGGTCCCGGGTGCCGGGCTCCGGACGGCGCCGCTCCGGTCCCGGGCACCAGGGCGCGAGGTCGTGCGCCCACGGCCCCGCACCGGCGGGAAGCGGGGACTTCGCCGTGCCCGCACGGCACGAAGGCGGCGCACGGCCCGGACGCACGCGATCCCAGGGGGGATCTTTCGGCGAATCCCGTCTCCGACGATCTCGGTGCGGCTACGGTCTGTTGGGGCCCGTGCCGCGTCAGGCGGGGTTTGCCCGGGCGAACGGCGTCTGATGCGACACTGGCGGGTGGGGCGCTTCACCGCGGCGGGGCCGCCATGCGCCCCGGGTGCGGGTGGAGCTTGCGTCCCGGGTGTGGGTGAAGAGGGCAGGGGAGACCTCGTCAAGGCCCGGACACCCTCGAAGACCGGCTCGCGACGACGGCGGACGGCGATGGCCGACCCACCGCGGAGCCGCGGAGTCGAGGAGCCGAGGAGCCGCGAAATCAGTGGAGCCGAGAAATCAGTGGAGCCGAGAAGTCGCGGGACGCGGCCACTGCCCGGCCCGCCCCGAACCACGCCGACGGCGGGCAACGCCCGTATCGGCCGGAAGCCAAACCGTTCATGACGTTCCCACAGAAAGAGACCCCCATGGGCAGCAGTGTCGAGACGCTGGAGTTCCAGGCCGAGACGCGCCAGTTGCTCCGGCTGGTGATTCACTCGATCTACTCGAACAAGGACATCTTCCTCCGCGAGCTGATCTCGAACGCCTCCGACGCACTGGACAGGCTGAGGCTGGAATCGCTGACCGACTCCAGCCTCGCCGGGACCGGCACCACCGACCCGCACATCGCGTTGGAGGCCGACAAGGACGCCCGCACGCTGACCGTCCGCGACAACGGGATCGGCATGACCCGGGACGATCTCGTGGAGCTGATCGGCACGATCGCCAAGTCCGGCACCGCCGGACTGCTGGAGAAGATCAGGGACTCCAAGGACGCCGCCGGCGCAGAGAGCCTCATCGGCCAGTTCGGCGTCGGCTTCTACTCGGCGTTCATGGTCGCCGACAAGGTCACCCTGTGCACCCGGCGGGCCGGCACCGACTCCGGCACCCGGTGGGAGTCCGACGGCGAGGGCACCTACGACCTCCAGGCCGTCGACGGACTGCCCGTGGGCACCTCGGTCACCCTGCACCTCAAGCCCGCGGACGGCGAGGACGGGCTCGCCGACTACCTGTCCGAGTCGAAGATCCGCCAGATCGTGAAACGGTACTCGGACTTCATCCGCTGGCCGATCCGGATGGCCGCCGAGCACACCGGCGCAGAGGGCGGGACCGCAGGCGACGTCGACACGCTCAACTCGATGAAGGCGCTGTGGGCCCGGCCGCGCACCGAGGTCACCGAGGACGAGTACAACGAGTTCTACCGGCAGATCAGCCATGACTGGCCGGCTCCGGCCGGGACGATCCATATGCGCGCCGAGGGCACCTTCGAGTACGAGGCACTGCTGTTCATCCCCGCGCAGGCGCCCTTCGACCTGTTCTCCCGCGAGAGCCGGCGCGGCGTCCAGCTGTACGTCAAGCGGGTGTTCATCATGGACGACTGCGAAGCGCTCATGCCCAACTACCTGCGCTTCGTCAAGGGCGTCGTGGACGCCCACGACCTGTCGCTGAACGTCTCCCGCGAGATCCTCCAGCACGACCGCCAGATCCGCGGCGTACGCCGGCGCCTGGTCAAGAAGGTCCTCGGTGCCATCAAGGACATGCAGTCCAAGGACGCCGAGCGCTACGCGAAGGTGTGGGCGCAGTTCGGCCGGGCGCTGAAGGAGGGCCTGGTCGAGGACACGGACAACACCGAGGCCCTGCTCGAGCTGGTGTCGGCCGCCTCCACGCACGACCCGGAGAAGACCACCACGCTGCGCGAGTACGTCGAGCGCATGAAGGACGGGCAGGACGCCGTCTACTACCTGACCGGCGAGAGCCGCGCGATGGTGGAGAACTCCCCGCACATGGAGGCCTTCGCCGCCAAGGGGTACGAGGTGCTGATCCTCACCGACCCCGTCGACGAGGTGTGGGTGGACCGGGTTCCGGCCTTCGACGGCCACCGGTTGCAGTCGATCGCCAAGGGCCGGATCGACCTCGACGCGTCCGCCGGAGACGACCAGGAGTCCGGCGCGGAGAAGGCCCGGCGCGAGGAGGACTTCGCCGCCCTGCTGACGTGGCTGGGCACCACCCTGTCCGAGCAGGTCAGGGAGGTCCGCCTGTCGTCACGCCTGACGACCTCGGCGGCATGCGTCGTCGGCGACGCCCACGACGTGACGCCGACCCTGGAGAAGATGTACCGGGCCATGGGGCAGCAACTGCCCACCGTCAAGCGGATCCTGGAAATCAATCCCGCGCACCCGCTGGTCACCGCACTGCGCACGGCACACGACGCCAACGCCGACGACCCCGCACTGGCGGAGATCGCCGAGCTGGTCTACGGCAGCGCGCTGCTCGCCGAGGGAGGCGACCTGCCCGACCCGGCCCGCTTCACCCGGCTGCTCACCGACCGCCTGACGCGCGCTCTGTGACCGAGGGTGCGGCCCGGCACGACCGGAGCGCGCGGGTCGCACCCACCCCGACTCCGCCGGGGCGGGTCGCGAACCGGACGCCGCAGGCTCCGCCCCGCGGGGGAGGGAGCCGCCCGCATCACCTCCCGGCCCACCCTCCAGGCGAACCCGGTCGCCCCGGCACCCCGGCGGAGCGCCGCGGCGGCCGGGGCGGCGCGGTTCGCCGGGGACCGCCCGTACCCAGGCCGTCCCCGACCCCGGTGGGAGGCGTCCGGCGTCCGGCTGCCCTTTCGGGGAGGACGAGGACGCCGAGGGGGTTCGTCACGCCGACAGGGCGGCGATCTCGCGTGCCGCGTCCCGGGCGGTGCGGCCGACCCCGACGAGGGTGGCGGAGGCGGGGCCGGTCCAGTCTCCGTAGCCGAGGAGATGCAGACGCGGCTCGCCGGCGGCCCGGGTACCCGACGTGGCGATACGGCCGCGCGGGCCCCTGAGCCCGAGGGGGGTGAGGTGGGAGAGCGCCGGCCGGAAGCCGGTGCACCAGATGACGGCGTCCGCCTCGGCCCGGGTGCCGTCGGGCCACTCCGCGCCGTGGGCCGTCAGCCGGGTGAACATCGTCGTGGACCGGAGCAGTCCTCGGTCCCGGGCGTATCGGACAGGCGGTACCGCGACGACGTCGCCCAGTGACGCCACACCCCCGGTATCGGTACGGCCCGCTTCAAGGGCCCTGCGGCGCGCGGTGGCGACGTCGAACAGCACGCGCCCGTCGACGTCGTCGGGAAGGAAGCGGGGCGGGCGCCGGGTGGCCCAGACGAGGTCGGCGTGCCCGGCGAGGTCGGCCGCGATCTGGGCGCCCGAGTTGCCGCCGCCGACGACGATGACGCGCTTCCCGGCGAAGTCCCGCGGCCGGCGGTAGCCGACCGCGTGGAGTTGTTCGCCCCGGAAGGAGGCGCGGCCGGGCACCGCCGGCAGGAACGGCCGTGACCAGGTGCCGGTCGCGCTGATCACGGCACCGGCCCGCCAGCCGCCGGTTTCGGTTTCGACCCGCAGCAGGGGGCCGTCGCGGTGTACGCCGTGGACCTGGGCTCCGTGCTGCACCGGCAGTTCGTAGCGCTTCTCGTAGTCGGCGAGATAGTCCACCACGTGCCGGGCGTCCGGGTACGGCTCGCCGGGCCGGGGCGGCATGAGCCGGCCGGGCAGCGAGGAGAAGGCCGCCGGGGAGAACAGGCGGAGGGAGTCCCAGGCGTGCTGCCAGGCCCCGCCCGGCGCGGCCTGGGCGTCGAGGACGGTGAAGTCGATGCCGAGGCGGCGCAGATGGTAGCCGGCGGCCAGTCCGGACTGGCCGCCGCCGATCACCACCACCCGTGTCCGCCGGGTCATGCCGCCGGGCGCTCCTCGGCGGGTCGGCCGGGCCCGAAGACGAGTGCCACCAGGGCCAGGCCGACGACGGCGCCGGCGAGTTGGGCGCCGACGAACCCGGGGACGGAGGACGGGGCGATGCCGGCGAAGGTGTCGGTGAAAGCCCGTCCGATCGTCACCGCCGGGTTGGCGAAGGACGTGGAGGAGGTGAACCAGTAGGCGGCGCCGATGTAGGAGGCGACCGCCGCGGGCGCGAACCGGAGCCGGTCGGTGCGTGCCAGGCCGAAGACCAGCAGGATCAGCCCGGCGGTGGCCACGACCTCGCCGAGCAGGAGGTTCCCGGCGGACCGCTCGTGCGTCGACCACTCCACCAGCGGCTCGCCGAACATGGCGCCGGCGAGGACCGCGCCCGTGATCCCACCCGTGATCTGGGCCGGGACGTACACCGCGGCCTCCCGGGCGGTGACGCCGCCGCCGCGCCGCGCGGTCCACACTTCCGCGAGTGTCACCGCGGGGTTGAAGTGGGCTCCGGAGACCGGGCCGAGCAGGACGATCAGCACGCCGAGCCCGAAGACCGTGGCCATCGAGTTGGCCAGGAGCTGGAGGCCGACGTCGCGGGTGAGACCGGTGGCCTGGATTCCGGAGCCGACGACGACGGCCACCAGGGCGGCGGTCCCCACCAGTTCGGCCGCCGCCCGGGCGGCGAGGGGGGCGCGGGGGGCGCGGGGCGGCGTGGCGCCCGGCGCGGGCTGCGGGTCGACGGCCGGAGACGCGGTGGGATCGGAGGGAGACGCGGTGGGATCGGCCGGGCGGGCGGAAGCGGCCTCGGTGGCGCTCAACGGAACTCCTTGATGCGTGCGGTCGCGCGGGGCGCGCTGATCAGGGGCAGGAACGCCTGAGGTCGGCCTCGGCGGTGGCGCGCGCGGTCCTCGCCAGTTCGGCGAACCGGCCGGCGAGTGACTCGATGACGTCGGGCTTGAGCCGGTAGTAGGTGAAGCGCCCGCACGGCTCGGTCTCGACCACGCCCGCTTCGCGCAGCACCTTCAGGTGGTTGGAGAGATTCGTCTGCCGGGCGCCGGTCTCCTCGACGAGGTGGCTGGTGCAGAGCGTCTCCCCGGCGAGGAGGGTCACGATCCGCAGCCTGAGCGGGTCGGCCAGGACCCGAATCAGATCAGTGTCGACTGACGTCATCATGGGCTGATACTCTCATATCAGTGGCCGCTGACGCCACCAGGTGCTGATGTCATTCGTGCCTGATGCCCCCGCGTGACAGGGGCAAGACGCCGTACGCGAGACAAGCCCGTACGCGAGACAAGAGAGAGACCCGCGATGGCCGAGAAGCCCTCCGTCCTGTTCGTCTGCGTCCACAACGCCGGCCGCTCCCAGATGGCCGCCGGCTGGCTGTCCCACCTGGCCGGCGGCCGAATCGAGGTCCGCTCCGCCGGCTCCGCTCCCGCCGGGCAGGTCAACCCGGCCGCGGTCGAGGCCATGCGGGAGGTCGGCATCGACATCTCCGCCGAGACGCCGAAGATCCTCACCGTGGACGCGGTCAGGGAGTCCGACGTCTGCATCACCATGGGCTGCGGCGACACCTGCCCGGTCTTCCCCGGCAAGCGCTACCTGGACTGGACGCTGGAGGACCCCGCCGGCCGGGGAGTGGAGGCCGTACGCCCGATCCGCGACGAGATCAGGAAGCTCGTCGAGGGGCTCATCGAGGAAGTCGCGCCGGAGCGGACCGCCTGACCGGCCCGGGAGGCGTCTGCGCGCGGCCTCGCCGGGACAGACCGGCTCTCGCCCGCCCCGGTCTCCGCCCGCCCCGGTCTCCGCCCGCCCCGGTCTCCGCCCGCCCCGGTCTCCGCCCGCCCCGGTCGCCACCGGGGCGGGCGGACGCCGGCGCGTCGCGGGCGGTGTGCCGTCAGCCGCCGGAGGGCTTCAGGAACGCCGCACGCGACCCACCTCAGGGCGATCCGGGTGGGGAGCGCTCCCGATGGAGGGCTCCGGGTGGGAGTGCTCCCGGTGAACGTGCTCCGGGTGGGGTCCGGTGTGTTCCCCACCGCGGGGACGGGGCCGAGCCCTCAGGCCGGGGGCCCCTTGGGGTGCGGAGCGGCCGGACTGTGAGCCGGCCCGCCCGCGCTGCCCGCGGCCCCGGCCGCCTCGGGGCCTCCGAGTGCGCCGGCCTCCGCGGCCGGCTGCGAGATGTGGGCGTTGCGCACCCCGGCAGTGTCGGGGTGTCCCGGGATGCTGCCCGCGGCCCCGGCAGTGTCGGGGTGTTCCGGGGTGCTGCCCGCCGCCTCGGCCGTCTCGGGGCCTCCGAGTGCGCCGGCCTCCGCCGCCGGCTGCGAGATGTGGGCGTTGCGCTCGTCCGCCCAGCCCTGCAACGCCGTCATGCACGCGTGGTCCAGGTGGCGCACCCCGGAGAGGTCGAGTTCCACATGACGCTGCGGGAGTGCCTCCAGAGTGTCCAGGATGCGGGGCAGCCGCAGGAACGTGGCATTGCCCGTGAGCCGGACCCGTACGCCCCCGCTCCCGCCCCCGGCCCCGGCCCCGGTGTCGGAGACCGAGATGTGGACGTGGGACATGGCCCATGCCGTCTTGACGACGGCGAGCAGCAGACCGATGAGCACGCCCTCGAACATGTTCGTCGTCACGATCGCCGCCGCCGTGACGAGGAGGACTACGGCCTCGCCGCGGTGGTCGCGCCACAGCGGCCTGATCTCCCGCACCGGGATCAGCTTCCACCCCGCGTGGATGAGGACGCCGGCGAGTGCCGCGGTCGGGACGTAGGACAGCGCCTGCGGCAGGAGGGCGACGAAGATCAGGAGCCATACGCCGTGCAGCACCCGTGAGAGCTTGGTACGCGCCCCGGCCCGGACGTTCGCGGAGCTGCGCACGATGACGGCGGTCATCGGCAGCGACCCCAGCAGGCCGCAGACGGTGTTGCCCGCGCCCTGCGCCACCAGTTCCTTGTCGTAGTCGGTGCGGCGGCCGGAATGGAGGCGGTCCACGGCGTTGGCGCTGAAGAGGCTCTCGGCCGAGGCGATCAGCGCGAACGCCACGACCGTGGCGGCGAGCCCGACGTCCGCGAGGCGCGCGGCGTCGGACAGCCCGGGCGGCTGGATCGCGTGCAGCAGTCCGCGGACCTCGACCCGGGAGATCGGCAGGTCGAGCAGGGCCGTCAGCGCGGTCGCGGCACCCACCGCGACGAGGGCCCCCGGCACCACCCCGGCCCGCCCCGAGACGCGCGGCCACACGGCGATGAGCCGGGCCGTGCCGACACCCACGGCGAGGGCCAGGAGGGCTTGCTGCGACGTGAGCGTGGCGAGCACCAGCCGGGGCAGGCCCGCGAGGTCGGCCAGACCGCCGCCCGGGGCCTTGGCGTCCGCCAGGGCGTAGAGCTGACCGGCGATCAGGACCAGTCCGATGCCGGCGAGCATGCCCTGGACGACGGCCAGCGAGATGGCGCGGAACCAGCGGCCGAGTCGCAGGGCGCCGAGCGCGACCTGGATCAGCCCGGCGCCGAGCACGATCACGCCCAGCGCGGGCAGCCCGTAGTCGGACACCGCCGTGAACACGAGGACGGTCAGCCCGGCCGCCGGGCCGCTGACCTGGAGGCTGCTGCCGGGCAGCAGCCCGGTGACCAGACCGCCGACGATGCCGGTGATGAGGCCGAGTTCGGCCGGTACGCCGGAGGCGACGGCCACGCCCACGCACAGCGGCAGGGCGACGAGGAAGACGACGAGGGAGGCGGTGACGTCGGCGCGCAGGGTGCGCCGGCGCTCTGCGGTGATCAGGGGCATGGCGTTCTCTCGGGAGATGAGGAAGGAACGTCGTGGGCGTCTGCGCCGGTGCGGCGGGCCCCTCGGGGCCCGCCGCCGGTGCCGGTGGCCGGGGTGCCGGCCCGGATCACAGGGGTCGGAAGGTGTCACCGTCCGGTTCGCGGGCGAGGACCTCGCCGGTCTCGACCGTGTAGTACCAGGCGTGCAGCCGCAGCCGGCCCGTCTCCAGCCGCCGGGTGACGCAGGGGTAGGTCCGCAGATGGTTCAGCTGGGTGAGTACGTGCCGCTGTACGGCGGTTGCCAGTTCCCCGTCGGTGGGCGACGTCTCCGCGGGTGTGTCCCGGCCGGTGCGGTGCCCGGCCCTGGTGAGCCAGTCCCGTACCAGCGGCATGCTCCGGACGTCCTGCTCCCGCAGCAGGCCCTGGACGGCGCCGCAGTGCGAGTGCCCGCACACGACGATGTCGGGCACCTCCAGGGCCTCAAGGGCGAACTCCAGGCTGCCTCCGACCGCGCAGGCCGCCTGCGGCTGCCAGGGGGGCACGATGTTCCCGGCGGTGCGCACCTCGAAGACGTCGCCGGGCTCGGCGCCGGTGATCAGGGAGGGGATCACCCGGGAGTCGGAGCAGGTGATGAACAGCGCCTGGGGGCGCTGCCCCCGCGCGAGCGCCGCGTAGGCGTCCTGCCGGCCGGCGATCCGTGCCGGGAACCGGCGGGCGTTCTCTACGAGTGACTGCATGACGGTCTTACCTCGGTCTCTTCGATGCGGAGGGTGTCTGCTCTGTCGAAGAGGGGTGCGCCGCCGCGATGTCGACGTCCTGTCACAGGGCGTCGACCGGCACCGGGCCTGCGCCCCTGGGGCTTCCCCGGGGTTTCCCCGGGGCTTGCCATGGGGCTTCCCTGGGCTTTCCATGGGTGTCCCCTGGGCTTGCCCGGGGACTCGGCAGGACGGTGCCCGGCGGCGCACCTGCCGGTCAGCAGCGGAACGACTGCAGGCCGCTCAGGGTCGGCGCCGGTGCGGCGCCCGGGTTCCGGCTGTGTCTCGCGGTGCCGGCCGAGGCGGCGGGCGGCGGGCCGGCGGTCTCGTCCGGGGCGCCGCCCTGGCCGGTGCTGCCCCCGCCGTGCCCGGCGGGGGCATGGGTGCTGAGCGGGGCGAGCCGCGAGGGGTGGTTGCGCGGTTCGTACTCGTCGTGATGGAGCCCGGCGCCGTCGGCGCTGGCGACGATGACCGCGGTGTGGGGGTTCCTGTTCTCGGCGGAGACGACGGCCGCCTCGGCCCGGGGTGTGCCGGGGTTGGCGCACAGCGGAGTCACCACGTGCAGCAGCACCGCGCAGATCAGCAGAATGCCCGCTGACACACGTGAGATCACTGCCCAACTCCTTGGATGTCAGTGCTGCGCCGGGCCGAACATTACCGTTCCTTTGCCACGGTTTTCGGTTGATTTCTGCGGATTTCGCATTATGTGGTGTAGTCAGCCTGGTTCGCGTCGCATTCCGCTGCCACCCGTGGGCGTCCGTTCGCGGTACGGCTAACGCCGTCCACGACGCCTGGTAACGGGGCGCACGGCGGCGCATCGGGACGGGCCGGGAGCGGAAGCGATCCGGTGCTGCCCGTGGGACTCCGCCTCGATGCCCGCCGTGCCGCCGTCGCCCGGTGCTGCGGCGCGTGGGAGCCGGGGAGCCGGGGAGTCGGGAGTCGGTGTGCGGCCCGTACCCGTACCCGGTCCCGCGGTCGGGGCGGCGGTCGGGGCGGCGGTCGGGGCGGCGGTCGGGGTCGGGGTGGTGGCGCACGGACCCGAGGGGGTGCCGTCACCCGGGCGCGGGTCGGTCCCGGTCGGGTGCGTACGGTGCGGGGGTTGGCTCCGTTCGGGTTCGTACGGTGCGCGGGTCGGTCCCGTTCGGGTGCGTACGGTACGCGGGGCGGGCTCCGGTCGGGCGCGGGTCGGGGCGGCGCTCCTCGGCGCGGGCGCCCGGCGTTCACGGGGAGTTCCGGTCGCGCGCGTGTCGGCGGCCCGGCTGCCCGTCGGCGGTCCGCGGGGGCGGTCCGGCTTCCCACCGCCGGTCCGTGTGTGTGAGGGGGCGGTTCAGTCCGTCGGTGGTTCGAGGGTGCGGTTCAGCCGTCCACCGGCAGTCCACGCGGTTCCTTGATCCGTTTCATGATGATCTGCGAGTTGACCTCGGTGACACCGGACAGCGCCGTCAACCGCTCGATCCACAGCCGTTCGTAGGCCCGGAGGTCGCTCACCGCGATACGCAGCAGACACCCCGGGCTGCCGAAGAGGCGGTACGCCTCGATCACGTCCGGAATGTCCTGGAGGGCCGCCTCGAAGGACTCGACCACCTCGCGGTCGCGCGCTACCTCGATGGAGACCAGCACCTCGAACCCCCGGTCGACGGCGTCAGGGTCGATGACCGCCCGGTAGCCCCGGATCACGCCGTCCTGCTCCAACTGCCGGACGCGGCGCATGCAGGGGGAGGGGGTGAGGCCGATGCGCTGGGCCAGTTCCTGGTTGCTCAGCCGGCCGTCGTTCTGGAGCTCGCGCAAGATTGCCCTGTCGATCTCGTCCATGACGCAATCATCCACCATGGCGACGCTGAAGGGGTGGCTGAAGTCGCGAACACATTGCGCACGAGAACTTCTATGATTGCGGCCGCCGCTCCGGCCGCCGCCGGAGTCAGCCATGGGGCGCTGCCCGGCCGGAGCCACGAGTGGGGCCGGGCCGCGCGTTTCGTGGGAACAGCCGCCCCGGGGCACGCCCCCGAACCGAGGAGGAACGCGCACTGTGGGACGGATCGTCGTCATCAGTACCGGAGGGACGATAGCCAGCCGCCGGCAGGGAGCCGGATTCGCCGCCGCGGCCGCCGGCGGCGAGGTCATGGCCACCGCCCCGCTGCCGGAGGGCGTCAGCGCCGAGGTCGTCGACCTCGGCAGCGTGAACAGCGCC
Organism: Streptomyces spongiicola; assembly: GCF_003122365.1. Lineage (NCBI taxonomy): Bacteria > Bacillati > Actinomycetota > Actinomycetes > Kitasatosporales > Streptomycetaceae > Streptomyces > Streptomyces spongiicola. The sequence continues at coordinate 6,132,720 of NZ_CP029254.1, forward strand.
CGGCTCACCACCCGCCACCAGCTGACCCTCCTCCGCACCGTCCACGAGGTGTTCGAGGACCCCGGGGTCGACGGCATCGTCGTCACCCACGGCACGGACACCCTCGAGGAGTCCGCCTTCCTGGTGGACCTCCACCACGACGACCCGCGCCCGGTGGTCTTCACCGGCGCCCAGCTGCCCCTCGGGGCGGTGGACGGCGACGGACCCGGCAACCTCCACGACGCCCTGCTGACCGCTGCGACGACCCGGGGCCTTGGCGTTGTGATCGTCTTCGACGGCAAGGTGCATCCGGCCCGAGGCACGGTCAAGACCCAGACCCTCGCCCCCGACGCCTTCGCCGACCCTTCCGGCACCCGTCTGGGGAACATCGGCTTCGGCAGGGTCTCCGTCCTGCGCCGACCGCTGCGCCCGGCGGCGCTTCCGCTGCCCGCCGTCCCGGAGGCCGCCGTTCCCCGTGTGGACATGGTCATGCACCACTGCGACGCCGACGCCCTGATGTTCAACGCCGCGCTCGACGCCGGGGCCCGGGGCATCGTCCTGGTGGCCACCGGGGCGGGGAACGCGACCCCGGAGATCGCCGAGGCCGTCGCCGCCGCCACCTCCCGCGGCGTGCTCGTCGCGCTGACCACCCGGGTGCAGGCCGGCCCGGTCACCGAGATCTACACCTATGGCGGCGCCGTGGACCTCGTGGCCGCGGGCGCCGTGCCGACCGGGACCCTCCGCGCCGGTCAGGCCCGGATCGCCGTGGTGAGCGCGCTGCTCGCCACCGCCGACCCCCGGGAAGGAGCGCGGCTGCTGCGCCATGCGCTCGGCGAACCGGCGGCCGCCGGCGCCATCCCGACGGACCTGGCCCGCGTCTGAGGGCTGACCCGAAGCCCCCGGTGGACCAGCGCTCGGCGCCGGATGCGACGCATCGCCAGACGGAGACGGAGCCGGAGCCGGAGCCGGAGGCGGAGGGATGTCCTCATACCGGGTGTATTCGGGCGATCCGGCAATGCGGTGAGGTGCCGCAGCCGTCGTCGCGCGCCCGCCGGGGTTGCGTACGGCGCGTACAGCCCCGCGGTACGTACAGCGCGTACAGCGCGTACAGCGCGTACAGCACGTACGGCGGGTACACACGTACGGCCCGTCGCGGAGGTCCTCCGTCCGTCCGAAGGCCGGGCGGGACTCCCCCCCATCCGCCCGCCCGAGCCGCCCATCCGCCCGCCCGAGCCGCCCGGGCCCGCTGCCGCAGGCGTCCGGCCCCCGCGCAGGCGTAGCCGCCACGTCGGTGTGTCCGTCCCCTCCGCCTACCCGTATCCGCCACCTCCGCCTACCCGTCATGTCCGTGTGTCCGTGCATCCGTGTGTCCGTGTGTCCGTCAAGTCCGTTTGTCCGTCGAGTCCGTTTGTCCGTCACCTCCCCTCCGCATACCCGCCGCGTCCCCGTATCCGCCCCCTCGCGTACCCGCCACCCGACACGAAAGCCCGCAGCGCCATGCCCACGTACGACCGACTCCCCTCCGACGACCCCCGCGACGAAGCCCCCGGCGGCACGTTCCGACGCGAGCACGACCTGCTCGGCGAGCGCGACGTCCCCGCGGACGCCTACTACGGCATCCACACCCTGCGGGCCGTCGAGAACTTCCCCATCACCGGCACCGCCGTCTCGGCCTATCCGGACCTCGTGACCGCCCTCGCCTCCGTCAAGCAGGCCGCGGCGCTCGCCAACCGCGAACTCGGCCTGCTCGACGGGGTCAAGGCGGCGGCGATCGTCGCCGCGTGCGAGGAGATACGGGCCGGGAAACTCCACCGCGAGTTCGTGGTCGACGTGATCCAGGGCGGTGCGGGCACGTCCACGAACATGAACGCCAACGAGGTCGTCGCCAACCGGGCCCTGGAACTCCTCGGCCATCGCAGGGGCGAGTACACGAGGCTGCACCCGCTGGAGGACGTCAACGCCGGCCAGAGCACCAACGACGTCTACCCCACTGCCGTGAAGATCGCCCTCGACCTCGCCGCCCAGCGGCTGCTGGACGCGATGGAGGTGCTGCGTGCGGCCTTCGACGCGAAGGCCGAGGAGTTCGCCGACGTCCTCAAGATGGGCCGTACGCAGCTTCAGGACGCGGTGCCCATGACCCTGGGCCAGGAGTTCGCGACGTACGCCGTGATGCTCGGCGAGGACCACAAGCGGCTCACCGAGGCCCGTGAACTCATCCGCGAGATCAACCTCGGCGGTACGGCCATCGGCACCGGGCTCAACGCCCATCCCCGGTACGCGGAGACGGCCGTCCGGAACCTCCGGGCCGTCACCGGCCTGCCGCTGACCGTCGCGGAGGACCTCGTCGAGGCCACCCAGGACGCCGGTGCCTTCGTCCAGCTGTCCGGTGTGCTCAAGCGGATCGCCGTCAAGCTCTCCAAGACCTGCAACGACCTGCGGCTGCTGTCCTGCGGGCCGCGCGCCGGTTTCGCCGAGATCAACCTGCCTCCGGTGCAGGCAGGTTCGAGCATCATGCCCGGCAAGGTCAACCCGGTCGTCCCCGAAGTCGTCAACCAGATAGCCTTCGAGGTCGTCGGCAACGACATGGCCGTGACCATGGCCGCCGAGGCCGGGCAGCTCCAGCTGAACGCCTTCGAACCGGTGATCGCCCACAGCCTGCTGAAGAGCCTGACCCATCTGCGGGCCGGCTGTCTGACCCTCGCCGAGCGGTGTGTCACCGGCATCACCGCCAACCGGGAGCACCTCGCGGACCTCGTCTCCCGCTCCATCGGCCTGGCGACGGCTCTCAACCCGCACATCGGCTACGAGCAGGCCACCGCCGTCGCCCAGGAGGCGCTGAGCACCGGCCGCAGCGTCCACGAACTCGTCCTCGACAAGGGCCTGCTGACGGAGGAGCAGCTCGGGCTCATCCTGCTGCCGGACAACCTCGCCCGCCCGCACGGCCGCCGACCGGCCCGGCCCACCGCCACCTGAGTCCCGGAGCTCCGCCGTCCCATGCCCCGGCGTCGGCCCCTGCCCCCGCGCCGGCTCGTGCCCACGTCGGCAGGGCGGCGGCGGAGGTCGGCAGCGGGGCGGCGGCGGGGCGGCGGCAGGGCGGCCGCCGGAAGCGCGTGCGGGGGCGCTGCCCGGCGGGTCCTAGTGCCGCGTCAGGCAGGGTTTGCCCTTCGGCGGCGTCCGGTGCGGTGCGGTGCCATGCGCCGGATCGGCCTCGCAGTGGGCCTACCCGGTTGGTTCGGCGACGCGGCGAGTCGCCGTGCCGGGCGTCGCGACGGGGCGAACGTCGCCCGACGCGGCACTAGCCTCGCCAGACGTTGTCGAACGCGGCCTGCTCGATGGCGCGTCGATGCCGGATCGCCTGCAACTCCGTCAGGGCGTCGAGCACGGCCGCCAGCACGGTGTCGACGTCGTCCGACACGCCGGTCGAGGTGCCGGAGGAGCCGCCGGAGGAGCCGCCGGAGCCGACATCCTCCCGGACCTCCCGCCTTCCGGTCTCCCGGCCGCTCCCGTCGCCTTCGGGCGTCCCGTCCAGGAGCCCCCGCCCGGTTCCGTCGTGTCCGTCCGGGGCATCGACTCCGTCCCTCCCGTTCCGGTCATCTCCGACTCGGTCGCTTCCGACCGGGTCCTGGTGTCCGTCCCGCCCGTCCCGCCCGTCCCGCCCGTCCCGCCCGTCCCGCCCGTCCCACCCGTGGGCTGTGCCGGGTACGACGGATACGCCGGGTACGCCGGCGTCGTAAAGCCCCAGGGCCGACGCCAGTGCCGCCAGGACCGGCTCGGCCGAGGCGAGCCGTTCCACCGCCGCGCGCCGGGCGGGCGTGTCGGCCGGCACATCCCGGCGCGCCCGGGAGAACAGCCCGCGGCGGCGCTGCCGCCCGAAGAGCCCCTCCGCCTCGAGCACGGCCAGATACTCCGCGGACAGGCCCCGGCCCCTGCGCCAGAGCCAGTCGCCGACCGGTTCGTACGGAGCCTGTCGGACCAGGGACGAAACGGCCCGGCTCAGCAGCGGATCGTCTGTGGCAGGGCCGAGGCCGGGCACGATGCGGTCGCCGTCCAGGGTGGCGGCCTCGACGGCGAGCAGGTCGATGACCTCAGCCGCCGCGAGCGCGAGTGACAGATCGCCCTGCTCGACGTGGCGGCCCGGTGCCGCGTCCATTGCGATGATCATCAGATCGCGTGAAGTGGTCATGGAGAACGTCCGCTCGTGAGACTGCCGGGGAAGGGGGCGCGCTCGGTGCCGCCACCATACGCGAACGACATGCGGCCGGTACCCCGATGGTGATCGGGCCGGTGGGGCCGAGGGGCCGGTCAGCCCGAGGTCAGTACCATCCGGAAACGGGCGCCGCCCGACAGCATCCTCTGGTACGCCTCGCCGACCGAGGCCAGCGGCAGGGTCTCGACCGTCGGACGGATCCCGCGCAGGGCGCTGAACTCCAACACGTCCTGTACGTCCTGTGCGGTGCCGGACGGGTGGCCGCGGACGACCCGGCCGCTCATCAGCAGTTGCAGCGGGTTGATGCCCAGCGCCTTGGGATCTGCGCCGATCACCACCAACTCGCCGCGAGGCGCCAGCCCGTCCACACTGGCCGTGATGGCCGCCGAGTTGGCCGCCGTCGCGAGGACGACCCTGGCACCGCCGAGGGTCCGCAGGGCCTCGGCGACGGACGTGCCGGCCGTGCTGTCGACGTAGTGGTGGGCGCCGAGCCGCCGGGCGAGGCCGGCCTTCTCCGCTCCGCGGGCGATCGCCACGGTCTCGAAGCCCATCGCGACCGCGTACTTCACCGCGAGGTGGCCGAGACCGCCGATACCGAGCACGGCGACGAGATCGCCCGGCCGGGCCGCACTGCGCCGCAGCCCGTTGTAGGTGGTCACTCCGGCGCAGGCCATCGGCCCCGCGTCGGCGGCCGTCAGCGCGTCGGGAATCCGTGCCAGGGCGTCGACCGGCGCGATGACGGACTCCGCGAAGCCTCCGTCGTACGCCCATCCCGGCACCTTGAGGTTCTCGCACACGATGAAGTCGCCCCGCCGGCAGGAGACGCAGTGACCGCAGCTGCCTCCGAACCAGCCGACGGCCACCCGGTCGCCGACCTCCCAGCCCCAGCCCTGGAGGCCGTCGCCCAGGGCGTCGATGCGTCCGGCGATCTCGTGGCCGGGGACCACCGGGAAGGTGACACCCGGCAGCGCGGCAGCCACGAAGAAGGCGTCGCTGTGGCAGATTCCGCAGGCCTCGACGGTGATCCGCACATGGCAGGGACCGGGTTGCGGCACCTCGCGCTCGACGACCTCGAACGGCCCTCGGGCGGTGGTGACCTGCGCGACTCGATAGGTACTCATCCGGATCTCTCCCAGGACAGCTCGGACGGCCCCCGCAGTCCAGCGAACCAGCCCAGGCCCGATCCCGCGCGCCGAGGGCGAGGAGGGGCGCGGGGCGGGCGCGGGGCGGGCGCGGAGAGGGCGGGGAGGGGCGCGGAGAGGGCGCGGATGGGCGGTGGGAACGGAGGTGAGGGGGGACGGGATCGGTGCCGAGCCATGCGCGCGGCTTCCGGTGACGGCGAGGCGTCTTCCGGGCCGGATGAGTCTCCGGGCCGGGGTGTCCGGAGCGGGGTGAGTCTCCGCCGGACCTGGGTGCCCGGGCCGGGTGAGTCTCCGGGCGGGGTGAGTCTCCGCCGGACCTGGGTGCCCGGAGCGGGGTGTCCGGGCCGGTCGAGGGGAGGTCTCTGCGCGGAGGTGCTCCTCCGGTCCCACCCGCGGGCAACGGGGTGCCCGGGCACCCCCTTCACGCGTGGGACGTCGGTGCGAACTTCATCCGCGGGGGTCAGCGTGAACGGGACGGGCCGGGTTCCGGCGAAGGGTCCGGGGTGAGGGGGAGAAGGACCCTTATGGTCTTCCCCTCGCGCACCGGCGCGATGTGGATGCGGGTGGCGAGCCGTTGGACGAGCGGCCAGCCGTAGCCGCCCATGGGAAACGCGTGTCCCTCGGTGCGGAGACGCACGGTAGGCGCCTCTGGGCTGCGGTCCCGCACCGTCAGCACCAGCCCTTCGCCGGTCACCCGGGCCGCGAAGCCGGTGACACCGCCCCCGTGCCGGATCGCGTTGGTCACCAACTCCGAGGCGACCAGCAGAGCGTCTGTCAGGGCCACCGTCGGCGCCCCGTGTCGAGGTGCCCCCCGGAAGTGCTCCTCCAGCAGCCGTTCGACCTGGTCGCGGGCGGCGGCCGCGCTCGCCGGCACCGGTGGCCGCGCAGGCCGGTGGTCCCCGGCCACGTCGCCTGACAGCATGGTCACCCCCGCGTGCTTCTCGTTGCCCCGGGCAATTCGCGTTCCGCGAAAGCCGCTTACCCAGAAGAATGCCTTCCTCACCCGGCGGCCGAGAGGTGTTCGCCTGGTGCCGTCCGATCCGGCCCTCCACGGGCCGGTGCGACCGAGGGCCGGGCGCAGGCAGGCACGCCGTCGCGCCGGCAGACCGGGAGGGTGCGTCCCCCGACCGGGGGACGCACCCTCCCGGTCTGCCGGACGCTCCGCCGGTGCCGGTGCCGGTGCCGGTGCCGATTGCGGTGCCCGTGCCCGTGCCGGCGGTCCGGGCTCCGGCCGAGGGCCGCCGACCACCCCCTACCGTCGTGCCGGGACGGCATGCCTCGGCCCGGCGGAACTCACGGCGGCCCGATCCCGCGGCCGCGTGGGCTTCGGGGCGCGAGGTGCCATGGAGTGCCTCTCGCGGGAGAGCGAGGGCCTCACGGACTCGTGGACCTGAGGACACCGGCGCCTCGGGCGGGCCCCAGCACCTTGGACAGCAGCGCCTCGGGTCCCACCTCCTCGGGTCCCACCACCTCAGGCGTCACCACCTCGGACAACAGCACATCGGGCATCCGTGCCGTACGGAGCAGCGGGCCTCAGGGATGGAGGGTCGCCGAGCGCGGTGGTGGGACCCGCCGGCCCGGCACGGTCCTGCGCTGCGAGACCGGTGCCACGTCGGGAACGCGGGGCGCGGCCGTCACCAGTTCCGCCAGCAGCGCACGGCCGGCCAGCATCGCCTGGCGCATGGTCTCCATGTCCCCCTTCCCCGCCGCCGCCAGTTCGGAGGCTTCGCGCAGCCTGCGGGCAGCCTCGGCGTGACCGGGGAACAGCGTGCCCAGGGCGCGCGTCCGCAGCTCCTGCGGGGCGGTGGGGAGTCCGCGCACCGTGGCCACCGTGTCCAGTAGTTGACGGGCCCTGGCCGTCGCCTCGCCGGGTGACTCCACGAACTGCTCCGAGATCACGGACCATTGGGCCAGGTACTGGTCTGCCTCGCTCCGGCTCATGGGCCTCAGCCGGGGCCGGTCGAGCCCGGGGCGGAGGCGTCCGGGGGGTGTGCGCCGCACGGGCCGTGCCATGACGAGTGCGAGGATCATGACGGCGGCCACCCCGAGGATGGCAAGCGCGCCGATCGACATGACGTCCTCCTCTACGGGGATCTGTGGGTGTGGAAGATCTGCGGACGGGGATTCTCGTCTCTCTTGGCGACTGTGTGCTACTGAGGGTTACCGGCGGGGTCCGGTGTAAACCCCGTTCCACGGGCGGTGTTCGGCCGGGATGCGCGACACGCCGGGTGGAAGGGCCGCGATCCGCACGCTGCGCCGGATCCGCACCCTGCGCCGGATCCGCTCGCCGCGGCGTAGCCGACGCGTGCCGTACGGGGGACGGCACTCAGCGCCGCCGGCCGCGTCGGCCGGGCGCTCCCTCGCGTGTGCCGTACCCATGCCCTCCGGCAGAGCCGGCGACCGACCGGAGGGAGGTGGGGCCGCAGGTGCCGGCGGCCCGGCCGGCCCGTACCGCTGCTCCGCGGCTCGACTGCTCCGCTGCTTCGCGGCTCGACTGCTCCGCTGTCGTTCCGCATCCGCCGCCCCTCCCCGAGCGGAAGCATCCTTCGCGAGGCAAGGTGACAGGAGAGCGGGCGGTCCGTGCATCCGCGGGAATCGGAGGTTCGCATGAGTGGACGGGGCGACGGCCGGGACTCCGCGGGGCCGCGCTGTCTCGTGACGGGCGCGACCGGGTACATCGGCGGTCGGCTGGTGCCCGCGCTGCTGGACGCCGGATACCGGGTCCGCTGCATGGCCCGCTCGCCCGGGAAACTGCGCGACCTCCCCTGGGCCGGGGATGTCGAGGTCATCCGCGGCGATGTCAGCGACCCCGGCTCGCTCGACGATCCGCTGCGGGACGTGGACGTGGCGTACTACCTCGTCCACGGGCTCCGCTCCGGGGCGTCGTTCGAGGAGGCCGACCGCGAGGCCGCCGCGGCGTTCGCCGAGCGGGCGAGTGCCGCGGGCGTGGGGCGGATCGTCTACCTGGGCGGTCTGACGCCCGCCGCGGTGCCCGGGCATGAACTCTCCCCCCATCTGCGCTCCCGCGCCGAGGTCGGCGAGATCTTCCTCCGCTCGCCCGTGCCCGCGACGGTACTGCGCGCGGCCGTGGTCATCGGCTCCGGCTCCGCGTCCTTCGAGATGCTGCGCTACCTGACCGAACGGCTGCCCGTCATGGTCACCCCGAGCTGGGTGAGCACCCGCGTCCAGCCCATCGCAGTCGGGGACGTGCTGCGCTACCTCGTCGGCAGCGCCGGGATGCCGGCGGACGTGAACCGCTCGTTCGACATCGGCGGGCCGGACGTGGTGACGTACGAGCTGATGATGCGGCGCTACGCCGAGGTGGCCCGGCTTCCCCGTCGCCTGATCCTGGGCGTGCCGATGCTGACACCGCGGCTGTCCAGCCTGTGGATAGGCCTCGTCACGCCCGTGCCGCCGTCCCTCGCCCGGCCCCTCGCCGAGTCGCTGCGCCACGAGGTCGTCTGCCGGGAGCACGACATCGCCCGCTACGTACCCGACCCGCCCGAAGGCCCGACCGGCCTGGACTCAGCCCTGAAGCTGGCGTTGCAGCGGGTGCGCGACGCGCAGGTCGCCACCCGCTGGTCCTCCGCCGCCCCGCCCGGGGCGCCGAGCGACCCGCTGCCCACGGACCCCGACTGGGCCGGGGGCAGCCTCTACACCGACCGTCGCGCGCTGGACGTCGACGCCTCACCGCAGGACCTGTGGCGGGTCATCGAGGGGATCGGCGGTGACAACGGCTGGTACTCCTTCCCGGTCGCCTGGGCGGTACGGGGCTGGCTCGACCGGCTCGTCGGCGGCGTCGGACTGCGCCGCGGACGCCGGGACGCCGCGCGGCTGAGGGTGGGCGACTCGCTGGACTTCTGGCGGGTCGAGGAGATCGAGCCGGGCCGCCTGCTGCGGCTGCGGGCCGAGATGCGGCTACCCGGTCTCGCCTGGCTGGAGATGTGCGCCGAGCGCGGCGAAGGCGGCCGCACCCGCTACCGCCAGCGGGCGCTGTTCCACCCGCGCGGGCTGCTCGGGCACGTGTACTGGTGGAGCGTCTCCCCCTTCCACGCGGTCGTCTTCGGAGGCATGGCGCGCAACATCGCGCGGGCCGCGGAGAAGGCCGCCGCGGCGGGCCCCGGCGCACCGGATCCGGTGCCGGAGGAGGCACCGTCCTCACGGGCCGGCTGACGGGTGCATCCGGCGGTCCGGCAGGGGACGGCCCCGGCCGCGGCCCCGGCTCCCCTGGCCGGTTCATCCGGCCGGTGTTCGTCGTGGGAAGGCCTCCGGTGGGACAGCCCGGGCGGAACGGCAGCGGGGCGGGCGCCGGGTGCGCCGGCCCGGGGGAAGGCCGTGGGCGGCAGGACGGGTCAGGGGCCAGACCGGGAGGAGCGGCTGCCGCGCGGTGCGGGGCCGCGACATCCTTCACCAAGCCGCGATCCTGTGACCTCCGGCTGTGTGACCTCCGGCTGTGTGACCTCCGAATTCTCCGGCCCCCCGATTCCCCCGGCCCCCCGATTCCCCCGGGCTCTGCGATCCCTCCGGGCCGTCCGGTTCGGCCGTCGTGCCGCCCACGTCCGCCTCCTGCTGCCGTCCGCCGCCGCCTGCCGTGAACCCTTCCGTCCGCTTCGATCCGTCCCCTCCCGCCCCCGTACCGAGGGGCCGTCCCGTCCTCAGGAGCATCATGAACACCGCGGTCGTCCTCTTCACCTCCGATCTGCGCCTGCACGACCACCCGCCGCTGCGCGCCGCGCTCGGGGCGGCGGACGACGTGGTGCCGCTCTTCGTGCGCGACGACGGCATCGAGGCCGCGGGCTTCTCGCCTCCCAACAGGACGGCGTTCCTCGCCGACTGCCTCACCGACCTCGACGAGGGCCTGCGGGACCGGGGCGGCCGCCTCGTCGTCCGCTCCGGCGACGTCGTCGAGGAGGTCCGCGCGGTGGCGCGGGAGGCCGGCGCAGGCGGGGTCCACATGGCTGCCGGCGTCAGCGCCTACGCCCACGCCCGAGAGGAGCGCCTGCGTCTCGCACTGGAGGAGGACGGCCGTACGCTTCGCGTCCACGACGCCGTCGTCACCGCCCTGGCGCCCGGGGCCGTCGTCCCGTCCGGCTCGGACCATTTCGCCGTGTTCACTCCGTACCACCGCCGCTGGTCACAGGAGGAGCTTCGCGGGGTGCTCGCGGCGCCGCGCACGATCCGGGTGCCCGACGGGCTCCGCTCCGAGCCGGTGCCCTCACGCGAGGACGTGGAGAAGGCCGGGGGAGTGTCGGACGGGCTCGCCCGCGGGGGCGAGCGCGAGGCCCGCAAACGGCTGAACGCCTGGGCGCGCGGTGGCCTCGCCCGCTATGACGAGCGGCATGACGACCTGGCGGGCGACGCGACCTCCCGGCTCTCGCCCCATCTGCACTTCGGCACCCTCTCCCCGGGCGAGGCCGTCCACCGGGCCCGCGCCGTGGGCGGTCCGGGCGCCGAGGGCTTCGTACGGCAGGTGTGCTGGCGCGACTTCCACCACCAGGTGCTCGCGGCCCGGCCCGCGTCCGCCACCGCCGACTACCGTGGGCGGCACGACCGATGGCGTTCGGGCGGGCGGGCCGACGCGGACGTCCGGGCGTGGAAGGCCGGCCGCACCGGCTATCCCGTCGTCGACGCCGCCATGCGCCAGCTCCGCCACGAGGGGTGGATGCACAACCGCGGGCGGCTGCTGGCGGCGAGCTTCCTCACGAAGACGCTGTACGTCGACTGGCGGGTCGGCGCACGGCACTTCCTGGAACTGCTGGTCGACGGCGATCTGGCCAACAACCAGCTGAACTGGCAGTGGGTGGCGGGCACCGGTACGGACACCCGGCCGAACCGGGTGCTCAACCCCGTGCGCCAGGCCCACCGCTACGACCCCGAGGGCAGCTATGTGCGCCGTTGGGTGCCCGAACTGGAGGATGTCGAAGGATCCGCCGTGCACGAGCCGTGGAAGCTCCCCGACGCCGTACGGGCCCGGCTCGACTACCCCGACCCGATCGTGGACCTCGCCGACGGGCTCGCACGGTTCAGACACGCCCGTGAGGCCGGTTGACGGAAACCGGTTGACGGAAACCGGTTGACGGAAACCGGTTGACGGAAACCGGCTCACGGAAGCCGGGTGACCGGGGCCGGCCGACCGGGGCCGGGTGACGGCCCCTGCGGGCATCCGCTCGAAGCGGGCGGCCGCCGGCCGGCACCGGCGGGAACGGGACGCGCGGAGGGAGGACGCTGACGGCGACGGGCGCACCCCGCGGAGGGCGCAACGGGGCTGTCGCGGGCGCCGGATCGGACCGCGTCGCCCGGGCCACGGCCCCGGCTGCGGGCCGTTCGGCTGCCCCTCCGGAAGGGGTGCGTGCGGTGCACCGCCGCTGGGCCGGGGCGTCGGGCGGCACGGCGGTGACGGGCGACGGGTAGGGGGCGGGCGGGCGTCGGCGGCACGGCGGTGGCGACGGGCAGGCGGCGGGCAGGCGGCGGGCAGGCGGCGGGCAGGCGGCGGGCACGGGGCGGGCACGGGTTGCGACGGGCGGTCCGTCTCGGCCGGGCGCCGTACCATGGGACGGGTGGAGGCCGACAGCCGCCCGGAGGGCCTGGCAGAGGACGGCGTGACCGCCGCGCTCAGCACCGGTGCGGTCGCCCGCAGGCTCGGTGTCGCGCCCACGACCCTGCGTTCCTGGGAGCGGCGCTACGCGATAGGCCCGGCCACCCGCGAGGACGGCCGGCACCGCCGCTGGACGCCCGAGGACATCGCCCTGCTCGAGGAGATGTGCCGGCTCACCGCGCAGGGCGTCCCGCCCGCTGAGGCCGCGCGCGCGGCGATGAGCGTTTCCGCGACGGTCCCGCGCCGCGGCCAGAGCGGGGAGACGGGCCGGACGGGCCGGACCGGGGAGACGGGCCGGCCCGGGCGGGAGGCCGCCTCCCCGACGCGGGCGCCCGGCGGACCGAACGCCCTGCCCCTCGGGGACGTGCGGCAGGAGTGCCGGGGGCTGGCACGCGCCGCCGTCCGTCTCGACGCCCCCGCCGTCGACGCCCTGCTGGACGCCGTGATCGCCGAGCACGGTCTCGTCACCGCCTGGGAGGACGTCATCGCCCCCACCCTGCACGCCGTGGGCCGCAAATGGGCGACGTCGGGTGAGCGTTACATCGAGGTCGAGCACCTGCTCTCCTGGCATGTCTCGTCGGCGTTGCGCCGGGTGCGGCCCGCACGGGTACGGCCCGCACGGGTACGGGAACGGGGAAGGGAGCGCGCGGACGTGCCACCGGTGGTGCTCGCCTGTGTGCCGGGCGAGCAGCACAGCCTTCCGATCGAGGCCCTGGCCGCGGCGCTCTGCGAACGCGGAGTGCCCGCCCGGATGTTCGGAGCGGCGCTGCCCGCCGACGCGCTTCACGAGGCGGTGCGCCGGCTCGGCCCGGCCGCCGTGGTGCTCTGGGCCCAGTCCCGGTCGACCGCCGACCGTTCGCTGGTGCGGATCGTCTCCGGCGTCCACTGGGGGGTGAAGGGCGCCCGGAAGCGCACCTCGCTTCTGCTCGCCGGGCCCGGCTGGGCGGGCGGAGCGTATCCGGGGACCGTGCGGCTGCACGGCCTCGGTTCCGCGGTTGACGTCATCATGGCCCTGCCCAGGGGCTGACAGGAGGGCAGATGTCCCGTCGCGCACCCCGTACGCACCTGGTCTTCGGGGACCAGCTCGGACCGCACTTCACCGAGCCGGGAGCCGACGGCCCCGACGAGGACGCCCCCATCCTCATGATCGAGTCCCGTGCCGTGTTCCGCCGGAGGAGCTTCCACCGGGCCAAGGCCCATCTGGTGCTCTCGGCCATGCGCCACCGCGCCGCCGAACTCGGCGACCGGGTGCGGTACGTGAAGGCCGGCACCTACCGGGAGGGCCTGGCACGAGCCGCGGGCGGCACCCGTACCACGGTCTGCCACCCGACCTCCCACGCGGCCGCGCGCCTCGTCGCCGCCTTGCCGGACGTCGACGCCGTCCCCGCGCGAGGGTTCCTCGTGCCGCACGAGGACTTCGCCGCCTGGGCCGCGGAACGCGGCGGGCCCCTGCGGCTGGAGGACTTCTACCGCTGGGTGCGCCGTCGCCACGAGTTGCTGATGGACGGCGGCGAACCGGCGGGCGGCCGCTGGAACTTCGACCGCGAGAACCGAGAACCCCCGCCGCGGGGCCGGTCGACCCTCGGCGTGCCGCCGCCGTGGACGGCACGGGAGGACGAGATCGACGAAGAGGTACGGCACGACCTGGACGCCTGGGAGCGCGCGGGCGACGTCTCCTTCACGGGCCGCGACGGGCCCCGGCTCTTCCCCGCCTCCCGCGCCGAGGCCCTGGCCGCCCTTGCCCGCTTCGCCGAGCACCGGCTGGCCTCCTTCGGCAGGTACGAGGACGCCGTGCTCGCCGACGACCCCTGGATGAGCCACAGCATGCTGTCCGCACCGCTCAACCTGGGGCTGCTCGACCCCGCCGAGTGCGTGGAGCGCGCCGAACGGGCCTGGCGCGAGGGCGGGGTACCGGTGGCGTCGGCAGAGGGCTTCGTCCGGCAGATCGCCGGCTGGCGGGAGTACGTCTGGCACCTCTACTGGCACTTCGGCGAGGACTACCGGCGCCGCAACGTGCTGCGCCACCGCCGCTCCCTGCCGGACTGGTTCGCGGACCTGGACGCGGACGCGGTCACCGCGCGCTGCCTGTCCACCGTGCTGGCCCAGGTCAGGGACACCGGATGGACCCACCACATCCCGCGGCTGATGGTCCTCGGCAGCCGCGCCCTGCAGGAAGGATGGGATCCGGCGCAGGTCACCGACTGGTTCCACCGCAACTTCGTCGACGGCTACGACTGGGTCATGCTTCCGAACGTCGTCGGGATGTCCCAGTACGCCGACGGCGGGCGGATGACCACCAAGCCGTACACCTCGGGCGGTGCCTACATCAACCGGATGAGCGACCTGTGCGGCGGCTGCGCCTATCGGCCCACCGAGCGGGTCGGCGACCGGGCCTGCCCGTACACCGCGGGCTACTGGGCGTTCCTCCACCGGCACCGGGAGCGGCTCTCCCGCAACCACCGCATGGCCCGGACCGTGGCCGGCCTCGACCGGCTCGCCGACCTCCCCGAACTGCTGGAGCAGGAGCGCCGGCGCGGGCGGTCGGCGCCCTGAACCCACGGCGGGCGGGCCCGTGTCCCTCGCTTGCTGCCGTCGGGACCCCCGGTCGTACCGGTCCGGGGCGGCAGTCGGCGTCCTCGGCCCGGTGTGGCCGTCCGGGATGCGGGAGCCGGGGTCCTCGCTACGGCGGCGGCACCGGTGCGCGGGCGCGCGGGTGCGCGGGTGTGAAGCGTGCCGTGCGGTGTGCGGTGTGCGGCGTGCGGTATGACGACGCGTAAGGCGGGTGTGCGGGACACACCGTGCGGGACATGCTGAGCCGTGAGCCGTGAGCCGTGAGCCGTGAGCCGTGAGCCGTGAGCCGTGAGCCGTGAGCCGTGAGCCGTGAGCCGTGAGCGGCACAATGAGGCAATCGGGCGGATGCGGGCGCCATCCGCACGTCTGCCTCTGTCGATCGCGCCGCGTCGTGGTCGACTGGTCGGCGCCGGCACCCGCCGTACGCGGCGTCACAGCAGGCGCATCCGAACGCCGCCTCTCCGCGGAAGGACGAAAGACGGCAGCCGACGACGCGGAGGACGCATGCAGCGACCCGGGGCAACCGCACCCACCCCGACCGTGCAGGAGCACGGTCCACCATCCTCCCTCTGCGAGGAGGTCGACGCCGACGTACCCGCGGCGGTGGGAGCCCGACTGGAGGTCCTGTTGCAGGACCGGGTGGCGGACGCCGCCGCACTCGACGGCGTCTTCACCGCGGACGTGGCCGGGCCGCTCGCACGGTTCACCCTGGACGGGGGCAGGCGGATGCGCTCCCAGTTCCTGTGGTGGGCGATGCGGGCCTGCGGTGGAGCCGAGGCGGAGGCACCCGCCGCGCTCCGCACGGCCGCGGCGCTGGAGTTGATCCAGAGCTGTGCCCTCGTCCACGACGACGTGATGGACGGCTCGCCGCGCCGCAGGGGCGGGCCGTCGTTCCATGCCCGGTTGGCCGCGCGCTATCCAGGCGCCGCGTTCCCGGGTACCGGGGCGGTGCCGTTCGCCTCCGCCGCCGCGGTCCTGGCCGGAGACCTCGCGCTCACCTGGGCCGACGACATCGTCGCCGGGACGGACTTCGACGACGCCGTGCGCCGCCGGGTACTGGCGGACTGGCGGGCCATGCGCACCGAGATGGTGGCGGGCCAGTACCTGGACCTCCACGGCCAGGCGACCGGTTCCCGTTCCGTCGCCCAGGCGATCCGCACCGCCTGTCTCAAGACGGCCCAGTACACGGTCGCGAGGCCGCTGTCACTGGGAGCGGCGCTCGCGGGCGCCGACGCGCGGGCGACGCGGGACCTGTGTGCGGCGGGCCGCTACGCCGGTACCGCCTTCCAGCTCCGTGACGACATCGAGGGCGTTTTCGGCGACCCGCTCGTCACCGGCAAGCCGTCGGGCGACGACATACGCTCGGGGAAGCTCACCTACCTCGTCGCCGTCGCCCGGGCGCGGGCCGAGTCCCGGGGCGACCGCGCCGCGCTGTCGGTGCTGGAAAGCTCCCTCGGGGATGTGGACCTGACGGAGGACCGGCTGCGGAGGGTGCGGGAGGCCCTCGTCGGTACCGGTGCCCTGGCCGTGGTGGAGGAACGTATCGGCCGGCTGCTCGCGGCCGGGGAACGGCGGCTGTCCGCGGCCGCCCTGTCCCCGGTCGCGGCGCACCATCTGCGCACGCTGCTCGCCAGGGTGACGGCACCCGCGGGTTCCCCCGCCCATGCGGACTCCGCGGGGCCGGCGGCTGCCGTGCCGGGCGGGCCCCGTGCTTCCGGCGCACAGGCCCCCGCCGGTTCCACGACTACCGCGCCGGGGGCCCCCGCCCCTGCCGCTGCCCCTTCTGCCGTACACCCGGCCACCTCTGCCGTCTCTGCCACCTCCGCCACCTCTGCGGTCTCCGCCGTCTCCGCCACCTCTGCGGTCTCTGCGGCCGCGGCGGTCTCCGCCACCTCTGACACCGCGGCGGCCGCGGCGGCAGAGGCGTCCGCGGTGTCAGAGGCCGTGGACACCACGAGGTCCGCTCCGCCTTCCGCTCCGTCGGCCGCCTCCGCATCGCCGGGGCACACCGGCCATATGACGCCCCGGCACGCCCGTCCACCGGGCGGGGCGCCCGGGCGGCGGCGGTCGGGTACCACCGTCGACGGGAGCCGCCGATGAGGACCGTCCAGGGCCGCACGGACAACGTCGTGGTGGTGGGAGCGGGGCTCGCCGGTCTGTCGGCCGCTCTGCACCTCCTGGGCGCCGGACGCAGCGTCACCGTCGTGGAGCGGGACCTCCAGCCCGGTGGCCGGGCCGGGCGGATCGAGCAGGGCGGCTACCGGTTCGACACCGGCCCGACCGTCGTCACCATGCCCGATCTCCTCGAGGACGCCTTCGCCGCGGTCGGCGACTCGATGGCCGAGAGGCTGGAACTCCTCCCGCTGCATCCCGCCTACCGCGCGGTGTTCGCCGACGGCACCGCGCTGGACGTGCACACCGGCGCCGGCGCCATGGAGGCGGAGGTCGAGCGCTTCGCCGGCGCGCGCGAGGCGCTCGGCTACCGGCGCCTGCGCGAGTGGCTGGAGAAGCTGTACCGGGCCCAGATCGGCCGCTTCATCGACGCCAACTTCGACTCGCCCCTGCAACTCCTCACCCCCGACCTCGCCCGGCTCGCCGCGCTCGGCGGCTTCGGCAGGCTCGACGCCCGGATCGGCGGCTTCCTCCGCGACGAACGACTGCGCCGGGTCTTCTCGTTCCAGTCGCTCTACGCCGGCGTCGCCCCGTCCCGCGCCCTCGCGGCCTACGCGGTCATCGCGTACATGGACACCGTCGCCGGGGTCCACTTCCCGAAGGGCGGTGTGCACGCCGTGCCGCGCGCCATGGCGGACGCGGCGGCCGACGCGGGAGCGGTCTTCCGCTACGGACGGACCGTCACCGGGCTGGAGCGCACCGGCGATCGCGTCACCGCCGTGGTCACCGACCGGGAGCGGCTGCCGTGCGACGCCGTCGTCCTCACCCCCGACCTGCCGGCCGTCTACCGGCTCCTCGGGCGCGGCCCGCGGCGGCCCCTGGCCCTTCGCCACTCGCCGTCCGCCGTCGTCCTGCACGCCGGGACCGACCGGACCTGGCCCGGACTCGCCCACCACACCATCTCGTTCGGCACCGCCTGGAAGAGCACCTTCCGAGAACTGACGCGCACCGGTGACCTGATGACGGACCCGTCCCTCCTCATCACCCGCCCCACCGCCACCGACCCCGCCCTCGCCCCGCCCGGGCGCCACGTCCACTACGTACTCGCACCCTGCCCCAACACCGACATCGGCCCCGACGCCGCCGGGTGGCGGGACCTGGCCCCCCGCTACCGGGAGAGCCTGCTCGCCGAACTCGACCGCCGAGGACTGTCCGGCGTGGAAGCGGCCATCGAGGAGGAGTGCCTGGTCACCCCCGCCGACTGGACCCGGCAGGGCCACGCCGCGGGCACCCCCTTCTCGGTGGCGCACACCTTCGCCCAGACCGGCCCGTTCCGCCCGCGCAACCTCGTCAACGGCACCGCGAACGCCGTCCTCGCGGGCTGCGGTACCACCCCCGGAGTCGGTGTGCCCACCGTCCTGATCTCGGGGAAGCTCGCCGCCGCCCGCATCACCGGAGCACACCGGCCCGCCGCCGCCCCGCGCCGCCCGGCTGCGGCCGGGGCGAACCCCGGCGAGGGCACGGCCGCGCGCCCGGTGGCGGCGAACCCGGGTGAGGGGGCCGGCGGGCACCCGGCCGCGGCGGACCCCGGCGCAGGAGCCGGCGTGCACCCGGCCGCGGCGCATCCCCGGGAGGGCGCCGGTGCGCCCCCGCCCGGCACGGCCCGTACCGACACCCTCCGCACACCGAAAGGCGGAACCGCATGACGCGCCGGGAACTCGACGCCGCCGGGATCACCGAGCCCGGACTGCGCGCCGCCTACGCCGACTGCCGCCGGCTCAACGCCCGCCACGGCAGGACCTACTTCCTCGCCACCCGGCTGCTCCCCGTCGAGCGGCGCCCCGCCGTCCACGCGCTGTACGGCTTCGCCCGCTGGGCCGACGACATCGTCGACGACCTCGACAGCGACGCCACCCCCGCGGAACGCGCGACGGCGCTGGACCGGCTGTCGGAGCGCCTCGACGCCGGGCTGCGCCTCGGCCGCAGCCCCGAACCCGTCGTCCACGCCCTCGCGCACACGGCCCGCCGCTACCGCATCGACCACCGCCACTTCACCGACTTCCTGGCGTCCATGCGCAGCGACCTGGAGGTGACGGACTACGCCGACTACGGTGAACTGCGCCGCTATATGCACGGTTCCGCCGCCGTCATCGGACTGCAGATGCTGCCCGTGCTCGGTACGGTCGTCCCCCGCGAGGAGGCCGCTCCGCACGCCGCCGCCCTCGGGGTCGCCTTCCAGCTGACCAACTTCCTGCGCGACGTGGGCGAGGACCTGGACCGCGGACGCGTCTACCTCCCCGCCGACCTGCTCGCCGCCCACGGCGTGGGCCGCGACCTGCTCCTCTGGAGCCGCGCCACGGGCCGGCGCGACCCCCGGATCACCGCCGCCCTGGAGGACGCCGCCGGTCTCACCCGCGGCGTGTACCGGCAGGCCGCGCCGGGGCTGCCCATGCTGGACCCGGTCTCCCGGCCGTGCATCCGCACCGCTTTCGTCCTGTACGGGGGCATCCTGAAGGCCATCGCCGACGACGGCTACGCCTGCCTGCACCGCCGCGCGGTCGTCCCGCCGGTGCGCCGGGCCGTGGTGGCGCTGGACGGACTGGCCAGGGTGGCCGCCGCCCGCGCCACCGCACCGCGCCGCAGGGCGGGAGGCCGCTCCCGGTGGGAGTCCCGGCACCCGTGGCCGGCCCCCGCCGGGCAGCAGCGGCCCGGTGGGGAGCGGCAGACGGTCGCGGAGGGGATGCCGGCCGCGAAGGACGGGAACAGTGTGGAGGGGAGGGCCCTGTGACGTTCCGTACCGGTCCCGGCGGCGGCCGGGAACGCGGCCGCACGCCCCTGCGGCTGCGCCGCTCCGCCACCGCCTGGGAACGCCAGACCCCCACCTGGCGCGACGCCCGCCCCGCCCTCGTCGACGGCGCCCTCAAGCGCGCGCTCGCCCGCCCGTCGGGCAACTGGTACGTCCTCGGCGACTCCCGCGCCGTCCGGCCGGGCGCGCCGTTCGGCCGGACCGTCGCAGGGGTGGAGGTGGTCGCCTGGCGGGACGGCGGGGGACGGCTCCTCGCGGGCCCCGGCGCCTGCCCGCATCTCGGCGCGCCCCTGCGCGACAGCCGCGTGCGCTGCGGAACGCTGATCTGCCACTGGCACGGACTGGCCCTGAACGGCGGGCCGTTCGCCGGGTGGGAGCCGTTCCCGGCGTACGACGACGGTGTACTGGCATGGGTCCGCCTCGACGAGGCCGGAGGCGAGGAGCCCCTGGACCGCCCGGTCCTTCCGGAGCGGCCGCGGCCGTCCTCGGCCGTGTCGTCCGTCTACACCGGCACCGGCGTCTGCGAGCCGGAGGACGTGGTGGCCAACCGGCTCGACCCCTGGCACGGTGGCTGGTTCCACCCGTACTCGTTCGTCGACCTCCGGGTGGTCGGCGCCCCCGGTGCAGGCCCGGACGCGGAGGCGGCGGAGGCGGCGGACGCCGACGACGCGTTCGCGGTGGAGGTGTCGTTCAAGGTGGCGGGCCGGGTCGTCGTCCCGGTCACCGCCGTCTTCACGGCGCCCGAGCCCCGAACGGTCGTCATGCACATCACCGAGGGCGAGGGGGAGGGCTCGGTCGTGGAGACCCATGCCACCCCGCTCGGGCCCGACCCGCTCGGCAGGCCTCGCACCGCGGTCGTCGAGGCGGTGGTGGCGTCGTCCGGCCGCCCGGGCTTCACCGCCGCGAGGGCCGCCGCGCCCTTGCTGCGCCCCCTGATGCGTGCCGCGGCGGCCCGCCTCTGGCGCGACGACCTGGCGTACGCGGAACGCCGCTGGCACCTGCGCAGTACGGGCCGCTTCCCGGGGTAACCGCGGGCCGGGGTGACCGCGGGCCGGGCTGACCGCTTCCCGGGCTGACCGCGGCCGCACGGGGCGGGACCCGGTCCGCCGGTACTCCGGTCCGGTTTCGCGATCCTGCCGCGGGCCAGGCTGGGAAGGGGTACGGCCACCGCGTGATCACCGTTTGGTGTGCGGACGGACGAAGATCGTGCGGTGGCCGCGGGCCATGGCCCGTCCCCTGCCCCCGGCGGGCGGTGTCCGACCAGGCCATGGCCCGGATCGCGGGACGATTCGGCCGAGTCGGGGTGCGCCCGGTAGACGGCCTACGGCTCGGGCTCGAGGCGGACGGCAGACGGGGTCAGGTCCGGCGCGCGGCCCAGACGGTGCGCTCGGTCCGTACGGCGAGGTCGTCGCGGTGCAGGATGCCGCGCGGGCTGCGATCGTCCAGGAGTTCGTCGAGTGCGGCGAGGTCCTCGGGCGGGAGCGCGGGGGCGGCGGCGCCGCGGAGGCCTTGCAGACCGCGGCGGGCGTAGCGGCCGACGGCCTGGCTGCGGCTGCCGTCGATGCTGACGGTGATGGTGCGCTCGGCTTCGACGGTGAACCCGGCGGCGGCCAGCATCCGCGCCCAGTCGGCGCCGCGGTGCGGGACGTGCGCGGCGTGGAGGCCTTCGGTCGCCCGGTGGGCGCGCTCCTCGAGTCCCGGCCGGCCCTCGGGAGCGCCGGGGGGCAGGAAGCGGGGGAAGCCGTCCAACTCGACGACGGCGAACAGCCCGCCCGGCGCCAGGAGTTCATGCACGCGGGCCAGCGCACGCACGGGATCGGCCAGATGATGCATCGACGCGGAGGCCCACACCAGGTCGGGTGTGCCGACCTCGGGCCAGCGGCTGATGTCCAGGTCGGCCCGCACGGTGCGCACCCGGTCCCGCAGGCCGCGGGCGGATGCCCTCTCGTCCAGCAGCCGCAGGTGGCCGGCGGAGGCGTCGACCGCGGTGACGTGCGCCCCGGGGAAGCGTTCGAGGAGCGCGAAGGTGCCCGCGCCGGTTCCGCAACCCAGGTCCACGATCCGGCGCGGAACGGCCTTCAGCGGCAGCCAGGCGGTGATGGACGCGATGTGCTCGGCCAGGACCTCCGCGTCCAGGTCGAGTATCTCCGCCTGGCCGCCGTCGCCGTGCTCCCCGTGGTGGTCGGGCGAGCCGCAGGGGTGAGGGGTGTGCCTGTGCGATGGGGTCATGGCGACACCGTAGGCATGCCATGCGTCTGCCGCACGACTGCTTGCCGGATACGCAAAACGGTCGCCTGTTGTGCTGCCCGCCGCGCAAGACCACCCGCACGGGGCCGGAACGCTCAGCCGGCCTGGCTGTCCGTCAGGCGGGGCGGCCCACGTACGCCCGATGGTGCCACCCGAACCGGTACCCCCTCCACGCCCGGGAGGACCCCGGCCCCCGTGCACCCGAGGGGGCTCACCACCAGGTGCCCAACGGCGCGCGGCGGGTGACGCGGCCCCGTACGCCCGAGAGGGCTACTCGCGAGGGCCCCGCGCGCCGGCGTGCTCGCCGTTCCCGTCCGGGTCGCGCTGGTGGCCGCGGCGGGCATCGCGGTCGAAGATGCCCATGATCTCGCACGGTCCGCCCTCGGCGCCGATCGCGTGCGGCGTCATGGTGGGGAACTCCGCGGCCTGGTTCGTCTCGATCCGGAAGCGCCGGTGGCCGAGCATGAGGACGGCGGTGCCGGACAGTACGACGAGCCACTCACGGCCGGGGTGGGCGCGCATGCGGGCCGGGTTGTCGGGTGGCGGCTGGGTCATCCGCTGACGCATCACGCTCATGCCGGGGTCGCTCTTGACGGGCCAGCGCATCAGGCCGTGGGTGCTGTCGACCACCGGGCTCACGATCACGTCGGCGGTGGCGTTCTCCACCAGCTGGTCCAAGGTGGTGTCCAGGGCGCGGGCGAGGGTGACGAGCTGGTCCAGGGCGAGGCGGCGCTGCCCGTTCTCGATCCGGCTCAGCGACGACTGGCTGAGGTTGGCGCGCGTGGCCAGTTCCTCCAGGGACCAGCCCTGCGCGACGCGCAGGGCGCGGATCCGTTTGCGTACGAGGCTGTCCAGCTGCTCATCTTCTTGCGTCATGGGCAAGAGCGTATGCCCCTTGTGCAACGCGGGTCTAACGTCGGTCGCGGTCGGTCCAGCACGGGACCACCTTCCGTGGTGAGCCGGGTCCCCGCCCACCCCCTCAGACGACCGGCCCCGCCCCGGTGCCGGTTCCGTACGTCCTCTTCAGAAGGAGACCATGAGAATGCAACAGCCTCCCCGGGCAGCGCTCGTACCGGACGGCGGCGTGGGCGCGCCTGATCCGCGTCAGCTGCGCGCGATCCTGATCACCGTGTCGATCGCGCTGATGGCCGTCATCGCCTCGGTGTCCGGTCTCAACGTCGCCCAGACCCATCTGGCGGTCGAGTGGGGTGCCTCGCAGACGACCGTCCTGTGGATCATCAATGCCTACACCCTTGCCCTGGCCGCGCTGCTGCTGCCGCTCGGGGCGATCGGCGATCGGCTGGGCCGCAGGCCCATGCTGATCACCGGACTGGTCGTCTTCGGTGCCGCCGGCGTCGTCGCGGGCCTCGCCCCGTCGGCCGCGGTGATGATCGGCGCGCGTGTGGCCGCGGGCATCGGTGCCGCGATCATCATGCCGATCACGCTGGCCGTCATCACGTCCACGTTCCCCGAGGAGGAGCGGGGGAAGGCGATCGGCGTCTGGACCGGCGTCGCCGGAGGCGGAGGCATCCTGGGCATGTTCCTGTCCGCGTTCCTCGTCGACGTCGCGGACTGGAGGTGGCTGTTCGCCCTCCCCGTGGTCCTGGCCGCCGTCGCGCTGGCGATGACGCCGAAGACGGTGCCCGACTCCCGCGAACGCCACACCCGTACCTTCGACTTCGTCGGCGCGCTGCTGTCCGCGATCGCCGTGATCGGGCTCATCCTCGTGCTCCAGGAAGGACCCGAGCGCGGCTGGACCGCCCCGGTCACCCTGATCAGCCTGGCCGTCGGCGCGACCGCCGCCGTCGCGTTCGCGGCCTGGGAGCTGCACCGGCGGGACGCCGCCCTGCTGGACGTACGCCTGTTCCGGGAACGCGGGCCGGCCGTCGGCTCCGTCACACTGCTCGTCGTCTTCGGCGTCCAGGCCGGCATCGCCGTCGTGCTCTTCCCGTTCTTCCAGGCCGTGCTCGGCTGGTCGGGCCTGCTGGCCACCGCGGCGATGATGCCGATGGCCGTCATGATGATGGCGGCGTCCGGTCTGGCCCCCAGGGCGGCCGCCAGGATCGGCGCCCGCTCCACCATGACCGCGGGCGTCGCCGTAGCCGCCCTCGGCCTCGCTCTGATGGCGCTGTTCGCGTCCGTCGAGGGCGGCTACCCGTCCATCCTCGCCGGCATGCTCGCCATGGGCGCCGGCATGGGCCTGTCGATGACCCCGTCCACCGAGGCCATCACCGGCGCCCTGCCCCGCGCCGAGCAGGGCGTCGCCTCCGCGCTCAACGACGTCACCCGCGAGTTCGGTACCGCCCTGGGCGTCGCGATGCTCGGCGCGCTCCTGGCCGGCGGCTACCGCGGCGCGATCGACGGCAGACTCGACGGGATCCCCGCCGGGGCGGCGGAGACCGCCCGGGCGGGCATCGCCAATGCCATCGAGGCCGCACCCGGGGCCGGAGGCCACGCCCAGGACCTGATCAACGCGGCCCAGCAGTCCTTCGTGGACGGCTGGCGGCAGGCGATGTGGATCGGCGCCGCCGTCATGGCCGCACTGCTCGTCCATGTCGCCCTACGCGGCCCGGACAACACCGCGCCCGTCGAGACGGGGGGCTTCGGGACCGCGCCCGTCGAGGCCGGGGGCTTCGGGACCGGGGGCTTTGGGACCGGGGGCTTCGAGGCCCGGGACTTCGAGAGGGGAGGCTTCGAGACCGGGGCGCCGAATGCGGGGTCCGCGTCGGATGCCGCCGCCCGCTGACATGCCGCGCCTCCTCGCGCCGACCGGTGCGGGGAGGCGCGGGGAGGTGCGGGGAGGTGCGGGCGACCGCATCGGACGACCGCCGCCGGTTCGCCCGCCCCGGTCCGGCATCCGGCAGAGGGTTACGGCCGGGAAGGGCCGGCGGGCACGACCGCACTCCCGGGCGTTCGCCCAGCTCGGCGCGTTCGTCGAGTACAAAGCCAAGCGGGCAGGTGTGCCCGTGGTCCAGGTGGACCCGCGCAACACCTCCCGCCAGTGCTCCGAGTGCCGGCACCCGCACCGGTCCAACCGGACCAGCCGATCCCGGTTCGCGTGCAAGTCCTGCGGGATCGTCCCGCACGCGGACCACAACGGCTCCCGCAACACCGCCCACCGGGCCGATGCCGTGTGGCAGCGGGGCGCGGTCAACCGCCCCGGTACCGCCAAGCGGTACCGGACGCAGGGAACCACGGTGGGGCATCACATCTCACTCTGCCCGCAGACCCGGCCCTTCAGGGCCGGGCAGTCGACTCCCCACCCAGCCTCGCCAGCGCCCGGAGCAGGGCCGAGCGACCGCGCGGCGGGACGGTGCGGAGCGGGTGGCCGAGGACGCCCCAGCGGGCCAGCAGGGCGTTCGCGGCCAGGAAACCGCTGGTCGCGGCGCGCTCCATGAGGGCCACCGGCAGGTCCGTGCGGACCAGGTCGCCGGCCACCATCAGGACCGGGTCGGGGGTGCGGACCGACGGCCGCGACCCGTGGCCGCCCACGGGGAACAGCGGGCAGTCGTCCCGCCATTCGTGGCGCTCGTCGACCACTCCCGCGTCGCGCGTCTCCGGGTACACCCGATGCAGCTGCTCCAGCAGCCGGTCACGTACCGCCGCCCGTCCGCCGTCGGTACGGGCGGCGTAGGCGTGCAGCTCCACCACGGAACCGCCCGTCCGCAGCGCCCAGCGGTGCGCCTCGCCCTCCCAGCGGTCCAGCACGCTGATGTTGTCCAGGTCGCCGTAGCCGCTGGTACCGAGGAAACCGGGCCGGTCCGGAGCCACCGGCCGGTCCAGCCAGAACCGGGACACCAGGAAGGGAGGTGCGGTGCGAAGCTCCGCGACGCCCGCCCGCCAGGCCGCGTCACCGATGCCGGGGGACGCGGCGACCACCTGCTTCAGCCCCGCCGTGTCCAGGGCGAGCACCACGGCGTCATGGACGGCCGTACCGCCCGCGGCGGTCACGGCGAGCCCCCCGCCGCGCACGGGCTCGACCGAGTCGACCGGCGTCGCCGTGCGGATGGTCGCCCCGTGGCCGTGCAGGTACTCCGCCAGCGGCTCCCACAGCGCCTGCGGGAACGGCTCCCGGGGCACGTCGAACAGCAGCCCCTCACTGGAGCCCAGGAAGTAGATGTGGAACATCAGCGCCAGTTCCGCCGCCGACAGCTCCCGCGGGTCGGCGAAGAAGCTGCGCGAGAAGACCTCGAAGGCGAGGTGCTGCGCGGCCTCGGGGAATCGGATCCGGGTGAGGAAGTCCGCCGCCCCGACCTCGTCCAGCCGCTCGTAGACCCCGGGTACGCGTACGTCCAGCAGCGGCAGCGCGGCCGCGGGGTTCATCCGCAGCAGGTCGCGCCAGCCGAACGACGGGCTCAGCGCGACGAACCCCAGGGCGCTGAGCGGCGGGGTCCGCGGCACGCGGGCGAAGCCGTCGAGCATGCCGTCGCTGTGCCGCAGCGGATAGTCGGGCAGCGGGGTCAGCGAGTGCAGCCCCGGGTCGGTGCGCCGCAGCAGCTCGCGGAGGTTGTAGTACTGCCGGAAGAAGGCGTGGAAGCCGCGGCTCATGGTGGCGACCGATCCGTCGGCCAGTTCCACGGGCCAGCCGGCCAGCCGCCCGCCCAGTCCGTACTCACGCTCGTACAGGGTCACGCGGACGCCCCGTTCCGCCAGGGCGGTGGCCGCCGCGAGACCGGCGATACCCGCGCCGATGACACCGACGTGCGGTGGGGGACCGTCCACCCGTGCGCGGCCCGGACGGGCGGGCAGGACGCGCGAGTGCCGGTCCCGGACGCCGAACGGCGCCTCGCGCCCGGTACCGGTACCGGCACCGGGCGGTCCCGAGCAGTCGGCGCCCGCGCGGTGGTGACCGCGCCCGCCCGTGCCCACGCCTGTTCCTCCGCCGCCCGCGCTCACGCCTGTTCCTCCGTCGTCGGCACCCACGCCTGTTCCTCCGTCGTCGGCGCCGACGCCTGCTCCTCCGCCGTCGGCACCCGAGCTACGAACGTGTGGGTGATGCCCGTGTGCCATCCGGGCAGCGGCAGGACCCGGACGTGCACGAACCCCGCCCGCTCCATGCGCCGTGCGAACTCCTCCGCCGTGTCGAACTCGACGACGCTGCGCCACAGGTGCCGGTACAGGTCGCCGTCCCCCGCGCGGCGGGCGACGGGCAGGACCAGCCCCCGGCACACCGCCGTCCAGACCGCGCGGTGGGCGGGACGGCCGCTGAGCGTGTACTCGTGGACGGCGATGCGCCCGCCCGGGGCGAGCAGTCCCCGTACCCGGGCCAGCACCTGGTCGGGGTCGGAGACGTTGCGGAACAGATAGGCGGCGAAGACGGCGTCGAAGGGCCCGGTCACCCCGGCCTCGGCGAGCCGCTCGGCGGGGGCGTGGACGAACGAGACCCTCTGCGGCCAGGACTTGCGCCGGGCCTGCTCCAGCATCCCCGCAGACGCGTCCACCGCCGTGACCTCCGCGCGCGGGGCGGCCGAGAGCAGCGCGGCGGTCGACGCACCAGTACCGCAGCCGAGGTCCAGCAGCCGCACGGCCGGCCCTCCACCCGGCGGCCCTCCAACCGGCGGTGGTGTGCCCGGCGGCCGTGTGCCCGGCAGTCCTCCACCCGGCGGCCGTGTGCCCGGCAGTCCTCCACCCGGCGGCCGTGTGCCCGGCAGTGGTGTGCCCGGCAGCCCTGCGCCTTGCGGCGTTGCGTCCGTCAGCTCCGAGCCCGGCAGCCCGAGGCGCCGTGCGGAGCGCCGGAGCTGCCGGTGGTAGCCGGGATTGGCGCTGACCATCCGGTCGTAGGACCTTGCGGCGCGGTCGAACGCAGCCGACAGATCGGCGTTGTGCAGCAGGGACATCAGCGGCTCCTCGGGCGACGGGGCTGGGGCGGACGGCAGCAGGCGGGGACGGCGGGCATGGGCGGCGGGGACACCGGGGGCGGGACACCGGGACTCAGGGGGCGGGGGCGCGTTGCTCCACGGACGGCGGCGGGCGGCGGCGGATCGCGGGCAGCTCGGCCGCGGTCCTGAGCATCGGGCCCACGGGCGTGCGAAATCCGATCAGAACGTCCTCCCACCAGCGGGTGCCGCCGTCCAGGAAACGCAGCAGGCGGTGCGGCGGCACATCGCGGAACAGGCCGCTGAAGAACGTGCCGCCGTCGATCCGCCCGGTGTCCAGGGCCCGCAGCAGCACCGCGTCCATCAGCCGGGCCCGCGTCGGATGCGGTCCCGCGACCAGCGGGGCGCGGCCGCGGGCCAGCGAGTCCGCGATGGCCCGGGTGTGGCGCTGCGCCGCTGCGAACGTGTAGCCGGTCGAGGGCCGGGTGGCTCCTCCCGCCGCGCCGATCGGGAACACCGCCCTTCCCGTACGGCGCGGGAAACGCGCGTCGGTCATGGGGATCACGCCCTGCTCGGCGGCGGTCACGCGGAACGGGCCGAGGCCCAGCACGTCCCCGGTGTAGTGCCGCAGGGCCCGCTCGTACGCGGCGGTGCCGAGGACGGCCGGGGAGAACTCCGTGTACTCCACCAGCGCCTCCCGCGGCCCCAGGGGCAGTACGTAGCCGAACGACAGCCCCCGGGCGGGCTGCGGCGTGCGGAAGTCCATGAGGTCGGCGACGCCGGGGTCGAAGCGCGGCTGCTCGGTGCGCACGAACCAGCCGCGGAAGTGCTGGAGCAGTGTCGTACGGGCGGGCCCCGGCCGCCGGGGCCGGGAGTCGAACGCCCAGCGCGCCCGCAGCCTGAACTCGGCCCCGGCGCCGTCCCGTCCGCGTACCTCCGCGCCGCCGCCCGGCAGGTCCGAGACCGTGTCGACGACCGCCTCGTACCGCCGGCAGCCGGCCTGGCGGAGCAGCGCTTCCGCGTGCTCCTCGAAGCGCGTGGAGCGGATCATCTTGTACCGGAGGGGTGCGGGGCGCGCGGTCACCGCCGTGCCGTCCGGGGCGGTGACGCGCAGCCGGTCCCAGCTCGCGGCGAGCAGGTCGTCGTACTCGCCGCCGGACTCCTCCCAGAAGCACCAGGTGCGCGCGGGCGGACGCAGCGGGCCGGGGGGCGCGTCGACCAGGGCGACCGACACGTCCCGGTCCCGGCCATCACCGGGGGCCGGTCCGGCGATCCGGCGGGCGAGGGAGAGCCCCGCCGCACCCGCACCGACGATGACCACGTCCACGACGTGCACGGCGACCCTCCCGCGGTTGGACGGCACGGCAGCCGCCGTCCCCGGGCGGGGAAGGCGGGCTGCTCTCCCCGGGCGGGAAGGCCGTGACGCCGATGCTTCCGCGAAAGGGGGCCGGGCGGATGCAGTGGCACGCGCGTGTTGCGCGGCTGGTCCCCTCGGCCGGGCCTCGCTCTTCGCGGTTCCCGCCCTCCGGGTTCCGGCTCTTCGCCGGTCCTTGCCCTCGGCCGGTCTCTGCCCTTGGCCGGTCCTTGCCCTCGGCCGGTCTCTGCCCTCGGCCGGTCCTTGCGCTTGGCCGGTTCTCGCTCTTCGCGGTTCCCGCCCTCCGGGTTCCGGCTCTTCGCCGGTCCTCGCCCTCGGCCGGTCTCTGCCCTCGGCCGGTTCCCGCACCTCCGCGGTTCCCGCCCTCGGCCGGTTCCCGCACCTCCGCGGACCTCACTCCTCCGTCGTGAGCGAGCGGCGGAGAGACAGCAGGGCGCGCCGCATATGGCTCTTGACCGTCCCGAGGGGCAGACCCGTCCGGTCGGCGATCTGGGTCTGCGTCAGGTCGGCGTAGAAGGCGAGGCGTATGACGTGCTGCTGGGCGCGTGGCAGGTCCTGCAGGGCGCGCAGCACGAGGACCCGGTCGACCGCCTGCTCCGGGCCGGGGCCGGTGGCGGGCCCGGGCGCGGGGGAGAGGAACGCCGCGGCCGCGGCGACGAGTTCGGCGCGCCGGCTGCGCGCGGCGAGGGCGTCCGCCACCTTGTGGCGGGTGATGCCGACCAGCCAGCCCGCGAGGCCGCCCCGCCCCGGCCGGTAGCCGCGGCGTCCCCGCCAGGCGGCGAGGAAGACCTGCTGGGTCACGTCCTCCGCCTCGCGCTCGTCGCCCAGGGTGCGCCTGGCGAGGGTGTAGACGAGGGAGCCCCAGCGGCGGTACGCCACCTCCAGCGACCCCTCGTCGCCTGCGGCGAACCCGGCCGCGACCGAGGCGTCGTCGAGGGCTTCGCCCGCTGCACGGGTCTCCGGCGACGGGTGGGGGGTGCCCGGACCGGGCCCGGCGGAGGACCGGTGGGGCTGTGCGGGTCGGACAAGGGCCATGATCTCGGCTCCTCGTGCCGGGCCGGGGCCCGGCGCTGGTTCCGGACACGCCGCCCGCTCCGTGCAACCGGTCGGGCGTGCCGTGCCTGCGCGCTTGCTTGCGCGGCAGCACCGTCAGGCTTGCCGCCGGGATTCCGGCGAACAACTTGCACCGTTTCTGCGTCGTAATCTCGCTCCCGCCGGTGCGGCGGCCGGATCGGTCCCCGCCGCGAGGCACCTGCCGGGGCGCGCCGAGGCGGCCGATCCCCGTGAGGGGCTGCCCGCATCCGGTCGCCGCCCAGGGCGTGAACGAGTTGGTGGGATCCGTGAGACCCGCCAGTTCCACCCTAAGACGGGACGTGCCATGACAAAACTCCACAAGCCAACCGCCGCGTCCGGGCGGGATTCCGCGGCCCTGCTCACGTTGGGCGCCTGCCCCGCCGTGCGAGGGCCGGCTGAGCACGCCGCCGTACCTGGGCAGGCGGATGCGGCCGCCGTACCGGTGGGCGGCGAGGGCGCCGCCGTCCCCGCTTCAGCCGCCCCCACCGCCCGCGCGCGAACAGGGACCCGAGGCGCCGCAACCGCTTCCCGGGTCCTCGCGGCGCTTGGGCGCGGTACGCGGTGAGGGAACATCTGGACCCGGCGGACCTGGCCGAACTCGCTCTGGAGGGCAGGGCGGTCGACGAGGCGCCGCCACCTGTCCGGGAGCATCTGCGCGCATGCGCCGGCTGCCGGAACGAACTCGACGAGCTGCGGCGCCTGGTCGGGGCGGTGCGTACGGCGACTTCCTCGGACCTGGTCGGGCCGCCTCCCCCGGGGGTGTGGGACCGCCTGGCGCGCCAGGCCGGACTGGGTCGTGCCGGGCGGAAGGGGCGTGCCCGGAAGAGTCGTGCCGGGAAGGGTCGTGCCGGGTGGAAGGGGCGTTCCGGGAGGGGTCGGAAGGTGCGGGCGGGGCGAAGGGGTTGGAAGGTGCGGGTCTTCGTGCCCGACTCGGACGGGGCGCCCGCGTCCGGCGGGCTGGCGCGACGCCGCAACCGGCTGACGGCCGCGGTGCTCCTCGCCGCCGGACTCGCGGTGGCCGCGGCGCGGTGTGCCGCGCGGTGGACTCGCCGCCGTCGGTCGGTGAGAGAAGACCCACTCCGCCGCCGTGCATGAGCATCGCACGCCGAGGCAACGCCCTGACCGTACGGAGTGACCTCCGCCACCTTTCCGGAATCCCCGGGTCCGGCCGCTGCGCGCGGATCCGCCGGGCGGTGGCCGCCCGCGACAAGGGCCGCGGGTGGTGCCGGAGCGCCCGGAGCCGCGGTGGGGGCCGGGCCCGCGCGGGTGTCGGGCCCCGGTGGAGGCCGGGTGCGCGGGCCGGGTGCGGGAGAGGCCGGGTGCGGTGGAGGTCGGGTGTGGGAGAGGCCGGGTGCGGTGGAGGCCGGGTGCCGGGGGGAGGCGGACCGTCGGTCCGGCACGGCCGTGCGAGGCTGAACGGACAAGATCCACGCGCTGTTTGACCTGATCGGGGCGGTACGGTCGGGCAGGAGCCGCGCGAGTGCAATTATTCGCTAACGGCAAGTATTCTGCTTGCGCCCCACGGCCCGCGTGCGGCTCGGGGAAGGGGAGGTCGGCTGTGAGGAGCCCTGTCGGTGGGCGAGATCCGGAGGTGACGGGTCCGGGCGTCCTGGTCCCGCAGGTGCCTCTGGCCCGCGTGGCACCGGCCGGTCTCGCGGCCGTCGGCGACTCCCGAGTGACGGTCCTGCTCGTCGAGGACGACGACGGCGACGCGCTGCTGGTGGAGGAGACCCTCCGGGACAGCGGCCTCGCGGTCCGGCTCACCCGCGCCCGCTCCCTGGCCGAGGCGCGCCGGGAGCTGAGCGGCGAGAACGGACCGCCGGCGGAGTGCGTCCTGCTCGATCTCCACCTGCCCGACGCCCAGGGGCTGGACGTCGTCGGCCAGGTGCTGGACGTGGCCCCCCGAGCGGCGGTCGTCGTGCTGACCGGGCTGGCCGAGGAGGGCGTGGGACTCTCGGCCGTCGCGGCGGGTGCCCAGGACTACCTCATCAAGGGCGTCTTCGAGCCGACCGTGCTGGCCCGCTCCGTCAGGTACGCGGTGCAGCGCCGCCAGATCGAGCAGGCGACGATGGCCCTGGAGGCCAGCCGGATGCGCGCCCAGGAGAACGCCCGGCTCGAACGCGGGCTGCTGCCCTCGCCGCTGCTGCACGGCGCCGGGGTGCAGGTCGTGTCCCGGTACGAGCCCAGCCGGGCGCTGGGCCTGCTCAGCGGGGACTTCTACGACGTCGTGGAGGCCCCGGACGGCACGGTCCACGCCGTCATCGGCGACGTCTCCGGCCACGGTCCGGACGAGGCCGCGCTCGGCGTCTGTCTCCGCGTGGCCTGGCGCTCCTTCACCCTCGCCGGTGTCACGGGCACCGCCGTGTGCGAACTCATGCAGAAGGTGCTGGTGGCCGAGCGCACCGGCTCCGAGATCTTCGCCACGGTCACGACCGTGGAACTCCCGCCCGGTATGGCGAGGGCCAAGGTCGTCCGCGCCGGTCACCCCCCGCTGCTGCTGCGCGATCCCGGGGGCGTGCGGCTCGTGGAGACCGCCGTCGGCCCGGCGCTCGGCCTGCTGCCCGAAGGCCACCGCCACTGGCGGGAGGACCACGTCGACCTGCCGGCCGCCGGCGGCCTCGCCCTGTTCACCGACGGACTCTTCGAAGGCCGGGTCAGCGCCGGCGGCAGGCGGCTCGGCGAGGAAGGCCTGCTCGCCCTCGCGCGACGCAACGCCGGCCGCTCCGCCGAGGAGTTCGTCACCGCCCTGATCTCGGAGACGCGCGCCCTCTCCGCCGACCACGGCGGGCACAGCGACGACGTCGCGCTTCTCCACCTCGAATGGAACGAGCAGAAGTGACCGGTCACGAAGACAGGCGGACCCCGGCCGGCGCGCCGCCCGCGCGCACCCGCCTGACCGTCCCCATCTGGCTCGGCATGGTCCTGGCCGCCATCCTGATCGTGGTGACGGGCATCGCGGTGGTCGGCGCCCGGCTCCTCTCCCAGACCGCGGCAGAGTCCGACGACCTCGTCGACCGCATCCAGCCCGCCCAGGTGGACGCGTACCGGTTGCAGAAGGCGCTGCTGGACCAGGAGACCGGTGTACGGGGCTTCGTCCTCAGCCGGGACGTCCGCTGGCTTGAGCCGTACACCCAGGGCCAGCGGGAGGAGGAGTCCGCCGAGAGGTCCCTGCGGCAGGCGCTGGCCGGCGACACCGCGCTGCTCGCGGCGGTGTCCCGGGCTGCGGAGTCGGCCGAGGCCTGGCGGAGCGGCCACGCCGCGCCACTCGTCGAACGGGCCCGCCGGGGCGCACTGCCCCCCTCCGCCGAGACGGAACTCCAGAGCAGCAAGGCCGCCTTCGACCGGCTGCGCGTGCGGTTCGACGAACTGAACGCCGAGCTGAACGACGAACGGGCCGCCGGCAAGGCGGAGATACACCGTGCCCGCACCGGACACAACTGGGCCCTGGCCGGCATGCTCGCCGCCTTCGTCGCCTTCGCCTCGGCACTGGTGATCGTCCTCCAGCGGGCCGTCGGACGCCCGCTGGACCGTCTGCGCACGGCCGCCCAGCGGGTCGCCGACGGCGACTTCGAGCACCGGATCGAACCGGCCGGCCCGGCCGAGACCCGGCACCTCGCCGCGGCGGTGGAGGCGATGCGGGCCCGTGTGCTCGACGCCCTGAGGGCTTCGCAGCAGCGCGAGGAACTCCTCGCCGCGCGCACGGCGGTCCTGGACGAGCAGGCGGTCGAACTGCGCCGGTCCAACGCAGAGCTGGAGCAGTTCGCCTACGTCGCCTCCCACGATCTCCAGGAGCCGCTGCGGAAGGTCGCCTCCTTCTGCCAACTGCTGGAGAAGCGGTACGGCGACCAGCTCGACGAACGGGCCGGGCAGTACATCGGATTCGCGGTGGACGGCGCCAAGCGCATGCAGGTGCTCATCAACGACCTGCTGACCTACTCCCGGGTGGGCCGTCTCAACGACTCCCGCGACACCGTCTCGCTGGACACCGCGCTCGACGGCGCACTGGCCAACCTCGGCTCGGCCGTGGAGGAGGCCGGAGCCGTCGTCGAGCGCCCCGGCGGCCCGCACGCCACCACCGGCGACCCGATGCTGCTGACGATGCTGTGGCAGAACCTGATCGGCAACGCGGTGAAGTTCCGGGCCCCCGACCGGCCGCCGGTCATCCGGATCACCGTCGATCGGGAGAACGACGGCGAGGCCTCCGTCTGGCACTACCGCGTCGAGGACAACGGCATCGGCATCCCCGAGCAGTTCGCGGAGAAGGTCTTCGTGATCTTCCAGCGGCTGCACAGCCGGGACGCCTACGGCGGTACCGGTATAGGCCTGGCGCTCTGCAAGAAGATCGTGGAGCACCACGGCGGCCACATCTGGATCGACACCGAGCAGCCGGAGGGGACGCGGATCCACTTCACCGTGCCCGCAGTCCCCGCAGTCCCCGCAGACTCTGCCGTGCCCGCAGTCCCCGCAGACTCCGCAGACTCTGCCGTGCCCGCAGTCCCCGCAGACCCCGCCGGAGAAGCCGCCGTGGACGGGGAGTCCTCGGGCCGGGAGTCCTCGGGCCCGAAGTCCCCGCCGGAGGAGCCCGGATACCCGGGAACCGGTCGGCCCGCTGCCGGCGGCACGTCCCTCACCACAGGAGATCCCGTATGAACGCCACCAAGCCCATCGAGGTGCTCCTCGTCGAGGACGATCCGGGCGACGAGCTGATGACGCGGGAGGCGTTCGCCGACAACAAGATCGGCAACAGCCTGCACGTCGTACGTGACGGGCAGGAGGCGCTGGACTTCCTCTACCGGCAGGGTGCGCACCGGGACGCCCCGCGCCCCGACCTGATCCTCCTCGACCTCAATCTGCCCAAGTACGACGGGCGCCAGGTGCTGGAGCGCATCAAGGCGGACGCGGACCTCACCCACATCCCCGTAGTGGTGCTGACGACGTCCGCGGCGGAGGAGGACATCCTGCGCAGCTACCGGCTCCACGCCAGCGCCTACGTCACCAAGCCGGTGGACCTGGAGCAGTTCATCGCCGCGATCCGGAAGATCGACGACTTCTTCGTCACCGTGGTGCGGCTGCCCCGCCCCTGACGGCTGCCCCGCCCCTGACGGGGGCGCCGCACGCGCGGCGGGCGGGCACTGCGGGAGACCGCAGTGCCCGCGGACTTCCGAGGTTCCGGCTCCGCCTTCCCGGCCTGCGGGTCCGGACCGAGTTCCGGACACCGGCCGCGTCGATTTTCCGTCGTCCGGGAGGTGCCGTCGCGCGGATTCGGGGTAGGAGAGCGCCGACCCAGGGACGGCAGGGACGAACGGGACGACCAGCAGATGACTTCGAGTGTGATCGGGACGAGCCACGACGCGGCCTCGGCGTGGCCGGGTGAAGCGTGGGCCGGCGCGGTGTACGACGGAGGCCCCGGAAGCATCGCCGAGGCCCGCGGCTTCGCCACGCGGTTCCTGGTGGACGGGCACGGTTTCGACCCGGCCTCGGAGACGGTGGGCGCGGTCCGGCTGATCGTGTCGGAGCTGGTGACCAACGCCTGCAAGTACGCCCACGGCCCCTGCGCCGTGGACGTCGAGCGGATCCCCTCGGGCGTGGTGGTCACGGTCTGGGACGGCGGCACGGCCCTGCCGCTGGCGCGGGCCGCGGACCCGGGACGCGTGGGCCGGCACGGGCTGGAGATCGTCCTGGCGCTCTGCGACGGCTTCACCGTCGAACGCGAGCCGGTCGGCAAACGCGTCGCGGTACGCGTCCGCTGCGACTGACCGTCGGTGAGCGGCGCCGGCACCGAGCGGCCGGCACCGGCAGGTCGGCACCGAGCGGCCCGGCCCGAGCGGCCGGCTCCCGGGCACTCGGCTGGTCCGGCCCCGGCCCCCGGCGCCGGCCGCGGCGGTGAGGCGTTCCCCGCCACCGGGCGCGCGGCGCTCAGGGGCGGGGTACGGCGTCCAGGTCGTGCCGCACGTCCAGCACCTTGTCGGCTCCGGTGATCTCCAGCAGACGGCGCAGCTGCGGCTGGGGCTTCGCCACGCGCAGGTCCGCCTTCTGATGGACACGCAGCAGCAGGTTCAGAAAGGCCGAGTCCCCGAAGGTCACGCCGGAGACGTCGAGGACGACCCTGGAATGCTCTGCGGACGCCGACGCCAGCGCGTCGTCCAGCGGCGGCAGGCTGGTCATGTCCAGATCGCCGCGCGCGGTGATCACCCACGCGCCGCCGGCCGCGTACTGGGCGCCGACCGGGCCCTCTCCGTCCTGCCGGGCCTCGCGGTCGGCACGGGACCGGTCTTCGCTGCTCGCGTCCATGGTGGGGAGTATGCCCGTACCCGCACCGCACCGGTAGTCACGGGCCCGGTGTCCCGGGGCGGAACAGGACCGGGCACGGCGGTTCAGGGCGGATCAGGATGTGTGCGGGGGCGTGGCGGACCGGGAGGGCGGCGCCCTACTCGTCGTCGATTCGCCGTTGACTCGTCGTCGATCCCGCGCCCTCGCCGGGTGCCGCCGGGCTGGGCAGGGGACGGGCGGGCCGCGGGACCCCGGGAGCCGTTCGGCGGTCCCGCACACGGACGGGGCTGGGACCGGGTCCGACCACGCGGAGAGCGGTGTCCGACGACGCGGAGAGCGGAGCCCCGGGCCGGGGTCGGGCCGCCGGCCCGACCATGCCTGCGGATCGCACCCCCGCCGCCGGCCCGACCACGCCGGCGGCGGTGGCCCCCTGCCCGTCGGGACGCCTCCCATGGCGTCCCGTCAGGGTGAGGGGACCACCGCCGATCGTCCCTCGTGCGGCGCCGGTGCGTCCGCGGGGCGCGGCTCGTGAGCTGCGCCGACGCACTCCTCGCCGCTCAGGCGGTGCCGACTTCCAGCAGCCCGGTGCGCAGCCGCTTGATGATCCGGTTCAGCAGACGTGAAACGTGCATCTGGGAGATGCCCAGCTGCTCGCCGATCTGCGCCTGGGTGAGTTCCTCCACGAAGCGCAGGTGCAGGATCCTGCGGTCGCGCTCCTCGAGTTCGGCGACCAGGGGAGCGAGGGAGTGGAAGTCCTCGATCAGCTCGAGCGCCGCCTCCTCCGCACCGATGAAGTCGGCGAGGGCCGCCTCGCCGTCCTGGGCGCTGTCACCCGTCAACGCGGCGTCCAGCGAGGCGGAGTTGTAGGCGTTGGAGGCCTTGCGGGCCTCGATCACGTCCGCCTCGGGAAGGGACATCAGCTCGGAGAGCTCCCTCACCGTGGGGGTCCGGCCGAGCCTGCTCCGCAGCTCCTCGGTGGCCTTGGCCAGCTCGACACGGGCCTCCTGGAGCCGGCGGGGGACGTGCACCGCCCAGCTGGTGTCCCGGAAGAAGCGCTTGATCTCACCCACGATGCAGGGCACGGCGAAGGTGGTGAACTCCACCTCGCGCGACAGGTCGAAGCGGTCGATGGCCTTGATCAGGCCGATCGTGCCCACCTGGACGATGTCCTCCATCTCGTCCGCGCCACGGCTGCGGAAGCGGCCAGCCGCATACCTGACCAGCGAGAGGTTCATCTCGATGAGGGTGTTCCGTACGTACTGGTACTCGTGGGTGCCCTCCTCGAGTCGCGCCAGCCGGGCGAAGAACTGACGGGACAGGCCGCGTGCATCCTGGGGAGCCACCTTGGACGGGTCCGCGACGGGCGCCAGTTCGATCCCGCCGATCGCCGAAGTCGTCTCCTGCGCCGCGGTTGTCACTGCGGTCACGGCTGCCATGCCATCCACCCCTGTCGTCCGAGTCTCCATCCCCCGTGCGCGGTCCGCATACCCCGGGAATCCGAGAGCATTCCCGTCTGTGCGCCGATCGGTCCGGCGTGTTCCGCGGACCGCTTCCGGCGGGGATCCGGCGGTCACTCCCGTACCGCCTGCACTGCCCGTACCGCCTGTACTGCCCGTACCGCCTGCACTGCGTGCACCGCCCGTACCGCCCGTACCGGCGCTCATGCGGGCTCCGTACGGCCGAACAGTCCCGCGTGACCCGGGGGAAGCTGGGTCAGGATCCGCCGCAGCAGGGCGTCGTCAGCCACGTCGGCCACGATGCCGAGCACGGCCGTGACGGCGCGTCGGGCCTCGCCGAAGTCGCCGTGGTCCCGGGCCGCGACGGCTTCGACGAAGGCCCGGGGAGTCAGGGGCGTGCTCGCCGGCGAGCCGTCCGTCAGCACCGGACCGCACTGCTGCGGCAGCAGCCGGGCGAGATCGCTGCGGTCGTCCCCGACCAGATGGGCGCCCAGCACGTCCAGGACGCTCTCGACGGCCCTGGCGGCTTCCCGCCTCCTGCCGTAGCGGCCCCGTTCCCGCACCTGGTCCAGCAACGCTTCCAATCCGCTCTTCATCGCGCACTCCTCGCCGTGGTCGTTCCGCCGGCCCGCGCCGGGACGGCTCGGCCACTGAAAGTGACCATTCGGTTACCCATCGCGGCGGACGGTAATCACCGCTGCCCCCGAGGCATGCCCCAACCGGCCCAACCGGTGCGGCCGGTGCGGCCGGGGCCGCGCCAACCCCACTCGGAGCGCGACGGAAGGGGCGGAACGCACATGAGCCCCGGGATGCGTGGTAGGCGAACGGAGGCCCCTCGGACGCCCGGCAGGCCTGTTCGGAACGGCCGGCCGCCGCGGGGCCGCTGCCCACGTGGCAGCCACGGCTGAAAGGGAAAGACCATGCTGGAGGAGTCACCTTCGATCGTTCATGACGTCTCGGTCGCCGCCGCCATGGGACGCAGGAGCCTGCCGCAGCGGCTGTGCGCCGCGTTCGCCCGGTCACTCGGCGCCCAGCGGGCGGCTCTGTCCTTCCTGCCCCGTCTGGAGCACTGGCGGCTGCTCCACGCCACCGACGAGCCGGCCCTGCGCGCCGAGGCCGCGCAGTTCACCCTCGGCGACGGGCCGTCGGTCAGCGCCGCCCTGCGCATGCGCCCCGTCCACGTGGCCGACCTGCGCCGCGCACCGTGCCGTCGGCGATCACCGCTCCGCGAGGGACTCGACGACGTGCGCCGGATGCTGGCCCTGCCGATGCACGTCCAGCGCACGCCGGTCGGGGTGATCTGCCTGTACTACACCGGGGAGACCGAGCTGACGGAGGCTCGTGTCGCCGAGGGGCAGCGGGCCGCCGGCGTCGCGCTCGACGCTCTGCTCCGCTGGCGGGCCGTGCACGGCAGCGACGACTGCGGCTGCCCGGTCTGGACGACGGACACACGGGCCGCGCGCTGGGACCGCATCCACCGGGCGGCCGGCTATCTCGCGGCCCGCGAGGAATGCCCCGCCGCCGAGGCGCTGGCCATGCTCCAGGCCGCCGGGACGAGGGACGGCCGCTCCCTGCTCGACGTGTCCGACGCGCTGCTCCAGCCCCGGGACGCCCACGGGCAGCACCTGCCCGGCCCCCGCCCCGGGGGTGCGGCGGCGGACCCGGCCGGGAGCAGGGCGTACGCGGCCGTCCCCTGAGCCCGGCAGGGCCTGCCCGCGCCCGTACCGGCCGACCGGATCCGCCGCGGACGCCCCGGTCCGCGTTCGCAAGGCCGGGACGCACCCATGCGCGGGGCCCAGGACTCCGCCGGACCGCCGGACCACCGGCCGAGCGCCGGACCACCGTCGGAGCGCCGCCGGAGCGCCGGGCCGAGGGGCCGAGGGGCCGGCGGAGTCCTGGGACCCGGCCTCGGCCCCGAGCGGGTCCGGAGCGGGTCCGGAGCGAGGCCGCGTCAGATCCTCGCCGTCAGCCGACGTTCGCCGGGACCGCCGCCGGCCGCTCCCGGTCCGCCGGCTGCTCCCGGCTCAGCCGACCGGGCCACCAGGCGGTGCGGCCGATGTCCCTGACGAGGGCGGGGACGAGCAGGGACCGGACGACGAGGGTGTCGAGCAGGACCCCGAAGGCGACGATGAAGGCGATCTGGACCAGGAACGCCAGCGGGATGACGGCGAGCGCGGCGAAGGTCGCGGCCAGTACCACGCCCGCCGAGGTGATGACCCCTCCGGTCGCGGTGAGGCCGCGCAGGACACCCTCCCGCGTACCGTGCAGGAGGGACTCCTCCCGGACCCGGGACATCAGGAAGATGTTGTAGTCCACGCCGAGGGCCACCAGGAAGACGAACCCGTACAGCGGCACCGAGGCGTCGGTGCCCGAGAACCCGAACACGCCCTGGAACACCAGCGCCGAGACACCCAGTGTCGCGACGAAGTTCAGGGCGACGGTCACGACGAGCAGCACGGGGACCAGCACCGACCGGAGCAGCGCGACCAGGATGAGCAGGATCACCACGAGTACGACGGGCACGATCAGCAGACGGTCCCGTTCGGCGGTCCGCTGGGTGTCGTACTGCTGCGCGGTGTAGCCGCCGACCAGGGCGTCCGCCCCGGGTACCGCGTGCACCGCGTCCCGCAGCCTCACCACCGTGTCCTTGGCGGCGTCGCTGTCCGCGGCGTCCTCCAGGGTGACGTCGATCCGGACCTTCCCGCCGGCCGTCAGCGGTTCCCCCGCGCCGGGGCGCCCTGCGGCGGTCGCCGGAACGGCGGAGTCCACTCCTTCGGTCGCGGCGGCCGCCGCCGTCACCTCCTTGACGCGGTCGGCGTCGGCGATGACGACCGCCGGGTTGCCCGAGCCGCCGGGGAAGTGCTCGCCGAGCACGGCCTGCGCGGTGACCGAGGACGCGTCGTTGACGAAGATCTCGTCCAGGGGGACCCCCTTCGACACGAGTCCCGGGGCGAACGCCGCACATGCCAGCAGCCCGGCGAGGGTGGCCGCCCAGACCTTGCGCGGCGCGCGGTCCACCAGCGCGGCCACGCGCGGCCAGATGCCCCGGTCCGCGGAGTCGCCGTCGGCCGCCTGCCCGGGCCGGGCGGGCCAGTAGGCGGCGCGCCCGAGCAGG
Organism: Streptomyces spongiicola; assembly: GCF_003122365.1. NCBI lineage: Bacteria > Bacillati > Actinomycetota > Actinomycetes > Kitasatosporales > Streptomycetaceae > Streptomyces > Streptomyces spongiicola. Next base: position 6,173,486 of record NZ_CP029254.1, read on the forward strand.
ACCAGCACGGCCGGCAGGAAGGTGAGGGCGCTGAGTACGGCGCAGACGATGCCGATGGCGCCGACCGGACCGAGGGCCCGGTTGTTGGTCAGGTCGCTGAACAGGAGCGCGAGGAGGCCCAGGGCGACGGTGGCCGCACTCGCCACGACGGGGCCGGTGGACCGGCGCAGCGCCGCCCTCATCGCCGCGAACCGGTCCGTCTGCCCGGCCAGTTCCTCGCGGTAGCGGGCCGTCAGCAGCAGCGCGTAGTCGGTCGCGGCGCCGATCACGAGGATCGAGAGGATGCCCTGGACCTGCCCGTCGACCCGCACCACGTCGCGGTCCGCGAGCGCGTAGACGACGGCGCAGGCCAGACCGAGGGCGAGGACCGCGCCGGCGATCACGACCAGCGGCAGCAGCACGCTGCGGTACACCAGCAGCAGGATCAGCAGCACGGTGGCGAGGGCGACGGCCAGCAGCAGTCCGTCGATCCCGGCGAAGGCGTCGGACAGATCCGCCTGCGTGGCGGCGGGACCGGCGAGGTAGGCCGTCGCGCCGGGCACCCCGTCCGCCGCCTCGCGCACCGCCGCCAGGACGTCGGGGAGTTCCTCGCCCAGGTCGGGCCGCAACTGTACGACGCCCTGGAGGGCACGTCCGTCCTCGGCGGGGAGGGCGGGGGACACCGCGCCCGCGGTGCCGGGCGCACCCTCGAGCGAGGCGAGGGCCTCGGTCGCGGACCGCCGCATCGCCGCGTCCGCGGTTCCGTCATCGGCGGTCCAGACGACGACCGCGGGGAGCGTCTCGTCCTGCCGGAAGGCCTCCTGGGCCTCCACGACCCGGGTGGACTCGGCGCTGCGCGGCAGGAAGGCCGCCTGGTCGTTGGTGGCGACCTCGCCGAGCTTCCCGGCATAGGGGCCGAGGGCTGCGCCGCAGACGAGCCAGACCGCCAGCAGGAGGAGCGGTACCAGCCGGCGGGCCGGACGCGAGGAGGGTGACATGGCACTCCCGGGTGTGTGCGATTGCTTCACGCGATGGTCGACGGTCAATTATCCCAGTCATCGACTATCTCAATGATTGAAACAGTTTGGCATGTGCCGGCTCCGTACATCGACTCGGGGTCCCGGCGGCCGGACCGTCCGGCGGGGGAGGCCGACCGTCGCGGGGGGGCATGGCGCCGCTCCCTCTTCCGGCGGCGGGCCGCAACCGGATGCTCTGCGGCCCGAGCGGTTTCCATGGCGGCCCCGGCGGGGTCAGCGGCGTCCGGAGAGGCGGTCCAGCTCCTCGTTCATCGCGGTCAGAAAGCGCAGTACGACGGCCAGTTCGTCGTCGCCGAAGCCCTCCTGGGCCCGGGCCGCAGCCTCGGCGAGCGGCAGGAAGTGCGCGCGGGCGGCGGACCTTCCGCGCGGGGCGTAGTGCAGATGGACGACGCGACGGTCCTTGCTGTCGCGCGATCTGCGGATGTGGCCGGCCCGCTCCAGCCGGTCGAGGCACGCCGTCACGGCTCCGGACGTCAGCCCCAGGTGCTCCCGCAGCCGCCCGGGAGTCAGCGGGGTGTCGGAGTCCAGGATCGCGGCCAGCGCCTGGACGTCGGTGGCGTGCAGTCCCTGGGTTGCGGCGAAGCCGTGCACCAGCCGGTTCATCTCGCCGTTCAGCCGGCGCAGCTCCACGGCGAAGGCTTGCAGGTCGCGACCTTCAGGCCCGGCCGGTCCCGCCACCGCGCCGGTCGCGTCGGCGGTGGTGGCGGTGTCCACCGGCCCCGTCTCGTTCGTCCTCGCCACGCCCCCACCCTATAGAGCGGTGGACGGTGACCTCCGCCGCCGTCCACCGCGGGGCAGGTGGTCGGGGGCCGGGCGCCGAACGGCACGGCGTCCAGGGGCAGTCGTCGAATCGTCTGCCGCCGTGCCGCCGTGCCGCCGTGCTGCCGTGCCGTGTGCGGACGAGACATGTGCCGCCGTGCCGTGTGCGGACGAGACACGTGCGGACGAGACATGTGCCGGCGGTCGTGTGCGGGCGAGACATGTGCCGGCGGTCGTGTGCGGGCGAGACATGTGTTGCCGGACCACGGTCCGCCGAGGCGCGCGAGCCGACGGCGTCCTGCGGAACGTCGCCCGTGCAACGTCGCCCCGTGGAACGACGCAGTACCGATGCGAGTCGCTCGGCGCGCCCGGGCGACGCAACCTGCTCTCGTAAGCGGCCCGCACCCTCGCCGCCGATCCGAACGGCCGGGGCCGAACGGGCCACGGCACACGGTTCCGGCCGGGCGGTCCCGGCGGTGAACGCGGAGGAGGACACCGTGAAACTCAGGGACGAACTGCCCGTCGACCACCGCCTCGCCACCGTCTACCGCGTGGGTGCCGCCCTCTGCGGTGTGATCCTGCTCGTCTTCGCGAGCCTCGGGTTCGCCGACGGCCTCGGCTGGTTCGAGACCGACGGCGCACGGGTGGCAGGAATGTCCAGCAACGGTCTGCTCAGCCTCGTCTCCCTGTGCGTGGGTCTGCTGCTGCTGGGCGGCGCTGTCGTGGGAGGGAACGTCGCCAGCACGCTCAACATGATCGTCGGCGCCGCGTTCGTGCTGAGCGGCTTCGTGCACCTGTTCCTGCTCGACCGCCCCGCCAACATCCTCGACTTCAGCATGTCCAACGTCGTCTTCAGCTTTGTGATGGGGCTGCTCATCGTCACGTTCGGCATGTACGGACGGGTCAGCGGCGGACTTCCGCACGACAATCCCTACTGGCGCAGCCGGCACCCCGAGCAGGCGCGCCGCGAGGCCGGCTCGACGGCGCAGGCGCTCGGGGCCGGGTCGTCCACCCGCCCGCGGCGGGCGGTCTCGGCGGGTCGGGACGCACGGTCGCCCGCCCGCCCGTCGTGACCGACCCGCGGTCGTCCGCCCGCCCGTCGGCAAGCCTGCCCCCGGACCCGAGCCGACGGCAGAGTGACCTTCGGGGTCGGGTGCCGGTCGGGCTCGAGTGTCCGGTCGGGCTCGAGTGTCCGGTCGGGCTCGAGTGTCCGGTCAGGAGGGAGTGCCGGTCAGGAGGGAGTGCCCGCTCCTCCGAGGGCGGTGAGCGCCGCCGGTACGTCCTCGTGAACGGCGGTCGTCAGGCTCAGCCCGGTGAGGTCGAAGAGCTTGGCGACCTGCGGTACCGGAGCCGCGAGGTGCAGATCCCCGCCCATGGCCCGGGTCTCCCTGGTGGCACGTATGAGCACGTTCAGCCCGGAGGAGTCCATGAACCCGACGGCGGACAGATCCAGTACGAGATGACGCCGGCCGTGCAGGGTCTGGTTCGCCAGGTGGTGGCGAAGCAGCGTCGCCGTGTCCACGTCCAGTTCGCCCCGGATCGTCACCACCGCCGTGCCGGGGTCGTGGATCTCGACCTCGACGTCCAGGTTCTGTCCCATGGGGAAGTGCCTCCGCTTTCCGGATGGTCGTTGCGCCGGTGTGCCCACGGCATGGGGCGCCACTCGGTGGGGTCGGCACACATGTGCTGACCGCAGCACGTCTGCCCAGGGCGGGTGTGCGCACACCTGCTCTTTCTGAGTTGCCGCCCGGATACCGTTGCCGCGTGACAAATATTGTTTCCGGCTCGTAGAATCGTGATCTCGTGCCCGGCGTTCGTGACCCCGGAGTCCGTGGATACGTGCACAATGACGGCATGCTGGGCGTATGGCTCCGGCACGACGAGAATCGGATGACGTGGACGAGTTCGCTGCTCTTGAGCAGGCCTTGCGCGGGGCCGCCCCCCACTCTCTGCTCGATGTGATGAGCGCCGCTCTCGACGAGCGGTACGGCACCACCGCGGTCGAGCTCCGGCTGGCCGACTACGGGACGCGGTCCTTGCAGGCCGTGGCCGCCGAGCCCGGAGCGGCCGAGCCCGTGCCGATCCACGGCAGCCCCCAGGGACGCGTCTTCGGCTCCCAGGAGCCGTACGTCACCGGGGAGAGCGGGGACCGGGTCTCCGTGCACCTGCCCGTCACCGTGCGCGGTGACCGACTGGGCGTGCTGACGGTGGGGATGGCCGCGGACGCCTTCACGGAGGCCGACCTCCCGGACCTCGGCCTGGCCTGTGAGGCGCTCGGCCACGAGATGCTCGTCGCGGAGCGCGACACGGACCTGTACCTGCTGGCCCGCCGTGCCGCACGGCTCACCCTCGCGGCCGAGATCCAGTGGCAGCTGCTCCCCGGCCGCGCCTGCGCCCGGGACGAGTTCGCGCTCGGCGCCCAGCTGGAACCCGCCTACGGGATCTTCGGCGACAACTACGACTGGTCCGTGTCCCGGGACCACCTGACCGTCGCCGTCACCAACGGCATGGGCGACGGCACCGAGGCCGCACTCCTCAGCAACCTCGCCGTGAACGCCCTGCGCAACGCCCGCCGCGCGGGCCTCTGCCTCGCCGACCAGGCAGCCCTCGCCGACCAGGCCGTCTACGCCCACTACCGGGGCCGGGCATATGTGTCGGTGCTCCTGCTGCGCTTCGACCTCGCCACCGGCGAGGTGGAGGCCGTCGACGCCGGCTCGCCCCGGCTGTGGCGACTGCGTGACCGCGAGGTGGAGCCGATCCCGTTCGACGCGCAGCTGCCACTCGGCATGTTCGAGGAAACGGTGTACGTGCCGGAGCGGTTCACCGTACGCCCCGGCGACCGGCTGGTGTTCGGCAGCGACGGCGTCTACGAGGCGTTGTCGCCGGCGGGCGAACCCTACGGCGAACGTTCCCTGCCCCGTGCGCTGCTGGCCGCCAGCCTTCTGCCGCCCACCCAGGTGCCCGGGGCGGTACTGCGGGAACTCGCGGGCCACCGTGGGGACAAGAGCCCCGACGACGACGCGCTGGTGCTCTGCCTCGACTGGTACGGACGCGGTGCGGGCACCGGCGGGCTGCCGCGTGCCGCTGCCCGGTCCGGGGGGCTGCAGCGTGCCGCTTCCCGGTCCGGCGGGCTGCCGCACGTGGCTTCCTGACCCCTGCCGGGTGCCGTTTCCCGGTCCGGGGGGGTTGCCGCGTGCCGCTGCCCGGTCCGGGGGCACGGCATCCCCGCGGCGGCCCGCACACCATCCCCGCCCCGGCAGGAGGCAGTTGCGGGCGGGCCGTTCACCTCGGGCGCGCGGAGCCGCCGTCCGGACCGGACTCCTGGGCGGCGTCCGCGACCACGGCCTGCCGGAATCCGTGGAGTCCCTCCAGCAGCGCGGCGCGGGAGGCCGGGTCCATGGCCTGGACGGCCGCCAGCAGGACCTCCTCGCGCTGGGAACGCAACTGGGAGAGGTACGCCGTGCCGTGACCGGTCAGGCGGATCGTCAGCTCCCTCCGGCTGACCGGGCTGGGGGTCCGTTCGACGAGACCCATGGCCTCCAGCCGGTCGCACAGCCTGCTGACCGACGACGGCGCCGAGCCCAGGACGTCGCCGAGCGTACGGAGGTTGATCCCGTCGGCGCGCTCCAGGCTGTACAGCACCCGGAGCTGCGAGGCCGACACGGCCGAGACGGTGTCCCGGCCCCGCTCCCACAGGATCTCGAGCATCTCGATCACGTCACAGGCCGCCCGCGCCGCACCGGTGGCCCGCCGCGACCGTGGAGCCGGACTCGTGCTCATGCCGTGACACTCCATATCGGCGATATCGGCGATATCGGCCATTCAGTCATATCAGCCCTGTCGGCTACATCGGACGTGCTCTGCCGACGCCCGGGGACCCGGTGCGTGCACCTGTCTCCGCACGCCGGTCCCGGGCCGGATCCGCGGGCGGACTTCCGGCGGGCCGCTCGTGGCGCGGGCCGCGGGCACAAGGCGCTTGCCGGGTCACCATATCCCTCCCCGCGTACCCGGCCGGCCGTCGATCCCCGTGCGACGGTGAAACCGTCCCGTGCGGCCGGGGCGAACAACACCCGGCCGCGGGAGGGGCGGCGGCGCGGGTGTCAGGCGGGACGGGCGTCATGTGGGACGGGCGTCACGTGAGACGCGCGTCAGGCGGAACGGGCGTCGTCGGCCGGACGCAGACCCGGTGCGCGGTCCGTCTCGCCGAGCGCGTCGCGGAAACCGGCCAGCCCCACCAGCAGCGCCCTTGCCGCCGTCGGCGTCATCCCCTCGATCACCTCGAGCAGCGATGCGTCGCGGCGGCTGCGCAACTCCTGCAGATAGGTCCGCCCGTGGCTGGTCAGATGCAACTCCAGCTCGCGTCTGCTGACCTGGCTGGGCAGCCGCCGGACGAAGCCGAGTGCCTCGAGCCGGTCGCAGAGCCGGCTGACGGACGAAGGGGCCGAGCCCAGCAGTTCGCCCAGGGTCCTGAGGTTGATCCCCTCGTCGCGGTCGAGGGTGTAGAGCACCCGGAGCTGCGAGGCCGAGACCGGCGCGTACGGCACCTCGCGACCCCGGGTCCACAGGGCCTCGAGAAGCCGGACGAACTCATGGCCCACCACCCGGTCCTCGTGCCGCCGAGGCCGGGAGGCAGACTGGTTCGCATCCATACCGTCCGACACTCCGAATCGGTCACCCTCGTCTCTCGGGGCCGTCACCACCGCGGGTCCGGAGGAAAGCCGTCCCCGCCACCGCAACCATATCTTTTTACCGGCATCGGGCACCGGGGACCACGGCGCACCCTCCCGGGGGCGGCCGCACCGGACGGATGACCGGCCCGGATGAGGGCAGAGTCCCACCGGGCGGGAGCCGCAGGGCCCGGCTGGTCGCAGCGATCGGCTTCCTCGGCTTCCTTGACTTCCTCGGCCCGCTCCGGGCCGCCTCCGGTCATCCGGCAGTCTCCCGCCGCGCCCGCGCCCGCGCCTGCACGCCATGTCCGGCGCCGGGGACCGCCGGTCCGCCCGACGGACGGTGCCCCGCGCGGCCGCCATGGCGTGAGTGCTGCTGGCCGCCCCCGGCGCAGCGCCCTGGTGCTCAACCTCGGCGGCGAGCCGGCCGCGGCTCTGGGCGGGGTGCCCGGTGCCGGGTGCCGACGGGGCGGCGGTCGTCAACCGGGGCGTCCTCACGTGGCCGCCGACTCGTGGGTGTCGTTCACGAAGGGCTCGGCCTTCCCGTGGGACGTCCGTTCGGGGGGTGGGCCCCGGCACTCCGACGCCGCCTGAACACGGTGCAGCCGACCGTACGGACATACGGGTGGCCTTGTGGCGTGGTGCGAGGGACGCCTGAAATGCCGTGCATGAGGTGGTGGATTCGGGGCACATGGTGAGCACATCAGAAGAAGGAGTGGACGCTGTGTTGATGCCGGACCCCAAGGCGCTTCGGAGCCTCCTGGCGCGTTACGCGGACCTGCGCATCGCCGTACCGGGGAACGACGAGAGCCGTCGTGCACTGGACGACGTGACCTACACGTTGTGCGTGATGACGGCCACGAGCACCATCGGGGACGCGCTCGAACGGGCCGACGCGCTGCTGGCGGGGGCGTCGATCCCGGCTCCGGTGCCCGCGCCCGCCACGGGCGGCGCCACCGGCAACCCGAAGCAGGGCACGGCACCGCGCCCGACCGCTACGCCCAGGGAGGGCAGCGGCACCACCCTGGTCGCCTGACCCGTCCCGCGATGCGCCGTCCCGGGGGCGAACGGCACCCGGCCGTTCGGTCCCGGGACGGCGCACTTCCGTGGTCCGGCACGGTCTTCCCGCCACGCCACCGGCGGTGCGCCTCCGTTCCGCACGGGTTCTCCCGCGGCCGCGCCACCGGGCGGCGCGGCCGCGTCCCCGCCGGTGTCCCGGTCGTTTCTCCCCGGTGCCCGGTGCCCGGTGCCCGGTGCCCGGTGCCCGGTGCCCGGTGCCCGGTGCCCGGCGCGGTCGGTGCGGTCCCGCCATCGGCCCGCCGCCGACGGTCCGCGGCGGCCGCCGACGCCGGCCTGCGCGCACCGATGCCGGCCTGCGGGCGTCGCGCCTCGGCTCACCGCAGTCAGTACGATGAGGCCGCGAAGGCGGGACGACGCCGGAGGGAGACGGGGTTGGGCAACCGGGGAACGGTCGGCGCGCTCCCCGCGGGCGGCGGGCGCCGTCGCGGACAGGGCGAACTCGAGGCACAGGTGCTTTCCGTGCTGAGGACCGCGCCGGGCCCGGTCACCGCCGCCTGGGTGCAGGAGCGCCTGCCCGGAGCACTCGCGTACACCACGGTCATGACGATCCTGTCCCGGCTGCGCGCCAAGAACGCCGTCACCCGGCAGCGGGAGGGCCGTTCGTTCGCCTGGGAGGCCACCGCGGACCAGGCGGGTCTCGCCGCCCTGCGCATGCGCCGCGTCCTCGACGGCGAACACGACCGGGAAGCGGTGCTCACCAGCTTCGTCACCTCCCTGTCCCCCGAGGACGAGCAGGTGCTGCGCGAGCTGCTCGACCATACGGACGACGATCCCGAGGAGTGACCGGGTGGGTCTCTTCGTCTTCCTGCCCCTGGTGCTGCCCCTGACGGCGTGGCCGATCGCACGCCTGGCCGAGCAGCATCTGCACCCCCGGACGGCCACCCGTGTCCTGGCCGGGGTCGGCGCCCTGCTGGCCCTGTGCAGCACGCTCTGCCTCGCGCTCATCATGGTGGTGGGCACGGCGCAGCTGCCGGGGAACCCGCTGCCGGACAGCTGGTCCGATCCCGAGGTGCGTGAGGCGGTCCCGTACGACGAGGTCGCGGGCAGGCTGGCGATCCCCGCGCTGGCCGCCGTCGCGGTGGCCGCCGTCCGCACGCTGTGGCGGCACCACCGGGTCCGGCGCCGGGCGGAGCGCGCCCTGGAGGGGCTCCCGCCGTCTTCGGTCGCGGTGCTGCCCGACGAGGCGCCGTACGCCTACGCGCTGCCCGGCGGCCGGGGCTCCTCGGGGGGCAGGGTCGTGGTGTCCGCCGGCATGCTGGCACGCCTCGACTCGCGGGAGCGCCGCGCGCTGTTCGCACACGAGCGCGCGCATCTGGCCGCGGGACACCACCGCCATCTCCTCGCGGCCCGGCTGGCCGCCCGCGCCAACCCCTTCCTGCGGCCCCTGCACACCGCCGTCGCCTACTGCGCGGAGCGCTGGGCGGACGAGGAGGCCGCCGGAGCGATCGGCAGCCGGCGCGTGATGGCGAGGGCGGTCGGAAAGGCGGCCATGGCCTCCCGGGGCAGGCCGTTCGACGTGCCGGCCGGTTTCGCCACGGGTCCGGTGCCCCGGCGCGTCGCCGCCCTGCTGGGGCCCGTGCCGCCCGCCCGGACCTGGCCGCCCGCCTTCACCGCGGCGGGCGTCGCCCTCTGGACGGCCGCCGCGGGGACCGCGGTGTCAGCGCTGTCGTCGGCGAACTCGGCCGTGGCGCTGTTCCTGGTCCTGAAGGCCGCGACGCCGCTGTAGGCCGCCCCCCGGCGGCCCGCCGGGCAGCTCTACAGGCCTACAGCGGTCTGCAGCGGCCCGGCGGGCCACGGCCTGCAGTGGCCCGGTGGTGGGCCTCTGCAGGCCTCCCCGGGACCTGTCAGTCCTCCTCGCCCCCGTCCCCGCCTTCTTCCTCTTCCTCCTCCTCGAAGGCGTCACCGATCTCGTCCACGATCTCCGCGCCGACGATGCCCGCGCCGACACCCACGGCGAGGCCCGCCGCACCGGCGGCGACAGCGGTGCCCACGCCGGGGCCGTGGTGGTGCCCGCCGTGGTGGTGGCCGCCGTGCCCGGTCCCGTCGACCAGGCCGTGGGAGGCATGGCCGCTGTGGGACCCGTGTCCGGCGTGGGAGGCACCGTGCTCCAGCAGCTGCCGCAGCCAGCCGTCGACCCTGGCGTTCCAGTCCGCGTGCCCGGCCTCCTCGTGGGCGACGGTGTGGCGGGTGAGCGCCTCGTGGCCGCCGCCGAGGAGTGTGCCGCGGCGGTCGGCCTCCAGGACCACCTCCACACCGCCGGGGCCCGCGATGAAGGTCACCTCGACCTCGTCGGCGGCGTGTGCGTGGTGCGGCGGCGGGGTGAGTTCGATCTCCTGGTAGAAGGGCAGCCGCTGCGCCGTGCCCCCGATGCGCCCGTACTCGACGTCGGCGGAGCGGAAGCCGAAGCCGAGCTGCCCGAACGCCTCCAGAACCGCTTCCTGGACCGGGAGCGGCCGTACCGCGAGCAGGTCCAGGTCGCCCTTGTCCCGGGCGCCGGCCACGCCGATCTCGGTACGCACGCCGAGGACGACGCCGAGGGCCTGCCCGTGCAGTTCGGTGACCGGCGTCTCCCAGGGCACGGCCACCGAGAAGGGGACCGTGTGCCGTACGCCCGCCTCGAGCCGGAAGCCGCCGCCGACCGTGAAGCGCTCGAAGGCGACCTCCCCCTCGTGCTCCCCGTCATCGGTCTCGGCCTCGACGCGGGCGACGAACTCCAGGGTGATGTGCTCGATGTCGAAGGCGGCGTCCCCGCCCTCGAGGCGGACCTCGCCGGTGAGGCTGCCGCCGGGCGGGACCGCTCCGGGGGCGAGGACCGTGTCCACGGCCGGGCCGCCGACGCCGATCGAGCCGAGCAGTCGCTTGAACACCATCGTGGCGTTCACTCCTTCATGTACGCGGGGGTTCTGCGGGAAGCGGCGGAGCCGCGCGGTCGGGCGGTCCGGGCCGGGGAGCACCCTCGCCGCCCGGGAACATCCCGTACCACCCTGGCGTTATCTACACGCATGTAGAAGCATAGAGCGGAGTCCCCGCCGCAGGTCGCGCTCGCGGGCGGGCGTACCGGATTGGCCGAAAAGGCCTCATGGATGGCCTGTGCCAGGGGAATGGTCAGGTGCTTTACCGGTCCTTTACCATGGTGCGACGGGTACCGTCCCGACCACGAGAAACCACCAGGGCCCACCCGGCCCGCCGAGTCACGAAGGAGCAGCAGACCCGCAATGGGTGAACCTCCCAGTCCCAGCCGTGCCCCGTCCCGCCCGCCGTACTGTGAGGGCCGGGAGGTGGCACGGTGACCGAAGCACTCCTGCTGCTCGTCGCCCTGGCGCTCACGCTCGCCTGCGCCGTCTTCGTCGCGGCCGAGTTCTCCCTCACCACCGTCGAACGCGGTGAGCTGGAGCGTGCCGCCCGGAGCGGCGACCGGGGCGCCGAGAGCGCCCTGAAGGCCGTGAAGCGCCTCACCCTCCAGTTGTCCGGCGCCCAGCTGGGCATCACCGTGACCTCGCTGCTGATCGGCATGCTCGCGGAGCCGTCCGTGTCCGCGCTGCTGCGCGGCCCGCTCCAGTCGGCCGGACTGCCCGCGGGCGCCGTGCCGACCGTGTCCACCCTCCTCGGCGTCGCCCTCTCGACCGTCGTCCTGATGGTGGTCGGCGAGCTCGTGCCGAAGAACTGGGCGATCTCCCGCCCGCTGGCCGTGGCGAGGGTCGTGGCCGGGCCGCAGCGCGGCTTCACCGCCGCGTTCGGACCGCTCATCCACCACCTGAACAACACGGCGAACCGCATGGTGCGCCGCTTCGGGCTGGAGCCCGCGGAGGAGCTGGCGTCGGCCCGCACCCCCGAGGAACTGATCGCCCTCGCCCGGCACTCGGCGCGCGAGGGCGCGATCGAGGCCGACTCGGCCGAGCTCTTCGTCCGCACCCTGCACCTGGGCGAACTGACCGCGGAGAACGTCATGACGCCACGCGTCGACGTGCGCGCCCTGGAGGTGCAGGCCACGGCCGCCGACGCGGCGAACCTCACCCTCGCCACCGGCCTTTCCCGCTTCCCCGTCTACCGGGACAGCCTCGACGAGGTCATCGGCACCGTGCACATCCGCGACGTCCTCGCCCTGGACGAGGACAAGCGTTCGCTCACGCCGATAGGCGACCTGGCCACCGCACCCCTGCTGGTGCCGCACTCCCTGCCCGTGGACAAGCTCCTCGGGCGGCTGCGCAGGGCCCGCACCATGGCAGTGATCATCGACGAGTACGGGGGCACCGCCGGTGTCGCCACCGTCGAGGACATCGTCGAGGAGGTCGTCGGCGAGGTCCGCGACGAGCACGACCCCCACGAGACGCCCGACCTGGAGCCCGCCGAGCCCGCGCTCGACGGCCGCCGGGTGTGGGACGCCGACGGGAGCGTGCGCATCGACCAGCTCCGGGAGATCGGCTTCACCGCGCCCGACGGCCCCTACGAGACCCTGGCCGGTCTGGTCGCCGCCCGCCTGGAGCGCATCCCGGCCGCCGCCGACCGCCTCGACATCGACGGCTGGCAGCTGGCCGTGCTGCACACCGAGCACCACCGCGCCGACCGCGTCCGCATCACCGCCCCCGCCGCGGCCCAGAGCGTGGAGGAGCTCCGATGACCACTCTCCAGTTGCTGATCGGCGCGCTCACCCTCGTCACCAACGCCTTCTTCGTCGGTGCCGAGTTCGCCCTGATCTCGGTACGCCGCAGCCAGATCGAGCCGGCCGCCATGCGGGGCAACCGCCGCGCCAGGACCACCCTGTGGGGCATCGAGCACCTGTCCGCGATGATGGCCACCGCCCAGCTCGGCATCACCGTGTCGTCGCTGGTGCTCGGCGCGGTCGCCGAACCGGCGATCGCGCATCTGCTGGAACCCCCGTTCCAGGCCATCGGCGTGCCCGACGCGCTGATCCACCCCATCGCCTTCGTCATCGCGCTGACCCTGGCGACGTATCTGCACATGCTCCTCGGCGAGATGGTCCCGAAGAACATCGCCCTCGCCGCCCCGGTGCCGACCGCGCTGCTCCTCGGCCCGCCGCTGGTGGCGCTGACCCGGGCACTGCGACCGGTCATCTTCGGTATCAACGCCTTTGCCAACACCCTGCTCCGTCTGCTGAGGGTCGAGCCGAAGGACGAGGTGGCCTCGGTCTTCACTGACGACGAGCTGGCCCGCCTGGTCAAGGACTCCAGCGAGGCCGGCCTCCTCGAGCCGGAGGACGGCCAGCGGCTGCAGGACGCGCTGGAGCTGGGCACCAGGCCGGTCGGCGAGGTGATGGTGCCGCTCAACAAGATGCTCACCGTCGACGCCGGCATCACCCCCCAGGGACTGGAGCGGGCTTCCGTCGCCAACCGGTTCTCCCGTCTCCCGGTGGTCGCGGAGGGCGGTGCGATCCTGGGCTACCTGCACATCAAGGACGCACTCGGCGCCGCCGACCGCACGAAGCCGTTCCCGCGCACGGCCCTCCACCCCATCATCAAGGTCGCCATCGACACCCCCCTCGACGACACCCTGACGGCCATGCGGGGCGCCGGCACCCATCTCGCCGCCGTCACCGGCACCAAGGGCACCGTCATCGGCTTCGTCACCATGGAGGACGTCCTGGAGGAGCTGGTGGGCCCGGCCCCCGACGCGCTCGTCTGATCGGCGAGCGCCGCTGCCGCACACCGGCCGCCGCCCCGCCCCGGCCGCCGCCCCGCCCTCCCGGGCGCGGCGGCGGCCGTGTTGGGCGTCCGTCTGGTCCGCTGCACCTCTCCTGCGTCGCCGCGCACGGCACGCTCGCCCACCGGAACGACGAGCCCGTCGAGTCGCCACGGTCGTGCCGGTCAGCACGGGCGCCGGGGCGACCAGGATGTACGGGGCAGCCGGCGCGGGGGCAGGTCTCGCGCGGCGGGCCGGTGCGAAGCGGGTGGTACGGCGGGGCGCGGTACGGGGTTCAGGGCGGGGGCGCGGGCGGGGGCGCGGGGCGCGGCGCGGTGTGGTGCGCCGCAGTGCGCTGCGGCGCGGTGTCAAGGAAGCGTCAGCGGCTCGCGCAGGCAGGTGACGGGGCATCCGATCCGCGGAATCCTGCTTGCGTGATGCCCACCCGGCCCCCGGACCGGGGGATGTGCACGGCCGTTCCCGTGCTCGGCGGCGTGGCGGTGCTCCTGGTTGCCGCGGGGGCCGCCGCCGGGGCCGTGTGGCTGGTCGGCGCCGGAGTCTGGGCGCTGATCGCGGCCGTGGCCACCAAGCTCGTCTACCGGCCCTGAGGAACTCCCGGGACAGCGGCCCGGTCGAGGGAGGACACAGCCGCTGTGCCCTCCCTCGGCGGTCACGTCGTCCGGCGCCTGTGGACGAGACCCACCGCGATGTCCACGACGACGAAGCCGAGCAGCGTCACACCCAGCAGGGGCAGGGCCCATCCGAGGGCCACGACGGCCGGGACGCCGACGATCAGCACCGGAAGGGGGAGCCGGCGCCAGGCGCCGCGGGCCGGTGCCTTCCCGAACGGTGCGCTGCGGTCCGACCGGGTGGGGCGCCGCTGCCACCACATGCGGTACCCCCAGAGGATCATCAGCATCAGGCCGACCGCGACGGCGGCGAGCACGATCTGGTTGACGACGCCGAAGAGGACGCCCATGTGACCCTGCACGCCCAGCTTGCTGAGCTTCGCGAGGAGCGGGTAGTCCGCCCACCGGGCCCGCGCTGTGGCCTCGCCCTTCTCGACGTCGACCGCGACCTGGTCGTAGTGGACGGGCCAGACGTCGTCCCCCTGGGCCACCACCCAGGCGCTGGACGCGTCCGCGGGCGGCGCGATGTCGACGGTGCCGCCGAGCCCCGCCTGACGCGCCACCCTGAGCGCCGCGTCGAAGCCCGCCGGGTCGGCGTCGGCTTCCCCGGCGCCGTCCGCGGCTCCCCCGTGGCCGCCGTGGCCGGCGTGCTCGTCCTCCGCGGGCGGAGTGGCGCCCGGCAGGAGGGTGTCGAGTTCCGGTGCGCGTCCCTTCGCCGCGTCGAGCAACTGACCGAAGCGCTCGCCCGCGTACTGGGACCAGGTCAGACCGGTGGCACTGAGGAAGAACAGGGCGATCGCCAGCCACACACCGGTCGCCGCGTGCCGGCCGCGGGTGCGCCGCACGCCCCGGGCCGTCCGGTCGGGCAGCAGCACACCGCGGACCGACCTCGCGCGCAGGCCCCGGCTGCGGCCCAGCCACAGGACCAGTCCGCCGGCGACGACCACCCAGAGCCAGCTGGCCGCGATCTCCGAGTACAGGCGGCCGGTCTCGCCGAGGTGGAGGTTGCGGTGGAGGTCGTCGAGCCAGGTCGTGAGCGGAGTCGAACCCCACCAGGTGGTCAGCTCGCCCTGCACCTCCGCGGTGTAGGGGTCCACGAAGACGGTGCGCTGCTTGTCGCCCAGCTCGGGCACCGACAGCACCACGCGGGTGGTGTCCTCCGGGCCGGACGGGGTGGTCACCGAGGCCAGCGCGCCCTCAGGGTGCGCGGACCGGGCGGCCGTGATCTGCTCGGCGAGCGGTCGCCGGGTCTCGCCGACCCGTTCGACGGTCAGCTTGTCGCCGTAGACGAGCTGGTCGAGCTGGGGGGCGAGGGTGTAGAGCAGGCCGGTCAGAGCGGCCACGAAGAGGAACGGGGCGACGAAGACCCCGGCGTAGAAGTGCATACGGACCAGCAGGGCGCGGACGCCTTGCCAGGAGCGTCCGGTGGCGGCCGGCTCCGGCGTGGCGGACTGCGGTTCGTCGCCCTGCGGCTGTCTGTGGACGGTTGACGTCATCGGTGGGATCCCCAAGTGCTGCGCGCCGGGTTACGGCGCGTCCGGTGGCGGACGGGGCGGGTCGCGAACCAGCCCCGGGGCGGTGTGCCGTGACCACCGAGGACGTCGGCGGTCGGGCCGGAGCGGGGAGGGGAGGGCCGCGCCGGGGATGGCAGCGGGTGAGCGCCCCCGGGCGGAGGCGGTGTTCGGCCGCCGCCGGCACCGGGGACGAGGGGTGTGCCGGCAGCGGGGAAGCCTCCGCGCAGTGGCGGCGGAGCCCGGACCGCAGCAGTGCCCGGAGCCGGCGGAGCAGGCGCTCCCCGAACACCAGGCACAGCGCCGTGCCGAGGGTCACCAGCGCGTGGCCCGCGGTCATCGCGGCGGTCATGGAATGACCGGCGGCGTCGGCGGACGCGACGGCGTCGCCGCCGAGCCCCCCGTGGTGCGAGCCCGCCCCGTACGCCGGACCGCCGCCGGGCGAACGGCCGTGCGTCGTTCCGTGCGCCCCGGGTCCCGTGCCTGCGTGCGGGGCGTGCCGGGCGTGCGGGGCGGGTGCGGAGGACAGCAGGTGGAGGGCGATGTGAAGGGTGAACTGGACGGCGCCGAGCGACAGTACGGCGACGTCGAACCTGCGCCGTGCTCCGCCCAGAGCGGTCCCGAGGACCGTCAGGACGCCGAGGACCGCCAGCAGAGCGCCCGCGTCCGGAAGCCGGCCGCCGGCGGCCGTGTGCGCCGAGGCGCCCAGCAGCAGGGAGGCACAGGCGCAGAGCAGACCGCTTCCGGTCCGCCTCAGCCAGCTTCCCGGTCCGCGCACCCGCACAAGCTATCGACACCGTACGCGTGTGCGGAACCGGGCGGTCCGATTTTCTGGCCGCCGTGATCGGGTTCATCTGCGCTACGCGCGAGGCCGGTTGCCGACGGTTTCCCGTGGTGCCTCCCGCGTCCGGCGGTCGCCCGCGGCCGAGTCGGTGTGGGCCGAATCACAGGGTGGGTGCCAGGAGGGGGCGGGTGAGGTGCCGCCGGGTCGGCGGGGCGTCGGGGTGGCTGGTCGCCTGGGTCCCGGGTCGGTCGGTCGGCCGGTCGCGGGCTCCCGACTGCGACCGGCGCGGTAGGCGCGGCCGGAGCCCGGGGCGGGCATATGCGCGCCCCGGGCTCCGGGCCGGTGGGACGGGGCTGTCAGGGCAGGGCTGTCAGGTCAGGGCTGTCAGTGCCGGGCTGTCAGGACAGGGCGATCCCGTCGAGTTTGCCGTTCTTGGCGTCGTCGACCAGTGACGAGAACTGGTCGGCGCTCATCTGCACGCGCTGGCCGAAGTCGTCGGTCAGCACGACGCGGCGCTCCACCGGGGCGCCCGGGTCGACGAACAGCTCGGGGCAGCCGCAGTCGCACTTCCCGCAGAACGTCGCCACGGGCTCCAGCCCGCTGATGTCGGTCATGCTTTCCACCTCCAGGGGGTGCGGTGCACCGGCCGGTCTCCCGCCGGCGGCCGCATGGACTGCCCCCGGGATACCCCTCGAGGCGCCCCGTGAAGCCTGTTCGCGCCGCCGGTCGGCGCACGCCGCACGCTTCGCGTGCCCCGCCGCTCCGGTCGCCGCCACCGCTGCTTCCGCCCCGTGGGCGGATCCGGGAACCGGGGTCGGCCGGAATACGACTGGTGGGAGGGGAGCGACCTGTGAGTCTCCGATCCGTGTCGATACGTCAGTACGCGGACCTCACGAACGGGCCGCTCGTGTGACGCATGTCACAGCGCATGTCCGGGAACCCTACCCCCCCTGGGTACGACACCTGGATCGTACGGCGGCCCGAACAGGCGTCGTACGCAACCGATCAGGCCGTTCGTACGCGACAGAGGGACCCGGTGATGGACGACTCCCGACAGGCGGCACCCGGAGTGGAGGCGGCGCTCCGGAAGGCGCTGCCGCCGCCCGCGCTGTGCGGCTTCCTGCTGCTGCTGGCCCTGGTCTTCGCGGGCTCCTACACGGTCGGGGGGCTCGTGGGCCCCGTGGCGCCGGGCATGCACACCACCCCGTCCGGCGGCGGCGCGGACGGAGACCGGGCACCCGGTGGCACGGGGCACGGCGACGGGGCGGGCCACTGATGGCTACCGCGGCCGAGACCCTGGTCACCACCGATCTGGCCGTGGGCGGAATGACCTGCGCGGCCTGTGTACGGCGCGTCGAGAAGCGCCTCGGCAGGCTGGACGGCGTCACCGCGACCGTCAACCTGGCCACGGGCACGGCCCGGGTGAGCCATCCGCGGGGGGTCGAGCCGGCCGAACTGGTGGCCGCGGTCGAGAGCGCCGGCTACACGGCCGCGCTGCCCAGCCCCCCCGAGCGGCAGGAGCGGGAAGGGAGTCGGGAACCGGACGAGGGGAGCGAGGCCTCGAGGCAGGAGCGCGACCGACTGGTGGTCACCGCGCTCCTCGCGGTACCGGTGCTCGTCCTGTCGATGGTGCCCGCCTGGCAGTTCCGCAACTGGCAGTGGCTGTGCTTCGCGCTCGCGGCGCCGGTGGCGCTGTGGGGCGCCTGGCCGTTCCACGTACGGGCGCTGCGCGGGCTGCGGCACTCAGCCGCCACCATGGACACCCTGGTGTCGCTGGGGGTGGTCGCGTCCTTCTCGTGGTCGGTGTACGCGCTCTTCCTCGGCGGGGCGGGGGAGCCGGGCATGACGATGCCGTTCACCCTGCTGCCCGCGGCCTCGGACGGTGCGGCGCACCTGTACCTCGAAGCGGCCGTCGGCGTGCCGCTCTTCGTCATGGCGGGCCGTTTCCTCGAGGCGCGGGCCCGGCACGGAACCGGAGCGGCGCTGCGGTCCCTGGCCGGACTCGCCGTCAAGGAGGTCTCGGTCCGGGACTCCGGTGGCGAACGACTCCTCCCGATCGAGGACCTGCGGGTCGGACAGGTCTTCGTGGTGCGTCCCGGGGAGCGCGTCGCCACCGACGGAGAGGTGGTCGAGGGCAGTTCGGCGGTGGACCTCGCGCTCGTCACTGGGGAGAGCGAGCCGGTCGAGATCGGACCGGGATCGCCCGTGGTGGGCGGTGCGGTCAACGCGGGCGGCCTGCTGCTGGTACGGGCCACGGCGGTCGGCGCCGGCACCCGGCTCGCCAGGATCACCCGCATGGTCGCCGACGCCCAGGCCGGGAAGGCCAGGGCGCAGCGGCTTGCCGACTCGGTGTCGGGTGTGTTCGTGCCGGTCGTCCTCTCCCTCGCCGTCACCGCCCTCGGTTTCTGGCTCGGCGCGGGCGCCGATCCGCAGGCCGCCGTCACCGCGAGCGTGGCCGTTCTCGTCGTGGCCTGCCCCTGCGCCCTCGGGCTCGCGACCCCGACCGCGCTGATGGCGGCGACCGGCCGCGGAGCACAACTGGGCGTCCTGGTCGGCGGCCCCCGGGCGCTGGAGGGTCTGCGGCACATCGACACCGTCGTCCTGGACAAGACCGGCACCCTCACCACCGGGCAGATGACCGTCGCCCGCGTGACGGCCACCGCGGACGGGCTGGGAAGGGAGGAAGTGCTGCGGCTGGCCGGCGCCGTCGAACAGGGCTCGGAGCATCCACTGGGCCGGGCGCTCGTCTCGTATGCCCGCAGGACGGCGCCCGACCGGGCGCTGCCCGAGGTGGGCGAGTTCACCACCCTGGCCGGCCGGGGAGTGCGGGGTGTGGCCGACGGCCGCCTGGTCGAAGTGGTCGCGCCCGACGGTGAACTGCCCGAGCCGCTGGCCGCGGCGCTGCTGACGGCCGAGGACACCCCGCACACCTCGGTCCTGGTCCGCGTGGACGGAGTGCCCGAGGCCCTCATCGAGGTCGGCGACGTGGTGCGGGCCGGGAGCTTCCGTGCCGTGGAGAGGCTGCGGCGGCTGGGCGTGGAACCGGTGCTCGCCACCGGCGACCGGGAGGCGCCGGCGCGCAGCGTCGCGGCCGAACTGGGTATCGAGACCGTGCACGCCCGGTGCTCCCCCGAGGACAAGGCCGCGCTGGTGCGACGGCTGCGGGAGGACGGCAGGCGGGTCGCGGTGGTCGGCGACGGGATCAACGACGCCGCCGCGCTGGCCGGTGCGGACCTGGGGATCGCCATGGGAAGCGGCACCGACGTGGCGATCGGGGCGGCCGATGTGACCCTGGTGCGCGGCGACATCGAGGCCCTGGCGGACGCCGTTCGGCTGGCCGGGCGCACCCTGGGAACGATCCGGGCGAACCTGGTGTGGGCCTTCGGGTACAACGCCGTGACCGTGCCGCTCGCCCTGGTGGGACTGCTCAATCCGATGCTCGCGGCGGTCGCGATGTCGGTGAGTTCGCTCCTCGTCGTCGGCAACAGCCTGCGCCTGCGCGCCTGGCAGCCGTCGACCGCGAAGAGCCGCCGGCGATGACGGGGACGGCGGACACGGTGAGCGAGACGGTCGACGGGACGGCGGACACGGTGAGCGAGACGGTGGACGGGACGGTGGACGAGACGATGAAGGCGAAGGCGAAGGCGGCGGGAGCGGTACAGGAGGCGGGAGCGGTACAGGAGGGACGGGCGGCGAAGAGGAACCGCCGGCTCGCCGACGTGCTGCCGGTCGTGCTGGCACCGCTCGCCGCGTCCGCCGTCGCCCTGGGCGGCCTGACCACCTGGGTCGGCACGGGCCACGCCGGCACACCGGCCCGGATCGACGTGGTGCCCGGCCGGGTGTACCTGCCGTACGGGGACGGCCGGGAGACCGCGGCGTTCTTCGACATCGCCAACTCGGGCGGTTCCGGCGACCGGTTGACCGGAGTCACCTCGCCCGCCGCCCTGGGGGAGGTCGCGCTGACCCGTCACCGCGTGACCGAGGCCGGTGGGGCGTACCGGGACGAGGTGGCGTCGACTTCCGTTCCGGCCGGCGGTGAACTGTCCATGTCGCCGCACGGTGTGAGCCTCACCCTGCTGCCGAAGGCGAACCTGGAGCCCGGCGACATCGTGCCGTTCACGCTGAGGTTCGAGCACGGCGGGCCGATCAGGACCGTCGCCGTGGTGGTGCGCCCGGGGTCCTCCTCCCTCTGACCCCTCTGACCCCTCTGACCTCTCTGGCTCCCTCTTCCTCGCTGAACTCTCTCTGCGCCCTCTCTGCCACGTTCCGGCCTGGCTCCCTCTTCCTCCCGCCTGGCTCCCCTGGCTCCCCTGGCACGTGCTGCTTCTTCTGGCCTCCGGGGCCCGTTCCCGGCCGGTGGCGCTCGCTCGGGCCGGACCTGCGGCGGCCCCTGTACGGGGACCGGTGGAGACGCGGCTCCGGTAGTGCCGTGCGCGCCGTCGTGGGCGCCGTGCGCGCCGTGGTGGGCGCCGTGGGGCTCCGCGCCGACCGGACCTCCGGTCGTTCGCTCCGGCTTCGGACCGCACCCGCAATCCCCGCCGCAGGCCGCACCCGCAATGCCCGAGCCGCAGGCCGGACCCGCGCTCGTGCGGTGGGCCGGACGGCGGGTGGGCTGAAGCGGTGAGCGCGGCGGTCTGCCCGGACGTCAACTCCCCGTGGTATTCGTCGATGTGGACGGCCGCCGCCCCCGTACGCGACTGTGGTGTGGATCACACGGTCCGGTTTGAGTCGGTGACCGGGGTCGGGTGCGTACCCATGCACGACGACGAGCGTCAGGATGCGAGGATGAAGCGCCATGACTGCCGGGTGGTGTTCTCGTACGGTACGGGCCGCGGTGTTCGCGGCCGTGTGCGTGCTGCTCGCCGCCCTCGGTCACGTCGTCATGTCCGGGCAGTCCGTGCCGTCGTCGGCACTGGTCGGCGGGCTCGCCGCAACCGGCGGGCTGGGCTGGTGCCTGGCCGGGCGTGAGCGGGGACTGCTGCCGGTGGTCGCCGTGGTGGTCGCCGTGCAGACGGCGCTGCACACCGCGTTCTCCCTTGCGCAGTCCGGGACGGCCGCCGCAGGCCATGCCGCACATGCGGCCGCGTCCGCGGCCCGAGGTCACCACCACACGGGTTCCGGCGGGCTGGGGCAGTCCCTTACGGGCGCCATGGACGGTATGGCGATGAGCCATGGGCACGGCGCATATGCCGAGTCCGCGGGACATATGGCGTCGCTCGGTACGCCCTCCGCGGGTGACCTGGCCGATGTGGGCCGTACCCTCCCCCTGCACCATCTGAACGTGCTGTCCGGAGACTCCTCTTCGCTGGGCATGTTCGCCGCCCATCTGCTGGCAGCTCTGCTCACCGGTCTGTGGCTCGCCCATGGCGAGCGAGCCGCGTTCCGCATCCTCCGCGCGGTCGCCGGCCGGCTCACCGCACCGCTGAGGCTTCTGCTCGCGCTGCCGGCGCCGCCGCACCGCCCG
This sequence comes from Streptomyces spongiicola, assembly GCF_003122365.1. Taxonomy (NCBI): domain Bacteria; kingdom Bacillati; phylum Actinomycetota; class Actinomycetes; order Kitasatosporales; family Streptomycetaceae; genus Streptomyces; species Streptomyces spongiicola. The sequence continues at coordinate 6,195,033 of NZ_CP029254.1, forward strand.
CGGCTGCGCGGCCGCCGGCAACCCTCCCGTATCTCGCGGCTCCTCGTCCTGGTCTACGCGATCGTCCTCCGAGGGCCGCCCGTGGGGACCGCTGCCGCCTGACGGCAGCCGGAATCCCGAGGCGGCCCGAGTCGCCCCTCGGGCACGGCCGTACACCGGCCCGAGCGGGGCACCTCCCGCCGGCACCGGACGGCCGGACCCCCACACACCGGGTGGTGGACCGTGCGCCACGGGCCCCGGTCCCGGTCCCGGACGACCCGAGAGGGACACCAGGTGATCTCTTCTGCCCTGCCCGCTACCGGTGACGCGACGCCGAAGACGCCGTCTGCCGACGAGTCGATCACTTCCTGGGCGCTTGCCGCCCGCTCCGGTGACACCGACGCCGTGGAGCGCTTCGTGCGCGCCCTGCACCGCGACGTCCTGCGCTATGTCGCCCATCTGTGCGGTGATCCCCAGTCGGCCGACGACCTCGCACAGGACACGTTCCTGCGCGCGCTCGGCAGTCTGCACCGCTTCGAGGGGCGGTCCTCGGCCCGCGCCTGGCTTCTGTCCATCGCCCGCCGCGCGGTGATCGACAGCTACCGGTACGCGGCGGCGCGGCCCAGACTGCACGACGCCCCCGACTGGCAACTGGCGGTCGAACTCGCCCAGCCGAGCGACCTGCCCGGCTTCGACGAGGGCGTCGCACTGCTCGAACTGCTGGCGCGCCTGCCGCGGGAGCGGCGGGAGGCGTTCGTACTCACCCAGATGCTCGGACTGCCCTACGCGGAGGCGGCCGAGCTGAGCGGCTGCCCGGTCGGGACGGTGCGCTCCCGTGTGGCCCGCGCACGGGCCACGCTCATGGAACTGCTGGCCGAGGCGGAGGAGCCGGCGGCGCCCGCACTGGCGGCATGACCCGACCGGGTGCCGGCCCGGACCCGGAGGGATGCGCCTTCCCCGAGGGATGCGCCTTCCCCGGAGGGGTGTGCCGGCACCCGTTCCGAGCCGGAACCGGCCGGAACTCTGGGACGGGAGGAAACCCGCTGAACGGGCTGGAGCGGGCTGGAACTCTGGGACGGGAGGAAACCCGCTGAACGGGCCGGAACCGGCTGGAACTCTGGAACGGGCCGGTTCCGGTTGGCGCCATCCGGCGTCGGCCGGCACCATCCGGAACCGGTCGGCGCCGGCCGGCATCGCACCCCGCCGGGGACCGCGAGCGAGCGGCCGCGAGTCGGCGCGAGTGGGACACGGCGCGCCCCGCGGTGCGCCCGCGTACGGGAGGCGATGCCGACCAGGCGTGCTCCGCAGGCAGCTCCGTCCGCCCGCAGGGCGGGAGGGACGTTTGCGACACGCCGCGGGGGCGCCGGGAACTCACCCGGCACCCGCCGCGACTAGTGGACCGGGTGACGGAGTCTCACCCCCTGTGTCAAGTGAACTCTGGAGACTTTCATGCGTTCTCGTGTGTGGTGTGGTACGGCGGCCGCGGTGCTCGGCCTGCTCGCGGCCGGTTGCGGTGGCGGGAAGGACACCGAGGACAAGGGCGGCAAGGGCGACACGGGCGACAAGGGCACGGAGAAGTCCGCGGCCTCCGGCGGCTTCCCGGTGACCGTCACCGACTGCATGGGCGCCGGAACCACCTTCACCGAGGCCCCGGAGAAGATCGTCACCAGCAACGCCTCCAGCCTGGAGATCCTGCTCCGACTGGGAGCGGGCGACAAGGTGATAGGCACCGGGTTCCCGCCGGCCAAGGGCGCGCTGCCCGGCGAGCTGGACGCCCGGGCGCAGCAGGTCGAGGTGCTCAGCAAGACGGTCATCCCGAAGGAGAAGCTCCTCGGCTCCGGCGCCGACCTGTACATCGACACCTTCGCCTCGATGGCCGGCATGGGCGGCGGAATGGGCGACGCGCCGACCGAGGAGGAGTTCAAGGCCGCCGGGATCAAGCACGTCTATCTCAAGTCCACGGCGTGCGCCCCGATGAGCAAGGGCCCGTCGGAGGACCTGTCCGCCGTCCAGGACGACATCACCTCCCTCGGAGCCGTCACCGGCACGAGCGCGAAGGCACGGGAACTCGTCGACGGGATGAAGGAGAAGGTCGACGGCGTGCGGAAGGCGGTCGGAGGAACCGCGCAGGACGCCCGGCCGACGTACTTCTTCTTCGACTTCGACGCGGGCACCAAGCAGCCGATCGCCGTGTGCAACCGCCAGGTCGCCAACGCGGTGATCACGCTGGCGGGCGCCCGCAACGTGTTCGCCGACTGCGACGGCGACTTCAAGCAGGTCAGCTGGGAGGACGTGGTCTCCAGGAACCCGGACTGGATCCAGCTCGGCGTGCGCGACCGGGGCAGCGAGGCCGCCGACGAGAAGGCGTTCGACGAGGCGCGGAAGTGGCTCGAGGGCAACCCCGCCACCAAGGGCCTGAAGGCCGTGAAGGAGGGCAACTTCCTGCGCATCGGCTCCGAGCGCACCACCATCGCGGGGGTGGAGAACGCCACGACGGTCCAGGACATCGCCAGGGCCGTCCACCCGGACAAGGTCAAGTAGCCGTGCTGGACACGCTGTCCGCGCCCCGCCGTGCGGCGGCGAAGGCGCCCGGCGAGGCGCGGACCGTGCCCGCCGGGCTGGTCGCGGTCGTCCTCGGCGCGGCCCTGCTGGCCGCCCTGACGGCCGCGGTCTCCTGGGGCTCCACGTCCATCCCGCCGGCGGAGGTGTGGAGTGTGGTGGGCAGACGGCTGACCGGCGAGCCGCCGAGGCCCGGCACGGACGACCTGATCGTCTGGCAGCTGCGGGTGCCCCGCGCGCTGCTCGCCGCGCTCGTCGGCGCCGGGCTCGGCCTCGTCGGGACGGCGGTGCAGGCGCTCGTCCGCAATCCGCTGGCCGACCCGTATCTGCTGGGCATCTCCAACGGGGCCTCGCTGGGCGCCGTCGCCGCGATCGTGCTGGGTCTCGGCGCCGGCGGGGCGCTGGGACTGGGGCTGTCCGGTGCCGCGTTCCTCGGCGCGCTGGGCACGTTCGCCCTGGTGTGGACGGTGGCCCGGCGGGGCGGCGGGTTCGCGCCGCTGCGGCTGGTGCTGGCCGGTGTGGCGATCGGGCAGTTCCTGTCCGGCTTCACCAGCTACCTGGTACTGCAGACCGGCGACGAACAGCAGACCCACAGCGTGCTGTTCTGGCTCATGGGCAGTCTCAGCGGTGCGAGCTGGCCGGTGCTCGCAGTACCCGCCGTCGCGGTGCCCGCCGCGCTGCTCTGGCTGCACGCCCGCGGCCGCGGACTCAACGCCCTGCTGATGGGCGACGAGACCGCGGCCGGGCTCGGCGTCGACGTCACGAGGCTGCGCCGGGAACTGTTCACGGTGACGAGCGTGCTCACCGGCGTGCTCGTCGCCGTGTCCGGCGCCATCGCGTTCGTCGCCCTGATGGTGCCGCACGCCTGCCGCCTGGTCGTCGGAGGCGACCACCGCCGGCTGCTGCCGGTCTCCGCCCTCTTCGGCGCACTGCTGATGGTGGTGGTGGACATCGTGTGCCGTACGGCGATGGACACCCAGGAGCTGCCCGTCGGTGTGGTGACCTCGCTGGTCGGGGCCCCCGCACTGCTGTATCTGCTGGACCGACGGCTGGGGAGCGGCAGTTGAGGATCGACATCGAGGACCTGCACGTCGCCTACGCGGGCCGTACGGTCGTCTCCGGCGCCCACCTGGTCGCGGCCGATGGGGAGATCACCGGCCTGGTCGGCCCGAACGGCAGCGGGAAGTCCACCCTGCTGCGGACCGTCTACCGGCACCTGCGTCCCGTCGCGGGCCGGGTGCTGCTGGCCGGGACCGACATCCGCGAGCTGTCCCCGGCCCGCTCGGCACGCCATGTGGCGGCGCTGCCGCAGGAGCGCGGCAGCGAGTTCGAGCTGACGGTACGGGAGGTGGTGGCGATGGGGCGTACGCCGTACAAACGGGCGTTCACCGGGGACAACGCCGCCGACCGGGACATCGTCGCCCGCGCCCTGTCGGACGTGGGCATGGCGGAGGCGGCCGGACGGCGATTCACCGCCCTGTCCGGGGGAGAGCGGCAACGGGTGCTGCTGGCACGTGCGTTCGCCCAGGACCCCGACGTCCTGGTGCTCGACGAGCCGACCAACCACCTCGACGTCCGGCACCAGGTGGAACTGCTCGCCCTGCTGCGGGCACAGCGCCGCACCACCCTGGTGTCGCTGCACGACCTCAACGCCGCGGCCTCCGTGTGCGACCGGCTGCACGTGCTGCACGGCGGGACCGTCGTCGCGTCGGGGCCGCCGCGTGAGGTGATCACACCCGGGCTGATGGCGGAGGTGTTCGGTGTCCGGGCGGCCGTGGTCGACCACCCCCTCACCGGTGACCCGCTCATCGCCTTCGACCACCGGGCACCCGCCGACGATCGCACGGCCCCCGCGCTGGAGGCCAACACGGCCGGATGACGGCGGGCCCGGCGGCGGGGAGGGGACCGGTTGCCCGGTTGCCCGGGTGCCGAGGCTTGGACGCGGTGCGCGGTGCGCGGTGCGCGGTGCGCGGTGCGCGGTGTGCGGTGCGGTGCGGTGCGTGGTGTGCGTGTGCGGCGGTACGCGGTGTGCGGTGCGTGGTGTGCGGACCCCGGGCCCCGGGTCCTGGGCCCCGGGTCCTGGGCCGCGGACCCCGGACCCCGGGGTGGGTGGGCTGTGCCGTGCCGGTGAGTCGGGTGGCGGGGGAGGGCTGACCGTACCGCCGGTGGGCACGGTGCCTCGGAGCCGGACCGTACGGTGCCTCGGAGCCGGGCCGCACGGGGAGGGGCGGGACCCCGGGCTGCTACGCCCGGTCGCCCCGCCCCTCCTCTGCCGGCCGTGTGCGGGATCAGTAGTCCGGAGGCCGAGCCCCACCCTGTTGGCCTGTAAATCGAAGGCGAACGGGGCTTCTCGACCTTGGACGCGTTCTATTTACGAATCAGGCGGGCACCGGATCACCGACCTCGTAGCCGGCCTCGACGATGGCGGCACGCAGCCGCTCGTCGTCGAGACCGGTGCCGTGCACGGTGACGGTGTTCGCGGCCAGATCGACCACGACCTCGCTCACACCGGCCACTTCACGGACCTCCTCGGTGATGCTCGCCACGCAGTGCCCGCAGCTCATGCCGGTGACGTTGTAGTGCTTCTGGGTCATGGGGCCACTCCTCGATGCCGGTGGACTCTCCCACCGGCGTACGGATACACGGAGGCGGATGTTCAGCGCCGCGGCGGGAGAGAGGGCCCTCACGCGGCACATGCGCACCGCCCGTCTTCAGCTGTCACCCCAGTCGTCGGCGGAGGGGGCCGCCGGGTTCCCGGCGCCGGGCGTGGCGCGCGGCGACGGGTATCCCCGGCCGGGCCGGCGTCGTGGACGGCGGTGATCAGGGTGCCGCGCGCAGGCCCGGGGATCCCGTGCCGCAACAACCTCCGGTCCGGGCACGGTTGCGGAAACGGCCGGGAACTCATCCACCGGTGGCACCGACATGTGGGACGAGGCCGCAGTCCGGCGGCCGTTCCACAGGGGAAGGGCGGAAGGGTGACGGACCACGGCGGGGGCTCTGCGGAGCCCGGACGCATACCCGGCGGCCATGGCGGCGCCGGTGGTCAGGACCGTGTCGGTGGTCAGGACTGTGTCGGTGGCCAGGAGCGTGTCGGTGGTCAGGACCGTGCCGGTGGTCAGGACCGCTGGCTCCTGGTGGCCGTGGCGGGACTGCTGTCGTTCGTGGCCATGCTCGACATGAGCATCGTCAACGTGGCGCTGGCGGAGATCTCGCGGGACCTTCGGGTGTCCGCCGCGACGGCCCAGTGGGTCGTGCTGGGCTACCAGCTTCCCGTCGTGGCGCTGCTGCTCCCCGTCGGCCGTTGGCTGGACGGCGCAGGCCCCCGCTCCGCGGTGCTCGCCGCCACCGCCGGGTTCGCCCTGTGCAGCGCCCTGGCGGCGGCCGCCCCCTGGGCCGGTGTCCTCGTCACGGCCCGGCTGGCCCAGGGTGTCTTCGGGGCGGTCCTGTTCGTGCTGATGCCCGTCCTCGCCCTCGGCTCGGTGCGGCCCGAACTGCGCGGCCGGGCGATGAGCGTGCCGGCCACGCTCGGTCCGCTCGGCGCGGTGACCGGACCCGCGGTCGGCGGACTGCTGCTGGACGGCCTGGGCTGGCGCTCGGTCTTCCTGGTCAAGATCCCCTTCTGCCTGCTGGCGCTGTTCGTCGCCTGGAGGGCGATGCCCGCCGACCGCGGGCTGCGGCTGCCCCGTACCCGATCACTGCTGGACGCGTCGCTCGTCGCCACCGGCGTAACGATCCTGCTCGTGGCGCTGACCCTGGCGGCCGGTGACTCCCGGTGGCTGGTGCTCACCGCGGCCGCGGCGCCCGTACTGTGGCTGTGGTTGCGCGGAGAGGGCGGGCGGCCGGTGGGCGGAGTGCTGCGGGTGCCCGGACTGCCGGGCGCGCACGGGGCGGTGCTGGCACTGGCGACCGGATTCGCCGCGATGGCCTATGTCATCGCCCTCCACCTCCAGCGTGACAACGGCGTCAGCGCCACCGCCACCGGCCTGACCGTGCTCGCCTTCCCGCTCGGCATGGGACTGGCCGGACCGCTCGGAGGGCGCCTCGCCGACCGCTACGGCGCCAGGCCGGTCGCGGTCGCCGGAGCCGCGGTCACCGCCTTCGGGCTGCTGCTGCTGGTCCCGGCCGGCGGAGGGTGGTCCCCGGTGGACGTGGCCTGGCGGCTGGCGCTCGCGGGCGCCGGCATGGGACTCAACGGCGGCCCCACACAGGCCATGGTGATGGGGGCGGCGCCACCGGAGCGGGTCGCGACCGTCGGCTCGACGGTCCAGCTCGCCCGCAGCCTCGGCTTCACGCTCGGCCCCGCCCTCGCGACCGCCGCGTGGGGCCTCGCCGGCCCCGGCCACGGCGCCCGGGCCGGCCTGGGCCTGGCCGCCGCTGCCGCCTGTCTCTCCGTACCCCTGCTCCTGCTGCCCGCACGCCGCCGCGCCGACGCGACGGCCACGACCAACGCGGCCGCCGCGGCCGGCAACTGACCGAGGACGCGGCCGCCGCCCGCAACCGACCGAGGACGCGGCCACCGTCCGCAACCGACCGAGGACGCGGCCACCGCCGCCCCCAACCGACCGAGGAGACTGCCCGTGTGCGGAATCACCGGCTGGGTGTCCTTCCACCAGGACGCCCGCAGCCACGCCCCCGTCATCGAGGCCATGACGGCCACTCTCACCCCCCGCGGCCCGGACGCGGGCGGCGTCTGGCTGGGCGAGCACGCGGCCATCGGACACCGCCGCCTCGCCGTCATCGACCCGGCCGGCGGAGTCCAGCCGATGACGGACCGGCCCGACGAGCCGGCCGTCGTCCTCAGCTACAGCGGAGAGGTCTACAACCACCACGAGCTGCGCGCCGAACTGAGGCGCCTCGGACACGACTTCCGCACCCGCAGCGACACCGAGGTGGTGCTGCGGGCCTGCCTCCAGTGGGGCGAGGACGTCGCGGAGCACCTCGACGGCATGTTCGCCTTCGCGGTATGGGACGAACGGGCCCGGCGGCTCCTCCTGGTCCGCGACCGCCTCGGCGTGAAGCCGCTCTACTGGGCCGCCGTCGACGGCGGTCTCGCCTTCGCCTCGGAGCCCAAGGCGCTGTTCGCGCACCCCGAGATCCGCCCCCGCGTGGACGCGGACGGACTGCGCGAGGCGTACAGCCTGCTGTTCAACACCGGCCCCACGGTGTGGTCTGGAGTGCGCGAGGTCGAGCCGGGCGGCGTGCTCGCCCTGGACCGCGCCGGCATCCGCGAACGCCGCTACTGGCAGCTGGAGGCCCGCCCCCACGGCGACGACCGCGACACCACCGTCGAACGCGTCCGCGATCTCGTCTCCACCGCCGCGCGCAGCCAGCTGGAGGCCGACGTCCCGCTGTGCAGCCTGCTGTCCGGCGGGATCGACTCCACGGTGCTCACCGCGCTGCTCGCCGGTGAACTCCGCAGGCGGGAGGGCCCGGACGCGCGGATCCGCTCGTACGCGGTGGACTACAGCGACCAGGCCGAGCAGTTCACCGGCGACGTACTGCGCACCGGCCACGACACGCCGTTCGCGACCGAGGCCGGGGCGTACATCGGCACCGACCACAGCACCGTCGTCCTCGACCCGCGCTCCCTGCTCGACCTCGACCACCGCAGGGCGGTCGTCGCGGCCCGGGACTCGCCCATCGGCGTCGGGGACATGGACACCTCGCTGTACCTGCTGTTCGGGAGGATCCGCGAGCACTCGACCGTCGCCCTGTCCGGCGAGGCGGCGGACGAGGTGTTCGGCGGATACCCCTGGTTCCACAACCCCAAGGCCCTGGCCGCCTCGACCTTCCCCTGGCTGCTCGTCACCGGCGACGAGGCCGCGATGCCGGTCAACCCCGAACTCGACCTGCGCATAGCCGAGTTCCGTGACGACACCTACGCCGACGCCCTGGCGGCGGTGCCGCACGCCGACGGCGAGACCGCGACCGAGCACCGGCAGCGCGAGATGCAGCACCTGTCCCTGACCCGCTGGCTGCGCCAGCTCCTGCACCGCAAGGACCGCCTCAGCATGGCGTGGGGGCTGGAGGTCCGCGTCCCGTACTGCGACCACCGCCTGGTCGAGTACGCCTTCGACACGACCTGGGCGCTGAAGAGCTTCGACGGCCGGGAGAAGAGCCTGCTGCGCGCCTCGGGAACCGGCCTCGCCCCTGACTCGGTGCTGCACCGCCCCAAGAACCACTACCCGGCCACCCACCACCCCGACTACAACCGCGGTCTCCAGGACCTGGCCCGGGACGCGCTGTCCGACCCGCGGGTCCGCGCCCTGGCGGACGAATCCGTCATCAAGCCCAGCCTGGACACCGCGCCCGACCGGCTTCAGTGGGGCCACCGGCTCCGTCTCGAACGCGTCGTGGACCTCGCCCTGTGGCTGGACCACCACCGCCCCGAACTCGCCCTCTGAGGAGCGCACCATGACCCTTCACGAGACGCCTCCCGCCATGGACGACGTCGACGCCCTCCCCGAACCGGTGCCGCTGACCGGCTGCCCGTACAAGAGCGACCCCTACCCGCTCTACGAGCGGATGCGCGAGGCCGGACCGGTCCACCGGGTGGTCTTCCCCAGCGGGGTGAACGCCTGGCTGGTCACCGGCTACGAGGCCGCCCACCGGGCCCTCAACGACGAACGCCTCGGCAAGAACCACGACCGGGGCAACGACCGCTGGCGGGCCCGAGCGTCGATCATGCCCGAGCCCCAGCACTCGCAGCTCCAGGTGCACCTGCTCCACCAGGACCCGCCCAAGCACACCCGCATGCGGCGCTACGTCACCGACGCCTTCACCCCGCGCCGTGTCGAGAGCCTGCTGCCGCGCTTCCGGGAACTCGCCGACGCCCTCGTCGACGCCCTGCCCGAGACCGGTCCCGCCGACCTCGTCGCCGGATTCGCCGCGCACTTCCCCTTCCAGGTCCTCGCCGAGGTCATCGGGCTGCCCGCCGAACTGGCCGCCCGCTTCGACCGCGACTGGGGGAAGGTCGTCCAGCCGGTCGGCCCCACCGACCCGGCCCGGCCCGCGTACGAGGCCCGGCTGCACGGCCTGCAGAGCTATATCGCCGAGGTCGTCGCCCACAAGCGCGCGCAACGGGACGACGACCTGCTCAGCCGGCTCGTCGCCGCCCGCGACGGCGGCGAACTGACCCAGGAGGAGCTGGACTCCATGATCTTCCAGCTCCTCGTCGCCGGACAGGAGCCGGTCACCAACCAGATCACCACCGCGCTCATCGCCCTCTTCCGCCACCCCGGCGCACTCGGCCGGCTGCGCGACGACCCCGGTCTGCTGCCCCAGGCCGTCGAGGAACTCCTGCGCTACGACAGCGCCTTCGAACTCACCACCTGGCGCTTCTTCGCCGAGGACAGCGATCTGCACGGCACCGCGGTCCCGGCCGGGGACTCCGTGATCATCTCCCTGTGCGCCGCCAACCGCGACCCCCGGCGTTTCGACAGGCCCGACGAACTCGACCTGGAGCGCAGCCCCAACCCGCATCTGGCCTTCGGGCACGGCATCCACTTCTGCCCCGGTGCCGCACTCGCCCGCGCCGAACTCCGGATCGCCCTGGGCACCCTCCTCACCCGGCTGCCGGGCCTGCATCTCGCCGTCCCGGACCAGGACATCCAGTGGATCCCGGCCGTCCTCGGCCGCGGCACCAACCACCTGCCCGTCGGCTACGACCGGCGCGCCTGACCCCAGACACCACCGACCGGGCCCGGCCGAACGGGCGGAGCCCGGTCCGCGGCGGAACCGATACGCCGCCGGTCGAACGTACGCGCCCGGTCCGCGGCGGAGGCGATTCGTCCCGGCCGAACGGCGGGGGCCCGTTCCGCGGCGGAGAACATGCCCCCGCCGAACGTCCGCGCCCGGCCGCCCGCCGAGGCGCTATGCCGCCATGCCGCCATGTCCGACCCCACGGAGGCCCCAGATGCCGCTGACGACAGCAGCCGACGCCCAGACCGCCCACGACTCCCATACCGTTGAGCGCGCCGCCCGTACCACTCAGACTGCCGGGACCACTGAGACCACTGAGACCACAGAGACCGCTGAGACTGCCGAGACTGCAGAGAGCGCCGAGACCACGGAGACTGCCAAGGCCGTCGGCACCGCCGTCCTGAGACTGCTGCTGCCCCACCACCGCACGGCCGACCACGGGGCAGCGCCCGCCGAGGCCTTCCCCCACCAGCTCCACCAGATCGGCGCGTTCGTGCGCCGCAACGAACCCATCGTCCTCACCCTGCCCGGCTTCCCCTGCAAGTCGCCGAACCCGGCCAAGGTCCTCGGCCACCTTCCTGACCAGGGAGAACGGCTCTCCCTGGCCTTCCTGAACTCCCTGTGCGCCCGCATCGAGGAGATCCACGCACCCGGGGCCCGCGTCGTCATCTGCTCCGACGGCCATGTCTTCGGCGACCTCATCCGCGTGCCCGACGAGCACATAGACGCCTACTCGGACGAACTCGGCCGGCTGATCGACGAACTCGGCCTGGAACACCTGTCCGTGTTCGACCTCAGGGACGTCCTCGGCGACCTGCCCCATTCGGCGAAACGCGCCTATGTGCACGACCGCTACGCACCCGGCCTCGATGAACTACGGGCCGAGGTCCGCGCCGACGAGCACACCCTGGCGCTCTACCGCGGTATCACCCGCTTCCTCGTGGACGACACCGCCGACTTCACCGGGACCCGCTCCGCCCTCCAGCGCGAATGCCGCCGCCGGGCGTACGGCGTCATCCAGCGCAGCCGCGCCTGGGGGGAGCTGATCGCCGAGCACCATCCGGGTTCGGTACGGCTGTCCATCCACCCCCAGGCCGTCGGGGCGCCCAAGTTCGGTATCCGCCTCCTGGACGCCCCCGACGTATGGGTCACTCCCTGGCACTCCGCGGCTCTGCACCGGCCAGACGGCACATGGAGTCTGATGCCCCGGGCCAGGGCCGAGCGACTCGGGCGGCTGGTGCACCACGAGGGCAGACCGAGCCACTTCGAGTGACGGGCGACCGGTCACCGGGCCCCGGCACCCCCCGCTGCCCCCGTCCGCGGGCCGCGGCTCGGGCTGCCCACTGCCGCCGCGCCGTTCACTGCGGTTGAATGCCGCTGCGGTCGACTGCGGTTGCTCGACTGCCGCTGCGGCCATCAACCGCCGAGTCCGATGGGCCACGGCGAGCCGGGCCCGGCCGTCATTCGCGCCACCCGGCAGGAGGACCCATTGGCAGGAGGACCCATTGGCAGGAGGACCGACCGGCCAGAGCACGACCGGCCAGAGCACGACCGGCCAGAGCACGACCGGCCAGAGCACGACCGGACAGAGCACGACCGGACAGAGCACGACCCCGCGGCAGCACGGTGCAGAGCACCGTCCCGCGGCACCACCACCCCGGCTAGAGCCCGACCCTGTGGGAGCACCAGCAGACATGAGCACCACCGGCCAGAGGAAGTCACCGATGCCCCGTTCGACCCCGGCGCGCACACCGCGCCGTATCGGCGTCCTCACCACCGCGGCGTTCGCGGCGGTCGTCGCCGGCGCGGGGCCCGCCACGGCCCATACGGAGGTCGAGGCGCCCGGAGCCCGAGCCCTCGATCAGAACGTCGCGCTCACCTTCACCGCCGCCTCGGAGTCCGACACCGCCGGGATCAGCAGACTGGAGGTGATCCTCCCCGAGGGCATGGCACCGCGGGACATCACCTACCGGGAAGGGCCCGAGGGCTGGAAGTTCGCCACCACCAGCCGTGGGTACACGGTGTCCGGGCCGAAGCTCCCGGTGGGGGAGGACGCCGAGTACGTCGTGACGGCACGGCAGTTGCCCGACGTCCCGGCCCTGCACTTCAAGACCCTCCAGACCTACGACGACGGGCAGGTCGACCGCTGGATCGAACTGGAGGAGGAGAAGAACGGCGAGGCGCACGGCCACAGCCACCCCGCACCCCGGCTGGCACTGGAGCCCGCCGCACCCGGCGCGAAGCCGGTGGGCTCCGCACCGGAGCAGACGCCGGCGGCGGCCCCGTCCACCACCGGACCCAGCCCGGCCGAGGCCGCGGGCGGACCGCAGCCCGAAGCCACGGCAGCGGCGGAAGCCGCCGCGGGGGACGGCGCGGGGGACGGCGGGGGCATCCCGGTCGCCGCGACGGCCGGAATCGCCGCGGCCGTGCTGGCACTCGGCGGCGGGGCGTGGTGGTTCAGGAACCGCCGGGGTGGAACCGCGTGAGAACCACCCGGTCGCGCCCCGGACCGAGCCACCGTCACGCGTGAGACGGCGGCCGGTACCTCCCGGCGCGGACGGGCACCGGCGGGAACGATCCCCCGTCACCGCGGCCACTGACCGGCCGGTCCGGGCACCGCGGGGGACCGCCGTACCCGAACGGCGGACCGCGCCGGCGACCACGAACCAGGGTGCCATGCGGCGGCACCCCGGAGGGACCGCCGCGTGATCGCCGGGAACGGACTGCGCTGGATCCTGACCGTGGTGTTCGCCGTGCCGGTGATGTACGGGACGTGGCGGGCCTGCGCCCCGGGTACCGAGGCCGGGGACCGGGTGGACCAGGCGTTCCACGTCGTGGCGGGATCGCTCATGATCGCTATGGTCTGGCCGTGGGGCACGGTGCTGCCGACCGGCCCCCAGCTCATCGCACTGGTGGCGGGCGCGGCGTGGTTCCTGGGCTCCGCGCCGCTTCGTGCCGCCACGGGCGCCCGGGTCGCGGCGTCGTACGCGGCCCTGCCGCATGCCGTGATGACGGCGGCCATGGCATGGATGGTCGCGGTGATGGGCACCGCGTCCCCGGGGCACGGAGGTGGGACACACGCCCATGCCGGGGCGCACGTGCCGGACGTCTCCGGTGCCACCCTCATGCGGTTGACGGGCGCCTGGCCGAGGCCGGCAGCGGTTGGGCTGGCCGTCCTGCTCGTGGCGATCGGGCTGCGCTGGCTCGCCCTTGCCTTCGACCGGACCCCGATCGTCCCGCGCGGCGCCCGCACCGCGGTGGGCGGCGCTGAGGGCGCGCCGGCCCATGCCTGCCACGCGGCCATGGCGCTGGGCATGGCGGAGATGTTCGTCCTTCTCGTCTGAGATGTCGGTGAAGGTCGGTGAAGGTTGCTGAAGGCCGCGACGGACGCCTGGGCAGGTCTCAGCAGGCATGAGCGGGTCTCAGCAGGCGCGAGCAGGCGCGAGCGTGCATGAGCGGGTCTGAGCAGGCCGGCGGGCTCCGGTGGACGCCGGGCGCACACTGCGTACCGCACACTGCGTACCGCGTACCGCGGGGCGGAGCGGGGTACGGCCGCCGAGGTCTGCCGCTCGTGGTGTGTCGGTACCCCGTACGGTCGGCGGGACGAACCCGGATCACGGCCGCGTCCCCCGGTGCGAAGGCGGAGCCGCACCGCCTTCGAGACCACTCTCCCCCAGGGCGTACGCTTCGAGCGCCGACTCTTCCGTGCCGTGCCCGCCACCGCCGACCAGGACGGCGCCGTCAGCACGGCGTCGACCACGAGGATGTCCAAGAGGAAGACCCAAGGAAGACCAAGAGGAAGACCCAAGGAAGACCAAGAGGGAGACGAGCGAGGGAAGGCACGACCGCGTGCACGGAGCAGCGGCCACCGAAGTTCACCCACCGCTGACCGAGTGCGTCGCGGCCGGGGCCCGCCGCCGTGGACGGCGAGGGCGGGCCCCGGCCGTCCGCATCCGGTCCCCCCGCCCAGAAGGCCACCCCGAATGAACCCCGACCCCCGCCGCCGCCTCCTCGTCATCGGCATCGGCGCCGGCGACCCGGACCATCTGACGCTCGCCGCGGTGAAGGCGATCGGCCGCGCCGACGTCTTCTTCGTCCTCGGCAAGGGCCCCGAGAAGTCCTCGCTCACGGACCTGCGGCGCCGCATGCTCGACGAGCACGCCCGCCCGCCCTTCCGCGTCGTCGAGGCCGAGGACCCCTGGCGCGACCGTGCGCAGGAAGGCCGCAGCGGCTACACGGCCGCGGTCCACGACTGGCGCAGCCGACGTGCCGACGTCTATGAGCGCCTGATCCGGGACGAGTTGGAGCCGGGACGGACCGGCGCGCTCCTGGTCTGGGGCGATCCGGCCCTGTACGACAGCACGTTGGGGATCCTGGCCGAGGTCGAGGAGCGGGGCACCGTCGCGTTCGACACCGAGGTCGTCCCGGGCGTCAGCAGTGTGTCCGCGCTGGCGGCACGGCACCGCATCACCCTGAACCAGGTCGGGCGTCCGGTCCGCATCACCCCTGCGCGCAGGCTCCGCGAGGAGGGCCTCGACGACGCCGACGTGGTCGTGATGCTGGACGCCGGGGAGTCCTTCACCGAGGTCGCGGGCGACGGTGTGTGGATCTACTGGGGTGCCTATGTCGGCACACCCGACGAGATCCTGGTCTCCGGCCGGCTGCCGGACGTCGCCGAGCGCATCAGCCGGCTGCGTGCCGAAGCCCGGGCCCGCCACGGCTGGATCATGGACACGTACCTGCTGCGCACCTTCGACGGGCCGGTGGGGGGCGGCGCCGACGGCAGTGCCGACGGTGCCTCCGGGCGGGCGCCGTCGGTGTAGCCCCGCCAGGACGCCTCCACGGCACGGCCCGGGCGGGGAGGTGGGGGACCCGGGAGACCCGGGCTCGGAGGCGTTCGCGTCCTCCGGGTCGCCGATGCCGCTGAGAGCACCGTCCATCGTTCGGATGGCGGGGACGGTCCATCGGAGGCGTTCGCCGCGCCGGGCCGCATCCTTGGACGGGGTCGCCGAGATGCCCGACAGCCGGCGGCAACTGAGGACCGCCCGCGCGATCACCCGGCGCAGGGGCGGCTCGGGGGGTTGCGGCCGTGCGGCCGGCGGTTGCGCCGCGCCGGGTCGCCGGACGGCCGCCGCGGTGCCGATCCCGCCGGTTCCCACTGGTTCCCGTAGCGATCTCCCGACAGATCTCCCGACGGTTGTGCCGACGGACGTGCCGACGGACCTGCCGAAGGAAGTCCCGACGGACCACCGGGCGCGTCACGGGGCGCGTCACCTGTGTGCGGGAGTTCGCCGGCCCCGAGCCCGAACCGCCGCCACGGCCACGACGGCGAGGCCCGCGGCGGCGATGCCGGCCAGCGCGGGCTGCCCGGCACCGAGCGCCCCCAGCGAGGCGGTCAGCAGACCCCACCCCGCTGCGAGGGCGTAAGGGAGCAGCCCACGTGTCCAGCGCACGACGGCGACCGCCGTGGCCGTGGCGCCGGCGAGCACCGCGCACTGACCCGCGATTCCCGCAGCTCCGTCGACGGGGGCGCCCGATCCGGCCAAGGCGGTGGTGAGGTTCACCCAGACCGCGATGCTCGACCATCCCGCGTACACGCCCAGCATCCACCACAGAAGGCCCCGCGGCACGGGCCCCCAGCCCGCGATCTCGCTCCGGTGTGCCAGCGCGACGGACACGGCCCGGAGCAGGCCGGCGATCATGACGGCGAACACCACCACCGTTCCCCACACCGGGGCGACCTCCGCCGCGACGAGCCAGCAGCTGAACCCGGCGAAGACCACCGACAGCGGCACAGCCAGCCGATTCCGTACGACCGGGTCCGGGCGGCGATCGGGCAGTGCCCAGACGGCGTAGGCGATACACAGCAACTCCACCAGGGTCCAGATCGAGAACGCCCAGCCGACGGGGACGATGGGCGGCTCACCGGGACGGTCGGCAGTCGTGAACTCGCCGCCGTAGAGCCGGCTGAGGAGGGAACTCACCACCTGTCCGATCGCCAGCACCAGCATCACCGCCCGCCACGGGACCGCTCGGCGGGCGGAACGGGTCAGGGGCGTTGCTTGCACTGGCGATCATCCTCCCGCCGCCACGCGGCGTCTTCCTCGGTCTCTCCGGTCTCTCCGGTCTCTCCGGTCCTCCCGGTCCTCCCGGTCCTCCCGGTCCTCCCGGTCCTCAAGGGTTTTCCCGGTCCTGCCGGTCCTCCCTCGATGTTCCCGCGAAACGCGGACCACGGATGCGGCGGCGCGTGCCCGGTGGCGCCACGGTGCCGGCTGGGAGGATGCCCGCGGCCGTCCCTGACCGGATGGACCGCATGGACCGCATGGACCGCATGGACCGGATGGACCGGATGGACCGGCGGTCCGTCCGGCGGCCGGATCGCACCGTCCCATCGCCCCGGCACTTGCCCTCCTGCCCGGCGGGCTCCTACTCTCGCAAGAGTCCTACCGACCAGTTGGTATGACCTGGGTCGCCGACGGGCACCGGCGACGACCACCGTCCGGTCACCACCGTCCGGTCACCACCGTCCGGCCACGACCATCCGAGGAGCCGCGGAAATGAGCCGCATCAACCGTCAAGTGCGCCTTGCCGCGCGTCCCGTCGGACAGCCCCGCCCCGGCGACTGGGAGCACACCGAGGAGCCGGTCGGCGAGCCCGGCGAGGGCGAGTTCCTGGTCCGGGTGGAGTACCTGTCGATCGACCCGGCGATGCGCGGCTGGATGAACGACGCCAGGTCGTACATCAAGCCGGTCGCCATCGGCGAGGTCATGCGCGCGGGCGCGGTCGGAGAGGTCATCGCCTCCCGGCACCCCCGGTTCGCGGTCGGCGACCACGTTTCCGGGGCCTTCGGCGTCCAGGAGTACTGCCTGTCCGACGGGCGCGGTGTCACGCCCGCCGACCCGGACCTCGCGCCACTGCCGGTACACCTCGGCACCCTCGGCATGTCCGGGATGACGGCGTACTTCGGCCTGCTCGACATCGGCCGTCCCGAGGCCGGGCAGACCGTCGTGGTCTCCGGTGCGGCGGGCGCGGTCGGCAGCGTGGTCGGCCAGATCGCCGGAATCATGGGCTGCCGGGTCGTCGGTATCGCCGGCGGTGAGCGCAAGTGCCGTGCGCTGGTCGACGAGCTCGGCTTCGACGCGGCGATCGACTACCGGTCCGAGGACGTGCGCAAGGCCGTGCGCGAGCACGCCCCCGACGGGGTGGACGTCTACTTCGACAACGTCGGAGGCGACATCCTCGACGCGGTGCTGACCCGTCTCGCCCGCGGTGCCCGGGTCGTCGTCTGCGGCGCGATCTCGCAGTACAACAGCACCGAGCCGGTCAAGGGCCCGAGCAACTACCTTTCGCTGCTCGTGAACCGCGCGACCATGACCGGCATGGTGGTCTTCGACTACGCCGACCGCTACGCCGAGGCCGTCGCGCAGCTGGCCGAGTGGCGCGCCGAGGGCAGGCTCATCTCCGTGGAGGACGTGGTGGAGGGCGGGGTCGGCGCCTTCCCCGACACGCTGCTCAGGCTCTTCCGCGGCGAGAACCACGGGAAGCTCGTGCTCACCGTCGCGGGCGGGTGAGCCCGACGGCGGCCATCGGGCTCAGGGACGCGGGTGTCGTGGCCACCGGGTAGGGGTCGGGTACCGGAGCGGCGCTCGCCCGCCGCTCCGGCGCCGAGGGGCGCCCGGCTCGTGAGCGACGCCCCGTACGTCGGCGGCGCGGCCCGGATCGACGGCGAGGTCGGAGGGGCCGCCGGGAGCCGCCACCGTTTCGGTGCGCCGGACTCGATCAGCGCCAGGCTCCCGACCCGCGCCGGGTGACGGCGGCGCTGAGCGTGCGCACGCCCCGCGTCGAGCCGGGGTCGATGCCCGTGAGTTCGCGGACCCGGCGCAGACGGTAGTCCAGGGTGCGGGTGTGGACGTTGAGCGCGCTCGCCGTGGCACCGCGGTGCATGTCGTGGCGGTAGTACGCGTCGAGGGTGCCGAGGAGGTCGGGACCGGTCTCCAGGCGGCGGGCCACCGTGCGGATCCAGTCGTCCACGAACGGCACGTCCGCGACGGCGAGTTCGACGAACACGTCCGCCAGGGTGTGCGGGCGCAGCCGGGAGGGCGCCCGGTGCAGCGGGGCCGCCCGGCTGACGCGCCGGGCGCGGTCCAGAGCGCCGGACAGTTCCGGCAGCGGTGCGGTGGCCGTGCCGACGGCGCAGGGGCGGCCGAGGGCGCGGGCGAAGTCCCCTACGAGATCCGGCAGTTTGTCTGCGGCGGGATCGGACGGAAGGCCGGGGGCCGGCTGCGGCGGTGTGTTCTCCGCCGCCGCGGCGCCGGAGAACACCGGAAACAGGGCGATCAGCTCGCCGCTCCCGTCACCGCCCTCCGGCCCCCATGCGACCGGCACCCGGTGGCTCCTCACCAGCGCCCCGATCTCGCTCTCCGGGAAACGATCCGCGGTGGGCCGGTCCGGAAGGCGGAACACCGTCACCGCGCAGCGTTCCGGCACCTCCATACCGACGGCCGCGGCGAGTTCCGCCGAAACCGGGTCTCCGTTCAAGAGCGACCGGGTCAGCAGGGCGACCTGCTCGGTATACGGAAGCCGGTGGCGCAGTGCGCGCAGGAATCCCCGGCGGTAGGCGCCGATACCGCGTTCGCTCTGCGGGACGAACCAGGCCATCATGCGTATGAGTTCCTCGACACCGCCGCCGCGCTCGGCCTCGCTCGCCTCGGCGATCTCACGCAGCATGAGAGCGGTGTGCAGGTGCAGCACCTTCTGGCGTGTGTCGAGCGACATCCCGGCACCTGCCCGCAGCTCCCCCATCGATGCGATGCGGCGGAGATCGTCGTCGCTCAACTCCCCGTCACGCGGGGACAGTTCGATCGTACGACGGCGAAGCCACACCGCGTGCTCCAGCGTTCTGGCCCGCGCCCGGGGGTCGTTGTCCAGGTACCGGAACTCCGGTATCTCCCGTGTGTACGTCTCGACCTCACGGCGGGCGTTGGCCGGCACCTGCCGGGCCAGATGGGCGAAGAGGCTCCCCATGGGCGCAAGCATGTCATGCGGTGCCAGGCCCCGACAGGTGGGATCCGGACGGTGTTCATCACTCCGCGCAAAGTGGCGGAGAGTGTTCGGCGGGTTTCTTGTGACAGTGCGCAGAGTTTCCGGGGGCGGGCGTTCCCGACAGTTGTCCTGCTTGTGGAGGAGACGTGTAGCGCCCTTAATGGGAACCGCGTGAATGGCTTCGGCAGGCAACACCCTTCGAGCCATTCCGGATGACTCCCGGAATGGCCGACGGCGATCAGTACACGCAGTGGACACGGGATTGTCAGTGAGGCGCCTCGAAGGGCGCTCTCCTCGACGGGAGGGAAACTCCGATGAGAACAGGCGCGGGAAAGCGCGTCATGGTGCCGGTCGCGGTCGTGGTCACGTCGGCGGCGCTCGTCCTCGGCACGGCGGGCGCCGGCTCGGCCGTCCCCGCCCCCGCCCCCGGTTCCACCGCGGGGCCCGGCTCCACCGCGGGGCCCGGCCTGCGCGCGTTCGGGATCAGCGGCGACGGCACCCTGATGGCCACGTTCACGACCGACCGGCCGCAGGTGCTGGACTGGGTCCGGGTCGTCACCGGTCTCAGCGGTGACACCAGCCTGATCGGGATCGACTTCCGGGTGCAGAACGGCCTGATGTACGGAGTCGGCAACAAGGGCGGCATCTACACGATCAAGACCCCGCCGGCCACCGCGGACGTCGTGGTCACCAAGGTGTCCCAGCTCCAGTACGCGCTGCACGGCGCCAACTTCGGCGTCGACTTCAACCCGGCGGCCGACCGCCTGCGCGTGATCAGCGACAGCGGCCAGAACCTGCGGCACAACCTCAACGACCACAGCACCATCCAGGACGTGAACCTCACCACCCCGCCCGTCGAGGGCACGACCAAGGGCGTCTCGGCCGCCGCCTACACCAACAACGACCTCGACGCGGACACCGGTACCACACTGGTCGACATCAACACGAGCAGCGACCAGGTCGTCCTCCAGTCCCCGGCGAACAACGGCACGCTCGCCCCCACCGGCAGCCTCGGCATCGACGCCGGGACCAACGCCGGCATGGACATCTACAGCACCCCGCCCGGCGGGAAGACGGTCGACAACGCCGCCTTCGCCACCCTCACCCCCTACGGCGCGGGCACCCCCTCGCTGTACAGCATCAACGTCCTCACCGGCCAGGCCACCTCCATCGGCCAGTTCCCGCTGAACATCACGGACCTGGCGATCTCCCTCACCGGGTCCTGAGCCCGGGCCCCCTCGCCGCCCGGCGAACTCGGCGGACTCCGGCCCTCGCCCTGCCCCGCCGCCCCGCCCGCCGCCCCGGCCCCCGCCTGCCCCGCCGTCCCCGCCGTCCCCGGCGAACCGGCGGCGGGCGGGGCTTCCGGGGCGGTGGCGTCCCGCTCGATGGTGTCCCGCTCGATGGTGTCCCGCACCCTGCACCGGCGCTCCCGTCGGTCCGCTCCGGTGCGGATGCAGGGCTCCGGCAAAGTCGCCCTGTAGGGCTGTGACGTGGTGTTTCTGCGTGAGATGAGGGTGCGCGGGCGTGTTCAGGTCGGGTTGGATGGAGGTTCCTACGCCGTCCGTCCGTCCGAGAGAACAACGCCCGCGCCATGTCATCGTCTCGCATCTCCGCGCCTGTCCGCATGCTCGTTCCGGATCATGAGCTTCTCGTCGACCTGCTCGGTCGGATACCCGATCCGCGCCGTCGGCGCGGGGTCCGTCATTCGGTGGGCGCTCTGATCGCGGTCGCGGTGTGCGCGGTGATCGCCGGGGCACGGGGGTTCACGGCGATCGGGGAGTGGGCCCGGGACGCGGGGGCCGACGCCTTGGGCCGGCTGGGTCTGGAGCGGGGGTCGGTGGACGAGTCGACGCTGCGCCGTCTGTTCGCGAGGCTGGACGCGGACCGTCTCGACGCGGTGCTGGGGGCCTGGGCCGTGACGCGGGCCGCGTTGGTCGCGGGCCGGCGGGTGATCGCCGTCGACGGCAAGACGGTCCGCGGCGCCCGCGGCGACAGCTCTTCCGCGCCGCACCTGGTCGCCGCCCTCGCTCACGGATCCGGGGCGGTGCTCGGCCAGGTCGCGGTGGGGGAGAAGAGCAACGAGATCCCCGCCGCCCGCCGCCTGCTCCAACTCCTGGACCTGGACGGCGTGGTCGTCACGATGGACGCACTGCACACCCAGCACGACACCGCAGCGCTGGTGACAGAGGCCGGCGCCGATTACGTCCTGACCGTGAAGGCCAACCAGAAGTCCTTGTACAACCAGCTCAAGGCCCTGCCCTGGGCCCGGATGCCCGCCCTCACCAGGACCGAGCGCGGACACGGACGCCGCGTCACCCGCACGATCAAGGTCGCCGACGTGCCCGCCTGGATCGGCTTCACCGCAGCCACGCAAGTCGCCCGACTACGGCGCACCGTCACCAGGAAGGGCAGGCGGACGGTCGAGATCGTCTACCTGATCACCAGCGCGGACGCCCACACCGCGCCGCCGGCACTCCTGGCCGCATGGGTGCAGTCGCACTGGCAGATCGAGAACCGCCTGCACTGGATCCGCGACGTCACCTTCGACGAAGACCGCTCCCAGGTCCGCACCGGCAACGCACCCCGCGTCATGGCCGCCCTGCGCAACACCGTCATCACCCTGCTCCGCCTGCACGGCCACCACAACATCGCCGCCGCCCTACGACATCACGCCCGCGACACCGACCGCCCCATCAACCTGATCCTGACCGCATGATCAACGACTTTGCCGGGACCCTGGGTGCGGATGGCGGAGCGTCGAGCGTGGCCGTCCGAGTCCTGTTCGCGCGCATTCCCCCGCCCTCGGCCCGTGTCCTGGGAAAGGCGCCCGCACCCTTTCGCCCCGGTGTGCCTCAGCGCGTCGGAAAGGGTGTGCTGACGGCTGCTCCGGAAAGGTGAAAGCGGTTTTCGACTCGTCCCTTCCGGTCTGGGTGTTTGTTTCGAAAAGCCGCAGAGGTTCGGAAAGTCGCCAATCCGGGGTCTCGTGGCCGCCGAATCACGACTGCGGGCCCGGTCGGGTCCGCACGGGCAGAAAGAGGATTGGAGAACGCTCTATGCGTAGGTTTCTGCGCGGTGCGGCCGTTTCGGTGGCAGTCGCTCCGGTGGTCCTGCTCACGGCCGGTTCGGCCGGCGCCGACTCGTATGATCAGCGCATGACGAGTGTGGGTCCGGGTGGCGCCTCCACCGCCTACGTCTCCACCGGAACGACGGTCGGCGGTGGGAGCTACTACTCCGCCGGCGAGTCCATGGCAGGCCCTGACGGTGCCATGAGCTCCCGCACACAGAGCAGCGCGGGTGGCGTCCGGGGGGCTTCCGGCTATCAGGGCGGCCTGCTCGGCCTCGGCCGGCTCCTGGGCTGACGGTCCTCGGGCACTCGGTGCGAGCCTCGCAGGCGGAGTCCGGCAGGACCGAACGAGTGTGAATTCCGGAGACCCGTCCGCACCCGCTACGCGTGTCATGACGACACGTCACCGGAATGCGGAGAATGGCATGTGAATCAAGGCCGGACGACCGTCCGAACCGAACGCCCACGGGGTGCCCTACCGCGCTCCGGTGCCTTTGGCCGGACGGTCCGCCCGTCCTGACCTGTCTCGCCGCACCGTCGGTCCCGACCGGCGGTGCGGCGGGGCTCAACGCGGATGGAGCGGCGCAGGTCCCGGATCGCCCGGCTGGGTCGCCCGGCCAGGCCGCCCGGGGCGACCCAGCCCGCCGGTCCCGCTCGTTACGCGGCGTCCTCCCCGCTTCTCCCGTCCTCCGTGCGGGGAGTCGCCTCAACCCCTCTGAAAGGTGCGGAATGCGTACGCGTACGTCGCTCGTCTTCACCGTGGTTCTCGCTGCTTCATGCGCCGCTTCGGCGGCTGTCGCGGATCCCGTGGTCCCTGACGTCCTCGGCAACGACGGTCGGCACGGTCTGACCGCGGTCGGTCTGACGTCCGATCAGCGCCTGGTCCGGTTCGACGTCGACCGGCCGTCGACGGTCCGGTCGCTCGGGTGGGTCTCCGGCCTGTCCGGAGACACCGAACTGGTCGGCATCGACTACCGGGTCCAGGACAGCCGGCTCTACGGCGTCGGCGACCAGGGCGGCATCTACACCCTGAACACCCGGACCGCCATGGCCACGAAGGTCTCCCAGCTCACCGCCGCCCTGTCCGGCACCTCGTTCGGCGTCGACTTCAATCCCGCGGCCAACCGGTTGCGGGTGATCTCCGACACCGGGCAGAACCTCCGGCACAACGTCGACGACCCCGCCGCACCGTTCACCACGACGGTGGACGGCACCCTGACCAACCCGACGGCACCGCCCTCGACGGCCATGGGCGTGACCGGAGCCGCGTACACCAACAACGATCTGGACGCGGCGACCGCCACCACGCTGTTCGACATCGACACGATGGCCGACCGAGTCTCTCTGCAGTCACCAGCCAATTCCGGCACCCTGGCGCCCACGGGTACCCTCGGCGTCGACGCCGGCCCCGAGGCGGGCTTCGACATCTACTACGACGCCAGGCGCGGCAGCAACCACGGCTTCGCCGTTCTCGCGCACAACGGCCTGTTCCGCCTGTACGGGGTGGACCCGTTGACCGGCAAGGCGACCCACAAGGGGGCGTTCCCCATGGGTCACCAGGTCGAGGATCTGGCCCTGCCGGTCAACCAGCGACAGGCGGGCTGACGAGAGCGCACGGCACGAACGGCGGCTTTCGGGGACAGGGCCTCTCCTGCCTTCTTCCCGGAAGCCGTTGCCCGCAGTGGTGTCCCGCCGCTCGGGACGGCCGATCGTGCCCGGGGGTTCCGAGCGCACGCTCGGCCGCCGCGAGTTCGGGACGGGACTGCTGCCGATGCGGCCGGTCGGCGGATCGCCGGGGCGTGGGCCGCTTCGGCGCGGCCTTTCAGGACCTGGGTATCAGGACCTGGGCTTCAGGGCCTGGGCTTCAGGGCCTGGGCTTCAGGACCTGGGCTTCAGGACGTGGGCATCAGGACCGTGTCGACGATGTAGACGGTGGCGTTGGCCGTGGGGACGTTGCCGCAGACGACCTTCGAGCTGTCGTTGACGGTGTAGTCCTCGCCCGAACCCCTGGTGGTGAGCTTCGACTTCCGCAGCGTCTCGTAGCTGCCGTTCTCGAGCTGCTGCGGGGTGAGCTTCCGGCCGACCACGTGGTACGTGAGGATGTCGGTCAGCATGGCCTTGTCGGCGAGGACCTTGTCCAGGTCCGCCTTCGGGAGCTTGGCGAAGGCGTCGTTGGTGGGCGCGAACACGGTGATGTTCTGGGCGCTGTTGAGGGTGTCGGCCAGGCCGGCCTTCTTGACCGCGGTGACCAGCGTGGACAGGGCGGGGTTGTTGGAGGCGGCGGTGGCTACCGGGTCCTTGGCCATGCCGTCGAAGGAGCCGGCGCCTTCCGCCGGGACCGACGCGCAGGCCGGCCCGAACGGCCCGGTGACGCCCGGGGCGGCGTCGTCCACGGCCGGGTTCGACTGCTCCCCGGCCGGCTCCGCCGTGCTCTCGCCCGCCGCCGACGTCGAGGAGTCGCTCTCCCCGCACGCGGTCAGCACCAGCGGCAGCACGGCCGCCGCGGCGACGGCCACGGCGGTACGGCGGAAGCGGAAACTGTTCATCGTGTTCTCCATGGTGATCGAAGGACCACGTTGTGCAGTGGTCTGGGGTTGTCGGGAGGCCTCGCGGGAGGGCGGGGCCGGGTCTACCCGCGGGTGCCGGTCTCGCCGGGGGTTCCGGCGTGTCCGTGCAGGGGGTTCATCCGCGGCGGGCGGTGTCCCGGCGGCCGGCGCCCCGGGAGGTCGCCCGTTTGATCGTCACACCTGGGATTCGGGGTGCGGCCCGGAGCGGATTGGCGGATGCCCGGGACCGCTGAGAAGTCACCCTTTGGTGCAAGCTCCGACGGTCGTTCGAAGGCCTGCCTTGCTCGGGTGGCGGTCAGGTGGCGGTCAGGTGGCGGTCAGGTGACGGTCACGACGACGCTGTGCCAGCCGGTCGCGCCGTCGGGCATGGTGCGGGCGCGCCGCTCTGTCTGGGTCTCGCCCGTGCGGTCGGTGGCACGCACGGTGAGGGTGTGGGTGCCGGGGACGGCCTTCCAGGCGAGGGACCACTGGCGCCAGGTGTCGCTGGTGTGTTCGGCCGCCAGGTCCGCCGGCCGCCACGGGCCGTCGTCGACTCGTACCTCGACACGGTCGATGCCCCGGTGCTGGGCCCAGGCGACTCCGGCGACCATGACGGTGCCGGGTGCCGGGCGTGCGAAGGGCTTGGGGGTGTCGATCCGGGACTGCGTCTTGACGGGTGCCCTGCGGGCCCACTTCCGCCGCACCCAGTAGGGGTCGTACGCGTCGAAGGTGGTGAGTTCGATGTCCTCGACCCACTTGCAGGCGGAGACGTACCCGTAGAGGCCGGGGACGACCATGCGGACCGGGAAGCCGTGGTCGAAGGGCAGCGGTTCGCCGTTCATCCCGACGGCGAGCATGGCGTCCCGGCCGTCCATCACATCCTCTACGGGGGTGCCGAGGGTCATGCCGTCCACGGACCGGGCCACCAACTGGTCGGCGGGGCCCCCGCGCGATGGCGGCCTGACCCCTGCCCGCCGGAGCAGGTCTGCCAGGCGTACCCCGATCCAGCGCGCGGTGCCGACATAGGGGCCGCCGACCTCGTTGGACACGCAGGCCAAGGTGATGTCGCGCTCGATGAGTTCGCCTTCCAGCAGGTCCTGGAAGGTGAGGGTGAGCGGGCGGGTGACGCCCGTGCCGTGGATCTCCAGGCGCCATGCCGTGGCGTCGACCTCGGGTACGACGAGTGCGGTGTCGACGCGGTAGAAGTCCTTGTTCGGGGTGGTGAACGGGAGCATTCCGGGAAGGCGCAGTGCGGTACGGGTGGCGATCGCCGGGGCTGGTGACCCGGGGGCAGGCAGGGTGACAGCCGCGCGTGCCCCGGTGGCGTCACCGGTACGGGCCGCGGTCAGCCCCCGACTCAGAGTCCCGGCCCCGGCGGAGGCGACGGCCGCCGCGGACGCGGCGATCAGGAAGCCTCGGCGGTCCCGGCCGTCCGGTTCGTGCGGTGCCATCCCGGCACCGGCACCGGGACCGGCACCGGCACCGGGACCGGCACCGGCACCGGGACCGGCACCGGCACCGGTCCCGGCGCTGGTGCCGGTGCCCGTGCCGGTCAGACGCCCGGTCAGGACGTAAAGCACCGCGGCACCGGCAAGTGCCCCCGCGGCCGAGGGCAGGGCGTCGGTCCACGACACCGAGTCCGGGCGCCCGAGCGCGGCGAGCGCTCCGACCGCACCGAAGGCCAGGACTCCGAGAGCACCGGCCCGCCGATGGCGCAGGGCCAGCAGGCCGAGGGCCGCGGCGGACAGCGCCAGCACGGTGAGGATGCCCGCCCGCAGCACGAGTTTGTCGTCGGTGCCGAAGCTGCGGACCGCCCAGTCCTTCACCGCCGCCGGGGTGAGGTCGATGGACGCGCCCCCGACCGCGACCAGGGGACCGGCCTCCGGTCGTGTGAGCGCCGCCCCGAGTTCGGCCACTGCCAGCGAGGAGAACACGGCCAGGAGGGCGCCGGCGCCCGCCAGCGCCCTTCGGATGAGTAGTGCTCGGTTGGTGGTCACACCGGTTCTTCGCGACGAGGCGTCCACCGGCTTGGACCCGGCGGCCCCGGCGACCTCGGCGGCCCCGGCGACCTCGGCGGGTTCGGCTGCCCTGTGGAGGTATGAGCCCGCCGCCTGGGAGAGGTGGTGGTCAGCCCCCCTCTCCGGATGTGCCGGCAGGCGGGGGCGGCCGGGCCCGCCGGCCCGCCGAGGACCTGCTGCCCGGACCGCGCGGGCACGGCCGGGCCCCCGGGACGCGGGTGACCCATCCGCTGAACCGACCGTTGCGAAGTAGGGACGGGAGGCGAAGCGCCGCCCGGCACATGACGCGGAGAACAACCCGACTGTCTTCATGGGCCACCGCAGGGCCGGCACGCGAGGGAAGCGTTCCGCCGGACAGGACAGCTGCCCGTATGCGGCAGCCCAGCAGCGATGAGAGGGACCCCGTTGAGTCAACCCGCTTCTTCCGGCCCGTCGCACCCGGCTGAACCGAGACTGGACGAGACCATGCGGCGAGTCGCGTGCGGCGACAAGGAAGCCTTCACGGCCCTCTACGACGCCGTCGCCGACACCGTGTTCGGGATCGTCCTGAAGGTGGTGCGCGATCGAGCCCAGTCCGAGGAGGTCGCGCAGGAGGTCATGATCGACCTGTGGCGGCGTGCTCCGCGCTACGACCCGGGCAAGGGCAGTGTCCACGCCTGGGCCGCGATGCTCGCCCACCGCCGTGCTGTCGACCGGGTCCGCTCGGCCGAGGCCGCCGCCCATCGCGACCACGATCACGCCGTGCGCGACCACCAGCGCCCTTACGACGACGTCGCCGAGCGGGTCGAGAGCAGGCTGCAGAGCCAGCAGGTGCGCCGCTGCATGAAGCAGCTCACCGACATCCAGCGGCAGGCCGTCACGCTCGCCTACTACCAGGGGTTGACCTACCGGGAGGTCGCCCAGACCCTCGGCACACCGCTTCCGACGGTCAAGACGCGTATGCGCGACGGGCTCATCCGGCTTCGCGACTGCATGGGGGTGACCGCATGAGAGTCCACGAGGAACTCCACAGCCTCACCGGCGCCTACGCCCTCGACGCGCTGCCACGCGACGAACGCGGTGCGGTCGAGGCCCACCTCGGGCACTGCGCGCCGTGCCGGGACGAGGTGGCGGGGTTCTCCGCCACCGCCGGCCGCCTCGCCGCAGCGGTGAGCATCCCTGCCCCGCGTGGCATGAGGGAGTCGGTGCTGCACGGCATCGACTCCGTGCGCCAGATGCCGCCACGGATGTCCCCGACGGACCGGACCGTCACATCGTTCCTGTCCGGATCGCGCAGGAGCGGCCCCCTCCTCGCCGCCGCGAGCCTCGTCGCCGCGAGTCTCGTCGCCACCGTGACCCTCGCCGGCGTCGCGGCCTGGCAGCACCGGCAGAGCACCGAGTCACAACGACAGGCGCAGCAGGCCGCCCGGCAGCTCGGAGACCTGACCTCGGTCATGTCCGCGCCCGACGCCCGCACCGTCCGGGGCCGCACGACGAACGGTGCGACCACCGCGGTCGTCACGTCCAGGCAGCTCGGCAAGGCGGTGTTCGTCGGTACCGACCTCCCGAGGCCCGCCCCGGGCAGGACCTACCAGCTCTGGTACGACGACCAGGGCACCATGCACCCGGCCGGACTGCTCGAGCACGACGGCGCCGTGGCCATCGAGGGCGACCTCGCCACGGCGACCGCCATCGGACTCACCGTCGAACCCGACGGCGGATCACCCCAGCCCACCGGCACACCGTTGATGCTGCTCACACTTCCCGCATGACCGGACGCCCCGGCGGCAACCCGTGCCACCGGATCGCCGTCGTGGTCGCCCGGGCCGCGGGCTCCGCCAGGGGACCCGGGCGCCGAACGGACGCGTGTACGACCGCCGTCCCGACTCGTGGACGAAGCCGGCGCGCCGGCTCCGGCGCCACCGGGGGCGCCGACGGCCCGCCTCCGAACGCCGACGGCAACCGGCCGGGTCCGCCCGTATGCGTTCGCGGGACGGCTTCGTCCGTGCCCCGTCGTGCGGGGGACCGGGCGCGTACGCGGGTCCGGCGGTGCGGAGCCGCAGCTCCGGTCGTGGGGAGAAGACCGCGGTCCGGCTATGTGACCGGGGACACCGCGGGCGCCGAGGTCGAGTCGCGGACCACCAGGGCCGGCCGGTGCAGGATGGACCGGCCGGTCTCCCCCTCGTCACCGTCCATCACCTGACGCAGCCTGGTGAACGCGGTGGCCGCCATCTCCTCCACCGGCTGCCGCACCGTGGTGAGCGCGGGCATGGCCATGCCCGCGAGCATGATGTCGTCGTAGCCGGTCACGGAGACGTCGCGGCCGGCCACCAGGCCCGCCTCCCTGGCACCGGCGATGACGCCGAGCGCGCACATGTCGTTGATGGCGACGATCGCGGTCGGCGGCCGGGGGGCGGAAAGGATCTCCAGCGCGGCGACACGTCCGAGTTCGGCGGCGTCCCGGTCGTCGAAGTCCGCCGTGTCGGCTCCCGACCACACGATGCCGGCCGACCCGGGGAGCCCGGCGGCGTCGAGGGCCTGCCGGAACCCGCTGTAGCGCTCCGCCCGGTTGACGCTCCCGATCGAGCCGGACACGAAGGCCAGTCGCGTGTGCCCCAGGGCCAGCAGGTGCTCCGTCGCCAGGCGCATGCCGAGCACGTTGTCCGTCCCGATGTTCACCGCGCGGTGCGGATCACCGGGCTGGGCGGTGCGGTCGAAGGCCACGAGGCCCAGCCCGGCCTCGACGGTGGGCTTCACATGGTCGAGTGAGGGAAGGGACGAGCACAGGACGACCCCGCCGATGCCGTCGCCCCAGAGCTCCTCCACGTAGCGGCGCTCCCGCTCCGGGTCCCGCTCGCTGTTGCACAGCAGCATGTAGAAGCCCTCGGCCAGCGCCGCCGCCTCAAGATGCCGTGCGAACGTGCCCCAGAACGGATTGGCCACCGACGGCACGATGAGGCCGAGCATCTGGATCCGTCCGGTGCGCAGCTGCTGTGCGGCGCGGTTGGGACGGTAGCCGAGGCGCCGGATCGCCGACTCCACCCGGGAGCGGGTCTCGGGCAGCATCTTGCCGGTCCGGCCGTTGAGCAGGTTGGAGACCGTACTCGGGGAGACCCCCGCCTCCTGAAGTTCCCCCGTGGCCGCCTACCCCGGCGCGCTCACACCCACCGAGATCCACGCCGCGGGCCGTGCCGGTGTACCCGCCGTGAAACTCTTCCCCGCCTCGGCAGTGTCGCCCCGGTACGTCTCGGACCTGAGCGGTCCGCTTCCGGGCATCCCCCTCATCCCCACCGGCGGCATCTCCCTGACCGACATCCCGGCATGGATCGCGGCCGGAGCCGCCGCCGTGGGCCTCGGCACGCCCCTGATCGGCACGGCGGCGACGGAGGGCGCCGACGACCGCCTCACCACCCGCTGCCGCCGGGCCCTCGCGGCCGTCTCCGAGAGCAGGGCCGCCCGGTGACCCGCTCCCCGGCCACGCCCGCGCAGCGGGCCGACGGCGGTCTGCTCACCTTCGGCGAGACGATGGGCCTGATCACCGCCACCACGATCGGCACCCTGGAGTACGCACGCGAAGTCACCTTCGGCATCGGCGGCGCCGAGAGCAACGTGGCCATCGGCGCCGCGCGCCTCGGGGTCCCGGTCACCTGGATCGGCCGGGTGGGGAGCGACGCGGCGGGAGATCTCGTCGGACGCCGCCTGAGGGCGGAAGGCATCCGGACCGAGGCGGTCCGGGACACCTCCTTCACCGGCCTCATGGTCCGCCACCACCGCGCCGCCACGGTGGTCCACGTGGACTACCACCGCGCCGGATCGGCCGGCTCCCGCCTCACCTCACGCGACATCCCGGTCGACGCGGTCCGGCGGGCCGCGATTCTGCATCTCACCGGCATCACCCCGGCCCTCAGCGCCTCCGCCCGCCAGGCCACCTGGGACGCGGTCGCCGCGGCGAAGGCCAACGACGTGATCGTCAGCCTCGACGTGAACCACCGCGGCAAGCTCTGGGACCGAGCCACGGCCCGCCGCGAGCTGCGACGACTCGTCGCCGAGGCGGACATCGTCTTCGCCGGGATCGAGGAAGCCCGGCTCGTCCTCGATTCAGCGGCGGACGATCCCAGGCACCTGGCCGCGGCACTGGCGGCGACGGGGCCGGGCGAGGCCGTCGTGAAGACCGGAGCCCGGGGATGCACCGCCCACATCGACGGCGCGATCCACGAGCAACCGGCCCTGCCCGTCCCCGCCGTCGACACCGTCGGGGCGGGCGACGCCTTCGTGGCCGGGTACCTGGCGGAACACCTGCGAGGAGCCGACCCCGTCCAAAGGCTCCGGACAGCCTGCGCCATGGGCGCCTACGCCGTGTCCGTCCCCGGCGACTGCGAACTGCTTCCGACCCGCGGTGAACTGGAGGCCTTTCTGACCACCGGGGACGTCCTGCGATGAGCCGGCGCCCGGGAAACCGCGCACCCGCTCGGCTCCCGCTGAGATGACCAGCCCGCGAGCCGGCGCCCGGTGACTCTGCACGGGATCGCGCTCTCCGTGTCCGAGAGCCGGCACGTCCGGCCCGACTCCTACAGCCAGTCCCGCCGCTTGAAGACGAAGTAGAGGGTCAGGCACACCCCTGCCATCAGCAGGATCGCGAACGGGTAGCCGAACCCCCAGTGCAGCTCCGGCATGTTCACGAAGTTCATGCCGTAGATGGTTCCCACCAGTGTGGGCGCGAAGAGGATCGCCGCCCACGCCGAGATCTTCTTGATCTCCTCGTTCTGCTCGAAGCCCGCCTCCGCCAGCGCCCGCATCTCCGCGTTCTGCTGCTGGGTGACCAGGGTCGCGTTCACCGTCAGGATGTCCGCCAGGGCCTGCCGGAAGCCGTCGACCCGCTCGCTGATGTGGGTGACATGGTCGGCGACGTCGCGAAGGTACCGCTGGAGCTCCTCGTCCGTGCCGTACTTGGCGAAGCCCGCCATCAGGCCGTGCAGCATGCCGACCAGCGGCCGGGTCGCGCGCTGGAACTCGACCATCTCGCGGGAGAGCTCGTAGATACGGCGGGACACCGCGGGATCGCCGCCGAAGACCTCCGTCTCGATCTCGTCGATGTCGTTCTGCACACCGGCGACGACGGGCGCGTACCCGTCCACGACCGCGTCGAGGATGGCGTAGAGCACCGCCTCGGGGCCCAGGGCGAGCAGCCCGGGATCGGTCTCCATGCGGCGGCGCACGGCCGAGAGGTCCGGGGCCGCTCCATGGCGGACCGTGATCACGAAGTCGCGGCCGACGAAGACGTGCAGCTCGCCGAAGTCGACCTCCTCCACGGCGTCGAGGTAGCGGGCGGCGCGGAGCACGACGAAGAGGGTCTCCCCGTACCGCTCCAGCTTGGACCGCTGATGCGCCTCCATGGCGTCCTCGACTGCCAGCTCATGCAGGTCGAACTCCTCGGCCAGAGCCCGCAGTTCCGCCTCGGTCGGCCGGTGGAGACCGATCCACGCCATACCGGCCGGGTCCTCCCGGAGCAGGCGGAAGGTCTCCGCGAGCGACGCGGGCGACGAGACCCGGCGGCCGTCGCGGTAGAGCGCCGCCTGGACGATACTGCGCTGGTCCTGCCCCGTAGGGGTCTGCTCGGGCGGGGCGGGCGCAGCGGGCTCCCCGGACCTGGGCGGGGCGGTGGCGGGGGAGACGCGACGGCGCCAGGAGCTCCCTTTCGAGGCCGGGGTGGAACGGCTTCGTCGGGGCATCCCGGGTCACCTCCCGTTCGAGCGAGGCGCGCGCTGCGCCTCCGCGTGCACATCCCCGTACCCGCGTTCACGCCGTCTACATGCGCTCCTGATCGGCACGGGCAGGATATCCGGGCTCACCGGCGGCGGCATGGTGGGCGGCGAGGCTGCCGGTGCCCCGCAGGCGGTGCGCGCCCTCTCGGCTGGGGGAGGGGCGCCGCGGCGCCGTCCGGGGTCCCGCACGGCCGCCGCACGGTCACGATCCGTTACGCCAGCCACACCCGTGGTGGTCGGCCGTGGTGGTCGGCCGCGGTGCGCACGGCGGACCCGCCCCGCGGCCTGCGCCCGGCCGGGCCGCCCCGGGGGGAACCGCGGCTGCTTGCGACGCGGCCCGGCGGGTTCGCGCCGCGTCCGCGACAGGCGGACGAGGCGTCGCCTGGCGCGGTGTCGCCGGGCGCGCGGGAGGAGCCGCGGTTCCGGACCCTCCCGATCACACGCCCCCTGGCGGGAGGAGCACCCCATGCGGGGGTACCAAGAGGTGGGCCGCTGATTGCACGATGCCCGTGAGCGGTTCCGCGGCGAGGGAGGACGGATGGCGTGTGGTGACGAGACGGCGCGCTTCCGGGCGCCACCGTGCCGCCTGCCCCGGCACCGGGAGGACCGCGAGGCGGTCTACGGGGGCTTCGCCCGTTCCCGCCCCGCCCGTTCCCGCCCCGCCCGGTCCGACCCGGTGTCGGGCCGGGCCGGGCCGGGCCGGGCCGCTTGGATCACCGGCGGCGGAGACCGCTCGGTGCCGTACACCGCCGGGGAGGAGCGGGCCGCCACCGTGCGCCGCGCGGAAGCGACGAGGACCCGTTCGGACCGGCCCGTGGACCATCGCGAGCCGGATTGCGAGCCGGATCGCGGACCGGATCGCGGACCGGTCTGTGAACCGGCCCGTGCACCCGTCTGTGAACCGGAACGTGTACCGGCCCGTGTACCGGTCTGTGAACCGGATCGTGTACCGGGCCGTGGACCGGCCCGGGTGGCAGGGCGCCGGCGCCGGGGGCGGCGACCCCGGCGATGCCCCTTCGGACCGGGCCCGGGAGCGCGGGCTGACAGGGGACGGGCCCCGAACGGCCCGTCGGCTCGGGCAGCCGCAGTCAGCCACCACGATGTCCTACAGAGGAGCAGGGGAGAGCGATGCGCGTTCCGATGACGATTGCCGACTTCCTGGACCGGGCGACGCTGGGTTTCGCCGCCAGTCCCGCGGTGGTCGACGAGCCGAGCCAGCCCGCGCCGCCGGTACCGGTGTCGACGTACGGGCGACTGGGCGAGCGGGTGCGGGCCTGGCAGGCGGGCCTGGACGCACTGGGGGTTGGGGAGGGTGAGCGGGTGGCGGTGGTCAGCCACAACTCGGCCCGTCTTCTGGAGCTGCTGTTCGCGGTGCCGATGAGCGGGCGGATCTGCGTGCCCGTCAACTTCCGTCTGAAGGCCGAGGAGATCGCGTACGTGGTGCGGCAGAGCGGTGCCTCCGTGCTGCTGGCCGATCCCGAGGTCCGGGAGTCGGTGGAACACATCGAGGCGGACCACCGGTTCGTGCTGGGGGATCAGACGGAGAGCGAACTGATGCGGTTCGGCGTGGAACCGCGCCCCTGGTCGCAGCCGGACGAGGACGCCACCGCGACGATCAACTACACCTCCGGAACGACGGCCCGTCCCAAGGGAGTCCAGCTCACGCACCGCAACATCTGGGTGAACGGCCTGACCTTCGGCCTGCACACCCGGGCGTGGGAGGGGGACGTGTACATGCACACGCTGCCGATGTTCCACTGCAACGGCTGGGGCATGCCGTTCGTGATGGCCGGGCTCGGCGTGAAGCAGGTGGTGCTGCGCAAGGTCGACGGGGCGGAGATCCTGCGGCGGGTGGACGAGCACGGGGTGACGCTGATGTGCGGTGCCCCGGCGGTGTGGAACGCGGTGCTGGACGCGGCGAAGGGCCGGCGCGGCGGAGTCCCGGGGCGGGACCGTGTGCGGATCGTGTGCGCGGGTGCGCCCCCGCCCAGCCGGATGGTCCAGCGGGTCGAGGAGGAACTGGGCTGGGAGTTCACGCAGATCTACGGTCTGACGGAGACCTCGCCGCTGCTGACGTTCAACCGCGCACGGCCCGGGGACGCGGAGCTGCCGGCCGGTGAACGGGCACGCAGACTGTCGCGGGCGGGGGTGCCCGCGCTCGGTGTGAAGCTTCGGGTCGCGGACTCGGGCGAGGTGCTGGCCCGGTCCAACGTGGTCCTGGACGGCTACTGGGAGAAGCCGGAGGAGACGGCGGCGGCACTGGAGGACGGCTGGTTCCGCACCGGGGACGGCGGCTCGATCGACGATGAGGACGGGCATCTGACGATCTCCGACAGGAAGAAGGACGTGATCATCACCGGCGGTGAGAACGTGTCGTCGATCGAGGTGGAGGACACCGTCTTCGGCCATCCGGCGGTGGCGGAGGTCGCGGTCATCGGGGTGCCGGATGCGAAGTGGGGTGAGACGGTCAAGGCACTGGTGGTGCCGGCCGAGGGGGCGGCGGTGAGCGAGGCGGAGATCATCGCGTACTGCAAGGAGCGGATGGCGGGGTACAAGGCGCCGACGAGTGTGGAGTTCCGGGAGGCGATCCCGCGGACGGCGACGGGCAAGATCCAGAAGTTCAGGCTGAGGGAGCCGTACTGGGCCGGCAGCGATCATGGGGTCGACCGTGGGGTCGACCGAGGGAACGTCCGCCCCTGACGGTTGCCGGCCCGTGCCGCCCCGGACGCCCCCGCCGCCGGGATGCGGTGCCCCGGCCCTCATCCGGCCGGGCCCCACCGGACCGCCTCCGGCCCGAACGGTCGGCGCCCGGCCCGCCGGGGCCCGCCGTACCGCATCCCGGTGTCGTGCTCGCGGAGGGCACGGCACCGGTCGCAGGCTCGGTACCGGTCGCAGGCACGGCGCACCCGCCTCCCGTTCGAAGGCAGGCAGGCCGGCCGGTCACCCGGGGGCCGTCGTGACCGGGTCAGAGCGGGTGGCGCATGCAGGTACGGGGCCAGCGGTCGAGCCCGTGTGCGGCCTCCGCCTTCAGGATGTTCCGCAGTCCCTCGGTGAGTTCGTCCTCGCCGAGGGCGCGGAAGCCGAGTCGGGCGTAGTAGGGCGCGTTCCAGGGCACGTCGATGAACGTGGTCAGGGTCAGCGCGCTCAGGCCCCTGGACCTGGCCGCGGACGCCAGATGGCCGATCAGTTCCCGGCCGAGTCCGCGCCGCGCGAAGTCCGGATGGACGGAGAGCTGCTCGATGTGGGCGGCACCGTCCACGGGCTCGGTGAGCAGATACGCCACGAGCCGGCCGTCACCCGCATCCGTCACCCACAGTCCGCCGGACCTCCGGTACCGCTCCAGTTCGTCGAGCGGCGGGGGATCGTCGTCCGCGACCGCGGCCATGCCGAGGGAGCGGAAGGGCTCACCGGCGGCTCGCTCGATGTCCTGGACGAACGGTAGCTCGCATGCTTCGGCCGACCGTATGCGCATACGGGGGAGTATGGCGCACGGCCCGGCCGGACGGCCGCCTTCCGGTACTTCCCGTGCCTTTGGTACTCCCCGTGTTCGGGCTTCCCGTGCCTCCGGTACTTCCCGCGCTATCCGCCCTTCCCGCCCTTCCCGCGCCTCCTGCCCTTCCCGCGCTGCCCGCGCCATTCCGTCCTGTCCGTGCCTCCCGCGGGGCCCGGGGCCACTCCGTGCCGCGGGCCGCACCGCCGCGGCGTACCAAAAAGCCGCACGAGGCCCTTACGGCCGCAGAGCGCCCTCGGGGTACGCGGCCGGGAGCGGGCCCCTCGGAGGTGCCCGGCCGGAGGCCACCCCTGAGCCTCCCCGCCGGGTGGGGACCCCGGCGCCGCCGGACGAGGGCCGGGCCGGTCAGGCGCCGCTGGAGGCCAGGTCCTTCGCCGGGCCGTTCACCGGCTCGGCGGCGCCCGTGAGGTCCATGACGAACAACGGGACCCCGAGGCCGTCCGCCCGGGCGCGGGCGTCGGCCGAGTAGCCGGCGAGTGAGAAGAGCACGCTGCCGGCGGAGGCGCTCAGTCCGCTCAGCCAGAGGCACTCCACGGCGCGCAGGGTGACGGGCCGGGTGGTCGGGTCCACCTGGGCGACCAGGCCCAGGGCGCGCAGATCGACGCCGGACGCGGTCCGTTCCTCGGGCTGGACGACCTCCTGGAAGCCCAGCCAGCGCAGATACCGTGCCGCGGCGGTCACCGCGTCGCCTGCCGCGCGGATCGGGACGGGGCGGAAGGCGGGACGGGAGACCGCGGGCGGTGGCGCGGGGAAGGGGGAGTCCTCCGCCGGCCCGTCGGAGCCGTACGGCAGCAGGGCCTCCTCCGGTGCGGCGACCGAATCGGCCGGACCGGCTTCCTGTTGACCGAACGCGGCCGAGCCGGTGGTGCCCGGCCCGCCTGCCGAGCCGGACCCGGAGGCGGCGAGGGAGCCGTCGGCGCCCGAGGCGGTGGCGGTGGTCCGGTGCGCCGCCGCGCCGGCCGACGTCTCCGGCATCGCGGTCACCGGCCGCACCGGGATCCGCAGCACCGTCCCGCAGGGGCAGCCGAGTTCCGGCTGCGGCCACTGGTCCTGCCGTCCGCACGCCGTGCAGCGCACGGTGACCCAGTCGTCGGTCCAGGTGCGGTGGCGGATCGGTTCGGCGGGAGCCCCCTGCAGCAGGGGCGGGGCGAGTGGTGCGCCGCAGGCACAGGGATAGACGGGTGACGCGAAGGTGTGCGCGCGGCGGCACACCGGACAGCGCACCGGTACGTGATCTGCCATGTCCGTCCCCCTCCGGCGCTTCCGGGCACGCCTGACGTCCATCGTCCACCAACCGCGACAGCAGGGGGAGGGAGTTCGGCCATCGGCGGCCTGTCCCTCCCTTGACGCCTTCCGGCACGCCGCCTACATTACTTCCGAATAGTAGAAAACAACTTCCACGATACGGAAGGTTGATGGGATCGTGGAAGGCGATCAGGGAACCAGCACGGAATCGACGCTCTCAGGTGGTGCGACAGAGCCCGATCCGCCAGGCCGAAGCAGGAGCACTCCATGCCCCGTATGACCGCCGCCCGAGCGGCTGTTGAGATCCTCAAGCGTGAAGGCGTCAGCCATGCGTTCGGTGTGCCGGGCGCGGCGATCAACCCCTTCTACAAGGCCCTCAAGGAGGGCGGCGGCATCGGCCACACCCTGGCCCGCCACGTCGAGGGCGCCTCGCACATGGCCGAGGGCTACACCCGCGCCGCCCCGGGCAACATCGGCGTCTGCATCGGCACGTCGGGTCCCGCGGGCACCGACATGATCACCGGGCTGTACTCCGCCATCGGTGACTCGATTCCGATCCTGTGCATCACCGGCCAGGCGCCGACGAACGTGATCCACAAGGAGGACTTCCAGGCCGTCGACATCGCGTCGATCGCCAAGCCGGTCACCAAGGCGGCCACCACCGTCCTGGAGGCCGCACAGGTTCCCGGCGTCTTCCAGCAGGCGTTCCATCTGATGCGCTCCGGCCGCCCCGGCCCGGTCCTGATCGACCTGCCGATCGACGTCCAGCTCACCGAGATCGAGTTCGACCCCGAGACCTACGAGCCGCTGCGGGTCTACAAGCCCGCCGCGACCCGCGCCCAGATCGAGAAGGCGCTCTCCTTCCTCCTGGAGGCCGAACGCCCGCTGATCGTCTCCGGCGGGGGCGTCATCAACGCCGACGCCTCCGACCTGCTCGTCGAGTTCGCCGAGATCACCGGCACGCCGGTCGTCCCGACCCTGATGGGCTGGGGCACCATCCCGGACGACCACGAGCTCAACGCGGGCATGGTCGGCCTCCAGACCTCCCACCGCTACGGCAACGCCAACTTCCTGGAGTCCGACTTCGTCCTCGGCATCGGCAACCGCTGGGCCAACCGCCACACCGGCTACAGGCTCGACGTCTACACCCGGGGCCGGAAGTTCGTCCACGTCGACATCGAGCCCACCCAGATCGGCAGGATCTTCGCCCCCGACTACGGCATCACCTCGGACGCCGGGGCCGCGCTGGAGCTCTTCGTCGAGGCCGCCAAGGAGCTGAAGGCGGCCGGCAGGCTGCCCGACCGCTCCGCCTGGGCCGCCTCCACACAGGAGCGCAGGGCCACCCTCCAGCGCCGTACGCACTTCGACGACATCCCCATCAAGCCGCAGCGCGTCTACGAGGAGATGAACAGGTCCTTCGGTCCCGAGACGCGCTACGTCACCACCATCGGCCTCTCCCAGATCGCCGGCGCGCAGATGCTGCACGTCTACCGGCCACGCCACTGGATCAACTGCGGTCAGGCGGGCCCGCTCGGCTGGACCATCCCGGCGGCGCTGGGCGCGGCCACGGCCGACCCGGAGACGCCGGTGGTCGCCCTCTCCGGCGACTACGACTTCCAGTTCCTGATCGAGGAACTCGCGGTCGGCGCGCAGCACCGGATCCCGTACGTCCACGTCCTCGTGAACAACTCCTATCTGGGCCTGATCCGCCAGGCGCAGCTCGGCCTCGACATCGACTACCAGGTCAACCTGGAGTTCGAGAACGTCAACTCGCCGGAGCTGGGCGTCTACGGAGTCGACCACGTCAAGGTCGCCGAGGGCCTGGGGTGCAAGGCGATCCGCGTCACCGACCCGAGCGAACTGGGTGCCGCCTTCGACCAGGCCCGCAAGCTCGCCGCCGAGCACCGGGTTCCGGTCGTCGTCGAGGCGATCCTGGAGCGGATCACCGACATCGCGATGAGCCGTACCGCGGACATCGGCGACGTCACCGAGTTCGAGGAGGTCGCGACCGAGCCGGGCCACGCGCCGACCGCGATCGTGCCGCTCAGGGGCTGACGCGGCTCCCCGGCACCCCGCTGCGCGAGGGGCGGTCCGCCGTGGCGGTGGACCACCGGCCCGGCGACAGCCCCCGCCGGGCCGGTTCACCCGGCGCACCGCACCGGGTGCGCGACCGACCGCGTGCGCACCGGCTCCGAGCGCACCGTGGCGTGGCGCGTGCGCGGGGTGCGTCGCCGCTTGGCGTCGCTGACGCCCTGGCGCTCCCGTGCGCGGGCGCGGGCGCGCACCCGTACGGCCCGTGACCGGTACCGGAGCGCGGTGCTCCCGTACGCGGGCGCGGGGTGTGCGCGAACTCGCCGAACGGGACACGGCGGCGGCGGTGCTCCCGTACGCGGGCGCGGGGTGCTCCGCAGCGCCCACGCACTGGAGCTGCGCGTCAGGTGCTCCCGTGCGCGGGCGCGGGGTGCTCCGCAGCGCCCACGCACTGGAGCTGCGCGTCAGGTGCTCCCGTGCGCGGGGCGCGGGGCGCGGGGTGCGTGCGCGGGCGCGGTGATCGGCGCCGGCGCCGGGAGGCCGTGGCGGGCGGGGCGTGCGCGGGCGCGGTGCGCGGCGTGGAAGCGCCGAGTGGTGGAGCGGGTGCGCCGAGTTCTGGTGCGGGGACCGCGTGCGCGGCATGGGTGCG
Source organism: Streptomyces spongiicola (assembly GCF_003122365.1). NCBI lineage: Bacteria > Bacillati > Actinomycetota > Actinomycetes > Kitasatosporales > Streptomycetaceae > Streptomyces > Streptomyces spongiicola. The sequence continues at coordinate 6,235,119 of NZ_CP029254.1, forward strand.
CCAGGGTGGCGGTGTGGAACCGCCGGGCCGTGGCACGGGTGCGTCGGCGGTCGGCGGCCGGCGGACGCTCGCCGGGGCCGGGCCGCACCATGGGCCGCCGAGCGGCCTCGCCGGGGGCTCCGCCGGGTGGCCGCAGCAGCACCGGGGCTCCGTCGGAAGCCGACTGGCCCTTCCCGGGGCCGTGTTGGGGTGCGTCCCGGGCGCGGCACACGGCAATGTATGGCATGTGCATCCCATTCCTCGGCAAGTGCGGCCCTCCACCGGCCACATGCTCGTCAGCGGCGACGACGCCCTCGCCCATCGGCTCGCCGCCGAACTCCGCGACGTCTACCGGCAGCAGGTCACACTCCTCGTACCGCCGAGCCGCTCCTCCCCGGGCCTCCCCGCCGACTCGGGCGCTCCCTCGGGCGGCCGGGCCCTCGCCCTCCTCGGCAGGGTGTCGGCCGGCATCGTCCGTACGGGAGGGAACCGCGCGGCCGCCGACGGCGAGGGCGGACGGCCGAACGAGATGCCCGTCCTGGAGACCCACGACCCCGACGACGACGCGCTCCGGGAAGCCGGGGTGGAGACCGCCCAGGCGCTCGCGCTGGTGCACGAGAACGACGAGACCAACATCCGCGCCGCACTCACCGCACGCCGGCTGAACCCCCGGCTGCGCCTGGTCATCCGCCTCTACAACCGCAAGCTCGGCCAGCACCTCGAGGAACTGCTCGACCAGGCCGCCGTACTCGCCGTACCCGGCATGGCGGCGGACGACATCGACTCCTCCACGACCGTGCTGTCGGACGCCGACACCGCCGCTCCCGCGCTCGCCGCCACCGCGGTCACCGGCACCAGCAAGATCGTCCAGGCCGACGGGCTGCTTCTGCGCGCTGCCGAGCGGCCCCCGCCGGGATCCGGCGGCCTCGCCGAACCGGGCCTGTGCACCCTGGCGCTGCTGTCCTCGACCAGCAGCGACCCCGGCGGCGTGGAGGGCTCCGAGGACAGCGGCTCCGCGGGACCGCTCCTGCTGCCGGACGACCGCGCGGTCGCCGCCGCACCCCGCCGGGGACGGATCGTGCTCGAAGCCGTCACCGGACCGGAAGCGGGGCCCGGCAGCCGGCTGAGCGGTCCCGCGCTGCCCTTCCGGGAGCTCTTCTCCCGCCGTGTGCGCTGGTCGTTCGCGGGGGTGGCCACGGCCGTGGCGGCCCTGGCCGTCGCGAGCTGGCTCACCGGCGGCGGCCACCCGCTCCACGCCGCCTACATCACGCTGCTCGACCTGTTCGCCATCAACGACCCCGCGGTCGACGGGGAGACCGACCGCCAGATCCTTCAGCTGCTGACCGGCCTCGTGGGACTCCTTCTGCTGCCGCTGCTCGTCGCCGCCGTGCTGGAGGCGCTCAGCTCCTTCCGCTCCGCGACCGCCCTGCGCCGGCCGCCACGGGGTCTGGCCGGCCATGTCGTCCTGCTGGGCCTGGGCAAGATCGGAACCCGTGTCCTCGGCCGACTGCGCGAGATCGGCATCCCCGTCGTCTGCGTCGAGAACGACCCCGAGGCACGGGGAGTGGCACTCGCCCGCCGACTGCGCGTGCCCGTGATCATCGGGGACGTCACACAGGAGGGGGTGCTCGACGCGGCCAGAATCCACCGGGCCCACGCCCTGCTCGCCCTCACCAGCTCCGACACCACCAACCTGGAAGCCGCCCTGTACGCCCGCTCGATCGCCTCCGACCTCCGGGTGGCGCTCCGGCTCTACGACGACGACTTCGCCACCGCCGTCTACCGGACGCTGCGCGCCGCGCACCCCGGGGCGCTCACCCGCAGCAGGAGCGTGACCTCACTCTCCGCACCCGCCTTCGCCGGTGCCATGATGGGCCGCCAGGTGCTCGGAGCCATCTCCGTCGAGCGGAGGGTGCTGCTCTTCGCCGCGCTCGAAGTGGCCGAACTGCCGCGGCTGGAGGGCCACACCATCGCCGAAGCCCGCCGTCCGGGCATGTGGCGGGTGCTCGCCCTCGACATGGCGGCACCGGGCGACCGGCGTCCGGACCTGTCCGCCGCCCCGCCCGACGACGGGGCGGAGCACACCAGCGGTCTGCTCTTCGACCTCCATCCCGGACATCTGCTGCGCCCCGGAGACCGCGTGGTCGTCGCCGCCACCCGCCGCGGCCTGGCCGAACTGCTGGGGCACCGGACGCGGTAGTACGCGTCCGGCGGGTGACCGAGACCGCCGGTGGCGGCGGGCCGGGGCCGGATACGGGAACCGGCGGCGCCGGGTCGCACGTTGCCCCTCCACCAGGCCGACGGACCTGTGTCGGACCTGTGTCGGACCTGTGTCGGACCTGTGTCGGACGTACGGCGGACCTGAGTCGGACGTACGGCGGACCTGAGTCGGACGTACGGCGGACGTACTGCGAGGGAGGAACCGCGTGGACGGCACCGCCTCGCTCCTGACCGTCGCCATCGTGGCCGCGGCACTCGTGGTCAGGGCCGCGCTGGCGGAACTGCGGGACCCGGGAAGCACCCGTGCCCGGTGGGCGTTCGCCTCCGGCACCCGGGCCGTCACCGCGGGGGCGGTGACGGCGGTCGTGCTCGGCTTCGTCGGCTGGCAGCACGCCGGTCCGGGCGCGGTGGCCTGGGCGGTCCTCGCGGGCGCCCTCGTCGCGGTCGTCGCGGACCGCAACCCCCCGGAGGGATGAACTCCGCGCTCGGGGGCGGGTGACGCGCCCCGTACCGGTGGACCTGGTGGACCTGGTGGACCTGGTGGACCTGATGGACCTGGTAGACCTGGTGGACCTGGTGGGCTCGGTGGACCCGTACCGGCGTGACCGGGACCGCCGACAGGCAGGGCCGGAGAGCGTGGTGCTCCCCGGCCCTGCGCCGGTCCTGCCGGTACTCCCAGGGCCCCCTTCCTCCGGCCCCCTTCCCCCGGCCCCCGTGTTGAGTGAGCCCCGCGAGCCCTCAGCCGGTGATCTCGACCGCCCCGTTCTCCGCGGTGCTGCCGGACTCCGGCCCGGTGCCCTTCTGGGCGGAGCCCCTGTGGGTGGTGCCCTTCTGCGTGATGCCCCGCAGTACCTCGGCGAGGTCGACACCCGTCGTGGAACCCAGCAGCTCCAGTCCCTGGGCGACGTTGTCCGCGACGGCCCGCGGCAGCTTTCCGGCACCGTCGGTGGAGATGACGGTCATCTTGTCGATCGCGCTGAGCGGCTCGGCGGCCTTGCCGACCACCTGCGGCAGTACCTCGACCAGCATCTGCAGGACCGCCGCGTCGCCGTACCGCTCGAAGGCGTCCGCCTTCTTGTGCATGGCGTCGGCCTCGGCCGCTCCCTTGGCGGCGATGGCGGCGGCGTCCGCCTCGCCCTCGATGCGGACCGCGTCGGCGAGCGCCGCACGGTGCGCCTTCTCGCCCTCACCGGTCAGGCGGGCCCGCTGGGCGTCGGCCTCGGCCTGCTTCACCAGCGCGACGCGGCGTGCCTCGGCCTCCTGCTCGGCCTGGTAGCGGGCCGCGTCGGCGGGCTTGCGGACCTGGGTGTCGAGTTCCCTGTCCGTGAGGGCCGCCCGGCGCTCCGCGACCTTCTCCTGCTGGCTGAGGATCTCCTGCTGCCGGTCGGCCTCGGCGAGCGGCCCCGCGGCGGCGGCCCTTGCTGCGGCCTCGTCCGTCTCCGCCTTGATCTCGGCCTGCTTGAGGGCGAACGTCCGCTGCGCGACGGCGATCTCCTCCTCGGCCTTCAGCCGCGCCTGCTCCGAGGCCCGTCTGGCCACCGCCTCCGCGATGTCCGCCTCCTGCTTCGCCCGTGCCGCCTCCGGTCGCCCCAGGTCCTCGAGGTAGGAACCCTCGGTGGTGATGTCCTGGATCTGGAAGGCGTCCAGCACGAGGCCCTGTCCGGAGAGGCTGGCCTCGGCCTCCTCGGCGACCTGGCCGGCGAAGGCGGCCCGGTCCCGGATGATGTCCTCGACCGACATCCGTCCGACGATGGAGCGCAGCGCGCCGGAGAGCACCTCCTGGGTGAAGCCGACGATCCCGTCCTGCTGGACGAGGAAGCGCTGGGCGGCGGCCCGGATCGAGTCCTCGGTCCCGCCCACCTTGACGATCGCGACGCCCTCGAGGTGGGCCTTGATGCCGCGCAGCGTGACCGCTCCCCGCACGGCGACGGGGATGTGCCGGCTGGAGAGGTCCAGCGTGAACCTCTGCTGTACGAACGGCACGACGAACACGCCGCCGCCGACGACGACCTTCTGGCCGCTGTTGTCGGTGAAGATCCGCCCGGTTTCGGGGTCGGTCGCCTTCTTTCCGCGCCGGCCGGTGATGATGAACGCCTCACTGGGGCCTGCGACCTTGTATCGCGTGACGACGACGAGGGCCAGCAGGACGAGGAGTACGACGACTCCCACCACGGCGATGACAACTGGGTTCATGGTGCTCCCCCCTGCCTCCCTGGGGGCGGCAGATCAAGTGGATCGAAATGGAACGGCGCCGAGGTGAATCGTTTCAGCGCTCGACGGGGCGGACGAGGACGGAGGTGGCCGACAGGGCGGCCTCCACCCAGATCTCCGCGCCCCGCTCGACGGGCGTGGCGGACTTGGCGGCGAACTTCACGGGCTGGCCGCCCACCCGCAGCATCACTTCGCCGTAGCCGTCGGCCGGGATGGCCGTCACCACGGACCCTCCGGTACCGAGGAGGTCTCCCTGCCGCGGGGCGGCCGCGGTCCGGTCCCGCAGCAGGCTGCGGCTCAGCGACCAGGTCAGCCGGGCGGCGAGCAGGCCGGCGAGTACGCCCGCCACCGTCGCGGCGGTCGTTCCCAGGCCCGTCGTCCCCAGCACGATCGCGCCGGTGAAGCCCAGCATCGAGACGAACCCCGCGATCACCGGAAGTGACAGCCAGCCGTCGAACAGGCCGTCCAGCACGCCGTCGAGGACGCCTTCCAGTACCCCGTCGAAGACCAGCGACAGCGCCAGCAGGACGATGCCCGCGATGCCGAGACCGAGAAACAGACCCATACCAGCACGCCCCCTGAGCTCCGAATCACCCCGAGGGCCCTATGGTCCCCTTCACGCGGTGCGTCTGTCATTGCCGTGTTGCGGCAATCTTGACGACTCCTTGATGCCAGCGCCGCCCCGCTGCCGAGCCCGGCCTGCCGGGCCGCCCCCGGGCGGGGGCGCGGCAGGAGCACCGACCCGTAGCGCCGCCGGTCCCGCGCAGGTCACAGGCGTGCGGCGGAGGCCGGGGGTGAACCGCGCGGCGGGCGGCGCAGGGGGCGGCAGACGGCGGGATCCGGGCTCCATCCCGGCACGCGAGGCCCGGGTGTCGCCGCGGCTCGATGGCTCCGACCCGGAAGTAGAGTGCTGGGACCTTGCCGTCCCGCCGAGAGCGATCGCCGACGGCGGGCGGGCGCCGACCCACCCGGGCAGTGGAGGAACCTCGACGTGAGTGATGCGCCCGGGCGGCACCCGGCGAAGAAGCGGCAGCGCCCGGCGGGGACCCGGCCGGGCTCGGCGGCGGACCGGCGGACCCCGATGACGGGCCGGCGGACCCCGGTGGCGGGCCGGCGGACCCCGGTGGCGGGCCCTGCCCGCGGCGGTAGCGGAAGCCCGGAGCGAGGCGGTACCGGAGGCCACGAGCGAGGGGGTACCGGAAGCCCCGAGCGGCCGCCCCGGAGCGGCCGGAGGGTGCCGGGGGCCGTGTCGGCGCTCGCGGCGCTCCTGGCCGTGATCACCGCCGCGGGGGTCTGGGCCTACCGGGACCTGGAGGGGAACCTCCACTCCGCGGACGTGGACGCGAAGATCGGCGACGAGCGGCCTCCCAGGACGAGCCCCGGCTCGAAGAACATCCTCGTGGTGGGATCCGACTCCCGGGCCGGGGCCGACGCCGGTTACGGCAGGGGCCACACCACCATGCACTCCGACACTCTGCTGGTCCTCCACCTCGCCGCGAACCGGGAGTGGGCGACCGTGGTCTCCTTCCCCCGGGACTCGTGGGTCGAGGTGCCCGCGTGCGACCGCGGCGACGGCACCACCTCGGGTCCCCACCACGCCAAGATCAACGAAGCGTTCGCGATCGGCGGTGCCGGCGGTGAGGTGTCGAGGGCCGCCGCCTGCGCGGTCAAGGCGGTCGAGCGGAACACCGGGCTGCGCATCGACCACTTCATGTCGGTCGACTTCCAGGGCTTCAAGGGCATGGTCGACGCACTCGACGGGGTGCGGGTGTGCCCCACGGCCGCCATCCGCGACCAGAAGGCGCGCCTCGACATCCCCGCCGGGTGCCAGACCGTGCGGGGCGAGGACGCCCTGGGCTACGTGCGCGCCCGCTACGGGGTCGGCGACGGTTCCGACCTCGGCCGCGTCGGCCGGCAGCAGGAGTTCATGCGCGCTCTCGCCGCCCGGGCCAAGGAGAAGCTGACCAGCCCCGGCGCGCTGTACGGACTGCTGGAGTCCGCCACCGGATCCCTCACCACGGACGAGGCGCTCGCCGGGATCCGGCCCCTGTACGGTCTCGTGTCCCGGCTCAGGGCGATCCCGTCCGACCGGCTGGCGTTCGTGACCGTGCCCAACTACCCCCGCGGCATGGACGTGCCGTCCGACACGGCGAACGTGGTCTGGCAGTACCCGGAGGCCGCCGAGCTGTTCCTGTCGCTCACCCGGGACCGGGAGGTCCGAGCGGAGGCCGTCGCCGCCGCCGGCCGCAACCCCCTGTACGCGGGCACCGTGCGGGTACGGGTGCTCGACGGCACCGGCACGCCGGGCCTGGCCGAAGAGGTCGCCGGGTCGCTGCGCGGATACGGATTCACCGTCGCCGGTACCGGCAGCGCCGACGAGGCGGGGACGGGCGCGGGGACGGTCGCTGGGGCTGATGCTGGGGCGGCGACGTCGGTCGTCCACCCGGCCGGGCTCGCCCGGCAGGCCCGGGCCCTCGCCTCCCGGCTGCCCGGGAGCACCGTCACCGAGAGCGCCGACGCGCCGGAGGGCCTGGTCACCCTGACCGTGGGGGAGGACTTCGGCGGCACACGGTGAGCCGTGGTGCGCCCGCCCGGGGCCCGCTGAACCCGTCTCGTCCTGTCGCGTCCCCTCCCGCTCCGTTCCGCCCCGTGCCGTCCGGTCCCGCTTCGTTCCGCCCCGTGCCGTCCGGTCCCGCTCCGTGCCGCTCCGTGCCGTCCGGTCCCGCTCCGTGCCGCTCCGTGCCGCCCCGTTCCGCCCCGTGCCGTGCCGTGCCGTGCCGTCCCGTCCCGTCCCGGGCCTCCCGGTGCCGCGTCGGCGACGGTGGGTGCCGCCGGAGGCACCGGCCGCGGTGCTTTGTCGCGCGGTGCCTTCTCCCGTCGTGCTTTGTCGCGCGGTGCGCTGTCGCGGGCTGCGGTGCCCGCCGCGGCAGCCGGACCGGCCGGACCGGGTGGGCGGCTGCGCCCTCCTCGGAACGGCCCGCCCAGGGGGAGGCCGGCGGCGCGGTGGCGAAATGGCGGCTGCGCCCCCTCGGAACAGCCGCACCGGCTGCTTACCCCCAGGGGGTATACACTCGAGGAGTAGGCCCGGGCGCCGGACCGGGGGAGCCCGCCGGCATCCGGCACCGCACGTCGACGAACTCAGGAGCAGGGATGACTGCCACGGTCAACGGCACCGCCGAGGTCGAACTCTCGATCGGCGGGATGACCTGTGCCTCGTGCGCCGCCCGTGTCGAGCGGAAGCTCAACCGCATGGACGGGGTGGTGGCCACGGTGAACTACGCCACCGAGAAGGCGAGGATCTCCTACCCCGGCGAGGACGTCTCCGTCCGCGACCTCATCGCCACCGTCGAGGCGACCGGCTACACCGCGGCCGAACCCGCGCCGCCCCGTACCCGGACCGAACCGGACGGCGACGGCGGCGACGACGGCGGCGGGAGCGGGAGCGGTCCCGAGGGAGGGCTGCGGGCGCTGCGCCGGCGACTGGTCACCGCCCTGGTGCTGTCGGTGCCCGTCGTCGCCATGGCGATGGTCCCGGCCCTGCAGTTCGAGTACTGGCAGTGGCTCTCGCTGACGCTGGCCGCGCCGGTGGTGACGTACGCGGCCTGGCCGTTCCACCGGGCGGCTTTCACCAACGCCAGGCACGGCGCCGCCACCATGGACACCCTGGTGTCGGCCGGCGTCTCGGCGGCGTTCCTCTGGTCGCTCTGGGCCCTGTTCCTGGGCTCCGCAGGGGAGCCGGGCATGACCCACGGCTTCGAGCTGACCATCACCCGCACCGACGGAGCGGGGAACATCTACCTCGAGGTCGCGGCAGGGGTGACGGCGTTCATCCTGGCGGGCCGCTACTTCGAGGCCCGCTCCAAGCGCAGGGCCGGTGCCGCGCTCAAGACCCTCATGGAACTCGGTGCCAAGGACGTGACCGTGCTGCGCGCCGGAGGGGAGCGACTGGTGCCCGTCGCGGAACTGGCCGTGGGCGACCGCTTCCTGGTGCGCCCCGGTGAGAAGATCGCCACCGACGGCATCGTCGTCGAAGGCTCCTCCGCGGTGGATGTGTCCATGCTCACCGGTGAATCCGTGCCCGTGGAGGTGTCCGCCGGGGACGCCGTCACCGGAGCCACGCTCAACGCCGGCGGACGGCTCGTCGTCGAGGCCCGCCGGGTCGGCGGGGACACCCAGCTGGCGCGCATGGCGAAGCTGGTAGAGGACGCACAGAACGGCAAGGCCGCGGTGCAGCGGCTGGCGGACCGGATCGCCGCCGTCTTCGTGCCCGCCGTCATCGTCCTGGCACTCGGCACGCTCGGGTTCTGGCTCGGCAGCGGGGCGGGCTGGACCGCCGCCTTCACGGCCGCCGTCGCGGTCCTGATCATCGCCTGCCCCTGCGCCCTCGGACTGGCCACCCCCACCGCGCTCATGGTGGGTACGGGGCGCGGCGCCCAACTCGGCATCCTGATCAAGGGGCCCGAGGTCCTGGAGAACACCCGCAGGGCCGACACGATCGTCCTCGACAAGACCGGCACGGTGACCACCGGGAAGATGACCCTCCTGGGGATCCACACGGCCGAAGGCACCGGCGAGACCGAGACGCTGCGGCTGGCCGGGGCCCTGGAGAGCGCCTCCGAGCACCCCCTCGCCCGCGCCGTGGCGAGCGGAGCGGCCGAGCGGGCCGGCAAGCTCCCCGCGCCCGACGACTTCGCGAACGTCCCCGGTCTCGGGGTGCGGGGCGTCGTCGCCGGCCATACCGTCCTCGTCGGCCGCGAGCGGCTGCTCACCGACGGGGGCGTCACGCTCCCGGCCGAACTCGAGCAGGCCGCGGCACGGGCGGAGGCGGCCGGCCGGACCGCGATCACGGTGGCGTGGGACGGGCGGGCGCGGGCCGTCCTGGAGGTCGCCGACGCGGTCAAGCCCACGAGCCCCGAGGCGGTACGGCGGCTGCGCGCCCTCGGACTGACACCGATCCTGCTCACCGGCGACAACAAGGCCGTGGCCGAGGCGGTCGCGGCGGAGGTCGGGATAGACCGCGTCATCGCCGGGGTCATGCCCGAGGACAAGGTCGACGTGGTGCGGCGGTTGCAGGAGGAGGGCCGGACGGTGGCGATGGTCGGTGACGGCGTCAACGACGCGGCCGCGCTGGCCCAGGCCGATCTGGGCCTGGCCATGGGCACCGGAACCGACGCCGCGATCGAGGCCGGAGACCTGACCCTGGTGCGCGGGGACCTGACGGTGGCGGCGGACGCGATCCGGCTGTCGCGCAGGACGCTCGGCACGATCAAGGGCAACCTCTTCTGGGCCTTCGCCTACAACGTCGCCGCTCTTCCGCTCGCCGCGGCGGGACTGCTGAACCCGATGATCGCGGGCGCGGCCATGGCGTTCTCCTCCGTCTTCGTCGTCGGCAACAGCCTGCGCCTGAGGCGCTTCCGCCCGGCGGGCTGAGACCGCGCGGGGGAGGTGCCGCAGGGCGCGAAGGCGGCGCCGAACCCCCTGCCGGGGGACCTCTCCGGGCCCGGGCCGTGTCCCCGGCGCCCATGCGCCGGAAGGCACCGTTGAACGCCTTCCGGTTCGCCTGCGATCCATCAGGGTTCGGCGGCATCCATCCGGGCTCGCCGCATCCGGTCGGTTCCGGTCGTATCCGGCTGTATCCGGTTGAGTCCGGTCGTATCAGACAAGGTCCGGCCGTACCAGACCGGAACCGGTTGCATCCACCGGTTCCGGTCTGATCTGGTCGGTTCCGGTTGGTTCCGGTCAGGTCTGGTTGGTTCCGGTCAGATCCGGTCGGCTTCCGCCGGGACCGCGGCGGGGCGATGGGCTCTCCGGCAGCCCCTCCCTCAGGTCCGGAGGGGGCCGGTCGGCCTGTACCACCGCACTGGCTCGCACACCGCCGCGGTCCTCGGGCGTGCGCCGGCCGCACGGCCGGCGCCGTGTCCTCCCCGCCGGCCACCCCTCATCCGGGCCGGCGGTTCGGACGGCGTACGCGGGCTGGACCTCCCAGTCTGCGCGCGTACGCGGTCTCGGTCCCCCTGGGTGCTCCCGGGCCGGGGCCCACGAACGGGACGGACCGCGTGTTCGGTGCGGTTCGGCGTCCCGTGCGGTTCGGCGTTCGGCTCGGTCCGGCGTTCGGCTCGGTCCGGGGTGGCCGGGCCGGAGCGGCCCGCGCTGGGAGCAGCCGGCGAACGGGGAGCGGGGGAGGCGGGGCTCAGTCCTCCCGCAGGGCGCGCACCGCCTCCTCCACGCGCTTGCCGTAGTCCGGGTCGGCGGCGTGGAAGTGGGCGAGGTTCCTGTCGACCACGTCGTCGCGGGAGACCTGGGCCAGTCCGCCGGCGATGTTCGCGACCAGGCGCGACTTCTCCTCGTCGGACATCAGGCGGTAGAGCTCACCGGCCTGGTGGAAGTCGTCGTCCTTGGTGTGCGGCGGTGCGGGGTGCGTGCCGGTGTGGCCGTACAGGGCCAGCGGTGCGGACAGGGCCGCATCCGTCTGCACGGGGCCCGCGTACGAGTTCGGCTCGTAGTTCTTGTCGTGGCGGGAGCCGTTGCGGGTGGCCATGAGGCCGTCGCGGCCGTGGTTGTCGGCGCCGCCGGGAACGGCCTTCGGCGCGTTCACCGCGAGCTGGGTGTGGTTGACGCCGAGACGGTACCGGTGGGCGTCCGCGTAGGCGAACAGACGGCCCTGGAGCATCTTGTCCGGCGAGGGCCCGATGCCCGGCACGAAGTTGTTCGGCGAGAACGCCGCCTGCTCGACCTCGGCGAAGACGTTGTCGGGGTTGCGGTCGAGGACCAGCCGCCCGACGCGCTGGAGCGGGTGGTCGGCGTGCGGCCACACCTTGGTGAGGTCGAACGGGTTGAAGCGGTAGTCCGCCGCCTCGGCCGCGGGCATGATCTGCACGTACAGCGTCCAGGACGGGTTGACGCCCCGCTCGATGGCCTGCAACAGGTCCGTCTGGTGCGAGTCGGGTTCGCTGCCCGCGACCTCCGCGGCCTGTTCGCTGCTCATGCAGCGGATGCCCTGGTTGGTCTTGAAGTGGTACTTGACGAAGAAGGCCTCGCCCTCGGCGTTCGTCCACTGGTAGGTGTGGGACCCGTAGCCGTTCATGTGGCGGTACGAGGCCGGGATGCCCCGGTCGCCCATCAGCCAGGTGATCTGGTGTGTGGCCTCCGGCGCGTGGGCCCAGAAGTCCCAGACGTTGTCGGGCTCCTGCCTGCCGGTGAACGGGTCGCGCTTCTGGGAGTGGATGAAGTCGGGGAACTTGACCGGGTCCTTGACGAAGAACACCGGGGTGTTGTTGCCGACGAGGTCGTAGTTGCCCTCCTCGGTGTAGAACTTCACCGCGAAGCCCCGCGGGTCGCGGACGGCGTCCGCGCCGCCGAGCGAGTCCGCGACGGTGGAGAAGCGCAGGAACACCTCGGTGCGCTTGCCCACCGTGTCCAGGAAGGCGGCCCGGGTGAAGCCCGTGACGTCGTCGGTCACCTCGAAGTAGCCGTACGCGCCGGAGCCGCGCGCGTGGACGACCCGCTCCGGGATGCGCTCGCGGTTGAAGCGGGCGAGCTTCTCCAGCAGGTGCTGGTCCTGGAGCAGGAGCGGGCCGCCGACGCCGGCGGTGGCGGAGTTCTGGTTGTCGGCGACCGGGGCGCCGGACTCGGTTGTAAGCACGCGCTGCGTCATGGGTGGGAGGGCGGCCTTCCGTGCGGGAGCTGCTGAGGTGTCAGGAGCGTAGGTACGCGCCCGAGAAAACGTCAACAGTTTGTTGAAGTCTGGGTGTGGATCCGGGCCGCGGCCGCGCCTGGGCGCGACAGGACAGGTGTCGGCGCAGCCGCGGCCCGGACGTGCGAGGGGCCGATGGCGACCCGGGACGGGACCTGCTGCCCCTGGTCCGGGTATGGCGGAGCGGTCGTCCGCCGCGGTATCCGCGGCGGACGCCTGCGGGTGCCCGCTGCGGAAACCCGCTCGGGTGCGGGTGGGGGCGCGGGTGCCGTTGGGGGTGGGCGGGCCGCCGGGCCCCGCGAGTCCGGTGGGGCCCCGGTGCGGCCCCGATGGGGCCGGCCCGGCCGGCCCGGCCGGCCCGGCCCGCCGGACGGGCGGCGGAACCGGGTCAGGCGGCCGGCGAGCCGGACAGGCGCTCGACCGCGCGGAGCAGTGCCGAGTGGTCCAGGCCCCCGTCGCCCTGCGCACGCAGGGAGGACACCAGCTGGGCGACGACGGCCCCGACCGGCAGGGCGGCGCCGACGCTGCGGGCGGCGTCGGTGACGATGCCCATGTCCTTGTGGTGGAGGTCGATCCGGAAACCCGGCCTGAAGTCCCGGTCGAGGAAGTTGTCCTTCTTGCGGCTCAGGACGGTGGAGCCGGCCAGCCCGCCGTTGAGGACGTCCAGGGCCGCCCGCAGGTCCACACCGGACTTCTCGAGGAAGACGACGGCCTCGGCGCAGGCCTGGATGTTGACGGCGACGATCAGCTGGTTCGCGGCCTTCACCGTCTGGCCGGAGCCGTGCGGGCCGCACAGCACGATCGTCCTGCCCAGGGCCTCCAGGATGGGGAGGGCCTCGTCGAAGGCGTCCTGCTCGCCGCCGACCATGATCGACAGTACCGCCTCGACAGCGCCGGCCTCGCCGCCGGAGACGGGGGCGTCCAGCACGCGGATCCCCTTGCCGGCGGCGGCCTTCGCCAGCTCGACGGAGGTCCCCGGGGTGATCGAGGACATGTCGATCAGCAGGGCGCCCCGCCTGGCGTTCTCCAGGATGCCGCCGGGGCCGTACGCGACGGCCTCCACCTGGGGCGAGGCGGGGACCATGGTGATCACGACATCCGCGCCCGCGACGGCCTCGGCGATCGACGCGGCGGCGGTGCCGCCGGCGGCCGTGAGGCGCTCCAGCTTCTCCTGCTCCAGGGTGTGGCCGGTCACCCGGTAGCCCGCCTTGATCAGGTTCTCGGACATGGGCGAGCCCATGATGCCGAGGCCGATCCACGCGATCGCGGGCAGGTCGCTGCGGGAGGAGTCTGCGAGGGTGCTCATCGGGATGCCTCTCTTGAAGCGGTGGTACGGAGGGTGTCGGCGGGCGGCGGGCCCGGCCTCAGTGCGCGGGCCGGGCGCTGCGGGGAAGCCAGTCGAAGGACCGCGCGCTCGGACGGTCGCCGGCCTTGTACTCCAGGCCGACCCAGCCGTCGTAACCGGCCTTCCCCAGCCGGTCGAGCAGTTCCTCGAGCGGCAGGGAACCGGTGCCCGGCGCGCCGCGCCCGGGGCTGTCCGCGATCTGCACATGGCCGGTCTTCGCCACGTAGGCGTCGATCGCGGCGGCGACGTCCTCGCCGTTCATCGACAGGTGGTAGACGTCGAGCAGGAACTTGGCGTTGCCGAGGCCCGTGGCGGCGTTGACCCTGTCCACGACCTCGATCGCGGCGGCTGCGCTCACCAGCGGGTACAGCGGCGACTCCGGCTTGTTCAGGGCCTCGACCAGCAGGATCGCGCCCACCCGGTCGGCCGCGCGGGCCGCCGCCGCCAGGTTCTCCAGGGCGAGTTCGTCCTGGGCGGCAGGGTCCACGCCCTCGGCACGGTTGCCGTAGAGGGCGTTGAGGGCCTTGCAGCCGACCGAGGCGGCGAAGTCCGCGGCCACGTCGACGTTGGCGCGGAAGCGCTCCGACTCCTCGCCGGGCAGGGAGAGGGCGCCGCGGTCCGGGCCCGGCAGCCGCCCGGCGTAGAAGTTCAGGCCCACCAGCCGGGTGCCGGAGTCCTGGAGCGCTTTGCGCAGGGCGTCCAGCTCGCTCCGCCCCGGCGTGGGGGTGTCGGTCCAGGGCCACCACAGCTCGACCGCGGTGAAGCCCGCCGCGGCGGCGGCCGCCGGGCGCTCCAGCAGCGGGAGTTCCGTGAAGAGGATCGAGAGGTTCACATCGAAGCGCTGGTCCGCGTATCCCATGAGGGGCTGCGCTCCTTCCGTATTGCGGAAACTTCTTTCTGCTTAACGGAAGATTGCCTGTCGTGGGGGAGGGCTGTCAAGACCGGGCCGGGATCCGGACCCAGTCCGGGGCCCGTCCGGAGCCTGCTCTGAGCCCGTCCGGCCGGGATGTGACCGCGGCCCCGCCGTGACCCGGCCTCGCCCCGCCTCGCACCCACCCCGCCTCGCCCCACCGCGTCGCGTCGCGCCCCACCGCGCACCCACCCCGTCCCCATCGCGATTCGGCCGCGATTCGGCCCGGGCACGGGCCGGGGCACGGGCCGGGGCACGCGCCGGGGTGCGCGCCGGGGTGCGGGCCGCTCCCCGGCCCGGCGGCGCGGACCCGACGTGGAAAGGTCGACGACGACGCCCCCACGCACGGCGGGGGCGTCTCGGGAGGGCTCATGGTCCAGGGGTTCATGGCTCATGGCTCAGGGCATGCAGCGGGCTTATGCGCGCGTACGAAGAAGCACGCGGGCGCATATGGGCGGCGTGTGCGGGCATGCGGAGCGGGGTGGCGCGGGCGGATGCGCACGGAGCGGCCTCCGGACCCCGAGCGGCCGGGTGGCGTTCCGCTCCCGGGTCGGGGGCAGCAGCTCCGTCCCGGGGGCGTGCGGCTCCCGTCGTCCGGCTCTACGCGGGAGGCGCGCGGTTCCGTCGCGCACGGGTACCGGATCCTTCGGGTACCTTCCGGCGGGCGGTCGTGCGGGCGGCCTTAACGTGGGGTCATGCGATTGCGAGTGGAGTTCACGACAGAACCCTTCGACCTCGACGAGGCCCCGGCCCATGCGCTGGTCGCCCGCGAGGTCATCCAGGCCGCCGACCTGGACGCCGTGGACGTGGGCCCCTTCGGCAACACCGCCGAGGGCGACGCGGAGGCCGTGCTGACCGCGCTCGACTCGCTGCTGCGCCGATCCCTCGGTGCGGGCGCCACCAGGGTGTCGGTGCAGGTCAACGTGATCGGGGAACCCGGCCCCGGGACGGCCCTCGGCGAAGCCGCGGCGGACGGCGGGGCCGTGGCCGGTGGCGGCGCGGCTGCGTACGGGAGCGAGAACGGGCACGGGCATGACCGCGGGCGCGGGCATGGGCGCGAGCGCCAGGAGGGGGAGCGGTGACCCGGCCCGACGAGCATCCCCTGGTCGGCGCCGTGAGACCGCTCGCGGACGCGATGGGGGCGGAGATCCTCCGCCCCGACCAGGCCCGGTCGGACGACGTCGTACTGTCCTGGGAGGGCGCCGAGGTGCTGGCCGTGCGGCTGCCGCAACTCTCGGACTCGCTGGGCCACATCCTGGCCGCCATGGAGCGGAGTCACGGCATGCCGCTGGCGTCACTCGACCGCAGGGCGAAGCAGTCGGTCGTACGGACGCTGGAGGCGCGCGGGGCCTTCTCCGTGCGGCACGGAGTCGAGACCGTGGCCAATGCGCTCGGGGTCAGCCGGTTCACCGTCTACAACTACCTGAACCGGGAAAGTGAGGCTCGGTCGGCAAAGCCCCAGGTCAAAGACGCGCAGTAGCTGCGTCGAGGTGGCCGACGACGACCCGACGACGGTCTTGGTTCGGGACACGAAGGACCGCGACGGCAGAACCCTGGCCTTTCCGCGTTCGTCCTGGTCTGCCTTTGTGCAGTTCGCGGCCGAGGGCGGGCTGGGGTGGTGAAGCCTTTGCTCCACACATGCCCGTCATCGGCCCCGGTCAGAGCTTCCTGAAGATCTCCCGAACGGGAGAGGCGGGGTGAAGCCTCGCTCGCTGATGGACTGCAGTGATCGATACTTTCTGTAGCGGGACAGGCGCGTCTGGTGCGGTCGACGATGTCGCGGTCGAGCTGCGGTATAGCCCCGCTGCGGCATGCGGCAGCAAGACTTCCCGTTGCCGTTGCCGTTGCCGTTGCCGTTCACCGTTCACAGCGGAGCGCCCGCCCCTGTGTCGTTCCTGACCGGGGTGGGCGCTCCGTTTCGCAGGTCACATGGCCTCCTTCTCCTTCGTGGACGACTGCGCCTTGCGGATGTCGTGGACGCCGGCGACGAGGGTGCCGTCCTGCTGCTCGTAGTGGGAGAGGGCGAGGCCGAGGCCGAAGAACGTGGGTGCCCATTCGCCGACGAAGATGCCCCAACGGTCCGCGCGGTCGAGGCCCGCGCCCGGCTCGACCTTGTGTGATGCGGTCCAGGCCAGGATGGACAGGCCGATGGACACGAACGCCGCGGTGTAGGCGTGCTCGCTGCGCATGCCCTTCTCGTGCAACATCTGGATCATCGTGTTCTCCCTGGTTTCTGATGCCTGGGCTTCCCTCAGGTTCACCCGCCCGGCGGAGCGGCGCATCCGGAATGGAGGGCCCGTGCCGCCCTCGGCGTGGCCGGCCGGGTCAGGGCCGTCCGCTCCCCGCCGTCCGCTCCCCGCCGTCCGCTCCCCGCCGTCCGCATACCGGGACGGCGGCCCTTCCGCCCACGAATATTCAACAAACTGTTGACGTGTTGTCGTGGGAAGGCGTTAGCTATCCGCAGCCCGCCCGACGCACCACGCAGAACAGCCGCGGAGGATCCCGTGTCTTCGACTTCCGTACCGGGCCTCACCCGGTTCAACACCTCGTCGGACGGCGAGGCCCGGTACGTGCTGCACGAGGTGTGCGCCAGCACGGCATGGGGAAGCGCACTGCTGGCCCGGCGCCCCTACGCCACCGTCGAGGCCCTCCTCGCCGCCTGCGACTCCGCCATGGCGGAGCTGACCGCCGAGGACCTGGCCGAAGCGCTGGCGGGGCACCCGCCGATCGGCCGGCCGAGGCCCGGGGACCCGGTCTCCTCCCGCGAGCAGAGCGGGATGGCCGGTGCCTCCGAGGGGCTCAGGGCCGAGATGCTCGAACTCAACCTGGCCTACCAGGAGAAGTTCGGCCATGTGTTCCTGATCTGTGCCACCGGCCGCACCGGTGAGCAGATGAGGGACGCCGTCCGGGAGCGGGTCGACCACTCGCCCGAGCAGGAGCGGGAGACCGTCCGCGCCGAACTGGGGAAGATCAACCGGATCCGGCTGACCCGTCTCCTGGAGGAGGAGAGCGCATGAGCACCGAGACCACGGCGTCCGTGTCCACCCACATCCTGGACACCAGCGCCGGCCGCCCCGCCGAGGGCGTCGCCGTGTCCCTTTCGGCCCGCGAGGGCTCCGGGGGCGGGTGGACGGCACTCGGCGGATCCGAGACCGACGCGGACGGCCGGTGCAGGGACCTGCCGGCGCTGCCGGAGGGCACCACCCAGGTACGGCTCGACTTCGAGACCGGGCCGTACTTCGCGAAGAAGCAAGCCGAGGCCCAGCAGGACGCCCCCGCGAAACGGGACAGCGGTGCGTTCTTCCCGGAGGTGGCGATCACGTTCGCCGTCGTGCCGGGCGAGCACTTCCACGTACCGCTGCTGCTCAACCCGTTCGGCTACTCCGTTTACCGAGGGAGCTAGCAGACAATGACAGCCACATCCCGACCCGGCCGCCCCGTACTCCTGGGACAGAACCAGTACGGCAAGGCCGAGAACCGCGTCGTGAGGATCACGCGGGACGGCGACACCCACCGCATCAAGGACCTCAACGTCTCGGTCGCGCTCTCCGGCGACATGGACGACGTCCACTACTCCGGTTCGAACGCCAACGTCCTCCCGACCGACACCACCAAGAACACGGTGTACGCGTTCGCCAAGGAGTACGGGATCGAGTCCGCCGAGCAGTTCGGCATCCACCTCGCCCGCCACTTCGTGACCTCGCAGGAGCCGATCCACCGCGCGCGCATCCGCATCGAGGAGTACGCCTGGGAGCGCATCGCCGCCTCCGACGCCAACTCCAGGTTCATCGGCGCCGACGAGGTCAGGCACTCCTTCGTCCGCAAGGGCCAGGAGACCCGCCTCACCCAGATCACCTACGACGGGGAGTCGTGGGAAGTCGTCTCCGGCCTGAAGGACCTGGTCGTGATGAACTCGACCAACTCCGAGTTCTGGGGCTACGTCAAGGACCGGTACACCACCCTGCGGGAGGCGTACGACCGCATCCTGGCCACGGAGGTCTCCGGCCGCTGGCGGTTCAACTGGACCGGCGACGAGCAGAAGGCGCCGAACTGGGAGAAGTCCTACGAGCAGGCCAGAAAGCACATGCTCCAGGCCTTCGCCGAGACCTACTCCCTCTCGTTGCAGCAGACGCTCTACCAGATGGGTGCGCGGATCATCAACCACCGCGCCGAGATCGACGAGGTGCGCTTCTCCCTGCCCAACAAGCACCACTTCCTCGTCGACCTCGAGCCCTTCGGGCTCAAGAACGACAACGAGGTCTACTTCGCCGCCGACCGGCCGTACGGCCTCATCGAGGCGACTGTCCTGAGGGACGGTGCCGAGGCGCGGATCCCGGCCGACCTGACCAACCTCTGACCAGCCTCTGTCCAGCCTCTGGGCCAATCTCTGTCCAGTCTCTGGCCAACCTCCGATCAGCTCTCGATTGACTTCTGATCGACTGCTGATCGACCTCTGACCGTCCTCGGGGCGACACCCGGCCGCCCACCCGGCCGCGGTGGCCGCCGGCCCCCACCCCGGGCCGCCGGCCCCCACCCCGGGCAGCCGGCCGCCGCAGGGACCGCCGGCAGCCCGGTCCGGACTTGGCGCAGGACGCACGGGGCCACGGGGGGCACAAGGCAGACAGGTGGTTTCCTTGACACGTGCACATGCGGCGGACACGCCCGCGGCGGTCCCGCCCACCCCGTCCGTCCACCTTCTCGGCACCCACGGCCCCCGGGCCGTGGCACTCAAATCCTCCAGGGTCATGCCGTGCCCGTACCGCCACTGAGAGACGAAGGACGCACCATGGCAGCATCGGCAGCATCGGCAGCATCGGCAGCATCGGCAGCAGCCCCGCGCACCGTCATCGAGAACTGCGCGATCGCGACCGTGGACGCCGGCGACACCGAGTACGCCTCCGGGCACATCGTCGTCGCCGGCAACCGCATCGAGTCGGTCGGCCCCGGCAAGGCGCCCGGGAACCTGGAGAACGTGGTCCGTCGCGTCGACGCCTCCGGCCACCTCGCCACCCCCGGCCTGGTCAACACGCACCACCACTTCTACCAGTGGATCACCCGCGGCCTCGCCACGGACCACAATCTGTTCGACTGGCTGGTCGCGCTCTACCCGACCTGGGCCCGCATCGACGAGCAGATGGCGTACTCCGCGGCGCAGGGCTCCCTGGCGATGATGGCGCGCGGCGGAGTCACCACTGCGATGGACCACCACTACGTCTTCCCGAAGGGCTCCGGCGACCTCTCCGGCGCCATCATCCGGGCCGCGTCCGAGATGGGCGTCCGATTCACCCTGGCCCGCGGCTCGATGGACCGCAGCGAGAAGGACGGCGGCCTGCCGCCGGACTTCGCCGTCGAGACCCTCGAAGGCGCGCTGGCCGCCACCGAGGAGACCATCGACAAGCATCACGACGCCTCCTTCGACGCGATGACGCAGATCGCCGTCGCGCCCTGCTCCCCCTTCTCGGTCTCCACCGAACTGCTCAGGCAGGGCGCCGAACTGGCCCGCCGCCGGGGCGTGCGCCTCCACACCCACGGCAGCGAGACCGTCGAGGAGGAGAAGTTCTGCCATGAACTCTTCGGCATGGGCCCCACCCGGTACTTCGAGTCCACCGGCTGGCTCGGCGAAGACGTCTGGATGGCGCACTGCGTCCATATGAACGACTCCGACATCGAGGCGTTCGCACGGACGAAGACCGGTGTCGCCCACTGCCCCTCGTCCAACGCCCGCCTCGCCGCCGGGATCGCCCGCGTTCCCGACATGCTGAGCGCCGGTGTCCCGGTCGGCCTCGGCGTCGACGGCACGGCCTCCAACGAGTCCGGTGAACTGCACACCGAACTGCGCAACGCACTGCTGGTCAACCGCCTCAACCCGGCGCACCGGGAAGCCGCGCTGACCGCGCGCCAGGCGCTGCGGCTGGGTACCTACGGCGGCGCCCGGGTGCTCGGCCGCGCCTCGCAGATCGGCTCCCTGGAGCCGGGCAAGCTCGCCGACCTGGTGCTCTGGAAGCTGGACACCCTCGCCCACGCATCCATCGCCGACCCGGTGGCCGCCCTCGTCCTCGGTGCGGCGGCCCCGGTCACGCTCTCCCTCGTGGGCGGTGAGCCGGTCGTCGAGGACGGACGGCTCCTCAAGGCCGACGAGGACGCCATCGCCCGCTCCACGCGGAGCGAGGCCCAGCGCCTCGCGCGGATCGCCGCGCAGGCCTGACACCCCGGTAGTCCGGTCGAGGGGGACGGCCCTCGGCCGGCGGCCGTGGACCCGAGCGGGGTCCACGGCAGCCGCCACCGGGAGGTGCGCGCCGACACGTCGCGCGCCTCCCGGGGCGGTGACCCTCCCCCGCGCCGGCGACCCCACGGCTTCTCTCGGGGCACGCATCTCAGCAGAACGTACGACATCCGCACTGCGTACGAGATCCGCACTGCGTACAACGCCCGCACCACGCGCAGCATCCGCACCACGCACCACTTCCGACTCCCTGACACCCACGTCGGAGCCGACGTGTGAACCGACCGGAGGAGTCGCCGTGGCAGCCAAGCCGAGGTTCCGCAATGACGCAGGCGCAAACGCAGGCGCAGACGCCGCGCCCGACGACCCGCGGCACCCATCCCCCGGCGACCGGGCGCATCCGGGGGGGCGGAGACCGCGGGCACCCGGTCGACGAGACCCCGCCGCCCTTCAGGACGTTCACCAGCGGCCTCCAGCACGTCACCGCCATGTACGCCGGGGTCGTCGCCCCGCGCATGATCGTCGGGTGTGCACGGCAGTTGTGGCGAAGCGGGGCGGAGTCACACGCCCCTGCACCCGCATAGTGGTACTGGACGGAGGAGATCACCCAGCAGCCAGTTGGGCTCTACCTCCAAGCCCGGCCCTGAAGCTTCAGGGCCGGGTAGTTGACCCACCCGGGCACCGGGACGCGATCCGCCCGGACGGCACCGGGCGGGCCGGGGCGGGATCCGGCCCCGGCTCCGGTGCCTGTGCCGGTGCACTGAGGCACCCGGCCATGCCCCGAGGGGCGGCGACCCCGGCACGGCGGATGGCCGACGCACGACCGCCGGCCGCGCGTCCTGCCGCCGCCGCACGACCGCCGGCCGCGCATCGTGTCTCCGCCGGACGGGGGACGAGCCCCGTCGGCCGGGCGTCCTGCCTCCGTCGAACGGGGGACGAGCCCCGCCGGCTGTGCGGCGCCGGCCCGCTCCGCCCCTCGGCCCACCGGTGGTCCATCACCCGATCGGGCGAGTGGCCGCTCGAACGGGCCCGCTGCTCCGGTGAACACCCATACGCTCCCCAGGTGACCCGTACCACTGCCCTGAACACCGGCCTCGACGCATTCCTCGCCTGGGCGCAGAGAGAGCGGCGGACCGTTCTCCCGCCCCGCCCCGCGGACGCGGTGCTGACCCTGCTGGCACTGCGCGGCGCGGACCGCCGTGCGGGCGTACCCGAGCCGACGCCCGGGCTCGTGCGCCGGGTGCTCGCCGAGGACCTGCCCCTGCTGCTGTGGGCGAGCCCGGACGAGGCCGCCGCCGTCCCGTCCGTGCTCACGGCCCTGGCCGACCGCGTGCGCGCGGCGGGCCGGCTGAACGCCAAGCGCCATGCGCGCGTCCTCGCCGCGGTGGAGGAGGCCGTACCGGTCTTCATGGGCAACCACGGCGATCTCTTCCATCTGACCTGGGCCCGCTGGTACGCGTCGCTGATGCGGGCGGACGGTGTCGACGTGGACGACCCCGGGGCGGTGAGCGCCTGGCTCGCCGCGTTCGACGCCACCCCCCGTGCGCAACGGCCGCGCCTCCCCGGCCCCCTGCACCGCGCGGACCTCGCGGCCGCCACCTTCACGGCCCGCGCGCGGCTCGCCGACACGATGCTGGCGGCCTTCGCCCGCGACGTCGAAGGCCCCTCGCCCGCGGGGCCGCTGCTGTCCGCGGCGTCCGTCCTGGGTGCCGACCGCCCCGAGGACGCACTGCCGTCCGAGCTGGACGCGCTGGGGGCGGGCCTGTCCGACCGCTGGACGGCGGCGGGCCTCGCCGAAGCGCTGTCCGGCCCGTATGCCGCTCTCGCCCCCGGACCCGAGGCGCTACCGCATCTCCTCCTCGCCGACCGCCTGCTCGACGAGCACCTCAACCACTACGGCTGCGCCTCGGCGGCGCTGCCCCCGCCCGCTGCGCTGCCCGGCCCCGACGGGATCCGGGCGCTGCTGTGGGCGGCCCCGCTGCCCGCGGCGCTCGCGGCCGGGAACGACGACGTCCGCGGCCTCGCCGCACTGTGCGGCTTCCCCGGGCCCGCCGAGGCCGTCTGGAGTGACGGCACCCCGCAGGAACTCGTCGAGCTCGCCGCCGATGTGCTGGCCGCCGCCGTGGAGGACGCCGCCTCGGACACCTACCCGGCCGGCCCCGTGGACGAGGAGTACGGCCTCGACGCCGCGCACGTGCTCTACGGGCTGTACGCGCGCGGCGGCACCCCCGATTCCGTGGCCCGCAGGGCGTCCGGCCATACCGATCTGGTCGTCCCCCGCGACCTGGAGGACGCCCCGGTGAGCGTCCCCGCATCGGCCCCACCCGAGTACCGGACGCCCGCGCTCGCCGAACTGTCCGCGGTGCTCGGCATCCCCGGCCTCACCGAGGAGGACCGGTCGGCGGTCGACGGCCCGGCGCACGCGCTCGCCGCGGTCGTCGACGAGCTGACCGGGACCGGCTGCGTCTTCCGCACCGGCGACGCGTACGGGCTCACCCCGCTCGGCAACGCCGCCGTCCGCCACGTCTTCGCATCGAGCCGTGTCGCCGCCCCCGACGAGCACGAGTTCGTCTCGTGGGACGCGGTACGGATGGTCGGGGCCGTCCAGTGCTGGCCGACGGCGGTCGCCGCCACGGCGCTCACCCGGTGGACGACGGCCAGGGGCGCCACCGACGCGGTGTGGAGCGAGCTGCTGGAGGCCGTCTCCGCGGCCAAGTCCGGCGACTTCTACCACACGTTGACGGCGGAACTCTTCTCCCGTCTGGACCGCGCGGACATCCCCGTCGGGCCGCTGCGCTCCGCCCTGGAGGATCCCGTCACCGGAGCGTACGTGCATCGTCTCCTCCACTCCCGGGGCGAACCCGCGCAGCTGGACCTGGTGCCCCTCTCCGCCCGCGCCCTGCTCCTGCTGGAGGAACTCGACATCTGCTGGGCGGCCGACATGCAGTCCTCCGTGGCCGCCCGGGACCGCGCCCCGGAGCCGGCTCCCACCGCCCTGATCGACGCCTTCGACGAGGCCGCCGCCGGCTGGCCCGGCGGCGCGGCCTCGCTGCTGCCGGCGCTGACGGACACCGACCCGGCGACCGCGGTCCGCATCCTGGAGGACCTGCGCGAGCGCCATCCCGACGGCAGGGTGGCGGACTTGTCGGCGCATGCCCTCAAGACGGCGAAGGCGACGGTGAAACGGTCCGCGGCGCACCACCACGGCTCGGGATGGTGAGAGGTACGACAGGTGCCGCAGCAGCCGACCAGGCGCCCGCAGTAAACGACCAGGTGCCCGCAGCAGACGACATGGCCGAATGCGCGGCGGAGCCGGAAGCGGCCGCCCACCGGCTACCCGCTGTGGTCGTCGTCGGCGCTGACGGTCCGCCGCCCCGGCGCTGTGCGGTGCCGGGGAGACGGGCCGTGGCGAGCGGTGGTCAGCCGACCAGCTGCTCGTACGCGGGCAGGGTCAGGAAGTCCGCGTAGTCGGCGTCGAGCGAGACGTGCAGCAGCAGGTCGTGTGCCTGCTGCCACCTGCCCGCGGCGAACGCCTCCTCGCCGATCTCCTCGCGGATCGCCGCCAGTTCCTCGGCGGCGACCCTGCGGGCCAGCTCGGGAGTGGCGGTCTCGCCGTTCTCGAAGACGACGCCCGCGTTGATCCACTGCCAGATCTGGGAGCGGGAGATCTCGGCCGTCGCCGCGTCCTCCATCAGGTTGAAGATCGCGACGGCGCCGAGACCCCGCAGCCAGGCCTCGATGTAGCGGATGCCGACCTGCACGGCGTTGCGCAGGCCCTCGTACGTGGGGTGCGCGTCGAGCGATGCGACGTCGATGAGTTCGGCGGCCGTGACGTGCACGTCCTCGCGCAGGCGGTCCTTCTGGTGGGGCTTGTCGCCCAGCACCGCGTCGAAGGAGGCCATGGCGACGGGGACGAGGTCGGGATGGGCGACCCAGGAGCCGTCGAAGCCGTCCCCGGCCTCGCGGTCCTTGTCGGCCTTGACCTTCTCGAAGGCGACCTTGTTGACCTCGGCGTCCCTGCGGGACGGGATGAAGGCCGCCATGCCGCCGATGGCGTGCGCTCCACGACGGTGGCACGTACGCACCAGCAGTTCGGTGTACGCGCGCATGAACGGCGCGGTCATCGTCACCGCGTTGCGGTCCGGGAGGACGAACTCGGCCCCGCCGTCACGGAAGTTCTTGACGATGGAGAAGAGGTAGTCCCAGCGGCCGGCGTTGAGGCCCGCCGCGTGGTCGCGGAGTTCGTAGAGGATCTCCTCCATCTCGTACGCGGCCGTGATCGTCTCGATCAGGACGGTGGCGCGGACGGTGCCCTGCGGGATGCCGACGTGGTCCTGGGCGAAGACGAAGACGTCGTTCCAGAGCCGGGCCTCCAGGTGCGACTCCGTCTTCGGGAGGTAGAAGTACGGGCCCTTGCCGAGGTCGATGAGCCGCTGGGCGTTGTGGAAGAAGTACAGCCCGAAGTCGACCAGGGCACCGGGGACCGGGCGGCCGTCGACCAGCAGATGCCGCTCGTCCAGGTGCCAGCCACGGGGCCGCATCACGACGGTGGCGAGTTCCTCCGCGGGCCGCAGCGCGTACGACTTGCCCGTGCGCGGGTCCGTGAAGTCGATGCGGCGCTCATACGCGTCGATGAGGTTGAGCTGGCCGAGGACCACGTTCTCCCAGGTGGGTGCGGACGCGTCCTCGAAGTCGGCGAGCCAGACCCTCGCGCCGGAGTTCAGGGCGTTGACGGTCATCTTGCGGTCCGTCGGGCCGGTGATCTCGACGCGGCGGTCGTCGAGCGCGGCCGGGGCCGGGCCGACCCTCCAGTCCTCGTCCTCGCGGATGTGCGAGGTCTCCGGGAGGAAGTCGAGGGTGCCGATACGGGCGATCTCGGCGCGGCGTTCGGTGCGCCGGGCCAGGAGTTCGTCACGTCGGGGGGTGAACCTCCGGTGCAGCTCCGCCACGAAGGCGAGTGCGGCGTCGGTCAGCACCTCCTCCTGCCGGGGCAGTGGTTCGGCGTCGACGATGGCCAGCGGTGACGGCGCTGGTGCGGACATGAGCTGTCACTTCCTTCAGCGAGCTGCACGGGCGGTAGGGGCGGCTGTCGGCGCACGGTGAAACGGCACTCGGTGCCAGGCCTCCGGGGTGCGGCCGAGGACGCCGATGGTCGGTCGGGTTCTTCTGATCTGTGGATACTAGTTATCGCATGGTGGAACTACAAGGTTTGTTGATGTCGAGATTCTCCCTCTCGACATATCGTGGCGCTCAGTGCCAGCGACCTCACATCACGCGACGCCACGCGACTCGGTGCGGCGCCACGCCACGCCACGCGACTCTGAGTGGGTGCGGGTGCGGGTGCGGGTGCGGGTACGGGCGCGGGTACGGGTTACGGGTACGGGTTACGGGTACGGGTCGCGGAGCATGGGCCCGTCCGGCTCACTCGAGGTGTGCCAGGTCCCCGGGTGTGTCGATGTCGTACGCCTCCGCCACGTCCCCGCACTCGACGAGCGTGATCTCCTTCTCGTGTTCGGCCAGGTAGTCCCGTGCGCCGCGGTCGCCCGAGGCGCTCTCCGCCACGGCCTCCCAGCGCCGGGCGCCGATCAGCACGGGATGCCCCCGGCGGCCGTCGTACGCCGCCGACACCAGCGCGGACGGCGAGTCGCAGGCCGCCACGATCCTGGCCACGGCCGCGGCCCCGATGCCGGGCTGGTCCACCAGTGACACCAGGGCCGCGTCCTGGGTGCCGCCCGCGGTGGCCAGCGACGCCAGCCCGGCGCGCAGGGAGGAGCCCATGCCCTCCTCCCAGTCCGGGTTCACGGAGACGACACAGCCCGCCAGATCGGCCCGCCGCAGCACCTCGTCAGCCGCGGCCCCCAGGACGACATGCACGGACCGGCAGCCGCCCGCCCGCAGGACCCGTACCGCGTTCTCCACCAGGGGGCGTCCGCGGTGCTCGAGCAGCGCCTTCGGGCGGCCGCCCAGTCGGCGCCCGCCGCCCGCTGCCAGTACCAGCCCCGCGACCTGCGGCTTGTCTGAAGTGTGAGCCATGCTCCCTGCTTACCCCATCGAGTGGCGGTGCGGCGCGGTGAACCGTCCGCGCGCCGCTCCGGTGTGCCGGGACGTACCCCCACCGGGTGTCCCGGCTCCGGCACGGGAAGCGGTTCGAGGACCGGGTCGGCGGCCTTCCGGTGCCGCACGCGACGCGGCCGCCGCCCGTCCTGCCCGCCCCGCCTGTGCGTTCGCGCGCGTTCGCGCCCGTTCCGCCTGCCCCTCCCATCCCTGTCCCTCCCTCCCGCCCCGCCTGTGCTGCCCGTCCCGCCCGTGCGTTCGCGCCCGCCCCGCCCGCACGCGAAGCGGCCGCCGCCCGTCCTGCCCGGCCCGCCCGTGCGTTCGCGCCCGTGGTCGAGGCGCTCCGCGCGGCCGGCACCCCGCCTGACTGCGCCTGACCCCGCCTGACTGCGCCGTGACTCCGCCTGATTCGTAAATAGACGCGTCCAAGGTCGAGAAGCCCCGTTCGCCTTCGATTTACAGGCCAACAGGGTGGGGCTCGGCCTCCGGACTACTGATCCCGCCGGCCCCAGCCGTGCCGCTCCGCCGGCCCGGCCCGTGCCGATCCCGCCGTCACGACGGGTCCGCCGTCCCGGGCAGCGGACCCCGCCGGGCAGGTCGGCGCGGTGCCGTGGCCGTGCACCGTGCCGTACGAGGCGGCGTAGGCAGACACGTCGAGCTGAATTTCGTACCACGGAGTGGCGGAACGCCTACGGAATGGCGTTAACTGACCCGTAACCCCAGGCGTTCGACCACCGGCCGTGTGTCGTTCACCGGGCAGCACAACGACGTGCGAGGGGGGAGACCTTTGTTGCGGAGCGTGGGGCAGACGCGGGAGACGCGGAGCGGCGAGGACCCGAGAGTGGCGGAGCTGCGTGCGTCCGTCTCCCGGCTCCGACGCGAGCTCGCGGGCTACCCGGCCGAGTTCGCCGACCGCGGGATAGCGGAGGACGAGCTGGCGGCGATGGACGCGATGGCGGTCAGCGGCGTGCCGGAGGTTCGGCGGCTCCGCCGGTCGCTGCTGCTGATGGCCGGAGCGGTGGGCTCGGTCAGCGCACTGGCGGCCGGACTGGCGAACGTGCGGCACGCGGTGGAGCTGTTCGGCGAGCCGCAGGGCTGAGGAGGTGCCGTCCGGGCGCCCGCCCCGGCCCTCCTCCCGGCAGCCCCTTCCGGCAGCCCCTTCCGGGCCCGCGCCGGCCGAGAGCCGTCCCGTACGCTTGGAGCCGATGTTCACCTCCCGGGGTCCCACCCTCCGCGAACTCGCCGTGCAGGCGCTGTCGTCGGTCGAGCGCGGGTACGACCTGCTCGCGCCCAAGTTCGACCTGACCCCGTTCCGCACCCCGGACCGCATCCTCGACGAGACGGCGGAAGCGTTGCGACCGCTGGGGCCCTTCCGGGACGGGCTGGACGTCTGCTGCGGCACGGGTGCCGGCGGGCGAGTGCTGCGCGCACTCTGCCGGGAGCGGGCCGTCGGCGTCGACTTCAGCGCCGGGATGCTGCACGAGGCCCGCCGCGCCCACCCCGGGGCCGTCCTCGTCCGCGCCGACGCCCGCGCCCTGCCCTTCCGCCCGGTGTTCGATCTGGCGGTGAGCTTCGGCGCCTTCGGGCACTTCCTGCCGCGGGAGCGCCCCGGACTCTTCGCCCAGGTGCACTCCGCACTCCTCCCCGGCGGGGTCTTCGCGTTCCCCGTCGGCGCGCCGCCCCACTTCGGCACCCTGCCGTACTGGGCGATGCTCGGCTTCGACACGGTGATGCGCGTCCGCAACCGGGTGTGGCGGCCCGGCTTCGTCATGTACTACCGCACGTTTCCCCTCGTCGAGGTGCTCGCCGAGCTTCGACGGACCGGATTCGACGTGGAGTTGACGCCGCTCGAAGGCCTCGGGCGGCGTCCCGACGGCACCCCGCGCTGCGCGGTGGTGGTGGCGCGGCGCAGGGCGTGACCCGGTCCGCCGGCGGACCCGGTGGAGCGTGCCCCGCCCGGTGCGCGAGGTTCCAGCCGGCGCGGTAGCGGCCCACGCCGAGCCGCCGGCCGGTGCAAGGGGCGCCGCAGGCCCCGCCGCGCCGTTGCCGGGCGGGCCGTGTGCGGCGCCTGCACGGACGGGCCGTCTGCCGGCGGGAAGCCCCTCCGCGGACGGGCCGTCTGCCGCCGCGAAGCCCCTCCGGAGCACCAACGGAAGGCTGCCGGAGCGTCAACGGATCGCCTCGGAGCGTCAACGGGAAGCCGCCGGAGGTCAAGTGGACCGCGGCGGCGCCCGTGCCGGACCCGGAGCGGCACCGGGGCTTCGGCTTCGGCCGCGGGAGGTCTCCGGTGCGGCGGGTGCCGGGGGTTTCGTCCGCCTGCGCGTCCCGTGCCTGCGGGTCCCGTGCCTGCGGGTCCCGGGCCGTCGACACGCGGCCGCGGACGATCGCGGAACCGTGCGTCCCGGGCCTGCGGGTCACGGCCCTGCGGGTCACGGCCCTGCGTGTCCCGGGGCGGTCCGGCCCGGGATCGCGGCTACTCCCGGGGTGCCGACGTGTTCGCCAGTGCCTCCGAGAGTTCGTTCGCCACCGTCCGCAGGACGGGCACGATCTTCTCCGTCGCGGCCTCCGTCACCCGGCCCGCCGGTCCCGAGATGGAGATCGCGGCGGCGGTGGGGGAGTCGGGCACCGGGACGGCGAGGCAGCGCACCCCGATCTCCTGCTCGTTGTCGTCGACGGCGTAGCCCGCGCGGCGGACCTGCTCCAGCGCCTCCAGGAAGCCGTCGGGCGTGGTGATGGTCTTCTCCGTCGCGGCCGGCATGCCGGTGCGGGCCAGCAGCGCCCGTACCTCGTCCGGCGGGAAATGGGCGAGGAGCGCCTTGCCCACGCCGGTCGAGTGCGGCAGCACCCGGCGCCCGACCTCGGTGAACATGCGCATCGAGTGCTTGGACGGGACCTGTGCCACATAGACGATCTCGTCGCCGTCGAGCAGCGCCATGTTCGCCGTCTCGCCGGTCTCCTCGACCAGGCGGGCGAGGTACGGGCGGGCCCAGGTGCCGAGCAGTCGGGAGGCGCTCTCGCCGAGGCGGATCAGCCGGGGGCCGAGGGCGTAGCGGCGGTTGGGCTGCTGGCGGACGTAGCCGCAGGCGACCAGGGTGCGCATGAGCCGGTGGATCGTGGGCAGGGGGAGCCCGCTGCTCGCGGAGAGTTCGCTGAGCCCGACCTCGCCCCCGGCGTCGGCCATCCGCTCGAGCAGGTCGAAGGCCCGCTCGAGGGACTGCACTCCGCCGCTGCCGGCGGCGGGCTTGGCGGCGTCGGTGGTGCTGGCGCTGGACGGCGGCACGTCAACGGTCCTTTCTGGCGGGCGGGCAAGGCAGCAGCCTACCGGGCCGGGCCGTGGCGCACACCGCCGATGTGCGGGCGTAGCGGCCGGTCAGGGCGTTCTCGCCGGTGTGCGGCCGGTCGTCTCCGATGGGTGCCGCGACAGCGTCTTGCTGCACCGTCGCGTTCTGCTTGGCGGAAGTATAGTTCCATTTTGCGAAAGGCGTCGGTGACCGCCGGTCCGGCCCGGAGGGTGCCCGCGAGGTCTTGACGGGGCGGGGGTGGAGGGGAAGACTCCTTCAACAGTTCGTTGAATTTCGCTGTGCGGAAGTGCAGCGGTACGGAAGTGAGGGGCAGGGTGTCCGATACGCACGTCGCCGACGTGAATCTGGTGCTGCGCTCGACTCGTGTCGTCACCCCCGGGGGCACGCGCCCCGCGTCGATCGCCGTCGCCGCCGGGAGGATCGCGGCCGTGCTGCCGTACGACGCCGCGGTGCCCGCCGGAGCCCTGCTGGAGGACGCCGGCGACCATGCCGTCCTACCCGGCCTCGTCGACACTCATGTGCACGTCAACGACCCCGGCCGCACCGAGTGGGAGGGCTTCTGGACCGCCACCCGGGCGGCCGCCGCCGGCGGCATCACCACACTGCTGGACATGCCGCTGAACTCCCTCCCGCCCACGACCACGGTCGACGACCTGCGCGTCAAGCAGGACGTGGCACGGCCCAAGGCGCATGTGGACACCGGCTTCTGGGGCGGCGCCGTCCCGGGCAACACCAAGGACCTGCGCCCGCTGCACGAGGCCGGCGTCTTCGGCTTCAAGTGCTTCCTGTCGCCCTCGGGCGTCGAGGAGTTCCCGGAACTCGACCAGGAGCAGCTCGCCGGCGCCCTCGCGGAGATCACCGGCTTCGGCGGCCTGCTGATCGTCCACGCCGAGGACCCGCACCACCTGTCCGCCGCCCCGCAGCGGCCGGGTCCCCGCTACGCCGACTTCCTCGCCTCCCGCCCCCGGGACGCCGAGAACACCGCGATCGCCAACCTCGTCGCGCAGGCCCGGCGCCTGGACGCACGGGTGCACGTGCTGCACCTGTCCTCGGCCGACGCGCTGCCGCTGATCGCCCGAGCCAGGGCCGAGGGCGTGCGCATCACCGTCGAGTCCTGCCCGCACTTCCTCACCCTCACCGCCGAGGAAGTCCCCGACGGCGCAACCGAGTTCAAGTGCTGCCCGCCGATACGCGAGGCGGCCAACCGGGACCTGCTCTGGCAGGGTCTCGCCGACGGCACCATCGACTGCGTCGTCTCCGACCACTCGCCCTGCACCGGCGATCTGAAGACCCCCG
Source organism: Streptomyces spongiicola (assembly GCF_003122365.1). NCBI lineage: Bacteria > Bacillati > Actinomycetota > Actinomycetes > Kitasatosporales > Streptomycetaceae > Streptomyces > Streptomyces spongiicola. The sequence goes on from NZ_CP029254.1 coordinate 6,266,352, forward strand.
ACTTCGCCTCGGCCTGGGGCGGGATCTCCTCCCTCCAACTCGGCCTGCCGGCCGTCTGGACGGAGGCCCGCAGGCGCGGCCACACCCTGGAGGACGTCGTCCGCTGGATGTCCTCCGCCCCGGCGGAACTCGCCGGCCTCACCAGGAAGGGGGCGATCGAGGCCGGACGCGACGCCGACTTCGCCGTCCTCGCCCCCGACGAGACCTTCACCGTCGACCCCGCCGAACTCCACCACCGCAACCGGGTCACCGCCTACGCGGGCAGGACCCTGCACGGTGTCGTCAGGTCGACATGGCTGCGCGGCACGCGGATCGTGGAGAACGGCACCGTCGCCGAGCCCACCGGCCGGCTGCTCGAAAGGAACGACTGACATCGTGGCGACACCGTCCTTCACCGGCAACGCGAACCCGTACGGGGGCGGCGACCCCTACGCCGACTACCGCACCGCGGACCTCCCGTTCACCGGTCTCGCGAACCTCGCCGACCGCCGGCTCGGCGCGGGTGTGATCGCCGCGAACGACGAGTTCTTCGCCCAGCGGGAGAACCTGCTGGTGCCCGAGCCCGCCGAGTTCGACCCCGAGCACTTCGGCCACAAGGGCAAGATCATGGACGGCTGGGAGACGCGGCGTCGCCGCGGTGCCTCGGCCGAGCGGCCCTGGCCCACGGCCGACGACCACGACTGGGCGCTGGTCCGGCTCGGCGCTCCCGGCGTGATCCGCGGCATCGTCGTCGACACCGCGCACTTCCGCGGCAACATGCCGCAGGCCGTGTCCGTCGAGGCAACCGCCTGGGAAGGGGCCCACGGCGCCCCCACCCCGGAGGAACTGCTCTCCGGGAGCGTGAAGTGGACGACGCTCGTACCGCGCACCCCGGTGGCCGGCCACGCCGCCAACGGCTTCGAGGTCACCGCCGAGCAGCGCTTCACCCATCTGCGCGTCAACCAGCACCCCGACGGCGGCATCGCACGGCTGCGCGTGTACGGGGAGGTCGTCCCCGATCCGAAGTGGCTCGCCGCGCTCGGTACCGTCGACGTCGTGGCGCTGGAGAACGGCGGCGCCGTGGAGGACGCCTCCGACCGCTTCTACTCGCCGCCGGCCAACACCATCAACCCCGGCCGCTCCCGGAAGATGGACGACGGCTGGGAGACCGCGCGCCGCCGCGACCGGGGCAACGACTGGATCCGGTACCGGCTGGTGGCCGACTCCCAGATCCGCGCCGTCGAGATCGACACCGCGTACCTCAAGGGCAACGCCGCGGGCTGGGCCTCCCTCTCGGTCAGGTCGGGCGAGGACGGCGAGTGGGCCGAGTTCCTGCCGCGCACCCGCCTGCAGCCGGACACCAACCACCGCTTCGTGCTGGACACCCCGGCGGTCGGCACGCACGTCCGCATCGACGTCTTCCCGGACGGGGGCTTCTCCCGGCTGCGTCTCTTCGGCTCGCTCACCGAGCGCGGCGCTGCGTCGCTGGCGGCGCGCCACCGCGAACTCGGCGGCTGACCGCGCCCCCGCGCCCGGTGGCCACCCGGCCCGCGGCGGACGGCCCGCGGCGGACGGACCCCGCGCCCGGCGGCCACCCGGCTTGCGGCGGACGGCCCCACGTCGGCCAACTGCACGACCACACCCACCGCATGGGCCTGCTCATGGGGGCCCGGACGTCCACCCTCACCGACCACTTCTGAGAGAAGGCCCCATGAAGCACGAGTACGAGGCGAAGTTCCTGGCCGTCGACGCCGCCGGCCTCCAGGCCAAGCTGACCGCCCTCGGCGCCGTCCAGGCGTTCCCCCGCACGCTCCTCACCCGCAAGATCTTCGAGAACGACTCCCTGGATGGCGGGGCCTGGATTCGGCTGCGTGACGAGGGCACCCGCGCGACGGACGGCCCGCGACGGACGGCCCGCGACGCGCGGCCCGCGGCGCACCGGACCCCTGCGGCAGCGGCACCGGTGCGCCCCGCGCCGCCTCGGCGGTGCGCGCGCTCAGCGCCGCAGCACCCGGTGCTCTACGGACTCCAGCGGGCCCCTGGCGAACCGCCGCAGCCACAGTGCGGAGCCCCCCATCAGCACGGCGCAGACCGCCGCCCACAGCGCCATGACCCACCACGGCCGCCCGGAATCGCCGAGCCGTTCCGCGAGGCCGAGGCCGATGCCGTAGGAGACGAGCACACACAGCACGTTCTGCAGCACATAGGCGGACAGGGCCGTCCGCCCGACCGAGGTGAGCCCCTTCACGAACCATCCCTCGCGGCGGACCCGGTCCAGGGCGGCGCCGATCAGGCCGATGTAGCCGACGGCCACCAGCGGGGCGGCGCAGTAGCGTCCGAGCAGGAAGCCGCCGGGCCCGGCGAGGACGGACAGTGCGGTCAGCGGTACGCCCAGGCCCAGCCCCCAGCGGAGCATCCGGCCACGGATGCGGCGGCCGGCGGTGCCCGCGCCGAACGCCCCCGCCCGGTACAGGCGCACCCCGAGCAGGAACAGGAAGACCAGGAGCCCGAACGACAGCACCGGCTCCAGCCGCAGCGCAACGGCGTTCTCCAGGCGGTACGCGATCTGGTCCGGGTAGCCGCCGTGCGCGTACAGCTCGACGACCCGGCGGGGGACGTTCCCCCCGGTCCCCGCGCCGCCTTGCTCCCCGGACGCCACCAGCGCCGCGGTCAGCCCGCCCATCAGCAGCAGGTGCAGACCGCCCGCCCACCACATCACCCGGCGGCGGACCCGGTCGGATCGGGTCAGCAGCCGGGCGACGAGCAGGGCCGTGACCGCGTACCCCATGAGGACGTCCCAGGCGAACACCAGGACGAAATGGACGGTGCCCTCGGCGAGGAGGAACAGTGCCCGGCCCCGGTACATGCCCGGCCAGGGCAGCCCGCGCCGGGCGGCGGAGTCGAACTGGATGGCGAGGCCGACGCCGAAGAGGATCGTCAGCATGGACAGGAACTTGCCGTCCGCGAGGAGCCGGAACAGGGTCTCGGCGCCGTCCGACGGGGACGTGAACCCCGGTGCGCCGCCAGCGCCCCGGAGGATCGCCCCTTCGGCGCCCGGGGTGGTGAAGACCCACACGTTCGTCATCAGCGTGCCGAGGACGGCGGTGCCGCGGAGCACGTCGAGCAGGGCCAGCCGGCCGCTCGGGGCGCCGGACGCACCGGGCGCACCGGACGAGCCGGCCTGGGTGGAGAGGGTCTCGGTCATGTCCCCATCGTCCGGGCCGTTGCCGCCGCGATCGTCGTGGCGGATGATGAACGCGTCCTGCACCGAAGGATGTAGGGACGCCGGCGCGGTCTACGACTCCGGGACGCCGGCGCCGCCCGCGTGCCACCGGCGGATCGCGCGACTCCCCACACCTCTTGCCGGGGGGCGCCACTCTGGCTCCCATCCGCTTCAGGCCGGCCATCGCCGCCTGAGCGCACGGACGGCCACGGGAGCGCACCAGGACGCCGAGAAATCCGCCCCATTACCAGCGGGGGCGTCTCCGTGTCCAGGGAGAGCCACGGAGATCCCACGACGCCCTATGCAGCCATGGGCGGCTCCCCGTCACGCCGAGACCACCTTGCACGGTCGTGGCCGCGCGTTCGGTCTGGGCATCCTGCACCTGCGTGGGCTGACGCTGGCCGGACGCATCAAGGACAAGCGCACGGCGCAGCAGCACATCGACGCCGCATGGCGGGTAGCCGGCGAGTTCGCCGAGGACATTGCTGAGCACGGCATCCACTTCGGGCCGGAGAACACCGCCGTTCACGTCATCTCAACGGCCTCGGATATGGAGGACCACCGCCGCGCGCTGGACACCGCTGACGACTTGATCCGGAGCGGCCTGACGCTTCCGGCCACGCGTGTCGGCCCCCTGCACATGAACCTCAGCCGGTCGCGGCTCGCTCTGGGCGACCGGGACGGTGCTCTTGAATCGCTCGAAGAGGCTTGGAATGTCGCACCCGAGATGGCCCGGGTCCACCCCACGTCTCAGGAACTGATGCGCGTCTTGACCTCGCTGCACCGCCGGAGCAACCCGCGCCTGACCCGGCTGGCCAAGCGCGCGGGTGTGCCCTTCTGACCTCCTGGGGGAGCCGCCTGTTCAGCGGGTCCACTCGGTTGACAACGGTTCGATGAGCTGCCCCGAGTTTCGTAGAGTCCGGTGACCTTGTTTCAGGCGGACTGCGGGCTCTGCTCCTGGTTCTGCCAGAAGGCTTCCGCGTACTCGGCGGGCGGTAGGAGGTCCAAGGCCCCGCCCAGAGCCCGGTCGGGAGCCCGGACCGCCGGGGGATACCGCCCTTGCAGCGACGACGCGTCGCCGAACGACAGCTGCCTGCGCAACGCCATGATCCCCCTCGGGTCGTCCGCCTCGCCGGGCTCCACTCTGGCACGACCGGGGCGGTGGCGGGGCGTTGCCCGGACATGCGTGGGCGAACCGGGGGAGTGAGCCTGCCCGCCTGGGACCGCCGCGTGCCGGCCGCCGACGGTCCCACCGCGCCGCCCGTCCTGCCCGCGCCGCCTGCCCGCGCCGCCTGCCCGCGCCGCCCGCCCCGTCAGCCGGTCCGGGCGGCCAGTGCCTCGCGCGCCGCGTCCAGCGCGGTCTCCCGGTCGTGCGGTACCAGGCCGATCCGGGTGCGGCGGTCGAGGAGGTCGGACTCGTCCAGCGCTCCCTCGTGCCGTACGGCCCACAGCAGTTCGGCCCCCGTGACCGGATGGCCGGGGACGACGGGGCGGGCCAGCGCGGGGTCGGCGAGGCCGAGGGCGTGCACGGCCGGTGCCTCGGAGCCGTAGCGGCCGACCAGCCGGGCCGGCGCGTCGAGCGCTGCGAGGGCGTCCGGACCGACCGCGCCGACCAGCGGCAGTGCGGCCGTACGGCAGCGCCCGGCACGCAGCCCGCGTGCGGCGACCGCCGCGTCCACCGCGTCCTGCGCCATCCGCCGGTACGTGGTGAGCTTGCCGCCGACGACCGTGACGACGCCGTCGGGCGAGGTGAGGACGGCGTGCCTGCGTGAGATGTCCGCGGTGCGCCCCTGACCGCCGCCGGCGGTGTCGAGCAGCGGGCGCAGCCCGGCGAAGGCGCCGACCACGTCGCCGCGGGCCACGGGCACGTCGAGCGCGGAGCCGAGGACGTCGAGGAGGAAGCCGATGTCCGTCTCCGGTACCTCCGGGACATCGGGCACGTCGCCGTCGACCGGTTCGTCGGTCAGGCCCACGTACACCCGGCCGTCGCCCTGCGGCAGGACGAGGACGAAGCGGTTGGCCTCGCCGGGGACCGGGATGTGCAGGCCGGCCGCGGGACCGCCGAGGGCTTCGGAGCGGAGCACCAGATGGGTGCCCCGCGAGGGCCGCAGCCGTACGTCGCCGACGAGTCCGCCCGCCCAGACGCCGGCGGCGTTGATCACCGCGCGGGCCCGGATCCGCAGTTCCCCACCGGTCCGTTCGTCGCGTACGGCCGCTCCCCGGCCGCCGACGGAGAGCGCGCGCACCCGGGTGAGGATCCGGGCGCCGTGGGCGGCGGCCGTCCGGGCGACGGCGGTCACCAGCCGGGCGTCGTCGGTGAGCCGGCCGTCCCAGGACAGCAGTCCGCCGCGCAGCCCGGCGGGCCGCAGCGCGGGCGCCAGGTGGCGGGTCTCCACCGCGGACAGGGTGCGCGGCGCGGGCAGGGCGGTCCGGGAGGTGCGGGCCGACACCCGCAGCAGGTCGCCGGCGCGGAAGCCCGCCCAGGCCAGTGCGGCCTGGGCGCGCGGGACCAGCGGGGTCAGCGGGAGGACGAACGGCTGGGCGCGCACCAGGTGCGGGGCGGTGCGCTCCATGAGGATGCCGCGTTCGACGGCGCTCTCGCGGGCGACGTCCAGTTGGGCGCTGGCGAGGTAGCGCAGTCCGCCGTGGACGAGCTTGGAACTCCACCGTGAGGTGCCGAAGGCGAGGTCGTGGGCGTCGATCGCGGCGACCGACAGCCCCCGCGAGGCGGCGTCGAGGGCCGCTCCCGCGCCCGTCGCGCCGAGGCCGACGACGAGCACGTCGACCTCGGACCCGTCGGCGAGTGCGGCCAGTTCCCGTGCGCGGCGCGCCGCGTGGAGGGAGGAGGCGGGGTGCGGAGTGCTCATGGCGAGAGGGTCCTCTCCAGAAGGGTCCGCAGCTCTTCGAGGAAGGCCGCGTCGGTGAGCCGGGGGTCGTCCGGTTCGGTCATCGTGCGCAGCGACATGGCGAACGACTGGACGACGAGCAGCAGCGCCCTGGCCTGCAGATCGGGATGGAGCCGGCGGACGGAGCCGTCGGCGTGGCCTTCCTCCAGGGCGCCGGTGATCAGCCCGAGTAGCGCGTCCTGGCTGGTGCCGCGGCGGTCGAGCAGGTAGGGCAGCAGCAGTTCGGGGTCGACGTCGACGATCTTGCGGAAGAGGGGGTGGGCGCGGAAGGCGGCGACCCCGCCGGCGAGTCCGTCGACCAGCCGCGCCCGGGTCGTGGCGTCCGGCCGGGCCGGGGGGATGGCGCTCACGGCGACCGCGATCCACTCCCGTGTCATCAGATCGCCGACGAGGGTCCGCACGTCCGGCCAGCGCCGGTACAGGGTCATGCGTGACACGCCGGCCCGCCGGGCCACGTCGGTCAGGGTGGTCCGGCGTACGCCGACGGCCAGGACGCAGTCTCGTGCCGCGTCGAGCACGGCGTCTCCGTCCCCGTGGTTGTGACGAATAGGCGTCATCTGTCACAGTGTAATGCAGGGCGGGCCGCGCGGCACCGCGCCCCACGAGCAGAGGTGAAGGACGGACGACGTGGACATGTTGTGGAGCGGCTGGGGCGACCCCGCCAAGGCGGCACCGCTGCCCGGCTCGGTGATCGCCCTGCTGCGCGATCTGCTCGGAGTCACCCCCCGCGAGAGCGGCCCCGCCGCCCTCGGCGACATCGCCGTACCCGCGTCCGCACTGACCGGCTCGGCCCGCCGGGCGCTCACCGCCGCCGTCGGGGACCCCGTTCACCTGCGCACCGACGCGGAGTCCCGGATCCGCCACACCCGCGGCAAGTCCACCCCGGACCTGCTGCGGATCCGCGCCGGGGAGGTCGACGACATCCCCGCCGCCGTCGTCCTGCCCGCGAACCACGACGAGGTGCTGGCCGTGCTGCGGGCCTGCGCCGAACACGGTTTGGCCGTCGTGCCGTTCGGCGGCGGCACCTCCGTCGTCGGCGGTCTCGCCCCCGAGACCGGGCACGCCTTCGTCGCCCTGGACCTGCGCCGCCTCGACGGACTCCTCTCCCTCGACGAGGTCTCCCGCACCGCCGTGCTCCAGCCCGGGCTGCGCGCGCCCGACGCCGAGGCGCTGCTGGGCGAACGGGGCTTCACCCTGGGCCACTTCCCCCAGTCCTACGAGTGGGCTTCGATCGGCGGGTTCGCCGCCGCCCGGTCCAGCGGCCAGGCCTCCGCCGGCTACGGCCGCTTCGACGAGATGGTCCTCGGCGTCACCCTCGCCACCCCCGAGGGGACCCTGGAGGCCGGGCGCGCGCCCCGCTCGGCCGCCGGACCGGACCTGCGCCAGCTGGTGCTCGGCTCCGAGGGTGCCCTCGGCGTGATCACCTCGGTCACCGTCCGCATCCGGCCCGTGCCGCGGGCCCGCGTCTACGAGGGCTGGCGCTTCGCCTCCTTCGAGGCCGGAACCGCCGCCCTCCGCAGGCTCGCCCAGGACGGCCCGCGCCCCACCGTGCTCCGGCTGTCCGACGAGACCGAGTCCCTCATCGGCCTCGCCCAGCCCGACCGGATCGGCGGCGAGGACGCGCGGTCCGCCGGGTGCATGGCGATCGCCGGGTACGAGGGCACCGCCGAGGACACCGCCGACCGGCGGGCCCGGGCCCGCGAGGCCCTCCTGGCCTGCGGCGGCGAGTACGTGGGCGAGGAGCCCGGCGAGCGCTGGGCCCGCGGCCGCTACGACGCCCCCTATCTGCGCGACGCCCTCCTCGACGCCGGCGCGTTCGCCGAGACCCTGGAGACCGCGGCCTTCTGGTCCGCGCTGCCCGGCCTGTACCGGGCGGTGCGCGGCGCCCTCACCGCCGCCCTCACCGAGGCGGGCACCCCGCCGCTGGTCATGTGCCACATCTCGCACGTGTACGAGAACGGCGCCTCGCTCTACTTCACCGTCGTCTCCGCCAGGGGCGACGACCCCGTGGCGCACTGGGCCCCGGCGAAGCGGGCCGCGTGCGACGCCATCCTGGCCTCCGGCGGCACCATCAGCCACCATCACGGCGTCGGTACCGACCACCGCGACTGGTTCACCCGGGAGATCGGGCCCGTCGGCGTCCGCGTGCTGCGGGCCGTCAAGGCCGAACTCGACCCCGCCGGGATCCTCAACCCCGGCGTGCTCGTCCCCGTCCGCTGACCGGCTCTGCCTTCCGAAAGGCGCATCCATGCGACAGTTCACCGCCGTCGTCAACCCCGCCGCGGGCGGCTCCAGCGGTACGGCGGCCCTGCTCCCGCTGGCCCGCCTCCTGAGGGAGGCCGGGGCCGGGCTCGACACCCGGTACAGCCGCAACCTCGAGCACGCCCGGGAGCTGGCGCGGGAGGCCGGGCGCAAGGGGCACGTCGTGCTCGCCGTCGGCGGCGACGGGATGGCCGGATGCGTAGGCGGCTCCCTCAGCGGCACCGGCGCGGTCCTCGGCCTGGTACCCGCCGGACGCGGCAACGACTTCGCCCGGGCGCTGGGCCTGCCCACCGACGCCACCGCCCTCGCCGCCGTACTGCTCGACGGCACGCCCCGCGCGGTCGACACCATCCGGGTCGAGTCGTCCACCCACGCCGGGGTGTCCGTCCTGGGCAGCGTCTACGCCGGTGTCGACGCCGTCGCCAACCGGTACGCCAACACCTCGCGGCTGCTGCGCGGCGCGGCCTCGTACTACGCGGGCGGGCTGAGGGCCGTGGCGGCCTGGCGGCCGGCCGAGTACCGCGTCACCGTGGACGGCGTGCTCCACGAGCGGCGCGGCTACACCGTGGTCGCCGCCAACTCGGGCTACTACGGCTTCGGCCGCAACATCGCCCCCGGGGCCCGCCTCGACGACGGCGTGCTCGACGTCGTCGTCATCCGGCACGCGCCCAGGCGCCTCTTCTTCACGATGATGAACGAGCTCAGGACCGGTGCGCATCTGCGGCGCCCCGAGGTCGAGGTCCTGCGCGGCGAGGAGATCCGGATCGAGGCCGGGCGCTCCCTCCCGTACGGGGCGGACGGCGAGGTCGACGCGACCCTGCCGGTGACGGTGCGGGTGCAGCCGGGCTCGCTGAGCGTGCTGGCCTGACGGTCGTGCTGGCCTGACGGTCGTGCCGGTCTGACGGTCGTGCCGGTCTGACGGTCGTGCCCGTCTGACGGCGAGGATGCGCGGTGGCTTCTGCGCCGGGTCCGACTCGCGGACCGACCGTGCGGCGGCGCTGCGGGCCGCTTCCCCCGCCCGCCGCGCCCGCCGCGCCCGCCGCGCCCCCGCACCCCCGCGCGCACAGCGCGCTCACTGCTCGCGCATGCCCCAGGGCGTGCCGTACTCCGTCAGCAGATCCAGGAAGGGGCGCGCCTCGAAGGCCTCCGGGCCGAGGATGCCGGTCCCGGACCACGCGCCCGTCGCCAGCAGTTCCAGGGCGACGACCGGGTTGACCGCGGTCTGCCACACCACGGCCTGGCTGCCGTACTCCCTCATCGACCACTCGTTGTCGACGACGTGGTAGAGGTACACCTCGCGCGGCCGGCCGTCCCTGACGCCCTTCACCCACGTCCCCGCGCACGTCTTGCCCCGCATCCGGTCGCCGAGCGTGGCCGGGTCCGGCAGGCAGGCGGCGACGACGTCACGCGGCGACACCCGCACCGGGCCGTCGGCTCCGCGCACCGTCACCGGTTCCGTGCGGTCCAGCCCGATCTGGTGCAGCACGCGCAGGGTGTTGACGAAGTCGGAGCCGAGGCCGTACTTGAAGGTGACGCGGTCCGCGTCCACCCAGCGCGGGATGAGCAGCACCTCCTCGTGCTCCACGTTCACGCACTCCACCGGGCCGATCCCCTCGGGGAAGTCGAACACCTCCGGCTCGCTGAACGGCGGGGTGGTGAACCACCCGCGGCCCGTCTCGAAGACCACCGGAGGGTTCAGGCACTCCTCGATCGTGGTCCAGATGCTGAACGAGGGCGCGAAGTCGTGGCCCTCCACGGTGAGGTTCGCGCCGTCCCGGACCCCGACCTCCTCGATGGAGTCGAAGAGCTCGTCCGCCGCGTGCCGCGCGAAGACGTCCGACAGACCGGGCTCCACGCCCATGCCGACGAGCGCGACCCGGCCGGACTCGGACCAGTCCTCCGCCAGCGCGAACTGCTCGTCGCCGAGTTTGACCCCGCACTCCTCGTACGGGCGCCGCGGATGCGGCCGTGACAGGGACATCGCCATGTCCAGGTAGTGGGCGCCCGCGGCGAGCGACGCCCGGAACAGCGGCATGACGAACCGGGGGTCCGTCGCGTTGAGCAGGACGTCGCAGCGCTCCCGCGCCAGCAGCTCCCTGACGGCCGCCTCGTCCGAGGCGTCGACCCGGGCGGCGGAGAACCGGCCGCCCCCCGCCGTGCCGCCGTCCGTCCCGGCGGGATCTGGGCCGCCGGCCCGCGGGACACCGGCCACGGCGGCCCGGGCCCGGTCCTCGTCGTAGTCCGCGACGACCATGTGCTCGAAGAAGTCGCGGCGAGCGGCGATCCGGGTGACTGCCGTCCCCACTCCGCCGGCGCCGACCAGCAAGACGCGCATGACCTGTTCCCTTCCCTCGTCCTCAGGACTCTTCCGGGAGCCGATGAAACCCATCGCCCGCTGATAGCGTCAATGGCGTTGGCATAAGCGCACCGGTGCCGGTGCCGGCGGGTGCCAACCGCGAGGAGAGGAGGGGGCGTTGCCCAAGAAGGTGGTTCCGGAGGGCGCGCGACGCCGCCGTCGCCCCACGAAGAGCGGTGTGGTCCTTTCGGAGCAGCTGATCGTCACGACGGCGCTGCGGATGCTCCGGGAGCACGGCGGCGAAGGCCTCACCGCCCGCCGCCTCGGCACGGCCCTCGGGGCGGACCCGAGCACCCTGTACCGCTACTTCCGCGGCATGGACGAGCTGATCCTCGCCGTCGGCGACGAGCTGATCGGCCGGGCGCTGCGGGGATGGGGCGCGACCGACGACTGGCGCGCGGACCTGCGCGGACTGGGGCTGCGCATCCACGCCGCCTACCTGGCCCACCCGCAGGCCGCGGTGCTCACCGCCAGCCGCGTCTCGGGGCGGGCCAACGAGATCGCCGCGGACGAGGCCGTCCTGGGCGTGCTGCACCGCGCGGGCTTCCCGGTGCGCGATGCCGTGCGCGTCTACCACTGCTTCATCGACCAGACGCTCGCCTTCGCGGCGCTGGACGCGGCGGCGCTCGCCCTTCCCGAGGCGGCGCGCCGCGCGGACGAGGCGGTGTGGCAGGCGACGTACGCGCGACTGCCGGCGGCGACGCACCCGCACATCGCTCCGGCGGCGCGGTATCTCGTCGCCGAGATGAACGTGAGCGCGTACCCGGCGGCGCTGGACATGCTGATCGCGAGCGCCGCCTCGGAGCTGGCGCGGCCCGGGTGAGCGGGAGCCGGCGCCGGAGCGGGGCGGCCCCGGCGGTGCGGCCGACCCGCGGCGCGGTGGCCGTTCGGGCGGTGGCCGCGGCCCAGGGGCGGTGTGGGCAGGGGCGGTGTGGGCAGGAGCGGCGTGGGCAGGAGCGGCGTGGGCAGGAGCGGCGTGGGCAGGACGCCCGGGTGCGGCGCGCTGTGAGCCGATCGGGCGAAGGCGGGCCGCCCGCAGTCCGGTGACCGCCGCGTCGGGTGACGGGCGCGCCGGGTGACCGCCACGTCGGGTGACGGCCACGTTCGGTGACGGGCGGCCGCGGGCCGGCCGGATCAGAGCCCCGGGACCTCCGCCAGGCGCACCGGGCGGCGCTCCCGCCGGGACAGCTCGCACGCCTCGGCGACGCGCAGTGCCTCCAGGGCCTCCCGGCCGTCGCAGGGGTTGTCCAGTTCGCCCATCGCGACGCGGACGAAGGCGTCCAGCTCGGCCTCGTAGGCGGGGGCGAAGCGCTCCAGGAAGCCCGGCCACGGCTTGTCGGCGGGAGGCGGGCCCTGCGGTTCGGTGGAGGTGATGGGCGTACGGTCGTCCAGGCCGACGGCGACCGTGTCGGCCTCGCCGCACAGCTCCATGCGGACGTCGTAGCCCGCGCCGTTGCAGCGGGTGGCCGTGGCGGTCGCCAGCGTGCCGTCGTCGAGGGTCAGCACGGCCGCCGCCGTGTCGACGTCGCCCGCCTCGCGGAACATGGCGTGCCCGGCGTCGGAGCCGGTGGCGTACACCTCCACCACCTCCCGTCCGGTGATCCAGCGCACGATGTCGAAGTCGTGCACCAGGCAGTCGCGGTAGAGCCCGCCGGACAGCGGGAGGTACGCGGCGGGCGGTGGGACCGGGTCCGCGGTGACGGCCCGTACGGTGTGCAGTCTGCCGAGGCGGCCCGAGCGCACCAGTTCGCGGGCCCTGCCGTACCCGGCGTCGAAACGCCGCATGAAGCCGAGCTGGAGTTCGGTCCCCGCGCGGTCGACCTCGCGCAGTGCCTCCAGGGTTCCCGGCAGGTCCGGCGCTATCGGCTTCTCGCAGAAGGCGGGGAGCCCGGTGCGTGCGGCCCGGCCGATCAGTTCGGCGTGGGCGGCGGTGGCCGAGGAGATGACGACGGCGTCCACGCCCCAGGTGAACACCTCGTCGACGGAAGGGGCGGCGGTGGCGTCGATCCGGGCCGCGACCTCGCGGGCCCGCCGGGCGTCCGTGTCCGCGACCACCAGGGCGCCGACGTCGCGATGGCGGCTGAGGACGCCCGCGTGGAAGGCTCCGATACGTCCGGTGCCGATGAGTCCGATGCGCATGGCCCAAAGGTGGAGGTCGGCGAAGCGCCCTGTCAAGCATTTGTCCTGACAATCGAACGACACAACTTCCCGTCAACAGGCCCTGCGACTACCCTCGCAGCGTGCCCAAGCAGCCCAGAGACACGACGGACGCCACCGTGCCGCTCCGGCTCAGCGTGGACCGCGCCAGCCCGGTCCCGCTGTACTTCCAGCTGTCCCAGCAGCTGGAGGCGGCCATCGAGCAGGGCACGCTCACGCCCGGCAGCCTCCTCGGCAACGAGATCGAACTGGCGGGCCGGCTCGGGCTGTCCCGGCCCACCGTCCGCCAGGCCATCCAGTCCCTCGTCGACAAGGGGCTGCTGGTGCGCCGCCGGGGGGTGGGTACCCAGGTCGTGCACAGCCGGGTGAGACGCCCGCTGGAACTGAGCAGTCTCTACGACGACCTGGAGGCGGCGGGGCGGCGGCCCGCCACCCGCGTCCTGCGCAATCTCGTCGAACCGGCGACCGCCGAGGTCGCGACCGCCCTCGGGGTGCCGGAGGGCAGCGACGTCCACCTGGTGGAGCGGCTGCGCTCGGCGCACGGCGAGCCCATGGCGCATCTGTGCAACCGCCTGCCGGCCGGGCTGCTGCCGCTGGAGACCGGGCAGCTGGAGTCCACCGGGCTCTACCGGCTGATGCGCGGCGCGGGCATCACCCTGCACAGCGCCCGGCAGTCGGTCGGGGCGCGGGCGGCCACCGGTGACGAGGCGCGGCTGCTCGGCGAGGAGGCGGGCACCCCGCTGCTGACGATGGAGCGGACCACCTTCGACGACACCGGGCGCGCCGTCGAGTTCGGCTCGCACGTCTACCGGGCGTCGCGGTACGCCTTCGAGTTCCAGCTCCTGGTGCGTCCGTAGGGGGCGCCCTCGAGGGTCCGCGAAGGCCGGGCCGGGTGTGCTGCGGGGTCCGCTCCCACCGCACGACCCGGCGTAAGGATGTTCGGACAAAGTGTCGACGGGTTGGCGCCGTCCCCGTAGAAACCCACCCGGCCGCAACCGCGCGGCCGCGAGAGAAGGCGGACCCACCATGCGCAGACCCCGCACGGCAGCCCGACGGCACTCGACGGCCCCGGCCACCACCCACCCGCCGGCCGCCCCCGCGTCCGGCCTCGGGGATACTTGCCCGGGAGTACGGCAGGCACGGCAAGAGGGGCACGACAGCGTGGCAAGGGTTCGGACCGGGGTACGTGCGATCGGCGCGGTGCTGGCGGTGGTGCTCGGGGCGTCCCTCGCGGGGTGCAGCGCCACCGGCGGCAAGCGCGCGGAGGACGCCCGCAGGGCCGCCGAGGCGCAGGGGCGGGCCGCGGTCGACACACCGCGCTGGACGTTCGCCATGGTCACCCACTCCGGAGACGGCGACACCTTCTGGGACATCGTCCAGAACGGCGCCCGGCAGGCGGCGGCCAAGGACAACATCGACTTCCTGTACGCCCACAGCGACGAGGCCCAGCAGCAGTCCCAGCTCGTCCAGACGTACATCGACCAGAAGGTCGACGGCCTGATCGTCACGCTCGCCAAGCCCGAGGCGATGAAGGACGTCGTCGCCAGGGCCACCCGGGCCGGTATCCCGGTGATCACCGTCAACTCCGGCTCGGCCGAGTCGAAGGCGTACGGCGCGCTGACCCACATCGGCCAGGACGAGACCGTCGCAGGCGAGGCCGTCGGCGACGAGCTCGACCGGCGCGGGCGGAAGAAGGCCCTGTGCGTCCTGCACGAGCAGGGCAACGTGGGCCATGAGCAGCGCTGCTCCGGGGCGGCGAAGACCTTCGGCGGCGATCTGCGGAACCTGTACGTCGACGGCACCAACATGCCCGACGTCCGGGCGTCGATCGAGGCCAAGCTCCAGACCGACCCGTCCATCGACGCGGTCGTCACCCTGGGCGCCCCGTTCGCCGACGCCGCCGTGCAGGCCAAGCGGACCGCGGGCAGCGGGGCCGAGATCGACACCTTCGACCTCAACGCGAAGGTCGCCGCCGGGCTCAGGGCCGGTGATCTCGGCTTCGCCGTCGACCAGCAGCCGTACCTCCAGGGCTACGAGGCGGTGGACCTGCTGTGGCTCTACCGCTACAACGCCGATGTGCTGGGCGGCGGGCGGCCCGTCCTCACCGGCCCGCAGATCATCACCGGGAAGGACGCCGCCGAACTGCAGGAGTACACCGAGCGGGGGACCCGATGACCGCGACCGCACCACCGGCCGGCGGCCGGACCGGCCCCCCGGACGAGCGGCTGCTGCACACCTCGTCGTGGAGGAAGCTGCTCGGGCGCCCCGAACTGGGCTCGGTCGTCGGCGCGGTGGCCGTGTTCCTCTTCTTCTCGGTCGTCGCCGACACCTTCCTGCGCGCGTCCAGCATGAGCACCGTGCTGTACGCGGCCTCCACCATCGGCATCATGGCCGTGCCCGTCGCCCTGCTGATGATCGGCGGGGAGTTCGACCTGTCGGCCGGTGTGCTGGTGACCAGTTCCGCGCTGGTCTCCTCGATGTTCAGCTACCAGATGACGGCGAACGTGTGGGTCGGCGCGCTGGTGTCGCTCCTGGTCACGCTCGCGATCGGCGCCTTCAACGGCGTGATGCTGGTCCGCACCGGGCTGCCGAGCTTCATCATCACCCTGGGCACGTTCCTGATGCTCACCGGCGTGAACCTCGGCCTCACCAAGCTGATCAGCGGCACGGTGTCGACGAAGACCATCGCCGACATGGAGGGCTTCCCGGCGGCCAAGAACGTCTTCGCGTCGTTCACCGTCGGCGGCGTCGACGTCAGGACGACCGTCCTCTGGTGGATCGGCCTGGTCGCCGTCGCCACCTGGATCCTGCTGCGCACCCGGTTCGGCAACTGGATCTTCGCGGTGGGCGGCGGCGCGGGCGCCGCACGGGCGGTGGGCGTCCCGGTGGCCCGGACCAAGGTCCTGCTCTACACGGGAGTGGCCTTCTGCGCCTGGATCTCGGGCCAGCACCTGCTGTTCTCGTTCGACGTCGTGCAGTCCGGCGAGGGCGTCGGCAACGAGCTGATCTACATCATCGCGGCCGTCATCGGAGGCTGCCTGATCACCGGCGGCTACGGCTCCGCGATCGGCTCCGCGGTCGGTGCCTTCATCTTCGGCATGACCGGCAAGGGCATCGTGTACGCGGAGTGGGACCCGGACTGGTTCAAGTTCTTCCTCGGAGCGATGCTGCTCCTGGCGACCCTGCTGAACGCATGGGTCCGCAGGCGTGCGGAGGCGACGGCATGACGGCCCTCGTGGAACTCGACGACGTCAGCAAGTACTACGGGAGCGTACGCGCGCTGGAAGGCGTGTCACTGGAGGTCCACGCGGGCCGGATCACCTGCGTCCTCGGCGACAACGGCGCCGGCAAGTCCACCCTGATCAAGATCATCGCGGGTCTGCACCGGCACGACTCCGGCACCTTCTCCGTCGAGGGGGAGGAGACCTCGCTCGGCTCCCCCCGCGAGGCCCTCGACCGCGGCATCGCCACGGTCTACCAGGACCTCGCCGTCGTCCCGCTGATGCCGGTCTGGCGCAACTTCTTCCTCGGCTCGGAGCCGACCAGGGGCAGGGGCCCCTTCCGGCGGCTCGACGTGCGCGCGATGCGCGAGACCACCCGGGCCGAGCTGCTGCGCATGGGTATCGACCTGCGCGACGTGGACCAGCCCATCGGCACCCTGTCCGGTGGTGAGCGGCAGTGCGTGGCGATCGCCCGGGCGGTCTACTTCGGCGCCAGGGTCCTCGTCCTCGACGAGCCCACCGCCGCGCTGGGCGTCAAGCAGTCCGGGGTGGTGCTGAAGTACGTGGCAGCGGCGCGCGACGCGGGGCTCGGGGTGGTCCTGATCACCCACAACCCGCACCACGCCTATCTCGTCGGCGACCGGTTCGTCCTGCTCAAGCGGGGTGTGATGGCGGGGAGCCACCGGAAGCAGGAGATCACCCTGGACGAGCTGACCCGGCAGATGGCGGGCGGCAGCGAACTCGACGACCTGCGCCACGAGCTGGAGCGCGCTCCCGCACCGCGCCATCTCGGCGGGCACGACCTGGGGCACTGACCGGTCGGGCCGGCGGCGGGGCGATGGGGCGACGGCGGGGCGCCGGCGGGGCGGTGGGGCGATGGCCGGCCCGGGAAAGGCCCGGCGTCCGTACGCGGGGCCCGTGCGCGGGGCGGCGGGCGCCGCGGGCCGTGGGCGGCGCCCGCGGCGCCCGCCGCCCCGCGCACGGGCGCCGCGGGCCGTGGGCGGCGCAGGCGGCGGGCGGCGCGGCCGACGGACGCACCCCCGCCCCTCCGGCGACGGAGGCGCCCCGGCGCGTCAGCCGCCGTCCGCCCCTCCGCGCGCCCCGGTGCCGTCCGCGGCCCACCGCGGACCGCCGTCGCCGAGCCTTCCCGTCAGCCACGGCTCGCGGGCCAGCACGGCACCGGCCGTGACGCCCAGCGCGATCGCGGCACAGAGCACGATCAGCCAGGACAGCAGGGTGAAGACCGTGCCGACGGAACCGTACTCGGCCAGGCTCCGGTCGATGGCGCGGGGCATGTAGTACCGGCTGCCGATGAACAGCGCCGTCACGGCGAAGCCCGTCAGCAGCGCGCCCGGCAGCAGCGGCCGCCATCCGACGAGCCCGCCCAGCAGCAGATGCTGCGACCACCACCACAGCAGTACCTGCGACAGCATGGTGACCGGGACGGCGAGCCACAGACCGGCGCCGAACCCTTCGCGTACGGGTCCCTGGACCATCAGTACGGCCAGCCACACGCCGATCCACGCCAGCCAGCGCCAGGGCGCGATGCGCACGCCCGACCTCGGGACGAGCCAGGCCCGCTTGCACAGCCGCTGCATCGCCCGGCTGCAGGCCGTGGCGGACAGCAGCACCATCACCGCGCCGATCACGCCGGTGGCCTCGCGCAGGTTGTCGTCCGTGGACCGGTACACCTGTTCGAGCAGATCCTTCGAGGCCCCGGTGAGCCCGAAGATCGCCGACACGGAGTCGACCAGCTGGTCCCGCACCGCCTCGGGGGCGAAGGACCCGATCACGAACAGCAGCGGCACGGCGGTGAGGAAGCACTGGGCGGCCAGCCGGGTGGCGGAGTCGAGGATGCTGACCGAGATCATACGGGCCGTCAGATGGGTGACGACGGGGAAGCGGGTCTCGGCGCGCTCGGCCGCCGACCGCGCGGAGGCACCCCACGACGCGAAGCGTCCCGACCACCACGACGGGCGGAGGACGACCGGAGCCCGGCGCCGCGTGGTCATGCGCGCTCCTTTCCTGGACCAAGAGTGCGGGAGCCGGTTCGCACCGGCATCCCGGGACGCCGTGCACGCCCACCGCCCGGGGAGCCCGCCGCACTCCGTCCTCGGGAGCCCGCCGCCCGGGGACCATCGGGACCCTGTACTCGGGAGCCCGCCGCCCGGGGACCACCCGGACCCTGATTGCGGGAGCCCGCCGCCGGAGGCGACCATGGGCGGTGGGCGGGTCGGCCACGGCCCGCGTCCGAGGGGGGCGGCCGTCGGTCCCGGGCCCTCTCGCGAGCGGCCCGCACGGCGCGGAACCCGCCGGAGGGGAGCGACATGGTCCTCGACTTGCTGCTCATCGCCGTCGCCATCACCCTCGACCCGCTGCCCATCATGGCCTTCGTGCTGGTGCTGTCCTCCTACCGGGGCGTCTGGCGGGGCCTGGCGTTCATCCTCGCCTGGCTGGCCTGCCTGGTCGCAGTGATCGCCCTGGTGCTGCTGTTCACCGGCGGCCAGCCGCCACCCCCCAGGTCGCCCCCCTCCACGGCCGCCCTCGCGGCCAAACTGGCGATCGGCCTCGGGCTCGTCCTGTACGGCGCGCACCGCCGTCGCAGCCACCGGGCGCCCGCAGCGGCCTCCGAGGCGAAGGGCCGGGCCAGGCACGCGTCCGACCCGCACGGCGGTTCGGGCCGGGTGTCGCTCTGGTCGGCGGCCGCGCTCGCGGTCTTCCTCCAGCCCTGGGGCCTCGTCGCGGCCGCCGCCACCGTGGTGGTCCGAGCGGACCTCTCCCATGTCGCCTCGTTCGCCGCCCTGTTCGGGTTCGTCCTGCTCGCCACCGCCAGCCTGCTCGCGGCCGAGCTGTACACGGTGTTCGCGCCCGAGGCGGCGGGCGTACGGCTCGCGCGGCTGCGGAACTGGCTCCAGGAGCACCAGGAGCCGGCCATCGTCGTCGGCTGCCTGGTGCTGGGGCTGTGGCTGACGGGGAACAGCATCTACCAGCTCACCGGCTGACCGGGCCGTCCTGCCGCCGCCGGCGCCTCGCGCGGGTCCCGGGCCCAGGGGGCATCGCCGCCGGAGGTGCGAAGCATTCGGGCGGGTGCTCCAATGGCTTACGGGCCGCCCCCCGAGGGGCTGCCGGACGTTCGGCGGGGAAAGCCGCCCCGGACCGCTGATGCGCTCGCAGGGAGTGGTCATGAGCGATGACCTCGAAGAAATGGGACCGGTCGACTACCTGGTGGTGGAGTTCCCCGGCAACCAGATGACGGGCGAGGGCCTACCGCTGCTCGTCGACCTCGTCGAACGGCGGATCATCCGCGTTCTCGACCTGCTGTTCGTCCGCAAGGACACCGACGGCACCGTCACCGCCCTGGAGTTCTCCGACATGGACGGCGACGGGACGCTCGACCTGGCCGTCTTCGAAGGTGCGTCCTCCGGCCTGCTCGGCCAGGACGACCTCGAAGAGGCCGCCGCGGCCGTCGAACCGGGCAGCTCCGCCGCCGTCCTGGTGTACGAGAACACCTGGGCCGCGCCGCTCGCCCGCGCCCTGCGCCGCGGCGGGGCCCAACTGGTCGCGGGTGGACGCATCCCCGTCCAGCAGCTGCTGGCCGCCCTGGACGAGGTCGAAGGCGTGTCCGGGCAGGGGGCGTCCGCGGCCTGAAGCGCCCGGACGGCCCCCGTCGGCGCACCGGCGCACCGGCGGTCGGGCGCACCGGCGGTCCGGCGGACGGACCCGCCCCCGTCGCAGACACCCCGGACGTCCCCGCACCCCGCCGTCACGCGCCGTCGCCGGCACGGAGGCGTCCCTTCACCCGTACGGGAGGACGACATGCCCCGCCTCATCCGCAGAGTGGTCCGCACGGCCGCCGTCGCGGGCACCGCCACGGCGGTCTCCCATCGCGTGTCGCGCCGGCAGTCGGGCCGGTGGGCCCAGCAGCAGGGCCAGCAGGGCCAGCAGGAGCAGGGGCGGGACCGGCCGCAGCAGGAGCGGTCGCCGCAGCAGGCCCAGGCTCCGGCAGGGGCGGACCCGGCCGCGTCCCGGGGGGCGGAGCCCCCTCCGATGCCGCCCGACGACGAGATGGGCCGGAAGATCGACAGGCTCAAGGAACTCGGCGAGCTGAAGGCCCAGGGCCTGCTCACCGAGCAGGAGTTCACGGCCGAGAAGCAGAAGGTCCTCGGCTGAGGGCCGCCGCCGATGACGCAGCCGCAGGCCGGGCCGGAGCAGGGGGACAGCGCGCCCGGGAGCCCCCGTCCGGAGCCCGACGAGCTACGCTCACTCCTGCTCAGCACCTCATACCGCCGGATTCTGCTGTTCTCCGCGCTCATCGGGGTCCCGATCTCGCTGATCGCCTTCTGGTTCCTCGTCGCGCTGCACCAGCTCGAGCACCTGATGTGGGACCACCTGCCGAGGACGCTGCTCGGCGGCCCGGACCCGCCGTGGTGGTGGCCGCTGGTGCTGCTGCCCCTCGCGGGCCTGATCGTCGGCCTGGTCGTGGTCCGGCTGCCGGGCGCGGGCGGCCATGTCCCCGCGTACGGGCTCCAGCCCGGCGGCGCGTCCCCCAGGGCCCTGCCCGGCGTGGTCGTCGCGGCGGCGGCGAGCCTGCCGCTCGGCGCCGCGCTCGGCCCCGAGGCGCCGCTCATCGCCCTGGGCGGCGGTCTCGCGCTGCTGTTCCGCGACCTCGCCCGGAGCGGTACGACGCCCCAGAACACCGCCCTGCTGGGCGCCGCCGGAGCCGGCGCCGCGATCGCCGTGGTCCTCGGCAACCCGGTGATCGCCGCCGTACTGCTGATGGAGATCATCGGCGTGGGCGGCCCCCGGCTGGTCGCGGTGATGCTCCCGGCGCTGCTGTCGAGCGGTGTCGGATCGCTGGTGTTCACGGGCTTCGGCCGGTGGACCGGGCTCCAGACGGGCAGCCTCCGGCTGCCGGTGTCCGGGCCGTTTCCGCACCTCGACGCCGGGGACGTGGGCTGGACCCTGCTCGTCGGCGCGGTCGTCGGCGTGCTGGTCCACACGATCCAGGTCGGCGGGCGGCTGGCGGCCGGACTCGTCCGCACCCGGCCAGTCCCCTTCACCGTGCTGTGCGCCCTGGGGGCGGGAGCCTGCGCGGCCCTCTACACGGGTGTCACCGGCCGGACACCGGCGGACGTCGCCTCGTCCGGAGAGGGCACCATGGCGCGGCTGGCGTCCGACCCGGCCTCCTGGGGGGTGGGCGCGCTCCTCGCCGTCCTCGTCTTCAAGGGCATCGCGTACGCGCTGTGCCTGGGCAGCCTGCGCGGTGGCCCGATCTTCCCGGCGCTGTTCCTGGGCGCCGCGACGGGCGTGCTGCTGGCGCCGCTGCCCGGATTCGGCGTCATCCCCGGCATGGCGGCCGGGATGGCCGCCTCGGCCGGCGCCGCACTGCGGCTGCCCGTCAGCAGCGTGGTGCTGGTGGCCCTGCTGCTGGGCAGCATCGACATGACGCCCGTGGTGATCCTCGCGGCGGTGGTCGCGATCGTCACCACCGAACTGCTGCCGGGCGCACACGGGGCGCCGCCGCCGGAGTCCGCCCCGGCGGCCCCGGCCGGAGCGGGCGCGGCCCGGGGAGCACCATGACCACGATGATGAGCACCGAGGAGTTCCGGGCCCTCCACGAGCGGGTCCGCGAGCGGACGCGGCGCGGCCCGGGCGACCGCCGGGGCACACTGGGCAACCTCACACCCGACCGGGTGGCGGCGGCGGCCCGCGAGGTCACGACGGGACGGACCGTGTCGCTCGCCGCGCCCGTGGAGACCCGTGCCGGGCCGGACAACCCGGAGCCCGCCCGGCACCGGATGAAGGCGCCCGACCCCGGCCGGCAGCCGTCCCCCGGGCTCCGGTTCGCCCTGGACCGCTTCGGGATGAACGTGCACGGCGACGTCGACAGCCATCTCGACGCCCTGTGCCACGTCCTGTACGACGGCACGCTGTACAACGGCGTGCCGGCCGGCAGCGTGACCGCGGACGGAGCCACCGAACTCGCCGTCGACGTCGCGCGGGACGGCGTCGTGGGCCGGGGCGTGCTGCTGGACATCCCCCGCCTCAGGGGGGTGCCCTGGCTGGAACCGGGGGAGCAGGTCACCGCCGCCGATCTGACCGCGGCCGAGGCCGCCCAGGGGGTGCGCACCGGACCGGGGGACGTGCTGCTGGTCCGGGTGGGCCACCGGCGCAGGCGCCGGGAGCACGGTGCGTGGAACACCGCGGAGGCGCGCGCCGGACTCCGCCCGGAGGCCGTCGAGTTCCTCGTCGACCGGCGCGTGGCGATGCTCGGCTGCGACGGCAACAGCGACACCGCGCCGAGCACCGTGGAGGGCGTCGCCTTCCCCGTCCACGTCCTGACCATCCACGCCATGGGCATGCAGCTCATGGACTATCTGCAGTTCGAGGAGCTGGCACCGGTCTGCGAGGAGGAGGGCCGCTGGAGCTTCCTCTGCGCGGTCGCGCCGCTGCGGCTGCCCGGGGCCACCGGCTCACCCGTCAACCCGATCGCCGTGCTGTGACTCCCCGTCCGGCCCCCGCGGCCCCCGCCCTTGCCCCTGCCCCTGCCCCCGCCTCCGCCCTTGCCCCGGCTCCTGCCCCTGCCCCGGCTCCTGCCCCGGGGCCCGGCCCCCTCACCGATCCCGAACCCGACATCCGGGCCAGGACGCGGATCCCGCGCCCGGAACCGCGAGAACGGTGGCTGCCATGACCGAATCCCCGCACTACGACGTCATCGTCATCGGTACCGGAGCGGGCGGTGGGACCCTCGCCCACCGCCTCGCCCCCACCGGCTGCCGCGTCCTCCTCCTGGAACGGGGCGGCTACCTCCCCCGGGAACGCGACAACTGGGACTCCACGGCCGTCTTCGTCAAGGGCAGGTACCGCGCCCCCGAGTTCTGGTACGACAAACACGGCAACTCCTTCCCGCCCGAGGTCAACTACTACGTCGGCGGCAACACCAAGTTCTACGGCGCCGCGCTCTTCCGGCTGCGCCCCGAGGACTTCGGGGTGGTGCACCACCACGACGGGGTGTCCCCGGCGTGGCCGCTGGGCTACGCGGACCTGGAGCCCTACTACACCCAGGCGGAGCACCTCTACCTCGTGCACGGCAGCCACGGCGAGGACCCCACGGAGGGCGCGGTGAGCGGCCAGTACCGCCACCCGCCCGTCGCGCACGAGCCGCGCATCCAGCAGTTGAGCGACGACCTGGAGAAGCAGGGCCTGCACCCCTTCCACCTGCCCATCGGCGTCAACCTGACGCAGGACGGCGAGGGCCGCGCCACCCGCTCCAGCGTCTGCATCCGCTGCGACCGGGTCGACGGCTTCCCCTGCCCGGTGCGCGGCAAGTCCGACGCACAGGTCATCTGCGTCGAACCCGCCCTGGAGCACCCCAACGTGGACCTGGTCACCCACGCCCGGGTGACCAGGCTGGAGACCGACCCCGGGGGCCGCACCGTCACCGCCGTCGTCGCGGAACTCGCCGACGGCACCGAGGCCCGGTTCTCCTCCCACCTCGTCGCCGTGGCCTGCGGCGCCGTCAACACCGCGGCCCTGCTGCTGGCGTCGGCCGGCGACCGGCACCCGGACGGGCTCGCCAACAGCTCGGGCGTGGTGGGGCGCCACTACATGCGGCACAACAACCTCGCGCTGATGGCGGTGTCGAAGGAACCCAACGACACCCGCTTCCAGAAGACCCTCGCCCTGCACGACTGGTACCTGGGCGCGGACGACTGGGAGTACCCCCTGGGCGGGATCCAGATGCTCGGCAAGTCCGACGCCGAGCAGATCCACGGCGAGGCGCCGCGCTGGGCGGGGGCGGTGACACCCCAGATGCCGTTCGAGGTACTGGCCCGCCACGCCGTCGACTTCTGGCTGTGCGGGGAGGACCTCCCGGACCCCGGCAACCGGGTCACCCTGGACCGGGACGGCGGCATCCGACTCGCCCTCGACGAGAAGAACAACATCACCGCACTGAACCGGCTGCGCCGCAAACTGCAGGGCATGCTGGGCCGGCTGGGGATGCACGAGCACCATCTGCTGCCGCACAGCCTCTATCTGCACAAGGGCATGCCCATCGGGGCGACCGCCCACCAGGCCGGCACCGTGCGCTTCGGCCACGACTCCGCGACCTCCGCGCTGGACGTCAACTGCAAGGCCCACGACCTCGACAACCTCTATGCCGTGGACACGAGCTTCTTCCCGAGCATCGGCGCCGTCAACCCGTCGCTGACCGCCATCGCCAACGCCCTGCGCGTCGGCGACCACCTGGCCGAGCGGCTCCGCGGCTGAGCCGACCGGGCGAACATCGGGCACCCAACGGCCCACACGGCCGTGCGCTGTCCGCCTGACGCCGCACGCCGGTGGTTCCGTTGCGCGCGGGTTCCGTCCAGCGCCGCCCGCGGCCCCCGGGCCGAAGGCGGGGCGTTCGAAGGAGGCAGCGTGAGTTCCCAGGCCGGAGCGGCACCATACCCGGTTCCGCAGTTGCTCAAGGGCCAGAAGGCACTGGTCACCGGCGCCAACTCGGGCATCGGGAAGGCGACGGCGATCGCCCTCGGCCGGGCCGGCGCGGACGTCGTGGTCAACTTCGTGGCGGGCCGGGAAGCCGCCGACGCGGTCGTCAGGGAGATCGCCGCCACCGGTGTCCGCGCCTACGCGCACGAGGCCGACGTCTCCGACGAGGAGCAGGTCGTCGCGATGACGCGGCGGATGGTCGAGGAGTTCGGCACCATCGACATCCTCGTCGCCAACGCCGGCCTCCAGCGGGACGCCGCGCTCACCGACATGACCCTCGCCCAGTGGCAGAAGGTCATCGACGTCAACCTCACCGGCCAGTTCCTGTGCGCGCGCGAGGCCGCCAGGGAGTTCCAGCGGCGCGGCGTCGTCCCCGAGGTGTCCCGCTCCGCCGGGAAGATCGTCTGCATGAGCTCGGTCCACCAGGCCATCCCCTGGGCCGGCCACGCCAACTACGCCTCCTCCAAGGGCGGCGTGCGGATGCTGATGGAGACCCTCGCCCAGGAGCTGGCGCCGAAGAAGATCCGGGTCAA
Organism: Streptomyces spongiicola; assembly: GCF_003122365.1. Lineage (NCBI taxonomy): Bacteria > Bacillati > Actinomycetota > Actinomycetes > Kitasatosporales > Streptomycetaceae > Streptomyces > Streptomyces spongiicola. The sequence goes on from NZ_CP029254.1 coordinate 6,291,482, forward strand.
CGCGGTGGCGCCCGGTGCCGTCAGGACCCCGATCAACAAGGACGCCTGGGACACCCCGGACGCCGAACGGGACCTGCTCACCCTCATCCCGTACGCCCGCGTCGGAGAGCCCGAGGACATCGCCCGCGCCGTCGTCGCCCTCAGCTCCGACCTCCTGGACTACGTGGTGGGCACCACGCTCTTCGTCGACGGAGGCATGACCCTCTACCCCGGGTTCGCCACCGGCGGCTGACTCCGCGCGCGATCCGAAGGGTTCCGACGACCGAAGGCACACATGCACAATCCGGTATCCCTGCCGCCCGGGGCGCAACTGCTGCTCGCGGAGGCGCCCGCCCAACTGCTGCCGGCCCGGGAGCTGATGGCGTTCACGCTCGCCTCCCATATCATCCTGGTGCCGATGGGGGTGGCACTGCCGCTGATCACCCTGATCATGCACTACCGGGGGCTGCGCCGGAACGACCCCACGTCCCTGCTGCTCGCCCGCCGCTGGTCGGCCGTGATGGCCCTCCAGTTCGCCGTCGGCGTCGTCACCGGCACCGTGCTGTCCTTCGAGTTCGGGCTGCTCTGGCCGGGACTGATGGGCCGCTGGGGCGACGTCTTCGGTATCGGTTTCGGCGTCGAGGCGTGGGCGTTCTTCCTGGAGGCCGTCCTCATCGCCGTCTACCTCTACGGCTGGCGGCGGCTGCCGGCCCGCACCCACTTCCTCCTCGGTCTGCCGCTGCCGGCCACCGCGCTGCTCGGCACCTTCGGCATCCTCGCGGCCAACTCCTGGATGAACACCCCCCAGGGATTCCGGCTCGACTCCACGGGCAATCCCGTGGACGTCGACGTCTGGAAGGCCATCTTCACCCCGATGTTCGGGCCGCAGTTCTGGCACTTCGTGGTGGCGATGTTCATGACCGCGGGGTTCGTCGTCGCGGGCGTCTACGCCGTCGGCATCCTGAGGGGCCGCTGGGACCACTACCACCGGATCGGCTTCGCCGTCCCGTTCACCGTCGCGGCGGTCCTCACACCCGTCCAGTTCGTACTCGGCGACACCATCGCCCGCTCCGTGTTCCACAAGCAGCCGATCAAGTTCGCCGCCATGGAACTCGTGTGGGAGACCGACACCCATGTGCCGGAGTACATCTTCGGCCGACTGCACCCCGACGGCACCGTCACCGGCGGCATCAGGATCCCCCAACTCGACTCCATCCTGGCCGGTTTCCGGCCCGACACCCGGGTCACCGGCCTCACCTCGGTACCCGCCGCCGACCGGCCCGACCCCACCGAGGCCACGATCGTCCACTGGGCCTTCGACATCATGGTCGTCATCGGTTCGCTGCTGGGGCTGCTCGTGCTCTGCTACGCGTGGGCCGTGTGGCGCAGGCGGAAGCGGCCCGCGGCCGAACGACTGCCCCGGTCGCGGTGGTTCTACCGCGGCGCGGCCTGCGCCGGGGTCGCCTCCGTCGTCGCCGTCGAGTGCGGCTGGATCGCCACCGAGGTGGGGCGGCAGCCCTGGATCGTCTACCAGAACATGCGGGTCGCCGAGGCGGTCACCTCGACCCGGTCCGCCACCCTCTGGACCATGTTCGGTGTGGTCGTCGTCGTGTACGTCTTCATCTTCGGCTCGCTCCTCGCGGTGCTGCTCAAGATGCGCACCCGCTGGCGAATCGAGGACGCGGCGGCCGGGACGGCCATCCCCGCCGAGGGCCCGGAGACCGAGACGCCCTACGGCCCGCGCGCCGCCGTACCGGCCGCGGCCGCCGGCCAGGGGGCCCGCGAGGAGGAGGACGGGACACCATGACGACCGCAGGCATCGTCGCCCTGGTGCTGCTGCTCGCCGTCGCCGCCTACGCCTGCGCCGGCGGCACCGACTACGGCGCCGGGTTCTGGGACCTCACCGCGGGCGGCGCCGAGCGCGGAAAGCGGCCCCGGTGGCTGATCGACCACGCCATGGCACCCGTGTGGGAGGTGAACAACGTCTGGCTGATCTTCGTCCTCGTCATCATGTGGACCGGGTTCCCGGTGCTCTTCCAGACGGTGTTCTCGTCCATGTGGCTCCCGCTGGCCCTCGCCGTCGTCGGCCTGGTCCTGCGCGGCGCCGGCTTCGCGCTGCGCAAGCCGATCAAACGGGTGGCCGGCCGTCGGCTGTACGGGGCGCTGTTCGCCGTCTCCTCACTGCTCACCCCGTACTTCCTCGGCGCCGCCGTCGGCGGCATCGCCTCCGGCCGGGTCGCGCCCGGCACCACCGCGTCGGCGGACGCCTGGGCCAACCCGACGTCCTTCTTCTTCGGTCTGCTCACGGTGACCGGGACCGCCTTCCTCGGCGCGGTGTTCCTCTCCTGCGACGCCGAACGCTGGAACGCCCCCGATCTCGTCGGCTACTTCCGGCGCCGGGCCCTGGGCGCCCTCGCCGCCGCCGCCCTGCTCGGGGTGGCCGCGCTCTTCGTCGTACCCACCGACTCCCCGCACCTGTGGAACGGGCTCACCCAGGGCGCCGGGCTGGTGCTCGCCCTCGTGGCCGTGGCCTGCACGGTGGCGACGGCGGTGATGCTGCTGCGGGGGCACACCCGCTGGTCCCGGTTCACCGCCACGGGCATCGTCGGCGCCGCCGTCGTCGCCTGGGGCGTCGCCCAGCGCCCGTACCTCATCCCGACCTCCCTGAGCATCGAGCAGGCCGCGGGCGCCCCGTCGACGCTGGTGTGGCTGCTGGTCGTCACCGTCGTCGCGGTGCTCCTCGTCGGGCCCGCGCTCGTCCTGCTCTACTGGCTCGACACCCATGCGGAGCTGGAGTCCCTCTCCGAGTCCGATCTGCGCCAGGGCGGCGGCACCACCGGGAGCGGGTGACGTCCACGCGTGCTGCCCCCCGACCGGTTCCTCCTGGGCATCGCCCTGATCATGCTGCTCGCGGTCGGGTGCCAGATCGCGGCGAGCAGGCTGCGCATCCCGGCGCTGATCCTGCTGCTGCCCGCCGGGTTCACGGCGGGCGCCCTCACCGACGTCGTGCATCCGGACAGACTGGCGCCGGGCAACTTCTCCTCGATCGTCTCGCTGTCCGTCGCGGTGATCCTCTACGACGCCGGCCTCGGGCTCCGGCCGGCCCATCTGCGGGGCGCCACCCGCTCGGTGGTGCTCCGGCTGCTGTTCCTCGGCGTCCTGGCCGGCTGGGCCTCCGTCACGGGGCTCGCCCCCGCGCTGTTCGCCGTCCCCTTCCCGGTGGCCCTGCTGCTGGGCGCCGTACTGGTCGTCTCCGGGCCGACGGTGGTCGGACCGCTGCTCGACCACGTACGCCCCCCGGACCGGGTGCGGCGCATCCTGATCTGGGAGGGGACGCTGGTCGACCCGGTCGGGGCCATCCTCGGCGCCCTCGTCCTGCACTCCCTGCTCGTCGGCGACTTCCGCGTCGGCCGCGGCTTCCACCCGGGCGAGTTCACGCTGAGCTGGCTGGTCGGGCTGGCCGGCGGCGCGGTGGGAACCGCGGTGCTGTGGTTCCTCCTCCGCAGGCTCCGGCTCGGGGAGACGCTGGGGACGCTCGCCCAGCTCGCGACGGTGGTCGCGGTGTCGGCGGGCTGCGACATCGTGCGCGACGACACGGGACTGATCGCGGCGGTGGTGGCGGGACTCGCCGTGGCCAATCTCCCGGGCCTGGGCATGCCGGCCCGGCGGCCCTTCTTCGAGACCCTGGTGCAGCTCGTCATCGGACTGCTGTTCGTGACCATCTCGGCCGGAGTGGCCCCGTCGTCCGTGCTGCCCGTGCTGCTGCCCGCCCTCGTCCTGGTCGGCGCCCTCGTGCTGGTGGTCCGGCCGCTGGTCGCCTGGATCTCCACCCACGGGCACGGACTTCCACGCGGGGAGCGGCTGTTCGTCGCCTGGATGGCGCCGCGCGGCATCGTCGCCGCGTCCACCGCGTCCGCCTTCGCCTCGACCCTGGACGGCGAGGGGCTGCCCGGTTCGGAGGCGATCCTGCCGGTCACGTTCCTGGTGATCGTGGGGACCGTCCTCGTCTACGGCCTGACCGCGGCACCGGTCGCCGCCCGGCTGGGCATCACCCTCCCGGCCCGCGCGCGGCAGCTGGTGGTGGGCGGGCGGCCCTGGTCGGTCGACCTGGCCCGGTGCCTGAAGTCCGCGGGGGTGGAGGTCACGGTGTGGACCGCCACGGAGGAGCAGCGGCAGCGGGTCCGGCGCGCCGGGATCGAACCGGCCCCGGGGGAGCTCCTCGCCGCGGCCACCGACCCGTCCGGGCGGCTCGAAGGGGTCGACTCCGTCCTTCTGCTCACCGACGACGACGACTTCAACGCGCTGGTCTCCGTCGTCGCTCAGGACAGCGTCGACGGACCGGTCCACCGTGTCGCACCGCCCCCGCACGGCCCCGGCGCCGTCGCCACCCGCACGGGCCCGGACGTGCTCTTCGGCCCGGGCCTGGGCCGGGACGTGCTGGCGGACCGCCACGGCCGGGGGGCGAGCTTCACGGTGGGCGCGCCGGGCGAGCGCCCGCCGCCCGGTCACGACGCCCTGTTCGTGCTGGGCGCCGGCGGCCGTCTGGAGCCGGTCACCGAGTCCCGGCCCGCACGGCCGGGCCCGGAGGACCGGCTCGTCCTGCTGGGCCCGGCACCGGGCTGACCGCCCGTGCGGGGCCCGCCCGCCGGGGACACGCGCCGCGGGACGTCTTCAGAGGTTGGACTCCGCCGGGGCCCGGGGCGGGCGGCCGTCCCCCTGCGCGCGGTTGAGCTGCGCGTCCAGGGTGAGCGCCGTGTCGATGAACGCCAGATGGGTGAACGCCTGCGGGAAGTTGCCCAGCTGGCGTCCGGTCAGGGCGATCTCCTCGGAGTACAGGCCGAGATGGTTGGCGTAGGTGAGCATCTTCTCCAGCACCAGCCTCGACTGGTTCAGCCGGCCGGCCCGCGCCAGCGCGTCGACGTACATGAACGTGCACAGCGAGAAGGTGCCCTCGGAGCCTCGCAGACCGTCGGGGGACGCTTCGGGGTTGTACCGGTAGACGAGGCTGTCGTTCACAAGCTCGCGGTCCATGGCGTCCAGCGTGGCGGTCCACATCGGGTCGTCGGGGGTGATGAAGCCGACCGTGGACATCCGTACCAGCGACGAGTCGAGCACATCGGTGTCGTAGTGCTGTACGAACGCCTGCCGCCGCTCGTTCCAGCCCCTGGCGAGGACCTGCTCGTACAGCCTGTCCCGCTCACGGGCCCAGCGTTCGAGGGAGGCCGGCCGGCCGCTCGCCGCCGCCAGCCGCAGCGCCCGGTCGAAGGCGACCCACGACATCACCCGTCCGTAGGTGAAGTCCCGGCGCCCGCCCCGCGTCTCCCAGAGCCCCTCGTCGGGCTGGTCCCAGTGGTCGCTGAGCCAGTCCAGGAGCGTGCGCAGCGAGGTCCAGCCGCGGTGGTCGAGCCGGATGCCCCGCTGGTGTGCGAAGAAGATGCTGTCCAGCGCCTCGCCGTAGATGTCGAGCTGGAGCTGGGAGGCGGCGCCGTTCCCGATCCGGACGGGGCTGGAGCCCTCGTAGCCCTTCCAGTTCCGGAGGACCTCCTCCTCGAGGTCGGAGGAGCCGTCGACCCGGTACATGATGTTCAGCGGCCCCGAGCCGCCGCCGCGGCCGGCCTTCTCGTGGACGCGGTCGCGCAGCCAGCCGATGAAGGCCTGGGCCTCGTCGGTGAAGCCGAGTCCCAGCAGCGCGTACACGGAGAAGGAGGCGTCGCGGATCCAGGTGAACCGGTAGTCCCAGTTCCGCTCGCCGCCGAGCTGCTCGGGCAGCCCGGCCGTGGGGGCCGCCACGATCGCGCCGCTCGGCGCGTACGTCATCAGCTTCAGTGTGATCGCCGACCGCTCCACCGCCTCCCGCCAGCGGCCCGAGTAGCGGGACTGGCCGAGCCAGCCCCGCCAGAACCGCACGGTCTCGTCGAAGAGCCGGAGGAACTCGGCGTGGTGGACGTGGCGCGGCGGGCCGTCCGCGAAGGTCTCCAGCACCACCCCGCGCTCCTGGCCGGCCTCCAGGGTGATGCCGAAGTGCATGTCGTGGTCGCCGAGGTCGAGGGGAACCAGCCGGTCGTCCCCCCTCTCGCGGACCGCGTGGACCGTCAGCTCCAGGCCGTCGGCGGCGAACACCGCCCCGCGCTCGGTGTAGTGCAGCTTGTGCGGGGAGCGGCCGTAGTCGAATCGGGGAGCGATGTCCACCTTGAAGGTGAGGCTGCCGCGGACACAGCGCAGCAGCCGCACCAGCCGGTGCCGCCGGGTGGCCGTCGATCCCGTGACCGGCATGAAGTCGACGACCTCGCCCGCGCCCGCCTCGGTCATGAAACGGGTGACCAGGACCGCGGTGTCGGGAAGGTACAACTGCCTGGTGGCGTACGTCCGGTCCACGGGCGCGACCTTGAAGTGCCCGCCGTTCTCGCAGTCCAGCAGCGAGCCGAAGACGCTCGGTGAGTCGAACCGCGGCGTGCAGTACCAGTCGATCGTCCCCTGAGTGCTCACCAGCGCCGCGGTCTGCAGGTCACCGATCAGCCCGTGGTTCTCGATGAGGGGGTAGTCGCCCATCCTGAACCCCTTTCGCCCCGGGTCGCGAGCGGACGCCGCCCCATCAGCTTAGGTAATTCCTGCATTCCGGGCTTTTCGGGGCGAATTCTCCGGTACGGGGAAGGGCTCCGACGTGGAGGCGAGAACCGCACGACGGAAGACCGGCCGGGTCCCCGCGCCCATGTCCTGGGCGACGGCCTTCGCGCTGCGCCAGTACACCATCGCCTGCCTCTGGATCGTCCCGCTGCTCGGGATCGCCCTCGGCTCGCTCCTGGCGGAGGCCGCCGTGGCACTCGACGGCGCCGTCCGGGTGCCGGCGGAGTGGCGGTACTCCCCGTCCACCGCGAGCAGCGTCCTCAGCTCCATCGTCGGAGCGATGGTCGCCCTGCTCGGCTTCGTCGTGACCATCGGCATCCTCGTCGTCCAGCAGGCCACCGGGACGCTCTCGCCGCGCTACATGCGGCTGTGGTACCGGGACCGGCTCCAGAAGGCCGTGCTGGCGACCTTCACCGGGACCTTCTCCTTCGCCTTCTCGCTGCTGCGCAGCATCGAGACGGACTTCGTGCCCGATCTGGGTGTCACCCTCGCGGGAGCGGCGGTCGCCGTCAGCCTGGTGCTGCTGCTCATGTACCTCAACCGCTTCATCCACAACCTGCGGCCCGTGGCCATCGCCGCCCTGGTCGCACGGGCCGGACGGCGGGTGATCCACCAGGGGGCGCTGCTGGCCGCGAGCGGCGCACTCGACCGCGCGGACGCACCCCGGGCGCCCGAGGGGCCCGTGACCCGGGTGCCCTCCGCGGCGGGCGGCGCGCTCCAGGGGTTCGCCCCGGAACGGCTCGCCGCGCTCGCCGAGCGGTACGACTGCCTCGTGGTGCTCGCCCACCCCGTCGGCGACTTCGTGCCGCCCGGGGTGACGCTGTTCGAGGTGCACGGCTCCACACCGCCGCCGGCGCGGGAGCTGACCGGACTCGTCGCCCTCGGTGTCGAACGGACGATCGAGCAGGATCCCGCCTTCGGACTGCGCGTACTCGTCGACATCGCCATCAGGGCTCTCTCCCCGGCGGTGAACGACCCCACGACGGCGGTACAGGTCCTCAACCACATCGAGGCGTTCCTGCACACCCTCGGCCGGCTGGAGCTGAGCGGCCGCTACACCCTCCGCGACGCCCGCGGTGTGCCGCGGCTCCGGGTCCCCGGCCGCTCCTGGGAGGACTTCCTCCAGCTCGCCGTCACCGAGATCCGCGAGTACGGCGCCGGCTCCCTGCAGGTCTGCCGGCGGCTGAGGGCGCTCTTCGACGGACTCCTGGCCGCCGGGCTGCCCGAGCGGCACCTGGCGGCGGTGCGGACCGAGCTGCGCCTGCTCGACGCGTCGGTCGAGGCCCGCTACCCCGACCCGGCCCGCCGGGCCGCCGCCCTGACCCCGGACCGCCAGGGCATCGGGGGAGGCGCGGGGACGCGGGCCTGACGGGGCGCGCAACCGGCACGGGCCCGGCCGGCCGTGCCGGTTGCGCGCCCCGTCCGATGCCCGTCCGATGCCCGTCCGATGCCCGTCCGATGCCCGTCCGATGCCCGCGCGGTGTCCTCCCGGTTCCGGCCGGTACCCGCGGCGGCGCCCGTGGGGCCGAACCGGCCCTCCGCGCCCGCCCCGCAGCCCGACTCACGCCCCACCCTCCCGGTTCCCGCCCGGCGCCCCGGTCTTCCTCCGCTGCCTTTGCCTTGGCTGTCGCCCTGCACCCCGAGCGCGCCTGGTGCGCTGGTCGCCGCGCGTGGCCTTGGCTGTCGCCCGGCGCCCCGATTGCGCCTGGCGCGCTGGTTGCCGCCCGTGGCCCTCGGTTTCCGCCCGGCGCGCTGTTGGCCGCCCGCTGCCTTGGCTGTCGCCCGGCGCCCCGATTGCACCTGTCGCCCTGGTCTCCGCTCGGCGCCCCGATTGCGCCTGGCGCGCTGGTTGCCGCCCGTGGCTCTCGGTTTCCGTCCGGTGTCCCGGTTTCGGCCCGGTGCCTTGGCTGTCGCCCGGGGCCCCGATTGCGCCTGTCGCCCTGGTCTCCGCCTGGCGCCCCGATTGCGCCTGGCGCGCTGGTTGCCGCCCGTGGCTCTCGGTTTCCGTCCGGTGTCCCGGTTTCGGCCCGGTGCCTTGGCTGTCGCCCGGGGCCCCGATTGCGCCTGTCGCCCTGGTCTCCGCCTGGCGCCCCGATTGCGCCTGGCGCGCTGGTTGCCGCCCGTGGCTCTCGGTTTCCGCGGCGAGACCCAGGTCGAACCGACCGGTCTGCTCGCCGACGCGCTCGGACTGCGCACCCCCGGCCTCAGGGCCACCCGGGCATGCCGCAGCAAGTACCTCCAGCGCTGGTACCTCCCCGAGTTCAGCCCGGTGTCGCTGACCGTGCCGCCCGAGGGCCGGGCGGCCCTGGCGACCGTCGCCGCGCTCGGCCTGCTGCGTGCGGAGGGCCGCGGCGGAGAGGCGCACGTCCTGCTCTGCGAGGCCGCGTCGGGGCCCGCGGCCCGGCTGCCGGTGCTCGCCGCCGAACTGCACCGCTCGGGGCTGGCCGCCGACTGGCCGACCCTCCTGTGGGAGGTGGCCTCGCTGCCGCCGGAGCGGCTCGCCGAGGCCGCCGGCGCCCTCGCCTCGGCGGGCCGCGAGGACGACTGCGGCCGGCTGCTCCGCCAGGGCGTGTCCCGGCCCGCCGGCGAGATCGCGGACGCCGCCCTCGCCCTCGCCGACGCGGGCGGCGGCCGCGAGGCGGACGCGCTGCTCGCGGCCTTCCTCCGGGTCCGCACACCGGAGGAGGGCGCACTGATCGCCGCTGCCGACCCCCGCCGCCTCGTTCCGCAACTGCTCTCCGCGGCCCGCGCGGTGTCGCCCGGGAGCGAGCGCGATCTGGTGCATGCGCTGCGCGTCGCAGGTCTCATCGGAGCCTGAGAGAACGCGGTATACGCCGTATGCCGACCGCTCGGGTGCGAAACATGATCGACACCGCGGGTTGACGACGATGGTCTTGCCCCCGTGTGTGACGGGGCTTACCGTCTCCTCCTACGCATCACGTCTACGGGCGTAGAGGCTCTGACGTGTCGAAGGAGCGGCTCTCGGCGTCCTCCCCCGCCTGATGTGATGGCGGGGGATTCCGGCGGTCACCCGCCGGGCTTCCTGCTTCACCGACGACCGCCCCGTCCGGGAGGATTCCGGTTGAGGTCCTACACCGTCTCCACAGGCAGCGGCCGCCGGCCCGGCGGCCAGAGTGTTGCGTGCGCGGGACACGGTCACCGTCGCCGGTACCGCGCCCTCAGGGAGCGGACGCGACCGGCGGATGTCCAGCGGCTGGGCCCTCTTCCACACCGTCAGCGCGGCGGACGGCCGTGCGTAGGAGACACGGCGCTGCTCGCCGTAGCCCGCCGGGGTGCGCCCCTCCGGTGCCCTGTTGCGGACGAGGCGGACGCAGCCGAACGTGCGCGACAGCTCAGCCGCCTGCTCGCCGGTGGGGGAGGAGCGGTACTCGAAAGCCCGCCTGAACTGCCGTGCCACGCCTCACATCGCATCAGCTCCCTTGTGCGGAGCGGCTGTTGGCCGGTGGCCGATGGACGCCGGTCCGCCCCGGCGGCGAACCGGCTCCCCCCGCCCCGCTCCGCAGGAGCTTCGTTCCCTCCCCCGGCCGAAGCCGGGGGTATCCACGAAGGAAGGCCCCGATGACCAACGTCGTTCGCGCCGCGCTCGTCCAGGCCACCTGGACCGGCGACACCGAATCCATGATCGCCAAGCATGAGGAGCACGCCCGTGCGGCGGCCCGGCAGGGCGCCGGGGTCATCGGATTCCAGGAGGTCTTCAACGCCCCCTACTTCTGCCAGGTGCAGGATCCGGAGCACTACCGCTGGGCCGAACCCGTCCCGGAGGGCCCCACGGTGCTCCGCATGCGGGACCTGGCCCGGGAGACCGGGATGGTGATCGTCGTCCCCGTCTTCGAGGTCGAGGACTCCGGCTTCTACTACAACACCGCCGCCGTGATCGACGCCGACGGCGGCTATCTCGGCAAGTACCGCAAGCACCACATCCCCCAGGTCAGGGGATTCTGGGAGAAGTACTACTTCAGGCCCGGCAACGCCGGCTGGCCCGTCTTCGACACCTCCGTCGGCAAGGTCGGCGTCTATATCTGCTACGACCGGCACTTCCCGGAGGGCTGGCGCCAACTCGGACTCAGCGGAGCCCAGTTGGTCTACAACCCGTCGGCCACCTCCCGGGGCCTGTCCGCCTACCTCTGGCAGCTGGAGCAGCCGGCCGCGGCCGTCGCCAACGAGTACTTCATCGCCGCCATCAACCGGGTCGGCCAGGAGGAGTACGGCGACAACGACTTCTACGGCACCAGCTACTTCGTCGACCCGCGCGGGCAGTTCGTCGGCGACGTCGCCAGCGACAGGGAAGAGGAACTGGTCGTCAGGGACCTCGACTTCGGCCTCATCGACGAGGTGCGCCGGCAGTGGGCCTTCTACCGCGACCGGCGGCCCGACGCCTACGAGGGGCTGGTCAGGCCGTGAACGACCTGTACGGGCGGCACCGCGCCGTCATCCCCGACTGGGTCGCGCTCTACTACCGGCAGCCCGTCGAGATCACCCACGGGGAGGGCCGGCACGTCTGGGACGCGGACGGCAACCGCTACCTCGACTTCTTCGGCGGCATCCTCACCACCATGACCGCCCACGCCCTGCCCGAGGTCACCAAGGCGGTGAGCGAGCAGGCCGGCCGGATCATCCACTCCTCGACCCTCTACCTCAACCGCCCCATGGTGGAGCTGGCCGAGCGGATCGCCGCACTGTCCCACATCCCCGACGCCCGGGTCTTCTTCACCACCTCCGGCACCGAGGCCAACGACACCGCCCTGCTGCTGGCCACCGCCTACCGCAGGTCCGGCCAGATCCTGGCGATGCGCAACAGCTACCACGGACGCTCCTTCTCGGCCGTGGCCGTCACCGGCAACCGCTCCTGGTCACCGACGGCCCTCTCCCCGGTGCAGACCCTGTACGTGCACGGGGGCATCCGCACCCGCGGCCCCTACGCGGGCCTCTCCGACGCGCAGTTCACCGAGGCGTGCGTCGCCGACCTGGAGGACCTGCTCGGCCACACCCGGGACGTGGCCGCGCTGATCGCCGAACCCGTCCAGGGCGTCGGCGGCTTCACCTCCCCGCCGGACGGGCTGTACGCGGCCTTCCGCGAAGTCCTGGACCGGCACGGGATCCTGTGGATCGCCGACGAGGTGCAGACCGGCTGGGGCCGGACGGGGGAGCACTTCTGGGGCTGGCAGGCGCACGCGCAGAACGGCCCCCCGGACATCTTCACCTTCGCCAAGGGCATCGGCAACGGGATGTCCCTCGGCGGCGTCGTCGCCCGCGCCGAGGTGATGAACTGCATCGACGCCAACTCCATCTCCACGTTCGGAGGTTCGCCCGTCACCGCGGCGGCGGGGCTCGCGAACCTCTCGTACCTGCTGGAGCACGACCTCCAGGGCAACGCGCGGAGGGTCGGCGGACTGCTCATCGAGCGGCTCCGGGGCATCGCCGCCGGGGTCCCCGCCGTGCGCGAAGTACGGGGACGGGGACTGATGATCGGCGTCGAACTGGTCCGGCCGGGCACGGACGAGGCGTTCCCCGAGGCGGCCGCCGCCGCGCTCGAGACCGCCCGCGAAGGCGGACTGCTCATCGGCAAGGGCGGCGGCCACGACACCAGCGTCCTGCGGATCGCGCCGCCGATGTCCCTCACCGTCGCCGAGGCGGAGGAGGGCGCCTCGATCCTCGAACGCACCCTGCGCAGCATCTAGTCCACGCGAGGGGATGACCATGAGCAACCGCACCCTGATCCGAGGCGGACTCGTCCTGACGGCCGCCGACGAGACCCGTGCCGACGTCCTGGTCGAGGACGGCCGCGTCGCCGCCCTCGCCGCCCACGGCTCGGCCGCCGCCGGGAGCTGGACCGCCGACCGCACCATCGACGCCACCGGGAAGTACGTCATCCCGGGCGGGGTCGACGCGCACACCCACATGGAGCTGCCCTTCGGCGGCACCTTCGCGTCCGACACCTTCGAGACGGGCACCCGGGCCGCCGCCTGGGGCGGTACCACCACCATCGTGGACTTCGCCGTCCAGACCAAGGGCCGGACCCTGCGCGAGGGACTCGACGCCTGGTACGCCAAGGCCGACGGCAACTGCGCCATCGACTACGGCTTCCACATGATCCTCTCCGACGTCGACGCGTCCTCGCTGAAGGAGATGGACCTGCTCGTCGAGGAGGGCGTCACCTCCTTCAAGCTGTTCATGGCCTACCCCGGCGTCTTCTACAGCGACGACGGCCGGATCCTGCGCGCCATGCAGCGCGGCACCGCCAACGGCGGGCTGATCATGATGCACGCGGAGAACGGCATCGCGATCGACGTCCTCGTCGAACAGGCCCTGGCGCGCGGCGAGACCGACCCCCGGTACCACGGCGAGGTCCGCAGAGTGCTGCTGGAAGCCGAGGCCACGCACCGGGCCGTCCAGCTCGCCCGCGTCGCCGGGGCGCCGCTGTACGTCGTGCACGTCTCGGCCGAGGAGGCCGTCGCCGAACTGGCCGCCGCCCGGGACAAGGGACTGCCGGTGTTCGGCGAGACCTGTCCGCAGTACCTGTTCCTGTCCACCGACAACCTCGCCGAACCGGGCTTCGAGGGCGCCAAGTACGTGTGCAGCACACCGCTGCGGCCCAGGGAGCACCAGGCCGCGTTGTGGCGCGGGCTGCGGACCGACGACCTCCAGGTGGTCTCCACCGACCACTGCCCGTTCTGCTTCTCCGGCCAGAAGGACCTCGGCCGCGGTGACTTCTCCAGGATCCCCAACGGGCTGCCCGGCGTGGAGAACCGGATGGACCTGCTGCACCAGGCGGTCCTCGACGGCCGCATCTCCCGCCGCCGCTGGATCGAGATCGCCTGCGCCGCGCCCGCCCGGATGTTCGGCCTCTACCCGAAGAAGGGCACCATCGCGCCGGGCGCCGACGCCGACATCGTCGTGTACGACCCGCACGCGGAGCAGGTCCTCTCCGCGAAGACCCACCACATGAACGTCGACTACTCGGCCTACGAGGGCAAGCGGGTCACCGGGCGGGTCGAGACCGTGCTCTCCCGCGGTGAAGTCGTCATCGACCAGCGGGAGTTCACCGGCCGGGCCGGCCACGGCGTCTTCACCCCCCGCTCGACCTGCCAGTACCTGAACTAGTGTCGCGCCGGGCGACGCCTGCCCCGTCGCGCCGCCCGGCACGGCGACTCGCCGCGTTGCCGAACCAACCGGGTGGGCCCACCACGAGGCCGATCCGGCGCCCTGCGATCCACCGCACCGGACGCCGCTCCGCTCCGCGCCGGGTGCTGACGGGCAGACCCCGCCCGAAGCGGAACCGGTGCCGCGCCGGGCGGCGCTTGCCCCGTCGCGCCGCCGCTGACGGGCGAACCCCGCCTGACGCGGCACTCGAACCAGCGGAACCCGACCCAGGAGGTACACATGGACTTCGGACTCGTCCTCCAGACGGACCCGCCGGCCTCGGCGGTCGTCGGCCTGATGCGCCGCGCGGAACGAAACGGCTTCCGCTACGGCTGGACGTTCGACTCGGCGGTGCTGTGGCAGGAGCCGTTCGTCGTCTACAGCCAGATCCTCGAGCACACCAGGGAAATGCACGTCGGTCCCATGGTCACCAACCCGGGCACCCGGGCGTGGGAGGTGACGGCCTCGGCCTTCGCCACCCTGAACGACATGTTCGGCAACCGCACCGTCTGCGGTATCGGCCGCGGTGACTCGGCGATGCGGGTGGCCGGCCGCAGGCCCGACACCCTGGCCCGGCTGGGCGAGGCCATCGATGTCATCCGCGATCTCGCCGAGGGCCGCGAGGCCGTCGTCGACGGCAACCCGATCCGCATTCCCTGGGTGCGGGACGGCAGACTGCCCGTGTGGATGGCGGCGTACGGGCCGAAGGCCCTGGCCCTCGCCGGGCAGAAGGCCGACGGGTTCATCCTCCAGCTCGCCGACCCCTACCTGACCGAGTGGATGGTCAGGGCGGTCCGCGAGGCAGCGGCCGACGCGGGCCGCGACCCGGAGGCGATCACGATCTGCGTGGCCGCGCCCGCGTACGTGGGCGACGACCTCGGGCACGCCCGCGACCAGTGCCGCTGGTTCGGGGGGATGGTAGGCAACCACGTCGCCGACCTGGTCTCGCGCTACGGGGAGCACTCGGCCATGGTGCCGGAGGCCCTGACCGCGTACATCAAGGAGCGGCAGGGGTACGACTACAGCCACCACGGCCGCGCCGGAAACCCGTCGACGGACTTCGTGCCCGACGAGATCGTCGACCGCTTCTGCCTGCTGGGCCCGCCCTCCGCGCACATCGAGAGGCTGCGGGCGCTGCGCGAGCTGGGAGTGGACCAGTTCGCCGTCTACAACATGCACGACGCGCAGGAGGCGACGATCGACGCCTACGGCGAGGAGGTCATCCCGGCACTCGGCCGCTGACGCACGACGGACCGTCACCGTATGCCCTGTATGTCCCAAGCGCCGCTGCGTGTACGTTCGTTGGTCTATCGGTCTATTCGGTCTATTCGGTCTATTCGGTCTATCGGCCCACCGACTGCCCGACCGGACGGGTCGGACGGGCCGACGATGGGGCCCGCCCCGACTGCCCGCCGGCGGCGTCCCGGCGCCGGGCGGCTCGCCTTCGGTTCCCGGTCGATGCCCGTCCCCCGGCGAGGCCCCGGTCCCGACGTCCTGCCGGGAGGGACCGCTCGCGGACTGCGGACTGCGGACTGCGGACTGCGGACTGCGGACTACGGAGGGGCGGAGGGGCAGAGGGGCGGAGGAGTGGAGGGGCGGCCCCGCCGCCGTGCAAGGATCCGACGCCGTCGCGGCACGACCGGCACCGCGGCACGACCGGCACCGCCGGGCGGCCGACCCCGCTGCGGAGGGCCGGCGGCCGGGTGGGACACGTCCGCGGCGGGGACCCGGGGTCCGGACCGCTCCCCAGTGGTCCGGACCCCGGGCGCCGACGGGGCCCGCCCCGCACGGGGGTGGAACACGGGGTGGGCCCGGCAGCGGCCTCAGCGTCTGCCGCGCTGGGCCGCCACGACCGTGCGGACCGTGCGGTCCGCGCCTGCCGAGCGGCGCTGGACGCGCTCGGAGAAGCCGGGGAACTGGCCGCCGATCGCGCTGAGGAGCCTCATCTCCGGCGGCGCGACGTTCACTTCGGCCCGGTTGCGCTCGACGGCGCGCACCACCCCCGTGACCACCTGGCGGGGTGAGACGGTGCGCATCCCCGCGGGCGGCTCGGCGCCGGTCGCCGCGAACATCCCCGCGTCCCGCACGAAACCGGGCTGCACCAGCGACACCCCGACCCCGTGCTCGTGGAGGTCCTGCCTCAGGCCGAGCGCGAGGCCCCGAAGCCCGAACTTGGTCGCGTTGTACAGCGCGGAGTGCCTGGTGGCCGTCTTGCCCGAGATGGAGCCCACGAACACCAGATGGCCCCGGCGCGCCTCCACCATGGCCGGGGCGAGCAGCCGGGCCAGCACGGCCGGGGCGCGGAGGTTGACGGCCAACGCGCGGTCGATCTGCTCGGGGGTGTAGTCGAGCAGTTCACCGCTGGACGGCAGCGCCGCGTTGGCCAGCAGGATGTCGGTACCGGCCGCTTCCGCGGCGAGGCGCTCCACGTCGTCGGGGTCGGCCAGATCGGCGACGACCGCGCGGGCGCCGTACTTCGCCGCCAGCGGCTCGACGGCGTCGCGCCTGCGTCCCGTCAGGATCAACCGTGCTCCGCGCCGGTGGAGTTCGGCCGCCAGGGCGGTGCCGATGCCACCGGTGACACCGGTGAGGAGAACGGTTGATCCGTTGACGCGCATCTGGTTACCCTCCAGTTCTGTTCGTTCGAACGAACGATAGGGAGCGCAGGGTGGTCATGTCCACAGGGGATTTCTCCGGCCTCGCCGAGCAGGCCCGGAAACTGAGGGAGGGCCGGACCACCTCGGTGGAGCTGGTGCGGGCCGCGCTCGGCCGCATCGAGGCCGTTCGGCACACCCTCAACGCCTTCCGCCACATCCGCGCCGAAGCCGCCCTCGCCGAGGCCGAGCGCGCCGACCGGCGGCTTGCCGAGGGTGAAACCGCACCGCTGCTCGGCGTACCGCTGGCCGTCAAGGACGACACGGACGTGGCCGGGCTGCCCACCCACTTCGGCTGCCGCGGGGAGCGCGCCCCGGCGGTCGCGGACGGCGAGGCGGTACGGCGGCTGCGGGCCGCCGGCGCCGTCATCGTCGGCAAGACCAACTCCTGCGAGTTCGGGCAGTGGCCGTTCACCGAGGGCCCCGCCTTCGGCGCCACCCGCAACCCCTGGTCCGCCGACCACACCCCCGGCGGTTCCTCGGGCGGCTCCGCGGCCGCCGTCGCGGCGGGGCTGGTGCCCGCGGCCCTCGGCTCGGACGGCGGCGGCTCCATCCGCATCCCCGCCGCCTGGACCCATCTGGTGGGCATCAAACCGCAGCGCGGCCGCGTCTCGACGCACCCCCACAGCGACGCCTTCCACGGCCTCACGGTCAACGGGCCCCTGGCCCGTACCGTCGCCGACGCCGCACTGCTGCTCGACGCCGTCCAGGGCTCCCACCCGCAGGACCCGCACCGGCCCGGCGCCGTCGACGCCTCGGCCGCAGCCCGCCGCGAACCCGGCAGGCTGCGCGTCGCCCTCGCCTGGCGGCCGCCGTTCACCCTCAGCCGAGCCCGGCCCCACCCCGAGGTGCGGCGGGCCGTCACCGGCCTCGCGGAGGCGCTCGCCGGGCTGGGCCACGACGTCGAGGAGGCCCGGCCCCGCTACGGCCTGATCGGCCTCGGTTTCGTCTCCCGGGGCACGGCGGGAGTGGCCGAGTTCGCCGCCCGCCACCCCGAACCGGAGCTGCTCGACCCGCGCACCCTCGCCGCCCTGCGCAACGGCCGACTGCTCGGCGGGCCGATCGTGCGGGCCGCACGCGCCCGCGAGACGCACCAGCACCGCCGCGTCGGCGCGCTGTTCGAGACCTACGACGTGCTGCTGACCCCGACCACCGCCGCGCCCCCGCCGCGCATCGGCACCTTCGACGGCCTCGGTGCCTGGCGCACCAACGCGGCCATGGCCGCCGCCTGCCCCTACGCCTGGCCCTGGAACGTGCTGGGCTGGCCGGGCGTCAACGTTCCCGCCGGCCTCACCTCCGCCGGCCTCCCCGTGGGGGCGCAGCTGCTCGGCCCGGAGGGCGCCGAGGAACTCCTGATCTCGCTCGCCGCCCAACTGGAGGCCGACCGGCGGTGGTACGAGCACCGCCCCGACCCGCTGAGGACGTGGAGCGCCCCGGTGGAACAATGACGCGCATGCCCAGCCAGACCAGCGCCTCCCCGGAGCCCGCCGCACCCGCCATAGCCCCGACCCGGCAGCGCATCGTCCGGGCCGTCCTGCGCATCATCGGCCGGGACGGCATCGCCGCGGTCACCAACCGGCGGATCGCCAGGGAGGCCGGGGTCTCCCTCGGCTCGGTCACCTACCACTTCTCCAGCCAGCACGAACTGCTGCGCGAGTCACTGCTGCACTTCGTCCGGGAGGAGACCCGGCGCTTCACCGAACTCGCCGACGCGGGCGAGGCGGAGGACGTCGACATCGACGGCGCCGCCGCGCTGGCCGCCCGGGTCGCGGACGGCACGGCCTTCGACAGCGAGCACATCGCGCCCTTCGAGCTCTACATCCAGGCGGGCCGCGACGAGCGGCTGCGCGAGGCGGCGGCCGAGTGCTTCGGCGCATACGAGCGCCTCGCCGTCCGGATCCTCACGGCCCTCGGCGTCCCGGAGCCCGGCCGTCTCGCCGCCCACACCGTCGCCCTGGTCACCGGTCTCCAGCTCCGCCGCCTGGCCACCGGTTCGCCTGCCGAGGAACTCACCGACGCGCTGCTCCTGCTCGTCCGGGGCGCGCTGAGCGAGGAGGCGGAGCGGGCCGGCTGACCCGGTGCGGGCGGTAGCGCCGTGACGCGGCCGGCCCGGAACCGCGGCCCGCCCGGCCCGGAACCGAGACCGGCCCGGAACCGAGACCGGCCCGGAACCGAGACCGGCCCGGAACCGAGACCGGCCCGGAACCGAGACCGGCCCGGAACCGCGGCCCGCCCGGAACCGAGACCGGGCCGGAACCGCGGCCGACCCGGCCCGGCCCGGCCGCGGATCGCCCGCCCGCCCCGGACCGGCACTCCGCGTTCGCCTCGACGTCGACGAGAGTCGGCCAGGTGTGCGCCGACCGGTCACCGGGCGGCGGCGGGAATGTCGGTACGGCGTGCTTAGCTGGACGCATGACCGAAGAGTTTCTGTCCGGGACGACGGGAAACCCCTGGGAGTCCGCACATCTCGCGCTGGTCGAGGAGGCGGTGCGCAAGGCGGCCGCCTCCGAGATCATGCCGCGCTTCCGCCAACTCGCCGTCCACGAGATCGCCGAGAAGAACGGCCCGCACGACCTGGTGACCGTCGCCGACCGCAGCGCCGAGGAGCATCTGACGGCATCCCTGACGGCCCTGCTGCCCGGCTCGGTGGTCGTGGGCGAGGAAGCCGTCCACGCCGACCCGACGGTGTGCGAGGCGCTCCGGGGCGACGCACCGGTGTGGATCGTCGACCCCGTCGACGGCACCCGCCAGTTCGTCCACGGCGACCCCGGCTTCTGCACGCTCGTCGCACTGGCCCGGCACGGCGAGGTGCTCGCGTCGTGGACGTACGCGCCGGCGCTCGACGAGATGGCGGTCGCGGTCCGCGGCCACGGTGCCCGCCTCGACGGCACGGAGATACGGTCCGGCGCACCGGAGCCCGGCCAGGTCCTCCAGGTGGCCATGTCGCACCCGGACTTCACGACGCGCCAGGAGAAGGCCGCCCTCCTCGCGCTCCGCACCGAGGGCGTCCACTCCCGGCCGTGCGGCTCCGCCGGCCTGGAGTACCTCGCGGTGGCCCGCGGCGAACTCGAGGCGGTCGCATTCTCCTGGGAGAGTCCCTGGGACCACGCGGCGGGGCTGCTGCTCGTGGAGGAGGCCGGCGGCACCGACCTGACGCTGACCGGCGAGCGCTTCCGCGTCACCGGCGGCAACGCGCTGCCGTTCACGGCGGCACGGGACACGGCGACGGCACGGTTGGTCCGCGGACTCCTCGCCTCCGGCGCGGACCGGGAGACGGGGGAGCGGCGGAGCGGGAGGGGGGAGCGCCCGTGAGGGCCGCCGTGCGCACGGGCCGGTAGGCTCGGCGGCACGACCGCCGCCGAGCCTACCGTTCTGGCCACATCGGGCGGACACCGTGTCGGCGACCGCACGAGAGTGTCCTTCGGCTCGCTGGTGCACCACGCCGTCGAACTGTCCGGAGTCCATGGACGCCGACCCCGGATCATGTACGTCGGTACCGCCGTCGGCGACGCCGAGCCGTTCGCCTTCCGCATGAGCTAGGCCGCGCGTGCGGCCGGCTTCGATCTGACGCCCCTTCACCTCTTCCCGATGCCCGATCTCGACGACATCGAGGGCGCCGTCCTCGAACACGACGTCGTCTGGGTCATGGGAGGCTCGGTGGCGAACCTGCTGGCGGTGTGGCGGGTGCACGGACTCGACGCCGTGCTGCGCCGCGCATGGCAGGCCGGCGTCGTGCTCAGCGGAGTCAGCGCGGGGTCGATCTGCTGGTTCCAGGGCGGCACCACCGACTCCTTCGGACCCGGACTGCGGCCGCTCACCGACGCCCTCGGATTCCTTCCCCACGGCAACGGCGTGCACTACGACAGCGACCTCGGCCGCCGCCCGCTGGTGCACCGGCTGGTCGCGGACGGCACCTTGCCGGTCACCCACTGCACCGACGACGGGGTCCGGCTCGTCTACCGGGGCACCGACCTGGTCGAGGCCGTCAGCGAGCGGCCCGGCAAGGGCGCTTACCTCGTCGTCCGCGAGGGCGACCGGGCGGTCGAGGAGCGCATTTCCCCGCGCCTGCTGCCCGCACCCCGCTCCTGAAACCGGTCCATCCCGGAAACGGCCGGCGCGGGTGTCGGTGCGGCCGAATATCCTGGACCCCCTGGCCCGGCTGACGAAGGAGTCCCAAGGTGCCGTCGATGCTCGATGCCGTCGTCGTGGGGGCGGGGCCCAACGGACTGACCGCAGCCGCCGAACTGGCGCGCCGCGGGTTCTCGGTCGCCGTCTTCGAGGCCCTGGACACCGTCGGCGGTGGCGCCAGGACCGAGGAGCTCACGCTCCCGGGCTTCCGGCACGACCCCTGCTCGGCGGTGCACCCCCTGGGTGCGGGCTCGCCCGCCTTCAACGCGATGCCGCTGGACCGGTTCGGGCTTCAGTGGCTCCAGCCGCCGCTGCCCATGGCCCACCCGTTCGACGACGGCACCGCCGCCGTGCTCTCCCGCTCGGTCGCGGAGACCGCCGCGTCCTTCGGGCCCCGCGACGCGGGCGCCTACCGCCGACTGGTCGCGCCGTACCTCAGCCGATGGGACACCCTCGTAAGGGACTTCATGTCCCTGCCGCTCAGTGCCCTGCCGCGCGATCCGCTCACCCTGGCCCGCTTCGGCCTCGACGGACTCCCTCCCTCCACATGGCTGATGCGCCGGTTCCGCGACGACCGGGCCCGTGCCCTGTTCGCCGGACTCGTCGCCCATGTGATCGGCCCGTTGACCGGCATCGGCACCGGCGCCGTCGGCCTGGTCTTCGCCCTCGCCGCCCATGCCGTCGGCTGGCCGCTGCCCCGCGGCGGCTCGCAGTCGATCTCCGACGCCCTCGCCGCGTACGTACGCGAATGCGGCGGCACGATCCACACCGGGACCGAGATCAGGCGCCTCGACGATCTGCCCCCCGCCCGCGCCTACGTCTTCGACACCTCTCCCACGGCACTCGCCCGGATCGCGGGCCTGGGGAGAGCCTACGAGGGCTACCGGTACGGCGCGAGCGTCTTCAAGATCGATTACGCCCTGGACGGGCCGGTACCGTGGACCGCCGAGGAACCCCGCCGGGCCGGGACGGTCCAGATCGG
The DNA here is from genome assembly GCF_003122365.1 of Streptomyces spongiicola. Taxonomy (NCBI): domain Bacteria; kingdom Bacillati; phylum Actinomycetota; class Actinomycetes; order Kitasatosporales; family Streptomycetaceae; genus Streptomyces; species Streptomyces spongiicola. The sequence continues at coordinate 6,313,010 of NZ_CP029254.1, forward strand.
CCCCGGCAGCCGGGAGATCGGCACCGCGCTCCGCCGGGCATCCGGCGGACGCGTCCCCGGGACACCGTTCCTGATCACCGCGCAGCCCACCCTGGTCGACCCCTCCCGGGCCCCCGAGGGCAAGCACGTCTTCTGGGCCTACGGCCATGTCCCGCACGGCTGGGAGGGCGACCTCACGGACGCGATGGAGCGGCAGATCGAGCGCTTCGCCCCCGGCTTCCGCGACCTGGTGCTCGCCCGCGCCGTCGCCGGGCCCCCGCAACTGGCCGCGCGCAACGCCAACTACGTCGGCGGCGACATCGCGTGCGGCGCTGCGACCGGCCTCCAACTGCTGCTCCGCCCCAGGGCGACGCTGTTCCCGTACCGGACCCCGCACCCCGCGGTGTTCCTGTGCTCGTCCGCCACCCCGCCCGGCCCGGGTGTGCACGGGATGTCCGGGCACAACGCCGCCAAGGCGGTGTGGCGCCGGCTGCGCGGCGGACACTGAACCGTCGCCCGTCGCCCGTCGCCCGTCGCCCGTCGCCCGTCGCCCGTCGCCCGTCGCCCGTCGCCCGTCGCGCCGGTCGTTGGCCGGCAGCGGGCAGCGGGCAGCGGCATCATGGGGACCATGACCGGGCAGCCCGCGATCACCCTCGTCCGCGGTGACATCACCGAGCAGGACGCCGACGCCGTCGTGAACGCCGCGAACTCCTCCCTCCTCGGCGGCGGAGGCGTGGACGGGGCGATCCACCGGCGCGGCGGGCCGGAGATCCTTCAGGACTGCCGGAGGCTGCGGGCCTCCCGCCACGGCGCCGGTCTGCCGACCGGCCAGGCGGTCGCGACCACCGCCGGGAGGCTGCCGGCCCGATGGGTCATCCACACCGTCGGCCCGGTCCACAGCACCACGGAGGACCGCGGCGCCCTGCTCGCCTCCTGCTACCGGGAATCCCTGCGCGTCGCCGACGAACTGGGCGCCTGCACGGTCGCGTTCCCGGCGATCTCCACCGGCGTGTACCGGTGGCCGATGGACGACGCGGCTCGCATCGCGGTGGAGACGGTGCGTGGCACCCGGGCCGCCGTCGAGGAGGTGCGGTTCGTCCTGTTCGACGACCGGGCGTACCAGGCGTTCGCCCGGCAGCTCGAATGACGGAGACCGCGGTGGGATCGGCCCGTCGCGACCGAGCCCGGTCAGTGGGCTTCCGGAGCAGCGGGACCGCCGGTGGCACCGGTGCGCGCTCCTGGCCGGACGGGGGAGGCCCCGTCCGCGATGCGCGTGGCGTGGCGTCGACCGAGGTGCGGTGTCCCACGGCGGCCCACGGCTTCCGGGCCGGCGATGGTCGCCTTACGGGCGAGGCGAGCCGGCGGTGCACCCGGTCCGCCCGTACCCCGCATTCTCAACTGCCACCCAGAGTTATTTCAGGACGCTGAACCCTCGGTCGTCCTCCGGGTTTCCGCCGGATGGCTCGATGTCGATTCCGGTGTGGTGTCGAATTCAACGAGGGCGTTCTCGACAGCCCGCCCCCGCGCGCGGCCGCCGGTCCGCGCGGACTGGGCTTCTGACCGGACGCCGACCCTGCCCGTGCGTGCGCGGCCGCCGGAGTACCGCAAGGCATGTGCACGACATTGCCTGGTCCGAGGCTGGAGCCGTCCGCCGGGAGCCGGAGGGTCCACTGTCAGCTCGCGTCCGCAATCGTGTTTGGAGCCGGTCGTCTTTCACGGCGTTTTGTTCGAAAATCTAGCCACATGAATATCAAAGCTTATTACCTGCGAGAAGGTGCCGGACGTGTGCTGAATTCCGTCCGCGGCTCTGCCAGAGTTTTCCCCGGGCCCGCCGGATTGCGCAGGCGGCGCCCGTTCCCATCGGTCCCTTCGCCGGCAACACGGCGAAGACGAAAGGAGTGCTTGTGCCGAAGATCGCTCGCGTCGCCGCAGCCGCCGCAGCCGCCTTCCTGGCCGGCGGACTGTTCGCTCCGGCCGCGTCCGCATCCTCATCGCACCCGTACACCTGCGCCAACCAGAGCATCGGCGTGAACTGCTCCGGCGTCATCACCGTCAACGACGTGCTCAACGGCACCACCGTCAACATCGGTGGCATCAGCGCCCTCAACGGCACCCAGATCAACGGCCTCCAGACGGCGCTGGCCAACGTCGCGAACAACAACGTCAACGCGCCCGTCACCGTCCAGATCGGCGCGTTGGAGACCACGGCCATCACGACCCTCGCGGGCTACGGCAAGACCGTACTGCCCACGAACGTCAACGTCTGCGCCGGCAGCATCTGCGTCTGACGCCGGCCGTACGCGGGGGACGGGCTGCTCGGGGACGCTGCCCGGAGCAGCCCGCCGCACACCCGCCGCACAAGGGGGGCCGGGACCCACCCGGCGACGCGTGCACCATCCGCTCCCCGTGGCACACGCTGACGGCCCCGGCCGCATCCGGATGCTGTCGCCAGATCCGGGGCCCCGTGTGACGCCGGCCTCCAGGACCCGGTCGTGGTCCTGGAGGCCGGCTCTGCTTGAGGCGGGCGGTCGCCGTCGCGGCCGCCGGGGTCGTGCGAGCGGATCCCGGCCGCGTCCCGCCGCGTACGGTGACCGGGCCTCCCCGGTCCTGCCGTCTGCCGCAGGCCGACCGGGTACCGCCCGCTGCGTGTCCCCGCCGGAGGACGGGAACCCGGTCCGTGCGCCGTCGGCTCCCGTTCGCATGCCGTCGGCTCCCGTTCGTGTCCCGTCCGCTCCGGTCCGTGTCCGGTCCGTGTCCGGTCCGCGCTGATCGGTACCCGGTCCGCGTACCGGAGGCCCGGTGCCCTGCTCCTTGGGTTGTGCTGCCGGCCGCCCTTCCTCCGTCAGCCGTCGGCCCTCCGCTGCCGGCCGTCCACGGAGCCCGTCCGCCGGACGGCCCGTGCCGTTGGCCAACGCGGGTGACCGCGGTCCACCGGGACGGCGCGCCCCCGCCGCCCGGCGGCGCCCCCGACGATCGTCCGGCTAACGTCACGCGCGTTCAGCGATCTTCCCACCGGGGGTGCCTGATGCGCCGTCTGACCGCAGGGCTGGCCGTGCTGGCCGGCCTCGCCGCCTGGCCCTGGCTCGGGGCCCGGACCGCCCCCGCCGCGGGTGAGCCCGCCGCGCGGGACACCGGCCGCGGCACCAACATCCTGATCGTCGGCATCGACAGCCGCGCCGGTCTCTCGGCCGCGGAGAAGCGCCGCCTGCACGTGGGCGGCGAAGGCTGCGACTGCACCGACGTGATGATGCTCGTCCACCTCTCCGAGGACCGGCGGCGCGCGAGTGTGGTCTCCATCCCCCGTGACAGCTACGTCGAGTACGCCGCGCCCGAGGGAACGACCGGCGCGGGCCCGCGCGGGAAGATCAACGGAGCCTTCAAGCTCGGACGCGGTCCGCTGGCCGTGCGTACCGTCGAGCAGGCCACGGGTCTGAGCGTCGACCACTACCTGGAGACCGACTTCACCGGATTCGAGCGGGCAGTCGACGACCTGGGCGGCGCCACCGTGTGCACGGACAAGCCGCTGAAGGACCGGAAGTCGGGCCTCGACATCTCCACGGGCACACATCACCTCGACGGGAACAGGGCCCTCGGCTACGCCCGGGCGCGGCACCTCGACCCTCCGGGGGACCTCGGCCGGGTCCGCCGCCAGCAGCGCATGCTCGCCGGGATGCTCGAAGCACTGACCGTCCGCGGGGCGCTGGCCGACCCCGTGAAGGCCGCGGACACCGCACACCGGCTGCTCAGGTCCGTTCGCACCGACGATCGCACCGGTTTGAACGACCTCATCGGCATCGGCTGGACGCTGGGGCGGCTACCGGCCGACCGGATGGAGTTCGCCACCGTGCCGATCTCCCACTTCGACCACCGCGTGCCGGGCGTGGGCTCCACGCTGCTCTGGCACGAGTCGCGCTCCCGTGCCCTCTGGGACGCCCTGCGCGCCGACCGCCCGATCACCGGCGATACCCGCATCCTCCCAGTGCCGGAAACCCGCGCCGAGACCGACCCCGCCCGGATCGAGGTGCGCGCCGACGACGCGAGGGTCGCCACCGCGTTGCGGAGCAGCGGGTTCGCGGTGACGGACACCTCGGCGTCCGCTCCGGCCCAGCGGCCCGCGGGCCCGCCGGTGATCACCTTCCCGGAGGGGCGGGAGGCCGACGCCGCGACCCTGGCCGCGGCCCTCCCCGGTGCCCGTCTCCGGTCCGAGATCCGCCCCGACGCCGTCCTCGACGTCGCCGTCGGCTCCGATCCCGTCGTGGTCAAGACGGTCACCTACGACCGCAACCTCGCCGAGGGCGCCCCGGTGACCGCGGACCGGTTCCGCTGCCCCGGTCACCCGGCGCCGGCAGGCGACTGACGCACCCGGCGCCGGCGCCGGCCCTTCACCGCCCCGGCCCTTCACCGCCCCGGCTCCTCACCGGCCGCGGCCCGTACCCCGGCCCCTCACCGGCCGCGGCCCGTACCCCGGCCCCTCACCGGCCCCGGCCCGCACCCCGGCGCGGGCGGGCGGCGGGGCGGGCGGCGGGGCGGGTCCCGGGGCCGCCGGTCTCCGGCCCCGTACCCGGCGCGTCTGCCCGGGGCCCGGTTCGCAGGGGCGCCGCACCCCTGACGGCCGTGATGTCGTTTTCTCGCCAGCGTACGGCCTCACCATGGCCGATGCTGGAGCCATGCCTTCCGACGTGCACCCTTCCATGCACACCGACACCGAGCGCTGTGTACGGGCCGTACGGTCCAGGGACGCGCGGTTCGACGGGTGGTTCTTCACCGCCGTGCTGACGACCCGCATCTACTGCCGGCCCAGCTGCCCCGCCGTTTCGCCGCGGGCCGAGAACATGGCCTTCTACCCCACCGCGGCCGCCTGCCAGCAGGCCGGGTTCCGGGCCTGCAAGCGGTGCCGCCCGGACACCAGCCCGGGTTCACCGGAGTGGAACGCCCGCGCCGACGCCGTAGCCCGTGCGATGCGCCTGATCCAGGACGGGGTCGTCGACCGGGAGGGCGTGACCGGCCTCGCGGCCCGGCTCGGGTACTCGACCCGGCAGATCGAGCGGCAGCTCCTCGCCGAGGTCGGCGCGGGACCGCTGGCACTGGCCCGGGCCCAACGGGCGCAGACCGCACGGATCCTCGCGGAGACGACCTCGCTGCCCCTGGCCGACGTGGCGTTCGCCGCGGGCTTCTCCTCCATCCGCACCTTCAACGAGACCGTTCGCGAGGTGTTCGCGCTGGCCCCGGGCGAGCTGCGGAACCGCGCCGCGACCCGGCGCGGAGGAGCGCCGCTGCCGACGGCACCGGGTGTCATCACGCTGCGCCTTCCGTTCCGCGCGCCGCTCAACCCCGACAACCTCTTCGGGCATCTGGCCGCGACCGCCGTACCCGGGGTGGAGGAGTGGCGGGACGGCGCCTACCGCCGCACGCTCACCCTGCCGAACGGCCACGGAATCGTGTCCCTGGCCCCCCGGCCGGACCACATCGCGTGCCGGCTGTCCCTCACCGACCACCGCGACCTCACCCTCGCCATCAGCGTCTGCCGCCGGATGCTCGACCTCGACGCCGACCCGGTCGCCGTGGACGACCAGCTCCGCACCGACCCGCTGCTCGCCCCACTCGTGGACAAGGCGCCGGGGCGGCGCGTGCCGCGCACCGCCGACGCCGCGGAGTTCGCGGTACGGGCCGTCCTCGGCCAGCAGGTCTCCACCGCGGCCGCCCGCACCCACGCCGCCCGGCTGGTCACCGCCCACGGCACCCCCGTACAGGACCCCGAGGGCGGCCTCACCCACCTCTTCCCCGGACCGGGGGCCCTGGCCGCCGCCGACCCGGAGCGCCTCGCGTTCCCGCGCAGCCGGCGTACCGCGCTCACCACACTCTTCGGGGCACTCGCCGACGGCAGGATCCGGCTCGGACCCGGCAGCGACTGGGCCGAGGCCCGCGCCCGGCTCTCCGCGCTGCCCGGCCTCGGGCCCTGGACCGTGGAGGCCATCGCCATGCGGGCACTCGGTGACCCGGACGCCTTCCTGCCCACCGACCTCGGGGTCCGGCACGCCGCCGCCGGCCTCGGACTTCCGCCGACGCCCGCCGCGCTCACCGCCCGCGCCGCTGCCTGGCGGCCCTGGCGCGCCTACGCCGTCCAGTACCTCTGGGCCACCGGCGACCACCCGATCAACCGTCTCCCTGTCTGAGCAGCCCGGCAGGCCGGCAGGTCCGGCAGGTCCGGCAGGTCCGGCAAGTAGAGGAGTCCCGGTCAGCAGAGCGGACCCAGCACCCGAGCGAGCCGAGCAAGCCCACCACCCAAGCAAGCCGAGCAAGCCCACCACCCGAGAAGCCCACCACCCGAGCAACCCGAGGAATCCCCGTGAGCCGCACCCACACCGTCATCGACAGCCCGTACGGCCCGCTCACCCTCGTCGCCACCGACGACGTCCTCAGCGGCCTGTACATGACCCGGCAGCGTCACCGCCCCGGCGAGGAGACCTTCGGCGACCCCGATCCCCGGCCCTTCCGTGAGGTGATCCGCCAGCTCGACGCCTACTTCTCCGGCGAGCTGAGGAGCTTCGACCTGCCGCTGCATCTCGCGGGCACGCCCTTCCAGCGCACCGTCTGGGAGCAGCTGCTGCTGATCCCCTACGGTGAGACCCGCAGCTACGGCGAACTCGCCGGGGCGCTCGGCAAACCCGGTGCCTCACGTGCCGTCGGCCTCGCCAACGGCAGGAACCCCGTCGGGATCATCGTCCCCTGCCACCGGGTGGTCGGAGCCTCCGGCAGTCTGACGGGTTACGGCGGCGGGCTCGACCGCAAGCAGCGGCTGCTTGCCTTCGAGCGGGGCGTGCCCGGCGACGGCCTGTTCTGAGGGGCCGCGGCGGCGGTACCACCCCGGTACCGCCGCCCGTGCCGTGGCGGGATCCCGCGCAGCCCGCGGCGGGCGGTCAGCGCAGCCGCCGCAGCAACTCCGGCAGCGCAGAGCCGATCGGCTCCCGGACGATCTCGTCGGCGAGCGCGTCGTACGGCGTCGGCTCCGCGTTCATGACGATCAGCCGCGCTCCGTGCTCGGCCGCGATCCCGGCCAGCGAGGCGGCGGGCTGCACCTGGAGGCTGGAGCCCACCGCGACGAACACCTCGGAGGCCTTGGCGATGCCCATCGCCTCCCCCAGCACCACCGGGTCCAGGCTCTGGCCGAACATGACGGTCGCCGACTTCAGGATTCCGCCACAGGATCCGCAGGGGGGATCGGCCTCACCGGCCCTCACGCGTTCCAGGGCGTCCGCCATGGGCGAGCGGGCCCGGCAGCCGGTGCACACCACCGTCCGCGCGGTGCCGTGGAGTTCGAGCACCTTGCGGTCGGGAACGCCCGCCCTCTGGTGCAGTCCGTCCACGTTCTGAGTGATCACCCGGAGTGCGTGCCCGCTCCGCTCGAACTCGGCGACGGCGAGGTGTGCCGCGTTCGGCTCGGCGCGCAGGACGGGGCCGTCGAGGCGCATGCGCCACGCGCGCACGCGGATCTCCGGGTCGGACATGTAGTGCTCGTAGGTGACCAGCTTCTCGGCCTCCGGATCGCGCCGCCAGAGGCCGTTGGGTCCGCGGTAGTCGGGGATGCCGGAGTCCGTGGAGATACCGGCTCCGCTGAGAAGCGCGACCATGGTCATGCCGCGAGCCTACGCAGCGGACCGCGGGACGGGCGACCCGGTTTCGACCCGCCCGCGCGGCTGTGCCCGCCGCCGCGGAGTCGCGGTGCGGCGCCCGGCCCGGCCCGGGCCCGGTTCGGGCAGCCCGGCCTGCTGCGGCCCGCCGGATCGGTGCGGTTCAGCTCACCGGGCTGCCGTCGACCCGTTCCGCCGGAGCGGTTCCCGCCGTCAGGACGTCCGGCGCGGCCGGTACGCGCGGGCCGAGCGAACCGAGGAGACACCGGGTGAGCTCCTCCCGCGGCACCAGCTTCCACGCGACCGGTTCCTCCTCCTGGAGCCGGATCGCCGAGAACCGCTCCTCGTCGAGCACCCCGCCGTCGTAGACGTACGCGACGATCGGCGGCCGCCCGGGGCCACGGGCCCAGTCGACGGCGAGCAGCCGCCCAGGCCCGACGTCCAGGCCGATCTCCTCCAGCGTCTCCCGCCGTGCGGCCTCCCGGGGCGTCTCCCCGGCGTCGGACTCGATCGTCCCGCCCGGCGGCCCCCACCCGGCACGGTAGTCGGGCTCCAGGAGCAGAACCCGCCCGCCGGCGTCCCGGAAGAGGGTCGCTGCCCCCGAGAGGACACGGGGCAGGGCGGCGACGTAGGCAGCGTATGCGTCGGTGGTCACCCGGGGTGCTCCACGGCTTCCCGGCGGGCTTCCCCGCCGTGCCGTGGACCGGGAGTGGAATAGGTCCAATACTGTCTGCTTTCCAAAGATGTCCGCTGCGGATAGGGTCGGGTCGGCGCGACTGCCTGTTCGAAAGCAAGGGACTGATGGTGGCGGACGGAGCGGTTAGGACCCCACGGGTGCTCGTGGCGGCGGACAAGTTCAAGGGCTCGCTCACGGCCGGGCAGGTCGCGGAGCGGGTGACCGCGGGGCTGCGGCGGGCCGTCCCGGGGCTCGAGGTGGAGACCCTGCCGGTCGCCGACGGCGGTGACGGCACCGTCGCCGCGGCCGTGGCCGCCGGGTTCGAACGCCGTCGGGCCGAGGTGACCGGCCCGCTCGGCGAGCCTGTGACGGCTGCGTACGCCCTGCGCGGCACCACGGCCGTGGTGGAGATGGCCGAGGCGTCCGGTCTCCGCCATCTGCCCGACGGCGTGTTCGCACCCCTCACGGCGACCACCTACGGCACGGGCGAGCTGCTGCGCGCCGCCCTCGACGCGGGTGCGCGGACGATCGTCTTCGGCGTCGGCGGCAGTGCCACCACCGACGGCGGTGCGGGGATGCTGGCGGCCCTGGGGGCACGCTTCCTGGACGCGGACGGGGAGCCCGCCGGCCCCGGCGGTGGCGCGCTGATCGGCGTGGCGACGGCGGACCTCTCCGGCCTGGACCCCCGCTTCGAGGACGTGGAGCTGATTCTCGCCAGCGACGTCGACAACCCGCTGACCGGGCCGAAGGGCGCGCCCGCCGTCTTCGGGCCGCAGAAGGGCGCCTCCCCCGAGGACGTGGCCGCGCTGGACGACGCACTCGCCCACTACGCCTCGGTTCTCGGCCCCGAGCAGGCCGGGCTGCCGGGCGCGGGCGCGGCCGGCGGCATCGGCTACGGCGCGCTGGTCGCCCTCGGCGCGGTCTTCCGGCCGGGTATCGAGGTGATGCTCGACATCCTGGGCTTCGCCGGCGCGCTGTCCCGGGCGACCCTGGTCATCACCGGTGAGGGCTCCCTCGACGAGCAGACCCTGCACGGCAAGGCGCCGGCCGGTGTCGCCGCGGCGGCCCGCGCGGAGGGCGTCGACACCGTCGCGGTCTGCGGGCGGCTGGCGCTCACCGATGAGATGCTCGGGGACGCCGGAATCCGCCGTGCCTACGCGCTGCTGGAGCTGGAGCCCGACCCGGCCGTCTGCATGGCCCAGGCGGGCCCGCTGCTGGAGCGGGTCGCGGAGTCGATCGCGGGGGACTTCCTCTCCTGACCTCGTCCCGGCGGCCCGTCCGGAGTCCCGGCGGCCCGTCCGGAGTCCCGGCGGCCCGTCCGGAGTCCCGGCGGCCCGTCCGGAGTCCCGGCGGCCGGTCCGGCGGCCAGGGCCTTGGGGCTTCCGCTCCTCCTGGGAGCGGTCAGCCGCCGGGGTTCCGGGCCCCGTCGGTGGGCAGGGGCGGACGGGGCCCGGGGGACTGCACGGCGAATGGCCGAAAGGCGGCTTTCGCGGTTCCGGTCCGCCCGAACGCCCTGTACCCGCCCCCCACCGCTCCCTAGCATGTGCGTCCTACCCGACCCGATTTCCCGATCACCTGACTGACGGCGTGATCGACGGCGTGATCGACGGTGTGGTCGACGACGTGAATGACGACGTGAATGAGGACTGGATGCACGGCAAGTCGTGGAGCCCCGAAGCCATCGACACCAAGGTGCCCAGCGTGGCGCGTATGTACGACTTCCTCCTGGGGGGCGACGACAACTACCAGTCCGACCGCGATGCCTGCGAGCAGCTGCTGAAGCAGGTGCCGAGCAGCAAGGTGCTCGCCGTCAACAACCGTCGCTTCCTGCAGCGCGTCGTGCGCACGCTCGCCGAGGACTACGGCATACGGCAGTTCGTCGACCATGGTTCGGGTCTCCCGACCCAGAACAACGTCCACCAGATCGCCCAGGCCGTCGACCCGGACTCGCGGGTGGTGTACGTCGACAACGACCCCATCGTGCTGGCACACGGCCGGGCACTGCTGGAGGAGAACGACCGCACCGCGGTCATCCAGGCCGACATGCGGGACACCGACGGCATCCTCGGCCACGAGGAGACCACCCGGCTCGTCGACTTCGGACGGCCGGTCGCCGCCCTGTTCGTCTCGGTGCTGCACTGCATCCCGGACGAGGACGATCCGGCCGGTCTCGTCCGGCGGGTCGCGGAGCGCCTGGCGCCGGGAAGTTTCCTGGTGGTCTGCCAACTGGTGAGCGACCGTCCCGAGATCCGGAGGTTCGTCACGGACTTCATGGCGGAGGCCACCGGCGGGCACTGGGGCCGGGTCCGTGAGGAGCACGAGGTGACGGAGTTCTTCCACGGCCTCCAGATCCTCGAACCCGGTCTGGTGGAGGTCTCCACCTGGCGGCCGGACACCGAACTCGCCCCGGTGCAGCAGACCGACGAGTGGATCGAGTGGGGCGGCGTCGGCCGGCTGGTCTGACGCGCGGCCCCGTCTCGGCCGGGTGGCGGCCGAGACCGGGGCGCGGGGGTCGAGGTCCGGGGGGTCTCGCCCGTGGCCCGCGGTCGGGGATGCCTCAGAGCCCGCCCCGGGAGTGCGGAATCAGAGCGCGCCCTCGGAGCGCGCCCTCAGAGTGCGGACATCCGCTCCTCGATGAGAGCCAGCGATCTCCTCGGGGTCAGCGCGCAGGCGCCGAGGCGGTCCAGCATGTCCCGGTACTGCTCCACGACGTGGGGCTTCTGGCTGAAGGTGCTGTCGGTCAGGTGCTCGATGTAGACGGCGTCCTTCAGATCGCTGAGCGCGAAGCGCAGATAGGTCACTCCCGTGCCGACGCCCACGGAGGCGGTCACGTCCAGGGGCGCGATCTGCAGCGTGATCCGGGGCTCCCGCATCATGGCGACCAGATGCTCGAGTTGCTCGCGCATCACCCCGGGGCCGCCGACCGTGCGCAGCAGCACGGACTCGTCGATCACCGCCCACAGCCGCGGCGCGTCGGGCTGGTCGAGCTGGCGCTGCCGTGCCTGGCGCAGCTCGACCCGGCGGTGCACATCGTGGTCGTAGAGCCGCGCGGGCCCCGACTCGACGACCGCGCGTGCGTAGGCGGGGGTCTGCAGCAGCCCGGGCACGTAGAACGGCTCGTAGGTGCGGATGGTCGCCGCCGCGCCCTCCAGGGCGACCAGCGGGGCGAAGAAGTCCGACAGGACGTCGCTGAAGCTGCGCCACCAGTCACTGCGCCGCGACTGCTCCACGAGCCGCAGGAACTCGGCGACGCGGTCCTCCCCGTCCACCCCGTAGAGCTTCAGCAGGGCGACGGCGTCGGCCGGCTTGCAGCCGTGGCGGCCCAGTTCGATGCGGCTGGTCTTGGAGCGGGAGAAACCCAGGCGGTCGTCGACGGCGGACGGGTCTAGCCCCAAGGCCGTTCAGTTTGCGGATGGGTGGGGTTGTCCAGGGTCCGTAAGCTGCGGTTTCGCGGACATGAGGAGCGGAGCCCCGGTAGAACTGGCAGTCGACCAAGACAAGCCGTTCACAAGGACCGGAGGCTCCGCTGTCCGGACAGTGTGCCATCACTCGTGTCGTCACGGTGGCCGGAGGCCGGTTCGCACCCGGTCATCTCGGTGAACTCACCCAGTGCATCCCCTTCGAAATGGTCGACGAGGCATTGAAGGCCACGGGCAGGGTCCAGGAGCGGCTGCGGGACCTGCCATCCCGGGTGGTCGTCTACCTGCTGCTGGCCGGGTGCCTGTTCCCGGAGGTCGGATACCTCGGGGTCTGGCGCAAGCTCACCGGCGCTCTGGCCGGTCTGCCACTGGCCGCGCCGTCGGCAAGCGCGCTGGCCCAGGCCCGCCGCCGTATCGGCGCCACACCGCTGAAATGGCTGTTCGACCTGCTGAAAGGCCCGGTGGCCGGGCCACGGACACCGGGAGCATGGTGGCACGGTCTGCTGGTGATCGCGCTCGACGGCACCACCCTGACGGTCCCCGACACCCCTGCCGTCCTGACCCGGTTCACCAAGCAGGCGGGCAACCACGGCGGGACCGGCTACCCGCAGGTCCGCCTGCTGACCCTGGTCGCCTGCGGCACCCGCACCCTCATCGACGCGGTCTTCGGACCCACCACATCGGGTGAGACCACCCACGCCCCGCGCCTGCTGCCCAGCCTGCGGCCGGGGATGATCCTGCTGGCCGACCGCAACTTCGCCGCCCAGGGGCTGATCAACGACATCGCGGCCACCGGGGCCGAGGTCCTGGTCCGGCTCAAGAACGGCCGCCGGATGCCGATCCTGGCCCGCTACCGGGACGGCTCCTACCTCTCCGCCCTCGGCCCGGTACCCGTGCGCGTCGTCGACTGCGAGATCACCATCACCACCACCGCCGGGAAACACACCGGCCTCTACCGGCTCGCCACCACTCTGCTCGACCACCACCGCCACCCCGCCGGTGAACTGGCCATGCTCTACCACCAGCGCTGGGAGATCGAAACCGCCTACCTGGAACTGAAATCGACCATCCTCGGCGGCCGGGTCCTGCGCGCCCGCACCCCCGAGGGCATCGACCAGGAGATCTACGCCCTGCTGGTGGTCCACCAACTGCTGCGGACCGCCATGGCGGACGCCACCAGCACCCAGCCCGGCACCGACCCGGACCGGGCCGGCTTCTCCATCGCCTGGCAGGCCGCCCGCGACCAGCTCGTCCTGGCCGCGGGCATCATCGCCGACCCGGTCGTCGACCTCGTCGGCATCATCGGTCGGCACGTCCTGGCCGGCCTGCTGCCCCAGCGGCGGCTACGGGTCAGCCCCCGCATCGTCAAACGCGCCATCTCGAAGTACCAGGCACGAGGGCCCTGTATCGACCGGACCAGCTACAAGGCCACCACCGGCATCGAGATCCTCGCAGCCGCAGGCCCTTGACGACACGGCCCAGCCGCAAACTTCACGGCCTTGGGTCTAGCCCGGCGGCCGTGCGCAGTTCGCGCAGCTTGCCACCCAGGATCACCCTGAGGGCGGTCGGGTTGCTCTCGACCGCTCCCAACGGCCCGGCGAACAACGACGGGCTCGATTCTGCTGCAGCCATCGTGCGCTCCTGCGGACTCTTGAGAAGACGTCGAGACTATCCCGTACATCCGTGTGTGAGCCATCGGCAACTGGATGGTGAGAGCCTTCTTTTCAGCCAATCACATCATCGAAATCGCCGCCGCGGGCCCCGGCGACGAAGGCCTCCACCTCGTCCCGCGTATAGACGAGCGCGGGCCCGTGCGGGTCGCGGGAGTTGCGCACGGCCACCCGTCCGCCGGGGAGTGCTGCCAGTTCCACGCAGTTGCCGGTGGCGTTGCTGCGGCTGCTCTTGATCCAAGTCACCGGACCGAGCTTCCCCGCCGGCATGCCATTGGTGAACTCCATCCCCAACAACCCCTCCCTTTTCGCACGCTCGTTCGGCCCGAATCCGGTCAATGCAATCTCAGATGCAATTGCATTTTCTTGGCCGACTCGACAATACTCGGTCAGCACCGGTTGCCGCAGCGTTCAACACCCAGGCCTGCAGGGGGACATGACCAGTGACGACTCACGTGTCAACCATCTCCACCACGACGGCCGGGCACGGAAGTCGGCGCGCGACACAGCGGTGCGGCCCGAAACCGCTGCCCGAGGGCCCTTGTGCCACACCCCAGGAACCCGCCCTGGAGGGACTTCCGCCGCTCGGCGGCTTCGCGGCCTGCGGGCTGGACGGCAGTCTCCGCAATCCGTGCCAGGCGCGGCGGTTCGTCGCCCATACCCTGCACCTCTGGGAACTGCCGCTTCTGGTCGCGGACATGACGCTTGTGGTCAGCGAGCTGGTGACCGGCGCGGTCCGGCACGCGCTGCTCGCCGAACCACAGGAGCACCCCGTGGACTACCCCCTGTGGCTGGGGCTCGTCCGCCACCCGGACCATGTCGTGTGCTCGGTCGCGGACCCGAACCCGGAACCGCCTGGGAGGCGCGACGCCGACTCCGGCGACTTCGAGGGCTTCGGCCTGGAGCTGATCGGCGCGCTGAGCGAGAGCTGGTCCTGGTCGCTCACCGAGCCCAGGGGCAAGACCGTGTGGGCGAGCCTGGCCCTGCCCGGCCGGGACTGAAGCCGGACCGAGCCGGACTGAGCCCGCGGCGCGCCGGGGGAGTCGCGCCCCCAAGGAAGGTGCGCGCGCACCCGCGCACCCGCGCACTCCGGCGCCGGCCGTCGCCCCGCCGGACCCGGGCGGGTCCCTGCGGCCGGTACGCTGCCGGGTCCTGCCGGGTCCTGCCGGGGTCCTGCCGGGTCCTGCCGGGTCCTGCCGGGGTCCGTTGGGCATGGAACCGGCGCCGACCGGCCCTGTCCCGGCGCCGGCCGGCAGCCGCTCGCCATCCCCCAGCCCGTCTGGGCGGGGCCCGCGCACACGGGCTGGGGGGACACCGTATGCCCGTGTGGGCTCCCCACCGCCGCACGGCCGGTTCCTCAGCGGGCCGGGCCCTCAGCCCGCGGAGCCCGCCCGCGGCCCCCGCACCCTCCCGGGCCGTCTGTCGATTCCCGTCCACCCGGCCCCGGCGTCACCGCCCCGGCCCCGGCGTCACCGCCCCGGCCGCGGCGGCACCGCACGGCGAGGGGCCCGGGGCGCATGCGTCGCATGCGCCCCGGGCCCCTTTGCCATGCCCCGCCGGCCCTCAGGGAAGCTGTGCCGAAGCCCTCGCCTCGCGCCGGTTGTCCCGGAAGGTGTTCACCCGCCGGGCCGTCGCGAACAGCGGGATCGTCGCCGCCAGCACGATCTGCAGTGCGCAGCCGGTCTGCAGCAGCAGCTGTCCGCCCGGCGCGTCGAAGGCCCATGCCGCCAGCAGGCCCATCGCCCCCACGATCCAGCTGAGCATCGCGACCGCCAGCTTGCCGCGCGGCTTCGGGTACTCGACCCGGCTCACCATCAGCCAGGCGGTACCGATGATCGCGAGCAGTGTCGGGATGAACGGCAGCTCCAGCAGCACGATCGACACGACCGTCAGCGCGCCGAAGGGGCTCGGCATGCCCTGGAACATGCCGTCCTTCATCGTCACGCACGAGAACCGGGCCAGCCGCAGCACGACCGCCAGCAGCACCACGATCGCGGCCACCGCCGAGACCTTCTGGTGGGCGTCGTCGGCGACCATGCCGTAGACCAGCACGAAGTACGCCGGGGCCAGTCCGAAGCTGATCAGGTCCGAGAGGTTGTCCAGCTCCGCGCCCATCGGGCTGCTGCGCAGCTTGCGCGCCACCAGCCCGTCGAACAGGTCGAAGACGGCGGCGCACAGCATGAGGATCACCGCGGTCGCGGCGGAGTGCCGGGCCATGCCGCTCTCGCCGCTGCCGACGAGGTGCGGGATCAGGATCCCGGTGGTGGTGAAGTACACCGCCATGAAACCGCAGGTGGCGTTACCGAGAGTGAGCGTGTCCGCTATCGACAGCCGGAGTGAGAGGGGCATCTCCTCCGCGTCGTCCGGCGCGCCGGACCGGGGCTCGGCCCCGTCGGCCCAGCCCGCCTGTGTGTCGGGATCAATCACGGTCAATGCGAGTCACCCCCGCGGTCGTGACCTGACCCACTTCGACGCCGGCCTCGACACCTTCCGGGAGGTAGATGTCGACACGCGAGCCGAAGCGGATGAGGCCGATGCGCTCGCCCTGCTCGACCTTGGTGCCCTGGGGGATGTACGGGACGATGCGGCGTGCGACGGCGCCGGCGATCTGGATCATCTCGATGTCACCGAGTTCGGTGTCGAAGTGCCAGACTACGCGCTCGTTGTTCTCGCTCTCCTTGTTGAACGCCGGAACGAATCCGCCGGGCACATGCTCGACGGAGGTCACCGTGCCGGCGAGCGGGGCACGGTTGACGTGGACGTTCAGGGGGCTCATGAAGATGGCGACGCGGGTGCGCCCGTCCTTCCACGGCATGATGCTCTGCACCACACCGTCGGCCGGGGAGATGACCCGGCCCTGGGCGATCTCGCGCTCGGGGTCGCGGAAGAACCACAGCATGCCCGCCGCGAGAGCGGTGGTGGGCACGGCGATGGCCGCGGCGCGCCTCGACCGGCGCGCACGCGCCAGGCTGAGCGCCGCGGTCGCGACGGTCGGCAGGAGCCACGGCGATGCTCCGCGCGCGAGGCGGACGCGGCCGCGAGGTGCAGAGGTTTGGCTGTGGGGCATGGTTGACCTTCGTAGCGGATGATGCCGCGCTGGCAACAAGGAGGACGGCGGCTTTCCGGCGATGCTATCGGTTGCGGGCCGCAACTGGGAAAGCCAGAAGCCGAGTCGGTCGGCCGGAAGCCTTCGGCAAAGGCTGCCGGAATGTGATCTTCTTCGCGGCCGAACCGACTCAAAAGCCTCATTCAGCCCTGGAGCCGGTATTCCTCGAGGAGCCGGCGCCCAATGATCATTTTCTGGATCTCGGCGGTACCTTCGCCGATCAGGAGCATCGGGGCCTCCCGGTAGAGGCGCTCGATCTCGTACTCCTTGGAGAAGCCGTAGCCGCCGTGGATCCGGAAGGAGTCCTCGACGACTTCCTTGCAGTACTCGGAGGCGAGGTACTTCGCCATCCCCGCCTCCAGGTCGTTTCGCTCCCCGGAGTCCTTCTTGCGGGCCGCGCTCACCATCATCGCATGGGCCGCCTCGACCTTGGTGGCCATCTCCGCGAGCTTGAACTGGATGGCCTGGTGCTGGGCGATCGGCTTTCCGAAGGTGTGGCGCTGCTGTGCGTATCCGATACCGAGTTCGAAGGCGCGCTGAGCGACGCCGCAGCCACGGGCCGCCACATTGACGCGGCCGACCTCGACCCCGTCCATCATCTGGTAGAACCCCCGGCCGGTCGTGCCGCCGAGGACGCGATCAGCCGGAACGCGCAGTCCGTCCATGATGAGCTCGGTCGTGTCGACGCCCTTGTAGCCCATCTTGTCGATCTTTCCGGGGATGGTCAGGCCGGGCCGCACCTCCCCGAAACCGGGCTCCTTCTCGACGAGGAAGGTCGTCATCGACCGGTGCGGGGCCGCGGCCGCCTCCGCGGGGTCGTGTCCTTCGTCACTCCGGACCAGCACGGCCACCAGCGTCGACGTACCTCCGTTGGTCAGCCACATCTTCTGGCCGGTCAGGACGTACTCGTCGCCGTCCCTGACCGCCTTGGACGTGATGGCCGACACGTCCGAGCCGAGCCCCGGCTCGGACATCGAGAACGCGCCGCGCACCTCGCCGGCCGCCATCCGGGGGAGGAAGCGGTCCTTCTGCTCCTGCGTGCCGTGCTGCTTCAGCATGTACGCCACGATGAAGTGCGTGTTGATGATGCCCGAGACGGACATCCAGCCCCGGGCGATCTCCTCCACGCAGAGCGCGTACGTGAGCAGGGACTCGCCCAGGCCCCCGTACTCCTCGGGGATCATCAGGCCGAAGAGGCCGAGCTCCTTCAGGCCGTCGACGATCTGCTGCGGGTACTCGTCGCGGTGCTCCAGCTCGGTGGCGACCGGGATGATCTCCTTGTCGACGAACGCGCGGACCGTCGAGAGGATCTCCTGCTGGACATCGGTCAGACCGTGGGTCTGGGCGAGTCGGGCCATGGCTACTTCTCCGCCTTCGTGGTGGGCTCGGTCGGGCCGTCGCCGGGGCCGGCTTCCCGCGAAGGCGCCGTTCGCGGGTGCTGCGGGGAGACGGCCGGGCGGCCGGGCTGCTCCCCGCCGCGCTCCTTGACGTACGTCTCGGTGGGGACCATCACCTTGCGGCGGAACACGCACACCAGGGTGCCGTCCTGCTTGTAGCCCCTGGTCTCCACGTGGACGATCCCGCGGTCCGACTTCGACTTCGAGGGGGTCTTGCCGAGGACGGTCGTCTCGCCGTAGACGGTGTCGCCGTGGAACGTCGGGGCGACATGGCGCAGCGACTCGATCTCCAGGTTGGCGATCGCCTTGCCCGACACGTCGGGTACCGACATGCCGAGCAGCAGCGAGTAGACGTAGTTCCCCACGACGACGTTCCTTCCGAAGTCCGTCGTCCGCTCGGCGTAGTTCGCGTCCAGGTGGAGGGGGTGGTGGTTCATGGTCAGGAGGCAGAAGAGGTGGTCGTCGTACTCGGTGACCGTCTTCCCGGGCCAGTGCTTGTAGACCGCCCCGACCTCGAACTCCTCGTACGTGCGTCCGAACTGCATCGCTCAGGCCTCCGGTGCTTCGAACTTCGAGGTACGGGTCATTCCGGCGGCCCGGCCCTTACCGGAGATCACCAGGGCCATCTTGCGGCTGGCCTCGTCGATCATCTCGTCGCCGAGCATCGCCGAGCCCTTCTTCCCGCCGGCCTCGGACGTGCAGTAGTCGTACGCGTCCAGGATCAGCTCGGCGTGGTCGAAGTCCTCCTGGGAGGGCGAGAAGATCTCGTTGGACGCCTCGACCTGGCCCGGGTGCAGCACCCACTTGCCGTCGAAGCCCAGCGCCGCGGCGCGCTGCGCGACCTCGCGGTAGCCGTCGGTGTTGCGGATCTGGAGGTAGGGGCCGTCGATCGCCTGGAGGTCGTTGGCGCGGGCGGCCATCAGGATCTTCATCAGGATGTAGTGGTAGGCGTCCGCCGGGTAGCCGGGCGGCTGCTCCCCGACGACCAGCGACTTCATGTTGATGGACGCCATGAAGTCGGCCGGGCCGAAGATGATCGTCTCGATGCGCGGCGACGCCTCGGCGATCGCGTTGACGTTGTTGAGGCCCTGCGCGTTCTCGATCTGCGCCTCGATGCCGATCCTGCCGACCTCGAAGCCCATCGTCTTCTCGATCTGCGTCAGCAGCAGGTCGAGGGCGACGACCTGCCGGGCGTCCTGGACCTTCGGCAGCATGATGCAGTCGAGGTTCCGGCCGGCGCCCTCGACGACCGTGACCACGTCGCGGTACGTCCAGTGGGTGGTCCAGTCGTTGACCCGCACGACGCGCGTCTTGCCCGTCCAGTCGCCCTCGTTCAGGAACTTCACGACGGTGTGCCGGGCCTCCGGCTTGGCGAGCGGGGCGCAGGCGTCCTCGAGGTCCAGGAAGACCTGGTCGGCAGGCAGGCCCTGGGCCTTCTCCAGGAAGCGCGGGTTCGAACCGGGCACCGCGAGGCAGGAGCGGCGCGGGCGCAGCCGGTTGACGGGGCTTGTCATGCGGGGACCTCCAGGGGGTCGAGCTTGTTCGCTTGGCGGATCTCGTCGACGATACGGCCGATGATCTCCGTGATGCCGAAGTCCTTCGGGGTGAAGACGGCGGCCACACCCGCACGCCTCAGTTCCTCGGCGTCGCCGTTCGGGATGATCCCGCCGACGATCACCGGGATGTCGGCGGCGCCCGCCTCACGCAGCCGCTCCAGCACGTCCGGCACCAGCTCGGCATGGGAGCCGGACAGGATCGACAGGCCCACGCAGTGCACGTCCTCCGCCAGGGCGGCGCTGACGATCTGCTCGGGGGTGAGCCGGATGCCCTGGTAGACCACCTCGAAGCCGGCGTCGCGCGCCCGCACGGCGATCTGCTCGGCGCCGTTGGAGTGCCCGTCCAGTCCCGGCTTGCCGACCAGCAGCCGCAGCCGGCCGGAGCCGAGCTCCTCGGCGGTGCGGGACGCCTTCTCGCGGACGAGGGCGAGCGGGGTGCCCTGCTCGGCGGCGACGGCCACGGGGGCCGACGACACGCCGGTCGGGGCGCGGAACTCGCCGAAGACGTCCCGCAGCGCCCACGCCCACTCCCCGGTCGTGACGCCGGCGCGGGCGCACTCGACCGTGGCCGCCATCAGGTTCGCGTCGCCCGCCGCCGCTGCCTTGAGCGCCGCCAGGGCGTCCTGGGCCCGGCTCTCGTCCCGGTTGTCGCGCCACTCGTGGAGCGCTGCCACGACACGGGCCTCGTTCGCCGGATCGACCGTCATGATCGCGGTGTCGAGGTCCGCGGTGAGCGGGTTGGGCTCGGTGGTCTCGAAGATGTTGACGCCGACGATCTTCTCGTCGCCGGCCTCGATCCGGGCCCTCCGCTCGGCGTGCGAGGCCACCAGCTGCGACTTCAGATAGCCGGACTCGACGGCCGCCATGGCGCCGCCCATCTCCTGGATGCGCTCGATCTCCGCGAGGGAGTCCGCGACGAGGGCGTCCACCTTGGCCTCGATCACGTGCGAGCCGGCGAAGATGTCCTCGTACTCCAGCAGGTCGCTCTCGTGGGCGAGGACCTGCTGGATGCGCAGCGACCACTGCTGGTCCCAGGGGCGGGGCAGGCCGAGCGCCTCGTTCCACGCGGGGAGCTGGACGGCGCGGGCGCGGGCGTCCTTGGAGAGCGTCACGGCCAGCATCTCGAGGACGATGCGCTGGACGTTGTTCTCCGGCTGGGCCTCGGTCAGTCCGAGCGAGTTGACCTGGACCCCGTAGCGGAAGCGCCGCTGCCTGGGGTCCCCGACGCCGTAGCGCTCGCTGGTGACCTTCTCCCAGATGCGGCCGAAGGCCCGCATCTTGCACATCTCCTCGACGAAGCGGACGCCCGCGTTCACGAAGAAGGAGATCCGGGCGACGACGTCGCCGAACTTCTCCGGCGGTACCTGTCCGGAGTCGCGCACCGCGTCCAGCACCGCCACCGCCGTGGACATCGCGTAGGCGATCTCCTGGACGGGGGTGGCCCCGGCCTCCTGCAGGTGGTAGCTGCAGATGTTGATCGGGTTCCACCTGGGGATGTTCGCCACCGTGTAGGTGATCATGTCGGTGGTCAGCCGCAGCGACGGACCGGGCGGGAAGACGTGCGTCCCGCGCGACAGGTACTCCTTGACGATGTCGTTCTGCGTCGTCCCCTGGAGTCTGGTGGCGTCGGCGCCCTGCTCCTCCGCGACCACCTGGTAGAGCGCCAGCAGCCACATGGCGGTGGCGTTGATGGTCATGGAGGTGTTCATCTGCTCCAGGGGGATGTCGTGGAACAGCCTCCGCATGTCACCGAGGTGCGAGACCGGCACCCCGACCCGGCCGACCTCGCCGCGGGCGAGGACGTGGTCGGGGTCGTAGCCGGTCTGCGTCGGCAGGTCGAAGGCGACCGACAGTCCGGTCTGGCCCTTGGCCAGGTTCCGCCGGTACAACTCGTTGGACGCCTCGGCCGTGGAGTGGCCGGCGTATGTGCGCATCAGCCACGGCCGGTCCTTCTGGCGCTCTGTCATCTGCGGACCTCTGACTCAGACGTTCCGGAAGCGGTTGACGGCGTCGAGGTGCCTGGCGCGCATCTCCCCGTCCTGCACGCCCAGGCCCTCCTCGGGCGCCAGGCAGAGCACGCCGACCTTGCCCTGGTGCGCGTTGCGGTGGACGTCGTGGGCGGCCTGGCCGGTCTCCTCCAGCGGGTACACCTTCGACAGGGTGGGGTGGATCTTGCCCTTGGCGATGAGGCGGTTGGCCTCCCATGCCTCGCGGTAGTTGGCGAAGTGGGAGCCGATGATGCGCTTCAGCGACATCCACAGGTAGCGGTTGTCGTACTCGTGCATATAGCCCGAGGTCGAGGCGCAGGTGGTGATGGTGCCGCCCTTGCGGGTGACGAAGACCGAGGCTCCGAAGGTCTCGCGGCCCGGGTGCTCGAAGACGATGTCGATGTCCTCGCCGCCGGTGAACTCGCGGATGCGCTTGCCGAAGCGCTTCCACTCCTTCGGGTCCTGGGTCCGTTCGTCCTTCCAGAACCTGTAGCCCTCGGCGTTGCGGTCGATGATCGCCTCCGCGCCCATGGACCGGCAGATGTCGGCCTTCTGCGGCGAGGAGACCACGCAGATCGGGTTGGCGCCGCCGGCCAGCGCGAACTGGGTGGCGTAGCTGCCGAGACCGCCGCTGGCGCCCCAGATCAGGACGTTGTCGCCCTGCTTCATCGCCGCGCCGTTCTGCGAGACGAGCTGGCGGTAGGCGGTCGAGTTGACCAGGCCGGGGGCGGCGGCCTCCTCCCAGCTGAGGTGCCTGGGCTTCGGCATCAGCTGGTTGGACTTCACCAGCGCGATCTCGGCGAGGCCGCCGAAGTTGGTCTCGAAGCCCCAGATCCGCTGCTCGGGGTCGAGCATGGTGTCGTTGTGGCCGTCCGAGGACTCCAGTTCGACGGAGAGGCAGTGGGCGACGACCTCGTCGCCCGGGTTCCAGGCGTTCACTCCGGGGCCGGTGCGCAGCACCACACCCGCGAGGTCGGAGCCGATGATGTGGTACGGCAGGTCGTGGCGCCTGGTCAGCTCGGAGAGCCGGCCGTAGCGCTCCAGGAAGCCGAAGGTCGACAGGGGTTCGAAGATCGAGGTCCACACGGAGTTGTAGTTCACCGAGCTGGCCATCACGGCCACCAGGGCCTCACCCGGCCCGAGCTCGGGCAGCGGGACCTCGTCGAGGTGCAGGGACTTGCGCGGGTCCTTCTCGCGCGTGGTGAGCCCCGCGAACATCTCGGTCTCGTCCTTGTGCACGGTCACCGCACGGTACGACTCGGGGAGCGGCAGTGCGGCGAAGTCGGCGGACGTGGTGTCCGGCGACTGGATCGCGTCCAGGATTTCCTTCACGGTGTGCCTCCGGCGAATGGTCCCCCCGGCCCGGGGGCCGAGGGGGGTGCGTCTCGCGGACGAGAGCGCTGAGGGGCAGGTAGGGGAAGAGCTGCTTCTCTGGAGGTGTGCCGTCGGTTCGGCGGGTGGTGCCGGCTGCGCTGGTGTGCGCGGGAGGGTGCCTGTGACGCAGGCGTCCGGGCGCGCGAGCGGGAGGCTTGCGGGGACAGCCGGCGTACGGTGCCTCTCTGCACGCCGGCCGCCCGGACAACATCAACGTATGGCACGCCGTGCCATCCCGCAAGACACTGCGTGCCAATAGTTTCACTCGTATGCAATCTCGGCGTCACGGATGAGCGATGATCGATCGAATGGCCGGCTGAGCTGCGGAGACGACGGCTTGCCGGAGATGCCCCTCACCCGCGACGGGCAGCCGTGCACGTCCCGTGACGGGTGTGGGGGATGTGTCATGCACGGGGTGGACGGGGCGTGGAGGTGGTGGAGGTGGTGGGGGTGGCGGACGGGGTGGACGGGGTGGACGTGGCGTGGAGGCGGCCCCTGGATCGCGGTGCCGTCCTCGGGGGTGCGGGCCGGTCCGCCGCGGTCCCGCCCTCGGCGAGCCGGGCACCGCGCCGGGCTCGCCGAGGGCGGGACAGCCGTCCCGCCCGTCCGCGTCCCGCTCGTCGCCGCGGGCGGCACCGCACGGTCGGCACGGCCCCGCCGCGGTGGGGCCGTGGCCCGGACCGCCCTCGCGGGCTTCCACCCGGTGTGTCCCACCCGGTCTGTCCCACCCGGTGTGTTCCGCTCCCGCTCGACCCGATGCGCCCGCGAGCCCCGCGGCGGCGTGCGGCAGTACCCATGCCCGGGGGCGCCAAGCAGGGAAGTTCGCCAGAACCCGCGCGAGTGCGCGAGTGCGCGGGAGCGCCCCTCCGTGATCTGCCGTCAGCTGCCCGGTCCACGCCCACCGCCCGCCGGCCCCGGCCGGAACGGCGGTGTCAGCGGCGGCGCAGCGCTTCCTCGATCGTCCGCATCACCTCGGGCAGCGGGGCGTCCGTGCGGGCCACCGCCACCAGGACCCCGTCGCCGGTCCGCGGCTGCCCGTCGGCGGGAGCCTGCTCCGCCCCGGCGCGCCCCGCGCCGATGTTGGAGCCGAACGTCTCGCGGACGATGGCGAAGGCGTGGTCGAGCTGGGTCTCCACGTCGCCCCGGCCCCCCGCCCGCAGCCAGCGCCTGAGCACATGGTTGTGCGCGGTGACCACCGCGGACGCGGCCACCTCGGCCAGCAGCGGGTCGTCGTTGCCGTCGTGATGGTCACGCTCGTCGAAATGGCCCAGCAGATAACGGGTGAACAGGCGCTCGTAACGGGCCACCGAAGCGATCTCCCGCTCCCTGAGCGTCGGCACCTCGCGGGTCAGGCGGTACCGCTCGACCGACACCGCCGGCGACGCCGCGTACATCTTCATGACTTCCTTGATGCCCCGGCAGACGGTGTCCAGCGGATGCTCGTGGGCCGGAGCGGCGTTGAGCACGGCCTCGGCCCGCACCAGCGTGTCGTCGTGGTCGGGGAAGATCGCCTCTTCCTTGGAACGGAAGTGCCGGAAGAAGGTGCGCCGGGCGACCCCGGCCGCCGCGGCGATCTCGTCGACCGTCGTCGCCTCGTATCCCTTGGTCGCGAACAGTTCCATCGCCGCCGCGGCCAGCTCCCGGCGCATCTTCAGCCGCTGGGCTGCCGCGCGGCTGCCCGCGGCGCTCTCGGGGGCGTCGGACGTGGTGGGCGCGGAGGAGGTCCGGGCGGTGCGTCGGCGGGCGTCAGCGGGCTGGGGCATGCCCTGAACGTACTGCATCCGCGCAGGGGGCTGCGCCTTCGGGGGCGGGCCGCGCACTCCCTCCAGCAGCCCGCCCCACGCCGGGCGGCCGTCACCGGTGTCCGCGGGGCCGCGGGCCGGTGACGGCCGCCCGGCCGCGTTCGGTTCGCCGCGGCCGGCGCCTCCCTCACGGCCCTTCAGCCGGGGGAGGGGGCCGGAGCGTCCGCCTTCTCCGCCGTGCCCCGCCCCGTCCTCGGGCCGCTCCGTGACCCGCGCTCCCCGCCGTCCGCCGCCCGCTCCGTGCATGTCGCCGGAATCAGCGCCGGGCATATTCGCGGAAGCCGCGCCCCGTCTTGCGGCCGAGGCAGCCCGCGGCCACAAGGTGCTCGAGCAGCGGCGCCGGGGCCAGACCCGGGTCGCGGAACTCCCGGTGCAGCACGTTCTCGATGGCCAGGGAGACATCGAGACCGACCACGTCGAGCAGTTCGAAGGGCCCCATCGGGTACCCGCCCCCGAGCTTCATCGCCGCGTCGATGTCGTCGAGCGACGCGTAGTGCTCCTGCACCATCTTGATCGCGTTGTTGAGGTACGGGAACAGCAGCGCGTTCACGATGAAGCCCGCGCGGTCACCGCAGTCCACCGGGTGCTTCCCGATCCTCTCCGTCACCCCGCGGACCGTGGAGTGGACGTCGTCCGAGGTCAGGACCGTACGGACCACCTCGACCAGCTTCATGGCCGGGGCCGGGTTGAAGAAGTGCATTCCGACGACGTCCTGAGGCCGCGAGGTGGCGCGGGCACAGGCGACGACGGGCAGCGAGGACGTCGTGGTGGCCAGGACCGCTCCCGGCTTGCAGACCTTGTCGAGCGTCGCGAACAGCTGCCGCTTGACCTCCAGGTCCTCCGCGACGGCCTCCAGCGCCAGGTCGACCTCGGCGAACGCGTCCAGCGAGCCGGCCGGAGTGATCCGCGCCAGCGTCTCCTCCCGGGCCTCGGCGGTCATCCGGCCCTTGTCGACAGAGCGCGAGAGCGACTTGCCGATACGGGACTTGGCGTTCTCGGCCTTCTCCTGTCCGCGGGCGGCGAGGACCACGTCGTACCCGGCCTTCGCGAACACCTCCGCGATACCGCTCGCCATCGTGCCGGAGCCGGCCACACCGACCGACGCCACCGGACGGCCGCCGGCGGAGGAGCCGGTCCCCGCCGGCGTCAGCGCGTCCGGGACGACGGTGCCGCTGTCCCGCGCCTCGTAGGTGTAGAAGCCGCGGCCCGACTTGCGGCCGGTCAGCCCCGCCTCGCTGAGCTGCTTCAGGATCGGCGCGGGGGCGTGCAGCCGGTCGTGGGACTCGGCGTACATGGCATCGAGGACGGTGCGGGCCGTGTCGACGCCGATCAGGTCGAGCAGTGCCAGCGGACCCATCGGCAGCCCGCAGCCCAGCCGCATCGCGGCGTCGATGTCCTCGCGGGAGGCGTACCTCGA
The DNA here is from genome assembly GCF_003122365.1 of Streptomyces spongiicola. NCBI lineage: Bacteria > Bacillati > Actinomycetota > Actinomycetes > Kitasatosporales > Streptomycetaceae > Streptomyces > Streptomyces spongiicola. The sequence continues at coordinate 6,339,022 of NZ_CP029254.1, forward strand.
CTCGTACATGGCGGCGGCCTGGTTGAGATAGCCGAAGAGCAGGCCGTCGGCGACGAAGCCGGGCCGGTCGCCGACGGCGACGGGCTCCTTGCCGAGGTCCCGGGCGAGCGCGGTGACCGCCGCCACGGCCTGCGGGGCGGTCAGCACCGAGGAGACCACCTCGACCAGCCGCATCGCGGGGGCCGGGTTGAAGAAGTGCATCCCCAGGACCCGCTCGGGCCGGGCCGATTCGGCGGCGAGCCGGGTCACCGACAGCGCGTTGGTGCCGGTGGCCAGGATCGTCCCCGGGCGGACGACGGCGTCGAGTTCCCGGAAGACCTGCTGCTTCAGCTCGTACGACTCGGGCACCACCTCGATCACCAGGTCGGCCTCGGCGGCCGCCCGGAGTTCGGAGAAGGTGCGGAAGCGGGCCAGGACGTCCCGCCGCTCCTCCTCGGTGAGGCGCTCACGCCGCACGGCCCGTGCGGTGGACGCTTCGAGGGCGGAGACGGCGTGGCGCGCCGCGGCCTCGCTGACGTCGATGCCGATGACCTCGCGCCCGGCGCGGGCGAGGACCTCCGCGATACCGGTGCCCATGGTGCCGAGACCGACGACGGCGATGGTGGAGAGAGAGGTGTCCATCACGGGACTCCAGGAGTGAGTGACGACTGAGGGTGGGCGTGCTCCGCGAGGCGCCCACGCTGCGGTCCGCGAGAACGGACCGGAGGGAGCGAGGCGCTCGCGGCATGCGTGTCGCGATGAAGGAGGCGACGGACCCTGTCCCGGAGCCACGCCGTACTGAACTGCCGAACCGACCGGCTCTCCCGGCCGCACGGCCTGGGAGCCACCCCTCGACGGCTGCGTCACCAGGCCGCCGAGAGCAGAGCGGGTGTTGCCCGCTCACCTGAGATTAACTCGCGGGTAACGAGCGCGCCAGCCCTCCGAGGATGTGATGTGCGCCGCCACCCGGCGAACCGTCCCGGGCGAAGACGCGGCGGCGGCGCGCACAGCGGCGACACGGCGCGCAGACGGCGCGCACAGCGGCGAAGGGCTCCACCGGGCACGGACCGCGGTCCCGGTGGGCTCCCGGTGAACTCCCGGCCCGCGGTGCGCCGGGGAACGGGCTCCGGCCGGGAGTGGGCCGGCACCCCGCGCCGCCGGGCCGCGCTCCGGCCGGGGGCGGCGTTCCGCGAAGGGCTCCATCAGCCCGGTGCGCGCCCCCTACGCTGACCGTATGGAAGCGGATCTCGAGGATCTGACCCGCCGTACACGCCGCGAGCTGACCGGGCCGGCGGACGAGGAACTGCACCGGCGGCTGACCGCCATCGCGGATCCCGACGCCCTGGCCACCGTGCTCACCCAGTCCCATCTGCCCCTGTGGGCGCGGGAGATAGCCGCCTTCCGGCTCGGCTGCGCCGGCGACCGCCGCTCCTTCGAACCCCTGGTACTGCTGCTCAACCACCGAGACCCGGACCGCTGCCTCTCCGCCTCGTACGCGCTGGGCAGGCTCGGCGACCCCCGGACCGCGGCGGCCGCCGCCGCTCTCGCCACCAACGAACTGCGCGTGGCCTACGCCCTCACCCCGGTGCGGCTCCTCACCACCCTGCGGGCACCCGAGTCCGCGCCCGCGCTCATCACCGTCCTCGGCAGGAGACTCGCCCCCGGAGACCCGCACTGGCGCGTCGCGCTCGCCTGCGTGGAAGGGCTGGGCGCACTCGCCGACCGGCGCGCACGCCGGGTCCTGGAGGCGGCCCGGGCTCACCCCCGCCTGTCCGCCGCCGCTTCCGCGGCACTCAGCCGCCTGCCGTAGCGCACCTCGGGAACCATGACGCCGACCGCCTCGAACGGCTCCTCCGCTCCGTCGGGCGCGAACCCCGCCTTCTCGTAGAACCGGCGGGCACGCCGCTCGACCCGCACCAACGCTCGCAAGCCCAGGCCGTTTTCCGGAGAGTGACCAGGAGATGCGGGGCTCGTCGTCACGCAGGCGGCGGTCACGGGGTGAAGGGGACCCCCGCGCGGCAGAGCACGTTGGCGTAGAAGGTGTCCTCACCCGTCCGTACGGCGAACCTGACGTCCCGGACCCTGGCCTTGAACTCGTCGTGGTCGACGGGTTCGGGGTCGAGCCCGAAGGAGCGCAGGCCGGCGTGGACGGTGGGGTTGACCTCGCGGACCTTGCCGGTCACCCAGCTGTGCTCGACGACGATCTCGTGGAGCACGGTCTGGACGACGTCCAGGAACGGGGGGTGGCCGTACCGGTAGCCGAGATCCACGACGGGGGTGTCGGGTGCCAGGGGGAGCCCGGCGTCGCTGATCACGAAGGTGTCGGTGTGGCGGAGACCGGCGATCAGCCCGGCCAGCTCGCGGTGGATGATGCCGCTGCGTTGCACGGGTTCAGTCCTCTTCGGTAGGGGGAGTGGCGGAGGGCGAGGGCGAGGGCTCGCGGTGCCGGCAGGCCGGCGTGCTGTTGGGGCGCGCCGGCGACCCGTACGGCCGGCGACCCGTACGGCCGGGGAGCCCGCGGCGGCGTCCGGGCGGGCGGCGTCCGGGAGCGAGTCACCGGCGGCGAGCCGGTCGGCGAGCACCGCTGCCGCCGAGGTTGACGTACGCGGTACGGCCGAGGAGGGTCTCGCCGGGGGAGGGGACGGCGTCGGCGGCGACGACGTGGCCGGCGTTCACCGGGCCGATCACCACGACGAGGGGTGACGTACCCGTGAGGGGCTCGGGCACGGGGCGGATGAGCGACCGGCCTCAGGCATCCGCGTCGCCCTGCACGGCCCCGGTGATCAGCCCGACCAGCTCGTCACCCGTGGTGGCGCAGACGGCCCGCCGCGCGGCAGTCCGGCCTCGGCGCAGTACGTACGCGGTGTCGGCGACCCGGAGTACCTGCGCCATGTCGTGGCTGATCAGCAGCACGGTCACCGACGCCTCGCGGAGCCGGTCGACGAGTTCCTCCACGGCCGCCGTCTCCCGGACGCCCAGCGCTGCGGTCGGCTCGTCCATGATGACCAGGGTGCGGCCCCAGTTGGCCGCGCGGGCGATGGCGATGCACTGTCGCTGACCGCCCGACATCCGCCGTACGGTGGCCCGTACGTCCGGGACGTTCACGTCCAGCCGGGACAGGATGGCGCGGCTCTGGGTGATCATGGACTTCTTGTCCAGCAGCTGGAACGGGCCGAAGCCTCTGGTCAGCTCGTGGTTGAGGTAGAGGTTCTGCCAGACCGGGAGGTCCTCGATGAGGCCGAGGGTCTGGAACACCGTCTCGATGCCCAACTGCCGTGCGTCGTCGGGGGAGTGGAACCGGATCTGCTCGCCCCGGAAGCGGATCTCGCCCGCGTCCGGCGGGTGCACCCCGGTCAGGCAGCGCACCAGCGTGGACTTGCCAGCGCCGTTGTCGCCGAGCAGCGCGGTGACCTTGCCGGGGGCCAGCTTCAGGTTCACGCCCTGGAGCGCGTGGACCGCGCCGAAGGACTTGCGCAGCCCGGTGATCTCCACGAGCGGGGAGACGACGTGACCGGCCTGGGTGGCGTCCTGGCTGGCCTGGGCGGCGTCCTGGCTGGTCGGGGCGGCGGCGGATATGCCCGTCGCACGGGCCGGAGTGTCCGTCATGGCTGGCTTCTCCTACTTCTGGAACCGGGAGATGAAGGCCGCGCCGAGTACGACGGTGCCGACCGCGATGGGCTGGTAGTACTGCGAGATGCCGACCAGGGTGAAACCGTTGATGAGGCTCTGGAGCAGCAACGCGCCGGTCACCGTGCCGAGCACGGAGGCCTTCCCGCCGAACAGGCTGGACCCGCCGAGGACCACCGCCGCGATGGAGCTGAGCAGCAGGTCGGTCTGGAGGCTGGGGTCGGCGCCGCCCGTGCGGGCCACGAACAGCACGGCCGCGACCCCGCAGGCCAGCCCGGAACTCGCGTACGCGATCAGCCGGATACGGTCGACGTGGATGCCCACACCCCGCGCGGCCTCGATGTTGCCGCCGGTCGACAGCAGATAGGTGCCGGTACGGGTGCGGTAGAGAAGGAAGCCAACCAGCGCGGCCACCACGAAGGCCAGTACCCAGAACCAGCGCAGCGGGCCGATGCCGTCGATCGCCAGACCGCGCAGGAAGTCCGAGTTCACGGGGACGGTGTTGCCGCTGGTCAGCAGCAGGGTGAGACCGCTGACCACGGAGAGCGTGCCGAGGGTGACGATGAAGTCGGTCATGTTCAGCCGGGCCACCAGCAGACCGTTCACCACGCCCGCCGCCAGCCCGGCCAGCAGGGCCAGGCCGATGGAGACGGCCAGTCCCCAGCCACTGGTGTAGGCGTACCCGAGGACCGCCGCCGACCAGGGCAGGTTGGAGCCCACCGAGAGGTCGATACCGGCGACGGTGACCACCAGCTGCTGACCCATGGCGAGGACCAGCAGGATCGAGGCGGACACCAGCAGGTCGCTGATGTTGGACATGGTGAGGAAGTCGGGCGTGGCGATGAAGAAGACGAGGAACACCACGCCCAGCCCGATCGGGGCGGCGAACCGTGCCGCCGCCCCGAACGAGAAGCCCGGGTCGAGCCGACCCGGTGCCTGGGTGTCAGCCATGATCAGCTCACTTCCCGGCCGACGCGAGCGGGTTGTCGAACGGGACGAACGGCTGGGGGAAGGAGCTGATCGCCTTGTCCACGTTGCTGGAGTCGATCAGGGCGATCGGGGCGACGATCCGGGTGGGCACCTTCTTCTCGGCGACCAGGTCGATACAGGCCTGAACCGCCAACTGGCCCTCGGCGTACGGGTACTGGGAGATCGTGCCGCTGAGGGTGCCCGCCTTGACCGCCTCCAGCGCGGCGGTGATGCCGTCCACCGAGATGATGGAGACCTTGCCGGTCAGACCTGCGTTGCGGACCGCCTGCGCGGCACCCAGCCCCATGGTGTCGTTGGCGGCGAATATACCGGTGATCTTCGGGTGGGCCTTGAGGATGGCCTCGGTGACCGTCTGCGCCTTGGCCTGGTCGTAGTCGGCGGGTTGGGTGGCGACGATGTCCAGCTTGCCCGCGACCTTCTCCGAGAAGCCCTTCTGGCGGTTGATGCCGTTCTGCTCACCGGCGATGCCCTGGAGGAGGGCCACCTCGCCCTTGCCGCCCATGAGCTTCAGCAGGGCCTCGCCCGCCTGCTCACCCGCCGCCAGGTTGTCCGAGCCGATGAAGGAGGCGTACGACACCCCGGCCTGCTCGGAGGCCTTGGCGTCGATCTGGGTGTCCAGGTTGAGGATCGGGATCTTCTTCTGGGCGACCGGGACGAGGGGGGTGATCACGTTGGTGGCGTTGACCGGTACGACGCCGAAGCAGTTGTAGTCCTGGCCCGCGAGGGTGGAGATCTTGGCGTTCTCACCCGTGCTGTCGGTCTCCGACGCGCCGGCCTGGACCTCCACCTTGACGCCCTGCTTCTTGCCCTCGGCTATCGCGCCGTCGCGCAGCGCCGCCCAGTAGGGGTTGGTGAAGTTCCGGGTGACGATGGCGATCTTCGCCTCGTCCGTCGTGCTCTCGCTGCCGGAGCTGTCCCCGCCCCGGCCGCAACCGGCCACCACCAGCAGCATCGTGGTGGCGGCGACGACAGCGGTGGCGGAACGGACCCTGCGTGCGCTGCGGTTGGCGGTGGCGCCGGAGCGGGCGGTGACGTTGGTGTTCATGGGTGTGCCTTTCGTCGCGTCATTGCGTAGAAGCGGGGTGGGGCGGCGCGGGGGTGGTCCGGACTCCGAGGCCGGGAGGCTGGGGCGGAGTCCGGGAGTCCGGGAGTCCGGGAGTCAGGGGTCCGGGAGTTCGTAGGTCCGGGAGGCCGGGAGTCAGGGGGTCCGGGAGTTCGTAGGTCCGGGAGTCCGTAACTCTGCGACCGGGGGCCGGGTTTGAGGTCGGGGGCCAGGTGAGCCGGGGCCATGGTGAGGTCGTGGTCCGTCGTACGGGTCAGGCGGGTCGTATGACTCGTGCGCGGCGTCCGCGGCGTCCGCGGTGTACGCGGTGTACGCGGTGTACAGGGCGTCCGCGGCGTCCTTGCCGGGTATGCCGGTGTGAGCCGGGCGTCACAACCGGTCGCCCGCTCTCACTGCCGGCCCGCCGTCGCTATAAGCGCTTACCGATCATCGATTCGCCCCCGACGGGGTCCGGGCAGCCGCAGGAGCCGCGGGCGATCAGCGTGGTGGGGTGGGTGATGCGCTGTACCGGGAGGGCTGGGTCGGCGATCTTGGCCAGCAGCCACTCGACGGCCGAGCGGCCCAGCTCCTCGAAGGGCTGCCGCATGGTGGTGAGCGCGGGCACCGTGTACTCGCTGCCGTCGATACCGTCGAAGGCGCAGACCGCCACGTCGTCGGGGACGCGCAGCCCCAGTTCGGCGGCGGCGCGCAGGACGCCGATGGCCTGCTCGTCACTCGCCACGAAGAGCGCGTCCGGATGTCCCGAGTGCGCGAGCATCCGCCGGCCGGCCCGGTACCCGTCGCCCCGCCCGAACGGCACATGCGTCAGCGGCGCGTTCCCCGGATCCCGCCCGGCCTCGACGAGGGCCCGGCGCCAGCCCGCGACGCGGTCGACCGTCGGGTGCACGCCCTCAAGCCCGGCGATGCACCCGATCCGCTCCCGGCCGTGACCGAGCAGATGGGTGGTCGCCCGGTACGCGCCGCCCTCGTTGTCGGTGAGCACCTGGGTCGCCCCCGGCAGCTCCAGTTCGCGGTCGAGCACCAGCCGGGGCACGGTCGTCCGGTCGGACAGCTCCGCGACCCAGCTGTGCGGGCCGTGGATCGGGACCACGATGAGCCCGTCCACCCGCCGGTCGAGCAGGGTCCGGACGTACGTCGCCTCACGGGCGTCGTCACCCATCGCGTTGCCCAGCAGCATCGTGTAGCCGGAGGCGAAGCCGACATCCTCGATGACCCGGGCCAGCTCGGCGAAGAAGGGGTTGGAATTGTCGGGTACGACCAGCCCGAAGGTCATGGTCCGCGAGGTCTTCAGGGACCGGGCCACCGCGTTGGGGCGGTAGCCGAGCTCGTCTATCGCCGCGAGGATCCGCTCGCGGGTGGCGGGGGCGACCTTGCGGGGGCCGTTGTTGAGGACGTAGCTGACCAGGGCCTCGGAGGTGCCCGCCAGGCGCGCCACGTCGCGGCGAGTTGCCATCAGACCCTCCTTGGGCTCGGGCTGCGTCCGGTCGGCATCAACTCGTGTTGTCAACACGAGTTGATGCGGTTGCGTTGGATGAATATCGACCCCCGGTCCGCCGATGCGCAAGAGGTCGTCCGGAATCCTTTGGTAACGAGTTCGAAACCTTCCTTTGCAGGTGCAACCCTGGCGGGGTCTTGGTCATCACCGCGGTGATCACCTGATCACCTGATCACCTGATCACCGCGACGGGAGGCAATCCGCCGCCCCCGCGGTGGTGGCCTTCCGAGGACCACGACCAGGAGGTCGCCGGCGTAGCGGCGCAACAAGGGGAGGCGCCCATGGCGGGCTGGCGGGCTGGCGGGCAGGCGGGTGGGCAGGCTGGCTGGACGGGACGGGACGGGACGGGGCGGGGCGGGGCGGGGCGGCGCCGACGCGGTGACCCAGGGGTCGCAGCTAGCCATCCCCTCCCCGAGCCCGTCGCGGCCCTCCTGCGGTGAAGCGTCCTCGGCGGGAGGCGCAGGCCTCGCGAAGTGAAGCCCCCTGTTCGTGGACAGCGGTTGCCTACGCTGCGGGGGTGAAGCCTTGCTGCGGTCTGGCTCCGGTTTCGAGGGGGGTGAGGTATCCGAACTCGGGGTGCCTGCGGAGCCTGGTGCGGTTGTAGTCGACCTCGATGAAGCGGAAGACGTCGGCACGGGCCGCTTCGCGGCTCTCCCGGACGGTGGTGCCGATCTCCGCCTTCAGCAGCCCGAAGAAGCTCTCAGCTGCGGCATCGTCAGCCAGGTCGATGGCGGTGGCCAGGTACCGCCAGCCCTCGATGGTCGGCAGTTACGTGCTGTCCCCGACGATCTTCGTGCCCGGCTCGGCGGCGGTGAAGTCGCGCCCGACTTGGATCCGGGGACAGGTCCCGACACCGCCGATGCCCTCGGCGAAGACGAGCGTCTTCCGGTGAGCCTGCGCCCACTTGGCTGGGTCGTGCTTGTCGCCCAGGGACCGGATGGCACGGTCAAAGCGCCACCACACCAATCACGTCAAGCTCGTCCGGACGGGCGAGCCACGACCCAGGGGCGGGACGGTCGAGCGGGGAAGTCTTGCTCGCGGACACGTGACGGACAGGTTCCCGTTACCGGGCTTGACCAGGACCGATGCCACCATGCCGACACTCCGGAACCGCTGGGACGGAGTGTTGGGAGATCCGGAGGGGAACGAGTTCTGCGTCCTCGCCGACCGCCGCCCCTGAACGGAGGCCGCACACCGCGCCGGTCCTGCTGCGGGTTGTCCGCCGCGGTCGCTCCCATACGACGGGAAACGAGCCGTTCCGAAGGCGGAAAGCGGTGATCCGGTCGGGTTCGAACTCCACGGCTGTACGTCGGGTGACACGGCGCCCCCGGTTTTGGGCGGCCGCAGCGGAGGTGGTTGGCTTGGCCGCACCGCAGGAACCGAGTGCTGAAGGAGAAGCGATGGCGCAGGTCGAGGCCACGACGGAGCGGATCGTCGCAGCGGACGCGGAGAACGTGTTCGACGCGCTGGCCGACTACAAGGACACCCGCGCGAAGCTCCTGCCCGGGCAGTTCAGCGAGTACCAGGTGCGCGAAGGCGGCGACGGTGAGGGCACCCTGGTCCACTGGAGGCTCCAGGCCACCAGCAAGCGCGTCCGCGACTGCCTCCTCGAGGTGACCGAACCGACCGACGGCCAGCTCGTCGAGAAGGACCGCAACTCCTCCATGGTCACCACCTGGACCGTGACGCCCGCCGGGGAGGGCCGCTCCCGCGTCGTGGTCACCACTGCCTGGAACGGCGCGGGCGGTATCGGCGGGTTCTTCGAGCGCACCTTCGCCCCCAGGGGACTCGCCCGCATCTACGACGAGGTGCTCGCCAAGCTCGCCGCCGAAGTGGAGAAGTGAGGCCGGTCGGCACCGCCGGAGTGGTCGGCGCCGAGAGTGCCGACCACTCCAGGCCGACCACTCCGGGCCGACCACTCCCGACACCGGGGCCGGACGCTCCGGGCCCCCGGCCCCCGTGCCACCGCGCCGGCCGCTCCGGGCCCTGGGGCCTTCGGGGCGGCTTGCCCGGCTGCGGCCGCGCCCACCGGGCATGCGCGTCCCGGAATGCCGCATTCCGCAGAGGTGCCGCCCTGCCCGATCCGGGCCCGGCGGACGCCCGGAACCCGCTGACGCCGGATTCGCCGGCGGCCCGGGATCGGTGGCTGTCCGGTGCCGGCGCCCCTGCGTGTGCGGGGCACCGCCGGTCACGAACGCGACCCGCACCCCAGCCGGTGCCGTGCGGGTGCGGGCTACCGAGAGTTGGTAGAACAGAACGATGGTTGGCCGGTGCCGTGCGGGTGCGGGTGCTGGTGCGCGACGTGAGTCAGGGCACGGCGGGAGGCGGCACGGCAGGGGGCAGGGCACGGCGGACCACAGGGGCGCAATGCGCCGTTCTGTCTCGCTGTGCGGTGGCAACCGGCCGATTCGCCGCGATGACCGGCGGGTCGCCCTCGCGGGGGCCTACTGTTGAGTCACTTGCCGCGAACCCCGCGTCAGAGGAAGGAGCCCGTCAGCAATGGACGTTGGCGTTCCGCCGGTGCTGGAATGGCGGTCGGTGGCGCTGGGCCCGACGGGCCTGGCCGTGGTCGTCGCCGACGGCGGCGGCCGCGTCGCGCACTGGTCGGCGGGTGCGCGGGTGCTGTTCGGCCACGAGGAGGCGACGGCCGTCGGTCAGCCCGCCGAGGAACTGCTGCCCGTCGCGGGCGCTCTGTCGGCCGGCGCCTCGCGGTTCCCGTCCCGGCGCGGCGGCGGTCCCGGCCCCGCACCGGCGACCTTCTCCGAGGTCCCCGTGTTCCGCCCGGCGGCCGGGCGCGCCCGGCTCGGCGCGGGCGGAGGGCGGCCGCGGGAGGAGCGGATCGACGTCCTGTGGTGGGCGTATCCGCTCAAGGGCCCGGGACCGGAGCGGCTGCTCGTCCTGGCCGCGGACGCCGGCCGGTTCGGCTCCGGCGCCCCGTCGCGCGCAGGTGCCGGCGGCGGTGAGCGCCTCGCTCCGGGATTCGCCTCGCACGTGGGGCTCTTCGACTTCGGCGACCTGGTCCGCCGGCTCACCGGGATCCTGTCCCGCCTGGGGCTCCGCGACCCGGTCGGCATCATCGACCGGGTACGGGAACTGGGCTGCCCCGTAGTGGAGTTCGGGTACCGCGAGCGGGTGCCGGTCCCATCCGGGCGGGGCGTGCCGAGGTGCCGGTCGTTCGCACCCGGCGGTGTCGGGTGAAGGCGCGGGTAGCGGCCTGACGGGGTGACTGGACGGGGTGACTGGACGGGGTGACTCGACGGGGCGACGCGACCGGGTGACTTGACGCGGCGATCCGGGGCGTCGACTTGAGGGCGAACTGCCTGGTCGGAGGGCGGAACGGGTGATGGTACAGGTCTGAACCACCCCTGGTTATCCACAGGGCTGGTCGGTGCGGCGGACGGCGCGTACGGTTCCTGGCATGAAGATCCTGATCAGTGCCGACATGGAAGGCGCCACCGGTGTCACCTGGCCGGCCGATGTGCTGCCCGGCACTCCCCAGTGGGAGCGCTGCCGGTCCCTCTTCACCTCGGACGTGAACGCGGCGGTGCAGGGCTTCTTCGACGGTGGTGCCGACGAGGTGCTTGTCAACGAGGCGCACTGGACTATGCGCAATCTCCTGCTGGAGCATCTGGACGACCGCGCGGAGATGCTGACGGGGCGGCACAAGTCGCTGTCCATGGTCGAGGGCGTGCAGCACGGGGACGTGGACGGCATCGCCTTCGTCGGCTACCACACGGGCGCGGGCGCCGAAGGCGTGCTCGCGCACACCTACCTGGCGAACTCGATCACAGGCGTCTGGCTGAACGGCGTCCGGGCGAGCGAGGGCCTGCTCAACGCCCGTGTCGTCGCCGAGTACGGGGTCCCGGTGATCCTCGTCACCGGTGACGATCTGACCTGCGACGACGCCCTGGGGTACGCGCCGGCGGCCCGCAGGGTCGCGGTCAAGGACCATGTCTCCCGGTATGCCGCGGTGTGCCGCGCGCCCGCGCGCACGGCCGCCGACATCCGCGCGGCCGCCAAGGAGGCCACGGCCCTCGCGGTCCGCCACGAGCCGGTCAGCGGCGGACCGTTCACCGTGGAGCTGGAGTTCGACGCGGAGCACCTGGCCGCGGCGGCCACCCTCGTACCGGGCACCGCCCGCGCCGGCGAGCGCCGCACCGCCTACACCAGCGAGACGATGTATGAGGCCGTTCGCACCTTCAAGGCCGTCACGACGATCGTCTCCGCCGCGGTGGAGGAGGAGTATGGCTGACGTGCCCCGCCGCTCCGCCGAGACCGCCACGCCCGCCGCAGCCTCCGACTCCCCGCACACGGACAGGTCCCACGACATGACAACGGCCGCCGCACCCGTCGACGACACCGCCCTCGGCGAGGCGGTGACCTTCACCTCCGAACTCATCCGCATCGACACCACCAACCGCGGAGGCGGCGACTGCCGCGAGCGCCCCGCGGCCGAGTACGCGGCCGAACGCCTCGCCGCCGCCGGTCTCGAGCCCGTGATGCTGGAGCGCACCCGGGGCCGCACCAACGTCGTCGCCAGGATCGAGGGCACGGACTCCTCGGCCGACGCCCTGCTCGTCCACGGTCACCTCGACGTGGTCCCGGCCGAGCCGGGGGACTGGACCGTCCACCCGTTCTCCGGTGAGGTCCGCGACGGCGTCGTCTGGGGCCGCGGCGCGGTCGACATGAAGAACATGGACGCGATGATCCTGGCCGTCGTCCGGGCCTGGCACCGCACGGGCGTCCGGCCGCGCCGGGACATCGTCGTCGCCTACACGGCGGACGAGGAGGCCAGCGCGGAGGACGGAGCGGGCTTCCTCGCCGACCGGCACCCCGATCTCTTCGAGGGCTGCACCGAAGGCATCGGCGAATCCGGGGCCTTCACCTTCCACGCCGGCCCCGGAACGGCGCTGTACCCCGTCGGCGCCGGTGAACGCGGCACGGCATGGCTGAAGCTCACCGCCCGTGGAAGGGCCGGGCACGGCTCCAAGGTCAACGGCTCCAACGCCGTCACCAGGCTGGCCGCCGCGGTCAGCAGGATCGGTGAGTACGAGTGGCCGGTCCGGCTCACCCCCACGGTGCGCGCCGCCCTGTCGGAACTGGCGGCCCTCCAGGGCATCGCCGCGGACCTCGACGCGCCCGACTTCGACGTGGACGCCCTGATGGCCGAGCTCGGCCCCGCCGCCAAGCTCGTCGAACCGGTCGTCCGCAACAGCAGCAACCCGACGATGCTGGACGCCGGATACAAGGTCAATGTGATCCCCGGTCATGCCGGTGCCTTCGTCGACGGGCGGATGGTGCCCGGCGGCGAGGAGGAGTTCCGGGAGACCCTCGACCGCCTCACCGGACCCGACGTCGACTGGGAGTTCCACCACCGGGAGGTCGCCCTGGAGGCCCCCGTCGACTCCCCGACCTTCGCCAAGCTGCGCGCGGCGATCGAGCGGTTCGACCCCGAGGGCCACGTCGTCCCGTTCTGCATGTCGGGCGGCACCGACGCCAAGCAGTTCTCGCGCCTCGGCATCACCGGATACGGCTTCTCTCCGCTGAAGCTGCCGCAGGGATTCGACTACGCGGCGATGTTCCACGGCGTCGACGAACGCGTTCCCGTCGAAGCGCTGCACTTCGGCGTCCGCGTCCTCGACCACTACCTGAAGTCCGCATAGGGGGAGTTGGCATGGTACCCACGGAGGCCTACGGCACCTGGCCGTCGCCGATCGACGCCGCGTTGGCGGCCTCGCACGACGGCCGACCCGAATTCATCGGCATCGTCGGTGACGAGGTGTGGTGGACCGCGCCGCGCCCCACGGAGGGCGGGCGCAGAGAGCTGGTGCGCCGGAGAGCCGGCGGAGCCGAGGAGTCCGTCCTGCCCGCTCCGTGGAACGTGCGCAGCCGGGTCATCGAGTACGGAGGCCGGCCGTGGGCTGCCGCGGACCGCCCCCGGGGCGGTCCGCTCGCCGTCTTCGTCCACCATCCCGACCAGCGGCTGTACGCGTTCGAGCCGGACGGTGCCGGCGAGCCGCGACCGCTGACGCCGGTTTCCGGGGCCGGCGGAGGGCTGCGCTGGGCCGACCCGGTCCTCCACCTCGCCCGGGGGGAGGTCTGGTGCGTGCTGGAGGAGTTCACCGGCGAGGCTCCCACCGATGTGCGGCGTGTCGTCGCGGCGGTCCCGCTGGACGGCTCGGCGGCCGACGACCGCTCCGCCGTCCGGGAACTCACCGACGACCGGAACCGGTTCGTCACCGGCCCCCGGCTGTCGCCCGACGGGCGCCATGCCGCCTGGATCGCCTGGGACCATCCGCGGATGCCCTGGGACGGCACGGAAGTGATGGTGGGCGAGGTGTCCGGCACCGGACCGTTCACCGCGGTGCGTTCCGTCGCCGGAGGCCCCGAGGAGTCGGTCGCCCAGGTCGAATGGGCCCCGGACGGTTCACTGCTGCTCGTCTCCGACCCCGGCAACTGGTGGGAGCTGCGGCGTATCCGGCCGCACGCCCTCGAAGAGGGCGAGCCGACCGTCACCGGCCTGTGCGAGGGCCGGAACGAGGAGTTCGGCGGCCCGCTGTGGAAGATCGGGCTCCAGTGGTTCCAGCCCCTCGACAGCGGACTGGTCGCGGTCGTCCACGGCAGGGGGTCCACGGCCCTCGGCATACTCGACCCGGAGACGGGCGAACTGGTCGACGCGGCGGGCCCGTGGACGGAGTGGGCCCCGACGCTCGCGGCGCACGGCACCAGGGTCGTCGGCGTCGCGGCAAGTCCCCGCACCGGATACGAGGTCGTGGAACTCGACACCCGTACGGGCCGGACCCGTGTCATCGGCGCCGCACACGTCGACGCCGTGGATCCCGCCTACTTCCCGGAGCCCCAGATCCGCACCTTCACCGGGCCCGACAACCGGGAGATCCACGCACACATCTACCCGCCGCACAACCCGGACCGGGTCGCCCCAGACGACGAGCTGCCGCCCTTCGTCGTCTGGGCGCACGGCGGCCCGACCGGCCGCGCCCCACTCGTACTCGACCTGGAGATCGCCTACTTCACCTCACGCGGCATCGGCGTCGCCGAGGTGAACTACGGAGGCTCCACCGGCTACGGCCGTGAGTACCGCAACCGCCTGCGTGAGCAGTGGGGCGTCGTCGACGTCGAGGACTGCGCGGCGGTCGCCGAGGCCCTGGCCTCGGAGGGCACCGCCGACCCGGACCGGCTGGCCATCCGGGGTGGCAGCGCCGGCGGATGGACCGCCGCGGCCTCGCTCACCAGCACCGACGTGTACGCCTGCGGCACGATCATCTATCCCATCCTGGACCTGATGGGCTGGGCCACCGACGGGACCCACGACTTCGAGTCCCGTTATCCGGAGTCGCTGGTCGGTCCGCTCGCCGAGGTGCCCGGCCGCTACCGGGACCGGTCGCCCATCGAGCACGTCGACCGGATCTCCGTGCCGTTCCTGCTGCTCCAGGGACTGGACGACCCGATCTGCCCGCCCGTCCAGAGCGAGCGGTTCCTCGCCCAGACGGCGGGCCGGGGCACAGCGCACGCGTACATCGCCTTCGAAGGAGAGAGCCATGGATTCCGCCGCGCCGACACCATGATCCGAGCACTGGAGGCCGAACTCTCCCTGTACGCACAGACCTTCGGCATCCCGCGCAGCGACGTCCCCAGGCTCGAACTGAGGAAGTGAAGCGCATGCACCAGCACTCCGGCACGGCGGCCCCGACCGCACTGACCCGCCCCCCGCGCCTCGCCCCCGGCGCCCGGGTCGCCGTCGTCGCGACGAGCGGTCCCGTCCCGGCCGAGGCACTCGAACCGGGGCTGGACGTGCTGCGCGGATGGGACCTGGACCCGGTCGTCATGCCTCATGTACTCGACGAGCACCCGGCCCTCGGGCATCTGGCGGGGACGGACGAGGACCGTGCCAGGGACCTGGAACGGGCGTGGTGCGACCCCGCCGTATCGGCGGTGATCTGCGCCCGCGGCGGCTACGGCGCACAGCGCATGGTCGACCTCGTGGACTGGGCCGCGATACGCGCGGCCGGACCGAAGGCGTTCGTCGGCTACAGCGATGTGACCGCGCTCCACGAGGCCTTCGCGGTCCGGACCGGGCAGTCCACCCTGCACGGTCCCATGCCGGCCACGAAGGCGTTCCTCAAGGACACCGCCGCCCAGGAGTCCCTGCGCGCCACGCTGTTCGAGCCCGAGTCGGTGATGACCCTCGGACCGGGTGCGGGCGGCGGCGCGCTGGTCCCGGGGCGGGCGAGCGGCATCACCCTCGGCGGCTGCGTCAGCCTGCTCGCGGCCGATCTCGGCACCCCGCACGCACGGCCCTCGGCACGAGGCGGGCTACTGCTGATCGAGGACGTGGGGGAGGAGGCATACCGCCTGGACCGGGTCCTCACCCAACTGCTGCGCTCCGGGTGGCTGGACGGTGCGGCGGGCCTCGCCCTCGGCTCCTGGGAGGACTGCGGCCCCTACGAGGAGGTCCGGGCGCTGCTACTGGACCGGCTCTCCGGACTCGGAGTACCGATCACCGAGGAGCTGGGCTTTGGGCACGGACCCGGCTGCCTCACCGTACCGCTCGGGCTTCCGGCGGTGCTGGACGCCGACGCGGGGACGCTGACGCTGAACGTCCCGGCCCTGAGCTGACGCCGGACGGCGCCGCCGGCCCAGGGGCGGCTCCGGGACGACTCGGGGACGGTCCGGTCCGGTGCTGGGCGCCGACCCCGAGCCGGGCGCGCGGACGGCTGCCGGCGCGCCGTACCGGCGGCGCGCCGCGGCCGGCCCCGGGGGTCCGGCAGCCAGATCCGGCCGCGGCGCGGACATCGGCACGGTCAGCCGAGTGCCGCATAGCCCGGCCGGATCACCTCGCCGATGATGCGGCGGCGTTCCGGGAGCGGCAGGAACGCGGACTCGACGGCCGCGACCGTGAACCGCTCGAAGACCTCGGGCCCGTAGCCGAAGGCGTCGGCCATGTGCTGGAACTCGCGGCTCATGGTCGTACCGGAGACCAGGCGGTTGTCGGTGTTGAGCGTCACCCGGAAGCCCAGGCGGTGCAGCAGGTCGATCGGATGTGTGGCGTAGTGCTTCGCCGCCCCGGTCTGCAGGTTGGACGTCGGGCAGACCTCCAGCGCGATGCGGTTGTCGCGGACGTATGCGGCGAGATGGCCGAGGACGGCCGTGCCGTCGTCCTGGACCTGGATGTCGTCGGTGATCCGCACACCGTGGCCGATGCGCTCCGCGCCGCATACCTGGACCGCTTCGTGGACGGACTCCGCGCCGACGGCCTCGCCGGCGTGGATGGTGAAGTGGCAGTTGTGCCGCTTCAGGTACTGGAAGGCGGGCAGGTGGTCGGCCGGCGGGTTGCCGATCTCACCGCCCGCTATGTCGAAGCCGGCGACACCGCGGTCCCGGTGCGCGACGGTCAGCTCGGCGATCTCCAGCGAGCGCCGGGTGTGCCGCATACCGGTGAGCAGGGCCCTGACCGTGATTCGGCCTCCCGCCCGGCGCTCGCCCTCGCGGAAACCCTCGTTGACGGCGTCCACGACCTCGTCGAGGCCCAGCCCGCGCTCCTGGTGCTGCTCGGGCGCGTAGCGCACCTCGGCGTACACGACGCCGTCCGCCGCCAGGTCCTCGGCGCACTCCGCCGCGACCCGGAAGAGCGCTTCGCGGGTCTGCATCACCGCGCAGGTGTGGACGAAGGTCTCCAGATAGCGTTCCAGCGAACCGGAGTCCGCCGCGTCACGGAACCACAGGGCGAGAGCCTCGGGGTCCTCGGTGGGCAGTTCCCCGTAGCCGCAGTCACGGGCCAGTTCGATGATCGTCGAGGGGCGCAGACCGCCGTCCAGATGGTCATGGAGGACGGCCTTCGGCGCCCGGCGGATCCAGTCGGCAACGGGGCCGGGGGCGGCTGCCGACTCGGCGGCGGAGTTGTCAGACAAGTGCATGCAGCTGGAGTGTACGCCACGCGGCGGTCCGGTGCCGCGCGGCCGCCGGGCCCCGGTCGGGCTCCCGCCGAGCCCGGCCCGCCACCCGGCGCCGACCGGCCGGTCCCCGGCGCGCAACGCCCGGCCCTTCCCGGTCCCCTTCCCGGTCCCCTTCCCGGTCCCCTTCCCGGTCCCCTTCCCGGTCCCCTTCCCGGTCCCCTTCCGGGTCCACGCCCGGCCCATGCTCTGCCCCTTCCCGGCCCGGTTCCGGCCCCCGGTTCCGGGTCCAACCCCCGGTTCCGACCCCGCCCCCGACCCGGGTTCCGCGTTCCGGATTCCGGGTTCTGGAGGACACGAGCCCGCGCCGGGTTCCACGCAGCAGGCAGGGGGAGGGGGGTCGTGCCCCGCGAAGTGGTGTAGGTGATCAAGTGCTTCACGTTCCGGTTCGAGGCCCATGGCGATCTCCGTGGGGACGGCAACCCACGAAGCGTCCCGCTGAAACGGGTTGAACATCCAGTCCGGCCGAGTCACCGTCTCCGACCTGCGGCTTCCGCCGTCCTGATCCCCTACACCACCCGGCGGGACGCGATCGGGAGGGGTTCGCTCCCGGCGCTGCCGCTGCCGCCGCGCCGTCAGGTCGACTGGATGACGGGCAGGGCCGGAGCGCCCGTCGGAAGCATGTGCTTGGCGGCCAGCACCGGCACGCCACCGGACCGCACGACCTGGGTGACCAGGACCGCAGGAGTGTCGGCGGGGCGGTTCAGCTGGGCTCCGCGACGGCGCCCCAGCAGCGTCGCGGTGATGCCCGAGTGCGCCGTCAGCGGCACTCCGCGGGAGGCCCCGGTCAGCACGGCGAGCATCGACGTCCCGGTGTCGTCCCCCGTCTCCCGCAAAGCCTGCGCGAACGGCGGATGTGCCCGTTCCAGGACGTCGTCGGACGCCGCCCACTCCTGGCTGAGCGCCGCCGCGGCGCCCTCGCCCGACAGCAGCGACTCCCAGAACCGCAGCTCGGCCCGGGCGGGGGCGAGCAACTGCTGGGTGGTGAAGTCCGTCGGCTCCTCGACCGCCCGAAGCAGCGCCCGCACCCGCAGGGGCGGCGTACCGGCCGAGAGCTGTTCCTCCAGTGGTCGGACGTGCTCGAAGCCGCGGCGAGGAGGACTGTCGTTGACGGTCCTGCCGACCCCCCGCCGCACCGTCAGCAGCCCGTCCTCCTGCAGCAGCAGCAGCGCCTCGCGAAGCGCGGGCCGGCTGACGCCCAGGTCGGCCGCCAGCCGCGGTTCGGACGGCAGGGTGCATCCCGGCGGATAGGTGCCGTCGTGGATGGCGTCCGCGATCCGCTCGTACAGGACGACGACCGGTCTCCGTTGCTGTCCGCTGACTACCACGAACCCTCCTCGGTTCACTTGTCAGGCCGCACACCCGGGCACTTGTCCGTCACACGACCCCTGCCCGCGTCGGTGACGGCGAGGCGCGTGCCGGGTCTGAACACCGCTTCACCGGCCCCAGACCGGCGCGTCGCCTGACACATGCGGCCGCGGCGCCCTCGCGTCCTGCCACCCACCGTAGTTCACGCCCGAAGCAGCGCGAGGCCGTGCCCAGACGGCTTCCCCGTGAATGATCACCACCTGTCAGACAAGACTGCTTCAGCAGGCGCGGGGCCGCCCTCGCGCCCACGACACGTCGGCGGATCTCGACAACCGGCGCCCCCGGCAGGGGGCACCCGCCGTCCTGAGGCCGCCCTCCCCTCGGACCGGGCAACTGCCGGGGCACGGGCGATCGCCGGTCGTCCGCGGCGCCACCCCTCCCTGTGTCACGCCCGGACGACCCGGGGCCGACGTTAGCCTGACGCCATGTCCGAAGCACCGAGTCCCGCTCCCGCCCCGGGCGACCGCCCAGCAGCCGCCTCCGTCAGCGGCGCGGGCGGCGGCCCGGGGGAGGGCTCCGGAGCCCTCCTCGGCCCCGCCGCGATCGCGGTGGGGCCGAGGACCTTCATCCGCCACTACCGACTCGACGACGCCGCCCGGTTCACGGCGCTCGCACGCGAAAGCACCCGGCTGCACCGGCCCTGGCTCTTCCCGCCCCGGACCGGCGCCGAGTACACCGCCTACGCCCGCAGACTCCTCGAGGACCCCACCAGGATCGGATATCTCGTCTGCGGCCGTGATGACGGGCGGATCGCCGGATTCATCAACATCAACAACATGGTCCTGGGGGCCTTCCTCAGCGGAGCGCTCGGCTACGGGGCGTTCGCCCACGCCGCCGGTCGCGGACTGATGACGGAGGGGCTCGGACTCGTCGTCCGCCATGCCCTCGGGCCGCTGGGACTGCACCGGCTCGAAGCCAACATCCAGCCCGGCAACGAGTCCTCCCTCGCCCTCGTGCGACGGCTCGGCTTCCGGCTGGAGGGCTTCTCACCGGACTTCCTCTTCATCGACGGTGCGTGGCGCGACCACGAGCGCTGGGCCATCACCGCGGAGATGGAACTCCGCGCACCGTAGCCGTAGCCGTAGCCGTAGCCGTAGCCGTAGCCGGAATAGGAACAGGACCGGGAATCAGGGCCAGGACCGGGAGCAGGAACAGGGCCAGGACGGGAACGGGAATGCCGTCCGGGCGCCGGGCGGTGTCGCCGGCGCCCGGACGGACTCCGGCACCGTGCCCCGTGGTGACGTGCGCTCAGGGTTGAGAGGGGCTCAGACCGACACCACAGGACCCACGAAGTTGCGGGGCGGGTCCCCCGGCACCTGCTCGGCGACGGGTCCCCAGCGCCAGCGCATGTTCGTCGAGGCGGTGTTGTTGGGCGGGGTCACGATCGCGGTCACCGGTTCGATCGCCCCGCCCTGGCCCGGCTGCCCCTGCCGGAACGTGAGGGTGAAGCGGGCGCCCGCCCCGGGCTCGAGGACGACGGCCGAGTGCGGCGCCGACTGCTGGTCCAAGAGGTTCTCCGTGGAGGCACCCCGGGCGAGTGTCACCTTCGGGAACCCGTCCAGCAGACATGTGCCGCTCCCCCCGTTCCGGAGGTCGACCACCGCGGTCCTGATGCTGCCCGGCTCCGCCCCACCGGACACCGCCGTACCCCCGGGAGCCCAGGAGAGCGCCAGGTCCGAGGTCAGACACGGTGGTGGTGGCGCCGCCACCGCGGGTGCGGCGGGAACCAATGGCGCGGCGAGAGCGGCCACGGCCAGGGCGCCGAGGACCCGCGCGCGGGCGCGGGCGGCGGCACGGGAGGGGAGGGGACGGGTCGTGCGGGCACCCGGCTCCGGGACACCCGCTGCGGCGGTAACAGAGACGTGACGGCCCCGTGCCGCGCGGCTGCTGCCCGTGCGGGTGCGTATCGGCCATGACATGCGGCACCTCCGTGTTCGGCTGCTGGGGCTCCGCTCGCGGCGCGGCGCGAGGGCGGCTGCCCGGGTGGCACGGCCCCGTGCCGCGCGACTCACACCGGGCATGGCCACGGGAGTGCGGCCAGGCGGGCACGGTGCCCCGGTGCAGCACCCGGGTACCCGGTCGCACCGGGGCGCCCGGAGGGCGTGGGCGCAGCGTGCATGCTCTTGAGCGCAATCGAAATCACCTTAGATCAGCCATTCAGGTGATGCATCCGGGCGAATCTCCTCGCGTCGTCCGCGTGTCATGCCGACCGGCCGCCCATCCGCCGCGACGCTCGCCCCCGCCTGCCCGCCTGCCCGCCTGCCCGCCTGCCCGCTTGCCCGCTTGCCCGCCCGCGTCCGGCTGTCCGCGTCCGGCTGTCGTTGTGGCAACCCCGCCCACTGCCGCGGCCGTTGCCCGCTCCCGGTGGTGCAGTCCCGGCTCGGCGCCGACCTTCTCAACCCGGACCGGGCCCGTGACGGCCCGGGGCGGCACCGGTGAGGGATGGGATCGAGTAGCCGCCGGCTCCGGGCGCCGACTGCCCGCTGCTGCGCGGGCGGGCGCGGCTCAGGCCGCCGGAGGTCCTGCCGCAGGACGGGGAGGTGGTACGTGCACCCCCCGGTCCGCCGTTCGGCCGGCCCTCAGCGGGCCGGTGTGCCGGAGGGGTCGGCGGCGGTGGCCTTCCGGTCGACATACTCGAACACCGAACCGTCCGGGTGGACGGCGATGAGGTTGCGGCCCGCCGGCGTCGGCACCGGTCCGGCCACCACCTTGGCGCCGACCTCGGTGAGCGTCGCGAACGCCGAGTCCACGTCCTCGACCGCGATGGTCGCGGAGACCTTGCGGAGTACCTCCAACTCGGCCTCGGGACCGCTCATCAGCAGGAAGCAGCCCACCGCCGCCACGGACACGCCGCCGCGTTCGAAGCGGAGCGCGCGCGTGCCGGTGAGGCGTTCGTAGAAGCCGGACGCGGCCTCGAGGTCGTCGACGCAGATACGCAGCGTGGTTCCGAGGATCTCCATACAGGCGAGGGTAGTTGGCGCCGGGAAACCACGAGATCGTTTCCCGGTGCCCGGTGCCCGGTGCCCGGTGCCCGGTGCCCGGTGCCCGGTGCCCGGTGCCCGGTGCCCGGTGCCCGGTGCCCGTCACGGCCGCCGGGGAGTGCGGCATGAGTCGGCATGAGTGAGCCGCGGGGAGGCTCGCGAGGGCGGGCACGCAGGGCCACCGCCGTGTGCGGAGGGCTCCCGCCTGGAGCGCACGGCTGACGACGACGGGCAGGTGGCTCCCGCGAGGGCCGGGTGGCATCTGCGCGGGCGACCGGACCGGGCCGGGCCGGCCTGCTCGGGCGCGTTCGGCTTCCGCTGCCCGGGACCCGGCACGTCTCAGGGAACCCGGCAGAGGAGTTCGCCGTGCGGGACCATGAACCAGCCGTCGTCCTCGCGCCCCCAGGCGCGCCAGGCCGCCGCGATGCCGTCGAGTTCCTCCTGGCGGGCGTGCCCGCCCTCCAGGGCGAGGGCGGCGTATGCCGAGGTCGTCGTGCGGTCCGCCCACAGCCCGCTCCACCAGGCGCGTTCCTCCGGAGTCGTGAAGCACCAGGCGGAGGCGGTCGCGGTGATGTCGGTGAAGCCGGCGGCGCGCGCCCAGGAGTACAGCCTGCGGCCGGCGTCCGGTTGGCCGCCGTTCGCCCGGGCCACCCGGTGGTAGAGATCCAGCCACGCATCGAGCTCCGGGATCTCGGGGAACCAGGCGAAGGCGCCGTAGTCGCTGTCGCGGACCGCGACGACACCGCCCGCCCTGCACACCCGCCGCATCTCCCGCAGCGCGCCCACGGGGTCGCCGACGTGCTGGAGCACCTGGTGGGCGTGGACGGCGTCGAAGGAGCCGTCCGGGAAGTCCAGGCAGTGGACGTCGCCGACCGCGAAGCGGACGTTGCGCACTCCGCGGGCTGCCACGGTCTCCCTCGCCTCCTCCAGCACGTCCGCGACGGCGTCGACGGCCGTGACCGTGCCGCCGGGGACCAGGGCCGCCAGATCGGCGGTGATCGTGCCCGGACCGCACCCGACGTCCAGCACCTCCGCCCCTGGCCGGAGTTCGGGCACCAGGTGGGCGGCGGAGTTCGCGGCCGTGCGCCAGCGGTGCGAGCGCAGCACCGACTCGTGGTGGCCGTGGGTGTAGACGGCGGTCTTCCTCGTCATACGGCCGAACCCCTCTCCAGACGCGATGAGGCCACGATACTCCCACCCTCCACATTCCGAGACTTACGTCTTGCCATATGGACTGAGCCGGCGCGGTCCCGGGCGTCCGGACCGGGTGCGCGCCACGGACCCCGGGCACGTCAGAGAAGCGGTGCGGTCGGCGACGGGCGGTAGACGACCAGTGCCTCCGAGAGCTTGTCCACCGTCAGATCCGGCGGCGCCTGGGCGATCTCCCCGTCGTACGCGAGCAGCGAGCCCGGCGCCAGGCCGGAGACGCGCAGTTTCCGCAGCCGTCCGGCCGCATGGAACGGGGACCGGCTCAGCGGACCGGAGAGGGCCGCGGCGAGCAGCCTCACGCCGGGGAAACGCCCGCCGTGCACCACGCGGACGTCGAGCAGTCCGTCGGCGAGGTCGTATCGCCGCCCGGGAGTGGGGCCGAGACGCTGGTAGCTGCCGTTCCCCGCGAACAGCAGCCACAGCGGCCTGCGGCGCCCCGAGATCCCCGCCTCCAGCGGGTGCTCCCCGCGCAGGGTCCGCAGCGCTGCCAGCACCCCGGCGGGCCAGCCCCCGATCCGCGGTGACCACCGCTCCCGGACGCGCACCATCTCCGGGTACACGCCGAGCGAGAAGGTGTTGACGAAGTGGCCCTCGCCTGCGCCGTCCGGACCCGGGGCGAACCGGCCCAGGTCGACCCGTACGGCATCGCCCGACGCCAGTGCCCGGCAGGTGTCGTGGACCGTCTCCAGGCCGAGGTCGTAGGCGAAGTGGTTCAGGGTCCCCCCGGGGAACACGGCGAGCGGCAGCCCGTGCCGGACCGCGGTGGCCGCGGCGAGGTTCACCGTACCGTCGCCGCCGAGCACGCCGAGGGCCCGGCAGCCGCCGCCGGCAGCCTCCTCCAGGGCGCTCGCGATCTCCTGCGGCGCGCACTCGACGATCCGCGCCAGAGGCAGCGCCTCGCGTACCAGCGCCGTGGCGTCGTCCCCGGCCGCGAGCGCACCGAGCGGACCGTTGCCCGGGCCGGAGGAGCGGTTGGCGACCACGACGAGGCCCTTGCCCGCCGGCAGCCGGGGCGCCCGGGTGTGCGGCCGCCCGGCAGGCGGCAACTGGTCCCGGGTGGGGACCAGCCCGCGCACCGCGAACGCCGCACCGACCCCGAGAGCCGCCCCCACCAGCACATCGCTCGGGTAGTGGACCCCGGTGTAGACGCGCGACAGCGCGACCGCGGCCGCGACCGGGGCCACCACCGCACCCCAGCTCTTCGACTCCATCGCCACACCCGTGGCGAAGGCCGCCGCCGACGCCGAGTGGCCCGAGGGGAAGGACGTGGTGAACGGCTGCCGCTTGAGCTGCCGGACGAGCGGCACGGTGCCGAGTACCGGGCGCGCCCGGCGCACCGACCGCTTGGCCACGGTGTTGATCGTTGCCGAGGCGAGCGCCAGTGAGGCCACACCTCGGACGGCGGCCCTCCGCGACCGCGCGCCGCGTCCGAAGACGGCCATCCCGGCCGCCGTGCCCAACCACAGGAGGCCGTGGTCGGCTACCCTGCTGAGCCTGGGCAGCACGGGGTCGGCACCCGGCCAGTGACGGGACGCGACCGCGTGGAGGACCCCCCGGTCCCACCCCGTGAGGGTCGAGGCGATCCGCCTGGCGCGCGGTGAACGCGGCGAAAGCCCCTCGGGAACCGCCACAAGGCGGGCGGCGGCACGGGAGAGGGACCGCGGAAGCAGGTGCGCGGCGGAGCGCGTCGGGGTGTCTCGGTGGGAGGCCGGCATGGAACGCGGTTACCCCGGGTCCTCGCGATCCAAGCGGGCCCCGCGCACACGCCACCCCGCCGCGCGCGGCCGCACCGGCCGAGGCCGTGCGCGGGGTCGTGCGGGGTCATGGGCGGGGTCACGGGCGGGGTCAGGGGCAAGCGCCACGGGCGAGGTCACGGGCTGGGCCGTGCGCGAGGTCAGGGGCAAGCGCCGGGGGCAGGGGCAAGTGCCGGGGGCGCGGGCGGGCACGGCCGTCGCCGCTGCCACCGCGATGGCCACCGCCACGCCACCGCCATCCACGGGGGACCGTACCCGCTACTGCTACTGCTACTGCTCGTGCTCCCGCTGTTGCCACTGCTGCTCCCGCCACGGGCGCCGTGCCCGCCGGCCGCCGCTTCCCGCGGTACGTCCGCCCACCCGGAAGCGCTCCCGCCGGCCGCCGCCGTCTTCCGCGGTGCCGCCGCCGCGGGCCGTCAGCGCGCGCTCGCGACTTGGCATCGCCGGGCGGCCGGAGCACAGTGGATCTCATGGACAACCGCCTGCTGGACCGGCATGCCGAAGCCCTGGCGCTCTTCACGGAACGGGTGCACGCCGTCCGCCCGGAGCAGTGGGAGGCGCCGACGCCCTGCACCGGATGGTCAGTCCGGGACCTGGTCAACCATGTGACCGCCGAGCAGCTCTGGGTGCCGTCGCTGGTGGGCGAGAACCGTTCGATCACCGACGTCGGAGACTCCTTCGACGGCGACGTGCTGGGCGGGCACCCCGCCGTCAGCTGGGACCGGGCCGCCTCCGCCGCCAAGGCGGCCTTCCACGAGCCGGGCGCCCTGGACCGCACCGTGGGGCTCTCGTACGGCGAGAGCACCGCCGCCGCCTACTGCTCGCAGATGACGACCGACATGATCGTGCACGCATGGGACCTGTCGAGGGGCATCGGCACCGACGACACCCTTCCCGGCGCGCTGGTCGACTTCGCCGCCGGGGAGGTGGCGCCGTACGCCGCCGAGCTGTCCGGTAGCGGCCTGTTCGCACCCCCGGTGGAACCGCCGGAGGGCGCGGACCCGCAGGCTCGGCTGCTCTGCCTGCTGGGGCGCCGTCCCTGAACCGCTCTCCGCCCTGAACCGCTCTCCGCGGCGCCGGTAGGGAAGCGGAGCCGCTCTCCGGCCGGCGCACCGGACACCCGCGCCGAGACGGTCGGAGAGGAGCGGCGGGCACCGCGCGTCCGCCGCGGCGGCCCGGTGCGCCGGCGGCCGCCAGCGGGAGCCCCGGGCCCGGACCGTGCCGCCGATCCGGTGGCGGCCCGCGCGGCCCGGTGGCAGGGCCCGCGCGTGACGCCCCGTACTACGCCTCGCACGGTGCTCCGTGCTACGCCTCGCACGGTGCTCCGTGCTACGTCGTGCTACGCGCATGTCGTGCTACGCCTCATACGGGGCACCGCTCATACGGGGCACCGCGCGGCCGCACCCCCGGCCCGAGCCGGCCCGAGCCGGCCCGAGCCGGCCCGAGTCCCTCCCACCGGGGCCGGCCACCGGACGCCCCCTTGGCCGGCCCAGGGCGGGGCGGGGTGGCCGCCCTACGGTGACCGGGGTCCCGGCCGGCCGTCACCGACGGCGCTTGTGCGGACCGCTTGGGCCGTCGCCCGCGCCCGCGAACGGCCCCGGCCGCGGGTGCGCGGTGGTCCCTGGTGGTCCCATGGACTGCCGAACGGCCCGCCCGGAGCGGCGGGCGGGCCCGAACCTCCGTATAAAGGCC
The DNA here is from genome assembly GCF_003122365.1 of Streptomyces spongiicola. Lineage (NCBI taxonomy): Bacteria > Bacillati > Actinomycetota > Actinomycetes > Kitasatosporales > Streptomycetaceae > Streptomyces > Streptomyces spongiicola. Next base: position 6,365,151 of record NZ_CP029254.1, read on the forward strand.
TCGTGGGCCGGACCGGGTTCGCCGGCCCGGGAATACGGGAGGTGGGCGCATGCGGCAGTCGGATCCGGAAGGCCACGGCCCGGTCCGCTACGGCCCGCCCGCACCTGACCCCGGTCTGCCCGTGCTCCCCGAACTCGCCGACGTGCTCGCGTCCGCCGCCGTGCGCACCTCCTCCGAACCGCCGGGCGGGGGGCCGGCGCTGCGCGAGGCCGTCGCGGGCTACTGGTGGCGGCGCGGGCTGCGCAGCCGTCCCGACGACGTCGCCGCCGCCCCCGGCGCCCAGCCGCTGCTGCTCGCGCTGCTCGCCGCGCACGGCGGTGACGTCCTCATGCCGCGCCCCTGCCCCGCGTGGTGGACCCCGCAGGCCCGGCTCCTCGGCCGGCCCGCGTTCCATGTGCCCACCTCCGCCGAGAGCGGCGGTGTCCCCGATCCGTACGCCCTGCTGGAGACCGTGCGCAGGATCCGGGCGGAGGGCGGCAGTCCCCATGTCGTGCTGCTGTCGGTCGCGGACGACCCCACCGCCACGGTCGCACCGCCCGAACTCGTGCGGGAGGCCTGCGAGGCGGCGGTCGGCGAAGGGCTGCACATCGTCAGCGACGAGACCTGGCGCGACACGGTGCACGAGCCGCTCGACCGGCCCCTGCTCAGCCCCGCCGAGATGTGCCCGGACGACGTGACCGTCATCAGCGATCTGTCGGGCGCCCTGCTGCCGGCCGCGTGGCCCGTCGCCGCGGCCCGGTTCCCGACGACGGGGCCCGGCGCCGGCCGCAGGGCCCGGGTGCTCGACATCCTCACCGCCCTCGGGGGGTTCGTCGCCGGCCCCGTGGCCGCGGCCGCGGCGCACGCCCTCGACGAGCCCGGTCCGGTGACCGCCCGGCGGGGCCGGGCCAACGCCCTGCACGCCGCGGTCGCGCAGGCGGTCCGCGACCTGGTGCTCACCTCCGGCGCCCTCGCCGGCCCGGCCCAGGCGGGTCGCCATCTCTACGCCGACCTGGGCCCGTTGCGTGCCCGGCTCGCCGAACTCGGCGTCACCGACTCGATGGAGCTGGAGGACTACCTCAGCCGACGCCTGGGCACGCCGGTCCCCGGCGGCCACCGCTTCGGCGACGAACTGGGTGCCCTGCGCGTCCGTATCGACACCGGCCCCTTCCTCGGCGCGAGCCCGGAGGAGCGCCTCGAAGCCCTCGAGTCCGCCACCCCGCTGGCACTGCCGCATGTCGCCAGGGCACTGAAGTCCCTCGGATCGGCCTTCCGGGAACTGCGATGACCAGGCACCGGAGACCTCGGCCCGCGAGCACCCACCGCGATGAACGGAGCCGCAGATGACGGAACAGACGGAGCAGCCGCCTCCCGCCTCCCCGGCGGCCCCTACCCGCCGGACCACGGGAGGAGCCCCCGACCTGACCCCTGCCCCGAAGCCGGACCTGACCCCTGCCCCCAACCCGGCGGACCGGCCCGCGACGGCCCGCCCGGGCGCGGCGGACGACCCGGGCGCGGCGGACGACCCGGGCCGCGCGGCGCTCCCGTGGGAGTCGTACCGACCGGAGTCGAGCCTGTCGGAGTCGTACCGACCGGAGTCGAGCCTGTCGGAGCCGTACCAACCGGAATCGTGCCGGTCAGAGCCGTACCGACCGGAGCCGTACCAACCGGAGCCGTGCCTGTCGGAGCCCTTCCCGCCGACCGGGTCGGCGAGCGGGTCGACGAGCGGTGGCGGGGGGCCCGGAGCGGCGTCCGGAGCGGCGTCCGGAGGGGCGTCCGGAGGGGTCGGCCCGGGAACGCCGGCGCACGCCGGCCGCTCCGCCCGGCGCGGCCGGTCGGACGCCGGGACCGGCACGGCCGCCCCGCCGGATGCCGGGCCGGGGTCCGCTCCCTCGACCGGGCCGGGTTCCGCTCCCCTGACCGGGCTGCGGCCGCTGGGGCTCACCCGGCGCTGGCCGCGGTCCTTCGCCGACCGGCTCACCGCGCCGCTGCCCGGTGTACGGGCCATGGCGCGCCTGGCGCGGGAGGGCGCGCTCCGCCCGGCGGCCGCCGGCCTCAGGGACGTCCCCCGGCTGCCCTTCGCCCCGGGGACCCTGCCGGAGGCGGAACCGGGCACCGTCGCCGTGACCTGGGCGGGCCACGCCAGCTGGGTCGTCGCGATCGGCGAACTCACGGTGCTCACGGACCCCGTCTGGTCCCGCAGGATCCTGGGCACACCCGCCCGGCTCACTCCCGTGGGCGTGCGATGGGAGGACCTGCCCCCCGTCGACGCCGTCGTCATCAGCCACAACCACTACGACCACCTGGACGCGCCCACCATCGCCCGGCTGCCCCGCCGCACCCCGGTGTTCGTGCCCGCGGGGCTCGGCGGCTGGTTCCGGCGCCGGCGCTTCACCCGCGTGACCGAACTCGACTGGTGGGAGGCGGCGGAACTGCCCGCCGGAAGCGGGGTCGGCTCGGTCCGGTTCGAGTTCGTGCCCGCCCACCACTGGTCCAAGCGGACCCTCACCGACACCTGCCGCTCCCTGTGGGGCGGCTGGATCCTCACCGACCAGCGCGGCCGCCGGGTGTACTTCTCGGGGGACACCGGATACGGCCACTGGTTCAAGGAGATCGGCCGGCGCCACCCGGGCATCGACCTGGCGCTGCTGCCGATCGGCGCGTACGCACCCCGCTGGTGGCTGAGTTCGGTGCACACCGACCCGGAGGAGGCGGTGCAGGCGTTCGAGGACCTCGGCGCCCGGAACCTGGCCCCGATGCACTGGGCCACCTTCGTGCTCTCTTCCGAGCCGGTGATGGAGCCCATCCGCCGGCTGCTGGCCGCCTGGGAGCGGACGGGCCTGCCGCGTGAGCGCCTGTGGGACCTGCCGGTCGGCGGCTCACGCGTGCTGACCGCCTGACGTCCGCCCCCTTCGGACCCGGTGCCACAGCGCGGGCACCCCGCTCAGCACCAGCGTCAGCCCCACGGCCGCCAGCACCCCCTGCCAGGGCTCGTCGAACAGCGAGCCGCCGAGGATCCCGATCGCCCCGTACGCGGCGGCCCACGCGAGGCAGGCGGGCGCGTCTCCGCGCGCGAAGCGCGCCAGCGGCATCCGCGCCATCAGACAGGCCAGCATCACCGGAATCCGTCCGGCCGGAACCAGCCGGGACAGCACGAGCACCGTCCCGCTGTGGTCGGCGAGTCTGCGCTGGGCGCCCGCCAGCCGGTCCGGGGCCGCGCGGGCCCGCAGCGCCTCAAGCCACTTCGAGCCGTTCCTCGACCCGAGGCCGCGTCTGCCGAGCCAGTACAGCGTGATGTCACCGAGGAACGCGGCGGTCGCGGCGACCACGAACACCAGGAGCACCGCGAACGGTGCCGTCTGGTGGAGCGCCACCACCGCCGCCGTGCTCACCAGCGCACCCGTCGGCACCACCGGCACCAGCGCGCCCAGCGCCACCAGCAGGAACAGGGTCGGATAGCCGACGGCCTGCTGGGTCGACTCCGGCGGGAGCTGGGCGACCACGTCCTGGAGCTTCACCGGAAGACCTCCGGCCGCACGCTCTCGCCGTGTGCCAGCCGGTGCACCGCCACGTTCGGCGCCCGGCGCGCCGCCTTGCGCACGAACTCGTCGCCCGGCGAGTGGAACTCGTGCGGTCTGACCGCGTCCATCCCGATCGGCCAGTACGTGCCGTAGTGCACCGGCACCGCCGAGCGGGGCCCGAGCGCCGCGAGAGCGCGGGCCGCGTGCTCCGGGTCGAGATGGCCGTGCCCCAGGAACGGCCCCCAGCCGCCGACCGGCAGCAGCGCCACGTCGACCGGCCCCACCGCTGCCGCCATGCCGTCGAACAACCCCGTGTCCCCGGCGAAGTAGGTGCGCGCGCCGCCGTGGATGACGAAGCCGAGCGCGGGGGAGCGGTGCGGTCCCACCGGCAGCCGCCGACCGTCGTGCGCCGCCGGTACGGCCCGTATGCGCACGTCCGCCACGGCCACCTCGTCACCCGGTGCCACCTCCACGACGCGCAGCCCGGCCAGCCTGCGCAGCCCGGGGACGGCCCCTCGCGCGCCCCGGGGCACGATCAGCCTGGTGCCGGGGGAGAGCCGGGCCAGCGAGGGCAGATGCAGATGGTCGGAGTGGAGATGGGAGACGACCACGGCGTCCGCGACGGCGGCCGCGGGCGGCGGCAGTGCACCCCGCCGGCGGCGCAGGTGTGCGAGCCTGCCGACGAACAGCGGGTCGGTGAGCACCCGGACCCCGGAGTCCTCGACCGTGCAGGTGGCGTGACCCCACCAGGTGACCTCGACCGCCACGCACTGCCTCCTCGCCCGCGACCCGGCTCCGCCCGGACCACGGCCGGTCCGTTCGCCGCTGCCGGTACGAGCGTAGGCGCTCGGGGGGCCGGCGGTCTCCCGAGCGCCCCGAAGTGCGCCTCCCCCGCGCGGTCCGCGCCCGAGTAGGGTCGGGCCACGACAGCCGACGCAGAGGGACGGTCCATGACAGGCGCCGGGGGCGGAGTGCGGGTGGCGGCCATCGCCAGCCTGACCCCGCTGGAGGAACTCGACAGCGACCCCTTCCTCGTCGACACGCGCAGCCAGCACGCGATGTGCGCCCGCTGGGCGGCGGACCGGGGATACAAGGTCGCCCGTGAACTGCTGTTCTACGGGTTGCGCCCCGACCACTGCGTCCTCTGGGCCGATGTCGAGGCGGGTCTGGTCGATCTCTTCGTCGCCCCGAACGAGCGGGTGCTGGCGCGCGCGCTGACGTCCGTACCGGATTTCTCCGCCGAGTGCGAGCGCCGCGGTGTCCGGTTGGCGACGGCCGGTCTGGACGAGCCCGCGTACGACGCCGCGATGAAGGCCAGCGTGCACCGCCGGCTCTCGATGCCGACCGCGGGCTACGACGGCTGCTGACCGCACCCCGCCCGGGAGCGGAGGCCCGGGGGCCCGCCCGGCCCCGGGCTTCCGACGCCCGCTCTCCTCGACCCCGAACCCCCGGCGCCGATCCGGTCCCCTGGCGCCGATCCGGTCCCTTGGCCGTTTCCCCGATCTGTTCCTCGATCCGTTCCCCGGCGCCGATCCGGGACCCGGCCCGTCCCATTACCCCGTTCCGATCCCGGTTCTCATTCCCGTTCCGGTCCCCGTTCCGGTCCCCGGCCCGTTCCACGGCACCGGCACCGGCACAGGCATCGGCACAGGCACCGGCGCCGGCATCGGTTTCCGGTGTGCAAGGCGCGGTACCGGACCGCGGCCGATGCCCTGCTCGGGGAGTCAGGGGGGCTCCCGGGACCGGAGGGCCGGTCCGCGTGACACGCTGGACGCAGGCGAGCCGAGAGAGGTGACGTGAGTGGGCCTGCCGCGGGTGGGTGAGGGGTGGCGCTGGAGGTCCGCCGGGGGAGCGCTGCTGAGGGTGGTCGTGGTGTGGGCGGTGTCCACCCTGACGCTGCTCGCCCTCGCCGGGATCCTGCCCGACTTCCAGCTCCGTTCGGACAACGGCGAGAGCATCACCTGGACCGCCGTCGCAGCGGCCTGGGGAGCGGGAGCGTTCGGCCTGCTCAGCGCACTGGTCTGGCCACTGGTCGTACGCGCGTTCCTGCTGGTGCCCGCGCTGGTGCTGGGCCTGCTGGTGTTCTTCCTCAACGGCTCCCTGCTGCTGCTGGCCCTGAGGCTCATCCCCGACGGGAGCGGTGCCGCCGCGCCCGAGACCGCGGTGGTGGTCGCCGCCGTGATGTCGGCCGTCGCCTCGGCCACCTCCACCGCGCTGGCCGTCCGCGACGACAACGCCTACCGCCGGCGGCTGTCCCGCCTCGCCACCCGAAGGCGCGGCAGACACGCCCAGCCGGCGGACGGCGAGACGCCGCCCGCAACGGTGTTCCTGCAACTCGACGGCGTGGGCCACGCCGTGCTCGTCCAGGCCGTGAAGGACGGGCTGATGCCCACCGTCGCGAGATGGCTCGAGACCTCGCACCGCCTCACCCGCTGGCACACCGACTGGTCCAGCCAGACGGGCGCCAGCCAACTCGGCATCCTGCACGGCTCGAACCACGACGTGCCCGCCTTCCGCTGGTACGAGAAGGACACCGGCCGGATCATGGTCAGCAACCGGCCCGCCAGCGCCGTCGAACTCCAGCGCCGCGCCGCCCGGCGGACCGGGGACGCCGGGCTCCTCAGCCTCGACGGGGCCAGCCGGGGGAACCTCTTCACCGGCGGCGCCGAGCAGCTCGCACTTGTCCTGTCCGCCGCCGCCCGCCGCGGCCGGGCCAACCGCTCCAGGGCCGGATACTTCGCCTACTTCTCCGATCCCGCCAACGCCGTCCGGACCGCGGTGTCGTTCGTGGCGGAGGCCGGCCGCGAGATCGGGCAGTCCGTCCGCTCCCGGGTGCGCGGCGACCGGCCGCGCACCCGCCGCGGCGGGCTCTACCCCTTCATCCGGGCCTTCGCGACCGTCGTCGAACGAGACGTGGTGGTCGCCGCCGTGATGGGCGACATGCTCGCCGGGCGTACCTCCGTCTACGCCGACCTCGTCGCCTACGACGAGGTGGCCCACCACTCGGGGCCGCACAGCCGAGACGCCGCCAAGGTCCTCCAGCGGATCGACCGCGCCGTCGCACTGATGGCGAAGGTCGCCGAGCACGCGCCCCGCACCTACCGGATCGTCCTCCTCTCCGACCACGGCCAGAGCCCCGGCGAGACCTTCCAGGACGCCTACGGGCTGACCCTGAAGGACCTCGTCCGCGCCGGCTGCGGGCTGCCCGTCTCCCGCCGCGCGGGACGTACCAAGAGCGGCGCGGAAGCGCGGGACGCCGCCCGGCACGCGCTGCTCGGCGCGCTGCACCGGCCGATGGGCGACGACGCGGCCGAGGAACGGCCCTCGCCCGGCCCGGAGCCCATCGTGCTCGCCTCGGGGAACCTCGGCCTCATCTCCTTCCCCGACCTCCCGGGCCGGCTCAGCCGCGAGGAGATCGACCGCCGCCACCCGGCGCTTCTGCACACCCTCGCCGGGCATCCCGGCATCGGCTTCCTCCTGGTGCGCAGCGAGCGGCACGGCTCGGTGCTGCTCGCCCGGGGCGGGGACGGGACCGTGGAGATCCCGCTGGCCGGCCTCGACGGGTCGGGTCCGCTCGCGGTGTTCGGGCCGGGTGCCGCCGACGCCGTCCGGCGCACCGACTCTTTCCCGCACGCCGCCGACATCATGGTCAACTCGATGTACGACCCGGACACCGGCCGGGTGCACGCCTTCGAGGCCCAGATCGGTTCGCACGGCGGGCTCGGCGGCGAGCAGTCCCACGCCTTCCTGCTGTCGCCGCTCGAACTGTCGGAACCCGTCCCGGGCGGTGGCGAGCCGGTCGGCGCCGAACAGGTGCACACCGTACTGCGGCGCTGGCTGGACGAGTGCCGGGGCGAGCCCTTCGGCCCGCAGGTGCCGCTGCGTCAGACGGAGGACCACCCGCCTCCGGGCCGGCCGGAGGCAGCTCTTCCCGTGGCGGGGCACGACCTGCCGGAGCAGAAGGACTGATCCGGCGGGAGTGCGGAACCGTCACCGCGCACCGGGGCGATCCGGTCCTGTTCACCCGCGTTCCCGCGTTCCCGCGTTCCTGCGTTCCTGCGTTCCTGCGTTCCCGCGTACTCGCGTTCCCGCGTTCCCGCGTACGTCTGCCCGGACTCCCGGACTCCCGGACCCCCCGGACGGCGGACAGGACGGCGGACAGGGCGGAGAACCGGGCGGCGGATTCGGCCGACCGGGCGTCGCCCGATAGGGCGCATTCAGGGCGTGGGCGGCGCGTCGGCGCCGGATCACGGGCACAGCTGGCATGTCCAGGAGGTTGTGCCCGTGAACCGACCCGTGCACTGCGCCGACCGTGTCGTGCTCGCCGTCCTCATGGCGCTCGTCGCCGTCCTCGGGACCCGGGCGGGCGCCGCGGCAGCCGAACCGGCCGGCCCGGAGCGCCCACCGGCCTCCGCACCCGCCGATCCGGCGGGAGAGGCACCGCAGGACAACTCCGCCCCGGAACAGCCCGCGCCGGCCCGTGCGGAGAGACGGACCGCACGCGCCTGCGCACCGCCCGAGGACGGGACGGCGGGTGGCCAAGGCCCCCGCCCGCACGTCCGCGCCGACGCCGAATCCGCCGCTCCACCTCAGCCCCCGGCGACGAGGTCCGTGGTCCTGCGCTGCTGAGGACCCGTACGGGGACGGCAACTCGCCGCGCCCTGCCCCGCACTGACGTCCACCCCCATACGAATCCCCCGTCAAGCGCCAGGAGACAGCCATGCCCATCGACCCCCTCGCCGCCGTGAACGCCCTCATCCGTGCCGAGGTCGTCCGCACCGGTCCCGACGAGCACCACGCACCCGGAGCGGCTGCACGGGAACCCGAACCTCCCGAGCTCTCCGATCCCCGCCGCGGCGACGGCGGGGCCCAGGACGCCCACTGACTCCGCCGCAGCCGGGCAGGGCCCACCCATCCGATACCCGGCACCACGGGACACACGGCGCCACGGGCCGGCATCGGCCACCCGCCCTCCTGCCCTCCTGCCCTCCTGGCCTCACGGCCGGGGTCGCCCGCGGCCGCCGTCGGGTTCGTCGTCGGCGTCAACGCGCTCTGGGCACCGCTCGGCATCGCCGCGGTCGAGCTGTGGCTGGAGCCCACGGCCGCGGGTGCCGTGGGGACCCCCCTTCCAGACGCTGGCCGCCGCCCGCTTCGCCGCCCTCCAGTGGTCGGCGCGGCGCGGCGCGGGGCGGCTCACGGCGTGAGTGACCGCGGGTAGTCCACCGTCGCGGGGCCGGCGGGCAGCAGCGTCCCGACGGCCGGCTCCGCGACGTTCACGTCCATCGGCGCGTCGAACGTCGAGATCGACGGGACGTACGGTAGCGCCCTCCCGTGGTGCTCGACCCGAAGCGGCAGGCGAGCTACGCGTGCGCCGGCCTCACCGCCGGATTCTCCCCCGCCGCGCCCCGCCGCGCCCTCGCCGCAACCTCCTCCGTGCCCTGCGCCCCGGCTTGGCGGCCGTCCCCCGCGGGAGCGCACGCCGGCGGGTCGGAGTCGATCTCGTCGTACACCCGGCTCCCTCAGCTCCCTCAGCTTCCCCCTCAGCTCCCCCCGCTCCCTCAGCGACCGCGAGCGAACCGCGGCGACCTGGCGTTCCGTCCGGGCCGCCGCTGCGGATGCCCGCACCAGTCACGCAGATCGCGGATTCGCGGGGCGAGACCCTCCGGGTGCAGGGTGGTCCGCATCGCGTTCAGCGGAGGCGTGAGCAACCGCTCCGGCGGGCCCTCCAGGAGCATCGCGACGCCCCGCTTCGCCGCGACGACCGTGAACGTGCCGTCACCACGAGCGCCGGGACACGGCTCGTAGCCCCTCGGCAGCCGCTCGGCAGCCGCTCGACGGCTGCTCAGGAGCCGCTCGCAGCGAGTCCATCGCCGGGGCGTAACGGTGTCCGCCCGAACCTCGAAGGGCAACCGGTCCCCGGCAGCGGCGTGTTCCGGTCCCGCACCCGCACGTCCGACTGCTCGGCCAGCCGCAGGAGCATCCCCTCGCCGAGCCGCGACCTGCCCGTTCCGGCGAAGCCGATGCGACGGGCGGAGGAGCCGGCGCGCGGCGCCAGCCCAGCCGGCTCGGCCTGCGCCGCTCCCGCCAGCCACGCAGCAGTGCCCCTACTCCCGTGTTGGGCGCGACAGTTGCCAAGACGGAACCGTAACGTCACCGGCACACACATCCGAAGGGAGCTCGCCCATGCCCACCGAGCCACTGTCCCAGAAAGAGATCGAGGACCGGCTGCGCGAACTGCCGGGCTGGTCCCAGGAAGGTGACCGGATCGCCCGTACCTACCGGCTGGGCGGCCACTTCGCGGCCACCGCGCTGGTCGTCCACATCGCCCGGATCCAGGAGGAGCTCAACCACCACTCCGATCTGCTCCTCGGGTACAACACGGTCAACCTCACGGTGAACACGCACTCCGCAGGCGGCGCGATCACCGAACTGGACTTCGAACTCGCCCACCGGGTCGAGGGCGCCGCCGCGGGCCACGGCGCGGGCTGACCCCCGACGGACGACGAGGGCCTGATGCTCCGTCTGGACCACTTCACGCCGGCAGCCCGCACGGTACACACGGCACTGAATGCACCGCACCGCACCGCACGGCAGCACTGCACCGCACGGGCAGCGGACGGGGCCGTCGGCGCCGGTCGGCGCCGGGCCGGGCGTCTTCCCGCGAATCACGAGGTGAGCAGCACCCCGCCGTACGCCGCAGTCGCGATCAGCACCCATGAGGTGAGCCCGAGCAGGGCCACCCGCGGGCCGGTGCGGGTCAGGGACGGCAGATGGACCGCGCTGCCGAGGCCGAACAGCGCTGCGGCAAGCAGCAGTTCCTGGGCCGTACCGGCCGCGGCGAGGACCTGCGCCGGCACCAGCCCCGTGCTGCGCAGGACCACCAGCGCGAGGAAGCCCACGACGAACAGGGGGACGAGCGGAGGCCGTGCGGACCCGGCGGCGTGGCGGCCGCGGCGCCGGGCCGCGACGACGAGCACGGCGGCCAGCGGCGCCAGCAGCGCCACCCGGAGGAGTTTCACCATGACGGCCTCGCCCAGCGCCGCCGGTCCGGCGGTCTGGGCGGTGGCCACCACCTGGCCCACATCGTGGACTCCGGCGCCCACCCACCGCCCGAACTCGGCGTCCGTGAGGCCGAGCGGCCCGTGCAGCAGCGGCAGGACGGCGATGGCGAGAGTGCCGCAGAGCGTCACCAGCGCCACGGACGTGACCATGTCCTCGTCGTCGCTGTCCTGCACCGAGCCCACGGCCCCGATGGCGGAGGCTCCGCAGATGGAGTAGCCCGCGGCGATCAGCAGCGGCTGGTCGCCCGGCAGCCCCAGCCGCCGCCCGAGCCACCAGGTGCCGCCGAAGGTGGCCGCGACGACGGCCAGCACCATCACGACCGTCGCCCATCCCAGCCCCAGTACGTCCGCGAGGCTCAGTTTGAGACCGAGCAGCACGATCCCGGCCCGCATCAGGCGTTTCGCGGCCAGCGACAGGCCGCCGCGGCAACTGCCGCGTACCCGTGCGGCCAGCCACGGCGTGTGTGCGGCGGCGACACCCAGGACGACGGCCGCGGTGAGCATCGGGAGACCGGGCACGGCACGGTGTGCCAGCCAGGCCGCCAGCACCCCGGCCGCGGCGAGCACCAGCCCGGGAACCGGTCCGGCGGGACCCGCAGGCCGCTTCCGGGCGGTGACGAGCCGGGAACCGGGGCCCGTGAGGGCCGTCACCGGTCCGCTGGCAGGTCGTAGACGCGCCGGACGCTGGTGCCGAGGCGGACGACGTCGGCACCGTACACGTGCAGGGACACGGCCTTGCCGGTGCCGGCGTTGCGGACGAGGTGGATGTCACCGGGCGGGGCGAACGCCGCGACGGTCCCCGCCGGGTTCACCACGTCCTGCGCGGCGACCAGCCGGGCGGTCATGCCCTGCGGCACCAGCCGGTAGCGCCGCTCGTGCTCCTCGCCCCGGTGCACACCGGTCACGCACCACGACACATGGTCGTGCACGGGAGTGCTCTGGCCGGGCAGCCAGACCAGGGCCACTACGGAGAAGCTGCCGTCGTGCTCGGCGTGCAGGACGTGCTGGCGGTAGTGGGCGGAGTCGCCCTCGTACTGCCCCTCGGTGAGCAGATCGGGTCTGCCGAGGTGCGGCAGGAGCCTCTCCGCCACCATGTACGCCGTGGGCTCGGGAGGGAGGCCGCGGTTCACGGTCTCCCGTATCTCCGCCACCAGGGAGCGGAGCCGGGCGGTCGCGGGGGTCGCGGGGGTCGCAGCGGTGGCCGTGTGCGCAGTCGTCATGTCCGCAGCGTCCGCCCCTCGTTCCGGGGCGTCCAGGCACGATCGCTTGCGGGGTCCTCAACGGTCCCTTATGGATGGGGAGAAACGGACGGGGAGGAGGAGCCCCGAACGGCCGGGTCCCGCGGCATCTGCGGCACCCGCGGCACCTGTGGCGCACCCGGCGCGAGGGCCGGACGTGAGGGTCGGGTGCGAGGGCCGGGCGTGAGGGCCGGGCGTGAGGGCCGGACGGCCCCGGGGCTCAGCAGCCGATCCGGCGCTGGGCCACCGCGACGAGCCGGTCCAGCACCAGTGCGACGGCGGGGACGCGCAACTGCTCCCGGAGCACATACGCGCCGACCCGGCGGCGGGTGTGCGGTTCCACGATCCGCCCCGTGACCTTGCCGTGGCACAGGAACGACAGCACGAGTTGCGGCACCATGGCGATGCCCACCCCCGACGCCACGAGGCTCTGCATGACCAGGTTGTCGTCGGTGGTGCAGGCGATGTCCGGGGCGAAGCCCTCCTCCGCACAGGCGTGCAGGAAGTTGGCCCGGCAGCGCAGGCACCCCGCTATCCAGCGCTCGCCGGCGAGATCCGCCAGCCGCACGGCCCGCCGCCTCGCCAGCGGGTGCCCGGACGGCAGCAGCACCGTGAGGGGATCCTCCAGCAGCGGCTCGGCGGCCAGCTCTTCCGGGACTTCGGCGGTGTGGCCCGGGTAGCTGAAGGACAGGGCGATGTCGCAGTTGCCCCGGGCGACCAGCCTCAGGGACTCCGGTGGTTCGCTCTCGGTCAGCTCGATACGGATGCCCGGATGCTCGGCCGCGACGGAGGCCATCATCTCCGGGATGAGGGTCGCACAGGCGCTGGGGAACGCGCTCACACGAACCCTTCCGGCGCGCAGTCGGGTGATGGCGTCGATCTGCTGCTGCGCCGCCGCGAGGCTGTCGAGGATCGTGCCCGTGTGCCGGGTCAGCGCCTCTCCGGCCTCCGTGAGCCTGATGCCGCGGCCGATCCGGGTGAACAGGGGAGTGCCGACGTCCCGCTCCAGCGCCTTCATCTGCTGGCTGACTGCGGGCTGGGTGTAGCCGAGCGATCGGGCGGCTGCCGAGTACGAGCCGGTCCTGACCACCTCGTGGAAAGTCCTGATGTACCGGGAATCGAACACCGCAGAAGCATAAGCAGATTTTGGGGCCCCGTAGGCGAACACCCTTCGCCCCGCGCCGATTTGGGCTCCGCGGGGGACGGCGCGCCCGTACGGGCGGGACAACGGGGGCGCGGGCGAAGGGTGTTCGCCTCCGGCGCCCCTCGTGACGGCGGGAACCCGTGGCGGGGTGGCGGGCGGGTGGCACGGCGACGGATGGTGCAGCGGCGGATAAAGCAGCGGTGGGCGGCACCGCGGCGCGGCCGCCTGCACGGCGGCCGCGCCCGGCCCGGACCAGGCGTGGCGCCGGTGCGTCAGGCGCCCATGTCGAACGTCGCCGGGTCGGGGCCGAGGCGCCGGCCCTCGTCCAGAGCCGCGAAGGCAGCGAGGTCGTCATCGTCCAGTTCGAAGCCGAAGACGTCGATGTTCTCCCGGATCCGCGACGGTGTCACGGACTTGGGGATCACCACGTTGCCGAGCTGCACCTGCCAGCGGAGCACGACCTGCGCCGGGGTCTTCCCGTGCTTCTGCGCGACCGCCACGATCGTCGGGACCTCCAGCAGTCCGCGGCCCGAACCCAGCGGCGACCACGCCTCGGTGGCGATGCCGTGCTTGGTGTGGAAGGCCCGCGACTCCGCCTGCTGCAGCTGCGGGTGCAGCTCGATCTGGTTCACCGCCGGGACGGCCGAGGTCTCGCCGAGCAGCCGCTCCAGATGCTGGGGAAGGAAGTTGGAGACGCCGATGGCCCGGGCGCGGCCTTCGGCGAGGATGGTCTCGAACGCCTTGTAGGTGTCCACGTACGTATTCCGGGCAGGCATCGGCCAGTGGATCAGGTAGAGGTCCACGTAGTCGAGGCCGAGCCGGGAGAGGGAGGCGTCGAAGGCGCGGAGCGTCGCGTCGTAGCCCTGGTCGCTGTTCCAGAGCTTGGTGGTGACGAACAGCTCCTCGCGGGGGATCCCGGAGGACGTGACGGCCGCCCCGGTCCCCCGCTCGTTCTCGTACACGGCTGCCGTGTCGATGCTGCGGTAACCGGCCTCCAGGGCCGTGCCGACGGCCTTCGCCGCCTCGTCGTCCGGCACCTGCCACACGCCGAAGCCGATCTGCGGCATGGCGACGCCGTTGCTGAGGGTGATGGAGGGGACCTTGCTCACGAGCGGTCGATCCTTACGTCGGTCGGGTGTTGCTCTCAGTCTCAACGATCGGTCCGGCAGACGCATTCCCGACGGCGGAAACGGTCCTCGCTCCGGCCGCCTCCCGACGCGGAACCGGACCGAGCCGCTGCCCGGCGGCCCGCCTGCCGCGACCCTACTGCACGGGTCTGAACGTGGTACATGAACGTGAACGCCCGAGGCCGGTCCCGCACCGTCGGGGTCCGTCCCCCCGCCACGGGCCTCCGTCACCCCGCCGCCGGGGCCGGGCCGCCGGGGCCGGGCCGCGCCAGGCGCAGCGGACGCCGCCCGGCGTCCCGCACAGCGCCCCTGATCGGGCGCGCCTCAGCGGTACAGCGCGTCCACCTCGCCCGCGTACGCCGTCTCGATCGCCTTCCGCCTCAGCTTCAGCGACGGCGTCAGCAATCCGTGCTCCTCGCTGAACGGATGCGCCAGTATCCGGAACGTGCGAATGGACTCGGCCTGGGACACCAGGGCGTTGGCGGCCACCACCGCCCGCCGTACCTCCCGCTCCAGGTCCGGGTCGCGCACCAGGTCCACCGGCTTCATCGGCGGCCGGTCCCGCATCATGAGCCAGTGCTCCACGGCTTCCCGGTCCACCGTGACCAGCGCCGCGATGTAGGGGCGGTCGTTGCCGACGACCAGGCACTGGGCCACCAGCGGATGCGCCCGTACCCGCTCCTCCAGCCCGACCGGGGACACCGTCTTGCCGCCCGACGTCACCAGGACCTCCTTCTTCCGGCCGGTGATGGTCAGATAGCCGTCCTCGTCCAGCACCCCCAGATCCCCGGTGGCCAGCCAGCCGTTCCTGAGGACGGCCCTGGTCGCCTCGGGGTCGTTGAGATAGCCGGAGAACACCTGCGGACCGTGCAGCCAGACCTCGCCGTCCTCGGCGATGCGCACCGTCGTCCCGGGGATCGGCTGCCCGACCGTGCCGTACCTGGTGCGCTCCGGGGGATTGGCGGTGACCGCGGCGGAGGACTCCGTCAGCCCGAAGCCCTCGAAGATCGTGATACCGGCGCCCGCGAAGAACAGCCCGAGCCCGCGGTCCATGGCCGAACCGCCTGACATCGCGTGCCGCAACCGGCCGCCCACCGCCTCGCGGACCCTCGCGTAGACGGCCTTCTCGAAGAACTGGTGCTGCAGGCGCAGACCCGCCGACGGGCCGGGGCCGAGACCGAACGCCCGGTCCTCCACGGCCTCGGCGTACCGCACCGCCACATCGACGGCCCTGTCGAACACCCCGGCCTTCCCCGCGGCCTCCGCCGTGCGCCGGGCGGCGCTGAGGACCTTCTCGAAGACGTCCGGGACGGCCAGGACGAAGGTCGGACGGAACGAGGCGAGACCGGACATCAGGGCGCCGGCCTCGAGCAGCGGCTGGTGGCCCAGCTTGACCCGGCCCAGGATCGCGGCGACCTCCACCATCCGGCCGAAGACGTGCGCGAGCGGCAGGAAGAGCAGCGTCGCCGCCTCGTCTCCCGGCCCGGAACGGAACACGGGCTCCCAGCGGCCGACGAGTGTCCCGGCCTCGTACATGAAGTTGGCGTGGGTGATCACGCACCCTCGGGGGCGGCCGGTGGTGCCCGAGGTGTAGACCACCGTGGCGACACACTCCGGGGTCACGGCCCTGCGGTGGCGGTGCACCACCTCGTCGTCGATGTGCGCGCCCGCGGCGACGAGGTCGCCGACCGCCCCCTTGTCGAGCTGCCACAGCCGCTTCAGGCGCGGAAGCCGGTCGATGACCGAGCCGACCGTCATGGCGTGGTCCTCGTGTTCGACCACACAGGCCGAGACCTCCGCGTCCTGCAGCAGCCACAGCACCTGCTCCGCGGATGAGGTGGGGTAGACGGGTACGGACTGGGCGCCCACCGCCCACAGGGCGAAGTCGACGAGCGTCCACTCGTACCGGGTACGGCACATGATCGCGACGCGGTCGCCGAACCGCACGCCCCCCGCGAGCAGCCCCTTGGCGAGCGCGAGCACCTCGTCACGGAACGCGGCGGACGTCACATCACGCCATTCGCCGTCGTCGCCCTTCCGGCTGAGAGCAACCCGGTCCGGGTCGGTCCGGGCGTGGTCGAACACCGCATCCGCCAGCCCGCCGACAGGGGGTGCCGTCGCCAAGGGGGGAACCGTGAAATCACGCAATGACCTGCTCCTTGTGGCGCTCCGCACAGCGCCGGTGACGGTACCCCACCAGGCGTTCGTACGGGAGAGTCCCGAGCAGCCCGGCATATTCCGCGTCCACCCCGGCCGGGCGACGGATTCGGCCAAACCCGGTGCGGTGGGCATGGCCCCGACCGGGGAGTGAGCGGTACTCGGCGAATCCGCCCCGACTCCGTACGCGGTGAGCACGCCCCGGTCCGCCGTCTGTGTCCGGTTCGGAGTCTTGCGGATGTCCGCGGACGGCGACGGGGTGTTCCGGCTCGGTGCTCGGTGCTCGGTGCTCGGTGCTCGGTGCTCGGTGCTCGGTGCTCGGTGCCTGTGCCGGTGGCCGGTGCCGGTGCCGGTGGTGGCCGGTGGCGCTGGCGGGTGCCGGGCGTTCGGGGCCGGGGCCGGGCTGTCACACCTCCGAGCGGAGGGCGATCCGTTCCTCACCCGCGTACACGTTCATGTCCGGGCCCCGGAGGAAACCGACCAGCGTCAGCCCGCTCTCGGCCGCGAGGTCGACGGCCAGCGAGGACGGTGCGGAAACCGCCGCGAGCACCGGGATCCCCGCCATCACCGCCTTCTGCGCCAGCTCGAACGACGCCCGCCCCGACACCAGCAGGATCACCCGCGACAGCGGCAGCAGGTCCTCGCGCACCGCGCGGCCGATCAGCTTGTCCACGGCGTTGTGCCGGCCGACGTCCTCCCGTACGTCGAGCAGCTCGCCCTTCTCCGAGAAGAGCGCCGCGGCGTGCAGGCCCCCGGTGCGGTCGAAGACCCGCTGCGCGGCGCGCAGCCGGTCGGGGAGGCCGGAGAGCAGTCCGGGCCCGATCCGGACGGGGGGCGCGTCGGCGACGGGGAAGCGGGTGCTGGTGCGTACCGCGTCGAGACTGGCCTTGCCGCACAGTCCGCACGACGACGTGGTGTAGACGTTGCGCTCGAGCGTGATGTCGGGGACCGGGACGCCGGGCGCGAGCCGCACGTCGACGACGTTGTAGGTGTTGGTGCCGTCGTCCCGGGCGCCGGCGCAGTACACGATCGACCGCAGCTCCGACGCCGAGCCGACGACCCCCTCGCTGACCAGGAAACCCGCCGCGAGCGCGAAGTCGTCGCCCGGCGTCCGCATGGTGATCGCCAGCGGACGGCCGTTCAGCCGGATCTCCAGCGGCTCCTCGGCGACCAGGGTGTCCGGCCTGGCGGTGGCCGCTCCGTCCCTGATCCGGATGGTGCGGCGGCGCTCGGTGACGCGTCCCATGGTGATCAGCCCCGACTGTGTGCGTGGGAACGTGCGCGGTAGCGCGCACCGCCTCGGGCAGGTGCGGCGAGGCGTGCTCGACGATGTCATTGTCCTGCACGGTCCGCCGAGTCCCGGCACGGTCCGCCGAGTCCTGCACGGTCCGCCGCGCGCTGCACCCGTCCGGCGCGAGCGGTGGCCGCCGGTGCCGTCCCGATGCCGCGCCCCGCCGGGACGAGGTCCGCAGCCGACGCGCCCGGTCGGGACGAGGTCCGCAGCCGACGCGCCCGGTCGGGACGAGGTCCGCAGCCGACGCATTCCCGCCGGGATCGGCCTCGGTCTCCGCACGGGCGGGCGCGAGCAGGGGCGCCGACGAGGCTCCACCCAACCGGCCCGTAGGCGCCGACTGGGTGGAGCCTCCAACACGAGCGGGTGAATCCTGTGGGTTCGGCTGCCCTCGTGCCCGCCCGCCGCTGACCAGACTGGATGGTTCCTGACCTCGACACGAAGGGGGTGCCCGGGCAATGACCGGCACTCGTATCGCCGCGCTCGGGCACCATCGGCCCGCCCGGGTACTCACCAACGACGAGTTGGCGCGGATCGTCGACACCAGCGACGAATGGATCACCAGCAGGGTCGGCATCCGCACGCGTCATATCGCGGGCCCCGACGAACCGGTGGACGAACTGGCCGCCCACGCCGCCGGCAAGGCCCTGGCCGCGGCCGGACTCACCTCCGGCGACATCGACCTCGTCCTCGTCGCCACCTCCACCGCGACCGACCGCTCCCCGAACACCGCGGCCCGGGTGGCCGCCCGGCTCGGGATGGCCTCCCCGGCGGTCATGGACCTCAACGTCGTCTGCGCGGGCTTCACCCACGCTCTCGCCACCGCCGACCACGCGATCCGGGCCGGCTCCGCAGTCCGCGCACTCGTCATCGGCGCCGACAAGATGTCCGCCGTCACCGACTGGACCGACCGCACCACCTGCGTCCTGGTCGGCGACGGGGCCGGAGCCGCGGTCGTCGAGGCGTGCGACGAACGCGACGCGGGAATCGGCCCGGTGCTGTGGGGGTCGGTCCCGGAGATGGGGCACGCGGTGAGGATCGAGGGCACCCCGCCCCGGTTCGCGCAGGAGGGCCAGTCCGTCTACCGCTGGGCGACCACCCGGCTCCCGTCCATCGCGCGCGGGGTCTGCGAACGGGCGTCGGTCGCGCCCGAGGACCTCGCGGCCGTGGTGCTGCACCAGGCGAACCTTCGGATCATCGAGCCCGTCGCGGAACGGATCGGTGCGGTGAACGCCGTAGTGGCCCGTGACGTCGTGGAGTCCGGGAACACGTCGGCTGCCTCGATTCCCATGGCCCTGTCCCGTCTCGTCGAACGCGGCGAGGTGGCGTCCGGAGCGCCCGTGCTCCTCTTCGGATTCGGCGGCAACCTGTCGTATGCGGGGCAGGTCATCCGCTGCCCCTGATTGACGCTGACAGATGACATCTGACACTTTCTGTCACCTGTCACCTGTCACCTGTCACCTGTCACCTGTCACCTGTCACCTGTCCGCGGTCGGCCGTAAGCGCTCGGTCGTCGGTGTCCGGTCGTCGGTGTCCGGTGGTCAGTGTTCAGTCGTCGGTGTCTTCAGTGTCCGGTCGTCTTCGGACTGCGCACCACTGAAGAGCCGCCGACGCCCCCAGAGTGCAGCATCTTGCCCTTGGCCCTTGGCCCTTGGCCCTTGGCCCTTGGCCCTTGGCCCTTGGCCCCTGAACCCTGGCCCCGTATCCCATCCCCCACCCCGACCCCGCTCCCTGGACCCCCGCACCGGTGGGGCCCCTGGCCCCAGGCCTCAGGGGCCCGCCGGTGCGGGGTACCCGCGATCCTCGTCCCGCGCCGGCTGCTGGCCCCGGCCGACCCCGGGTGGTGAGACCGGGCGTACGGGGGAGCCCGCACGCCGGTGCGGCGCGGCCCGTGTTCCGGCGCCCGCGCCCGCGTACGCCGCCGGGCGTCCTGACCGTGCTCACACGCCCACCCGTTCCCAGCGCTGGAATCGGGTGGGCGTGCCGTTCCCAGCGCCGCCGTTCCCAGCGCCGCCCTTCCCCGAGCGTCCGCTCCCCGCGCTGTCGCGTCTGCCGCCCCCTGCCGACGCCGTTGTGCGCGGCCCGTCCGCGTTTCGCGGCCGGAGGTGCGCACTACCCGGGCTCTGCCGCATCCTTGTCTATGTGACCTGGCACGGCGCGGCCAGGCCCGGCGCGCGCACGGAGCGCGGGTCGCAGCGCGAGACGAGCGGTGGCGCGGTCCACCCCCTGGACGAGCTCGGACTGGTGCTCGCCGAGGCCGCGGTCCATTCGATCGGCGCGGTAGGGGGCCATGCCGGCGGGGTGTATCTGCGGTCGGGAACGTCGGGTCTGCTGCGCCTGGCCGTGGCCGTCGGGCTGCCTGCCGAACTGATGCGCCCGTGGTGGCGAATGCACGTCAACAGGCCCTTCCCGGTGGCGGAGTGCTACCGCCGCTCCCAGGTCATCCACCTCGCCGACGGCGAGGAGGCCATGCAGCGCTTTCCTCAGCTCATGGCAGGTCTGCCGTTCTCCCTGAGTTCCCTCTACGCACCGGTCACCAGCGGTGAAGAGCGCTTCGGTGTCCTCGCGGCCCTGCGCCCCGCCACCTGCGGACAACCGGTCGCCGAGGCCGACCAGGCGCGCTTCGGCGACGCGGGAAGCCGGCTCGCCGTCGCCCTCGGCGAACTCCACCACGACGGGACCCCCATCCGCTGGGACGGGGAGCCCTTCGCCGTCCAGGTCCCCGATTCGAACGCGCGCCCCGTGCGCATCGGCGTGTTCGACTGGGACCTCGGAAGCGGAGCGCTGAGCGCCGACGAGGAGCTCTGCACCATCCTCGGCGCCGACCCCGCCGACTTCCCCGGCACCATCGAAGCGCTCACCGCCCATGTCGCGCCCGAGGACGCCTACCAGCTGTACGCCGTGGCCAGGGAGGCAGGCCGGACCGGCCGGGCCGTCGCGCGCAGGCTCCGGATCCGCCGGGACGGCGCCCCGCCGTTTCTGGTGGAACTGACCGGCCGTCCGGTCCGCTCGTCCCGCGGCATCGGGACGCGCCGCGTCTCCGGGTCGGTCGTCGACCTCGGCTCCGGAGTGGTCTTCGGGGAGGCCGGTGACCGGCTTCCCGACGGGCTCTTCTCCCTCGACCTCTCCTGCCGCATCACCTACGTCAACCACAGCGCGGCGGAACTGATCGGGACGCCCCGCGACCTGCTCGTCGGCCGGGTGCTGTGGGAGGCCGTGCCCTGGCTCGACCGCGCCGGCTACTGGGACCAGTACCGTGCGGCCCTGCTCGCGCGCACCCCCGTCCGGTTCCGGGCCGACCGCGAGAAGGACGACTGGGTCACCGTCTCCCTCTTCCCGGGCCGGGAGGGGGTGACGGGGACGGTCGCCGCGGCCGAACACCCCGACCACGCACCGGGCCCGATCAGCTTCCCCGGCGCCGCACCGGGCACCTTCGCCTCGGCCACCGACCGTTCCAGTGCCCTGTACCGGCCGGTCGCCCTCGCCATCGCCCTCACGGAGGCCGTCACCGCGCGCCAGGTCTCGGAGGTCGTCACCGAGGAGCTGCTGCCCGCGTTCGGCGGCCGGCAGCTGGCCATCTACGTCCTCCACGAACGCCATCTCCATCTCGCCTGGGAGACCGGCTTCCCGGCGGGATTCCTCGCGCCGTTCGAGGGGGTAGGGCTCGACGCGCGTATCCCCGGCGTGGAGACCCTGACCACAGGCCGCCCCATCTTCTTCGAGTCGATGGACATGCTCGCCGCGGCCTATCCCGGGCTCGCGATCGACGCATCCGTCGGCGCCCGCGCCTTCCTGCCGCTGATAGCCTCCGGCCGGCCCGTCGGCTCCTGCATCCTGGGCTTCGACCACCCGCGGGGATTCGCCCCCGAGGAGCGCACCGTCCTCACCGCCCTCGCCGGGCTCATCGCGCAGGCCCTCGAACGCGCCCAGCGCTACGACAGCGAGTTCGCGCTCGCCCGGGGCCTCCAGGACGCGCTGCTGCCGCACCGGCTGCCCGTCGTCGGGGACGTGGAGACCGTCGGCCGCTATCTCCCGGGCACCCAGGGCTTGGACGTGGGCGGCGACTGGTACGACGTCATCGAGACGGACCGCGGCCTCGCCCTCGTCATCGGCGACGTCCAGGGGCACGGGGTGCCCGCCGCCGCCATCATGGGCCAGCTGCGCAGCGCGGTAAGGGCGTTCGCCCTCGCCGACCGCGAACCCGACGAGGTGATGAGCGGCACCAACCGGCTTCTCATCGACCTCGACCCGGCGCAGTTCGCCACCTGCTGCTACGTACTGCTCGACCCGGACAGCGGCACCGCCCAGGCCGTGCGCGCCGGACATCCCCAGCCGCTGCTTCGCAGGCCCGACGGCACGACGGAGGTGCTCGACCTGTCCGGCGGGCTGATGCTCGGAGTCGCCTCGCAGGAGCACTATCCGGTCTCCGAACTCGCCCTCGAGCCCGGCGCGGTGCTGGCCCTCTTCACCGACGGGCTGATCGAGGAGGCGGGTTCCGACATCGACGCCGGAGTCGAGAGGCTGCGTGCCGCCCTCGCCGCGGTCGGCGGCATCACGATCGCCGAGACCGCAGACCGGCTGATCCGGGAGGCGCGCCAGGCCACGGACCGGCCGGACGACATCGCCCTGCTGCTCACCGCCCGCTGGTCGGGCCCGGGGGCCGACCGTGCCCTGGCGGGCCCGGGCCGGTGGTGACCGCGGTGCCGCGGCTCCGCGGCCGGTGTCGCCACGGGTCGCGGGGGTCTGCCACCCGGCCGCAGACCCCCGCCCGGCCACTGCGCCGACCCCCGCCCCGGCCGCAGTCCTCGCCCGGGCCCGGTTCCGGACCGCATGCCCCGGCCCCCGGGCTCGGACGGGGCGGGTTCGGCCGTCGCGGGGCGAGACCGGGCGGGCCGTGGCGTGCGGGCGGGCGGAGGACGGGGCACCCTGGTCCTGGGGCTGCCTACCGCCCGGCCAGGGGCCGCGGAGGAAGGGAAGCTGCGATGTTCGCGAGACTGAGCAGGTACGAGGGGTCGCCGGTGCCGCCCGAGGGCGATCTGTCCGCGCACGCGGAGACGATCGTCCAGCAGGTCCGGGGACTTCCCGGCTTCCTCGGGGTGTACTGGCTCGTCGACCGGGCCACGGGGAAGGCCGTCTCGCTGACCCTGTGGGAGGACGAGGAGACCATGAGGGCGAGCGAGGAGAATGCCGACCGGATCCGCGTGGACACGGCCCGCAGGGAGGGCCAGCGGATCGTCTCCGTCGATCGCTACGAAGTGGGCTTCGGCCACGTGGAGACCTGACGGCGGTACGACCCGCCGGCGTCCATCAGGTGCGACCGCTCGTGCTGTCGCGCGATGGCGGCCCCAACTCCGGTGCCCGGCTCGGCGACCGGGCGGACGGGTCCCGCTCCGGGCTCGCGGTCGGTACAGACCGGCTGCCCGGGACCGGACCGGTCGCCGGCCCGGCCGCCTCCCGAGTGGGCCGCCGCTCCCACGACAGCCGGCTCGCCCCCACACCGCTCCTTCCCGGCGTCGGCCCTTGCGCTTCCCGGGCGTCGGCATCGGCGCCGCCTCCGCGGACGTCGCCGTCACCGGCGCCGGACCGGGGGTTCTCCGCCACCGCGACCACCCGATGGCGTCCGCGAGGGACGGTCGCCGTGTTCGAGCAGGTCCTCGCCATGGCCGCCGAACTGCGAAAGCCCACTTCAGCGGCGCGGCGCTCGCCCGCGACGCGGAGGAGGCGGCCCGCACCCGGACGGTCACCCGAACTCGCCGCGCTGCTGGAGGCGTCGGGCAGGCTCACCGCCGCCGAGCTGCCTACGCCGAGTCGCCTACGCCGAGTCGCCTACGCCGACGTCACCGCCCGCGACCTGATCCGCGAGGGCCCCACGGCGTCGGCCGGGACCTCGCCGCCCCGGCCGGCTTCCGCAACTCCGGCATGCCGGTGATCGGTGGCGTCACCGGCCCCGGCCCGTCCCGTACGCCGGCGTCCGCACCCGGGTCTCCCGGCGGTCGCTGCCGCCTGCCACCGGCGACCTCCCCGTCACGCCGGGTGAACTCGGCCCCGCCGCCGGGGTGATCGGTGGGACCCTGCACCTGAGCGACCACCCGTTCTCCCGGCCCGATCCGCCAGGCCCGATCCGCCAGGCCCGATCCGTCCGGCCTGGTCCTCACCGGACCCTCCGGCCCGACGGCGGCGGACGAGCCACCCGGCGCGGTGAAGCACCGCCGGCGCTGCCCTCGTGCCGGTCAGCCGATGCCCTGGCGGTCGGGCCGCAGCGCGAACGCGCGCTCGGCCGCCTCGGGCAGTGCCCGCTCCACGGCCTGTACCAGGAGTTCCCGGTGCCGTACCAGTGGTGTGCGCCGGTCGTCGGGCACCAGCCGCAGCAGGTCGTCGATGCCCGCCAGCATGCGCCGGGACACCTGCGGGCTCGCCGGGGCGCATCTGCGGATCTCGGTGAGGCCGAGGTCGACCAGGTCGGTCCAGCCGGGGACGTCCTGCACCAGGCGAACCGCGCCGTTGCGGTCCCGGTGGTGCACCGCGCCCAGCGGGCGTGCGGCGACGGCGGCGAGGAACTCCACGATCCGGTCGAGGCACTGCACGGCGGTGGTGGGGTCGTTGACGGCGGGCGAGAGCGCACGCAGCGCGATGTCGGACAGCTGCCGCAGCCCGAACCCCAGGTCCTGATGGAAGGTGCGCTCGATCCCGATCGACACGCTGTACCGCAGCGCCGACCGTGCGGGCACGCGCGATCCGTGCACCGCCAGCACGGGTGTCCCGGGCACCACATGGTCACCGATCCGGGGGATGAG
The DNA here is from genome assembly GCF_003122365.1 of Streptomyces spongiicola. Lineage (NCBI taxonomy): Bacteria > Bacillati > Actinomycetota > Actinomycetes > Kitasatosporales > Streptomycetaceae > Streptomyces > Streptomyces spongiicola. The sequence goes on from NZ_CP029254.1 coordinate 6,389,463, forward strand.
CCGCAGCACCACACCGTTCCGCCGCGCGACGCGCACCAGCCGCGCGATGTGCACGTCCCGGAGGACTCCGGCGTCTCCCTGGTGGCTCGTCCGGGCGATCTCGGGCGCGAGCGGCACCTCGTCGGGCCCCTGGTCCGGCATCCTCGCCAGACCCCCGAGGGACTCCTTGTTGATCCGCTCGACGACCGGCCCGATCTTCATCAGTTGCAGGGTCTGCGTGACGTACGCGATGAACAGCACCAGGCTGAGCCCGACCATGACGACGGTCAGCGCGCTCTGCACGAGCGGTACGGTCGTCACGTCACGGGGGTCCGCCTCACTGTCGTACGAGGTGAGGACCAGCAGCGACAGCAGGAACGTCGCCAGGAACACCGAGAAGGTGAGCTTGCTGATCCTGCTGCGGATGAAGATCCGCACGATACGGGGTGTGAGGTTCCCGGCGGCCATCTGGACGGCGACCAGCGAGATGCTGAAGACGACACCGATGAAGGTCATCATCGCCGCGCTGACGGTGGTGATGATCGTGCGGGTGTCCTCGGCGATGCCCATGAGGTCGCGGATGCCCTGGACGTCCCCGCTCTGCCGCAGGGTCTCCACGATCGCAGCGTCGACGCTGTCGGCGGCGAACCAGAGCAGGCAGACGAGCACCAGGGCCGCGGTGGGCGCGAACCAGAAGGTGTCGCGCAGATGCTCCCGCAGCGGCGAGAGCGCGCGCGGCCTGCGATGGCGAAGTTCACGGCGCACGCCGCGAGGCTAGCCGACCGGCAACCCTTCGCACCCGCACGGTCGCTTTCCGTGTTCCGGGTGTGGGCGGGCGTCATGAGCCGTCCGCGGGGGTCCGCGGGGGCCCGCGCCCACCTCGGACCGCACTGACCACGGAAAACGCGGTTCAGGGGACTCTCGATCCCCTGGTAGAGTTGTCCATGTCGCCGCGGGCAGGGCCCCGAGGTCGACGCAACACCTGGTCCGGGTGGCGGAATGGCAGACGCGCTAGCTTGAGGTGCTAGTGCCCTTTATCGGGCGTGGGGGTTCAAGTCCCCCCTCGGACACTCGCTATGTCGGTACGGATGCGAGGACCTCGACCTTACGGTCGCGGCCCTCGTTTCGTGTTCGTAGGTGATCGTGATGCCGAGGGCTTCGACGCGCCGTCGTGGATGCGCAGCGCCACCTGGTCGCGGTGGAGGACGTCGAGCACGTCGAGGATGTGCCCGGTGCCGCGTACGAGGTGGAACATCTCGGAGATGTGCACGGTGTCGCGCGTACGCCAGCAGCTCGCCGAACTTTGGCCGCTGAAGGGGGTGGAGGCGGCTGGAGGTGCCCGGGTTCTCCTCGAACACGACCGGGTCTTCGATCCCGGCCTCGTCCAGGACGAGGTTCTGCCGGTCGGTCGACTGCTGGTCGGTCGAGACCCGCTTGTAGACCAGGTTCGCCACCGAGGGCCCCTTCCGTGCGGAGGATCGGACCCTATCTATCGTCAAACGCTGTCAGCAATCGCCATCGGATCTGATTGGATTCGAGCCGCCACGAACCCCTGGGTTGCATGGGTTCATTGGACGCGTCGGCCGCCTGTCGTCAAACGATCGTTTGACGACAGGCGTAGCCGGCTCGGAGGGAAGAGACGGTGCGGGCAGTGTTACCCCTCCGTGCGGAACACGCAGCTCAGGGCGCCGTCGAGGGAGGCCAGAGCGGGGGCGCTGCTGGTTTCCACGTCGTGCATGTCGCGGACATCCGACCAGGTGTGGCCGTCGAAGGCGGTGTGCATGAGCTTTCCCCACGGCCCTGTGCCGCCGGAGGAGGCGATGCAGTGGAGCCTGTCGTCGTGCACGGTCAGGGCTGGACCGCCCCAAAACCCCTGGGCGATCGGGGTGTGGTACGACCAGGAGGACCCGTCGAAAGTCCAGTGCTCCAGCCGTTCGTGGTCCGAACTGTGCGTGACGTAGTGGAGCTTGCCGCGGAATGCGGCCGCCGCCGCCGGCTCCCCGTCCAGGGAGAAGAGGCGGAGATAGCTCCAGGTGGTGCCGTCGAACGTGGTGTACACCTTCTCCTGCCGGTTGTTTTGGCCGAAGCAGTAGAGACGGTTGTCGAAGACGGCCAAGGCGAGGGGGCTTTGACTATGCAAGTTCAGATCCATGGGAACCCGGGTGAACGCGTTCCAGGTGTCGCCGTCGAGCGTCGTGTAAGCCAGGTGGGGGCGGCCGTCCCCGGTCATGGCCGCGGTGACGCAGTGGAGCCTTTCGTTGAAGACAGCCAGGACTGGATGGCGGGTGGACAAATCGGCTGTGGGGATCAGAGAGGGGGGTCCCCAGGTGGTGCCGTCGAACCGCATGTGCATCAGGTCACTGGTGGTGAAGTCCCGGGCGACGCAGTGGAGGCTGTCGCCGACGGCCGCCAGCGTCGGCCCATTCGTTGCCTGTAGGAACGGGCTTAGGCTGGTTGAGTGGCCCCAGTTCCTGCCGTCGGTGGTGGTGGCCATCCGCAGGGTGCGGTTCGGGGGTGTGGGAGGCGGGGGAGGCGGGAGTTGCGGCTGCTCGCCCGTGTACTTGATGTCGAGGGCGAAGTGGCCCTGGCCCGTGGACCTGGCGTTGTAGTCCATTCGCAGTAGGCGATCGGACCTGGTGTACAGCGATAGCAGGTCCTTGGGGCCGAAGACGAAGGCGTGGGTGAGTCCCTTGTCGTCGTCGTTGCGCCACGCCTCCCAGAACGTGGCGAGGAATTTGATCGACAGTGTGACGTAGTCGTAGAGCTTCGGTGTGGGGACCAGGTCCACCCACCAGGGGAGATCGTCGAGGATCTTGGCGGCGTCCTTCAGGGCGTTGCCCAGCGCGTCGTACCACTCCTTGGTGGAGTCGTCCGCTTCCCACATGGTGATCGCCACCGACCCGCAGCCGGAGAGCTGGGTGGAGAAGAAGGCCCTGTTGCCGGTGGCGTGGTCACCGGGGATCCGGTAGTAGCCGCCGTCTTCGACGCCCTTGTTCTCCGCGGTGCGGGTGGTGTGCTCGTAGGTCGCGGCTTTGGACACGGCCGTGAAGTAGATCTCGTCGTCGCCGCCCCACTGGTCTCCCCACGCCTCGTGGCACTTGAACGCGCCCCACTCCAGAACGGCCCGGAAGGGAGGGGCCGTCGGGGTGTCGGCGAAGTGGTCGCGGTCTTCGCTGCTCGCGAAGCCGGTGACGCCGAATCCTGCTTCGGCCATCGCGGCGGTGAACTCCGGGGTGTGCAAGTCCTCGCTGTCGGCGAGGCGGGCCCGGTCCACCACGGCCACGTTCGGCAGGGCCATGATCTGCGGGTGCAACTCCTCCATCGCGGCCCAGAACGCCTCCCGGTCGAAACCGTCCTGCAGGCTGCGGGACACCACCGACTGAGGCACCAGCGCCACCAGATCACCCGTACCGACCTGCTCGCGGTACAGGCGCCCGACCGCGCGGACCTCCTCCCCGCTCAGAACCTCCTCCAGCGGCGCCAGGAGCGAGCGTTCCAGTTCGGTCAGCTCCAGGCCCTGCTCCGCCCGGGCCGCCGCGTGCAGCCACACCCCCGTCAGCAGATTCACCTCCCCGCTGCGGCGCAGCGCCTGCCCCCGGACTCCGAGGCTGTCCGCTCCGGACAGCAGAGCCCGCCACCGCTCCAACCGGTCGCTGCTGGAATTCGCTTCGCGCATGCCACCTGCCTTCGTCAGCCGTCTGTATGGCACAGGCATACAGTCCGACACCGAAACAGTAGGGCCGCACATCACGCGCAACTTGCGCATTGCTCAGAAATGCCGGAAATGTTCGCACATCGGTTCGCCGGCAGCGGCCCGACCTCCCAGCAGGACAGCCTTCGGGCCACGCACCCAATCCGCCTTTTCGGTGGGCTCGTTACCGCCCGGAAGGGGGTGAGCGATGACGTCGGACCTGGCCCGGGCACCGAACTCACGTCCAGGGGTGCGGACCTGACCGCGACGGCGGTGCCGCGGGGATGCCGCGGGACGCCGCCGTCCTGGAACAGCCCCAGACCCTGGCCGTCGGGCCTCACCTGCGGTGCCGGTCATGCTCGCGGGGGATGAACTCGGCGGGGCGTACCGCGGCGAGGCCGACCTTCACGACGATCCTGCCGGCGCGGACGTCCTTGGTCATGGCGGGCACCCTGACCGATCTGGGTGAAGTGGGCCTCCTCCGGCTTCGCGTCCTCGCACAAAGGGCCGACTGCGAGAAGGAACCGCCGGGCCACCTTGGCCACCGTCGAGCGGCTCGCAGCGGTCGAGGAGTTGGCGGTGTACTGCCGCAGTGGTGCTGACTTCGGGGTGCAGTCCTGGCCGCGCCGTGGGGTTACGCCTTGGTCGAGCAGGTCTCGGGGGGCTCCGGTTCGGTGCTGGCGGAGCCGGCCGGCGGCCTGTCCCGCCCTTCGCGGCGTGCGGCGGGGGTGTGCTCGGCGGCATGCCGGGCGACCCCGTTGGCTGTACGAGAACGTCCGGCGTCGGGAGAGCAGGGCTGGGGCCGGGACAAGCGTGTCTGCGTGCCGCCATGACGAGCGCCGGGACGGCAACCGGCGCGTGCTCGGGGGGTTGCAGGCGCACGATCGTGTGACGGTGGCCGATCTTCCGGAGCGTCGTCTTCCGGAGGCCTAGATTCACTCCCATGACGCTCCCGCCTCCTGGGGGGCGTTCCGCCCGAGATTGCAAGGAGTCACATGGGTTACGGGTTTCCGATCGCCAAGTTCTTCCGCATCGTCAACCGGCAGACCGGGGTGTGCCTGTCTGCCGCGTCCGGAGGTAGAACCTATGTCGATGCAAGTCACCTGGCAGGGGGAGTCTCCTACAGTCACACCAACGACCAACACCTGGCCGTCGGCCCGGTCAAGGGAGCCAGGGGGGAGGTCTGGTTCCTCGACGACAGGGCGAGGGGCTCGTTCGTTGAAGCCTCGTGCCTGGTCAACGCCAACAAGGACATCCGCACCGCGTACACCCTCCACGCCGGGCCCCGGGACGAGAGCACCATCACCTACGGCCCGGACGAGCTGGGCCTGATCGGCTGGGGCCAGAAGGGCCAGACCCAATGGGTGGCCGGAGACGGAAGGATCTGGCCGGAGCCACGCAGCGACAAGTTCATCACCGTGCTCTGGGACGGCCGCAAGCACGGGATCGGCCTCGCAGACCACGCAGACGAAAACCAGCACTGGACCTTTCAAGAAGTAGAACTCCCCGGCGAATCCGTCCCCACCGAGAGGCTGGGAATCTACGAGCAGTCCCCTCCCGGCACCGACCTGAGCAAGTGGCGGAAGCGCATGTAGCGGCTCGACACGGCCGGCAGGCCCGGACCAAGGGCTGCTGCGCCCCCCTGCTTGAGACAACCAGAGTGCCTTTGAAGAGGCCCTTGCCGGACGGCGCCCCGAGCAGAGTGCACTCTGCTACCAGTCAGGACCATTTGCGGTGGCCGCGCCTGCCTCCCTTGCACATGGCTAGCAGATGGGCACCCGGTCCGCCTACCTGCCGCACGCCCCGCCGCGTTCAGGTGGCTGGGCGAAGGGCTACCGGTACCTGCGGGCCGCCGAGGCCAAGGGCAACAAGGGCGGACGCCGTCCCGCCGCGGCGGCCGACAAGACCGACGACGTCCGCACCGCCTACCTGGAGGGCCGCTCCATCGCCGCCCTCGCCCGCGACCACCGGGTCAGCCGCGGCGCGATCCGCACGGCCGTCGCCGACCTCCTGCCCGAGCACACCGCCGTCGTCCCCGGCGCCCCGGCTCCGGAGCTGCCGGTCGTCCTGGACATGCCGGGCAAGGGCGCCGACTTCCTCCACGCGGCCTGAGTGCCGCAGCTTCGGGCGGGTGGGTCAGAGCCCGTCCCGCCCGAGGTCCGCGACGAACCCGGCCCATGCGCCCAGTGCGAACGCGAGCTGCGGACCGGTGCCCCGCTCCTTGGAGTCCCGTACGCGGACGACGGTCCCGTCGGCGGCGACCTCCAGACATTCGCCGCCCTCGTTGCCGCTGTAGCTGCTCTTGAACCACACAAGTCGCGCAGGTTCCGCAGTGTTCATCGCTCCCCCAGCAAGTTCTTGATCAGGGATAGGGACTCGCGCATGGTGAGCGCTTGTCCCCTGATGCTGCCGTACCGTGCGGCCAGGATACGGACTTCCTCCGGGTCCGTGATCAACCGGCTGGAGTTCTGTGCCTCGGTGTATCCCAACTGTGCCTTGCCCTTGGGCGTGAGGAGCACGAACGCACCGCCCATCCCCGCGTGCTCGCTGCGGTCGGTCGGCATCACTTGCAGCTCCACATTGCGCAGACGCCCGCGTTCGAGTAGCTGCTCCAGCTGCTCCTCGTGGACTTCTTGCCCGCCGAGAGGACGTCGCAACACGGTCTCCTCGATGACGGCGCTGATCATGGGCGGAGGCCAACTGGTAAGGATCTGCTGACGGCCCATCCGAGAGATCACCCGATGCTCGATCGTCTCCTCATCCAGCAGCGGCTTGCGCATCTCGTAGAGGGCACGGGTCCGCCGCTCGGTTTGCAACAGCCCGGGAATGTCGTGGTTGTTGTAGAAGCTGACCTCAACCGCATCCCCCTCCAACCGCGCGTAGTCCCGAAACCACTCCGGATGCCGCACCCTCCTCCGCGCCCGCGCCCGCTGCACGTCCTCCGCGGCCGCGGCCAGCAGCCCCCCGCAGTCCAGCAGCTCATCGACCGCGAGCAGCAGTTCGGGTTGCGGGGTCCGCCGCCCCCGCTCCACGGACGAGATGGTCTCCTCCCCGTACCCGAGCCGGTCGCCCAGCTCCTTCTGGCTCATCCCGGCCCGTACCCGCGCGACCTTGATCTGCCGCCCGAGCGCCCGGAACAGGTCGGCCACCTCGTCCGTGCCGTCCGCCTCGCCGCCGGTGGGAACCCCCGAGCCGCCCGCCTGTGCCACCATCCCGTACCACCGCCCACTTTCGTCGTACCAGGGGCGAACCGCCGAACGCCCGGCCAGGTCACGGCCGTACACCCGGACATCCCGCCCTCCGCACCGGGACAGTCGCCCGCCGTACCGCCCCACGTCCTCCACACGGTAGAACCACTCCGTCACCCTCGGTGACGTGATCCAGCAAACCGTCACCGCCACCGGTGAACCGACCGCCACCATCCACCACTTCCGTCTCACGTTCCCCACCAGCAGGCGCGGCGCCCACACCGCCCGCCACGCCGCCGAACGCTGGCTCGCCGACCAGCGGGACTGCCCGGAGGTCGCGGCCGGAGACGAGGACGCGGCCACGGCCTCCCTCCTGATCGCGGAACTCACCGCGAACGCCGCCCTGCACGGCCGCGTACGGGGCCGCCACGCCCGCCTCGCCCTGACCCTCACGGCCGGCACCCTGCGCATCGAGGTCACGGACGCCCGGGGTGACCGCCTGCCCGAACCGGCATCAGAAAGAAGCGGCGACGGAGACGGCGACCGCGATGGGGATGGCGACGGGGACGACGAGTCCGGGCGCGGCCTGCTCCTCGTCGCCTCGCTCGCCGATGCCTGGGGCTGCGAGCCCCACCATCCCGGCGGCAAGACGGTCTGGGCAGAGTGCGGCCGGCGTGAACCCGCCCTCAAGGGGGGCGCGTGAGCCCAACTGTGCATCCACGTGCGATCCTCCAGGTTGGCTGAGCGAGCGGGATGGTCGGGCGTGGAAGTACCACCGCACGCACGTCATCGGTGACCGCTTTGGCGGTGAGTGGCGCGCCGGCAACCTCTTCACCGGGTTTCGGGAAATGAATGATCCGGGCATGAAGCGCTGCGAGAATCGGATGGCCAACGCCTTGGCGAGTCAACTGCGTGCTGTATTCGGCCCAGCCGCAGTATGGTAATGGGCGAAATAGTATCCCGACCAGTATCACAATGACTGCGACGACTCCGAATGGTGTGTTGTCCCAAGGCGTCGTTGTGAACAATCGAGCCGGAAGGCAGGTGACCTGTTGAGTCTGTCACTACTGGAGCGCACGTTGCCCGGACTCCTTGAGCACAGAATGCCCGTTCGCAGGTCAATTGACTGGGCCCGGATCGAGCGCGACTCGGGTACGCGGTTGCCGACCGACTTCGTCGAACTCTCCGAGGCCTATGCGCCCCTGAGCGCGCGGCGCCCGGATCTCGCGCGGACGGCCGAACCGGTGGCCGGGCACGGCCCGGGGCGGGAGCGGGGGCACGGAAAGACCCGGGCGTTCCGGCAGCACGAGTCGTACCTTTCGCGCGGGTTGTGCCCACGGCCGATGAGGACGCTCGGGTACCTGCGGAGCAGCTCCCGGTCTACGCGGGGGAAGCGAGCGCTGGCGACCGTCCAGCACCCCTCGCGGCCGTCCCGTCTGAACGAACGGTCGCTTCCGATCCAGCCGGAGCGATTCCGCTCGTGCTCCCACATCGTGTGAGCCGGGAACCGGACACTGAACCACCCATTGGCGGGCAAGCCGATGGCAGGCAGCTGCTCGCCCCGACAATTGGGTGACCACGCAGGGGGCTTGAGGTACTCGGACTTCCCACGCCGGTCATGCCTGAGGCCCGTGCCCCGCCCGCAACCCGCCGACCGCGTCGAGGTGAGGGGGCTACGGCTGGGTGACGACCGGCGCGGCGAAGTTGCCGGTGCCGTTGCCCGCGTAGGTGTAGAAGGTGTCGGCGTTGCGCAGGGCGAGGAGGTCGGCCTTGCCGTCGCCGTTGAAGTCGCCGCCGGCGATCAGGCGGGTGGTCGTCCAGCCGCCGCCGACGCGGACGGCGCTGTTGAAGCCGTTCTGCCCGTTGTTGTAGTACGCGTACAGGGTGCCGTTGTCGTGGACGGCGACCGCGTCGGCCTTGCCGTCGCCGTTGAAGTCGCCGCCGGCGATCAGCCGGATGCCGGTCCAGCCGGTACCCGCGACGATCCCGCTGCCGACCTTGCCGTCGCCGGTGCCGGGGTAGATGTAGAGGGTGCCGTTGGTGTGGACGGCGAGCAGATCGGTCTTGTTGTCACCGGTGAAGTTGCCGGAGGTGAGCAGCCGCATACCGTTCCAACCGGTACCAGCGGTGACGGTGGTGGCGAAGTTGCCCTTGCCGTTGCCGGGGTAGGTCAGCAGCACACCGTTGTCGCGGACGGCGACGAGGTCGGTGTTGCCGTCGCCGACGAAGTTGCCGGTGGTGATGACGCGGGTGGTCTCCCACTGCACGCCGATCTGGTCGCGGCCGGTGAAGCCGCCCTTGCCGTCGCCGGGATGGGCGTAGAGCTTGCCGTCGGTCTTGTCGATCGCGAGGGCGTCGCTCCTTCCGTCGCCGGAGAAGTCACCGGAGGCGATCTGGCGGGTCCAGGCGCGGTTGGCGATGGCGCTGATCCACTCGCCGAGGTCGTCGGTGCGTACCGCCTCGGCGTTGGTGCGGGTCTCGGTCTCGGGTGTGCCCAGGCATCCGCCCTGCCATGAGCGGGTGGCCAGGCCCACGAGTTCCGGACCGTTGTCGGTTTCGCGCAGCAGAGGGCCGCCGGTGTCGCCCTGGCAGATCGAGTCGGCGGTGGTCTTGCCGGAGATGGCCAGGGTGGTGGCGTCGGTGCCGTTGACCTTGAAGGCGGCGGTGTGCGGCTGGTCCGGTACCCATTCGGTCTTGGTGCGGCCGGTCCCGGCGAAGGTAGCCTCGTCACCGGCGGCCATCGGAGTGTCGGCCAGGTTGACGGTGGGGATGCCGGCGGGGGTGTAGGTGGCGAGGCGGGCCATGACCACGTCGCGGCTTTGCGCGGGGACGAGTTCGGCGACTTCACCGGTATAGGCGGTGACCGTGTCCGGGGCGGTGCCCCTGACGGTGACGGTGGTCTTCTGCTCGGGCTTGCCCGCCGTGACCCCGGTCGTGTCGTCGGCGAAGCAGGACGCGGCGGTGATGACCCATTCACGTGAGATGAGGGCGGCCGAGCAGCCGCGCACCGGGTCGCCGTCGCCGATGAGGACCCGGGCGGTGAACGCGTAGTCGGCGGTGGCTTCAGGGCCGCTGGCCGCGGTCGCGGAGGTGGGGAGGACGAGGCCGGCGGCGGCTGCGGTCGCGGCGACGCCGGCGATCCAAGTGGTGTGAGCACGTCGAGACGACAATGGTTCTTCCTTGTCGGGCTGGCGGCGGTGATGGGTTGGTTCGGCGGGGTCCGGACGACGACCGGGGCGCCGGAGGCGCCCTTGCGGTTGCCGGGCGGGTGCAGGCGCCGCCGCCGATGTGGGCGGTGGTCGGATCGGCCTCGCCGCCGTTGCCGCCGCCGTTGCCGGCGGCCGGGCGCGCGGTGTGCCAGCCGCCGCTGATCTGGGTGACGCCGTTGATCGTGCCGTCGCCCTTGCCGGTGTACAGGTGGCGGCCCGGCTTTCCACCGGTGCGGTTTCCGGCTCCTCCGGCGTCCTCGCAGGCACCCCGCTTCATGGCCCCCCGCCTGTGAAACAGATGAAGCAGAATGTGAAGGAACGTTACATCTATGTGCTGCGCCACGCCAACGTGACGGTCGCGCTCGATGCGCGCATCGCCGGTGGCCCTGCCGTCCCCGCTGCTGATGGACCGTCTGATCCGGTGCGGAGCGGTGCGGTGCGGCGCGGTGCGACGACAGGATGTCCGTGCCCGAACGCGCCCGAACGCGCCGGAACGCGCCGAACGCGCGGGATGCCGCCCGGGAAGTACGCAGGAACGTCCCCAGAGGTCATGTGCGCAGTTCGAGAGGCCCTCTCGAACTGCGCGAGAAGCTGGTTGACGACGTGCCTGTCTACGCGGACGTATGGGGCGACGGGCAAGGGCGCGTCGTCCGGGCCCGGTTGTCGTCCTTCGGCGGTACGAAGGCCGTGGCGACGATGGCGCTGCCGGATTCCGGGACGCCGGTAACGGTCAGGGCCCGTCAGGCCGGCCGGGTCGTCCTCCTGACGGCGGCGAGGGCGTCCTGCCGCCCTGAGGCGGGTGGAGTGCGGCTCGGCGGTCCGCGGCGCGCCGTGACCGCCCCGTCAGTGTCCGATCCGGCGGGCCTCGACCAGCACCAGGCGTTCCGGGTCGAGGGTCGGCGCCTGTACGCCGAAGACGTCCAGCGCCCGGCCCGACAGTTCCACGCCGCCCGAGTCCCACCAGGCCAGCGGACCGGTCACCGGTCCCTGAAGTACGTCTCCCGGGGCCAGCGGAGCGACGGAGTAGTGGGCGTCCTCCGCCAGGCCGGGCAGGCGTACCCGTCCCGCCGGTGCCTGGACGCTCGTCGCGGTCTGCACCAGGGCGTATACGGCGTGCGACCGGTCGGGTGCGACCACGCCGTGCACCAGCAGGGCCGGGTCCGGATGGTCCGCGTGCACGACCGTCCCGGTGTGCAGCAGGGGCCGCAGCCGCTTGTGCGCGGCGATCCACTCGGCGAGCCGCCGCCGCTCCTCCGCGGAGGCGCGGGCGAGGTCCCACTCGATCCCCAGATGCCCGAAGAGGGCTGTGCCGGCGCGGAAGTCCAGCCCGTGGGCGCGCCCCGTGGTGTGGGTGACCGGGGGCCCCACATGCGCGCCCATCAGCTCCGGGGGCAGCAGCAGACCCGTCCAGCGCTGGATTCGCTGCCGTTCGAGCGCGTCGTTGCAGTCGCTCGTCCACACGCGGTCGGCGCGCTCCAGGATGCCCAGGTCGACGCGGGCGCCGCCCGAGGAGCAGGACTCGATCTCCAGCCCCGGACGGCGGCGGCGTAGTTCGTCCATCAGGGCGTAGACGGCGGTGGTCTGGGCGTGTACTCCCGCCGACCCCCGCGGACCGGCGCCGGCGTCGACGAGGTCGCGGTTGTGGTCCCACTTCAGATAGTCGATCGCGTACTCGCCGACCAGGGAGTCCAGCCGGTCCAGGACATGGGCGTACGCGTCCGGGTCCGCCAGGTTCAGCACCTGCTGGTGCCGTGCCTCCGGGGGCATCCGCCCGGCCGCGGAGAGGATCCACTCCGGATGGGCCCGGGCCAGGTCGGAGTCGGGGTTGACCATCTCCGGCTCCACCCAGAGGCCGAACTGCAAGCCCCGCGAGCGGACATGGCGCACCAGCGGGTGCAGCCCCTCCGGCCACACCTCCGGGTCGACCCACCAGTCGCCCAGTCCGGCCCGGTCGTCCCGGCGCCCGCGGAACCAGCCGTCGTCGAGGACGAACCGCTCGGCCCCCACCTCGGCCGCGGCGTCCGCGAGCGCGGTGAGCGCGGTCAGCTCGTGGCGGAAGTACACCGCCTCCCAGGTGTTGAGGGTGACCGGGCGGGGCGCGGCGGGATGGTGGGGCCGGGCCCGCAGATGGGTGTGGAAGCGGCCCGCCATCTCGTCGAGGCCGCTGCCGTACGAACCGAGGAGCCAGGGCGTCTCACAGGTGGCGCCCGGCTCCAGGACCATCTCGCCGGGGAGCAGCAGTTCGCCGCCCCCGAGGAGGGACACCCCGGAGTTGGTGCGCTCGGCGAAGCTGCGGTGGTTGCCGCTCCACGCGATGTGCAGCCCCCACACCTCGCCGCCGCGGAATCCGAAGCCCTGCTCGCCCGCGACGTGGACGAGCGTGGCGTCGAGGCCGGTGCGGCCCCGGCGGTTCTCCCGCAGGTGCGTGCCGAGCGTGAAGGCGTGCCGCTGCGGGGAGCGTTCGCGCAGATGGCGCCCGGTGAGGTCGAGGAGTTCCGTGGCCTGGGCCGGTACCGGCAGGGTGAGGTGCAGTGCGTCGACCGTGTAGGGGGTGTCCGCTTCGTTGGTGAGCGCCGCGCGCTGGCGGACGAGGCCGGAGGGGGTGAGTTCCAGCTCCAGCCGGAGGCCGAGTCGCGTCCGCGCGTCGTCGGCCCGCACGGTGAGCCTGCGCGGGGCGGGGGTGTCCAGTGCGCGGACGGTGAAGGCGGGGGAGAACCCGGCGCCCTCGCGGTGGCCCGACAGGCCCGGTGTGCCCAGCCAGCCGGCCGACTGCTCGGGCAGCACGGCGACGGGCACGGGCACGTCGGGGACGCTGGTCACCAGCTGGGCGAGGCCGGCCGCGGCGAGTGCGGCCAGGCCGTCCCCGCCGGATCCGGCGCCGGGGTGTTCCCCCAGGTCCGCCCCCCAGTGGAGGATCCGCGGCAGACGGGTCCCGGAGCAGTCGACGAGGAGGCTTGTCCCGGCGGCGCGGAAGTGCAGCAGCGAGGGCGGGCGGTCGGTGGTCATGTGCGGAGGACCTCGGGTGGGTGGGGGAGCCGGGCGGGCGGCGGGCGGCGGGCGGCGGGTGGCGGGCCGTGTACGGGAGCCGGGCGGGCGGGGAGCGGTGCGGGCGGGTCGGGCGGGATGTGCGGGCGGGAGTACGGGAGGAGCGGAGCGCCGCCTCGGCACTCCCGGCCGACCGGCGCCCCGTGGTCAGCCGGACCGGCCGTTCACCGCGCCCGGTGCCGCCCTGCCGGTGGACGGCTTCGGCGGCGCCCTCCTGCCGCTGCCCGGTGCGCGTGAGTCACCGGGCCGGCGGCCGGCCGCCCGGTTCCCGGACCACGACGACGTCACCGGCGCGCACCGTCGCCGTCCCGCTGATCGGCGTGCCGCTCAGCAGGTCCACGCCGTCGGCCGGGACGGACACGTCGGTGTCCGTGTGGTTGATCAGGAACAGATAGCCGGCGTCCGTGCCTCGCCGGCGCACCGCCTCGACCCCGGCCGGCACCTCGGCGGCCGCGCTGACCCGCGCCTCGCGGCAGACGCGGGCCAGCAGCGCCCGCAGGGCATCGCCGTCCGGCCGGGTCGCGACGTACCAGGACACGCCCTCGCCGAACTGGTGCCGGGTGATCGCCGGTTGGCCCGCGACCGGGCCCCCGAGGGAGGGGTCCCGGTGGAAGGAGCGGACCGCCTCGGCTCCGCGGAGGCCGACCAGTTCCGTCCACAGCGCGGCGTGCGAGCCGTCGGAGAGCCGTACCGTCTCGGCCTCGCGCAGCGGGAAGAACTCGTCCACCCGGACGCCCAGCAGGTCCCGGTACGCCCCGGGATGGCCGCCGAGGCGCACCTGGTCGTTCTCGTCGACCACGCCGCTGAAGAAGCCGACGGCGGTGTGCCCGCCCGCGGCGACGAAGTCCTCCAGTGACGTCGCGTCGCCGTCCGACACCAGGGGGAGGCTGGGGACCAGGACCAGCCGGTAGCCGGTCAGATCGCTGCCCGGGTGGACCAGGTCGCAGGTGACGCCGAGCGACCAGAGGGCCTGGTACCAGCCGCGGACCAGGTCCAGGTAGCGCAGGTCCACCGAGGGCGTCGCGTCCATCTCCAGCGCCCACCAGGCGTTCCAGTCGAAGAGCAGGGCCACCTCCGACTCCACCCGGCTGCCCCGCACCTCGGCCAGCGCCCGGAGGTCCCGGCCGAGGGCGGTGACCTCGCGCCATGTCCTGGTGTCGGTGCCGCCGTGCGGGAGCATCGCCGAATGCCACTTCTCGGCACCGGCCTTCGACTGCCGCCACTGGAAGTACATGATGCCGTCCGCGCCCCGGGCGAGGTGCGCGAGGCTGTTGCGCCGCATCTGCCCCGGCGTCTTGGCGACGTTGCGCGGCTGCCAGTTCACGGCCGACGTGGAGTGCTCCATCAGGAGCCAGGGCGCCCCGCGGCCCATGCCGCGCGCGAGATCGGCGTCCAGGGACAGGCCGATGTGCGCCTCGGGGTCGGCGGCGGTGAGGTACTGGTCCACCGAGACCAGGTCGCACTCGCTCGCGAAGGAGAACCCGTCCACCTTCTTCTCCAGGGTCACCAGGAGGTTGGTCGTGAGCGGCACCTCCGGTGACAGCCGGCGGACGATCTCCGCTTCCCTCCGGTGCAGCGCCAGCAGCGCGTCGGAGGAGAAGCGCCGGAAGTCGAGCTGCTGGGTCGGGTTGGCTACGGCGGTGGTGGCCCGCGGCGGCATGACCTCGGCCCAGTCGCCGTACCGCTGGCTCCAGAAGGCCGTTCCCCAGGCGTCGTTGAGGCCCTCCAGGCCGCCGTACCGCTCCCGGAGCCAGTCGCGGAAGGCCGCCGCGCTGGTGTCGCAGAAGCAGTGCGCGTTGTGGTTCCCCCACTCGTTGTGGAGGTGCCACAGGACGAGGGCGGGGTGGTCGCGGTAGCGGTCCGCCACCCGTTCGACGAGGCGGCCGGCGGCCTCGGCGTAGTCGGGGCTGCTCGGGCAGAACGTCTGCCGCGATCCGTGCCACCGCCGGACGCCGTCGCGATCGACGGGGAGCGACCGCGGGTGCTTCAGGGAGAACCAGGGCGGGGGAGAGGCGGTCCCGGTGGCGAGGTCGACCGCGATCCCGTTGGCGTGCAGCAGGTCCATGACCTCGTCGAGCAGGTCGAACGTGTACTCCCCTGGGCGCGGTTCGAGCAGCGCCCAGGAGAAGACCCCGACGGTGACCAGGTTGACCCCGGCCTCCCGCATCAGGCGCATGTCCTCGTCCCAGACCTCGCGAGGCCACTGCTCCGGGTTGTAGTCACCGCCGTAGGCGATGCCCCCGAGGCGTTCGGTCAGCTGGTGGAGTGCGTTGTTCACGACTTCACGGCTCCTGCCGTCAGACCGGCCTTCCAGTAGCGCTGGAGTACCAGGAAGGTGATCACGATCGGTACGACCGAGACGAGCGAGCCGGTGATGCTGAGGATCTGCAGCGACGGGTCCCGGCTGACCTGGGACTGCCAGGTGAACAGCCCCAGGGTGACCGGGTACAGGCGGTCGTCCTGGAGCATCACCAGCGGCAGCAGGAAGTTGTTCCAGATCACCACGAACTGGAAGAGGAAGATCGTCACCATGGCCGGTGACATCAGCCTGAGCGACATGGTGAAGAAGGTCCGCAGTTCGCCGGCCCCGTCGATACGCGCCGCCTCCAGCAGTTCGTCCGGTACGGAAGCGGCGGCGAAGATGCGCGAGAGGTAGACCCCGAAGGGGCTCACGACGCTGGGCAGGAACACCGACCAGAACGTGTTGGTGGCCTCGAACTGCGCGAAGAGCAGGAACAGCGGCAGGGCCAGCGCCGTGGCCGGGACGAGCACCCCGCCCAGGACGACCGAGAACAGCAGCTCCCGGCCGCGGAAGCGGTACTTGGCCAGGGCGTAGCCGGCCATGGCGGACAGCAGGGTACCGACGGCGGCCCCGGCCCCCGCGTAGAGGAGGCTGTTGAGCAGCCAGGGCAGATAGACCCCGTCCTGCCGGGCGAACAGCTCCCGCAGGTTGTCGGCCAGGTGGACGTCGGAGAACCACAGCCCGAAGGAGTCCACCAGGTCGCCCTGGCTCTTGGTGGCCGACACGATCAGCCAGAACACGGGGAGCAGCATGTAGACGGCGATCACGACCAGGAATCCGGTGGCGGCCGCCACCGACAGACGGCTCTCCCTGGGGCCGCGCGGCCGCGTCCCCCCGGCCGGCCGGGGCGGGTGGGCACCGGTGGTGTCCGTGAGGAGGCTCATGACTCAGCCTTTCGACCCGTGAGCTTGAGGAAACCGAAGGAGAGGACGAACGTGGCCAGGGCCAGCGTCACCGACATGGCGGCCGCCTCGTGGTAGTTGTTCGCCGAGGCCAGCGAGTACGCCGCCAGGTTCGGGGTGTAGGTGCTGGTCACACTGGTGGAGATGGAGCGCAGTACCTGCGGTTCGGTGAACAGCTGCAGGGTTCCGATGATCGAGAAGACGCCGGTGAGGATCAGGGCGGGGCGCAGGATGGGGACCTTGATCCGCCAGGCGATCTTCGCCTCGCTCGCCCCGTCCATCCGCGCCGCCTCGTAGACGTCGGCCGGTATCGCCTGCAGCGCGGCGTAGATGATCAGCATGTTGTAGCCGGTGTACGTCCAGGTCACGATGTTGCCGATGGACCAGAGCATCATCGACGAGCCGAGGAAGTCCGGCTGCGCCCCGGCCCGGTCGAGGAGCTCCACGATCGGGGAGAGCCGCGGGTCGTACAGGAACGCCCACATCAGCGCGGCGATCACGCCGGGAATGCCGTACGGCACGAAGTAGGCGATGCGGAAGAAGCGCTTCAGGCGGGCCACCGTCGAGTCCAGCAGCAGCGCGAGCACCAGGGCCAGGAGCAGCATCACCGGGATCTGGACGAGCCCGAAGAGCAGGACGCGCGCCGCGCTGCCGAGGAACTCGGGGTCCCCGAGGACCTCCGCGTACTGCTCGAACCCGGCGAACACGGTCGTCTTGCGGCCGAAGGTCCCGCCGGTCCGCTCGGTGCGCAGCAGGCTCTGGTAGAAGGCGTAGCCGACCGGCACCAGGGTGAACAGCACGAACGGGACGAAGAACGGCAGCAGGAAGAGCACTGGGGCCAGGTTGCGCCTGCGACGGGGTGGCGGCGCGGGCCGGGGGGCGGTCTTCGTCTGCGGCGCCGCTGTCACCGCTGTCACCGCTGTGTGGTCGGCGGTCATGTCTGGCTTCTCCTGAGCGTGCGGATGGGGGCGTGGAAGGGGGTCGGCGGCCCGGCGGCCGCCGACCCCGCGCCGACTACTCGGCGACCTCGAGCGACTGCTTCTTCAGGGAGTCCACGGTCTTGGCGTCCGCCGCCTCCAGCGCGTCCCTCAGGGTGCCCTTGCCGCCGAGCGCTCCCGCGATGCCGTCGCCCATGAAGCGGTAGGTGTCGGTCATGGTCGGTCCGAACGTCCAGTCGGTGTTCACGTTCCGCGACGCCTCCGCGAAGGTGTCGAAGACCTTCTGCCCGCCGTAGAAGTCCACGGGCTGCTGCAGCGCCTCCAGCTGGAGACCCGCGCTGGCGGCCGGGTAGAGGCCGCCCTCCCGGTTGAGGATCTCCAGCGCCTTCGGGTCGGTGTTCAGCCACAGCGCGAACTTGGACGCCTCGTGGGGGTGCTCGCTGTCCTTGAGGACGGCGGTCGTCGAACCGCCCCAGTTGCCCGCCTTCTTCTCGCCGGCGGACCACTGCGGCATGGGGGCGACGGCCCACTTGCCGGAGGTCGACTCGGCGTTGTCGCGGATGGTGGAGTAGCCCCAGGCGGCGCTCACCCAGGTCGCGACCTCACCGTCGTTCCACGCCTTGTAGAGCGCCGGGGAGAAGCCCTGCAGGTCGGTGGCGACCAGCTTCTCGTCGATCATCTTCTGCCAGTAGTCCGCCACCTCGCCGCCGGACGGGCTGCCGACGTCGACCTTCCAGGTGTCGCCGTCCTGTCCGAACATGTTCGCGCCCTTCTGCCAGAGGAGGCCGCTGAACCAGTTCGGGTCGGTCTGCGAGAAGTGCGTGATGTACGCCTTCGGGTCGGCCTTCTTCAGCTTCCTGGCCGCCTCGTAGTACTGCGCCCAGGTCTGGGGGACGGCGATCCCGTGCTTGTCGAACAGGTCCTTGCGGTAGAAGAGCGCCATCGGCCCGGTGTCCTGCGGCACCGCCCAGACGCCGTCCTCGCCGCCCGTGCCGAAGGTCACCTGAGACCAGGTCCAGTCGACGAAGTCCGCCCCGGCGTCCTTGACCCCGGCGCATGCCGCGATGTCGGTGAGGCCGTCCTGGAGGCGGAAGCTCGCCAGGGAGTCGTACTCGATCTGGCCGAGGTCGGGTGCGTTGCCCGCCTTGAGGGCGTTCGACATGTTCTGGTAGGTGCCGGCGTTGCCCGCCGGGGTGGACTTGACGTTCACCTTGATGTCCGGGTTCTGCCGGTTCCACTCCGCCACGGCCTTGTCCACGCCGGGTATCCAGGACCAGTAGGACAGCTCGACCTTGCCCTTGCTCTTCTCGCAGGCGGCCGCCTCGCTCGGGGCGCTGCCGTCGCTGCCGTCGCTGTCCGGGCTGCCGCAGGCGGCTGCGGCGAGCAGAGGAAGCACGGTGAGAGCCACCAGGGCTCGGCGCAGCATGGGGCGTCGTGTCGGCAGTGACATGGCGTCTCCTCGGGTGGATGCCGCACTGTCGTCCCAGTGAGCGGCGGGGTGCGCACACATTGACCGCTAACCGAGCGTTAAGTCAACATGTTCCATCGGAAAATTTCGAAATCCAACATGGATCGATATGTACGGGCGGATGCCGACAGGATCTCAGGGCCGCGGCGGGCGATCTTCCCCGCCTCCGGACGGCGCCGCCGAGGGCCGCGGGAGGGCCGTTTCCGCCGTGTGCGGCACCGGACGGCTCCTGGCCGGCGCCGCAGGGGCGCTCGCGGTCACCGCACGGCCGGCCCGGCACGAGAGGGCACCGCGAGATGTACGGCGCGGCTCGGTGTGACGGAGCGCGGTGTGATGGAGCGCGGTGTGATGGAGCGCGACCGGGTGCCGCGCGCAGGAGCGCCGCAGGGGCACACGACGCGGCGCAGTGTGAGGGCGCACCGCGAAGGGGCGGCGCGAAGGGGCGGCGCGAGGTGCGGACGCGGCGCGGACGCGACGCAGTGTGAGGGCGCGCCGCGGACGCGCCTGCCTCAGCGGCCGCCCGGAACCCCGGACCGCCGGGCACCTCCACCTTCCACGGAGCAGGCACTGCCGCTGTGCGCGTTTCCGCGCCCGTCCGTGCGCCCGCCCGTCCGCCCGTCCGCCCGTGCCCGTCCGTGCGTCCGCCCGTCCGCGCCCGCCGGTGCTCGTCAGCGCCCGCCCGTCCGTGCCGCTGCGCGCGCGGTCCCGGACCGTCCGCCTCCAGCCGCGGAGGGCACCTCGGCGAGGCGCCCGGGCGACACGCGGGCTCTCGCCTCCCGGGGCCGCGCGGCAGCTCCCGCCCCGGGCCGGGAACCGCGCGGCGCCGCTCAGGCGAGCCGGCGTGCCCCGGCGGAAGGCGCCGCCGTGAAGATCCGCGGAGCCGTGAGGCCCGCCGCGGTGAAGGCGCCCTCCACCGCCTGTGCGACCGTGTCCGCGTCCGCCGCCTCGACCAGGACGATCGCCGAGCCGCCGAAGCCGCCGCCCGTCATGCGGGCGCCCAGGGCGCCGGCCTTCCCCGCCGTGTCGACGACCAGGTCCAGCTCGGGGCAGGAGACGCGGAAGTCGTCGCGGAGCGAGGCGTGGCCCTCGAAGAGGACGGGGCCGATGGCGCGGGTGCCGCCTGATTCCAGGAGGGCGACGACCTGCTCGACACGGCGGTTCTCGGTCACCACATGGCGGACCAGGCGGCGGACCTCCTCCGCGTCGCCGAGGCGGGCGAGGGCCGCTTCCAGGCCGTCGTACGGGATGTCGCGGAGAGTGCCGACGCCCAGCAGGGCGGCGCCCCTCTCGCACCCGGCGCGGCGCATGCCGTACTCGCCGTCGCTGTGGGCGTGCTTGACCCGGGTGTCGACGACGAGCAGTTGCAGGCCCTCGGCGGCCGGGTCGAAGGGGATCTGTCTCCGGCTCAGGTCCCGGGTGTCGAGGAACATGGCCAGACCCTCAGCACAGCACGCGGAGGCCGTCTGGTCCATGATCCCGGTGGGGGCGCCCACATAGGCGTTCTCGGCCTGCCTGCACAGCCGGGCAAGCGCCCGGCCGCCGAGCCCGAATGCGAACAGGTCGTTCATCGCCAGGGCGACCACGACCTCCAGGGCCGCCGAGGACGACAGGCCCGCACCCGTCGGGACCGTCGAACTCAGATGGACGTCCGCGCCGGTGACCTCGTGTCCCTCCTCGCGCAGCGCCCACACCACACCCGCGGGGTAGGCCGTCCAGCCGGGGTCGGACCCGGGGGCCAGGTCCGGTACGGCCAGCTCCACGGGCCCGCCCTCGACGTCGCCCGAGTGCAGGCGCAGTACCCCGTCGGTGCGCCGGGAGACCGCGGCGACGGCGGTGTGCGGCAGCGCGAAGGGCATGACGAAGCCGTCGTTGTAGTCGGTGTGCTCGCCGATCAGGTTGACCCGGCCCGGTGCCGCCCACACTCCCTCCGGCGCGGCCCCGTACAGCCTGCGGAAGTCCTCCGCGACCCGCTCCGCGACAGCCTCGCTCATCTCCGGCTTCCCTTGTCCGTGCCTACCGGGCCCGCTCCGGGCCGATCCGGTCCGTGGTCCGTCTCGATCCGGGTGCGGCGCGGCGGCCCGGCCGATACCGCCCGCACTGCCCGCACTGTCCGCACCGCCCGTGACGGGCTGCGTACCGCTCATGGACCCGCCACCTCCCGCAGCCGCTCCGCTGCCTGCTCCGGCGGAACGTCGTTGATGAACACGCCCATACCGGACTCGGAACCCGCGAGGAACTTCAGCTTCCCGGAAGTCCGGCGGACGGTGAAGAGTTCGAGGTGCAGCGCGAAGTCCTCGCGCGCGACTCCCTCGAACTCCTCCAGCACACCGAACGGGGCCTGGTGCCAGGCCGCTATGTACGGTGTCGGCGGCTCGCCCGGTGAATCCGGTGAATCCGGTGAATCCGGTGAAACAGGCGGAGGCGAAACGGTTGAAACGGGTGAACCGGGGGGTCCGGGGGGACTCGGGGAGCCGCCCGATCCGTCGAAGATCCGGTCGAAGCGCCTCAGGAGTTCCAGATACACCCGGGGGAACTCCGCGCGCGCCTCCTCGTCGAGCCCGAGCAGGTCCGGGACCCTGCGCCGCGGGTAGAGATGCACCTCGTACGGCCAGTGCGCCGCGTACGGCACGAAGGCCACCCAGTGCTCCGCCTCCAGGACCACGCGCTCCCCGGCCAGCTCGCGTGCGACGAGGTCGTCGAAGAGGTTTCCCCCGCCGGTCGCCTCCTTGTGCGCCGCGAGGGAGCGCAGCATCAGCGCGGTACGGGGGGTGGTGAAGGGATAGGCGTAGATCTGCCCGTGCGGGTGCCCGAGCGTCACACCGATCTCGGCACCGCGGTTCTCGAAGCAGAACACCTGCTCGACGGACGGGAGGTGCGACAACTCTGCGGTGCGGTCGGTCCACGCCTCCAGGACGAGACGCGCGTGCTCCTCGCTGAGGTCCCTGAACGAAGCGCTGTGGTCCGGGGTGAAGCAGACGACCTCGCAGCGGCCGGAGTCCCCGGCGAGCGAGGGGAAGCGGTTCTCGAACACGACCACGTCGTACGAGGAGTCCGGGATCTCGCTGAGCCGGTCGCCCTCGGACGGGCACAGGGGGCACTCGTCGGCAGGGGGATGGTAGGTGCGGCCCTGGCGGTGCGAGGCGATGGCGACCGTGTCGCCGAGCAGCGGGTCGCGGCGCACCTCGGACGTGGTGACCGTCCGCTCCAGCGGGCGCCTGTCCGCCGCCTCGCGTACCACCGCGTCGCGGAGGTCGTAGTAGATCAGCTCACGACCGTCGGCCAGCCGGGTCGAGGTCTTCTTCACGCCGGACTCCCCATCCCTGCAGCTCAAGCGCAGCTCTAGCGTCGAGCCGTCGCTGTGGCCACCGACCACTCGCCAGGACTCTTCAAACAAAACCAAACACATCAAAGCACAGGTGTGCGCAAGAGTCACCATCACAATCAAACAAAGAGCACCAAGCCGGCTTCCTCCGCGACTGTGACTGCGACTGCGACTGCGACTGCGACTGCGACTGCGACTGTGACTGCGACCGCGGCTGCGGCTGCGACCGTGACTATGACTGCGAACGTGACCGCGAGTCCGGTCCCTCCGCCTCCGCCGCCCGTGAGCGGGCCGAGGTCCTCGTGATGCTGATGGAGGCAGCCGCACTGTTCCGCTCCGGCGTCCCCGGGCGGCGCAGCGCGGGGACGGACGCGCAGCTCCGCCGCGTTCCGCCGGGCCTCCTGGGGGAGAGGAGCGGGGCTGAGCGGACGGCTCCCGGCCCCGCCGGAGGGCCACTCGCCTGGCCTGCCTCACCGGTCCGCCCCTTCGGCGTGGTGGGTCGTGCGTCTGCGTACCGCGGCCGTCGAGCGGATCGGGCGCGGTGACGTGCGTGGTCACCCCGTCCGGTGGCGGTGGCGGTGGCGCCGATGGCGGCGGTAGCGCTGGGAGTGACACAGAGGTGCGCGAGTGGCGCGAGTGGCGCGAGTAACGCGAGTACCGCGGAGAGGGCGTGCGGCGCGCGTGGTGCGGAGTGCGAGTGGTGCCGGCTCTCTTCGCTCGGTATGGACCATCACGGATTCATCACGCAGATCCGTTACCGAGGTGGCCGGTGTGCGTATGGGCCGGGGCAGTCGCCGTCCAGCTGCCGAGCAGCCGCAGCGCGGTGTCCGCGCGGGCGTCGGGAGCGGTGAAGACGACCAGGGACCGCCGCTCGTCTCCGGGCAGCGTGAGTGTCTCGTACGTGAGAGCGAAGGCGCCGACCACCGGATGCCGGAAGCACTTGGTGCCATGTGTCTTCTCCCGTACCTCCTGCATCGCCCAGAGGGTACGGAACTCCGTGCTGAGGGCGGACAGTTCGGCCACGAGCCGGGCGAGCGGCAGGTCGCCGGGGAGCCGCCCGGAGGAGAGGCGCAGGAAGCCGGCGGTCTGACGGGCCACGTCCTCCCACTGCGGATAGCGCTCCCGGGCGGCGGGGTCGGCGAAGACGTGGCGCGCGAGGTTGGGCCGCCCGCCGGCAGCCGGGCCCGGAGCGCCGATGAGCGCGCGGGCCGGGTCGTTGGCGTCGAGGACGTCCATCGCCGGGCTCAGGATGTACGCCGGTACCGCGCCCACCGCGCCCACCGCGGCCAGCAGCCGCCGCAGCCCGTCCCGTACGGGTACGGCCGGTGCCGGCTCCCCGGCGTCGGCCGCGGACCCGGCGGAGCGACGGACGCGGCCCCGCCGCACCAGGTCGTGCAGGTGGGCGCGTTCGGTGGCACCGAGCCGCAGCACCCGCGCCAGGGCGTCCAGCACGGCGCCGGAGGGATGCAGCGCGCGCCCCTGTTCCAGGCGCGTGTAGTAGACCGCGCTGACGCCCGCGAGTTCGGCGACCTCCTCCCGCCGCAGTCCCGGCACCCGGCGCCGGCCGTGGGAGGTGAGCCCGGCGGCCGCCGGGCTCACCCGGGCGCGCCGCGACATCAGGAAGGCGCCGAGTTCGTTGTCCGAGTCCATGCGCGCCAGTATCCGCCGACCGGCCCCCGGCAGCCTGTCCCTGCCGGTACCCGCCAACGCGCTGCCGCCTGGTACTCGGGGGGTGGTGGCTGTGCCCGCCGGGGCCCCGCAGGGTGGACCCGAAGCGGCAGGACGAGCGCGACGGCCCGAACGACCGGGACCGGCGCAGGCAGGAGTGGGTTCGATGCGTGCAGTGGTGTTCTCCCGGTACGGCGACGAGAGCGTGCTGGAACTCGCCCGGCGGCCGGAACCGGTCCCGGCGGACGGCGAGATCCTCGTGGAGGTGATGGCCGCCGGGGTGAACCCGGTCGACTGGAAGCACCGCGAAGGCGCGGTCCGCAACGACCGCGCCTTCCCGCAGGGACTGGGCTGGGACGTGGCGGGAGTGGTACGGGCCACGGTGCCCGGCGGCCCGGCAGTCGGCGACGCCGTGTACGGGATGCTGCCGCTGCCGTACGGCGGGGCCTACCAGGAGCTGGCCGTCCTGCCCGCCGCCGCGGTGGCGCCCAAGCCGCAGCGCCTGTCCTTCGCGCAGGCCGCCGCGGTTCCGCTGGCCGCCCTGACGGCGTGGCAGGCGCTGGAGGCGGCCGGGGTGGGCGCGGGGCTGCGGGTCCTGGTGCACGCGGGGGCGGGCGGCGTCGGACACTTCGCCGTCCAGTTCGCCCGGCACCTCGGGGCGCATGTCACCGCCACCGCCTCCGCGCGCAACCTGGACTTCCTGCGCCGGCTGGGAGTTGACGAGCCGGCCGACCGCGCGAGCGCGGACCTGTCCGCCGCGGGCCCCTTCGACGTCGTCCTGGACACCGTGGGCGGCCCGGTGCAGCACGCGTCCTGGCGGCTCCTGCGGCCCGGCGGCACCCTCGTCACGCTTCCGGAGCCCCTGGACGAGGCGCACCGCCTCCCCGGCGTCGAGGCACGCCGTGTCATCGTCGCCCCCGACGGCCGGGCGCTGGGCGCGATCGCCGCGCTCCTCGACTCCCGCGCCGTGCACGTCGAGGTCCAGTCCGTCCTCCCTCTGGAGCAGGCGGCGACGGCGCACCGGATCAGCAGGGAGGGCCGGGTGCGCGGCAAGCTCGTCCTCGGCCTCTGACGCCCGGCCGGCCGACGCGGCCCGCGAGACACCCCGGGGAGCGTCCGGGAGCGTGGTGCGCCGGCGCCCGGGCCGTCGTGCCGTGACCGGGCAGCCGCGGAACCCTACCGGCCGGGAACCCGCCCAGGCCGGTCGCCGGTGACTCCCGACAGCCGGCGCCCCCGCACGCCGCCGCCCTCCGGGCCCCCCGTTCGTCGGGGCGACGGCGGCCGGCTCGGACCGCGCACCGTCATCCGTCGGCGCGGGAGCCGCCGATGCCGGAGTCCGCCCGCTGGTAGATGTCGGGGATGCCGTCGGCGTCCTCGTCGACGGTCTCCTCCTCGTAGAGGCGGCGGTAGACCGCGTTGCGGCGCTTGATCAGCACGGCGGCCAGGACCGCGGCGATCAGCGACCCGAGGAGGACGGCGGCCTTCACCTGCTCGGCCTGGGCAGGGTCGGAGAAGGCGAGCTCCCCGATGAGGAGGGCGACGGTGAACCCTATTCCGGCCAGCACGGCGAGGGAGAGGACGTCGGCCCACTCCAGGTCGGGGTTGAGGCGGGCGCGGGTGTACCGGGCTGCGAGATAGGTGCCCGCGAATATGCCGACGGTCTTTCCGACGACGAGACCGACGACGACGCCGAGCGGTTCGGGCCTGGTGAAGACCTCGCCCAGGGCGGCCGCGGAGACGCCCACACCGGCGGCGAACAGGGCGAACAGCGGCACCGCCACTCCTGCCGAGACGGGGTGCAGCAGATGCGAGGTCCGCTCCGCGGGTGAGGTCTTCTCGCCCTTGTCGCGGGTGGTGCGCAGGATCAGGCCCATGGCGACGCCGGCGACCGTGGCGTGGACTCCGCCGTTGTACATCAGCGCCCAGATGGCGATGCCGAGCGGCGCGTACCACCACCAGCCCCGCACCCGCAGGCGCTGGAGGACGTAGAAGACGACCAGGCCGGCGAAGGCCCCGGCGAGGGCCGGGTAGTTGAGGTCGCTGGTGAAGAAGATCGCGATGATCAGGATGGCGCCGAGGTCGTCGACGACGGCGAGCGTCAGCAGGAAGGCCCGCAGCGCGGCCGGGAGATGGGTGCTGAGCACGGCCAGGACCGCGAGCGCGAAGGCGATGTCGGTGGCCATCGGCACGGCCCATCCGTCGAGTCCGCCCCCGGCGGGCGCGGCGACCGCGATGTAGAGCGCGGCGGGCACGACCATGCCGCAGACCGCGGCGATGACCGGCAGCGCGGCGGTGGCGGGGTTGCGCAGCTCGCCGACGACGAGTTCCCGCTTGAGTTCGATGCCGGCCACGAGGAAGAAGACGGCCAGCAGGCCGTCGGCGGTCCAGTGCCCGACCGAGAGGTCGAGACCCAGGGCGGGTATCCCGAAGTGGAAGTCCCGTATCTGCTCGTAGACGCCGCTCCAGGGGCTGTTCGCCCATATGAGTGCCACCACCGCCGCGGCCAGCAGAACGAGTCCGCCGATCGTCTCGGTGCGCAGCGCCTCGGCCACGGCGTTGCGCTCGGGCAGAGGCAGCAGGCCGAGGAAGGTCGTGCGCTGACGCGGGGCGTCTGACATGGGGAAGGCCTCCGGGCCGTCGTTGGAGCGGGCACACTGCACCCTTTGACGCCGACCAGACTTCCCGGCACACCCCGCGTCATGCCGACGCGTTCCTCACACCCTAACCAGAAGCCGGGCGCCGCCACCAGACAGCGTCCCACCTGCGGGAACGTGGGGAGGGGGCCGCATGCGCAAGGTGCGGGCGCATGCGGTCCCCTCTCCTCTCCACCGGACGGCGTGAGCGGTCAGACGGTGGTCTCCACCTGCTCCGGGTCCTCGTCGGCGTCGCCCGCCCCGCCGGCCTTGCGGGACCGGACGTACTCCAGGAAGGAGTTCAGCTCCCGCTTGACGACGGGGGCGAGCAGGTAGAGGCCGATGATGTTGATGACCGCCAGCATGAACAGGACCGCGTCGGCCATGTCGATCAGCGTCTGCAGCGTGAGCAGGGCACCGGCGACGGCGAACAGCGAGTAGAGCACCTTGAAGGTGATCTCGCTGGCCTTGCTGCGGCCGAAGAGGTACGTCCACGCCTTGAGGCAGTAGTAGCCCCACGTCAGCACCGTCGAGATGGCGAAGAGCATCACGGCGACGGTCAGGACGTACGGGAACCAGGGCAGCACCGTGGCGAAGGCGTCGGAGGTGATGGTGACACCGCCGATGGACTCGCCGGTCCGTGCCTCGGCCCAGCTCGCCGGGTTGGCGATCACGATGGTGAGGGCCGTCATGGTGCAGATGATCACGGTGTCGATGAAGGGCTCCAGCAGGGCGACCAGGCCCTCGCTCGCGGGGTGCTTGGTCTTCACCGCGGAGTGCGCGATCGGGGCGGAGCCGAGACCGGCCTCGTTGGAGAACGCCGCGCGCTTGAAGCCGATGATCAGCGCACCGAGGACACCGCCGGCGACGCCCTCGGGGTTGAACGCGCCCTCGATGATGGTGGCGACCGCGTCGGGGACG
The DNA here is from genome assembly GCF_003122365.1 of Streptomyces spongiicola. Lineage (NCBI taxonomy): Bacteria > Bacillati > Actinomycetota > Actinomycetes > Kitasatosporales > Streptomycetaceae > Streptomyces > Streptomyces spongiicola. The sequence goes on from NZ_CP029254.1 coordinate 6,416,729, forward strand.
GCCGTGACGTTCACCAGGATGACGACCAGGCAGGCCGCGATGTAGATGCCCGCCATGGCCGGCACCAGCCTGCTGGTGACGTTGGCGACGGAGCGGATGCCGCCGAGCAGCACGAGGCCGACGAGCGCGGCGATCAGGATGCCGAAGAAGAGCGCCCCGGAGGAGGAGCCGACGGCGCCGTCCTCGCCGCCGGCGACGGAGACCAGCTGCGCGTAGCTCTGGTTGACCTGGAAGAGGTTGCCGCCGAAGAGGCCGAAGAACAGCACCATGAAGGAGGCGAGGACCGCGAGCACCTTGCCGAGGGTCTTGCCGTTCTTGCCGAAGCGGTCGGTCAGGCCCTTGGGGAGGTAGTGCATCGGGCCGCCGGAGACGGTGCCGTCGGCGTGGACCTCTCGGTACTTCACACCGAGGGTGACCTCGACGAACTTCGTGGCCATGCCCAGCAGACCGCAGAGGATCATCCAGAAGGTCGCGCCGGGACCGCCGATGGAGACGGCGACGGCGACACCCGCGATGTTGCCGAGACCGACGGTGCCGGAGACGGCGGCCGTCAGGGCCTGGAAGTGGTTGACCTCACCGGCCGACCCCTTCTCGTCGTACTTCCCGCGCACCACGTCGACCGCGAGGCGGAACTTGCGTATCTGGATCAGCCCGAACCAGGCCGAGAAGACCAGACCGGCGACGACCAGCCAGGCGACGATGAGGGGGAGGTCCGTCCCTCCTACGGGGACGGAGTAGAAGACGACTTCTCCGAGCCAGGTGGCGATGGGCTCGAACAATCCGCTGACAGCCTTGTCGACGGATTCGGTCATGGAGTCGAGTGACACAGTGGCTACCTCGTGGCGCAGGACCGGCGCATGGGAGGCTGCGCCGGATGGTGTGCGGTCTTGGAGCGAACGCCGTTGTCCGATCGGCGACCCTGGGTGCCCGGTCCGCGGACTCGAACCGGATCGCCCTGGTCGTGCTGCGCCGGCGGACCGGCGCGCCCCGCGTCACGGCACGAGGCCGACTGCGGAGTTGCGCAGTTCTAGCACGTTTTTTACGCACTCCTGGGTGATGGGAATCACATAACGGCCGGTAGCCGCGGGAAGTGCCTGCGAGTGTGACAAGACCGTTATTCGGAGGTGGGTCTCCGTTCACCGAACGTCCACGGGGGCTGGCTGTGTGTATGCGTGTGAAGCCGCCCGTGAGGTGCTGACCTGCGGAAAGGATCGTCCTTCCGGGGCCGGGCAGGACCCCGGACGCCCCTGAGCACGCCGTATGCCGCCCCGGCGTCCCCTCGATTCGGCTTTCCGGCAGAGTTCCGTCGCGGAGGTTGCCGCGCCCTGGCAGTGACGGCCCGGAACGAGCACGGGGACAATCCGCGCCCCCGAACCGGGCGCTCCCCGAACCGGGCGCTCCCCGAACCGGGTGCTCCCTGAACCGGGTGCCCCTGTGTCGCCGCGCGGCCCGCGCGGCGACACAGGGGCCCGGGCCGGGCCCCGGCACCCCGGGCCCCGGCCCCCGGTGGCGACCTGTTTCGGAGGCGGGTTCACGACTCCTGCCCGCAGCCTTCGCCGGCGCCCGGCGCGGCGCCCGAGTCACCGCGCCCGGCCGGGGTAGACGAACCATGTGGATGACAAGGTTCTCTGGTGGCTTCTCGGCGTGGCGACCCTGGCCACGGCCGTCGGCGCCGCCTGGATGCTCCTCCGTGTCCTCAGGGCCCGCCGGGCGCTGCGCGACGCAGGGGTGCCCCTGCGGGACAAGGCCCTGTTCTGGGGTGCCGTGCTCTACACCGTGTCGCCCGTCGACGTACTGCCGGACCCGGTGTACCTCGACGACATCGGCGTCCTCGTGCTGGCGCTCCGCGCCCTGCAAACGGCGGCCCAGGGGGCGGCGGCACGGCAGAAGCCCGGCTGACCCGTGCGGGAGGGCTCCCCGGCCCACGGGGGTGATCTCCTCGGCCGTGCCCACGCTGCCCGCGGGCCCGGACCCTCCGCCCGACGGACGCCGTCCGCGTCCCCCGGGAGTCGCCGGGCGTCGAGGACCGTGTGCATCCGGCCGTCCCCGCCGGTGAACTTCGCGTCCCTCGCCGCCGTGCGGGTGCCGAGCGGGTCGCGTCGCGCCGCCTGCCCCGGGCCCGCCCGGCAGGATGAGGGTCGGCGATGGTGGTACGCAGGACGCGCCGGAGGCCGCGGGGAGGTTGCGGCGGGGCGCAGGAAGGTGGCGAGTGGGCGTGCGGCTTCGGTTCGAGGGCTGGATCGCCGGCATCGGGACCGGGTCCGGCGTTCGCCTGGTGGTGGGGCACTGGGTGCGGTCACCGTTCGGGGCCTTCGGTGACGTCATGATCGAAAGGGTGGACGGGGAGCGCCTGCTGCTGGCCCCCACGCGGGAGGTCGCCGACTTCATCGCCGCCACCTACACCTTCGAGGAGGTGCGGATCGGTCCGGTGCGGGTGCGGGTGGACGGGGCGGCCTGGACCGTGACGGCGCCGTCGCTGGAACTGCGATTCGCTACCGGTGGGCGGGGAATCCCGGGGCGGCTGCTGCGGGCAGTGCCCGGCCCGCTCGCGAACCGGCCGGCCTTCAGCGCCCTGGCCGATCTTCCCGCACGTCTGATGCCGGGTGTACGCACCCGAGGCAGGAGCGGGACCGGCCGTCGCGAATGGTACGGCGCGCGGGATCTCCTTCCGATCGTGCGTGCTCGTGCCGTCTTCGAGGGGGTGGAGCTCGGCCCCCTCGCGCCCGTCGAACCTCCCGTGCGCTTCGGATTCGGCTCCGTACCCCGGAAGCCGGCTGCCGTGCGGGTCACCACCACGGTGGGACTGGACGGTGAACCGCCCGCCTGATGCCGGACGCGCGACGGCTCCACACGGACGACGGCCTACGCCTGACATCTGACATCTGACATCTGACATCTGGACATCCGCACCCGACACCCGACACCCGACACCCGACACCCGACACCCGACACCCGACACCCGACACCCGCGTCCGCGCCCGACACCCGAGCGGGTACCCGGCGGACCTGTCCGATCACGGCGGTCCAGGGTCCCCGGCGATGGGTCGGGCATCCGCGCGCGGCCGGGTGTCAGCGGCGCTGGCTACGGTGGACACATGATCGAGTCCGAGGAAATCCGCCGTATCGCCCTGTCCCTTCCCGACACGGTGGAGAGGGAGGCATGGAGCATGCCGACGTTCCGTGTCGCCGGGAAGATGTACGTCACGATGCCCGACGACCAGACGTCGTTCGCCGTGCGCTGTCCGAAGCACGAGCGGACCGAGCTGATCGCCGCCGAACCCGAGAAGTTCTGGGTACCGCCGCACGAGGCGGGTTCGGCCTGGGTCCGGGTGCGGCTCAGCGCACTCGAGGATCTGGACGAGCTGCGCGACATCCTCGTGGACTCCTGGAGGCAGGCGGCGCCGGACCGGCTGGCGGAGCAGCACCCCGAGCTGCGGCCCGGCGAGGGCAACGGCGGGTGAACGGGTCAGGGCCGCGGCGGACCGCCCGGGCGCCGCGATCCGGGGCGGGAGGTGGCGCCGAGAGAGCCGGCGGGGCGGCGGTTCCGGAGAGCGGGGCCGGCGGGGCGGCGGTTCCGGAGAGCCGTGCGCGGCAGACGAACTCGACAACGACTGCCGTTTCTCTTCGGAATCCGCGCTGCCGGATGTGAAAGCGCAGGTCAGGGGAGTGTTAACGACAGCGATTCCCACCATCGTTGCAGCCTTTGCGTGAACTCCTCCCGTGCGTTTCACTGCACGGCTGAAAGGCACTCGATCTCGTATCCGAGGGGGAAGCGATGGGCGCGGGACACGCTCACGGTGGTTCGCACGGCCACGGCCACGATCACGCTCATGGTGTGACGGGGGACTCCGACAAGAGATGGCTCTCGATCGCGCTGGTCCTGATCGTCGGGTTCATGTCGGTCGAGGTCGTCATCGGTTTCGTGGCCGAGTCGCTGGCCCTGATCTCCGATGCCGCGCACATGCTGACCGACGCGGTGGCCATCGTCCTCGCGCTCGTGGCGATGCGGATAGCCAGGCGTCCTCCCCGGGGCAGCTACACCTACGGCCTGAAGCGGGTGGAGATCCTGTCCGCCCAGGTGAACGGGCTCTCCCTGATCCTGCTGGGCGCCTGGCTGACGGTCGAGGCCGTCGAGCGGCTCATCGACCCTCCCGAGGTCAAGGGCGGGCTCATGCTGGCCACCGCCCTGGCGGGGGTCGCGGTGAACGTGGCCGCCACCTGGTGCCTGTCCCGGGCCAACCGCTCCTCGCTCAACGTCGAGGGCGCCTACCAGCACATCCTGAACGACCTGTTCGCGTTCATCGGCACAGCGGTCGCCGCACTCGTCGTGCTCACCACGGGTTTCGCGCGGGCCGACGGCATCGCGACGCTCGTGGTCGTCGCCCTGATGCTCAGGGCCGGCTACGGCCTGCTCCGCGACTCGGGGAGGATCTTCCTCGAGGCCGCGCCCGCCCATGTCGACCCCGGCCGGCTCGGTGGGCGGCTGGCGGCGGAGCCGGGTGTACGGGAGATCCACGACCTCCACATCTGGCAGATCGCGTCCGAGGAGGTCGCCCTGTCCGCCCATGTGCTCGTCGAAGCCGGCGGCGACTGCCACGCCGTACGGCGCGACCTCGAGGACCTGGTGCGCCGCGACTTCGGCATCACGCACACCACGCTCCAGGTGGATCACCGGCCGGAGGCCCTCCTCCAGATCGGCGGACACGACGGCGCGCCGGGTGAGGTGACGCACCGGGCCGACCCGCACGGGCGCGGGGACCGGAGCCCGTACGGACGCGGGGACGGCGGCCCGGGCGATCACGATGGCACGCACGGTCATGGGCCCGTCGGCGCGGTCCTGTCCTGACCGGTGGCGGCGCAGGCGCCAGGAGCGCCGGTGGGTGGGGTGGGTTCTCCCGGTGGGGCCCGGCGACGGCAGATCGCCCGCCGCACCCGCCGCACCCGCCGGTCCTCGCCGGCCGGGGCGCCGGGGTGCGGACGGTGCTTCGGCCGCCCCATGGCGGCCCGGCAGTGCGGCAACAACCGCCAGCATCCGGCAATAAGCGGCAAAAAACAGCAAAAAACGACAACAAATGACAGCGAGCGGCGGAGGCCGGTGTCGAACGGCTCAGCCGGAAGGGTGGTCGCCAACCCGGAATCACGCAGGACGGGGGATTTCTGTGATTTTGTGATGGGTAGATACGACAAAGAAGGATGAAACGGGACCGGGTGGTCCGGGCCCGAGCGGGAGGGAACACGGGACATCGCCCCGGTCCACGTGCACCCGCGTCAGTCAGGAGGGCGCGATGGACCTCTGGGCGATCTGGCTGATCATCGCCGCGGTTCTGGTCGCCGCGGAGATCGCCACCCTGACCGCCGCGCTGGGAATGCTGGGCGGGGCGGCGCTCGTCACGGCGGCGTTCGCCGCGGCCGGAGTGCCGCTGCCGTTCCAGCTGCTGGTCTTCACCGTCGTCGCCGTGGTCAGTGTGGTGTTCGTGCGGCCCCGGGTTCGGCGCGCACTCAAACCGCGGCGCGAGCGGTTCGGGGTGGACGCACTGGTCGGCCGCACCGCCCAGGTCGTGTCGGAGGTGACGGGCTCGGGTGGCAGGGTCCGCATCGGCGGCGAGGAGTGGACCGCCCGCGCATACGACGAGACGCTGGTGATCCCTGCGGGAACGGAAGTGGACGTCATGGAGATCAGCGGCGCCACCGCAGTCGTCTACCCCCGGGAGTGAGTCATGGAAGCCACGGCGCTCTTCGTCGGCGTGATCATCGCGCTCTTGGCGGTCATCACCGTGCTTCGGGCGGTCCGCGTCGTCCCCCAGGCGCGTGCCCGCAACGTCGAGCGGCTCGGGCGGTACCACCGCACGCTGCAACCGGGGCTCAACGTGGTCATCCCCTACGTCGACCGGGTCTATCCCGTGATCGACCTCCGTGAGCAGGTCGTCTCCTTCCGGCCGCAGCCCGTGATCACCGAGGACAACCTGGTGGTGGAGATCGACACCGTGGTCTACTTCCAGGTCACCGACCCCCGGGCGGCCGCCTACGAGATCGCGAACTATCTGCAGGCCGTCGAGCAGCTCACCGTCACCACACTGCGCAACGTCGTCGGCTCGATGGATCTGGAGCAGACCCTCACCTCACGCGACATCATCAACAACCAGCTGCGCGGGGTGCTGGACGAGGCCACCGGCAAGTGGGGGCTGAGGGTCAACCGTGTGGAGATCAAGGCCATCGACCCTCCGCAGTCCATCAAGGACGCGATGGAGAAGCAGATGCGGGCCGAGCGGGACAAGCGGGCCGCGATTCTCGGGGCCGAGGGGCAGCGGCAGGCCCAGATCCTCACCGCCGAGGGGGAGAAGCAGTCCGCCGTTCTCCGGGCGGAGGGCAACCGGACCGCGGACATCCTCAAGGCCGAGGGGCAGTCCCGGGCCATCGACGAGGTGTTCCAGGCGGTGCACCGCAACGACCCGGACCCCAAACTGCTCGCCTACCAGTACCTCCAGGTGCTGCCGCAGCTGGCACAGGGATCGGGCAACACGTTCTGGGTCATCCCCGGTGAGGTCACCTCCGCGCTCCAGGGCGTGTCCCGCGCCTTCAGCGAGGCGCTGCCCCAGTCGCCCGCGACCCGGGAGGAGGCCTCCGGCGCCACGGCCGACCGGAAGGCCGCTGACGACGCGGCGCGGGCCGCGGAAGCCGCGGCCGAGGCCGTCGCCGACGCCGTCCAGTCGACCACGGCACCTCCGCTCCCCGCGCCGCCCCCGACCGGCGGGTCGGCCTGAGGGCCTTGCGGGTGTCCGGTGGCCCGCCTCCGGAGTCGCTGACCGGCCGCCTGCCAGTCGCCGGCCGGCGGCCGCGTGCGCGGCTCGGCCGGGGTGCGGGCCGGCAGTCAGCAACCAGGAGCCACGGGCTGGCAGCCGGCAGCCAGGAGTCGGGAGCAGGGAGCCGGGAGCCGCGCACAGGGACTTTGGGAGCCGGGAGCCGGGCACAGGGAGGTGCATGGGGTGGACGCGCAGCCGGGAGCTGCCGAGCTGGGAGCGTATCCGGCTCTGCGTCGTCTCGCGGCCGAGGCGGGGTTCCAGGATCGTGCCGACGCCACAGCGGCGGTGGCGGGCCATGAACCGGCAGGGCACCGGACCGTAACGCCGCTCAGAGCCTGACGGCCCCTTCGAAGACGACGAGGACGCCCACCGCGGCGATCACCACCGCCATCACCCCCGCGGCATGGCCCTCAAGCCACCGTCTGATCCGGGTCAGCGGGGCGAGGACCCGCTCACCCATGAGTACATGGAGCGCCACGGGCAGGGCCACCGTGCTGGCGGCACAGGCGGTGAACAGGGCGAGGGCCGTCACACCGCTCGTGGTGGCGTGCGCACCGGACCCGATGGCGAGACCGGCGGCGGCGGAGAGCAGCAGGATCTTCGGGTTGGCGAGCGACAGCAGCAGCCCGAGCCGGAACGCCCTGGCCGGGTGCGCGCCGCTGAGCAGCCGCATCCAGCCCGGCGCCGGTCTGCCCTGCCGGGTCAGCCACTGGCGGAGGCCGAAGGCGATGAGGAGCGATCCCAGGCCGACCCGGGCCCAGGCGACCCACGGCGGACCCTCCTCGGGGCGGTGGACGACGGAGGCCAGCGCGGCAGAGGCGCTCGCCGGGGCGACGATGCCGATGACCCAGCCGGCCAGAAAGGCGCTGCTGGTCGCCCGCGGCCGCGGGGTGAACTGCATGAAGAGCGCGGGGATGAGGGTGAACGGCGACACGGCGATCACCACCGCGAAGAACACGACCTCACCGAATGCCACCGGCACCGCCCTCTACCGCCCTCGTCCTGCGCGTGTGCACGCACGGTCGCCCCTGTGTACGCGACCCGCCCGTGCCGCACCGGGATTCCCGGGGCACGGTGACTCTGCCGAGGATGTCACACGGCCCGGCGCATCGGGAGGCGGCGACCGCCCGGGTACGCGTCGGCGCGCCCCTGCTTCGAAGCGTACGGCCGCCGGTGCCGTCGGGGTTCTCCGCAGCGTACGGCCGCGCTCCCGCCGCGCGCCTTCTCCGAAGCCCGCGGGCCTCGGGGCCGTGCCCGGGCCGCCGGCGGCGCGAGGAAGCCCGCGGGCCTCGGGGCCGTGCCCGGGCCGCCGGCGGCGCGAACACAGGCCGCCCGGCGGCCCGGGACCCGGCACGCGCACCGTGTGAGCCGGTCAGGGGACGTCCTGGCGGGTCCGGCCACGGGTGGACCGAGCGGTGATCGATCCGGGTCAGAATGCCGGACGGCCCGCCGGCGCGGCGGGAGCTACCGCGAATCGGAAGGGCGGGCGGCATGGGCGGCATGAACGGCGAGACCCTGATGCGACGGATCCTCGACCACGGGAGCCGTGCCGACCCCTATCCGCTGTACGCCGAGCTGCGCGGGACGCCGGTGTGCAGGCAGGAGGACGGCAGCTACGCCGTCAGCACCTACCATGAGGTCCTGGCCCTGCTGCACGACCCCCGTCTCACCTCCACCAACGCCGAGCAGGAGGCGGCCGACGGGGGGAAGCTCCCGCCCAGCATCCTCGGCATGGACCCGCCCGAGCACGACCGCGTCCGGTCCCTGCTGATGCGGCAGTTCGGGCCCCCGCACACGCCGAGCCTGGTCAAGGACATGCGCGGGGACCTCGAGACGACGGTCAACAAGCTGATCGACGCCTTCCCCGAGGGGGGAGAGGCCGACCTGGTGGACGCCTTCGCCTATCCCTTCCCCGTGACCGTCATCTGCCGGCTCCTCGGGGTGCCGCCCGAGGACGAGCCGCGCTTCAGGGGCTGGGCCGACAAGCTGGTCGCCTCCATCGACCCCCGGCCCGGCGAGGACCCGGCCGTCAGGCTGAGGCAAGGGGCCGAGACCAGGCAGGAACTAGCGCTCTACCTCAACGACCTGGTGGAGAAGGGCGCCGGCGGGTCCGGGGACGGAATGCTGTTCCGGCTCGCCGGGGACCACGACGCCGAAGGCGGACCGCTCAGCCGTCTGGAGCTTCTCGTCGCCTCGGTCCTGCTGCTGATCGCGGGCCACGAGACGACGGTCAACCTCATCACCAACGGCGCGCTCACCCTGCTGCGGCGCCCGGAGCAGTGGGAGCGGCTGCGCCGGGAGCCGGAGATCGCGCCGCGGCTCATCGAGGAACTGCTCCGGTTCGAGCCGCCGGTACAGATGATCCCGAGGCGGGGTGCGCTGGCGGACATCGAGATCGGCGACGTCACCATCCCGGCGGGATCGACGGTCGCCCTGGTCCTGGCATCGGGGAACCGCGACCCGAAGCGCTTCGCCGACCCGGACACCTTCGACCCGGACCGCCCCGACATCGAGCACCTCGGCTTCGGCAGCGGTATCCACGTCTGCTTCGGCGCGCCACTCGCCCGCCTGGAGGCCCAGGTCGCCCTCACCGAACTGGTTCGCCGGCTCGACGGCCCGCGTCTGCTTCAGGACCCTCCGCCGTACCGCAGCAGTGCGGTGCTGCGCGGGCCGCGGCATCTGCCGGTCGGTTTCGACCGCGTCCTGGTCTGACACCGCCCGCCCGGCCGGCCGGGCCGCTCGGGGCTGCCGGACGCCTCCGCCGCCGCCCGGCGCTGTGGGCGTTCCCCGCCGCGCGTCAGCGCAGCGCCGCGGACGGCCTGCCGTCGACCGGTTCACGGCAGACGGGCACCCGTCGTACCGCGATGCCCTCCCGGGCCGGGTTGCCGCCCCAGTCCTCCCGGGCGGGTACCTCCTCGCCCTTCATCAGGAAGGAGTCGGCGGCGAGTCCGGCGTGGTCGCCGACCGTCGTCCCGTAGTGGACGAAGGCGCCGACACCCAGGGTCACATGGGCGCCGAGTGTCACCTGGTCGGACTTGAAGGCGCCGTCCTCCTGGGAGTGGCACTGGATGACGGTGCCGGCGTTGAGCGTGCACTCGTCGCCGATGGTGACGAGGGACCGTTCGATCAGCGTGCAGCCGTCGTCGAAGACCCGCCGGCCGATCCGGACCCCCAGCAGCCGCCAGACGAGGTTCTTGAACGGGGTGCCGTTGAAGAGCTGCATATAGCGGTGGGTCGTCAGCTTCCAGAAGCGCTCGTGCCGCCAGAAGGACAGGTCGTAGATCGAGCAGTACAGCGGCCTCAGCGGCCGGACCCGGATCACGATCCGCTCGACCAGCGCGAAGTAGGCGACGGTGAACACCAGGGTGATCAGGCTGAACAGCACGACCGACGCCACACCGTGGGCGTGGTAGAGATCGACCGCGGTCATGCCGATGAGGGCGACGACATAGAAGTGGAACCAGCGCACCAGCAGGTGCAGGGCCGCCGTCACGGCGTTGTGGCGGTTCTTCGCCCTCAGGCGGTGGCGCAGTTCGTCGCCGGTGGCGAGGTGGTCGAAGCGCTGGTCCCGCCGGACCGTGCGCGGTATCTCGAAGCTCGGCGAGCCCAGCAGCCCCACGCCTTCGCGGACCGGGCCGTCGACGGGCACCATGACCTTGGTCGCGAGCAGGCAGTTGTCCCCGATACGGCTGCGCGCGGGGTAGACGACGTTGTTGCCGAGGAAGCTGCTCGCCCCGATCGAGGCCGGGGAGAGGCGGAACGTGGTGCTGGAGAAGTCGGCGTTGATGACCGACAGGCCGTCCGCGACCATCGTGCCGGTGCCGACCCGGCTCAGGTACGGGGTGTCGTGCTTGACCAGCGAGCCGAAGTTCGAACCCGTCTGCTGGACCCGGCACAGGTCGTACCCGAGGCAGCGGAGGTAGTGGACGATGGCGGAGCTGTCGCCGAAGAGCAGGACGAAGAACCTGACGTTGGTCATCCGGGTGAGGGCCCGCTGGAAACCGTGGTGGACCCCGAACAGGGGGTAGACCCTGCCCGGCTTGATCGCCAGGCGCAGCAGCCGGGGTACGGCGTTCATGGTGACCAGGGCCGCCAGCAGACCGCCGAAGAAGGTGACGAGCGAGGCGATCAGCACATCGAGGTAGAACCCGGGGCTGGTCAGGGCCAGCTCGGGGTGCAGCAGTGCGTCGAGCTGCGGCAGTACGGCGAACAGCAGGCCGAGACCACCCAGCGCGATGGGCAGGTACACCCCCAGCAGCAGGAGGAGCTGAGCCGCCGTGTAGAGGACCTTGCGCAGTCCGCCGCAGGTCGCGGGCTCGACGGCGCGGAAGTCCGTGGTGGTCGGCTGGGCCGGTGATCCGTGCCATGACTCGCCCGCGGGGACGGCCTGTCCGGTGTGCAGCGAGGAGGCATGGCCGAGCTGGGCGCCGTCGTCCATCGAGGTACCGATGTCGAGGACCGTCTGCTCGCTGACGGTCACGTCGCGCCCGAGCGTCACGGGACCGGTCTCGATCATGCCGTCGCCGGCCCGGTAGCAGGCGAACAGCACGTCCTTGCGGATGACGGTGCCCTCGCCGATCGTGAGCAGGTCCGTGCACACCGGCACGCTGCGGGAGAAGACCGAGACGTTCCGGCCGATCTGCGCGCCCAGCGCCCGCAGATACAGCACATACAGCGGTGTGCCGGCGAACAGGCGCATCGGACTGAGCCGGATCAGGGTCTTCACGCACCAGAACCGCAGATAACCGAGACTCCACACGGCGAGCCGGCGGGGCCGGAAGCGCCCGATCAGCAACCACTTGGCCACGACGGGGAGTGCGGAGAGGGCCGTGAAGGCCGCGGCCGCGAACAGAGCCGAGCGCAGGTAGACGCCGAGAGCCCCCGAGCCGCCCCTGATCCACTCGTATCCGCTGGTCAGGATGACGGCCACCACGAGGGACAGGCCCAGGAAGAACAGGAACTGCAGCGTGCCGCACAGCACGTACCGCCGGGTGCGCATCCCGGCAGACGCCTCCGGGGCCCCCGCCGCCGTCGCCGACGTCGCGACTGACGCCACTTTCGACGTGCTACCTGACGCACATCCCGAGGTGCTTCCCGAGGTGCTTCCCGTGCTTCCCGAGGTGTTTCCCGACGTGCCCGCCGGGGGCGGCTCCGTCGGCGCCGGGGCCGGCGGGTCTGTGGGGGTCAGTGCCGCGGCGAGGCGCCGGATGGTCGGATTGCGGTAGACGTCCTTCATCGACACGGTGGGGAGGTCGTCGCGTTTGCGGACGCGGGCGCAGAACCGGGCCATGATCATGGAGTCGGCGCCGAGGTCGGTGAAGAAGTGGCTGTCGGCGGGTATCCGCTCGGTGCGCAGGATGCCCCCGAGCACCTCGGCCAGCAGCGTCTCGGTGGGGTCGCCCTGCCGCGCCGGGCCCCCGGCGGGTGGTTGCGCCGGGGGCGGCGGGTCTGTGGGGGTCAGTGCCGCGGCGAGGCGCCGGATGGTCGGATTGCGGTAGACGTCCTTCATCGACACGGTGGGGAGGTCGTCGCGTTTGCGGACGCGGGCGCAGAACCGGGCCATGATCATGGAGTCGGCGCCGAGGTCGGTGAAGAAGTGGCTGTCGGCGGGTATCCGCTCGGTGCGCAGGATGCCCCCGAGCACCTCGGCCAGCAGCGTCTCGGTGCTTCTTGCGGTGGCCGGGTCCGCCCGGACCGCCGAGTCGCCGCCTGCGGTGGCGGACCGCTGGAAGCTGTTGCAGGTCACGACGGTTCCTCCCGGAAGCGACGGCCGCCGTCGGCCATGAGCGCCGCCGCCGCGCGGCCGTCCCGGCCCCGACCGTGAACGGACTCCCGCGACTCGATGGTCTCAAGGTCATCAGTTGCTTTGCGGCCGTATGTCCATGGATGCATAAGTCGTTCACCTGCGGTCGTACAGCCCTCGCCCGGTGAGGTTCGGGAGACGCGCGTATCGGTTCACTTTGGAGACGGCGGGGGAGAGTCCCGCGATGCCGGTTCTGTTCCGGTTTCCATCGCCTCTCATTCCAGTAGGCCCGATCGGACGATTTCTGTCCTGTTACCGGAGTACGGGGCTTGCCCCGGTCGGCAGGAGCTGCCGACCGGTCCCGCGGCGGCTACCCGGCCCATCCGGCCGATGCCGCAACCCGATGCCGCAGCCGATGCCGCCTCAGGGCGAACGACGCCTCCTCGGTCCATGCCGCGACTCGGGCGGCGGTGGCCCCCGGTTCAATGCTGCCTCATCCGCTGTCCGACACCAGCCGGCCGGGAACCCGGCAGGTCCCGAATCGCGGCGGGGCGACACCAGAACCTCCGCAGGACCCACCGGTGCCGTTCGGCACCGCCCCGCCGAAGCGCATGCCGCGGTGCCCGCCGGGGCAGCGCCCCGCCGCTCGGCGGGGGCGGCCCGGCCGCCCGCCGGGTGGCCGAACCGGCATGTTCCTCGAATCGTGGTGACCGATGGGACACGTCTTCGCTCCGACCGTGCCGTCCGCGACGATCGCGGGCGGTACGCTCTGCCGCCCGTCGTCACGGGGCCGGATGCCGTCACCGGGCCGGATGGCCGGCCTCGATCTGGCACGGGGCCTGGCGATCATGGGCATGTTCGCCGCGCACGTCGGCCCCGATCCCTCGGTGGGCGGGCCGCTGGGCTGGGCCATGGAGGTGGCGCGCGGCCGGTCGTCCGCCCTGTTCGCGCTGCTCGCCGGTTTCACCCTGGTGCTCCTCATGGGCCGGCCCGAGCCGCACACCGGACGCCGCGGCCGCCAGGCGGCCGGCCGTGTCCTGATCCGCGCCGCCATCCTGCTTGCGCTGGGGTACGCGCTGGTCCTGCTGGACACCGACGTCGACGTCATCCTGCCCTTCTACGGTCTGCTCTTCGTGCTCGCCCTCCCGCTCCACCGGATGAGCGCGAGGACGCTCGCGCTCATCGCGCTCTCCTCCGCCCTGGTCATGCCCCAGGTGCTCTATCTGCTCCGGTCATCGCTCGACGGCGGAGGACTCGCCGGCGCCCTCGCGACTCTCGATCCCCTGGCACGGATCACCGGCTCGGACGGCTTCCTCGGACTCTTCGTCACCGGGGAGTACCCGGCCCTGACGTGGTTCTCCTTCATCGTGGCCGGAATGGCGGTGGCCAGGCTCGATCTCTCGCGCCGTGGCACGGCCCCCAAGCTCGCGATCACCGGAGCGGCCCTGGCCGTGATCGGTTACGGGGGGTCGTGGCTGGCCCTGCACACGGTCCCGGGCGCCCTGGCGGGGGTGAGCGCGGCCACGGGCGGCGGCCCCGCCGCCTCGGCCTGGTGGTCCGACGCAGCCGGCGAGGCGTCCGCCACCGGGCACCCGGCCTGGCTGCTGGTGGCCTCCCCGCACAGCCAGACGACCTGGTCCGTGCTCGGCAACACCGGCGTCGCGCTGGCGGTTCTGGCCGGCTGCCTCATCGCCGTCCGGCTCGCCGGTCCCCGTGCCCGGCTGCCGGCACCCCTCGTCGCGGTCGGGTCGATCTCCCTGACGGCCTATGTGGCCCACATCCTCGCCATCCGGCTGCTGGACGCCGTCGGCGGCGACGAGTGGCCCGCGATGCCGGTCCTCCTCGGGTTCGCGGTCGCGGCCATGGCGGCAGCCGTCCTGTGGACTCGCTTCCACCGGCGCGGCCCGCTGGAGCGTCTGCTGCACAGCGCCACCGAGCCGGCCCGTTTGATCAGATGACCGGATGGGCGGGGAGCCGGGCGAACCGGGTGGTCACCGGTCGTCGGTGGTGCTCGTGCGCGGGCAAGGCGCGCACGGCAAGGGCGGCAGGGAAGAGCGGCAGGGAAGAGCGGCAGGGAAGGGGAGGAAGCCAAGGAAGCCAAGGAAGTCAAGGAAGCCAAGAAAGGGGGGAGAAGGCCAAGGAAGGGGAGGTAAGCACCGGGTTACAGGGAGGACGGAAGAGGGAGGGCGGAAGGGGACGGGGCTCACGGGCTCGGCGAGGGTTCGGGGTCGTTGCGGAGGCGGGGTGCGGCGGGCGTGGCTGGTTGGGGAGCCGCTGCGTCGGCGCGGGGCACGCGCGTCCGGCGAAGGCCGCCCGGTCGAAGGCCGCGGGGACGACACGGCCGGTGTCCAGCGGATCCGACCGGCGACCGCCGTACCCATAGGCTGATCCCATGTCCGTCAGGCTGAGTTCCACCAGGACCCGTGCCGCGCTCGGCACCTCGGCGCGTGTGTCGACCGAGCTGCTGATCGTCTTCGTGATGGCCGCGGTGGCCCTGTGGCTTCTGGGTCGTATGTGGCCGGTCGTCTGGCCCCTCGTCGTGGGCCTGCTCCTCACGACGCTGACCTGGCCACTGGCTCGGCGTCTGCGCGGGCGCGGATGGCCGCCCGCCCTTGCCGCGTCGGTGGTGACCGTCCTGTTCCTGCTGGTCGCCGCCGGCGTGGTGGCGCTGATCGCGGTGCCGGTGGCGTCGCAGTCGGGCCAACTGTCCGCCGGTGTCGTCCAGGGCATCCAGCAGGTGCGCGAGTGGGCGGCCGGCCCCCCGCTGAACATCGGTGACGACCAGATCACGGGCGCTTTCGACACCGGGGTGGAGCGCGTCCAGGACAGCGCCGGCAGCATGGTCACCGCGGTCGTCACCGGAGTGGGCACGGTGGTCAACGGCGTCGTCACGGCAGTCCTCGCGATCTTCCTGATGTTCTTCTTCCTCAAGGACGGCCCCCGGTTCCTGCCGTGGCTCTCCCGTCAGCTGCCCGGCTCGCTCGCTCTCCACGTCCCGGCCGTGGCGGCGCGCGGCTGGAACACGCTGGGCGCTTTCGTGCGTTCCCAGGCGTTCGTCGGTCTGATCGACGCGGTCTTCATCGGCATCGGACTGTGGATCCTCGGCGTTCCGTTGGTGCTTCCGCTCGCCGTGCTGACCTTTGTGTCGGCGTTCGTTCCGATCGTGGGTGCCCTGTTCGCCGGTCTCGTCGCGGTGCTCATCGCCCTGGTGTCGAACGGCCTGGCGGACGCACTGATCGTGCTGGCGATCATCGTCGTGGTGCAGCAACTCGAAGGCAATGTGTTCCAGCCGATGATTCAGGGCCGGGGCCTCGGCCTCCACGCGGCGGTGATCCTGCTGGCCGTGACGCTGGGCGGAAGTCTGGCGGGAATCGTGGGCAGCCTGCTCGCGGTACCGGCGGCCGCGCTGATCGCGGTGGTGTGGAACTACCTGCGTGAGCAACTCGCAGAACCCGAGACCGAAGCCGAGCCCGGGACCGAAGCCGAAGCCGAGGCCGAGGCCGGACCCGGGACCGGGCCGAAGCCCGGGTTGGAGGCCGGAGAGCCCTCCACCGGTGCCGCCGCCGTGGTCTCGTAGCTCTCGTGGCGCCTGCGGCGGGGCGCGGGCCCGCGAGCGGGGCGTTCGCTTCAGAACGTCCGCCGCTGCCGCCGCTGTTCGCCGCCGTGCCTGCCCATCAGCCACCCGATCCGCCAGGAACATCCCGCTTCGCGAAACGTTCCCGAAAACCAGCACCAACCCCTACAAGTCGACCCCGTCGAGGTTGACGAAACAGATAGGGGCACCCCCCGGGTGGATGACGGTGCCCGCGCGGAGGCGGCAGGGTGCCCGGCGCCGAACCGGCTGCCGGCGGCGGTGCCGCGTTCGCCCCTGTCGGGCCGTTGTGCGGTGCCATTGGGTCCGGAGGGCGGGTACCCGCGCGCCGGGCAACGCCGGTTGGTGAGCCACACCACAGCCCCCGTTCACTCCTGAATGAGAATTCTGGATGCGTATTTGATAGCGTTCTGGATGTGCGACTCACCAAGTTCACCGACCTGGCCCTCCGTTCCGTCATGCGCCTCGCGGTCTGCGCCGACGACGAGGTGCTGACCACCCGTGAGGTCGCCGAGGTGATGGGTGTGCGGCATACCCACGCCGCGAAGGCGATCACGCGCCTGCGGCACCTCGGGGTGGTCGAGGCCCGCCGCGGCCGGGGCGGCGGGCTCGTCGTGACCGACTTCGGCCGACGGGCGTCGGTGGGCTGGCTGGTCCGGGAACTCGAGGGTGAGGAGGAGGTTGTGAGCTGCGACGACCCGCCGTGCCCCCTGCGCGGCGCCTGCCGTCTGCGGAGTGCGCTGCGTGACGCCCAGGCGGCCTTCTACGCCACGCTCGACCCGCTGAGCGTGGCCGATCTCGTGGCGTCGCCCACCGGGCCCGTCCTGGTCGCACTCGGCGGGCCGCCGCCGCGGTAGCCGCGCCGCGGGATCCCCCGACTCCGTACACCAGGACCCCGAGGACCCGGTGTACGCATTCATCAAAACACGAAGATCCTTTACCTATTAGGAGTCATCCGTGCTCTCCGAACAGGCCACTCCCGTCATCCGGGCCACGCTTCCGATCGTCGGGTCCGCCATGAGCGGCATCGCCGAACTCTTCTACCGCAAGCTGTTCGACGCCCATCCCGCGCTGCTGAGGGACCTGTTCAACCGCGGCAACCAGGCGAACGGGGAACAGCAGCAGGCGCTCGCCGGGTCGATCGTCGCCTTCGCCGGGATTCTGCTGGAACAGCCCGGCACCCGCCCCGACACGCTGCTCGCCCGGATCGCACACAAGCACGCCTCGCTCGGCATCACCTCCGACCAGTACAAGATCGTTCATCACCATCTGTTCGCAGCGCTGGCGGACGTGCTCGGTGACGCGGTCACGGACGAGGTCGCCGAGGCCTGGGACGAGGTGTACTGGCTGATGGCCAACGCCCTGATAGCCATCGAGACGCGCCTGTACCAGGAGGCGGGAGCCCCCGAGGGCGAGGTGTGGCGGTCCATGGAGATCACCGGGCGGCGCCAGGAGACGCCCGACGTCGTCTCGTTCCTCCTGCGGCCCCTGGACGGCCGCCCCGCGGGAGCCTTCCGGGCTGGCCAGTATGTGAGCGTCCGCTCCGAACTGGCCGACGGTGCACGGCAGATCCGCCAGTACAGCCTCTCCGCCGCCCCCGGCCGGCCGGAGTGGCGGATCAGCGTCAAGAGGGCAGGCGGTGCTACCGGTCCGGAGGGCGAGGTGTCGACCTGGCTCCACGAGCGCGCGCACCCCGGTGACGTGCTGACCGTGTCCGTGCCCTTCGGCGACCTCGTCCTCCCGGAGGGCGGCGGACCGCTGCTGCTGGCCTCCGCGGGCATCGGGAACACCCCCGTACTGGCCCTGCTCGACCACCTGGTGTCCACCGGGGCGGACCGTCGGGTCGTCACGGTCCACGCCGATCGCACCCCCGCCGACCACGCCCATCGCGCGGAGCATCTCGCCCTGGCCCGTGCGCTGCCCGGCGGCCGGCTCCACCTGTGGTACGAGTCGCCCGGGCACGACGACCCGGACGCCCCGGCCGGACAGGTGGACGTGGGCGGCCTGGACCTCCCGGAGGACCTGACCGCGTATCTGTGCGGTCCGCTGCCCTTCATGCGCGCGGTGCGCGGCGACCTGCTGCGCAGGGGCGTACCCGCCGAGAGGATCCACTACGAGGTCTTCGGCCCGGACCTCTGGCTCGGCAGGTAGAGAGCCGATGGCCGGTGAACCGTGAACCGTGAGTGGTGAGCGGTGAGCGGTGAATCGTGAACGGTGGCGCCGAACACGCAGCACACCGCCGCGTACGCTCGGCGCCACACCGCGGCCGGGACGGTCGCGGGCTGAGACGGACTCCGAGAGAGCGGTCTCGTCAGACACCGGGAAGTGCCGAACGCGCGGGGACCCGTGCGCCGGGAGCCGAAGAGGGGCACCGAGCGCGCCGGGGAGCGCGGGCACGAGGAGGAGGTACACCGGGAATGAACACCCCTTGGGCGGCCGTGGCCGCCGCGACGGCCTTCGTCTGGCTCGGGATGGTGCTCGCCATCTCGTTCCTGGAGGCACCCCTCAAGTTCCGCGCCCCCGGCGTGACCCTGCGGATCGGTCTCGGCATCGGCCGTCTCGTCTTCCGCGCGCTCAACCGCGCCGAAACCGCCCTGGCCGCCGTGCTGGTCCTCGCGGTCGCCGCCGGCGGTCTCCCCGCTCCCGTCGTGGTCCTGACGGGTCTCGTCGTCGGGCTGCTGCTCGCGCAACTCGGCGCCGTCCGGCCCGTCCTGAACCGCCGCTCGGACCGGGTGCTGGCGGGGGAGGACGTCCCGCGCTCGCGCACCCATCTCGTCTACGTCGCCTGTGAGTCGGCCAAGGTGCTCCTGCTGCTTGCGCTGGGTGTCGCCGCGCTGTCGGTCTGAACCCGCCGACGCGGCCGCCCGCGCGGCCGTCGCACCGCGGAGGACCGGGCCTCCAGACCCGGTCCTCCGCGGTGCGACGGCGTGGACCGAGTCGGCGAAGGTCCCGGCGACGGGCACCGGACGTGGAGTTCCGGTCCCGGGCCCGCCACCCGCCGGACCCCGATCCGGGGGGTTCCCGTTCGCCCTACTAACATCCAACTGATTTCTGACGCAACCTCTCTTTTTTCTGGGTGTGGCTGGTTATGATCGGCCTCCTCATCCTGGTCCCCGACCCGGCCGGAGCCGTCATCCCCGAGTCCCGGGGGCGCCGCCCCGGCCCGGTCGACGGTCCGTCACGCTGTCCCCCGCTCCTGAGGACTGATGTCACCGATACAACGCATCGGGTCACGAGGCCCGTCGGCGAAGCGCCGACGGCGCACGCTGCACCTGCGTACGCTGCTCATCTGGCTCGCCGTCGTTCCCATCGTGGCCCTGGGCGTCCAGTCCGTCCTGGCCGCGAACCGGTTGCTGGAACAGTCGGGGCATCTGCGCGCCGACGTGGAGTCCGGCGAACAGATCGGCCTGCCCCTGTCGCGTCTGATGGTCGCGATGCAGTCCGAGCGCACGCTGACCGCCGCGAGCTGGGGCGGCACCGGGGTGCCGGAGAGCGTGATGCGGGAACGGCGCGCGGCCACGGACCAGGCCGCGACCGCCTTCCGCCGCTCGTGGACGCCCGGGACCGCGGTGTCCGAGATCGCGGACCGCCGGCTGCTGGAGGTCTCCGAGGGCCTGGGCGATCTGGACGCCTACCGCGAGCGCACCGACAGCGGGACCGGAAACGCCGACAGCACCCTCGCGTTCTACAGCGGCGTGATCGGCCAGATGATCCGCTTCTACCAGGACGAGCTGAGCCACACCGAGGACGGCGGGCTCATCGAGGACACCCGCGTCGTCAGTGCCATGTTCGCGGCCTCCGAGATGGTGGCCCAGGAGGACATGATCATCGCGCAGGCGGGCCCCTCCAGGCTGCTGACCCCGTCCAGGTTCGCCGACTTCGTCAACGCCGTCGGGGCCCAGCGGTACCTGTACGACACCTGGGTCGTGCCGTACCTGCCGGACGCGGAGAACGACCTCTACGCGCAGATGGTCAGGTCCGGGGCGTGGCAGACCAAGTCCCGTATCGAGAGCGCGGTCCTGTCCGAGCAGACGATCACCGACGAGGGCGTGAAACTGCCGCGCGACGTCAACGGCTGGCGGGCCGCGCAGGAGCAGTGGGGGCCGCAGCTCGCCACCCTCAACGCCGACCGGTCCCGGACCCTGCTGGACCGTGCCGACGCCCGGGCGACCGACCTCGAGACGGATGTCGCCTGGCTGATCGCGGGAAGCATCGCCGCGCTGCTGGCCGTCGCCGCGGTCGTCGCCCTCACCACGGGCTCGGTGCTGCGCAGGCTGAACCGGCTGCACCGCCGATCGGTGGCCATCGCCGAACGCATCCTGCCGGACGTCGTCGACCGACTGCAGAGCGGCAGGCCGGTCGACACCGCAGCCCTGCCCGCGGTCCGGGGTGAGAAGGACGAAGTGGGGCGTGTCAACGACGCGTTCGCCCGGGTCGTCGCCGTGTCGGTCGACGGCCACAGGCAGCTCGCGGCCGAGCGGCAGGGCTTCGGCATGTTCGCGGCGGGCATCGCCTCGCGCACCGGGAACCTGGTCAGCCGCCAGCTCAGCCTCACCGAGGAACTCCAGGACTCCTTCGGCCACGACGAAGCGCTCCTGTCCCAGCTGATGAGGGCCGACCAGCTGACGGTCGGTATGCGCCGGCAGATCGAGAACCTGCTCATCCTCTCGGGCGGCGAGATCCCCGATCCCCACACCGAGCCCATGCGCATCGCCGACCTGCTGCGCGAAGCGGCCGCGGAGGTCGAGGACTTCCGGCGGATCGAGCGCCAGGCGCTGGACGAGATCAGTATCGAGGCCGCCGTGATCAGCCAGGTCAGCCATCTGCTGGCGGAGCTGCTGGACAACGCCACGCGGTTCTCTCCGCCGAGGTCCAAGGTCGTCATCCGGGCCGAACTCGTGGCCGACGGGCTGTCGGTCGAGATCGAGGACCGCGGTCCGAAGGTGGCGCCCGCGACGTACGAGGAGATGAACGGACGCCTGTACTCGGCACCGCCGTACGCCGTCCTGGCGGAGAACGCCCATCGGCTGGGGCTGTTCGTGGTCGGCCACCTCGCCGACGGGCTCGGGGCGACCGTCACGCTGCGCAGGTCGGTGTACGGCGGGACGTCGGCCGTGGTGATCCTCCCTCGGGAACTGCTCGTACCGACCAGGAGCGAGCCGGGCGGGGTGCCGGACGCGTCGGTGCGCGGGGAGTTCCCGGCGGAGGCCGTCGGTCAGGAGCCGCCGCGCGTGCGGGAATCCGGCGGGCGGCCCGCGGCCGAGGAGGAGTCCGGCGGGCGGCCCGCGGACCCGGAGGACGCGGGCGATCGGCCCGTACACACCGGGCCCGTGCCCGTACACACCGGGCCCGTGTCTCTGGCGGGCGGCCGGGGCGAGGGCGACCCCGAACCGGCCCGGCGCACGGATGCCGGCCTGCCCGTGCGGGCCTCCCGAGGGCGGACGCCCGGGGAGCCGGATCCGGAGTCTGACGAGGAGCGGGACGGTCGGCCGGACGGGGAGCGGGACGGCCGGCGGGACGGGAAGCCGACGACTCGGCCGGGCGGGGAGCGGGACGGTCGGCCGGGCGGGAAGCCGACGACTCGGCCCGCCGGCAAACCGTCCGAGCCGGAAGGGCTTCTGCCGGGTCGGCTGCACGGGGAGCCCCCCTCCCGGCAGGGCGGGGAGTCGCCCGAGCGCGCGCCCGGGCCGTCCCGCACACGGTTCGCCGAGCCGTCGCGCCCCCGGCTGCCGCAGGGTCCGGTGCGTCCGGCCCTGGCCGTGCGGCCCGCCCGTGACGTGCCTCCGGCCCGAACCGCGGGCGGCATGCGCCCGGCCCTCCCCGAGCGGATCCCGCAGACGCATATGGCCGAGCAGCTCCTCGGGCCGCGCCGTGCGACGGAGGCGGTGGCAGTGCGGGACGCGGACACTCCCGAAGAGGTGGCCGACGCCTGGGCGGACTACGAGCAGGGGACCCAGACGGTGGAAGACGAGCTCCGACAGGATCAGCGATGACGACGACAGCCAATGACATGATCTACAGCGTCCTGGACAACAACCTGAGCAGGATCGCGGACATCAAGGGCGCCGTTCTGCTGTCCAACGACGGGATCATGCTCAGCTCCTACTTGCTGGACCGCCCCCAGGGGGAGCGCATCGCGGCGGCTTCCTCCGGGATCGCTTCCACGATGAAGGCGATCTCCGGGGACGTCGACGGAGGCCGGGTGATTCGCCAGCTGGTCGAGATGGAGGACCGCTACCTCTGCATCGTCGGATGCGGCGAGGGCAGCACCCTCATCGTCGTGACGTCCCGCAAGGCCCGGCTCGGTGAACTGGGCGGCGAGGCCGTACGCACGGCGCAGGCGCTCGGGGAATGGCTGAGCACACCAGGACGCGCTCAGGCGCCGACGTCGTAATGACCGACGCGCCGCGCCGCGCGGGCGGCCGCCGGACGCGCCTGTACGCCCTGACCGACGGGCGTACGACAGCTCCGCCCGCCTCGCTGACCATGGACACGACGGTCACGGCGGCGGTCTCCCCGGATGCCTACGACGGCCTGCCCAGCGAGTGGCAGGCCGTCCTGGCCCTGTGCGTGCCGCCGAACGGCCTGGCGGTCGCGGAGATCGCCGCCCGTATGCACATGCGCCTGACGCCCACGATCCTCCTCCTCGGCGAGTTGGAGGACCGCGGGCTTGTCCGGCACCGGTCGCCGCTGGCGGCGACCGAGACCACCAATGTCAACCTGCTCATGAGAATCAGGGACAACCTTGCCCGGATATGACACCTCTGCCCAGGAAGCGGCCCCCGTCAAGATCCTCGTGGCCGGGGGATTCGGCGTCGGCAAGACGACTCTGGTCGAGACGATCTCCGAGATCGAGCCCCTGCGCACCGAGGAGCGGCTGACCGCCGCCGGCGTCGGCGTGGACGACCTGCACGGGATCGAGTCCAAGACGGTGACCACCGTGGCCATGGACTTCGGCCGCATCACCCTCACCGACGCCGGGGTCGTGCTCTATCTGTTCGGGACACCGGGCCAGGAGCGGTTCTGGTTCATGTGGGACGACCTGCTCAACGGCGCCCTCGGAGCGATCGTGCTGGTCGACACCAGGCGCCTCGACCGCAGTTTCCCCGCGGTCGACTTCTTCGAGAGCCGCGGGCTCCCGTTCGTGGTCGGCGCCAACTGCTTCCACGGCGAGCAGTTCTACAGCCCCGACGAGATCAGGTCCGCGCTGCACCTCCGCGACCCGGACACCCCCGTCCTCATGCTCGACGCCCGCACCCGCGGAGACGTGCGCACGGCACTGCTCGCCCTGCTCGACATGCTGATCACCAAGGCCGGGACGGTGGCGCGGGTGTGAGCGCGGACGTGCTCTGCTATGGGTGCCGGGTGCCGGGTGCCGGGCGGCGAAGGCCGTGAGCGCGTCGGTGCCGGTGCCGGTGCCGGTCGCGCGAGCGCGCAGAAGGCAGCCGGTCGTACGGTGACGTCGGGGGTAGCACGAATCCCGACCCGGCTGGGCGGTGCCGGCGTGGAGGCACGGAGTGCGTGGTGCGAGTTCGAAGCCCGGGCCGAGGAGGGCCCGTGTGCACCGGTCCCCGCACCTGTGCTCAGCTGATCGCGGCGCCGAACCACCGGGGAAGACGGTCGAGTAGATCCTGCTGATCGTCACCGACCCACGCGACGTGGCCGTCCGGCCGCAGCAGCACCGCGGGCGCGTCCAGTTCCTCGCTGACGTCGGCGACGTGGTCGACTCGGTCCGCCCAGCCCTCCACCGAGAGCCGGCCGGTCTGGTCGAGCAGCAGCCCGCGACCGCCGTGCGTCAGTTCGTACAGGCGACCCCGCCTCAGCCCCACGTCCCGCAGCCGTCGGCCGAGCAGTTCATGTCCCTCGCCGAAGTCGTAGCGGACCCCGATCGCGGTGATCTTCTCCATCAGATGCCGGTTCACCTCCTCGAAGCCCATCAGTTCCGACACCAGCCGGCGCACCGCCCGGGGGCCCGGTTCGAGCGACATCAGCTCCATCTGCGCCCGGGTGTTGTCCAGCACATCGGCGGCCACCGGGTAGCGCTCGGTGTGGTAGCTGTCCAGCAGCCCCTCCGGGGCCCGGCCGCCGACCTCGGCGGCCAGCTTCCAGCCGAGGTTGAACGCGTCCTGGATGCCGAGGTTGAGCCCCTGCCCGCCGGTCGGCGGGTGGACGTGCGCCGCGTCGCCGGCCAGCAGCACCCGGCCGGTCCGGTAGCGCTCGGCCAGCCGGGTGGCGTCGCCGAAGCGGGAGAGCCAGCGCGGTGAGTGCACGCCCAGGTCGGTGCCGGCGAGCTTCACCAGCTGCCGCTTCAGCTCGTCCAGGGTCGGCGGGACCGCGCGGTCCTCGGCCACCCCTTCGGCGGGCGCGACCAGGCGGTACACCCCGTCCCCGAGGGGCATGGCGCCGAACCGCTTGTGGGTCCGGCGGACTTCGGCCACCACGGTGTTCAGCGTGTCCGGCGGCGCGGTCACCTCCACCTCGCCCAGCAGCGTCTCGACCCTGGAGGGCTCGCCGGGGAAGCCGACGCCGAGCAGCCCGCGCACGGTGCTGCGGCCGCCGTCGCACCCCACGAGGTAGCGCGAGCGCAGCCGCGTGCCGTCGGCGAGTTCGGCGGTCACCCCGTGTGCGTCCTGGCTCAGCCCGACGAGTTCGCAGCCGCGCCTGATCTCTGCACCGAGTTCGGTGGCGCGCTCGGCAAGCAGGCGATCGGTGGTGGTCTGCGGGATGCCCAGGGTGTACGGATGCGCGGTGTCCAGCCGCTCCGGCGCCGGCTTGTCGATGGCGGCGAAGAAACCACCGACCGGGTACCGGGTGCCAAGCGCGAGGAACCGCTCCAGCAGACCGCGCTGGTCCATCACCTCGACGCTGCGCGCGTGCAGGCCGAGCGAGCGGACGATCCTGGTCGGTTCCGCGTCCTTCTCCAGCACGAGCGTGTGCACGCCGTGCAGCCGCAACTCGCCGGCGAGCATCAGACCGGTCGGTCCGCCGCCGGCAACGATCACATCAATCATGGAACCCCTCTTCAGCAGGACTGCGTCGCGGCCGGCTCTTCTCGCGGTTCGGCGGCGCGCACACCCGGACTTCCGCTCCGCATGCCCGCAACCCTGCCGCGGGTCCCGCCGGTTTCACGTCCCGCGGAACCCACCGCCGACACAGGGGCACGTATGCCGCGAATCCCTGATCTCCCCATGTCCCGGCCTCGGCCGACGATTCTGCGCCACGACCCGGGCCTTGCCGCAAGGCCCCGTCTCCGCTATAAGTTGAGAGTGGCAAGGAGCGGGCAACCTCCTTGCCTTTGCTTTTTTGCCGTCCGCTGTGGAAGGACGGGACCTTCCCGCATCGGGCTCGTGACGCCGCGACGCACTCGTGACGCCGCGCCGTGCTCGTGTCGTCGCATCGGGCTCGTGTCGTCGCGACGCGAGGGCGGTGATCGCGGTCGTGGTGCCGGCGGCGGGTCGGCTGGTGGTTCGCCGGCGGCCGGAGGAGGAGCACCGCCCGCGCCGGGACCCGCGGACCCCGTGCGGGCGGTGCCCCGCGCAGTCAGGCTCCCGGCGGCACGTGTGCCGGGCGGCCGTCGCCGCGGGTGAGGCGGTAGCCCCAGATTCCGGCCAGCGCGGCGAGTACGGCTCCGCCCGCGGTCCAGAGGATTCGGGAGGACCACCAGCCCGATGCCCAGCCGCCGTCCGGCTCCACCTCCCGGCCGGAGGCGGGGACCAGCGGGGCGGCGAGCCGGCCGTCCACCGCCATGGCGCCGCCGGAGTCCGCAGTGGCGACCTCCAGCGTGGCACCGGCCGGCTCGCCCAGGTCCTCGGCGGGCGCGGCGGCGACGGTCAGCCGTACGTAGTAGGCCCCGGGCAGCGGGTCGTTGGCCCAGGGTTCGGACCATGCCCGGACCGTCCGCAGCGCGCAGCTCAGCTCGACCGACGACGCGCCCGCACGGACCGTACCGGTGTCGCTGCCGTAGCGGCAGGCCTGGCGGCGGCGCAGTCCGTCGTAGACGTCGAGCCGCCAAGTCTGGTTGCCGCGCCGCGCCTTGGAGCGGGGCAGTTCCACCGTGGCCCGTACGGTGGCCCGCTGTCCGGCGTCGGCCGGGAACTGCCAGTACAGGTAGTCACCGGTCGACGCCTGCGCGGTGGCCCGCTGGCCGGGGTGCACCACGGCGGCCGTGCGGAACGACGTGCCGGCCTCGGTCGGCGCGGCGGCCTCGTCACCCGTGCTCGCGACCGGCGACGGCGAGTCGGCGGCGGCGCCCGGGAACGGCAGTGCGAACAGCGCGGCCGCGGTGAGCAGACCAGCCGTGAGAACGCGTACGTTACGCATCAGTTGCTCCTCCAGACGGCGATGCGCCAGCGAGAGATCCAGCCCCACAGAGCCCCGGCGGCGAAGCCGGCGAGCGTCAGCAGCCCTAGCAGCCACCAGCCGTGCCCGAGACCGAGGAACGCGGCGTCCCCGGCGTCACGGGGACCGCCCGTGATGTCGATGGTCAGCTCCAGGGGCAGGCCGGGGGATGTGCTGACCGACGCGGGGGCGGAGAAGGAGTTGCTCACCCGCAGACAGACGGTCTCGGCGGCGGGTCTGCCGCTGCCGGCCCCCGAGACGCCGGAGTCGGTGTCGTCGGTGTCGCCGTCGGTGTCGGCCTTGGGGTAGCGAAGCCCCGTGGAGACGACGTCGGTGCGCCCGTCGCCCGCGGACTCCCCGCGCACGATCTCGCGGCCCGCCAGGGTCGAAGCGCGCAGCAGCACACCGTGGTCGCGGTTCACGGGGCGGTCGGCGGCGATGCTGACCGAGGCGCGCAGCTCCTGACCGGGCAGCAGATCCACCCGGTACCAGCGGTGCTGGCCGAAGGTCTCGCGGTCGGCGTACAGACCGGCCTTCAGCCGGGGTGCGTCCTCGCAGCGTTCGCCGCCCTCGGTGGCCACCGGGGTGACGACCGGCTCGGCGGCGCGGTCCACCAGCTGACCCACCCGCTCGGACAGCTCCTCCTTGTGCTGTACCGAGGAGTAGGTGCCGCCGGTGGCCTCGGCGATGCACATCAGCTGGGCGCGCATCTTGGCGTTGGGGACGAGGCCGAGGGTGTCGATGGTGATGCCGACGCCCTTGGCCGCGATCTCGCGTGCCACCTCGCACGGGTCGAGCGGGGCGCAGGTGTCCTCGCCGTCCGTGATGAGCACGATCCGCCGGGTCGCGTCGCCGCCCTCCAGATCGTCGGCGGCGCCGAGCAGGGCGGGGCCGATCGGCGTCCAGCCGGTGGGGACGAGCGTCGCCACCGCCGTCTTCGCCTCGGTCCGGTCCAACTCGCCCACGGGGTAGAGCTGCCGGGTGTCCTTGCAGCCCTCCTTGCGGTCCTTGCCGGGGTAGTCGGCGCCGAGGGTGCGGATGCCGAGCCGTACGTCCTCCGGCACCGCGTCCAGCACCTCGTTGAACGCCTGTTTGGCCGCGGACATGCGGGACTGCCCGTCGATGTCGCGGGCCCGCATGGAACCGCTGACGTCGAGGACGAGTTCGACCTTGGGAGGTTCCTTCGCGGCGGCCTGTCCGGCAGCGCCGCCGGAGACGGCGAAGGCGGTGGAGGGGAGGGTCCCGCCGGTGACGGTGACCAGCAGCGCGCCGCAGAGGGCGGCCGCCAATCGCTTTCGTATGCTCATCGGCGGATCATAGTGAGCGGGGCCGGTGCGGCCCAATTCGGCTCCGGGTCCGGGTCGACCAACTGCCCCGATGCGTACAGGGGTTGGCGGATGGCGCGGTTCCCGGTCCCGGTGCTCCCGTTCCGGTCGTTCCGTTCCGGGTGGTCCCGTTCCGGGGTCCCCGCTCTGACGGTCCCCGGACGTGGGGCCCCGACGTGCCGTGCTCGTCCGCGGCCCCGCCCTGCTGCGGCCCGGCCCGCTCAACGGCCCCGCTGCCGCCGGGTCGTCCCGGGATCACGGCCTTGGTACTGGTGGGCTCGCGTATTCAACTGTCGCCGGTTCTCGGTTCCGTCTTGGTGTTGGTGACGGTGTGTGGTCGTCATCGGCGGCTACTGGGTGCGGCCTCGACGCCGTGAGCGGTGTTGCTTAGGGTCATGAGCAGGGCATCGCGTGTCGGTCACCGGCTGGGTGAGGCATGGAGGTGCCCGTGAGATTGCCTTGTGGAGGCATCCCACACATGTCAGTCGAGTTGAATCACACCATCATCCATGCCCGGGACAACCGGGAGTCGGCCGAGTTCCTGGCACACATCCTGGGGCTTGAGGTCGGGACCGAGTCGGGTCCGTTCATTCCAGTGGCCACCAGCAACGGGGTCGCCTTGGACTTCGCCGCCATCCCGGCGGAATCGATCGTCATGCAGCACTACGCGTTCCTCGTCTCCGAGGAGGGGTTCGACGCGGCCTTCGCACGTATCCGGCAGGCCGGGATCACGTACTACGCCGATCCGCATCTGAAGCAGCCGGGAGAGATCAACCACCACTATGGTGGGCGCGGCCTGCACTTCATGGATCCGGCCGGGCACGGCATGGAGATCATCACGCGGCCCTATGAGAGCCACGAGCAGACGCCCACAACTTCGTGAGGCAGTGGTAGGCCGGGGAGTACACCGCGTCCATTGACACTGGCCTACCATTTCGTGACGCGGTTCAACTGCCTTGAGTTTCCTGGCAAGTCCAGCCAGCTGGGGACCGTTTGTGGTCTCCGGCGGCGTATCGGCTCCACGTTCCGCCGGTCTCGTTGAGCAGGCGGGCAGTGGTCTTGTCGTGGTAGCCGAGGGCGTCGGCGACGACGGTGATCCCGGGACGACCTGATCCCGGGACGACCCTGCGGGGGCGGGGAAGCCCCCACCCCTAGGATGTGCAGATGACAAGCGTGAGGCAATTGCAGGTCACCTTCGACTGCGCCGATCCCGAGCGCGTGGCCCGCTTCTGGTGCGAGGTGCTGGGGTATGTCGTGCCGCCACCCCCGAAGGGGTTCGCCGACTGGGCCGAGTTCGACAGCGCGCTGCCGCCCGAGTACCGGGGTTCACGGTTCGCATGCGTCGATCCCGCAGGAGTGGGCCCGCGACTGTTCTTCCAGCGCGTTCCGGAAGGCAAAGCCGTGAAGAACCGGCTGCACCTGGATGTGCGGGTCGGTACCGGGCTGGTGGGTGAGGAGCGGCTGGCCGCACTTGAGGCCGAATGTGCACGGCTGGTCCCACTCGGTGCGGTACGTGTGCGACTGCTGAGTGCCGATGGCGTCAACGAGTCGTGTCTGGTGATGCAGGACGTCGAGGGCAACGAGTTCTGCCTGGATTGAGCGATCGGGCGGTCGAGGGGGTGGAGTTCATGTGGGCGGCCCCTCCGCTCGGTCGCCGGTTGGCGGCCGGCGGTTCGGCGCGCCCGCGGGGCCGGACGCCGAAGCGCGGGCCGGTCCGGCGGGCGCGCCGTCACACAGGTTGCCGCCGCAGCGGCTCGTGCAGCCGGCCGCCACCGCGCCTGCGGAGGGCCCTCGCGGAGCGCTCGACTACGGCCCCGCACGGATCACGGGCTGACGACGCCTGAAGCCGACGTTGCAGCCGCCGGTGCCGCCGGTGCCGCCGGTGGAAGAGGTGCGAACGGGGTGCGAACGGGGTGAGCGGTCCGTGGGCCGTCCTCGGGGACGGCCCACGCGGTCGTCAGCGGGCGGTTCCGAACGCCTGCGTCCACCACGGCCCGCCGGAGGCGTCGTGGATGCCGACGCCCAGCTCCTTGAACGAGCAGTTGAGGATGTTGGCCCGGTGGCCCGGGCTGTTCATCCACGAGGTCATCACCGACGACGGGCTCTGCTGGCCCCGCGCGATGTTCTCCCCGTAGGTGCTCCACTGGTAGCCGGCGGCCGTGATGCGGTCGCCCGGGTCGGTACCGTCCGGGCTGGTGTGGTCGAAGTAGCCGCGGGCCGCCATGTCCTCGGAGTGCCGCCGTGCGGCGGTCTCGAGCAGGCTGTTGCTGCGTACCGGCCCGCATCCCGCCTTGGCGCGCTCGGTGTTGACCAGGGCGACGACCTGCTCGGCGTCGCCGCTCGGTAGCGGGGGCTGGGGGGCGGGCGCCTCGGGGGTGGGCGTCGGCCGGGGCTTCGCCGTGCTCGGCGCGGGCTTCGGCTTCGCCGTGGTGCCGGACTCGGCGCTCACGCTCGGGCTGGCCGAGGCCGAGGCCGAGGCGGAGGCGGAGGCGGAAGCGGAGGCAGAGGCGGAGGGTGACGGGGACGGTGAGGTGGTGGCGGAGGCGGACGGCGAGGGGGACGGCGAGGTGGCGGCCGGGGCGGCCACGGTGGAGGCCGGCTCTTCGGGCTCGTCG
The DNA here is from genome assembly GCF_003122365.1 of Streptomyces spongiicola. Lineage (NCBI taxonomy): Bacteria > Bacillati > Actinomycetota > Actinomycetes > Kitasatosporales > Streptomycetaceae > Streptomyces > Streptomyces spongiicola. The sequence goes on from NZ_CP029254.1 coordinate 6,447,142, forward strand.
GGGCCGAACAGGAGCTGGGCCGTGCCGCCCGCGGTGACCAGAGCGGCGACCGCGGCGGCCACGGCGGCGGTGCGGCGCCGGCGCCGCGCGCGGTGCAGGCGGGCCTGGGTACGGGACGCCCCGGAGCCCGCCGCGTCGCCTGATCCGAGCGGGTCCCCCGACGGGCCGCCGGCCCCGGTGTCCCCCGAGCCGGGGGCGTGGGCGGCGTACGGGGCGTCGTGGGCGTCCTGGGCGTGACCACCGGCCCGGTCGCCGCCCGGGTGTGCGACGCTGCCGAACGACGCCGTGGCCGCCAGGTCCGGCGCCTGCGGGGCGAAGGCCGCCAGTGACGCGGCCACCGGCACCAGCGCGAGGCCCACGAGCAGCCCCTCGGCGGGCACCAGTCCCGACCAGTGCCCCGCACAGACCGTGCAGCCCCGGGCGTGACGGGCGATCCGCTTGCGCCACAGAGCGGAGGGCAGCCCGTCCCAGCTCGCGACGATCGGTTCCAGCAGTACGCACCGGGGCTCGGCCGACAGCGCGCGGACCACCACGCGGGCCGTCTCCAGCTGGGCCTTCATCCGCTGCACCCGCACCGCGGTGTGCTGCGGGGACAGCTCCAGCGCGGCGGTGACCTCCTCGCGGGACAGCTCCCCGGCGGCCTCCAGCCACCACAGCGAGAGCAGGGCGCGGTCGTCCTCGTCCAGCCAGCGCGTCGCCTCGGCGGTCTCCCTCCGCTGGCCGGAGAGGCCGAGGCGGGTGATGGTCAGGTCCACGAAGTCGGCGCCGGGGTCGACGACGTCGTACGCGTCCTCCAGTCCGCCGGCGCCGCGTATCGCGCCCGCGCTGCGCTCGCGCCAGTGGCCGCGGATCTGGTTCATGGCGATGGCGACCAGCCAGCTGCGGAAGCTCTCCGGGCTCCGCAACCCGTCCAGGCCGCCGAGGACGCGCAGCATGGTCTCCTGCACCACGTCGTCCACGTCCGTGTGGCCGTTCATGGCGCGACCGACGATGTTGTAGACGAGCGGAAGGTACTCGGCGACGAGCCGGTCCTGCGCGTGCTGGTCACCGGCCTGCGCCGCCATGATCACCGCGGCTTCGCGTTCGCTGCTCACGCTGTGTCCACTCTCTTCCTTGGCTGTTGCGTGTCTCCCCCGACGGTTGGGAGACGTGCTGCCTCCGCCCCGATAACGGAAATCGCATAGGAGTACGCAGAAACGGCCGGGAGTGTTAGATCCGCCCGCCACGCGCGCAGGACCGCGGCGGAGGGTTCGAACAGTTCGCCCGGAATGCGGGCCGGCTCGTGCCACTCCCAGCGCACGATCTTGTCCGGCTCGGTGACCTCGGGCTCGCCCTCCACATCCGTCACGAGTGCAGCGGCCGAGACCCGGGTCAGGCCGCGGGCGCCGTCCATGACCACGGCGACGACGGCCACGTCCTCCTCGCGGACCCGCAGCCCCGTCTCCTCGGCCAGCTCCCTGGCGCCCGCCTGCTCGAAGCTCTCGCCGGGGTCGACCTTGCCGCCGGGCAGCTCCCAGCGTCCGCAGCGGTCCAGGCCGAGCAGGACGCGTCCGCCGGGCTCGACGACGATCATGCCGACGCCGGTCAGGCCGTTGGGTGCGGGGAAGGCGCGCGCCGGCCGCTCGCCGGGGGCGGGGGAGTGGGTAACCATGCGGGGGATCGTACGAGATTTCGAATCCCGCTCGCGGTGGGCGCCGGCCCGGTGCGGTGTGCCGGGCTCGAGGAAGACCATGCGGCACCGGTCGGGCCGTGTGGTGCGGAGCGGTCCGGTCCGCGACGTCCGGTCCGCGACGTCCGGCGCGGTGCGGCCCGGTGCGCCCAGGGCCGCCCGGTGGGCCGAGGGCGGCCCGGCGGCCCGGTGGGCCGGGCCCGGTGCCGTGCGCCGTGCGCTCCGTGCGGGTGGTCAGGTGCAGGTGCGGCGCGGTGCGGCGTGCCCGCGCCGGGCCGTGCCCGGGTGCGGCCCGGCGGCGCCGGCACCGCTCCTCGGGAACGAGGGAACGAGGGAACGCGGGAACGGGCCGCGGCAGTGGGCCGCGGCGAGCGGTCGTGGGCGTGGTGCCCCCGTCGCAGCGCCCGGGTGCGTTCAGACGCCCTGGGCGCTCCTGGTCCCGACGCGTGCCCACGCGGGCGCCACGCCGGTGATCTGGCAGACCGTGAGGTACAGCGGGATGGGCGGTGTGTACGGGCTGGAGTCCTCGGGCCAGTGGATCAACCGGGCGCCCGCGGCCGGTACATACGCCCCGCGCGAGTAGTACGCGGGCAGCGGCCATTCCAGGTCCTGGTCGGAGCCCGCCGGGACGATCCACCACATCCACTCCGTGTCCGCGTAGACACAGCCCGTGTGGGGCAGGCGGGACAGCAGTCGCCGGCCGTGCCGCGCGGGCAGGCCGACGGCGTCGTGGCCGAGTACGGCCGGCAGCCCGGGCGGGACGTCGAGACGCTGCTGGCCGGGGGGCTCGTCGGGCACTCGCGAGAGCAGGTCGCCCATCGACCTCAGCACTGCGGCCCCAGCGCCAGTTCGGCCCAGACGACGCGGCCGGGACCGGGCCGTGCGTCGTGCGCTCCCCAGGCGCTGCTGACCGCGTCCACCAGCAGCAGCCCGCGTCCGCCCTCCTCGGCCGAGATCCGGCGCAGTCGCGGCTCGCCCGGCGGGCAGCCCTCGTCCTGCACCGCTATGCGCAACTGGCCCGGTACGTCGTGCAGTTCGCATAGAACGCGCTGGCTGGCGGTGTGCATCACGGCGTTGGTGAACAGTTCCGATGCGACGAGCGCCGCCGTGTCGAAGAGGCTCTCGTCGACGCCCCAGCGCGTCATGCGGTCCTGGATCAGGTGCCGGGCGCGCCCGACCGAGTCGGCCCGACCGGGGAGCTCGAACCCGAAGCGACGGATCGCCGGCGCCGGGGAATCCGGCCGGCACGGCACCGCGAGTGCGGGCCTGAGCGTGTTGCCAGGAGCCACGACCAATCCTTAACGGTGGGGAAGCAGTGCCGCACATGCCTCTTCCCGGGCACGGCGCAGCAGCCTCGTGAACTGGTTCACCGAGCCACTCTCCTCTTGAACACGACACTTGGCAAGGGGCACTCTGGAGATTGCAGAGTGTCGGGTTCTGGGAGACAGTGGCATGGCACACTCGGCGTGGCGCCGGACCACGGCGTCGAGCGGGCAGACACGGAAACAGGGCGCTGGGGAGGTCGGTAGTGAGCGAGCCGCGGTCCGCCCCCACGGTGGGGCAGGTCGTACTGGGCAGGCGACTGCAGGATCTGCGGGAGCGGGCCGGCCTACGGCGCGAGGAGGCCGCCAAGGTGCTTCACGTGGCACCCGCGACCGTCCGCCGGATGGAGACGGCGGAGGTCGCCCTCAAGATCCCCTACGTTCAGCTGCTCCTGAGGGCCTACGGCGTCCCCGAGGAGGAGGCGGCGGGCTTCGCCCGGCTCGCCGAGGACGCCAACAGGCCCGGCTGGTGGCAGCGCTTCCACGACGTCCTCCCCGGCTGGTTCAGCATGTACGTCAGCCTGGAGGGGGCGGCCGCCCTCATCCGCGCGTACGAACCGCACTTCGTGCCCGGCCTCCTCCAGACCGGCGACTACGCCCGCGCCGTCATGCACAGCGGGGCCCTCGGCGCCACCAGCGCCGAGGACATCGAGCGGCACGTGGCCCTGCGCATGGAACGCCAGGCGCTGCTCAGCCGGCCCGACGCACCCAGATTCTGGGTGATCATGGATGAGACGGTAATCCGCCGCCCGGTGGGCGGCACGAAGGTGATGCGGGCCCAGGTCGAGCGACTGCTCGAGGCCGCGGAACGGCCCAACATCACCCTCCAGGTGGCCGAGTTCGCGAACGGACCGCACGCCGGCACCTACGGCCCGTTCGTCCTCTTCCGCTTCGCCGTGCCCGAACTGCCGGACATGGTCTACAGCGAGTACCTCACCGGCGCGGTCTACCTCGACGACCGCCCCGAGGTCGCCTCGCATCTGGAGGTCATGGACCGCATGGCGGCCCATGCCGCCACCGCACAACGCACGAAGGACCTCCTCCGGAGCGTCCGCAAGGAGCTGTGAATGGACCGCATCTACAACGGCATGCCCGCCCGGGAGCTCGGCTCGGAGGGCTGGCACAAGCCGTGGAGCGGTGGCAACGGCGGCAACTGCATCGAGGCCATGAAGCTGGCCGACGGCAGGGTCGCCGTGCGCCAGTCCGCCGACCCCGACGGCCCCGCGCTCATCTACACGCACGGCGAGATCGCCGCCTTCATCCAGGGCGCCAAGGCCGGTCAGGCAGACTTCCTCCTGATGTGAACGACCGCCGGGCCCCGGGCCCGGCCCGAACGGGTCGGACCCCGGCCGGCGACCGTCGTACGACGTGCGGTTCCGCCGCACACCGCACACACCGCCCACCCCCGACCACAGGAGGCGCCAGATGACCGGGCAGGACCCCGCCGCCGTACGCATCGACACCGGCAAGCCGCACCCGGCCCGGATGTACGACTGGTTCCTCGGCGGCAAGGACAACTACCCGGTCGACGAGGAGATGGCCCGGCAACTCCTCGAACTCGACGCCCGCGGCCGCGACATGGCCCGGGTCAACCGGGCCTTCATGCACCGCGCCACCCGCTGGCTCGGCGGCAACGGCATCCGCCAGTACCTCGACGTCGGCACCGGCATCCCCACCGAGCCCAACCTCCACCAGATAGCCCAGCAGGTCGCGCCCGACTCCCGTGTCGTCTACTGCGACAACGACCCGATCGTCCTCGCCCACGCGGAAGCCCTGCTGCGCAGCACCCCCGAGGGCGCCACCCGGTACATCCAGGCCGACGCGCGCCGTCCCGGCGCCATCATCGAGGCGGCCGGCGAGGTCCTCGACTTCGACCGGCCCGTCGCCCTGTCGCTGCTCGCGCTGCTGCACTTCGTGGACGACGAGGACGGCGCCTACGAACTGGTGAACCGGCTCGTCGGGCGGCTCGCTCCCGGCAGCTACCTGGTGCTGTCCCACACCACCGGCGACTTCGACCCCGAGAAGGCCGCCGTGGCCCGGGCGATGTACAAGGAGCGGGGCCTCACCCTGCGCCCCCGGTCCCGGGACGAGTTCACCCGGTTCTTCGACGGCCTCGACCTCGTCGCGCCCGGGGTGTCGCTGACCGCCGAGTGGCACCCCGGGCTCGGTGAGGCCGTCGCCGTCACGGGTGACGAGCCGATCCCCGGCTACGCGGCCCTCGCGCGCGTCCGCTGAGGGAGTCCGGCCGGCCCCCGCGCGCGTCAGCGCCCGGCGTCGGGCACCGGGCTCCCCCCGGGCCCGGTGTCCGGGTCCTCGCCCACCGCATCCGCACGGCCGTCCCCACCCGCTCTGCCGCCCCCTCGACGCCCCGTCCGGCGCCGGGGTGGTCCCGGCCGCCGGTCTTCCCCGGTGCCCGCGCGCTCGAATCCGGTACCCGCGCGGTGGCGGGCCCAGTACCCGTGCGGTGGCGGGCCCAGCGGCTACCCGGGGCAAGCGGGGCCGGCACGTACCGCCGGCGCGGTGAGTGATCGCCGCGTTCCCGGCACGGCATCCCGGCCTGCCCGTACCGGCCGCTTGCGATCTCCGGTCGGCGGGCGTTACCTGGCAGTAGACCGGGCTGGAGGGTCCCTTGAGCCGGGGTCGCGCGGTCGCGTCCCGGCCGGTGCCCCGCCTGCGGGCCCTCGCTCGACACCACGCTGATCCGTACGGGGCGGACAGCGGCTCGGCGGGCCGCCACCCGGCGCCGGGCCCGCCGCCGGACCGGGGAAGACCCGGGGACGGGAGGTCGCAGGGTGCCTGGTTCCGCGGCCGGGGGCAGCGAGCCCACCGTGGCGTCTCACGGTGCCGGTGGGCGGGCGGTGCGTGATCGGCGCACCGACGAGGACCGGCGGGCCGACGAGCGCAGGGCCGCCGACGCCGGGCTGGACGCAGCGCAGGCCGCCGCACGGCGGCAGCGCTACGGGCCCAACGTCCTGGAAGAGGAGCGACGCAGCGTCCTGCTGGAGTTCCTGTCGCATTTCTGGGGCCCGATCCCGTGGATGATCGAGGCCGCCCTGGTGCTGACGGCGGTGACGCGGCGGTGGCTGGATTTCGCGATCATCCTGGCCCTGCTGCTTCTCAACGGGCTCGTGGGCTTCTGGGAGGAACACCAGGCGCGGGGCGCGATCGCCGCGCTCAGGAAGCGCCTGGCGAAAGTGGCGCAGGTCAAGCGGGACGGACAGTGGACGACGCTTCCGGCCTCCGAACTGGTTCCGGGAGACCTCGTCCGTGTCGTCCGAGGGCAGGTGGTGCCGGCGGACGGGACGGTGGTCGAGGGGGAGGGCGAGGTGGACGAGTCGGCGCTGACCGGGGAGTCCCTGCCGGTGGCCAAGAACCCCGGTGACGGCATGTACTCCGGATCGGCGGTGTCGCGCGGCGGGCCGGTGGTGCGCGTACTGGCCACGGGCGCGGACACGGAGTTCGGCCGTACCGCTCAGCTGACGGGGCGGGCGGCGCCGGTGAGCCACTTCCAGCGCGCGGTCGTCAACATCGGGAAGTACCTGAGTCTGCTCGCGCTCGCGCTGGTCGCCGTGATCGTCGTGCTCTCCCTGCTGCGTGGCAGCGGGGTGACCCGCACGATGGAGTTCGCACTGGTGGTGGTCATCGCCTCGATCCCGGTCGCGCTGCCGGCGGTGCTGTCGGTGACCATGGCCGTCGGAGCCCGGTACCTGGCCGGACGGGAGGCCGTCGTCAGCCATCTGCCGGCGGTGGAGGAGATGGCCGGGGTGGACGTGCTGTGTGCCGACAAGACCGGCACGATCACCCGCAACGAGCTGGCCGTCGCCGACGTCGTCGTACTCCGGGAGGGGACGGACGAGGGGCGGGTGCTGCTGCAGGCCGCCCTCACCGCGGAGCCGGGCGGCGGCGACCCGGTCGACGAGGCCGTCCTGGAGGCGTGCGGTGCCGAGCGGCTGGAGGGCTGGGAGGTCACCGACTTCACACCGTTCGACTCGGCCCGCAAGTTCGCCCGGGCCGAGGTGCGGGGCCCCGGAGCGGAACGCGCCGTGGCGAAGGGGGCGGTGCAGGCCGTCCTCGGCCTCGCCGAGGCCGACGCCTCGGTCGCGCAGCGCGTGGAGGAGGTGACACGGGGCTTCGCGGGCCGGGGTTTCCGCGCCATGGCCGTCGCCTGCGCCGACGGCGGCGAGTGGCGGGTGACCGGGATGCTGGGACTGCAGGACCCGCCCCGGGAGGACTCCCGTGCGACGCTGGAGGAAGCCGGGCGGCTGGGCGTGCAGGTCAGGATGGTCACCGGCGACCGGGTGGAGATCGCCCGGGAGATCTGCGGCCGGGTGGGCATGGGAACCGACGTGCTGGACGCCGGACGGATCGAGCACCTTCAGGGCGACGACCTCGCTCGCGCGGTCGAGCGGGCCGACGGGTTCGCGCAGGTGGTACCCGAGGACAAGTACCGCATCGTGAAGGCGCTCCAGGAACACGGCCACATCGTCGGCATGACCGGTGACGGAGTGAACGACGCCCCCGCCCTGCAGCGCGCGGACGCGGGGATCGCGGTCTTCGGCGCCACCGACGCGGCCCGCGCCGCCTCCGACATCGTCTTCCTGTCCCCGGGACTGTCGACGATCATCGAGGCCGTCCACCGGTCCCGTGAGGTGTTCCGGCGGATGAAGAACTACGCGATCTACCGGATCACCGAGACCATCCGGGTGGTGCTGTTCGTCACCGCCACCATCGTGGTGTTCGCGTTCTTCCCGGTCACACCGATCCAGGTGGTCCTCCTGGCCATCCTCAACGACGCGGCCATCCTGTCCATCGCCTACGACCGGGTACGGCCCTCCTCACGGCCGGAGCGCTGGGACCTGACCGAGGTGATGGCCGTCGCCGCCGTCCTTGGCCTGTTCGGCCTGGTCTCGACGTTCGTCCTGGTGTGGGTGACACATCTGCCGCTCGGACTCGCCGATGCCGACGTGCGGACCCTGATCTACCTCAAGCTGTCCGTCAGCGGGCACCTCACGGTCTTCCTGGCCCGCACCCGCGGCCCGTTCTGGTCCTACCGGCCGTCCTGGATTCTGCTCACGGCCGTGATCGGCACCCAGATCCTCGCCACCGCGATCGCCCTGACCGGATTCCTGATGCATCCCATCGGCTGGAGCCTGGTCGGACTGGTATGGGGTTGGGCCTTCGCCGAGTTCCTGCTGCTGGACCCGGTCAAGCTGATGGCCTACCGCGTCCTGGAGCGCCACGGCAAGGCGGCGAAAGCCGTCAGCTCCTGATACCCCTGCCTGATACCCCCGCTTGATCCCACTGCTTGGTCTCCCTGCCTGATCCCCTGCTTGGTCTCCCCGCCTGGTCCCCCTGCCGGGTCCTCTTGCCTGGTCCCCCCTGCCGGGTCCCCCCCGTCCGCGGCGCCTGGCCCGTGCCGGTTCCCGCGGCGACCTCGAAGCACATCAGGCGTCCCACGGGTTCGCCCCGGCGCCTCATCGTCTCCGTCCGGACCACCCGCTCCGGGGCCTCGCGGGCCGCCCGAACTGCGAGGCCCCACGCCGAACTCAGACGGCCATCGCCTCCTGGATCCAGCGCTTCACCCGGTACGGCAGCCACCAGGCCAGGTCGCCGACGCGCAGCACGAGATGCTCCTCGGTGAAGTCGGCCAGGGCGTCCGGTGCCACGTCCGCCGCCGGGGCGCCGGGGTCCAGCCGGGCGATGGCCTCGTGGTAGTGCGGCTCGTCGCAGGTGAAGCGGCGCAGGTCGCCCCAGCGGCGGTCGCGGATCTGGAGAAACCCCGGACCCTGCCGCCACAGGCACTTGCACAGGTAGTGGGTGCCGCGCCACGCGATCAGCTGCTCCTGGGCGCCCTTCGCACCCTCCAGCCGCTGCGGTGGCTGGAGATGGCTCAGCAGCTTCCATGTCTCGTCGTCGCCGGGGCCGACCCGCAGCCGCCATTCGACGAGCACGGCACGGGCGGTGAGGTCCCTGACCAGGCACAGTGACCGGACCGTGCGGCGGGCCGCGGCAGGGGCGGTGTTGGCGGCGGGCGTCAGGTCGACGGTGCGGGACAGCGTGACCCGCCGGGCGCCGAGGCCCCACAGCCGCTCGGTCTCCTCGCCCATCGGACCCGTCAGCCGGTGGCTGCCGAGCGCCATGCCCGGCAGGGCGCAGGCGTCCGGGTCGTAGTCGCGCCAGGCGGTGACCGTCAGCGGGATGCCGCCGGCGGCCGTGTTCGGGGGGTGGACTGCGCTGGTCATGGTGGTCTCCTGGAGGGTGCGGTTACCGGGGCTGCGGTGTCGGACCGTCACGGGGCCCGACGGTCACCGGTGTCGGACCGTCACGGGGCCTGACGGTCACGGGTGTCGGACCGTCACGGGTGTCAGACCGTCACGGGCGGCTGGGCGGGGCCGCGGTCCCGGTCCGCCGGGGTCCGGGCGGCGGCGCCGCTCCCGCCGCCGCCCGCCTCCCGCGGCGCTCCGGCACCGGCGGTGTGCAGATGCCGCATGAAGTCCAGCCGCAGCAGGTCCTCGTTCACCGCGGCCGGGGCGACGTGCACGTACTGTCCCCCGTCGGTGAAGACGATGCCCCGTGCCACCCACTCGTCGAGGACGCGCTCCACCTCCTCCCGGCCGCGCGGGTCGCCGGGTACGCGGGCCGCGGCCTTGCGGGCGAGCGCGGCCGGCGCGTGCGGCTGGTCCAGCAGCCGGAACAGCGCGATCTCGAACGGCTCGGTCAGCTCCATGGCACGCCACGGGAACGCGCGGCGCCGGCTGACGAGCACGATCCGGTCACCGAGGTCGGTGTGCGTCAGCCGGGCGTCGGCGTGGTGCCTCTTCCATCCGGCCAGCGCGTCGTTGAGGGCGGTCACGGTCGGTTCGCCGATGCCGCGCTCCGGGGCCTCGAAGACATAGGCGAGGTCGTACAGCTCCTCCTCGGGCAGGTCGTAGGTGAAGCGGTAGTGCGCCTCGGGCCGCAGCCCCGTGAAGCCCAGCTCGGGGCGGTTGAAGTACGGGCTGAACCGTTCGATGGCGATGCGGGCGGACAGGTCGACGGGCGGGTCGAGATGCTCCAGTGCCGGGATCTGCGCGATGACCGGCTCGTAGTCGTCCGCGGTCTCACCGGGGAAGCCGTGCAGGTAGTTCCAGGACACCGACAGGCCCGTCTCCGCCCCGTCGCGCAGCATCCGCACGTTCTGGCATCCGCTGACGCCCTTGTCCATCAGGTCCAGCACCCGGTTGTTGAGGCTCTCGATACCGGGCTGCACGTAGATGAGCCCCGCCTCGGACAGGGTGCGCAGCTGGGACCGCCGCATGTTCGCCTTGATCTCTATGTGCAGCCGCAGGTCGAAGCCGCTCTCGATGATCCTGGGCAGCACGGTGCCCAGGTAGCCCATGTCGAGGATGTTGTCGACGACGTACATGTCCAGGACCCGATGGCGCCGGGCCAGGTCCATGATCTCCTCGTAGAAGACTTCCGGGCTCTTGCTGCGGAACTGCATGAACGAACCGTTGAGGCCGCAGAACGTGCAGTGGTGCTTCTCCCCCCACCAGCAGCCGCGGGCCCCTTCGACGACGAGCTTCGGCTCCACCCAGTTGCGGGCCACCGACCCGGCCAGGCGCTCGAAGTAGCCGCTGTAGTCGGGCGGGAGGATGTGGGCGGGCGGCAGCGGCGCCGTGGCCATCGGGTTGACGGTGCTCGTGCCGTCCGGCGCCCGGTGGCACAGGCCCGGGACGGCGTCGAGACCGGTCCGCCCCCCGGCCAGGGCCCGTACCAGTTCCGGGAACGCGGTCTCCCCCTCGCCGCGCACCACGTAGTCCACGAACGGGAAGTTGCGGTGGACCGCCGCGCCCTGCTCGGCATCGCAGTTGGCCCCGCCCACGACCGTCGCGATGTGCGGCGCGAGCCGCTTGACGTGGCGGGCGGCCGCGAGCGCGGCGGTGTTCTGCTGGAAGGTGGAGGTGAAGCCGACGACGTCCGGGGCGAGCCCGACGATGCGCCGGGCGATCTCCTCCACGAACTGCGGCACCTCGCGGTGCAGTTCGCGCGTCATCCGCATCCGTGATCCGCGCAGCTTGCCCTTCATCACCGACGCGAACTCCTCCTCCCGCCAGGAGGGGTCGTCGTAGAGCGCGGAGGAGAACACCCAGTCGCCGCACCCCATGAAGTAGGAGGACAGGGAGTAGTACTGGTAGTCGTCCGCGGTGAACCCTCGGCGCGCCGTGATCCAGTCGGTGAACTCCAGGTTGGCATGCAGCACCTCGGCCGCGGCTCCCGGGACGCGCTCGTCGACACTGCGCTTGAGGATGCCGAGGGCGAGGGAGGGCAGGTCGATGGGGGACCAGGGCATGTTGACCAGCAGTACGCGCACATCGGCTCCTTGACGGTCCTCGAGCGGTGGGTCGGCGGGGCCCCGACGGGTCTCGCCGGCCCCGTGGGGGCTCTTCGCGGTGGTGTGTCGGGTGCGGTGGTGTGTCGGGTGCCGGGGGTGGGACGGCCGGCCGGGCGGACCCCTCGGGCCGGTCCGCCCGGTGGCGGCCGGCCGCGCCGGGCGCGCCGGGTGGGCGCCGGCAAGAGCCGACTCGTCCTCCGGCCCCTGCGCGCCGCGCCGGGGGCGCCGGGCGGGCGCCGGGCTCGGGGGTACCGGCCGGCCCGGGTGTGCGCCGGGCCGGCCGGGCCGGATCAGTCCTCCTCGGAGTCCTCGGCGTTGCGGAACGGGATCGTGATGGTGATCCCGATGCCCGGCTTGCGGTTCTCCTCGTCACCCGCCAGCGGGTCGTTGTTGACGACGTCCTTCTGCACGATGTCCTCCTCTCCGGTGTGCTGGGGTGGTGCCCGTCCCGGTGGCCGCGTCCGGCGGCGGTCCGGGATCCCGCTCCGGCCGGAGCGGGACGTCTGGGGTCGGCCGGCGCGCCGCCCGGGAGTCCGGGCGGCCGGAGCCGCACAGCTCGCGGCCCAGGAAACCGATGGCGCGCCGCAGCACGGCGACGTGGTGGCGGCCGTCGTAGCCGTCGTGCCCCGTGTCGAGCCACATGGCCTCGTGCCGGACGCCTGCCAGTGCGAGCGCCCGGAGGTAGTCGCGCACCTGCTCCGGCGGGCACTTGTCGTCGCGTTCGGCCGCGACGACCAGCAGCGGGGCCCTCACCCGGGGCACGTAGCGGACCGGGGAGCTGCGGGCGTACGCCTCGGGCACCGTGTCGGGCGTGCCGCCGAACAGCCGTTCGTCGAGGGCGCGCAGCGCCGGGGTGGCGGTGCGGTGCGCGGCCGCGCAGTCGGCCACCGGTTTCACGGCGACGGCGGCGTGCCAGAGGGCGGGGTCGACACCCGCGGCGAGCAGCGCCAGATAGCCGCCCCACGAGGTGCCCCACAGCGCGGTGGCGTCGGCCCGCACCAGACCGCGGCGGACCAGGTCGGCCCGTACGGCGGCGAGATCCTGCACCTGGGTCAGGCCGACGCCCGCGGGGTAGGCGCGGCGCCAGCGCGGCCCGTAGCCGGTGGAGCCCCGGTAGTTGGCGCGCACGACCGCGAAACCGGAGGCCACCAGGGAGTGCACGACACCGTCGTAGGCGTCGCGGTCGTGATCCGCGGGTCCGCCGTGCACCAGGAACACCGCCGGAGCCGGCGCCGCCCCCTCCGGCAGGGCGAGCAGGCTGTGCACCGGACCGTCCGGGCCCGGGGTCCATGTCTCGCGGTGGTCGCCGGGTACGGAGCCGTCGACGGTGCCGAGCGGCGGCAGCGGGGTGCCCGCGGTCGACAGCATCCGCGGCGGTTGCGAGGCCGACGTCCACAGGCAGTGCACGTCCCCGCCGGGGCGCGCGGCCGCGGCCAGCAGGGTGCCGGGCGGCGCCGGCACGGCGGAGACCGAGCGCGTGCGCGGGTCGGCGCGGTGGAGCAGGCTGCGGCCGTGGCGGTCCTGCCGGACCAGCACGGCGCCGCCGTCGGGGTACCAGGAGGCGGTGATCTCCGTGTCGAACGCGCACCACTCCCAGGTGACCGGTCCCGCTCCGGGGCGCCAGACGGCGAGGACATAGCGGTCCCGGTGCTGCCGGACGAGGAGCAGTTCGGTGCCGTCGCCGCCGTCCCCGGTGCCGTCGCCGGTCCGGGTGGCGTCGCCGTCCCCGGTGGCGTCGCCGGTCCGGGTGCCGTCGTCGCCGGTCGACGGCCGGAAGCCGAGAGCCCACAGTTCCCCGCCGTGCGGGCCGCCGCCCAGTACCGCGCGTACGGTGCCGTCGGGGGACAGCACGGTCACCGCGCGGTCGGAGCCCGCCGGTCCGCCGACGGCCAGATGCCGCCCGTCGGGTGAGATCCCCGCGAGCACGGCGTGACCCTCGACGCGGGTCACGGTCCTGGCCCGGCCGCCGCGCGGGCCGATGTGGACGGTGGTGCCGCCGTCGGCGGCCGTGGCGACGGCGACCGTGCCGTCGGGGGTCAGACCGAGGCCCCGGGGGGAGCCGTCCGCGACCCCCTCCAGGCCGCGCCGGTCCCCGCCGCCGCCGAAGGACCGGAACCGCCAGTGGCCGCGGCCGTCGGCGTCCTCGGCGAACCACCACACCCGGGCGCCGTGGTCGATCGCGCAGCGCAGCGTGCCGCCCGGACGGTCCGTCACCTGCTCGGCCCGGCCGGTCGTCGCGTCCCAGGTGAACACCTGGCAGCGTCCGTCGGCGTCGGCGGTGAACACCATCCGCGCCGGGTCGGCGGCGCAGACGTCCGGCAGTTCGGCGCGGTAGGTCCGGAAGCGGGGACCGGGGGCCTCGCCGCCGCCGCCGTCGGCGGCGGCCCGGGGGGCCGCGGACGCCGGGGCGCGGACGGGGCGGTGCGGGCCGTTCCCGGTGGGCGGGCGGGTCACGGCCGGCCTCCGGAGCGCAGACGGTCGGCCCGGAGGCCGGTGAACAGGGCGAGGACGGCGAGGGCCAGGGCGCAGACCGCCGGGGTCGCCGCGGGGCCGGCGTAGGTCGCGAGCATCCCGGCGACCACCGGCGAACCGGCCCCGGCCCCCACGACCGCCATGGCCATCAGCGCGCCGGTCCTCGCCTGGAGGTGGTGCGGGGTGTCGGCGACGACGGTGGACTGGACGACCACCGTGGCCGGTGCGAGCAGCAGGCAGAACGCCCCGAAGCAGGCCCCGAGGCCCCAGGGCGACCTTGCCACGGTGAGGCCGGCGGCGGGGAGCACCGTCAGCCAGGTCACGGCCACCAGCGTCCGGGCGCCGCCCACCCGCCGTACGACGGCGGGCGCGGCGAGGGCGCCGGCCAGCCCGGCGCCGCCGGACGCCGCCAGCACCAGCCCCATCGCGACCGGGCCGCCGCGGTCCTGGAGCGCGAAGATCGCGGCGAAGTAGAGGGCGGCGAGTGCCGCGTTGACCGTGGTGGTCCAGACCAGGATGAGACGCAGGCGGGGCGCGCAACGGAGCAGTACGAGGCCGGCGAGGGCATCGCGGGCGTGCGAGGCCGGCGCGCTCAGCGGAGTGGGCGTCCGCTCGGGGGGTCCGGCGTCCGGGACGTCCGCCGCACCGCCGGGCACGGGGGCGCCGGGCGTCGCGGGAGCGGGGGCCGGGGTGCCGGGCGGGTGCGGCGGTGCCGGCCGCCGCGGGGATTCGCCGGGCGGGCCCGCCGGATCCGGTGCGGGCAGGGGCGCGGCCCCCGGCGTGTCGTCCGGTGAGGGGGCGGCCGCGGCCGAGCCGGCCCGGAGGTCGGAGCGCATGGACCGGACGCACAGGGATGTCACCACGTACGACAGCGCGTCGGCCGCGAAGGGCAGGGGCCGGGCGAGCTGGTACAGCACCCCGCCGAGGAGCGGACCGGCCAGGAGCGCGGCGCGGTCGCCGGCCTCCAGCCCGGCCACGACGCGGGGCACCTCCCGGGGCGCGGCGACGAGCGCGACGGTGCCGCGGGCGGCGGCCTCGAAGCACGCGGTGGCCGTGCGTTCGACGAGCAGCGCACCGAGGAGCAGCGCGAGCGGGGGACGGCCGCCCGCCACCGACAGGGCCACCGCGCCCATGGCCGCCGCGGCCACGACGGCGGAGCCGGCCATCACGGGTTTGCGTAGTCCCCGGTCCGCCGCCACCGCCGCGACCGGCCCGCACACCAGGGTGACGAGCACGCCCGCGCCGGCGAGGAGCCCGACGGTCGCCGGCGGGTGGCCGAGTCCGAGGAGGAGCAGCGGGAAGGCGACGCCGGACATCTGGGTGCCGAGGGCGTCGGCGGTGTTGGCGCCCCACAGCAGTCCGATGTCACGCGGGGTCCCGCGGCGGCGGGCACCGCGGTCGGGGCCGTCGGGTGTGCCGTCCGGGGCCGGGCGGGGGTGTCCGCCCGGCGCGCCCCGTAAGCCGAGGCCGTCGGCGCCGCCGGAAGACGAAGCACGTGCCATGCCCTGCCTCCCCCGGGCCGCGGTGGCACCTCCCGCCGTCACGTCACCGGTACCTCCGTTCTCGCGGAGAGCACGCAGATGTGCGGGAAATGTGCGGGAAGTGAAATCGAGCGGAGCCTAGCCACGGCGATTCGGGCACCGCAAGCAGTCGGACGTCGACCGAATCTGACGCAAATCGATCGTCGGCCATCGCTGTACGAGGGCGGGCGGCATCATCGCGCCTTACCTGTCCGGTTCTGGCCCGCGACCGGCCGCGGAACGCACCGCGCCCCCCGGAACCGCGGCTTCCGCGCCTCCGCTTCGCATCGGCGCACCTCTCTTCCCCTCCTGCCCCTGAACGGGTGGAACCTGCCGCCTCCGGTGCACCTGTGCGCGTTCCGCTCCGTGCGCGGTGGGCCGGGGCCCAGTCGTCACGCTGGGGGTGTTTGTCCGCGCAAAGCGCTCCGGGCGTGCGCTCCGAACGGTGCTCCGCGTGGCCGGTGTGACGGATGAGTCACATCGGTCTCGGCTCGCGCGCCGCCGGGCGGCGCACCGGCCGCGCTCTCCGAATGGCGCGAAAGCGCCCCTCCCGTCGGCGCCGGGAGCCCGGCGCGGAACGCGTTCACCCCGTCCGGCGGGATACCGGCGTGCGGGCCGCACCCAGGGGGAAGCCGCGCACGAAACCGGTCGCCCCGCGCCGGTCGCCCCACGCCGGTCCGCCGCCGGCGGCCGGGTCCGTCCACGCCTCTGCGCCTCCCCGGTACCCTGCCGGCGTCTCCCCGGCATCTTGCCGGTGCCTTCGAAGTGCCCCGGTGCCTTCGCGGTGCCCCCGGTGCCTTGCCGGCGCTTTCCCGGTACCTCCCCGGTACCTCCCCGGTACCTTCGCGGACGAGCGGCGTCGGTCCGCCGGGAACTGCCCTCGGCCCGCTTCGGCCGCGCGCCGCTTCGGCCGCCGCCGCGCCGCCTCCGTGCCCGGCCGCGGCGTCAGCCGCCTCCCCGCCGCAGACGTACCGTCACGATCTGGAACGGCCGCAGGGCCAGCGGTACTCCGCCGTCCTCCATCACCGGAGGCGGACCCTTCAGGGGGCGTTCCAGCAGATCCGCCAGGACCGCGCCGGCCGCCGGGAAGCCGGGACGCAGCACCGTCGCCGCGCGCCCGCCGAGCGACTCGTAGAGCCGGACGACGACGTCGCCCGAACCGTCGTCGGCGAGCTTCACGGCCTCCACCACGGCAGCGGAGCCGTCCGTGGCCACCACCGGCGGCACCCCCGCGCCGCCCGGGCCGATCCGCAGCGGCAGGTTCAGCGCGTATCCCTCCGCGACGGCGTCCTCCACCGTCGCGCCGGGCAGCAGCGCGTAGGTGAGGCGGTGCGGGCCCTGGTCCGCCCGGGGGCCGGGGGCGCGGGGGCCGCCGGGGGCGCCGGGGGCGCGGACCAGGCTCAGCCGGACGGTCGTCGTCGTGCCGCCGTCCTCGCGCGTCGTACGGGCCACGTCGTACCAGCACGTCGAGTCGCCGAGGACCGCGACGCCGTAGCCGTTCTCGCCGATGTGCACCCAGCGGTGGCCGTGGACCTCGAAGCGGGCGGCCTCCCAGCCGGTGCCGGTCCGGGTGGGCCGGTGGACGTGGCCGAACGGGACCTCGGCGGTGGAGCGCTCGGCACGCACGTCGACCGGGAACGCGGCCTCGAGGGTCTTCTCCGCCTCGTGCCAGTCGATCTCGGTGGCGAAGTCGACGCGGCGGCTGCCGGACCGCACGGCGACGGTCTGCACGATCCGCGACCCCCTGCCGAAGGTCCGCTCCACCCGCAGCGCGCCGAGCAGCGGGTTGTCGTCGGCGATCCGGATGGTCGCACCCTCCAGCAGGTCGGTGTACCGGTGCGGACGGGGCCCGTCGAGGTCGCGGGCGTCGCCGTGGCTCGGCAGGCCGCCGTGCAGCCGCAGCAGATCGCCCCTGCCGCCGGGGGCCAGCACCTCGCGGCCGGCGACCAGGTCCCGTACCGAGCCGAGGGTGCCGTCGTCGGCCATTTCGACCCGCACGAGCCCGTTGTCCAGCGCACGGTTGGTCACCCTGACCGGGGGCCGGCCCGTGGCGTGCGGGACGACCCGCGCCGATCCGCAGGCCGGGACCTCCACGGCGACGGGGGCCGAGCCGTCGGAGAGCCTCGGCAGCCCCGGGTCGAGGACGTCGGCCAGCAGCGGCGGCACCCGCACCACCTCGGCCCGGTCCCGGGGTCCCGCGTTGTAGGCCCACGGTTCGACCCGGCCCGCACCGCTGACCGCCTCCAGGGCCTGCGCCGTCAGCGCCTCCAGTTCCTTCGCGGCCCGGGCGTACTCCGCCCCGGCCTCCCCGTGGGCCCGGCCGATCGGCGAACCCGGCAAGGTGTCGTGGAACCGTTGCGGCAGCACCGTCTTCCACAGCCGGTCCAGCCCCGAGTGCGGGTAGGCGTACCCGGGCACGTGCAGCGCCGCCGCCGTCGCCCACAACTCGGCCTCCCGCAGGGCGTGTTCGCCCCGCCGGTTGTCCTGCCCGGCGCGGGCCCGCCTTTCGTGGGCACGCGAGGTGCGGGCCCGCCTTTCGTGGGCACGCGAGGTGCGGGCGGCGCGGTGCGGCTCCGGGTACGGCTCGCCCGACCACACCGGGGCGTCCGCGCGGCCCGCGTACTCCTCCCGCACCGCCTCGGAGCAGGCGTCCGGGTGCTGGACGGCCACCTTCGCCGAGCCCTCCGGATCGGCCGGCCGGCGGGCCCGCTCCGGCATCCCCCGGGCGGGCCCGCCGCCGCCCCCGAGCAGCGCAGGCGACCGGGTGCCGAGCCCCTCGTCCGGATGGCAGCCGCGCACCGCGCGGGCCACCTCGCGCCCGGACAGGACGGCGCCGCGGGTGTGGCCGGGAGGGAAGCGGGTGAGGATCCGCGAACCGTCGACGCCCTCCCACCAGAACGTGCGGTGGGGCGGACTGCTGGTCCGGTTCCATGACGGCTTCCGGTTCCATGACGGCTTCCGGGCCAGGAGCCGGCTCGTCCCGGCGAGCCTGGCGATCTGCGGGTAGGCCGCCGTGCAACCGGAGGAGTCCGGAAGCCACACCCCGCGCGTCTCGACGCCGAACTCGTCGAGGAAGAAGCGCCTTCCGCGCACCGGTTGACGGGCCAGCGCCCCGCCGCCGGGGGGACCGCCGTCCACCTCCGCCCACACGGCCCCGACGGGAGCCCACTGCCCGCTCGCCACCGCCTCCGTGATCCCGGCCCACAGCCGCGGGCGGCTGTCCCGCACCCAGGCGTACGACCGGGCCGGCGAGCAGGCGAAGACGAACTCGGGGTACTCCCGGGCGAGCGAGAGCACACGGGCGAACGCCCGGGCCGCCTTGCGCTCGGCCTCCCGGATCGGCCACACCCGGACGGTGCCGAGACGGGCGTGCCCGACCGCGGACAGGGTGTGCGCCCCGGCGTGGGCCGGCCGGGCGAGGGCCTCGGCGAGGACACCCCGGGCACCGGCCGCCGTCCCGGCCACATCGCCGAGGTCGAGCATGTGCGGCGCCTGTTCCAGGGTGCGCGGGATCTCGTGCCGGCGCGGATCGTGCTCGCCGAGTTCCTCCGCCGGCTCGCGCAGCACCTCCAGGTCGAGCGACAGGTGCCAGACGTCCTCGTCGGGCACCGCGAGATCGGCCAACGCGAAGGTGCGGAGCGGTGCACCGCCCGCGGTTCGCCGGTCACCCGTCCGCGTCCGCGTCCGCGCCGGCGTCGGCGTCGGCGAGCGGAACCGGTCCGTGCGGACGTCGGGGGCGAAGGCGGCCTCGATCAGGAAGGCCATCCGCTCGCCGCCCGCCGCCCGCGAGGCGACCGGCACATACCGGTTCCGCGGGTCGGCGGCCGTCACGGGGGTGCCGTCGGGCAGATGGACGAGCGCCTCGGCCCGGTTCCCCGGCCGGCCGCCGGTGAACCCCGGGTCGAACCACGCCTCCACCCGCCTGCCCGCCCAGGCCGGGGGCACCTCGCCGGCCGCCCGGAACCAGGTGGTCCCCCCTGGCGGACCCCACGCGGTGCCCATGGCGAACGGCTCGTACACGGCCTCCCGCGCCTCCTCGAACGGAACCGGCTCGCCGGGCACCTGCCACGCCGCCACGGCCACCAGCGCCACGGCCACCAGCGGCACGGCCACCAGCGGCACGGCCACCAGCGGAATGGCCACCAGCGGCACGGACTCCGGGTGGATCGCGGGCCGCACGCGCTGCTCCAGCACCCGTGCGACGCGCTGTTCGATTTTGTGCCGTTCGTCGCGCATCCCACGGCACCTACTTCCGGTTGAGGTGGGCGAGACCGGGGTGTACGGCGGTGTAGCCGTCCAGCAGGCGGCGGGCCACGGTGACGGAGTCGACCAGCGGGTGCAGGGCGAAGGCCCGCACCGCGGCGGCGCGCGAGCCGCTCTCCGCGGCCGCCATGACCTCCCGTTCGACGGCCTTCACCGCGGTGACCAGACCGGTGGCGTGGCCCGGCAGCGGATCGACCGCGCAGGGGTGGGCGCCGCCCGCGTCCACCAGGCACGGCACCTCGACCACGGCGTCGGCGTCGAGCGGGGGGAGCGCCGTGCCGTTGCGGACGTTGAGGATCAGCGTGGTGCGCTCGTCGCGGGCGACGGCGCGCATCAGGGCCAGCGCCACCTTCTCGTACCCGCCCGACTCCAGGTCCGCGCCGGACCGTTCGCCCGCGCCGGACGCCTCCCGGCTGCCTGCCATGTAGGTGGCCTCGCGCTCCGCGAGCGCGGACCGCCAGCGCCGCAGGGAGGGCTGCGCGTAGAAGCCGGCCTGCTGGTCGCGGAGGAACGACCCGCGGGTGCGCTCCGCCCGCCGGTACGCCCGCACCGTCTCCCGGTGGAAGTAGTAGTAGTGCAGGTACTCGTTGGGGATCGCGCCGAGCGAGCGAAGCCAGTCCGCGCCGAAGAGCCTGCCCTCCTCCAGGGAGCCGAGCGCTTCCGGGTCGGCGAGGAGACGGGGCAGCTCGTCCCGGCCGGCCACCCGCACGCCCCGGAGCCAGCCCAGGTGGTTGAGGCCGGCGTAGTCCATCCACACCCGCGCGGGATCGGCGCCGAGTGCCCGCGCCACCCGCCGCCCGAGCCCGACCGGTGAGTCGCAGATCCCGATGACCCGGTCGCCGAGCACCCGGGACATGGCCTCGGTGACGAGCCCCGCGGGGTTGGTGAAGTTGACGACCCACGCGTCGGGCGCGAGCGCGGCGACCCTCCGGGCGATGTCCGTCGCGACCGGCACGGTCCGCAGGCCGTACGCGATACCGCCGGCGCCCACCGTCTCCTGGCCCAGCACGCCCTCGGCGAGCGCGACCCGCTCGTCGGCGGCACGCCCCTCCAGCCCCCCGACCCGGATCGCGGAGAACACGAAGTCGGCCCCGCGCAGAGCCTCGTCGAGATCGGTCGTGGCCTCGACGACGGGCGCGTCCGGCACCCCGGCGGCCTGCTCGGCGAGGACGGTGGCGACGGCGCGGAGCCGGGAGCCGTCGATGTCGTGGAGGGTGACCCGGGTGACCCGGCCCTCCCCGCGGTCGCCGAGGAGCGCGCCGTACACCAGGGGTACGCGGAAGCCTCCGCCGCCCAGAATCGCCAGCCTCATGCCGCACCCTCCTCGCCCGCCCTGTGCGTCTGCCAGCCAGCCAGCCTGCCCGGGCGCCTGCGCGGCGCCGTCGCCCCCCGGCGTCCCTCGGCGCCCGCCGTCACCCCCCGCCGTCGGCCCCCCCGGCGTCCCCCGCCGTCCGCCGTCGGCCTTCCCGGCGCGTCCCGCCTGGTTCCGTCCTGCCACAACGCTGTCACCTCGGCGGCGTTCGCGCGAGCACGACATGGTGTTCCGGCGGGAACCGGCCCCGATCCACCCTGTCGGATTCTGTGCGAAACCGTGGGTTTCTGTCGGGCGTTGGGTGTCGGGCGTTGGGTGTCGGGTGTCGGGTGGGTGCCTCGTGGAGAGCCCCGGGAGAGGGTCCCCCGTCGGTCGGTCGTGATCTCCGGATCGGGGCCCGGCCTGCCCGCGGCGGACTCCCCGAAGCGGTACCGGTGAGCAGGCCGGAGAACCGCCCGGCAGCGCGGAGGGACTCCGTCGTCCCGCCGGCCCGTTCGTCGTCCGCGGGTGCCCTCAACGGCGGGTGCGGCGGCGGACTGTCGTTCCCGGGGTGGCGTGGGCGTCGAATAATGCGTTGACGCATCCGGAAGGCATCCTGTTGGCTTCAAGGGTCGTTCTGATCGTTCTGGGCCCCTGTGCCCTGGAAAGGGTGTTCTATGTCCCGGTCCGCGCCGAGTGCGCCTCGCCGCACCGCGTAACCGTCCGCTGCTTTTCGCTGCCCGCTCGTCCGGGCGGCTGCCGGACGCGTCCTCCGGTGCTCTGCCCCGCCCGTCCGCCGCTCCGCGGTGTTCTCGGGCCTCTGACGAGGCCGCTCGGCCTGCTCTTGCTGTCATGACCGACTTCCAGCAAGGAGCACCCGGGTGTCCAGCCACACCAACAACACCGCCCACACCCTCAGCCTCGGCACCTTCACCTGCGCCCGGTGCGGGCTGACCGTGTCCGCGTACGGCGCCGACGGCGCGCCACGCAACCACTGCCCGTCCTGCCTGCACTCCCGGCATGTTCTCGACCACGTCGAGGGCGGTCCGAGCGACTGCGAGGGCCGGATGTCCCCGATCGCCATCGCCGTGCTCCGCACCGGCGAGTGGATGGTGATCCACCGGTGCGTGCGCTGCGACGAACTCACCTCGAGCCCGATCTGCGCCGACGACAACCAGCTCATCCTGATGCGCATGGCGGTCCGCCCGCTGGCCCAACCGCCCTTCCCGCTCGAAGCGTTCGGAACCCTCTGAGCGCCCGGCAGGGAAGGAGCATCGCCATGTCACGCAGCAACCGCAGCAACCGCGGCAACCGCGGCAACCGCACCAACCGCGGGCGGCGCCGTCCACAGCGGCACAAGGACGTCCTGCACACCCGGGGCGGGCACCGGGCGAACGACTTCCGGTGCGCGTCCTGCCGGCTCGACGTGTCCGTGGACGCACCCGGCACCGCGCACCGGAACCACTGCCCCCACTGCCTGGCCAGCCTGCACATCGACCGGAAGATCCCGGGCGACCGCGACGCTGACTGCCGCGGCCGGATGGAGGCACTGGGCATGTCCGTCCGCCCCGACGGCGAGTGGATGATCATCCACCAGTGCGCCTCCTGCGGCGAACTCAGCGCCAACCGCATCGCAGGCGACGACAACCCCTACGCCCTGGTCCGGCTCGCCCTCAGACCCCTCGCCGACCCCGGGTACGCCGGCCGCGCCCTGTTCGCCCTGTGACCCGGCCGCGGCGGACCCCGGCGGTCCGGGCCCGCAGCCGTCCCCGCCCGCGGCCCCCGCCCGCGATCCCCGACCACGAACGGCACCACCACGGAAGAGGAACACCCCGGCAGGGGAGATCAGAACCGAGGCCCCGCGCGGCACCGACCGTGTACGCGGGGTGATCACTCCGCCCTCGGTCCGCCGGGGCGGCGATCTCGCGGGTGCCCCGCGGGCTGACACAGACCGGAACCCCGAACTCGCCTTCGCCCTCGCCCTCGTGCTCGTAGTCGTCACGGGGGCGGGGGCGGGGGCGGGGGCGGGAGTGGGAGTGGGGAGGGGATCGCCATCGCGCACATCCCGTCCGCCGGCGCCTGCACCGGTGGCGCGCCCGCACCCTGGGCGAACACGCCGTCGCCGCTGCCGTCGCCGAGGCGGGCAAGGGGCGCGGAGGGGGCGGGACGCGGGGTGCGCCGGGCCGGCACCGGAGGGCTGCCCGGGGTGGGTGCGTCACGGGGAACGCCGCCGGGCGGCGGCAGGAGCAGTCTGAAGCCGGTCGCGCACCCCGGAGGTGCCGCGCGCACCGCGCCTGGTGCGGCACCCGGCGCGACACAATGGGCTCATGGCCCGACGCACCCCCCGCCCTCCCAGCCGTCCCCGCCCCTCCGTCACCGAGGGATCGCCATGTCCCTGCGGACTGCCCGCCGCCTACGGAGCATGCTGCGGCAGGTTCCACACCGGACAGTCCGCCGCACCCACGGCCGAACTGCTGATGCGGTCCCGCTACAGCGCCTTCGTCGTGCGCGACGAGGGCTATCTGCTGCGCACCTGGCACCCCGACCACCGGCCGAGCGGTGTGGACTTCGATCCCGCGATGCACTGGACTGGCCTGGAGATCCGGGACACGGCCGAGGGCACTGTGTTCCACAGCACCGGTACGGTCACCTTCGTCGCCCGCTACACCCTCGGCGGGGAGCCAGGACAGCTGCACGAGCGCAGCCACTTCGAGCGGCACGGCGGCGTCTGGGTGTACGTGAACGGCACTTTCACCGAATGACGGCCCCCGCCGGGTTGCCCCGCCGAGGTGTGCCGCCGGGACACGCGACGAGGGACGTCTTCAGGGTTCCCGGTCGCTGCCTGTGCCGTCGCCTGTGCCGTCGCCTGCGGCGTGGCCCGTGCCGTCGCCCGTGCCGCCGTCCGGACCCCGTTCGGCCGTGTCCGGCCGGTGGCCGGGCAGCGACGAGCCGGCGGTGGCCTCGTGGTGCAGACGCAGGAACTCGAAGTGCCTCTCGTACTGGTCGAGCACGTCGGCGATGAGCTGCTCCTCGGCGTACCCCATCACGTCGTAGCCCTGGTTGCCCTCGGCGAGCCGCACCTCGAACCTCAGATAGGTGTCGTGCGCCGAGACCGAGCGCGTCGCGAACTGGGGGGTCGGCGCCTCCACGGGCTCCAGCCCGTAGACGAACCGCTCCCCGTCGCCGATCCCGACCTCCAGCGCCAGGCGGGGGACACCCGTCGCCTCGTCGGTCTCCTCGGTGACGGATGTCCGCGCACCCTGGGCGCGGAGTTCCCCGGCCACCTTCCCCAGCGCCGGCCGGCACACCTCGTCCACGAACCGGCCGGCGGCCCGCGGGCTGGGGAACGCCATCGCCCTCGCGATCCGCCGCCGCCAGGTCCGCTCCGCGACCGGCCCGCGGACCGTGCGACCCGACAGCGACCCGGGCAGGGCGGCGATCAGCGCGTCCTCCCGCATCCGTTCCAGGCGGAGGGCCTTGTACAGGCCGGCGATGATGAGGAACATCACGAACGAGAACGGCAGCCCCATCACGATCGTCGCGCTGGTGAGCGCGTCCACGCCGCCGACGAGGAGCATGGCCAGGGTCAGCAGCCCCGTGGCGGCGGCCCAGAAGACCCGAAGCCAGGGAGCGGAGTCGCTGACGGGGGTCGGCAGGTGCGAGCAGAGGTTGCCCATCACCAGTGCCCCGGAGTCCGCCGAGGTGACATAGAGCAGCAGGCCGACGACCGTGGCGAGCCCGGCGCTGAACGCCGCCCCCGGGTACTGCGCGAGCAGCCCGTAGAAGCCCTGCTCGGGGAACTCCATGGCCGTCTCGCCGAACCGGATGTCGCCGCCGCGGATCACCTGAAGCGCGCTGTTGCCGAAGACGGAGAGGAAGATCAGTGTGAACACGAACGGGATGACGAGGGTCGCCAGGACGAACTGCCGGAGCGAGCGGCCGCGGGAGATCCTCGCCAGGAACAGCCCGACGAACGGTGCCCACGCCACCCACCAGGCCCAGAAGAACAGCGTCCAGGCGTTGAGCCAGTCCGCCGGCGGGGCGTAGCCGAAGGTGTTCAGCGTCATCGAGGGGAAGCGGCTGACGTAGTCGCCGATGTTGAGGATGAGCTGGTTGAGCAGCGCGACGGGGCCGCTGACGACCAGCATGTAGAGCAGCAGCACGAGGGCCAGTACGACGTTGAGTTCGGAGAGCCTGCGGATGCCGCGGTCGACACCGGCCGCCGCGGACACCGTGGCCATGAGCACCGCGACGACGATCAGACCGATCTGCGCGGCCACGCCCTCGGGTACGCCGAACAGGAAGCCGAGGCCGAAGTTGAGCTGTACCACACCGATACCGAGCGACACCGAGATACCGAACACCGTGCCGAGGATGGCCGCGAGGTCCACGGCGTCGCCGACCCGGCCGTGGATGCGGCGGCCGATGATGGGGTAGAGCGCCGAGCGGATGGCGAGGGGCAGGCGGTAGCGGAAGGCGAAGTAGCCGAGCGCCATGCCCATCAGCGCGTACATCGCCCATCCGGTGATGCCGTAGTGGAACAGTGTCCACACGACGGCCTGACGGGCCGCCTCCACCGTCTGCGCCGGGCCCTCGGGGGGCATGAGGTAGTGGCTGACGGGCCCTGAGACGGCGAAGAACATCAGGTCGATCCCGATGCCCGCGGCGAACAGCATCGCGCCCCAGGCGAACAGGCCGAAGTCGGGCGTGGAGTGCCTCGGTCCCAGCTTGAGGTTGCCGTAGCGGGAGGCGCCGATGAACACCACGAAGGCCAGGTACAGGGTGGCGGCGAGGAAGTAGTACCAGCCGAGACCGGTGGAGATCCAGCCGACCACCACACCGATGACGTCCTGGGCGCCGCTCGGGGTGATGATCGCCCAGATCGAGATCGCGAGGACCAGCCCGGCGGAGCCGAAGAAGACGAGCGGCTTGATCCGGATGTCCTCGGGCGCGACGGGCTGCCCCGTCCCGCCGTCCCCTTCGGTCTCGGCGCTGCCGCCGCCCTTTCCCTTGGCCGCCACGGTCCGGTCCTCCATGCTCTACCGGCCGACGGCTCCGCGGAGTCCGGCGGCTGTACGGATGCGACAGGTCAACCCTGAGGTCCAGGCTCCCGCTCCCGACCCCACGCGCCCGGCATCGACACGGCCTCCGAGGGGCGTCGGCTGCTCCGGTCCCGGGCTTCGGGCGCGGATCGCGTCCGCCCGGCGGTGGTGGTCGGTGGTCGGTGGTCGGCGGAGCGGCGGAGGAAGGGGACCGGGCGGGGGAGGGGCCGGGCGGCGGTTTGCCGGGTCCCCGAATTCGGGCGGGGTGGAGGTGCCCGCGGGCTCGGCCGGTGACTGACACCCCCGGGTCGTCTTCGGGAGGACGCACACCCCGTCCCGGGCGGTGGCCCCGCGGCGCCGGCAACGGGATCGGCGCCCTGGCCCCCGCCCCCGCGGGACCGGCTGGGGCGCCGGGGCGGGCACCGGGCCTGGTACCGGACCGGCTGGGGCGCGGGGGCCGGCACCGGGCTTGGCACCGGACCGGCTGGGGCGCCGGGGCCGGCACCGGGCTTCAGGGGCGGGTGCGCTTGGGAGGGGGCACATCGCCTACTCGCTGGTCCTCCGACGAGCGCTTGGCGAGGGACGGCCGGTGTTCGCCCTGGTGGACCTCGTAGTGGCCGCCGTTCAGGGAGAGGTCGATGACGAGAAGGCCGGCGGCGTCGGTCGCGCCGAGCGGAAGGAGCTCGTGGACCCGGCCGCCGGCCTGGTGGATCCTGATCACGACGTCGAGCGCGGAGGCCACCAGGCGCGGTGCGAGGTCACCCGCTCCCTCGTTCCAGTTTCCGCTCACGGCGAGGACGTTGACGACGTCGTCGAAGTCCTCGCCGTGCTCGTCGGCGTACTGCACGGCGGTTCCCAGGTTCTCCGGCGCCAGGGCCCAGCGGACCACGGAGGCGCGCAGTTCCAGGGCCGCTTCGCTCGACGGCGCGAGTCCCGACAGTGCCCGGTTGACCGCGTGGTAGAGGCAGTCGCCGTCAGCGGGGATCTCCTGACCGGAGGGTCCGCTCCCGGCGCGGGCGGCGAAGACGTCCCGGCCGCTCACGACCAGGCGTCCGTTCGCGCCGTCGTCCGGACCGTTCCCGCCCCCCGTCCCGAACAGCAGGTCCGCCAGGCGCCGGCCGGCCCGCAGAGTGGGAGTGGAAAGGGCCAACTCCTGTGCCGCATAGACCTTGTGCGCGTCCGACACGCCGGCCTTGAGCCCCGTGAAGGAGCCGGTCATCGGGGCCGAGATGGCATCCGCCATCACGTTCCTCTTCGCGTGGCCCAGATTGTCCCGGCTCTTCTTGGGCAGTTCCTTGCTCCCGGTCGGGACTCCGGGGATCTCCGCGCGCCGGGGCTCATGGCTCCAGTAGGTCGCCGAGTTGTGGAAGGCGTAGTTCGAACGGTGCTTGGCCAGGCTGATTCCCTTCTTGGCCCCCCTGGTGCTGCCGCCGTTGTCGTTGCTGAAGAACCGGTTGGTGACGGTGCCGAGGTCCGCATGCGACTGGAGCAGCTTCTTCCCCCCGGACTCCAGGAACTCGTACGCGATCCGCGAGAGATCGGTGACCACCGCGCCGGACTCGAAGTCCGTGACATAGGCCGGCCCGCGGAACGGCAGCCGGTTGTTCTCGGCGTCGGCCCGGACCCGTTCGAGCACTTCGTCCGCACCCATCGGCAGGGTCGTGTGCGTGTCCTCGGCCGTCTTCGAGGGGGGCACCTCGAAACTCCGCCCGTCCGGCTCGGCCAGTTCGGTTTCGTACCGCCTGGCCAGTTCCCATGCGTTGTACCGGTTCAGCTGCCGTGCCAGTCCGGTGAGTTCTGCACCCTTGTCGGAGAACCGGACGTCCGGCCGGTCGCCGCCGCCCTCCTCGGGACGCGGCAGGACGGCGGCGCCGTCCACGAACAGGTTGGGCTCCGGCGCGTACGGCAGCAGCGGGTGGATTGCGGCCTGCCAGCGCCGTTCCCGCATGTCGTCGGCGACGGCCCGCCGGAAACGTTCGAGGAAGGCACGCTGCTCCACGGGCTCGGTCAGCTCCGCGGGCACGGCGCCGTTCCTCTTCTCGTAGCGTCTGATCGTGTCCTCGACGAGCCGCTTCTGCTGCTCCGCCTCCTCGGGGCCGGGCACCCGGTAGCCACCGGTCATCAGCAGCGGCCTGCTCGGCGGGAGCGCTTCGTCGGGGTCGGACGACCTCAGCCCGGGCGGGTCGAGAAGCTGCTCGAAGTGTGTGAACACATGCCGGCCCGACGGCACCGTCCGAGAGCCGTCGTCGAAGTCCTGCACCGCGATGTAGGGGTGCAGGCCAAGGCCCATCAGCGACTGGACCGCCGCGATGTTCTCGGGGCTGTGCAAAACCGAGTTGCGCATCGCGCCGTAGGGGAACGGCCCGGTGAAGGTCGACGGGACGACGGCCACCGGCACGTCCAGCCTCGCGATCTGCCGCTCCACCGACGCGACGGCGGCGGCCAGGGCATCTCTCCCTCCCTCGTCGGCATTGACTCCGATCACGATCGCCAGGCGGCCGTCGTAGCCCTCCAGACCGGACAGCAGGCTCTCGATCACCTCTGTGGCGCGGTGCGCGTCTGTGTGACCGGTCATGGTGTTGACGACGAACGCCAGGGGGCGGGCCTGCTCCACACTCTCCCGGACGTAGTCGAGGTAGTCGCCGTCGCTCTGGTGCCCCGCGGTCCGGCGGACGTAGTACCGGTGGTCCTCGTCGGTCGCGAAGTCCGCCCGAGTACGCGACGTCAGGCGCCGGTAGGCGTCGTTGACGCGCCTGTCGTCGAGGGTGAGGTCGGCGAACCGCTGCCGCGTCGAACCGGGGACGTCCGCGTCCGTGGGCGTCTGGTGCGCGTCCTGGACGTCTTCCATCTCGACGTCCGAGGACATGCCGAACCGGGCCTCGGGGTGCTCGCCGTCGGGACGCAGCAGATAGGGGTCGTCCGTGCCGGCGCCGACGAGCCGGCCCTCGTCCCGGTCCGCGGCACTCGCCCAGATCCGGACGTGCGGTGGAAGCTGGGCCGGCGGGCGGCCCGGCTCGGCCGGGTGCACGGTCCCGCCGTGGACGTCGACCCAGAGCAACGCCCCGTCGCCGGTGTGCACCAGGGCCCAGTCGTGGCCCACCCTGCCGTGGTCGCCGGCCAGCACGGTCGCGAAGCTCCCCGGTCCGCCCCTGGTGACGAGTTCCAGCACGGCGTCGAACCCGGCAGGCCCCTGACCGTAACTCAGCGGCATGTCATGGCGCTTGTACACCGTCCAGGCGAAGCCCCGCTCGGGGCCCGTGCGGTCGGCCCCGGTGGCCAGGAAGCCGGCCGCCCGCGGGCGGCCGTACCAGGTGTCCCGGTACGCCTCCACCGTCTCACCGCAGTTGGGACCGGCGAAGCCGCGGGTGATGGCTGACAGCAGCGGCTGGTCCGGAGCCGCGAAGACGCCCAGCTCGGCCGCCCGCTCGCGTACCCGCTGGTGCTCCTCGGGACGCGGCGGGACGAGGCCGCGCTCGCGCAGTACCGCGTCGGTGTTCTCGTGGCGCGGGATGCGGGGGCGCTGGGCGGGCGCGTCGGGCCCGGCGGGCTCTTCGGCGCGCCGTTTGCGGGTGGGGGGTGGTGCCGCGGGGGTGTCGTTGGTTGCGGTGGGTGTGGGTGTGGGTGTGGGTGTGGGTGTGGGTGTGGGGTTGGGGTCGGGGTTGGGTGTGGGTTCGGGAGCGTTGTCGGGGGTTGCAGGGCCGGGGCCGGGGTTCGGGTCGGGGTGTGGGGGTGTGGTGGTGTCCGGGGTCGTGGGGCGGGCCTGGTCGCTCTTCCGGGGTTCGGTAGGGGTGGGCTCGGATGGAGTGGGTTCGGTAGGGGTGGGTTCGGTAGGGGTGGGTTCGGATGGTCGGGTCGTGTTGTGCTCGTCCTCTGCTTCGGTGGCGCGTGGTGTTGCGGGGGTGCCGTCGGTCGCCGTGGGCATGGGTGTGGGGGGCGGTGAGGGTGTGGGGGTCGGCGTGGTCGTGGAGGAGGCGGAAGAGGGGGTAGGGGTGGGTTCGGTAGGGGTGGGCTCGGATGGTCGGGTCGTGTTGTGCTCGTCCTCTGCTTCGTTGGCGCGTGGTGTTGCGGGGGTGCCGTCGGTCGCCGTGGGCATGGGTGTGGGGGTCGGCGTGGTCGTGGAGGAGGGGGAGGAGGGCGAGGAGGCGGAAGAGGGCGAGGAGACGGAGGAGGGGGAGGCGGAAGAGGGCGAGGAGGCGGAAGAGGGCGAGGAGACGGAGGAGGGGGAGGCGGAAGAGGGCGAGGAGGAACGTGCTTCGGAAGCCCCGTCGGTGGAGGTGGTCGTCCCGGCGGTCGCCTCGTCGGTGGTCCTGGCCACCCAGTAGTAGACGTGCCCGTCGGTCTCAGCCGTGTTCCCGTACGTGCCGTTCTCGTCGAAGTTCTGCGTGGTGAGCCGGACCGGCTGCCGCATCAGCACCTGAGCGCCCTTGAGCGTGGCCTTGCCGGGCTCGCCGGCCGACTTGCCGTGCGGCACGGTCGGCGGGGTGAGGGTCCGGGAGGGAACCCCGGGGGCGAGTGTCACGGGCTCCTTCCTCTCGAACGTCCTGCCGTACTCCACCTTCGCGATGTCGCTGAGGGAGGGGACAACCACGGTCGACCTGTTCTCGTCCGTCGTCCCTTCCGTGAGGAACACATGCCCCGTCAGGGGTTTCAGGGCTGCGGTCACACCGGTGGTGGACTTGGTGGACGACTCGGGTTCCGTCGAGACGCTGATCTCGTCGCTTCCCTCGGCGCGAGCGGACAGTTCCTGCGCCTCCCCGGTGGGGCGCAGGCGCAGCTCCAGCCCCGTACGGCCATCGCTGCCGAGCGGAATCGTGCGGTACCCGGTGACGGGGTCCTTGAGCTGGTGGAAGACCGAGGTCAGGGTCTGCTGAGAGAGCGCCTGACGCAGCGCGGCCTGCCGTTCCGGCGTCAAGCGCCGCTCACGCGGCGGAAGGTTCGTACCGCCCTCCGGATGGTGGCCCGAGGCGACGGACCGTACCGCTGAGTGAGCGGCCTCGGGCGTTATGCCCTCGGGCCAGTGGCGGGGCGAGGGGGCTTCCGCCCCCCGCCCGGTGTCGCCGCCCGGTCTGGGTGTGGCGACCAGCCGGTAGGCCTCCGGGTCGCCTTGCCCCCGGTCGGCCGTGGTCGTGTCTCCGCCCTGCCTGGGGGTGGCCATCGGACGGTAGCCGTCCGTGCCGGCCGCCCCCCGGCCGGGAGCGACCGTGGAGAGGCCCGTGGAGAGGCCCGTGGAGAGGTCCGTGGAGAAGGCCGAACTCACCCACCCGGACACGGCTCCCAGCAGGTTCCAGATGCCGCCGGTCCCCGGGCGGGGCGCGGTGAGCAGCCTCTGCGCGTCGCCGAGGAGCGCACCCTGGCTGTCGAAGCCCACGAGATCGTGCGCGGAGTCCAGCGACTGCTGCCAGCGGTCCCGGTCGGCCTGACCGGCGGTGACCGGCACGGTGCCGGCGGGGGCACCGGTGGTGCCCCCGCTTTCCAGGGCCCACGCCCGCCCGCGCTCCGTGAGCGACGTGGGTACATAGACGTGGACCGGCCACGTCGGCTCCACGAGCCTGGGCGCCACGAGATCGCCGGGGCGTTCACCGAGGAGGGGGTACACGGTTCCCCGGGTCACGGTGACCTCGAAGCGCATGCGGTTGGCGAACCTCACCATGTCGCCGAACTTCGACGTCTTGTGCTCCACCTTGGTGGTGACGCCCGCGTCCGCGCTGCGGGCCGGGCTGACCTCGGTACCGAGGGACGGCGCCCAGCCCGCGCTACGGAACACGGGCGAGGGGGTGTCCGCCGACGACCCGTCGTCCCCGGACTTCGCGATCGGCGCGTAGGACAGGCGGGCGTTGACGTCGAGGCCCCATGACCAGTTGTGCCCCGAACTGCCGGTCACGGTCTGCGAGAGGCCGACCTTGCGGGTGGTGTCCCCGGTGGAGTGGTCTCCCTCGTCGGTCCACTCGTGCCGCGGGACGCCGCGCACCAGGACCCGGGTGACCAGCCGGCCGGCGTGGGACTCGTGGACGCGGTACTCGAAGATGCCCTGGCCCACCAGCTCCTCGTAGTTGGCCGACAGGTTCTCCGGCGAGAAGGTCCCGGCGAACTCCAGAGCGGTCACCGGTACATCCGCCGCCTTCTCCAGCCCGCGGATCTGCCGGTCGATCTCGCCGAGGATCTCGTCCGACGACGGGATGTCGGCGATCGCGCCGCTCAGCAGCCCCTGTTCCAGCAGCGGAGCCCGGCGCGGCACGGCGGTGTCCGCGGGGGCGGTGCGAGCCGTCGCACCGGTGTCCGCGGGGGCGGTGCGAGCCGTCGCGGTGTCCGCGGTTCCCTCGGCGCCCAGCCGCCGCACGTCGTCGTCGGAGAGCAGCACCAGCACCCGGTGCCGGCTCGACTCCGGGTCGCCGACGGTGACGACGCCGTCCCAGGCCGTGACACGTCCCTGGACGGTGACGTCGGCGTCCGCCTCGTACAGGTGCCACGTCCCCTGGTGCGCGGTCTTCCGCGAAGTCGTCGTCTGCTGCTTGACGTTGTCGCCGTCACTCCAACCCTGTCCGCCCTTGATCCTGGGGCCGCCGCGCGCCTGGAACGACTCGGCGGAGTCCCCTTCCGACGGGTAGTGCGCGGTGTCGTAGCCGCCTCCCAGTTTGAGTGCGCGGGAGTTCTTGTCCGCCACGGCGGTCGAGGTGCTGGACCTGGTCTCGATCTCCAGCTTGCCTTCGCCGGGCATCGTGCCGCGGAACCGGAAGCCGCTCAGGCGGGTTCGTGCCGACAGTCCGACGGTGTCGCGGTTGCGTCCCGACCCGACCTGCTCGTCACCGCTGTTGGCCCACCCGCCGTGCGAGGCGGAGAGCAGGGACCGCAGGTGGCCGTCGTCGGCCATCCCGTCCAGGGCCTTTCGCAGGCCGCTCACCGTGGGTGGCGGCGCGCCCTCCCGGACGTCGTCGAACCCGGTCGCCCACCGAACCGCCCGTACCGCGCGCTGGAGGGCCGTGGCGGCAGTGGCCTCGACCGACCTCTTCTCGAAGGCGCCGGCCAGCGATTGCAGCGCCTTGTCGCGGAAGCCGTCCCCGTCCGTGACGTGGCGGATCGCGTGGCGCTGCGGCAGCATGTCCAGACCGGGGAGTCCGGCGGGCGGTGCCGTGCCGGTGGTCCCGCTCTCCCTTGCGACCTCGACCGTCAGGCGGCCACCCGGCCGCACCTGCCCGTGGTGCCGGGTGGGCGACGGGGGCTCCGCCGAGGACAGGCGCGCGGTGGGGTGCTCCGGGTCCTGGACGCCGATCAGCACCCGGTACGTGACCGGGTGGGCGTAGACATCGGCCTCCGACTCGAAGGAGAACGTCCGTGTCACCTCGGTCTCGAAGCCCGTGGTGACTCCGTGGGAGGGGTTGCCGGGGGTGAAGTCCAGCCCGGCGGCGGCGAATCCGCGCCGCGCATCCGACTCTGTCTGGGGATGGCGCAGATTCCCGGCGATGCTGACGGCGTGCTTGGAGCCGTGTGTGACGGACTTGTCCTCGCCGGTCGTACGGGTGCTGGCCGCCTTCGCCGTCGACTTCCGGGAACCCAGGTGGTCTCCCTCGGCCGGCTCGGCCCTGACGAGGATCTCGTAGGTCTGCTCGCCGAGCAGCGGCGTCCGGGGTGCGTCCAGGGTGATCCGGTAGCTGCCCTCGAGCAGCATCGCGCCCGCGCCCCGCAGTTGTGAGGGACTGAGCAGGCCGCGCAGCGAACGCAGGTTCTCCCAGGCCTGAAGGGCGACCCGGTGACGCTCTCCGGCGTCCCCGGCGGGTGCCGTCCCGGTGCCGGGCCGTATCGCCTCGGGGGGCGGCAGTACGCCGGGGAACCTCCGCGACATCTCGTGCACGATGTGGTCCTCCAGCTCCGGCGAACCCGGGACGTGCAGGAACGTCGTGAGCTGTGCCGCGACCGGGTCGGTGAGCCGGTCGGGACCGAGCTGCGGGCGGTCGCCCGCGCCGGGCGGGGCGGGCGCGTCGTGGGGGACGGCGTGCAGCACCTCACCGCGCTGCGGCGCGATGGTGATGGCCACATGGTCCGCGGGGTGCGGGGACTGCTGCCGCTCGGCGGGTGGGGTGTGGTCCCCGATCGGAGTGGTGTCGGTGCCGTGCAGCCCGTCGAGCCCGGGCCGCAGGGCACTGGACGTCAGCCAGACGCGTATTCGCACCCGGGTGGCGACCAGGTCGGCCCTGTCGGACCGCTCGTGACCGGACTCGGCGCCGACGACGTTCTTGCCCTTGACACCGTGGCCGACGGTGCGGGAGTGCGTGTAGCCGACGGTACCGGTCAGCCACAGGGGGCCGTCGTCCGACACGTTGACGCTCGCACCCCCGCCGAGCCCCACCGACCAGGAGCTGTTCTCCGTACGGCTCCGGCCGTGCTCGCTGGACCACTTGGACCCCAGGGTGGCCTTGTCGTCCACGGTGTGCAGGGCCAGTGAGTCGTCGGGTTCGACCGTCAGATGCAGATACGCGCGGCGGCCGTCGCTGAGGCCGAGCTGCCTCGACAGCAGCCCCCGGCCCGAGGCTTGCTCGAACCCGCCGATGACGTGGGACGGCTGGAAGAAGTCCTCGATGTCCTGGTGCGCGGCGCCGTCCGGTCGGGCCTCACGCGGAAGCGCCTCGTAGACCGCCCTCCGCGCGGTGTCCAGCCCGGTGATGGACACCGGGTGGCCCGGGGCGGGTTCCCGCCCCCGGTAGGCGGCTGCGAGGGCCTCACCCTGCTGGGGTGTACGGGTGTGCTCCCAGCCCCGCCAACTCCGCGGCCGCCCCTCGGCCAGGCTCTCCGGACGGGGGACGTCGGCGCGTACCGTACCGGTGACGGGGGTGCCGGCACCCTCGGCGGTGAGCCGGGCGCCCTGGTGGTCCGTGACCGCCACCCGGTAGCTGAAGCGCGAGGTGTAGCTGTCCGTCCTTCCGGTGAGGGCGAAGTCGTTCGCCGTCTGCGACGACCGGGTGACCGTGGTCTCGCGGTCGTAGGAGGTGCCTCCCCACGTCATGGAGGGGGTGAAGAGAAGGGACACCTGGTCGCCCAGCGGCCGGATGACGGTCCACGGCAGGTCCAGGTTCGGCCCGGCGGACGTCATCACCACCTTGCGCGGTGGGGAGCCGTACTCCGACCGCGACGGCACGCCGAAGCCCTCCCCGTCGTTGTCCTCGGCCGGGTCGGTCACCGCGTCCAGGATCCAGGGGTCGGCGGTCGCCCGCACCTCGATCTCGTGGGGCCTGCCGTCCACATGCACCGTGAAACGCCAGCCGCCGTTGAGCATCGGGTCGTGCTGCTTGCGGAAGTTGGCGGGGTCCAGGGCGGCGTCGAGGCGCTGGGCGACGGAGACGTCCCCGCCGTGGTCGCCGAGCAGCGCCTCGATCCGCTCACGCACGCCGTCGGGCCCCGGGTCCTCGGTGATCTTCTTGCCCGCCAGGGACGCGGTGTGGCGTCCGGCGAGGACCGGGTCGGGGGTGGGGGTGGGGGATTGTGCCGGTTCGTCGGCGTTGTCGGTGGTGGTGGTGTCGGCGGTGCCGGTGGTGTTGTCGGTGTCGGTGTCGGTGTCGGCGGCGTCGTCGGCGTTGTCGGTGGTGGTGCCGGTGGTGTCGTCGGCGTTGTCGGTGGTGGTGTCGGTGTTGTTGTCGGTGGTGGTTGGGGCCTGTGTCGGTTCGTCGGTGGGAGTGCCGTCGGTGGCGGGCAGGGCAGGGGTGCCGTCCGCCTCGACGGGAGTGCTGTTCGCTGCGGCAGGGGTGTCGCCGGCCGGGGCGGGTGCTTCCTCCGACTCGCCTTGAGTACCGTCCCCTGGAGCCCCCGAGGGCCTCTGCCGGTCCGAGGATTCGTCCGCGGGCCGTACCGGAGTCGGCGACTGCCGGTCCTGAGCGTCGGGCGTACCGCTCTCGGTGACCGGACGCGGCTGTGGTGCGGCCTCCTGTCCCGCGCGGGTGCCGTTGTCCGCCGTGGGTGGGAGGTTGCCAGCGGTGCCGGGGGCCTCTGGCCGATCCGTCATGGCGTCCGCGGTGTCTGTGGTGTCTGTGGTGACTGAGGTGTCCGCGGCGTCTGCGGCGTCTGTGCCTACCGTTTCTGCGGAGTCTGCCGTGCTCGCAAGGCCGGGGGGCCCGTCTTCGGTGGCGGGGATCATTGCGACCGGGAGGGCGGCTGCTTCCGGAACAGGCTGCGGAGCCAGGGCGTCATAGTGGTCGTAGCCGTTGTAGGCCAGATACAGCGAGGGCCGGTCACCGGGTTCACCGAGCGCGATGGGCGGCTGAGAGCCGGGAAGGACGAGCCGGAGGTCGAGGTCCAGCGCCCGTGCCAGCGCCTGCGGGAGATCGTCGGCGAAGGGGGAGGCCCACAGGGAGGTGCGTTCCGCCGCGGCGGCGACGAGCCCGTGGTAGGTCAGCTCGCGCGCCGCACCGGGGGTCGAGGCGACCGTGAGGAGATCCCGATAGGCGCTGTTTCGGAGGATGTTCCGCCATCCCTCGGCATCGTCGCGGTCCGCGACAGCCTTCCGGATGTCCTCCCACTCGTCGTCGATCCGGCGCCGCTCGTTCCCGTCCTTCGCGTTCCCCAGGGCACGCACCCGCAGATCGGCTATGACGGTGGTCACGGGGTCGATGCTTCCGGTGACCGGGTCCGGTCCGGCCGCGATGATCCTGTCGCGCAGCAACCGGCGCAGTTCGGGGACGCTCCGTCCGGTCCAGGGAGCACTGAGCCCCTGGCTTCGCGCGCCGTCGAGCAGCGACCGGAAGAGGCAGTCTCCGTCGCCCGGGGTGTTCAGCCGTCGGAAGACCATGTCGTGCGCGTGCACGAGGATGCCCGGGTCGGGCTGTGCTCCCGGTCCGGCCATCGCTTCGGCATCAGCATCGGCTTCGGCTTCGGCTTCGGTACGGGCCTCGGCACCGGTCTTGGGACCGGTCCTGGCACCCGCTTCGGCTTGGTCGCTTGGCGGAGGTGGGGCTGCCGTGTGCTCCTCCTGCTGTTCTGCGGCGAGCCGGGGCCCGGGCATGTGGGGGTGTTCGGGTTCGGCGGTGGTGCCTGGTTCGGTAGTGGTGTCGGTGGTGTCGGTGGTGTCGGTGGCGGGGGGCTGTGCCGGTTCGTCGGCGGGAGCATCGGTGGTGTCGGTGGTGTCGGCGGTGTCGGCGGGGTCGCTGTGCGGAGGCGGGGCGATGCCTGGGTCGGACCTGCGGCGAGCGCGTTCCGCGGTGGTGTCGCCGTCGGTGTCCGTGTGTGCGAGGACGCCAGGGTCGGACCTGCGGCGGACGAGTTCGGCGGTGTCGTCTTCGTTCAGCCCCAGCTCGGACAGCGGCAGCGGGTCGCCGGAGAGGGACCAGGTGATCCGCGCGGACTCCGTATAGGAGAGACCGCGGGCCTCGTCCGGCGAGACGAGGGTGGTGGGCGGAAGCGTGGGCGTGGGCGGGGGCAGCAGGGAGTTCAGCGTGGTGCCGGGTCCTGCGACGGCGCGCAGGTCGGCCGCGTCGCGCAGGAACGCGGTGTACTGCTCGACCGAGGGGGCGGCAGCCGTGCCCGTGCCCGTGCTGTCGATCACCGCACCGGGCCGGTCGGCGACCATCCGGCGTAGCAGATCCGGGGTCATTCCCGGGTCGCCGTAGCGTGCCGCCGTCTCCGAAGAGTGCCAGCGCAGGTCGTCCACGAAGGCCAGGGCGGCGAGCAGTTCCCGGTTCTCCGGACGCTGTTCGGCGTTCGGCCCGAGGGCCTCGCGCAGGGTACGGATCTGTTGGAGGGCACGAGCCCGGGCGAAGGCACCGGCCGGTTCCGTCCCCGTGTGCAGACCGGCTTCGCGCGCCAGCGCGTCCAACTCGGCGCCGGTGGGCTCGGGGGTGAACAGCCGCCACCGCCCCGGCCCCTCGGCGCCCTCGACGAGCACCGCGCGGACGTTGCCGTCCCGGTCCTCCGCCGTGCCCACGTCCGTGGTGGGCGCGTACACCGGCCGACCCGTCCGGTTCGCCACGTGCTGCGCCACCGGCAGTCCCGCTCGCTCCGGCTGCCGCCCCGTGCGGCAGGCGAAGAGGACCAGCGGACGGTCCTGGTCACTCTCCGCGGCCCAGGTCCTGAGTACCTCGCCGAACTGCACACCGCTGACGGTCACCGCGGGGTGCGCACGGTCGTCGCTGCCCAGGGTGACGGTACGGGGAGTGCCGTGGGCCGCGACGTAGTCGGCACCACGTTCGGTGCCCGCACCGGGCAGCGGGGCCGACCGGCCGGTGAACACGGTAGACCGGCCGGTGAGCACGGCAGAGTGGGTGGGCGGGGTGGTCCCGGTGCCCGCGGCCGGGGCAGCGGACGTCGTACGCACGCTCCGGAAACCGTCCTGGTCGAGCAGCGCGCGCCGGTTCGCCTCCGCCTCGTCCTCGGTCCGGCTCGGAGAGACGGTCAACGTCCGGACGGCGCGGCCCTGCCGAGGGCCCTCGGCCGTCTCCGGCACCCAGCGCCGCAACTGCTCCAGGGGCACACGCCGGCCGTCCACGCTGGTGACCACCTTCTCGGCGGCGTTCCGCGCGCCGCCCCGGCCGTCGGAGGGGCCGCCGTCCGCGGGCCGTACCACGATCCGGCCCGACGACGGCGGTGCGGTGGGAGGGGTGGCAGTCCGGGACGGCGGTGCGGTGGGAGGGGCGGCCGGCGGGTCGGTGACCGCGGCGGCGGAGGACGCGGCCGAGGGCGCCATCGGACCGTTCTCCGCCGAAACGGCGGAATGCGGGATCGCGGTGACGTCCGGCCCTGTCCCGAGTTCGCTGCTGGTGCTGGTGCTGGTGCTGGTGCTGGTGCTGGTGCTGGTGCCGGATGCCGCCCCACCGGTTTCGAGGCCGTGGCTGTCGGTGCCGCTCCACTCGCCGGACACGTCACCGGCGGTGCCGTTCAAGCGTGAGGACGGGCCCGCGGGCTCGGCAGCGGACGCGGTGAGAGGAGTAGGGCTCGGGGCGGGCCCGTCACCGTGCGCGGAAGCGGTCGGCCTCGCGGGCGGCACCGATGAGGCCGCGGGCGCGTCGGAGAGAAGGCCGTCGTCGGCCTGTCCGCTGCTCTCGGTGGCAGGGCGGGAACCGGGGTCCGGGCCGAGGGCATCGGCGAGGGGCAGCAGCACGTCTGCTCCGGGGAACCAGGTTTCCGCGCCGTTCACGGTCTCCGTGGCGTTCGCCGCGCCCATGGTGTCCGCAGCGTCCACGGCGCCGGTCCGGTCGCCGCCGGCACTGCCACCCGTACCACCCGTGCCGTTCGCTTTGTCTGCGGTATGCGCGGTATGCGAGGAATTCGCGATGTCTGTTCTGTTCGCGGCGTGGTGCGGTGTCGAGGGGGCCGCCACCGGGGTGGCGAGAAGCCGGCTCCGGACGGGGGCGCCCGGCGCCTCGCGGGTCAGCTCGACGGCGGTACGCACCGGGCGACTCGCTCCGTCCGGTGCGACCGGAGGGCCGAGTGCCACGGCCCGATCCGTTCCCGCCCGGTCGAGCAGTCGGGCCGCTGCCGGTGACCCCTCTCCCGGCGGTGGCGTCTCCGACACCACGATCGTCAACGGCGTGGCCCCAACGGAAGCGGGGGCGCCGGCCGTCACGGTGTCGGACGTGTCTCCGGGCATGCCGTCGGCGCTCTGCCCCCCGGTGCCGCCACCGTACGAGCCGGTGGTGTCCACCGGCTGCGGAGGGGCGGTGTCTGCGGCGCCTCTTCCGAGGACCGGGCCGGACGCGGGATGGAGCGGTCCCGGAGCGGTTGCGTTCTCGGGGGAGTCGGCCGCCACTGCGGAGGAGTCCGCCTCGGGGGGTGTGACGGGCGCTGCGGGGGTGCTGTCAGCGCGTTCGCCGGTGCCGGGAGTGCGGGTGTCCTGGGGAGCCGTAGGCGAGGAGGCCGACGGCATCGCGCCGGTGGCTTGAGTACCGGTGGCTTGAGCGCCGGTGGTGGAAGTGCCGGTGGTGGAAGTGCCGGTGGGAGTGCCGCCCGCGCGCCCGCCGGCCCCGGCCGCCTGGTTTGCGGCGGGTACGGGGGAGTTCGTGGAGGAGCCGGTGAGGGGGGCCTGCGGGAGCGAGGGCGAGGTGGCTCCGCTGCGGGAGCCGTCGAGGTCGGTGGTGGGCGCGCCGGTCGTGGGGGTGGGGTTGGTGGCGGGTGCCCCGGACGCAAGGGTGGCGTCGGGTGCGGGTGCGGGTGCGGGTGCGGGTGCGGGTGCGGGTGCGCCGGTCGTGATCGTGGAGCCGACCACGACCGGGACCCCGAGACCGTCGAGTGCGAGGCGGACCAAGTCGGCGTCCGTCCGTGCTGCGGCGCTGTCCACGGCGGGTATGACCCGGACCTCTGGCACCGAAGCCAGGTCGGTGAGGAGGCTGTCGCGGACACCGATCTCGGTGATGCCGGGCCGCGCCCCGCCGCGCAGGTCGCCGAGGTCGCGCAGCGCCTGCTCACGGACGTCGGCGGGGCCGTTGCGGACCTGCCGCCACAGTTCACTCTCCGCCGCGGCCGCAGATGTTGGGCTCGGGAGGTGCGCAGGCGCCTCCGGGTTCGTCTGCGTCGGGGGTCTGCGGGGAGCGGTGCCCACGTCACGGGCGCTCTCCGTGATCGGGGAGGCGTCTCTCCCGGCCTCCGGTCCGCCTGTCGCGGGCGAGTCCGCTGGGGCTTCCTTCTCGGCCTCCCCACTGCCCCCACTGCCTTCGCTGTCCCCGCCGTCCCCGCTGCCTTCGCTGTCCCCAGTGCCCCCGGAGACTGTGGGCGGCCGGTCGCGGAGCCTGTCGATGGCACTTCGCAGTTCGGTGCCGCTGTTCACGACGGTTCCGATGATCGCGGCCTCGACCTGGCTGCTGATGCCCGCTCCGACGAACGTGTACCAACTGGTCGACCAGTCCCCGTCGTAGGCGCCCTTGATCAGGATCTCCGCGAGGGCCTCCCCGGCGCCGGCGGCGACGAAGTCGGTCGTCCCCATGAGTCCGTAGTGGCCGGCCAGTGCGCCCTTGCGGTCGGCGTTGTCGTGCACGAGCCGCTCGTCCCACCAACGGCTCGAACCGTTGCGCACGCCCGGCGCCGCGCCGTCGACGAGGTCGGTGCCCGGGGTGTTGGGCCCGTGGGGCTTGCTCTTGAAGTCGAGGTCCGTTCCGTTCTTCAGGAAGTTGCGGTCGTAGCTCCGGACGATGTTCCTCGCCAGGTCGTCGAAGATCCCGGTCAGCAGGCCCGCTCCGGCACCGAACACCGCGGACTTGAGGATTTCCCCCCAGTCGAAGCTGTCGGGGCGGCGCCCCTCCGGCGCAAAGTTGATCATGGCCAGCCGCACCGCGAACGTGGCGAACGCCTCCTGGAAAGCCTCGGTGAGGGACGGCGTCAGGCGCAGACGCCGGAGCATATGGCTGAGCGTGGTGAGGATGACGAGTCGGCTGCGGAGTTTGGCCATCATGATCTGGCTGGATGTGACGCCGCCGGTGAAGACGGACATGGCCAGGTAGACGGCGATCTCGATGAGCAGCCGGATGACCTCGGCGATGATCTGCCACTTGGACTCCATGATGTTCATGGAGGTCTTGCGTCGCCCTTCGGCGATCTTGTCCAACTGGTCGGCGAAGTCGCGGAGGTGGTTCTTCCCCCCGTCACCGGTGAGCGTCCCCATCGCCTTCGCGTACGACGTGGCGAGGTCGTCCGGCATGGAGCGGCCGATGTCGTGGACGGACTTGTCGACCAGCGACGAGAGCCGGTTGACCTTCCGCCCCAGGCCGGCGTAGGGCTGGCGGCTCTGGTACGCGAGGTCCTCGTCGGCGTCGGTGAGTCTCTCCCCCGTGAGGATGAAGAGCATCGCGTTGACCTCGGGTGACGCCTGAATGCTCATCGACGGCCGTCCCGTGTGCCGTCCCGCGGGTCGTGCGGGCGGGCCGGGACCGCCGCTCCCGGCAGGGAGCGGCCGATGCCGGCGGTACGGGGGTCAGTGGCGGACATGCCCGCCCGTGACGCCGTCGCCGCCCGTGGCGGGGTCGCTGCCCAGGCCGTCGGTGTCGATTCGGCTCCCGCTGCGCTCGATCTCCTCGATGTTGTGGTCGCGGGTGCCCTGCATCAGCCTGACCTGGCTGACGGTGGCGTCCGTGATGGCCACGAGCGCGTCGCGGATGGCCAGCATGGTGTCCTTGGCGGCCTGTCGCTCCTTCTGCTCCTGCGGCCCGGCGCTCGCCGCGAACTCACCCTGGGTTCCGGGCCAGCGGACGGTGGGGGCCAGCTCGTCGACGAACTCCTCGGTGATGGCCTTGGCCATGGCGCCGATCTCCTCCAGCTGTCCCGCCAGGGACTCGATCCGCTGCGGATCGGCGTAGTAGCGCTCCGACACCGTCAGTCCTCCCCGTCCTCGCCGAGTGCGTCGCGCCAGGTGCCGGCGGTCCGGTCGGGGCGGGCCGGTTCGTCGTCGCCCTCGAGTACCCCGGGGCCGAAGATGCGCTCCCAGTCCAGCTCGAAGCCCTTGAGCTCCGGCACGTCGCTGCTCGGCTCGGTGAACGGGGCCATCGCCTTCATCACATGGCGATTCATCTTCAGGCGAGCCGCGTTCGCCGCCTCCAGGACACTGGCGGCGAGCTCCTGGGGGGACATGGCGCGGTACTTGTCCTCCAGGAAATCGATCCCCGTCAGCTCCCCCTGCGGGCCCACCGTGGCCCGGACCGCGCGGTCCGACGACAGTACGGCGAACGACGCCTGCCGCAGCTCCCGTTCGGTGCGTGCGACCGCCTCCTGGGCAGCCTGGAGTTCGGCCATCGCCCGCTCCAGGCGCTTTTCCAGAGGTTCCGTCACGCCCGTTCCGTCCTTCCGTGTTGCTCTCTCATGACGTGCGGCCACGATCCGCGCGTCCGATCCCCGCGGGGGCCTCGTCGGTGTCCGGCACGTCCCGAAACGGTAGGCGTCCGGCGGTAGTTGTAGAGCCGGACGACTTTCGGTGTCCGGCACGATCATGCCTCATCGCTGCGGTGGTCACCGACCGATCACGGCGGGAGTTCCGCCCTCTTCGGTGCCCCAGACGTCGGCGTCCTCCTCCAGATAGCCGGCGGAGCCGGTGGAGCGGGTGGTGCTGCCGCCCGGCTCCGTGTCCTCCTGGCGGGAGCCGCCGCTGGCGGTCGAAACCCGCGTTGCCGGGGCCAGGAAGGTGTCCTCGTCTGCTTTGCCGTTCCAGGGGCCGCGTCGCCGGCGGTTGCGGCGCTCGCTCTCCTCAAGCGAGTCCATCAGCACGGCGCGCACCCGTTCGCCGTTGCCCTTCTCACCGCCCTGGCCCATGCCTCCCATGGGCATTCCTCCCATCGGCATGCCCCCCATGGGCATACCCGACGTGCCGGTGCCGGTGCCGGTGCCGGTGCCGGTGGCGAGTGGGTCGACCATGGGCTGGGAGACGCCCGACAGCGGGGAGGCCTCGGTCGCATCGACGGTGTGGGAAGGAAGGGGCCCCACCCCGGACGGCAGAAGGGCTCCGGTCTCCGTGGGACTCATGCCTGTGCCGGGCCCCGGCACGGACAGCGGCACGTCCCCCACGGAGGAGGCGGCCCCGCCCATTGAACCCAGTTCCCGGGAGAGGAACGAACTGTCGCTCCAGCGGTCGCCGGTGGTCAGGTCTGGGATGAGGTCGGTGAGGGTGCCGAGGTTGGTTGTGGTGGTGGTTCCGTCGGGTTGGGTGGTGGTGGTCTGGCCGGTGGTGGGGTCGATGGTCTGGGTGGTTCCGTCGGGGTAGGTGGTGGTGAGGAGGCCGTTGTCGAGGGTGGTGGTGGAGCCGTCGGGGTTGGTGATGGTTGCGCCGTGGGTGAGGTCGGTGGTCTGGGTGGTTCCGTCGGGTTGGGTGGTGGTGAGGAGGCCGGTGTCCGGGTCGAAGGCGGTGTGGCTGCCGTCGGGGTAGGTGGTGGTGAAGTCGCCGTCGTCGACCGAGATGTGGCCGCCGGTGGGGGTGTTGAGGATGCCCGGGTCTCCGATGAGGTCGGTGAGGTTTCCGAGGTTGGCTGTGGTGGTGGTTCCGTCGGGTTGGGTGGTGGTGGTCTGGCCGGTGGTGGGGTCGATGGTCTGGGTGGTTCCGTCGGGGTAGGTGGTGGTGAGGAGGCCGTTGTCGAGGGTGGTGGTGGAGCCGTCGGGGTTGGTGATGGTTGCGCCGTGGGTGAGGTCGGTGGTCTGGGTGGTTCCGTCGGGTTGGGTGGTGGTGAGGAGGCCGGTGTCGGGGTCGAAGGCGGTGTGGCTGCCGTCGGGGTAGGTGGTGGTGAAGTCGCCGTCGTCGACCGAGATGTGGCCGCCGGTGGGGGTGTTCAGGCTGCCCGGGTCTCCGATGAGGTCGGTGAGGGTGCCGAGGTTGGTTGTGGTGGTGGTTCCGTCGGGTTGGGTGGTGGTGGTCTGGCCGGTGGTGGGGTCGATGGTCTGGGTGGTTCCGTCGGGGTAGGTGGTGGTGAGGAGGCCGTTGTCGAGGGTGGTG
The DNA here is from genome assembly GCF_003122365.1 of Streptomyces spongiicola. Lineage (NCBI taxonomy): Bacteria > Bacillati > Actinomycetota > Actinomycetes > Kitasatosporales > Streptomycetaceae > Streptomyces > Streptomyces spongiicola. The sequence continues at coordinate 6,491,471 of NZ_CP029254.1, forward strand.
GTGGAGCCGTCGGGGTTGGTGATGGTTGCGCCGTGGGTGAGGTCGGTGGTCTGGGTGGTTCCGTCGGGTTGGGTGGTGGTGAGGAGGCCGGTGTCCGGGTCGAAGGCGGTGTGGCTGCCGTCCGGGAAGTCGACGGCGACCGTTCCGCCGTCCAGCCGGGTCGTACCCCCGGTCGGGTTTCGGACGGACCCGCCCGTCCCGGTACTGAGCATGCCCGGGCCGCCGAGGGCCTGGGGGAGCGGGGACAGGATGTCCGCGGACAGTTGCTCACCGCCGCTGTCGGGAGATGCGCCGTTCAGGTCGCCGAGGTCGCCGAGGTCGCCGAGCCCGCCGGGGGACTCGGTGACGACGTCGCCGGGGTTCGGTATCCCGTCGAGGCCGTCGAGAAGCTGCTCGCCGACCGCGTTCGGATCGCCGAGGCTGCCGAGGTTCTCCTCCACCGCCGCGCGGTCTTCCTCGAGTTGCTGTTCCTGCTGCCGGCGCAGCTCCTCCTGGTACGCACGGTCTTCCTGGAGCTGCTGCTCCTGTTCCTGGCGCAGCTCCTCCTGGTACGCCTGGTCTTCCTCACGTTGCTGCTCCTGTTCCTGGCGCAGCTCGTCCTGGTACCGGAGCTGTTCTTGGCGCTGCTCTTCCTGTTCCTGGCGGAGTTGATCCTGGTACTCACGCTGCTCCTGCTGCTGGCGCTCGTACTCCTCCTGCTGCTCCTCGAGCTGCTTCGCCTGGTACTCCTCCCCGACCCCGGTGGTGGATTTCGGCTGGGGCAGGTTGCCGGTGAAGTCCGGGCCCAGGTCGATGAAGCGGTTGTTCAGCTGCGCCTGGATCCGGGCGGCGGGCTTGCCCAGCCACTCGTCGACTCCCTGGGTCCAGATGCTGACGGCCTTGTCGCCGACCTTCGCCCAGTTCGCCCAGTCGGCGAGATCGCCGTACTCGGGGTGCACCTGGGAGAAGCCGGGCTGCGGCCTGGCGCCGATCCTGCTGTAACGGGGTACGTCGTAGTCTCTCTCCCCGTAGATGTCCGTCTTGGTGATGTTGTTCTCGTAGACCCACCGGCCGAGTTCGTCCAGTACGTAGCGCAGAACCTGGTGCGGGTCGTAGAACGGGGATTTCGCCCACGTGAACCAGGCGTCCAGTAGATCGTCGGCCGTGCCCTCCAGATACCGGCGGGCCAGGGACAGGGCCCGCGAGTACACCGTGCGTCCGGTACCGATGTCGTCGCCCGACCCGGGTGTGGAGTCGAAGGACTCGTTGTAGTTGTCGTAGTTCTCCCTGATCTTCCGCAGCAGGCTGCGGAAGATCTCCGCGGACTCGCCCTGCCAGCTCGCGTCGTCCCGTCCGAAGCGTTCCTCCCAGTCCGTGAGCACCTTCGCGGTGTCCCTGAAGAACTTGGCGGCGAAGTCGAAGGAGTCCGACGTGGTGTCGAAGGAGTCCAGGTTCACGGCGTCGGCGTCGGGCACGCCGAGGTTGCTGAAGCCGACTCCCTGCGTGCTGCCGTTGCGCAGGGCGATGAGCGCCGTCCGCGGCCCGTTCATATACCGGCTGAGCGGGATGGTGCTGAACTGGTCGCCGTGCGCGTCCTTGAACTCGTTGCCCTCGCGTACCTGCGCGCTCTCGACGTTGTCGGAGCCCGGGTCCGCGAAGAGGATGTCGCCGTTCTCCGTCTTGACACGGCCCTCGAAAACGATCCGCGCCTGCATGATCTTGAACGGCTCGCCGCTGTCCAGGAACCAGATGTCGTAGTCCTGGCCGGCGTCCCTCAGGAAGCCGGAGGGGTCTTCGACCAGATCCCTCAGCCCGCGTTCCTTGATGTCGCCCCGGAACAGCCTGCCGCCGTTGTCCGAGCGGAGGGTGTCGAAGACGGTGCTGCGGTCAGGGACCGGATACCCGGTGAGGTGGGTGACCAGACCGCCCCAGACGTCGGTCGAGGCGCCGCCTGCGCCGTCGTATCTGCCGACGTGGTCCGCGGAGTTGGGATCGTACCGATCGACCACCGGGGCGCCCTTTCTGGTCGTCTGTCTGCGGTGCCGGCGACCGTCATCCGATGCGGTGTCCGGCGGGTGTGTCCACGGTTGTCCGGGCCTCGGCCTGGGCCCGGGTCCGGAGACCGGCCCGCGCCCTGCGGCTCCCGCGGCTCAGGTTCGGGGGGTGTCGTCCGGTGCGCCGGTGAGGAGCGCGTCGACGTCCTCCAGCGTCTGGAGCAGCGTTTGCGCGTCGATCGCGTCCAGGTTGTTCTCCTTGGTCTCGGCGGCCTTCTCGATGGTCTCGGTGAGCGCCGCCATCAGCTCCTTGAAGAGGTCCACCTGGTCGCCCAGCAGCTTGTCGAGGGCTTCGGCCGCGGTGCGGACGTCCTCGATCAGCTTGGGGCCCGAGACGAGGTCCTCGATGACCATCCTGCCGATGTGCAGGATCTGCTGCTTCTGGTCCAGGTTCTCCGCGGTGATGTGGCCGTCCAGCAGATGGCCGAGTGGACGGATGCCCTCGACGCCCTCCGTGTGGTGCTTCTTCGCGGCGGCGTGCACCGGTTGCACCTCGCCGTCCCGGAAGCGCTCCATCTGCTTGAGGTCGAAATGCCTGACGTCGGCCTCTCCCTGGGCCATGGGACGTCCTCCTGCGGTCTGCTGCTCGGACAGGGGTACTTCGGGTGGGTCCCGGCACGGCGCCCCCGCGACCGTACGCGGCCGCCGCGGTGAGCCGGGCCGGTGTGTCCGGCGGGGCGCGGTCCGGCGCGGGGGACCGGCCGGTGACGCCGGACCGGGGCGCCGGGTGGTGTGCTCCGGTCAGGGCCAGTGCCGCGGCAGCCGGGTCGCGCCGCGGCGGAGCGGACGCCACCCGCCATGCGCTAACGCGGCCGCACACTGCCCCAGTTGTCGGCGCTCATGTGCTCGTCCCGGGCGTGGTTGTCGTGGATGCTCTGGACCAGCCGGCTGTTGTCGCCGAGGAGCGCGGCCATGGTCCTGGTGGCCTGGTTCCACTCGGCCTGCACCTGGCGGTACATCTCCTGGTCCGCGCCCTCCCAGGAGGCGATGAGCGGCTTCAGCTGGTCCTCGAGGCTGTTGAGCGTGGCGATGATCGTCTGGGTCTGGTCCTTCAACTCCTCGATGGCGTGGCGGACCTTGGCGTACTGGACATCGATGATGCCGTCGGCCATGGCATCTCCTCTCGGGAAGCCGGGCGTCCGGCCCGGCGGTCTGACACGGCCGCGGCCTCTGGAGGGGAGACCGGAGCCGTGGTGGTCAGCGCAGTGCTTCGAAGACGCCCTGGCTGGTCTTGCCGGTGAGGACCTCGGTGAGGTCCTGGTTCTCCTTGGCCAGGCGGTCGGCGGAGGTCATGTTGTCCTGGAGCGCGTCGACCATCTTGGAGATCTGGACGACGACCCGCTGCGCCTCGTTGTCCCAGCTGCGGAAGAGCCTCTGCAGGGCCTGGCCCTCGTCGCCGCCGACGCCCGAACGTGCGGCGGTCTCGGCGACGTTGTTCCGGGTCTTCTCGACCTGGCCCCGGGCCGTCTCCAGGGAGGAGACGCCCTCCAGGCCCTTGGCGTAGTCCGCTTTTCTCGAGCCAGTGTTCGCCATGTCGCATTCCCTTCGTTGCGGCGAGTCTTCTCGCGCCGCTGAGGCTAATGAGCTTCCTCGGTCAGGCGCAACGCCGTCAGGCACATTCACGGCATCACTGAGTATGCGTCAACCTGCTTGCGAAACAGGTTAGTTCGCCTTGCGTACGGGCCGTGCACCGGCGGTCTGCACAGTGTCACGGCGCTGGTGGCGCAGGGGTGCGCAGGGTCGCGGAAGCGAAATCCAGGTGGCCTTCATTCCGGCAATGCGGGCGAACCGTCCGGCTTTTCCGGTGACCCCGGGCGCTGCTATTTGAGCTTCCTCTGAGCTTTTGCTCGTGTCGTGCCGGGATGTTGCGGCCTTCTCCTTGCGGAACGGTGCCGAATTCGGCCTGAAGTCTCCCCCGGGTGGAAACCCCCGGTGCAGGGGGTGCGGCGTCGCCCGCGGCCCGGACCTTCGCCCGCGGCCCGGACCTTCGCCCGCGGCCCGGACCTTCGCCCGCGGCCCGGACCTTCGGGCGGGGTCAGTCCTGCGCGGTGTTGCGCGCCGCGCCCGACGCCCCCGACGCTCCCGACCCGGCCGTCCCGCCCACGGTCCCGCTCTTCTCCGGCGGCCCGGCGGCCCGGCAGTCGGGAGCGGTGACCCTGGGCTCAGCGGCGCCGGTCGCTGCGGCCCGGTCCAGGTCCGCGCCGGTCGGGAGGGCGGCCAGCAGCGGAGCCGGGACGGAGGCGATGTCCCCGGCTCCGTAGCCGAGGGCCTCCAGCGATTCCTTGGCGGAGACCCGGTACTTCACGCCGTTCTCCGCCACCAGGTAGGTGGTCGCGGCGTGCGCGGAGCCGCTCGCGTGCAGGGCGCGGACCAGGGCTCCGCGGCCGGGCCGCACCACCGTGGCGTCCACCGGCGCGCAGGCCGGCTCCATCGGCCCCGGGGTGCCCTCCGGCACCGCGAGCGGGGCGAGCCCGGTCAGCGGGGCCAGCACCGTGCCGATCGTCGCGCCGCCGTCGTCGCCGTCCACCTGCGCGCAGAGCGCGGTGCCGCGCGGCACGGACTGCGGTACCGGCGGTTCGTCCGGCAGTTCGGGGGACTTGGCGGCGCCAGTGTCCGCCACCCCGTGCTCGCGCAGCGCGTCCGCGCCGACCGCGCGGACCTCGGGTGACCGGCCCCGGTAGGCGTGCTTCTGGGTGGCGGGGTCGCCCAGCACCAGGGCTGCGCCGAGCCGGGTCAGCGGCACCAGGCCGTCCTCGCGCAGCAGGTGGTACGTGCTGTCGCCGCCGGGCACACGTACCTCGAACAGCTGGCCGATCCGGCTGGCTTGGCCGCCGAGCGCGGGGCCCCGCCCACCTCGCCCCGGGACCGGGGGAGGCTCCAGGGCGGGGCCGGGTGCCAGCGCGTCGAGGAAGGCCGCGGAGACCGCTATCGGCTGCCGGGAGCCGTAGCCCAGGGCGTTGCGGGCGTCGGAGTCCTCGTCCAGCGGCAGCCTGCTGCCCCGCCACACCAGGTACTCGGCACCGTTCGGGCCGCGCACCAGCACGGCCCGGTCGCCGCCGACGCCCCGGGACTCCAGTGGCGCCCCGGCCACCAGGGTGGTGGTTCCCGGCTCGTCCACTCCGGTGCCGGCCGCGGGGCCCGAGGTGTCGGGCAGCGCGCCCTCGGGGCCCGTGACGCACATGTGCCACGCCCCGCCGTCGAGTCGGCCCGGTTCGGGCAGGGCGTCCGGGGCGCCGGGGACGCCGATCGCGGAGCCCACCGGGACGTCCCGCAGCGAGGCGGTGCGGACGTCCTCGGTGGCCAGGTCGGAGCCGCCGACCAGCCGCGCCGAGACGTAGTTGCGCACCGGGTGGAGTACGCCGTCGGTGCCGGTCCACAGGTACCGGGCGCCGGTGTCGCGGTTGACCACCAGATGCTTCCCGTCCCGCCAGCCGTCGTTCCCGCCGGGGTTCAGCAGGCCGTAGACGGTGGCGCCCGCGCCGATCAGCAGGGTGGCCAGCACGCCGAAGACCGTGCCTCGGGTGGTGCGCCCGAGCGGGCTCTCCGGGGCGTCCGGGTCGGCCGTCAGCAGGCCCGAACTGAGCCTGCCCATCATGAATCCGTGGGCGTGCACCTGGTCGCGCTTGGACTGCACGGCCTCTCCTCACGTGGTACTCGAATTCTGGGTGTACGTGGCGTACGGGGTGTGCGGGGCGTACGTGGTGTGCGCGGTGTCTGTGGCGTGCGGTGCGGGGCGTACGGGGTGTCTGTGGCGTGCGGTGCGGGGCGTACAAGGCGTACGGCGTGCGGCTTGGGTGCTCAGCCGAAGAGGCCGCGCAGCCAGCCGAAGAGACCCGCCACCCACAGGGCGAGCGGCAGCAGCGCCACGGCGAAGCCGGTGTGCGCCAACTCCGCCGCACGGCCCCAGTACGGCAGCAGCCGCCGGCCGGGTACCGTCCAGGCGGCGATCACCAGCCCGGCCGCGGCGGCGAGCAGCACCGCGAACACCGCCACCCGCCCCTCTCCGTGGCCGTGCGCGGCCCAGGCGCGGGAGAGCAGCAGCAGCCCCCAGACGCCGGGTACGGCCAGCGACATCCGCTGCCCGATGTGCACCAGGCCGCGGCTGTGCAGGAGCAGCAGCAGACTCAGAGCGAGGGCGGTCAGCACCTCGGGAAGGTCCGGGTCCGCTGTGAGGACGACCAGGGCGGCCGCACCGACGGTGCCGGTGGCGGAGAACAGCGCGGTCACCCAGCGCCCCGCCAGCTCGGTGCGCTCGGCGACCTCCTCGCCCGCGTACGGCTCGATCCCCTCCTGGAGCTGGCCCGCCGAGGACGGCAGCGGAGGCATCCGCATCCCGGCCAGTTTGAAGGCGAGCGGTGCGACCGTGCCGGCGGTGAGCACGATCACCGTCGCCACCAGCGCGGACGCCGCCGGTGCGGCCAGGCCGCAGTAGCCGATCAGGGCCCCGGTGACCGCAGCCGCCGCCGAGACCACCGCGGTGGCCAGCAGGGCCGGGCCGCCGACCGCCGTGGCGGCCAGCGCGAGGACCGCGCCACCCGCCCCGGCCGCGCCCGCCGCGACCAGTCGGGCGCCCACCACCCGCGCCGCGTCCGGGCCGAGCGGGTCACCGCCCGGCAGCAGCCAGCCGGCCAGTGCCAGGCAGGGCGCCACCAGCAGACCGAGCGCCGTCGCGGAGAGGCGCTCGCCGACCGCCCTGCTGGCCGAGCCCGCGCCCGCCAGCAGCAGCAGCCCGGCCAGGGCCGCGCAGCCGGCCCGGAAGGAGCCGGAACCAGCCGCCCAGGGTCCGGCCACCAGCGCGACGGCGGTCACCGCGGCCGCGGCCGCGGTGCCCACCAGGAGCCCGCGGGATGCCCCGGGGCTCCAGGTACGCAGCCGGTTGCCCGCGGTTTCGGCTATCCCGTCCACCAGGTCGTCGAGCCGTGCCTCGGGCAGAGCCTCGGTGTGCGGCCGCAGATAGAGCACGGCGCCGTCGAAGAGCCCGGCACCGGTGAGGGTGGCCTCCTCGTCGAGCGGCGGGTCGCCCAGCCGTTGCAGCACCCAGCCGGCATGGTCGAGTCCGGACTCCTCGGCCTCCTCGCCGACGTAGCGCAGCAGCGTGGGCAGGAGATCGGCGACCGGTACGTCGGCGGGGACGGCCAGGTCGACCGACATGTTCGGCGCACGTACGGTCAGGCGGCACAGACCGGCCACCGCGCTGTCGGTCATCGGGTTCTCCTTCGTGGATGCCCTCGGCTTCAGCCGGGGGAGGGGAACGAAGCTGCTGCGGAGCAGGGCGGGGAAAGCCGGTTCGCCGCCGGGGTGGACCGGCGTCCACCTCCAACTGCTGTCAGTGCGTCACCAGCTGAACTCTCGTCTTCCGTGGGGACTTCGGCAGGTCGCAGGGCTTGCGGGGGCTTGTGGGGGCTCGTGGGTTCTTGTGAAGGCTGGTGAAGGCTTGGCGGGACCGCGGCGGGACCGCGGCGGGACTGCGGCGGGACTGCGGCGGGACCGCGCAGGTCCCCGGCAGGGTCTCGGCATGACTGGGGGCTGGGAGGGGCTCGGGGGGCTCGGGGGTTTTGGCGGAAGGGCGTCCCGGAAGGGGCGGTGCGAAGACCACGGGGGTGGTGCCGCTCCGAGCGGGAGGTCCGCGGACATCCGCCCCAACCGTCAACCAGCGGGCCCACATGGACAGTTCGCGTTCCGTGAATGCAGACTACTGCCTGCCCCGATCGGTTCGCGCCGCGGACCGGGCCTCCCCGTCCGCTGTCGGATCAGAGCCGGGGGAGTTCACCGTCCCCGGAAACCCCCGGGACCATCCACCGGGTGTCCACCGCACCGTGCGGCACCCGGAAGCAGCCGGATGCCGTAGGGCACCCGGAGAGCGGCGCCCGGTGCGGTGCGGCACCCGGAGAGCGGCGCGGTGGGTCCTGCTCCCACCGTCTGCGTGGGGATCCGGTGCAAGCAGGGAAACCAGTGATTCCGGAGGTTCTGTTCCTTGAGCGTGGTGCTGTTTCGCCGACCGGCCCGCAGGCGCGGACCGGAGATGCCCGAAGGGCAGTTGACCCTCCAGGAGCCACCCGTCCTCGCCGAGACGGTGCCCGACACCTCGGCGATCTGGACCTATCTGCCGATGGCGCTGATGTCGGTGTCGATGATGCTGATGTTCCTGCGCCCCGGCGGTGGGAACGGCGTCTTCATGTACCTGGCGATGGGCGTCATGGCGCTCTCCGCCGCGGCCATGCTGTTCGGGCAGCTGATGCGCCGTGCCAGCGAGCGCAAGCAGCGTCTGAAGGGCGAACGCCGCGACTACCTGCGCTATCTGGCGCAGACCCGCAAGCGGGTGCGCGCCACCATCGCGGAGCAGCAGCGGGCGCTCGCCTGGCGCCACCCGGAGCCCGCCTCGCTCCGCGCACTGGCCCGCACCTCGCGGCTGTGGGAACGCCGCCCCGACGACGAGGACTTCGGCGAGATCCGCCTCGCGGTCGGCGAGCAGCAGCTCGCGCTCACCCTGAACCCGGTCTCCACCCGCCCGGTGGAGGACCTCGAACCGCTCTGCGCACACGCGCTGCGCCGCTTCGTCCGCGCCTACTCCACGATTCCCGACCAGCCGCTCGGTCTCTATCTGCGGTCCTCGGCCCGGATCCTGCTGCGCGCCGAGGAGGCCCCGGGGGAGGAGCCCGACGGGCCTCCCGGGTCCTCCGGGTCCTCCGGGTCGTCCGGTACCTCCTCCGGGTCCTCCGGGTCGTCCGGTTCCTCCTCCGGGTCGTCCGGGTCGTCCGGGCACCCGGGGCCCGGCGCCCCGTCGTCCGCACGGGGCGGCGGCGGGGGTGCCGACCCGGCCGGCGAACCCGGCGCCGACCCGGTCCGCGCCCTGGTGCGGGCCGCCCTCGGCCAGCTCGCGGTGTTCCACGCGCCCGAGGAACTCTGGCTCGCGCTCTGCGTGAGCGACGAGCGGCGGCCCGACTGGGAGTGGGCCAAGTGGCTGCCGCACACGCTGCATCCGTACGAGGAGGACGGCGCGGGCCGGGTCCGCCGGATCACCGCCGACCCGACCGAGCTGGACGACCTGCTCGGCGCGGAGTTCGCCGAGCGCCCCGGCTTCGACCCGGACGCCCGCCCCGGCCGCGACGAGCCGTACACCGTCGTGGTCCTGGACGGGGTCAACGTCCCCGAGGGCCACCGCTGGGAGGGGCACGGCTACCGCAACGCCGTGGTCCTCGACGTCTCCGGCGCGCTGCGCTGGCGCCCCGGCCGCAACACGCTGCGGCTGTCCGTGGGGGAGGACCGGGTGAGCCTGGTGCGTACCGACCGCAGCCGCAAGGAGCGCTCGGTGCCGCTCGGCCGACCGGACCGGCTCGGCAGGCTCGGCGCCGAGTCACTGGCCCGGCTGCTCACACCGCGCCGGATGGGCCTGGGCACCGACATCGCGCAGCCGCTGGACTCCGATGTCGAACTGACCGCCCTGCTCGGCATCCCCGACCTGCACCGCCACGAACCGGCCGCACTCTTCGCCCGGCACACCGGGGCAGCCCGGCTGCGGGTTCCGATCGCGGTCGGCGCCGACGGCCGCCCGGTGGAACTCGACATCAAGGAGTCCGCACAGGGAGGCATGGGCCCGCACGGCATGCTCATCGGCGCCACCGGCTCCGGCAAGAGCGAACTCCTGCGCACCCTCGTCCTCGGCCTCGCCCTCACCAACTCCTCCGAGACCCTCAACTTCGTCCTGGTCGACTTCAAGGGCGGCGCCACCTTCCTCGGTCTGGAGGAGCTTCCGCACACCTCCGCCGTCATCACCAACCTCGCCGACGAGGCCGCCCTGGTGGAACGCATGCAGGACGCCCTGCACGGCGAACTCATACGGCGCCAGGAACTGCTGCGCGCCCGCGGGAACTACACCTCGGCCCAGGAATACGAGCGGGCCCGCGCCGCCGGCGCGGAACTCACCCCGCTGCCGAGCCTGTTCGTGGTCGTCGACGAGTTCAGTGAACTGCTGTCCGCGCACCGGGAGTTCATGGAGCTATTCGTGATGATCGGCCGCCTGGGACGCTCCCTCGGGGTCCATCTGCTGCTCGCCTCCCAGCGCCTCGACGAGGGCCGTATGCACCAGCTGGAGAGCCATCTGTCGTACCGCATCGGCCTGCGCACCTTCTCCGCCATGGAGAGCCGGGGAGTCCTCGGCGTACCGGACGCCTACGAGCTCCCGGCGCAGCCCGGCAGCGGCTATCTGAAGTCCGGTGTGGAGTCGCTGACCCGGTTCCGCGCCGCGTACTCCTCGGGCGCCTACCGGCGCCGCACCGGCGCCGTGGTGCAGGCCCGGGTGGCCGGCCAGGTGGTGCCGTTCTCCAGCGGCTGGGTGGTGCCGCGCGCGCTCGACCCCTCACCGGAGCCGGAGTCGGAGGGCGAGGAGAACGGTGACGAGGAGACCCTGCTCGAGGTGGCCCTGGAACGGTTGCGGGACTCCGGTCCCGCCGCCCACCAGGTGTGGCTGCCGCCGCTGGAAGAACCGTCCCCGCTGGACGCACTGCTGCCCGGCACGGCCCCCGACCCCGAGCGCGGCCTCACCGCCGCCGGCTGGCCCGGGAACGGCAGACTGCGGGTCCCCGTCGGCCTGGTGGACAAGCCCTTCGAGCAGCGCCGCGACCCGCTCGTCGTGGACCTCTCAGGCGCGGGCGGCCACATCGCCGTCGCCGGCGGGTCGCAGAGCGGCAAGTCCACCCTGACCCGGACACTGATCGCCGCCCTCGCCCTCACCCACACCCCCGAGGAGGTCCAGTTCTACTGCCTGGACTTCGGCGGCGGCGGCCTCTCCCAGCTGGCCGGGCTTCCCCATGTCGGCGGCGTCGCCGCGCGCCTCAACCCGGAGCGGGTGCACCGGGCCGTCGCCGAGGTGATGGGGCTCCTCGCCCGCCGCGAGCAGTTCTTCGTGGACCACACCCTCGACTCCATGCAGTCCTACCGTCGGCGCAGGGCGGCCGGGGAGTTCCCCGACGAGCCCTTCGGCGACGTGTTCATGGTGGTCGACGGCTGGTCCACGGTCCGCCAGGACTACGACGAGCTGGTTCCGAAGTTCAACGAACTCGCCGCCCGCGGCCTCAACTACGGGATCCATCTGCTCGTCACCACCACCCGCTGGGTGGAACTGTCCGCCCAGGTCCGCGACCAGTCCGCCACCCGCCTGGAGCTGCGGATGGGCGACCCGATGGACTCCGAGATCGACACCCGCAAGGCCCGCTCGGTGCCGCGCAGCGGCGGCCGGGGCATCACCGCCGACAGCAGGATGCACTTCCTCGCCGGCCTGCCCCGCCTGGACGGCAGCGGCTCTCTCGACGACCTCGGCGACGGAGTCGCCCATCTGGTCGCCGAGATCTCCCGGCACTGGTCCGGCCCGGCCGCCCCGCAGGTCCGGATGCTCCCGCACCGGCTCCCGCTCGCCGAACTCCCCGCACCCGAGCCGACCGAGGGCGGGGGCATGCGCTTCCCACTCGGTATCGACCAGGAAGCCCTGGAACCGGTCTGGCACGACTTCAGCCGCACCCCGCACCTGATCGTGGTCGGCGACGCGGAGAGCGGCAAGACCAACCTGCTGCGCCGCGTCACCCGGGCCGTCACCGACCGCTACACCCCGAACGAGGCGAAGATCATCGCGGTGGACTACCGCCGCACCCTGGTGGACGCCATTCCGGAGGAGTACCGCATCGGGCACGTCATCTCCCTCGACAAGCTCGGGGAGACCGTCGACGGAGCGGCGCGGGCGATGAAGGGCCGCGTCCCGGGCGCGGAGATCGCCCCCGCCCGCATGCGCCGGTGCGACTGGTGGACCGGCCCCCGTCTGTTCGTCCTGGTCGACGACTACGACATGGTCTCCGGCGGTTCCTTCCAGAGCCCGTTCGAGCCGCTCTTCGAGCATCTGACCCTCGGCTTCGAGGTGGGCCTGCACCTCGTCGTCGCGCGCACCGCGCTGGGCGCCGGCCGCGCCCTCGGCGACGCACTGATCCGCCGGCTCGACGAGGCCAACAACCCCGCCGTACTCCTCTCCTGCCCGCCCACCGAGGGCCGCCTCTTCGGCGACACCAAGCCCCTCAGCCTGCCCCCGGGCCGGGCACTCCACATCGCCCGCCGCCGGGCGCGGCTGTTCCAGACGGCGCTGGTGGAGGAGAACCAGGAGCAGGGGAGCTGAGCGGGCCCGGGGTGGGTCCGGCGGGGCGGAGCGGGCGGGGTGGAGCGGGCGGCGGCCGTGTTCGGCGCGCTGGAGGTCGTCCGTGCCGGCGCCGTTCTCGGCACTTCGCCGTCAGCCCGTTCCCGTTCCCTCCGCCGCCGGACGCCATCGACGTGCGCGTGCCCGGGGGAGGGCGAAGGCGGCCCAGAGGACGACGAGGACGGCGGCGGAGCCCAGGAGGACCAGGCGGGTGGCCCGGTCGGCGGTCCGGTCGGCGGCAGAGGTGTCGCGGACGGTCACGGGTTCCGCCGCGCGCCCGGTCCCGCCGGCCGCGCCGGAGGCGCCGGCAACCGTGGTCAGGGCCGCGTACGGGTCGAGTTGGGGGATGTCGGCGGGGTAGGCGGTGGCGGTCAGCCGGCGGGCGACGGCGTCGGCGGGGTCGTCGGGATGGGCGGAGCGCACCACCGCGGCTGCCCCCGCGGCGAAGGCGGTGGCCGCCGCGGCACCGCCGCCCAGGTAGTGCCCCTCGCCGCGCGCGCCACCGGAGACGACGGCGGCCCCCGGGGCGGCCAGGTCGACATTCGTCGTGGGCAGGGAGCCCTCCGGGCGGGCGCCGCTCGGAACCATGCCGGCGACCGAGAGGACGCCGGGCTCGCCGGCCGGCCAGTAGAGGCGGGACGGGGTCTTCGCGGTGTCACCGGCGGGCGGCTCCGGGGTGGCCGCGGCGAGCACCACGGCGCCCGCGCGGCGGGCCTCGGCGACCGCACGCGTCAGCGCCCGGTCACGGCGCGGCAGGGCCACCGCGACGGCGATCACTCCGGCCCGCGCCCCAGCGGCCTCGCGCAGTGCCTGCGCGACCAGCTCGGCGCTGGCCCGCCCGCGCGAGTCGGTGCCGCGCAGGCCCAGGATCCGGGCGTCCGGCGCGACACCGACGAGGCGCCGGCCGTCCCCGCCGCTCCCGCCGTCCCCGGCGATCAGCCCCGCCAGGAAGGTGCCGTATCCGACGCAGTCGTCTCCGGCCGGGCCCGCGGCGGTGACACGGCCGCCGAGCCCCGCGGCGTCGGGGGAGACGCCGGTGCCGATCAGGGCGACGGTGACGCCCGCACCGGTGCTGTGCCGGTGCACCTGATCCAGATCGAGGCGCTGGCGCGACCAGTCCCGCTTCTCCGCCTTCTCGCCCGAGGCGGGTGTGCAGGCGGCCGCTCCGGCCTCCGCATCGAGTGCGGCGGGCATACCGGGAAGGTGCTGCTCCGTCCTCTCCGTCCTCCCCTCGGCGGCGCCGCGCAGGTGGGACGGCTGCGCCGCCAGGACGGGACCGCCTGCGGACAGCAGCAGCGCGGACGCGAGGAGACCGGTGCCGAGGACCCCGGGGCGGAGAGGGCCGGTGTGGAGAGGGCCGGTGCGGAGAAGGCCGGTGCGGAGAGGGCGGAGGACCCCGGCGCCGAGGAGACCGGTGCCAAGGACCCCGGTGCCGATGACCCCGGTGCGTAGGAGACCGGTGACCGGACGGCCGCTGCCGGTCGGCGGGCGGCGTGCCCCGCGGTTCCCCGGCCTCACCGGGGAACCCCGGTCGAGCCCGCGGCCGCCACGTCCTCGGGGCGCAGGACGCGCAGGTCGTCCAGGGTGGGTGCGGCCAGTGAACTGATGCGTCCCGCCTGCCGGGTGACCATCGCCTCCACCACCTGGCGGGCCAGACGGGCGTTGCCGAAGGAGCGGTTCCGGGGGAGCGCGTCGAAGTGCTCCTTGAGCAGCGGACCGGTACCGGTCCCGCACTCGTAGCCCATGCTCGCCGCCTGCGCGCGCACGATGGTGACCAGTTCCTCGGAGGTGTAGTCGGCGAAGGCGATCCGGCGCGGGAAGCGGGAGGCGAGGCCCGGGTTGGAAGCCAGGAAGCGCTCCATCTCGGCGGTGTAGCCGGCGACGATGACGACCACCTCGTCGCGGTGGTCCTCCATCAGCTTCAGCAGGGTGTCCACCGCCTCCTGACCGAAGTCGGCGCCGCCGCCCTGGGGGGTGAGGGCATAGGCCTCGTCGACGAACAGCACGCCGCCGCGGGCCCGTTCGAAGACCTCGCGGGTGAGCTGGGCGGTGTGGCCGATGTAGCGGCCCACCAGGTCGGCACGGGACGCCTCGACCAGCTGGCCCCGCCCCAGGATGCCCAGTTGGCACAGGATCTGCCCGTAGAGGCGGGCCACGGTGGTCTTCCCCGTACCCGGCGGTCCGGTGAAGACCAGGTGATGGCTGAGCGAGGGAACCGGCAGACCGGCCGCGGCCCGGTGGCGGGCGGTGGTGATGAGGTTGACCAGGTCCGCCACGTCGTGCTTCACCTCGGCCAGACCGATCATGTCACCGAGGCGGGTGAGCGGGTCGTCCTCCGGGGCGGCCTCGGCTGCTCTGGCGGCGGCGGTCGCGGAGACGTCCTCCGGCAGCAGCAGCCGCAGGTCGCGCTCGCCGACCTGCGGCTGGGCCGCGAGCCGGACCGCCTGCCGGTCGACCATCTCCTCGAACACCCCGCGCGCGGCCCGACCGTTGCCGAATCCGCCGTCCCGCGGCATCGCGTCGAAGTGTGCCGCCAGCGCCGCCGCCGTGCCCTCGCCCAGTTCGTACTGGTGCCGGGCGCACATGCTCTCCATGATCGCGACCAGTTCGGGCACCGTGTAGTTCTCGAACTCCACGGTCCGTGAGAAGCGCGAGGCCAAACCCGGGTTGGAGCCGAGGAACGACTCCATCTCCCGGGAGTAGCCGGCCGCGACCACCACGACGTCGTCGCGGTGGTCCTCCATCAGCTTCAGCAGGGTGTCGACCGCCTCGCGGCCGAAGTCGGCGCCCCCGCCGCCGCCCTCCGCGGTGAGGGTGTAGGCCTCGTCGACGAACAGCACGCCGCCGAGGGCCCGCTGGAAGGTCTCGGTCGTCTTGATGGCCGTGCCGCCGACGACCTGGGCGACCAGGTCGGCGCGGGAGACCTCCACCAGGTGCCCGCTGCGCAGCGAGCCCAGTTCGGCCAGGATCGCCCCGTAGAGACGGGCGACCGTGGTCTTTCCGGTGCCGGGCGGACCGGCGAAGACCAGGTGCCGGCTCATCGGCGGGGCGGGCATGCCGAGCTGTTCGCGGCGCTGGGCGAGCTGGGTCAGGTTGACCAGGGTGCCCACCTGCTGCTTGACGTTGTCCAGTCCGATCAACGCGTTCAGCGCCCCGAGCGGTCCGTCCTCGCGGTCGGGTGCCGTTCCCTCGGAGGAGCCCGATCCGGCCGGGTCGGTGTTCTCCGCACTGCCGTTGCCCCAGGCGTCCCGCCTGCCGTTGCCGACGCTGTTCAGGCCCTCCACGGCGAGCCGATCACCGGGCGCGGTCTGCACCAGGCCGCCGCCCTCGTTCTCGCGGGCGAGGCAGTTCACCAGCGAGACCGGCGCGGTGGACTCCACCCGGAAGCCGTCCTGGGCACCCCCGGTGACCTCGCAGCCGCTGAGCGAGGCGAGCGCGCCCTCGCGGAGCAGAAAGCCGTGGCCCTGCGGCGCGTGCACCGCGGTCCGGTTGGCGGTCAGCTCCCCGCCGGCGGCGACCGCCACACCCTCCTCGCCGGAGATCTCGACGCGGAAGTCGCGGACGGTCACATTGCCGCCCTCCTCCACGACCAGGCCGCAGGCGGCGGTGTCGGAGACGCCGCCGCCGGCCAGGTACAGCGAGCTGCCGGAGGCCGCGCGTACGCCCGCGCCCTTCGGCCGGACGATCTCGCAGTCCTCGGCCCGGCCCCGGGCGTCCCCGGCGGCCACGATGCCGTCGCCGGCGGGTTCCACCAGCCGGGCCCGGCGCAGCAGAGGGTTGGCGCCCCCGCGCACCGCGACCGCGGGTGAACCGCCGATCACCTCCAGGCGGTCCAGCTCCGGCGCCGAGTCCTCCTCCAGGAGCACCCCGGCCTGCTCGCAGCCGCGGACCGTCAGACCGGTGAGCGCCGGCGAGGCGGCTCCCGCGACCCGGAGCCCCGCACCCTGGGAGCCGTCCACCCAGCAGTCCTCGAAGGTGCCGCGCGCCCGGTCGGTGACCAGCACGCCGTGCCCCCGGGTGCGCGAGACCCGGCAGCGCCGCAGCACCGGGTCGGTGCCCCCGGCCAGTGCGATCCCGTTGCCGGAGGCCCCGGTGATCCGTACGTCCTCCAGGGTGCTGCGGCCCGCGGTGCTCAGGTGCACTCCGGTGACGGTGTCGTGCACCACCGTGCGGACCACCGAGAGGGCGGAGTTGCCTTCCAGGGCGATGGACGGCTTGTCGGTGGAGGAGATGTCGCAGTCCTCGACGGTGCCGCGGGCCTCCTCGTTGGCGAGCAGCCCGTTGCCCCTGGCGTGCCGCACCGTGCAGTCGCGGATGCGCGCCTCGCCGTGCTCGGCGAGGACCAGCCCGCTCGTGCCCAGGTGTTCCAGGGTGCAGGACTCCACGGTGCTGGGCGTGGCCGAGGTGACCACGACGCCCGCACCCTGCGGATTGCTCACCCGGCAGTCCCGCAGCGCGAGGGAACCGGTGCCTCCGGCCAGCAGCGCCGTCCACGCGGCACCGACGATCTCGCAGCCGTCGAACGCTGCCTGCCCGCGCCGTACGTCCACGGCCGGCAGCTCGGGGTCGCCGCCGCGCAGGGTCAGTTCGGAGACCATCACGGCGTCCGCGCGCAGGGCGAGCACGCTTCCGGCGCGCGGCCGGATCTCCACGGTGCCCCGTCCCTCGGCGGCGGTGAGGGTGACCCGGGTGTGGATCACCAGGTTCTCCGCATACGTCCCGGGCCGGACGCTGATCAACGCGCCGGTACGGGCGGCCGAGAGGGCCTCACCGATCGTCCGATGGCTGTCCCGGGGTTCGGCACCGACCGTCAGTACCTGGCGAGACACGTACCAACCTCCCTGCTGATGCGACGTGTTGAACGGGCCGCCCGGCTCGCCGGGGCGCGAGCCGGCAAGCCCGGCGGTGCCATCATGCCCCGCCCTGGCGCGCGGGCGGGCGCCGGGTGCGGTGCTCCGGGCCGGGCGCGAACGGGCTGTGCGTGAACGGGCTTTGCGTGAACGGGCTTTGCGCGAGCGGTCGGGATGTGAACGGGCTTGGCGCGAGCGGGCTTGGCGTGAACGGTCAGGGTGTGAACGGTCAGGCGCTCCACTTCTGGTTGGCGCTGCCCGCACAGCTCCACAGTTGCAGCCAGGCGCCGTTGCCCGGGTTGTTGTCCCTGATGTCGACGCACTTGCCGACAACGGTGTTGACCAGGTCGTGGCTGGCGTTCAGGGTGAACTGCTGAGCGGCGTTGCCGTTGCACCGGGCGATCTGGATGGGGGTGCCGTCGCCGTAGTTCGCGTTGGCCACGTCCAGGCACAGGCCGCTGATGCGAACCGTGCCGTCGGAGGCGAACTGCCACCTCTGCGCGACGCTGTTGTTGCAGTCCCACACGAACAGCTTCTTCCCGTCCCCGAAGTCGGCGCCCGGAACGTCGATGCAGCGGCCCGAGAGATGGCTGCGCAGGGAGACGGGGGCGCTGAGTGTCAGTCCCGATCGAGCAGTCGAGGGCTTGTCCTCCCCGGTGCCGGTGGCCTTCTTGACGCTCTGCTGCTGCGGCTGCGCCCCCGCCCCGGCCGCGCCGTCCTGCTCGGCCTTGCCCTTCGCGGGGGACCCGGCCTCGGCGGGCGACTTGCCCCCGCCCCTCTCGGTGTCCTCGTCCCCCGCCCCGTTCTTCGCGGCGATGGGCGCGGAGCCCTCCCGCACCGGCTTGCCCGGCTCGGCGGAGCCGTTCACGCCGTCGCCCGGGGAGCCGCCGGGCGGGGTCAGCACGAAGTCCCCCGGGGCCTCCTGGGCGCTCCCGCCGAGCACGGTTCCGGCGGTCTCCGGCCCGTTGCCGTCCTTGTGGTCGCCGCCGCCGAGTACCAGGAACGGCACCGACACCAGCAGGGCCCCCGCGACCGCCGCCCCGGCCAGTGCCGCCCGGCCCGGGCGCCCCACCGGACCGGTCCGCTGCTGCGGCCGGTCGATGGCGGTGGCAGTCGCGGCCCGTACGAGGGCGGGCAGCCGGCTCTTGACCGCCGTGGCGGCACCGGGGTCGGCGCCGGCCTCCGCCCCGGCCGTCGCCCCCGCTTCCGCTTCGGCGTTCGCTTCCGCCTCGGACCGGGCCTCTGCCTCCGCCCCGGCCTTCGCCCCCGCACCAGCCCCCGCTTCCGCTTCGGCGTTCGCTTCCGCCTCGGACCGGGCCTCTGCCTCCGCCCCGGCCTTCGCTTCCGCTTCGGACCCGGCCTCTGCCTCCGTCCCGCTCCCGGGGCCGGTTCCGGCCGCGGACTCGCCCGCCCCGCTTCGGGCTGTTCCACTCTGTGCGGTCTCGCTCTGTGCGGTCCCGCTCTGTGCCGCGGTGGCCTTCCGCACGGTCCGGGTGGCCGTACCCGTCTCGGGCCCGCTCCCCGCTTTCGCCGTCGCTTTCGCCGTCGCGGGTTCGGCGCCGGACTCCGGCAGGGGCGCGGCGGCGGGCACGGAGGCCGCCGGTGCCTCGCCGTCCGGACCGGCCCCGGTCTTCGGGGAAGCGGGGGGCTGTGAACTCGAAGGCGTCATGGGCTCTTCCCTGTGGTGTGGGACCGGGGTTCATCGGAGGTGCTTCGCCGGCCGGCGGAGGAGGCCGCCATCGGAGGTCCGCCGGTACGGCCCTCCGCACCGGAAGTGCCACCGGGGCCCGTGCCGCCCGCACCGCCCGCCGGGGTCGCCGGGGGCTGGCCGTCGGCCGCTCCCCGCCCGCGGACGGGAAGACCGTCCGCCGGAACCAGCAGAGGCGCGGCGGCCCCGGGGTTGACCAGCAGCAGGGTGCCGGAACCGCGCAGCGACCGAGCCAACTCCCCCACTGAGACCGGTTCATGGAGGAGTTCCCCGGTCATCGTCCGGTGCCACGGCGAGGTGAACAGCGGGACCACGGGGGCCCCGTCCCGCCCGGCGGCGGTGAGCGGCCTGCCGTCCGGCGCGCGCAGCACCGTGACGTTCGCGTCCGCCAGCACCGCGAGCGCCTCCTGCACCGAGCCGTAGCCGGTGGCCGCCCGCTGTGCCGCCGCGTCCACGGGGTCGGTGGGCTCCGGCCAGCCGAGCACCCGGGCCGACGGCCGGTACGCCGGGTTGGGCCGGAAGTCCTCGAGGCCCCCGCTCGCGTCCGACCGCCATTCCCCCAGCACCGCCCAGTCCGGCGGCGGCCCCTCCTCGGTCCACTCGGGGTCCACCACCCCGATCCAGTGCCCTGGAGCCGCTCGGGCCGCGGCCCGGACGGCCTCGGGTATCTCGGGTGTCTCGGGTGTCTCGGGGGTCTCGCGCGCCGCGGTGGCCTCGGCGGGCTCCGCGGTGGATAACGCGGAGGCGGCGGCGCCGGGTTGGGAGCCGCCGGACGCCACTGGCAGCGCGGCGCGGCGCTCTTGCCGTTCTCCGGGCAGCATCTCTACCTGACGTCGGGTGTCCTGGCGAATGGTCCGAACACCGATCGGACTACCGTACGTGGTACCGATCGGTTCGGTCGGGCAACAGAATGCCACACAGGCCCCGTTGACGGGGTCCGAGGATGACCGAACCGGACGCCGCCCGATCGGCGAGGGCACCCGGCACCGCGGTTCCACCGCTTGGGAGACCGGGGTCCGGTGGAGCCGCTGGAGGGCGCCGACCGAGGCGTGCTCGTCCGCGCGGCCTCCGCGGGGTCCGGGAAGGGGAGACCGCATTCCCCCCTCCCGAATACCCGTCCCCTCCCACTTCCCTCCCACTCCCCGTCCCCCTTCGGCTGCCTCTCCCTTCGGCTCGGCCCGGTCTCTCGGCTTCCCGGTCTCTCGGCTTCCCGGTCTCCGGCTCTCCGGACGGTCCGCTCGTCGGTGCGGTGAGCCGCGCGGGTGGTCTCTCTCAGCCGAGCAGTCGCGCCAGTTCGCCGAGGTCCTGCGCGGCGAGCGTGGGCGCGGTCATGGTGCGCGGGTAGACGCCGGCGTCGGTACCGCGTCGCAGCCAGGCGCCGGCCAGTCCTGCGCGCCGGGCCCCGTCGATGTCCCAGGGATGCACGGCGACGAGCATGGCGTCCGCGGGGCGGACACCGGCCTTCCGGACCGCGTAGGCGTAGGAGCGGGGGTCCGGCTTCCAGCGGCGGGGGCCGCCGGCGTCCCACAGCGCCTCGAAGCAGTCCCGCACCCCGGCACGGGTCAGCAGGCCGTCGGTGAGGGCGGCGCTGCCGTTGGTCATCGTCGTCAGCCGGTACCCGGCGGCGCGCAGTGCCCGCACCCCGTCCGGGACATCGGGGTGGACGTTCAGCTCGGAGAACCCGGCCAGCACGTGGCCGGCCGGGTCGTCCGGGCCGGCCGGGTCGTCCGGCTGGTCGTCGTCCAGGCGGTCCAAGTGGTCCAGGTGGTCCAAGTGGTCCGGGCCGGTGTGCCCGGCAGCCGGGGCCGCCGACGCCAGCAGCCGGCGCAGGCCGTCGCGGGCCACGTCCGCGAAGTCCGCGTAGGCGCCGGCCGCGGTGAGGGCGAACCCGTCGCGGAGCACGCCGGCGAACCACAGCGGCATCAGGTCGGCGGAGGCCCCCACGTCCTCGAAACGCAGGCGCAGCGGCGTCAGGTCGCTGAGGGTCTCGTTGACGTCGAAGACGAGCACCTGCGGCCGGTTCCCGGGCATGGCCCTCCTCTCTCGCGGTTGCGGGTCGGTGCCGTCACTCTTCCCAGGCGCGGTGGGCCAGCATCTTGTCCAGGGGGGTGTGGAAGAGGTGGTTGGTGTAGTTGCTGATCGTCTTGGCGGCGACGGCGAGCAGGATGTGCAGGATGTGCGCCTCGTCGTACCCGGCCGCGAGGAAGGCGTCCATCTGGGCTGCGGTGGGCAGGCCGCGGGTCTCGACGAAGGCGGCCGTGAACACCGACAGCGCCTCCAGGCGGGCGTCGGGCAGCGGCTTGCCGTCGCGTATGGCGTCGGTGATCTCGGTGGGGACCTTGTTCATGTCGGCGACGGTGCTGTGTGCGGCGACGCAGTAGGTGCAGCCGTTGACGCGGCTGATGGTGAGCAGGACCGTCTCCTGCTCGGCCGGGGTGAAGCCGGAGTCCTCGCGGAATGCGCTGTAGCCGCTGAGGTACGTCTCCAGCAGGCCGGGGGCGTTGGCCATCCGGGCGTACATGTTGGGGATCATCCCGGTCTGGGCCCTGGCCGAGGCCAGCACGGCGGCGACGGCGGGGTCCGGGTCGGCCTCGGTGCGGGCGGGCAGGGACAGCGGGCGCTCGGTGTGAGCCATGGGCGGGTCTCCGTGTTTTATGGAGCATATACTCCCGAATGATTATTGGAGTATATGCTTCAGAAATGCAAGATGATCGGAAGCCGGGCCCGACCCCGCGCCGCGGACGGCCGCGTTCGTTCGACCTGGACGCCGCCACCGCCTCGGCGCTGAGCGCGCTGTGGACCCGGGGATACGAGGCGACGACGGTCGAGGACCTGGTGCGGGCCACCGGGCTCGCGCCGTCGAGCCTGTATGCCGCGTTCGGCAGCAAGCGCGGGGTGCTGGAGGCGGCACTCGCGCGCTACGACCGTGACCGCGAGGACCTGCTCGCCCCGCTGGAGCGCGGCGAGGCCGGCCTGGAGGACCTGCGGCTCTTCTTCGCGACCGTGCGTACCGGCCTGACCCGGCCCGGTGCACCGGGTTGCTTCATGGTGAACACCGCCACCGAGGTGGCCCCCCGCGACGAGCGGATCGCCGTGCACGCGAACCGCTATCGCGAGCGCGTCCGCGACGGAATCGCGGCGGCGCTCACACGGGCCGCCGCCCTCGGCGAGGTCGCGCCCGCCGGGGCCGAGGAACTGCTGGGGCGGGCGAGGGTCGTACAGGCCGCGCTGTTCGGAGTGCAGGTGGCCGCGCGCAGCGGCGCGGTACACGAGGCCCTTGCCACGCTCGGTGCGCTGGAGAGCCAGGTGAGCCGGTGGGCGCCGCTGTCGGCCGCGAGCCCCGGGGGCGACGGGAGGCCCTGACCCGCCGGGGGCCCGGTGAGTCCGTGGCCTGCGCGGGCCCGGTCCGGTCGGCGCCGGCACGGGGCCGTGATCTGGCCGAACCCGTCGCCGAGCCCCCGCCGCTGCTGCCGTCCTTTCGCTGCCGCGCATGCCGGTGCCGGCCCGGCATCATCCGCGGCTCCCTGCGGCTCTCTGCGGTGCCCCCCCCCACGACCGCCTCGCCCGGGACGGGAGGACGGGAACGCGGCGAGCCCCGGCCGGCGGCACGGGGCCGGGGTGTTCCGGGGAGGGCGTCCGCCCGAGGGCCGGCCTCAGCGCGCGAGGCCGGGACGCACCACCAGACCGGGGTTGTACGCGGCGAGGATCTTGTTCGCCCGGGCCAGTACGGCAAGGGCGTGCTCGCGGTCGGCGCGGTCCTCGGGGCAGAACGGCGCCCGGAACCGCATGGCCTCGCGTGCCGCGCACTCGGCGTCGATCTCCGCCTGGAGCACGCCGAGCGGCATGCAGGACCCGATCAGGGCGGCCACACCGTCGGGAATCGGGACGGGGACGAGGTTGGGCGCGGTCACATGGAGTCCTTCGCTGGTGCTGCTCCGGGGTCGCCGGGCACGGGCGGTGTTCTCCTCTATACGTACCTGATGCGCTTCACGGTTCGTCAGCCGGGCGGTCTCTGTACGGAAACCCTCCGGTCGCGACCGATCATTTCCCCTTACGCGGAGGTAAGTTGACCTTGCCCGGGCCCCTCGCCTCTGGGGCGAGCCCGCGACCGGTGCCCGAAGGCATGCGGCGGCCTCCGCCGACGGCTCGTCGCCGGCCGGCCGGCCGGACGAACCCCGGTGTGCCGCTCGGTGGCGCCGGCCTCGGCGCGGTTCCCTCACCGGCCTCCGCACCGCCGCCGGCGAGTTCACGTCTCACTCTGCCTGCAAGCCCGGCCCTTCAGGATCGGGTAGCCGACCGGGAGGGAGGGGCCTCCGGCGCCCTGGCGGTTCGGGCGCGTACTGCGGCGCCGGACGGGTCCGACAGCGGCGGGCGGGTTCGACAGCGCCGGGCGGGTACCGGGCGCGGACCGACCGGACCAAGGCATCCGCCGCTGATCCGGGGCACCTGTCTCCGGCCGGGGCCGGCCTGCGGTCAGCCCCGGCCTCCTGCCAGACCCGGCCCGCGGTCAACCCCGGCCTCCGGTCGGCCCCGGCCTCCTGCCAGACCCGGCCTCCGGTCGGCTCCGGTCTCCTGTCAACCCCTGCCTCCGGCCAGACCCGGCCCGCGGTCAACCCCGGCCTCCGGTCGGCTCCGGTCTCCTGTCAACCCCTGCCTCCGGTCGGCTCCGGCCCCGACGGCGAGGGCCTGCGGCGGGGGAGCCGCAGCGCCCCGGGTCACCCGGCCGGCGGCCCCGACAGCACCTCGGAGAGGTCGTAGCGCACCGGCTCCTCCAACTGGTCGTACGTGCAGCTCTCCGGGGTGCGGTCGGGGCGCCAGCGCCGGAACTGCGCCGTGTGCCGGAACCGGTCGCCCTCCATGTGGTCGTACCCGACCTCCAGCACCCGATCGGGCCGCAGCGCGACCCACGACAGGTCCTTCCTGCCCGACCAGCGGCTCGGCGCGCCGGGCAGCCGGGCCGACTCGTGCGCCCCCTCCTCGGCCCAGCGCGCCCAGGGATGCCGCGAGACGTCCGCCAGGCGCAGCGGCTCCAGCTCCGCCACCAGTTCCTCGCGGCGCCTCATGGAGAACGCGGCGCAGACGCCGACGTGTTGCAGCGCGCCCTCGCCGTCGTACAGGCCGAGCAGCAGCGAACCGACGACGGGTCCGCTCTTGTGGAGGCGGTAGCCGGCGACGACCACGTCCGCCGTACGCTCGTGCTTGACCTTGTACATCAGACGGGCGTCGGGCCGGTACGGGAGGTCCAGCGGCTTGGCGATCACCCCGTCCAGCCCTGCCCCCTCGTACCGTTCGAACCACTGCCGGGCCACGGCGGCGTCCGTCGTCGCCGGGGCGATGTGCACCGGCTCGCGCGCCCCCGCGAGTGCCTCGACGAGCATCGCGCGCCGCTGCACGAGCGGGGTTTCCAGAAGGGCCTCGTCGCCGAGGGCGAGGAGGTCGAACGCCACGAAACCGGCCGGTGTGCGTTCGGCGAGCGTCCGCACCCGGGAGTCCGCCGGATGGATGCGCTCGGTGAGCCGGTCGAAGTCCAGACGTCCCTCGTGGACGATCACGATCTCGCCGTCCACGACACAGCGTTCCGGCAGGCTGCCCCGCAGGGCCGTCACCAGCTCCGGGAAGTAGCGGGTCAGCGGTTTCCCGGTGCGGCTGCCGATCACCACCTCACCGCCGTCCCGGTGGACGATCGCACGGAAGCCGTCCCACTTGGCCTCGTACTGCATCCCGGGCGGGATCGTCGCCACGGACTTGGCGAGCATCGGTTTCACGGGCGGCATCACCGGCAGATCCATGAGTCGATTGTCCGGTATGCACGGAATCCCGGCACCGCCTACGCTGACGGGCATGACCGGAGCGGTGGAACTGGACGTGGGTGGGCGTACCGTCCGCGTGTCCAATCCGGACAAGATCTACTTTCCCGAACGCGGCTACACCAAGATGGACGTGGTCCGGTACTACGTCGTCGTCGGCGACGGCATCACCCGGGCGCTGCGGGACCGCCCCACCACCCTCGAGCGCTACCCCGACGGGGTGACGGGCGAGTCGTTCTTCCAGAAGCGCGCCCCCAGGTACCTGCCCGAGTGGATCCCCACCGCCCACATCACGTTCCCCAGCGGCCGCTCGGCCGACGAGTTGTGCCCGACCGAACCCGCGGCCGTGGCCTGGGCCGCCAACCTCGGCGCCGTCACCTTCCACCCGTGGCCGGTACGCCGGGGGGACACCGACCACCCCGACGAACTGCGCATCGACCTCGACCCGCAGCCCGGCACCGACTACGCCGACGCCGTCCGCGCCGCCCACGAACTCCGGGACGTCCTCGACGGGGCCGGACTGCGCGGCTGGCCCAAGACGTCCGGCGGACGCGGGCTCCATGTGTTCGTCCCCATCGAACCGCGCTGGACGTTCACCCAGGTCCGCCGCGCCGCCATCGCCTGCGGACGGCAGCTGGAACGCAGGATGCCGGACCACGTCACCGTCAGGTGGTGGAAGGAGGAGCGCGGCGCTCGGATCTTCGTCGACTACAACCAGACCGCCCGCGACCGGACCATCGCCTCCGCCTACTCCGTACGGCCCCGCCCCCACGCCCCGGTCTCCGCCCCGCTGCGCTGGGAGGAGATCGACGAAGCCGTGCCCGAGGACTTCGACATCGTCTCGATGCGGACGCGCTACGCCGAGGCCGGCGATGTGCACGCCGACATGGACGACCACCGCTTCAGCCTGGAAGGGCTGCTGGAACTCGCCCGCCGCGACGAGTCGGAACACGGGCTGGGCGATCTGCCCTACCCGCCGGAGTACCCGAAGATGCCCGGAGAACCGAAGCGCGTCCAGCCCAGCCGCGCGAAGAAGGACGCCCCGCCCAAGCGCGCCGAGAAGAAGACCGGGCCGGCGTCCGCGAACGGCCGCGGCGGGTCCGGCGAGGAGCGCCGTCAGCGGCCGTAGTTCGCGCGGCACATGGCGACCAGGGACGGGTTCGCCACGCCGTCCGAGAACCTGCACAGATCGCTCATGCCGTAGTCCGTCCGCGGCCGCGGCGACCGTACGGCGGGGTGCCTGCCGTCCTTGCGGGGCGGCACGGACCCGGCCGCCGGGGGAGGGTCGCGCCGCTCGCGTACCCGCTGCTGGGATGCGGCCGCCCGACCCTCGCGCATCCGCGGGGTTGCCCCCTGGGCGGGCCCGGGTGCCTCTCCCGCCCGGCCGGTACCCGCCTCATCTACGCCGGCGAGCCGGGGGCGCGCCGGCTTCTCCGTCCCGGTGGGGGCGAGTTCGCCGCGGGCCGGGGCCTGTTCGGCCCGGTGCTCCCGGTTGGCGGGCGACGGCGACGGGACATCGGCGGGCGCGACACCGGGGACGGGAGGCCGCGGCGCCGCCGGCACCGAGACGCAGCCGCTCGCGCTGAGACCGGTCGCGGTGAGCAGTACGGCGAGGGTGAGGGGACTGATCCGGGGGTGCATCCGTCCACCCTGCCGCAGCGCGCGGCCCTCGCGCGGCGGCACACGGCCGGACCACCGGCACGAGTGATCGCACGGGACCGAGGGCGACGCCGGGCGGGGAGGCAGCCCGGGGCCCGGCTCGCGAACGGCTGAGCCCCGGGCCCGCGCACCCCGAGCGGCCCGGCCGACGCGCCGCGGGCGGAGCCGGAACCACGGAGAGGTACCCGCCCCGGCCGGCGCCCGGGCTGGGGCCAGGGTCGGCGTCCGACTCGACACCCGAGTCGACACCCGAGTCGACACCCGAGCGGACTCCCTGACCGCGGCACGGGACCGCGGGCACGGGACCGGGTCCGGTCCCCCGCGGGCGCCGCCCCGTGACCCGCCGTCGTCGGTACCGACGCGACCGCCGCCGCGGCGGCGGAGCCGGGTGGTACGGTCCGGACCGGGCCGATCGGCCTCGAGGACGCCGGCCGCATCGCCGGACTCGCCGACCCCTGCGGAGCCCGCTGCGCGGTGATCGGGTCCTCGGTACGGAGCGCCGGCGGGGCGAAGGCGGCCTGAACGTGCCTTCCGGGCAGGGCGATCGGGTCCGCGGCCGGCCGGAACACGCATGTTGAGAATTTGTTGACATACCGTTTAGCGCTGCGGGGCACCCTGTGGACCATGCCCATGAACAGCACCGCTCAGACTCCCGATCGCGCACTCTCCTGGCAGGAGACCGCCCTGTGCGCCCAGGTCGGCCCCGAGTTCTTCTTCCCGGCCCCCGGCTCGTCCACCCGCGAGGCCAAGGAACTGTGCGGTGCCTGCGAGGGCCGCACGGCATGCCTGGAGTACGCGCTCGCCAACGACGAGCGCTTCGGCGTCTGGGGCGGCCTCTCGGAGCAGGAGCGCGGCATGCTCCGGCGCTCCGGCGTCCAGCGGTACGGGTGAGGCCGTCGCGGGCGCGTCCTGCGCGACCCGCGCCCGGCCCCGGGCCGCGGCCCCGGTTCCCGTGACCGCGCTGCGCGGATCGGCGCTGCCGGACCCCCCGCACACCCGCCGACGTCGCGGACGGTGCGGCCCGAGCGGACCGTTCGTACGGGCGGACGCGGACGCGGACGCGGCGGCGGGGTCGGGCCCGCCGCCGCGCGGTCCGGGTCGGGACCGCTGCGCTCGGCTCCGGACGGGGGTCCCACACGAGCAGGCCGGCCCGGCGGCTCCGGCCCGGTGGACCCGGCCCGGCGATCCCCGGTCGGTCGTCGGCGTGACGGGCCTTCAGGAGGCCGGGATGCGGAAGGCCTCCCCGTACATCCGCCACTGCAGCGGCGGCGTGAGCCTCGTGTTCCCGTTGCGCAGGAACACCCGCTGCGCCGTGTCGATACGCGAGGTGTCGCGCCGGGCGGGGCCCGTCCGGGCTCGCATGGCCGAACGGCTCTCGTCGAGGAAGGCGTTCAGGTACCTCTTCTCCGCACCGCCCTCCGCGGCCGTCCTGGCCTTCCTCATCGCCTCCTGGCGGATGCCGTAGAAGCCGTCGCGGGCGAGGCCCGGGCCGTGCAGCAGCATCGCGTCGTAGTAGATGAACTGGCCGAGTGTCCCGAGGCCGTCCATCTTGGCGAGCCGGACCGCGGGGTCGAAGTAGATGCGGTCGCGAGCGGCGTCCTGGGCGGCGCGGAAGGGCGGTTTGGCGGCCTCCGCCGCCCACGCGTCGGTGAAACCGGGGTCCAGCCCCTCATGCGAGTCGCTGCCGTCGACCTTCCTGAGCGCGGGGAGGTACCGGGCAAGTCCGTTGTCCGGGTGGTCGGCGGTGTACGCCTCGACGAGTTGCAGCATGTCGTTCGTCCCGGAGCAGAAGCCGATGATCCCGGCGGTGTAGCCCCTGCCGTCGCCGAGGTCCTCGATGGAGCCGTACCGGCCGCGCCAGTTCAGGGTGGAGTGCTCGGCGCTGGACACCAGTTGCGCGGCGATCTCCTTCTTGGCGGGGTCCGCGAGGCCCGCCGGCATCTTCGCGATCCTGGCCTCCAGCGCCTGCCGCTCGGACGCCGTCCCCGACGCCAGCGGGTTCTGCACGGGGGCGGCCGTCTTCCGGGCCTCACGCGGCCGGTCGGCGAGCGGGATCTCCTCCTCGCCGCCGATGCCGAGGATCGCTGACACGGCGATGGCCACCGGGGCGCCTATGAGGATGATGCGGGTCGCGGGTTTCACGCGGCCAAGATTACGGTGCCGTCCCGCCGGCCCGACGACCGTCCCGCTGATGTCCCGCTGAACACGGCATTCCGGGCGGGCGGAGGTATGTGACCGGTGCCTGCCTGCCCGCTCGGTCGCTGCTCGGTCGCCGACCGGTCTCGGGGTGCTCGGGGTGCTCGGGGTGCTCGGGGTGGCTGCCGGGTGTTCCGGATGAGCGATGAGCGTCGCCGTGCCTGCCTGCCGCCCTGCCTGCCGCCCTGCCTGCCTCCCGGCTCGCCTGCCTCCCGGCTCGTCGACCGGCCGACGCCCCGGACCCCGGGCCGGTCCTCGGCCGGCCCCGGCCCCGTGGCCACCGTCCTGCGAGCCGCCACCGTCCTGCGAGCCGCCACCTTCCGGGCCGCCACCCACGAGGCCGCCGAGCGGACGCGGCCTGGGCAGCCCGCCCGCCCGGCCCTTGTCGTGTCGGTGCGGCACACCAGTACGGCGACCGCCGCCGCACGAGGCGGCGGCGCGCTGGAGGGCCGCCCGGACCGCCGGGGGCCGGGCGGGACGTGCCGGGTCAGCCCTTGGCGCGGGCGGCCAGCCGGGCCCTGCGGGCCGCGAGCTTCTCGTCGAACCTGGCGGCCTCGTCGTCCAGTCCGCCCATGTACAGCCCCAGTTCCTCCTGGGCCTTCATGCCGTCGGGGCCGAGCCCGTCGATGTCCATCACCTTCAGGAAGCGCAGCACCGGCTGCAGCACGTCGTCGTGGTGGATCCGCAGGTTGTAGATCTCACCGATCGCCATCTGCGCCGCCGCCCGCTCGAATCCCGGTATCCCGTGCCCGGGCATCCGGAAGTTCACCACGACGTCCCGCACCGCCTGCATGGTCAGGTCCGGCGCGATCTCGAAGGCCGCGCCGAGCAGGTTGCGGTAGAAGACCATGTGCAGGTTCTCGTCGGTGGCGATCCGTGCGAGCATCCGGTCGCAGACGGGGTCGCCCGACTGGTGGCCCGTGTTGCGGTGCGAGATGCGGGTGGCGAGTTCCTGGAACGCGACGTACGCGACGGAGTGCAGCATCGAGTGGCGGTTGTCGGACTCGAAGCCCTCCGACATGTGCGCCATGCGGAACTGCTCCAGCTTGTCCGGGTCCACGGCTCGCGAGGTCAGCAGGTAGTCGCGCATCACGATGCCGTGCCGGCCCTCCTCCGCGGTCCAGCGGTGCACCCAGGTGCCCCAGGCGCCGTCGCGGCCGAAGAGCGTCGCGATCTCGTGGTGGTAGCTGGGCAGGTTGTCCTCGGTCAGCAGATTGACCACGAGGGCGGTCTTCCCGATGTCGGTGACCTTGGACTGGCCGGGCTCCCAGGCCTCGCCGTCCTCGAAGACGCCGGGGAAGTTCCGGCCGTCCGCCCACGGCACGTACTCGTGGGGCATCCAGTCCTTGGCGACCCTGAGGTGGCGGTTGAGCTCCTTCTCCACGACCTCCTCCAGCGCGTACAGCAGCCGGGCGTCGGTCCACGCTTCCGAACTGCCGAGGTGGGGAGAGGTGATCGTCACGGGGGCTCCTGGGGGACGGGACGGGGGAGGGACGTCAGCGAGGGGAACGCACGACCGGCGACGGCGAGGTGCCGGCCGGATCGACGTGTGCGTTCTACCTACGGCCTCGTAGGTTACGAAACCGTAGGTTAAAGGCGCGATAAGCCATCGTCCAAGCGCGCGGCCGTGATGTCCGTATGCGCTCTGTTATGTGTGCAGGTCCCGGAGCCGTACGGAGAGACATGTCACGCAGCCCTCGAGTTTCTCGAACTCGCCGATGTCCACCAGGACCGGCTCGTACCCCAGGTCGGTGAACAGCTCCGCCGTCTTGGGCGCGCTCGCCGCCATCAGCAGTCTCGCGCCACCGAGCAGCACCACGTGTGCCCCGGCCTCCTCGGGGACGGGGAGGAACCGCGGGAACAGCGAAGGCTGCTCGACCAGTGGCTCGTAGCCGATCACGGTTCCGTCGGGCAGGGCGGTCACGGCGGACTTCAGATGGAGCACCCGCGACACGGGTACGGCGACGACCCGGGCCCCCAGCGGCTCGAAGGCCGCTCTGAGCTGCCGCACCCCGGCCGCGTTGGTCCGTCCGCCGCGGCCCACGTAGACGGTGTCGCCGATCTTGAGCACATCGCCGCCGTCGAGCGTGCCGGGCTCCCACACCCAGTTCACCGAGCATCCGAGCCTCGCCACGGCCTCCTCCACCCCGGCCGTCTCCCGGCGGCGGGTCTCGGCGCCGGAGCGGGCGATGAGGGCGACGTTGCGGAACATCACCACGGTGTCCTCGATGAAGACCCCGTCCGGGCAGTCGTCGGCGGGCTCGGCCTCGACCGTCTCCCAGCCGTGCGCGCGGAGGGCCTCGCCGTACGCCCTCCACTGGGCGAGTGCCACCCTGGGGTCGACGGTACGGCGCTCCACATGGGTGACCAGGCCGTCCGCCACGCGCGGGCTGGGGCGTCGGATCAGGGCTCTTCTGCTCGGCACAGGCTCTCCAGGGACCGAATTAGGGGGCGGCAGCGCCATCATGAGCCCCACCTGCCCCCTTCCGTCCCGTTCCACACCGCGCGCCCGCCTGCGCTGCACCCGCGCGCCGCGCGGGCTGCCCGCCCGGCACCGGTCTGCCCGGCACCGGTCTGCCTGACACCGGTCTCCCGCCCGACGGGCCCGCCCCACGGCCGGGCACCGTACGCCGATCCCGTACACGGGCATCCGTGCACCGATCCCGTACACGGGCATCCGTGCACCGATCCCGTACACCGGCATCCGCACGCCGACCCCGCACACCCGACCCCGCACAGCGGTCTCCGTGTCTCGGTCTCCCCGCGCCGGTAGCGGTCGGCGGCCGCTCGTGACGCCGGAGGGACGGGTCCGTGTGCACCGGTGCTCACAGACCGGCTCCCGCCCCCGCCGGACTCACCCTGGGCGGGCCGGGCGGGCCGGGCGCGCCGGTTCACACGGCGCATCCCGGCCCAGAGCCCGCCGCTCCTGCCGCCCGTCCGTCACGGGCTCCTCGGTGCGTACGGGCTCAGGCCCCCGTCAAGTGCTCCCTGACCTCCTCTGCGGTCGTCGGCCGAAGTCCGTCGTCCAGCAGCAGCCAGCGGGTGATGCCCAGCGACTCCAGGAAGGCGATGTCGTGGCTCGCCACGATCAGCGCTCCCTCGTAGGCCTCCAGGGCCTCCGTGAGCCCCCGCGCGCTCGCCATGTCGAGGTTGTTCGTCGGCTCGTCCAGCATCAGCAACTGCGGGGCGGGCTCGGCGAGCAGCAGTGCCGCCAGCGCGGCCCGGAACCGCTCCCCTCCGGAGAGCGTGCCGGCCGGTCGATCGGCGCGCTCCCCGCGGAACAGGAAGCGGGCCAGCCGCGCCCGGATCATGTTGTCCGTCGCCTGCGGTGCGAACCGCGCGACGTTCCGCACGATACTGAGCTTCTCGTCGAGCACGTCCAGCCGCTGCGGGAGGAAGCGCAGCGGCACGTGCACCTCCACCTCGCCCGCCACCGGCCGCAGCTCCCCGGTGATGGTGCGCAGCAGGGTCGTCTTGCCGGCCCCGTTGCGCCCGACGAGCGCGATCCGCTCCGGTCCCCGCAGCTCGAACACGCCTCCCACCCGGGCCCCGTAGCGGAGTTCCACCTCGGCCAGCCGCAGTACGCCGCGGCCCGGATGGACCTTGGTGTGCGGCAGTTCGACGCGGATCGCGTCGTCGTCCCGTACCGCGTCCGCGGCCTCCGAGAGCCGCTCCCTCGCCTCGGTCAGCCTCTCCGTGTGCATGGTGCGGTGCTTGCCGGCCGAGACCTGCGCCTGGTCCCGGCGGGCACCCATCACGACCTTCGGCTCGCGTTTCTGCTCGAACATCTTCTGCCCGTACCGCTTGCGGCGGGCGAGTTTCACCTGCGCCTCGGCCAGCTCGCGCTTC
Organism: Streptomyces spongiicola; assembly: GCF_003122365.1. Taxonomy (NCBI): domain Bacteria; kingdom Bacillati; phylum Actinomycetota; class Actinomycetes; order Kitasatosporales; family Streptomycetaceae; genus Streptomyces; species Streptomyces spongiicola. Next base: position 6,523,747 of record NZ_CP029254.1, read on the forward strand.
TGCCGCCGCACGTCGGCCTCCGCGACCCGCACCATCCGCTCGGCGGCCTCCTGCTCGACTGCCAGCGCCTCCTCGTAGGCCGAGTACGCGCCGCCGTACCAGGTCACCGCGCCGTCGCGGAGGTCGGCGATCTGGTCCACCCGCTCCAGGAGTTCGCGGTCGTGGCTGACCACGATCATCACGCCGGACCAGGCCTCCACGGCCTCGTAGAGCCGCGAGCGGGCGAACAGATCCAGGTTGTTCGTCGGCTCGTCGAGCAGCAGGACGTCGGGCCGGGCCAGCAGCAGCGCCGCGAGTCTGAGCAGCACGCACTCCCCGCCCGACATCTCGCCGACGGTGCGGTCGAGGCCGATGTGCCCGAGCCCCAGCTGGGTGAGAGCGGCGACGGCCCGCTCCTCGACATCCCAGTCGTCGCCGACGGCCGTGAAGTGCTCCTCCCGTACGTCGCCGGCCTCGATCGCGTGCAGCGCGGTACGGGTGGCGGCGATACCGAGTGCCTCGTCGACGCGCAGCGCCGTGTCGAGCACGGCGTTCTGCGGCAGGTACCCGACCTCGCCCGCGGTCCGCACACCGCCCTCGGTGGGTGCGAGCTCGCCGGCGACCAGTCGCAGCAGCGTGGACTTGCCCGAGCCGTTCAGTCCGATCAGCCCGGTTCTCCCGGGGCCGACGGCAAGTTGGAAGTCCTGGAGCACGGAAGTGCCGTCGGGCCAGGAGAAGGACAGCCCGGAACAGGTCACATAGGTGGGGAAGGTAGACATACGGGTCTCCCTGTTGCGTCGGAAGAAGAAAGGGGCAACGGGTGAGACACCGGTCGGACGGCACAGGGGCCCTGGTCCGGGAACGGGACGGCTCGTACGCCGAGGTCGCACACGGGCACGCGGGCGGAAAGCCGCGTGACACGGTGTCTCAGGACCTCAGACGAGCAACGTCCTTCTCCGATCGACGACAACAGGGACGGGTATGAAGCTACGCCCGCCGGGGGCAGTCGGCAAACGATTTACGGGCCTGGGCCTGGGCCTGGGCCTGGCGCCGAGGGCGAGGCCGGGGATGGGGATGGGGATGAGGCCGGGGACGGGGACGGGGACAGGGCCGGGGACAGGGCCGGGGACGGGGGACTCGGCTCCCCTGGTCGCCCGGGCGGCCCCGGCCCGGCGCTCGACGTCGGGAGCTCAGTGGGCGTCGCGCATCAACTGGGCCAGGTCCGCGTCCAGATCGAGGTGCAGGTGCTCCCGGCCGGCCGGCACGAGCCGCTGGCTCCGATCGAGGAAACGGCGGACGTCGGAGGTGCGGACGTGCACCATCGCGGTCCCCTGCGGAGCGTGGAACTCCAGCACGGTCCTGTCGTATCCGTAGGGCCGTACACGGACGTCGCCCAGCCCGGCTGCATCGTCCAGGCCCTTCACGAGCAGATCGCGCGAGAACGCCCAGGACACGTCGGCTCCCTCCAGAGTGGCCGGTGCGGGGAAGGACATGCTCACGGCGAAGGGGTCGCGGCTGTCGTAGCGCAGGGTCGCCGGCACGGACTCCATACGCGGCGCGGAGGCGACCAGACGGGCCTGCACGGCCTGCTCGATGACGCTGGACAAGGCCCGCTCTCCCTCGGTTCGCTGCTGCCGACGCCGGTCGTGTGCCTCGGCCGAGGGCGACGTCGGTCCTCTGCCGAAGAGGAAGACGGGAGAAGGGCGGAATCCGTGCATCGGCGGCGGCGTGAGCTGCGTCACCGTACGGGAGGCAGCCGTGCGCGCGGCGCCGTGTGCGCACCGTCCCGCCGATCCCGATCCCGATCCCGATCCCGATCCCGGTCCCGGTGCCGGTCCCGATCCCGGTGCCGGTCCCGGTGCCGATCCCGATCCCGGCCGCGGGCCCACACCTGCGGGATCGACGCAGGCGAACCACGCATCCCGACGCTCCGGGTGGCTGCGAGCGCCGGAAGCCGTCAGCCCGAGGACCGCTCCCGGTACCGCTCCAGGGCGGGTGCCGTCTTCGTCGCGACGAACTCCGTGATCCGGTAGTCGCAGACCCCCGCCGTCGTGTAGGGGTCCGACGCCGCGATCCCCTCGGCCTGCTCGCGGTCGACGCCGGCGGCGATCAGCACACCGCCGTCCCGCGGGTCCTTCCGGCCGGAGGCGATCAGGACACCCTCCCCGTAGAGGGCCTCCAGCCAGGCCATATGGGCGGCCCGGTACTCCTCGACGCGCTCGACGGGCGCCGTGTAGGTCAATTCCAGTACGAACATGATCGGCAGGCTAGCGGCACTGGGCTGGGAGTCACCATGACGACCCTCATCCGGACACCTGCCGACGAGGCCGAGGCCCGAGCCGTGCAGGACGGACTCAGGGCCCGCGTCGTCCTGGACGAACCCGGGCCGCCGCCCGGCACGGGCCTCGTCACCGGGGTCGACGTGGCCTACGACGACGCGCGCGATGTCGTCGTCGCGGCCGCCGTCGTCCTCGACGCCGCCACGCTGGGCGTCGTCGGGGAGACCACCGCGGTCGGCCGGGTCGCCTTCCCCTATGTGCCGGGGCTGCTCGTGCCGGAGGCGTTCCCGCCCCGGGGCCGGCCCCGGTAGCCCGCCACTCGCCCGGAACCGCGGGACCGGGCCGTCCGTGCTCAGCGCGCGTCAGCGACGCGGAAGACGAGGCCCGCGGCCCGCAGTCGTGCCAGCAGGGCGTCGCCCATCGCGACGGCCGTGGTGACCTGGCCCGCGGTGGCGGGGAGTTCGTCCAGGGCGAGGCTGAGCACCGACTCCGCGAGCATCTTCGCCGTCTCGCCGTAGCCGGGGTCGCCGCCGGAGACCTCCGTGAAGACCCGGCGGCCGCCGCCCTCGCCGACGAAGCGGACCCGGAACCAGCTGCGCTCGCGCTGCTCGGCGCTGGGGCCGCGGCCCGGCTCGTAACGGTTCATCAGCCAGTCGCGGGCGGGCCCGATCCGGGCCAGCGCGGCGAGGGCGCCGAGCGCGACGGGGCCGCCGATCGCCATGGGCAGGGTCCGCACCGAGGCGTAGTGCCGGTAGCGGAAGTCGGGGCCGTACCGCTCCAGTCCCGCGGCCGAGCGGGCCACGATCCGGGGGTCGAGCGTCGGCAGCGGGAGAGCCCAGGCGCCGGTCTCCCGGCTGAAGCGGGGCGCCCCGAGCGGCGCCCTGGCGCGGCGGCCCATGAGCCGCGGCTCATGGAGCCTGCGTTCGCGCGCGGTGTGCGCTGCCTGCCGCTGCCGGCCCATCGCCGTGAGCGCGGAGGCGAACGTCCCGCCGGAGAAGATCCCGCCCGCGGTCACGAAGCCGTCGATGCGCAGCGGTACGTCCCGTGGCAGCTGCCGGACCGTGAAGTAGACGCCCAGATCGTGCGGCACCGAGTCGAAGCCGCAGGCGTGCACCAGCCGGGCGCCCGTCTCGCGGGCCCGTGCGTCGTGCCGTATGTAGACGGAGTCGACGAATTCCGGTTCGCCGGTGAGGTCGGCGTAGTCCGTACCGGCGTCCGCGCAGGCCGCGACGAGCGGTTCGCCGTACCAGACGTACGGGCCGACCGTCGTCGCCACTACGCGCGTCGACTCGGCTAGCGCGCGCAGCGAGTCGGGGTCGCCGGCGTCCGCGACGACCAGCGGCAGCCCGGCGCAGGCCGGGTTGATCGCGGTGAGCCGTTCACGCAGCTGCTCCAGCCGTGCCTTGCTGCGGCCCGCGACGGCCCAGCGGCAGCCCTCGGGGGCATGTGCGGCCAGGTACTCCGCGGTGAGGGTGCCGACGAATCCGGTCGCGCCGAAGAGCACGATGTCGTACGGCCGCTCCGGCCCGCTCTGCCTGTCCACTGGCCCTCCACCGTGTTGTGGGTCATGTCCCGCGCCGTATGTCGCCGGCCGAGGCTAGCGTGAGAGGCGGACGACGTGCTCCACCGGGAGGTCCCGCCCCGGCAGGCGCGGGGCAGCGGGCGGTGCCTGCTCCCGCCACCCGATCCCCGGCTCGGTCCGCGGTCCGGCCGCAGCCCGTCCTCACCGTGGATCCCCGGCCCGGCCCGCACCCCTTCCTCGCACCGGATCCCCGCCCCGGCCCTCGCTGCCCGCACGGGCGGCGCGGCGCCTCAGCGGTAGTCGTCCGGGTGGTCCTGCATCCAGGTGTTGATCCGGTCGCGCGTGCCGAGGAGTTCGTCCTGGTGGGCCCTGAGGTTCGGGTACGACAGGTCGGTGCCGATCGCCGTGCGGAGACCGGTGATCCACTCGATCGGCTCCGGGAAGTGGCCGGGGCCCTTGGGGTCGGCCTTCATCGCCCGGTCGAGCTCTTCCAGCTCGTCGTACACGCGGCCGAGGAAGTACGCGCACTGCCCCTCCGTCGTACAGCCGTCGCCGAGCGTGGCCTGGAGACCCGCGAAGGCGTCACGGACCCTCACGGGTGGCGGTGTGTCCATGGCTCCGGGGGTGGCGGCGTCCTCGGGTGCGGGTGTCGCGGAGGGCTGTTGCCGCGGTGCCGCCGTCGTGGCCTGCACGGCCCCGGCACCGGCCGCCGGGCTTCCCCCGGTCGCGGGCGGGCCCCCGGCGGTGGAGCAGGCGACCAGCAGTGCCGCCGGAAGTGCGAGGAGCGCCGCGGCACGTAGCGGGCGGGGTATACGCAAGGAGACTCCTGTTCCCGAACAGGACCGCGGACCCCGTCGCCGATCGGGGCCGACCAAGCGCTTGCTCGGCCAAGGGGCTTGTGCGGAGTGGAACGTGTTCTTAACATCACCGATGTTACATCAGTTGTGTCACAGAGCTGGGGGCTTCATGGCAGCGACAGGGCACGGCCCGCCCGGCGGTCCGCTGGCCGGTGTGCGGGTGGTCGAACTGGCGGGCATCGGGCCCGGACCCTTCGCCGCCATGCTGCTGGCGGACCTCGGCGCCGACGTCGTGCGCGTGGACCGGCCCGGCGGCGCCGGGCCGGCGATCGACCCCGCCCACGACCTGACGAACCGGAACAAGAGGTCCGTGCTGGTCGACCTCAAGGCCGAGGGAGGCGCCGGCCGCGTCCTGGACCTCGTGGAGCGCGCCGACGTACTCATCGAGGGCTACCGGCCCGGTGTGGCCGAGCGGCTCGGGGTCGGGCCCGAGGAGTGCCGTGCCCGCAACCCGCGGCTGGTCTACGGCCGGATGACCGGCTGGGGCCAGGAGGGGCCGCTCGCCGAGAGTGCCGGGCACGACATCTCGTACATCGCCGTCACCGGCACCCTCGGCATGATCGGGAAGGCGGAGGAGCCGCCCGCGGTCCCCGCGAACCTCCTCGGGGACTACGCGGGCGGCTCGCTGTACCTCGTCATCGGCGTGCTGGCCGCACTCCAGCACGCCCGAAGCCCCGGCGGCACCGGGCAGGTCGTGGACGCGGCGATCGTCGACGGCGCCGCGCACCTCGCCACGATGATCCACGGGATGATGGCCGCGGGCGGCTGGCAGGACCGCCGGGGCGCCAACCTCCTCGACGGCGGCTGCCCCTTCTACGGCAGCTACGAGACCGCCGACGGCCGGTACATGGCGGTCGGCGCGCTCGAGCAGCGGTTCTACGACGAGTTCATCCGGCTGCTCGGGATCGAGGGCCAGGTGCCCGCCCGCAAGGACTTCACCCGCTGGGGGCAGCTGCGCGCCGCCGTCGCCGAGCGTTTCCGGAGCCGGACGCGTGACGAGTGGACCGCGGTGTTCGAAGGGTCGGACGCGTGTGTGGCGCCGGTGCTCTCGCTGAGCGAGGCGCCGGGGCATCCGCACCTCCTGGCCCGGGGCACCTTCACCCGCCACGGCGGGATCACCCAGCCGGCCCCGGCGCCCCGCTTCTCAGCCACCCCCGGCGCCGTCCGGCGCCCACCCGCACAACCCGGCGCCGACACCGAGGAGATCGCACGGGACTGGGATGTTCCCGGCATCCTCGACGCCCGCGCCAACCGACCGGACCCGACCGCAGCCGGCCCGAAGGGGCTTCAGAGATGAGACGACAGATCTTCGACGCCGAACACGAGGCGTTCCGCGCGACCGTCCGCACCTTCCTCGGCAAGGAGGTGCTGCCCCACTACGAGCGGTGGGAGAAGGCCGGAGTCGTCTCCCGCGACGTCTGGCTGGCGGCCGGCCGCCAGGGCCTGCTGGGGCCGGCCGTGCCCGAGGAGTACGGCGGCGGCGGGAACACCGACTACCGCTACAGCGCCGTCCTCACCGAGGAGTTCGCCCGCGCCGGCGCCTCCGGCCTCGCGATCGGGCTGCACAACGACGTCATCGGCCCGTACCTCACCTCCCTCGCCACCGAGGAGCAGAAGCGGCGCTGGCTGCCCGGCTTCTGCAGCGGCGAGACCGTCACGGCCATCGCGATGACCGAGCCGGGCGCCGGCTCGGACCTCCAGGGCATCCGCACCACCGCCGAGGAACAGGGCGACCACTGGCTGCTCAACGGGTCCAAGACGTTCATCTCCAACGGCATCCTCGCCGACCTGGTGATCGTCGTCGCCCGGACCGCCCCCGAGGGGGGTGCCAAGGGGCTGTCGCTGCTGGTCGTGGAGCGCGGCATGGCGGGCTTCGAACGCGGCCGCAACCTCGACAAGATCGGCCAGAAGGCGCAGGACACGGCCGAGCTGTTCTTCCAGGACGTGCGGGTCCCCAAGGAGAACCTCCTCGGGCGGCTCGACGGCGCGTTCGTCCACCTGATGACCAACCTGGCCCAGGAGCGGCTGAGTATCGCCGTCGCAGCCGTCGCCGTCGCCGAGCATCTGCTGGAGATCACGACGCGGTACGTGAAGGAGCGCGAGGCGTTCGGCCGGCCGCTGGCGAAGCTCCAGCACATCCGCTTCGAGATAGCCGAGATGGCCACCGAGTGCGCCGTGACCCGGACGTTCCTCGACCGCTGCATCGTCGACCACGGCGAGGGGCGGCTGGACGCGGTGCACGCCTCGATGGCCAAATGGTGGGCGACGGAACTGCAGAAGCGGGTCGCCGACCGCTGCCTGCAACTGCACGGCGGCTACGGCTACATGGCGGAGTACCGGGTCGCCAGGGCCTTCACGGACGGCCGCATCCAGACGATCTACGGGGGCACCACCGAGATCATGAAGGAGATCATCGGCCGCTCGCTGCTCTCCTGACCGGGCCGCGTCCCCCGGCCCGCCGCTTCCCCCGGCCCGCTGCTTCCCCCGAACGCAGCTTCCCCGAACTGCCCGTCCCTCAGACTTGCCCGTCCTCAGACCTGCTCGTCCCTCAGACCTGCCCGTCCCTCCCGACCCGCCGGTTCGCCCGGCCGGCCCGCGGAGAGCGGCCGAGCCGGCCGCACACCGTCCTCCCGAACCTCCCGCTGCCTCACCCTCACCCGTGAAGCGAAAGGCTCTGTTGTGAGTACCGAAGCGTATGTGTACGACGCGATCCGCACCCCGCGCGGCCGCGGCAAGGCCAACGGCGCCCTGCACGGCACCAAGCCCATCGACCTCGTCGTCGGCCTGATCCACGAGATCCGCTCCCGCTTCCCCGGCCTCGACCCCGCCGCGATCGACGACATCGTGCTCGGAGTCGTGGGCCCGGTCGGCGACCAGGGCTCGGACATCGCCCGGATCGCCGCCATCGCCGCGGGACTCCCCGACACCGTCGCGGGCGTCCAGGAGAACCGCTTCTGCGCCTCGGGCCTTGAGGCCGTCAACATGGCGGCGATGAAGGTCCGCTCCGGCTGGGAGGACCTGGTGCTCGCCGGAGGCGTGGAATCGATGTCCCGCGTGCCGATGGCGTCCGACGGCGGGGCCTGGTTCGCCGACCCGATGACCAACTTCGACACCCACTTCGTGCCGCAGGGCATCGGCGCCGACCTGATCGCCACCATCGAGGGCTTCTCCCGGCGGGACGTGGACGAGTACGCGGCGCTGTCCCAGGAGCGGGCGGCCGCCGCCTGGAAGGACGGCCGCTTCGGCCGCTCCGTCGTCCCCGTCAGGGACCGCAGCGGCCTCGTCGTCCTCGACCACGACGAGCACCTGCGCCCCGGCACCACCGCGGACTCGCTGGCCGCCCTCAAGCCGTCGTTCGCGGGCATCGGGGACATGGGCGGCTTCGACGCCGTCGCGCTCCAGACCTACCACTGGGTGGAGAGGATCGACCACGTCCACCACGCGGGCAACTCCTCGGGCATCGTCGACGGCGCCTCGCTCGTGGCCGTCGGCTCCGAGGAGGTCGGCCGGCGGTACGGTCTCACGCCCCGGGCGCGGATCGTCTCCGCGGCGGTCTCCGGATCCGAGCCGACCATCATGCTCACCGGGCCGGCGCCCGCCACCCGCAAGGCGCTCGCCCGGGCCGGACTGACGATCGACGACATCGACCTCGTCGAGATCAACGAGGCGTTCGCCGCCGTCGTCCTGCGCTTCGTCAAGGACATGGGACTCTCCCTCGACAAGGTCAACGTCAACGGCGGGGCCATCGCGCTCGGCCACCCGCTCGGCGCCACCGGGGCCATGATCCTCGGCACCCTCGTCGACGAACTGGAGCGCCGGGACAAGCGGTACGGCCTCGCCACCCTCTGCGTCGGCGGCGGCATGGGCATCGCCACGATCGTCGAACGCGTCTGACCCCTCGTCCCTCCCGCCCCTTCCCCCGTACGGAGAAGCAGCAATGACCGCAACGCCGACGAGCACCACCATCCGCTGGGAGCAGGACGAGACCGGCATCGTCACCCTCGTCCTGGACGACCCCGGCCAGTCCGCCAACACCATGAACCGGGCCTTCCGCGGCTCGATCGAGGCGATCGCCGACCGCGCCGAGGCGGAGCAGGACTCCATCCGCGGCATCGTCTTCACCTCCGCCAAGAAGACCTTCTTCGCGGGCGGCGACCTCAAGGACATGATCAGGGTCGGCCCCGAAGACGCCGGGGCGGCCTTCGAGATGGGCATGGGCATCAAGCGGGCGCTCCGCCGCATCGAGACCCTGGGCAAGCCCGTCGTCGCCGCCCTCAACGGCGCGGCGCTCGGCGGCGGTTACGAGATCGCCCTCGCCTGCCACCACCGCATCGCGCTCGACGCGCCCGGCTCCAGGATCGGTCTGCCCGAGGTCACCCTCGGACTGCTGCCCGCCGGCGGCGGTGTCACCCGCACCGTGCGCCTCATGGGCATCGCCGACGCGCTGCTGAAGGTGCTGCTGCAGGGCACCCAGTACTCCCCCCGGCGCGCCCTGGAGAACGGGCTCGTCCACGAAGTCGCCGCGACGCCCGAGGAGATGCTGGCCAAGGCGCGCGCCTTCATCGATGCGCACCCCGAGTCGCAGCAGCCCTGGGACGTCAAGGGCTACCGGATCCCCGGCGGCACGCCGTCGAACCCCAAGTTCGCCGCGAACCTGCCCGCCTTCCCGGCCAACCTCAAGAAGCAGCTGAACGGCGCCCCCTTCCCGGCGCCGCGCAACATCCTCGCCGCCGCCGTCGAGGGCTCCCAGGTGGACTTCGAGACGGCCCAGGTCATCGAGGCGCGGTACTTCACCGAGCTGCTCACCGGCCAGACCGCCAAGAACATGATCCAGGCCTTCTTCTTCGACCTCCAGGCGGTCAACTCCGGCGCCAACCGCCCCAAGGACGTCGAGCCCCGCGAGGTCCGCAGGGTCGCCGTCCTCGGTGCCGGGATGATGGGCGCGGGCATCGCGTACTCCTGCGCCCGGGCGGGCATCGAGGTGGTCCTCAAGGACGTCAGCGCCGACGCGGCCGAGCGGGGCAAGGCGTACTCGCGGCAGCTGCTGGACAAGGCGCTGAGCCGGGGCCGGACGACGGAGGCCAAGCGAGCCGAACTGCTCGCCCGGATCACACCGACGGCCGATCCCGCCGACCTCGCGGGCTGCGACGCGGTCGTCGAGGCGGTCTTCGAGGACCCGGCGCTCAAGCACAAGGTGTTCCAGGAGATCCAGCACGTCGTCGAGCCGGACGCGCTGCTGTGCTCCAACACCTCGACGCTGCCGATCACCGTGCTCGCCGAGGGAGTGGAGCGGCCCGCCGACTTCATCGGCCTGCACTTCTTCTCGCCGGTGGACAGGATGCCGCTGGTGGAGATCATCAAGGGGGAGCGCACCGGTGACGAGGCGCTCGCGCGAGCCTTCGACCTGGTCCGCCAGATCGGCAAGACCCCGATCGTGGTGAACGACTCCCGAGGCTTCTTCACCTCGCGGGTGATCGGGCAGTTCATCAACGAGGGCGTGGCGATGGTCGGCGAGGGCGTCGAGCCCGCGTCGGTGGAGCAGGCCGCGGCCCAGGCGGGGTACCCGGCGAAGGTCCTGTCGCTGATGGACGAACTCACCCTCACCCTCCCGCGCAGAATCCGGGGCGAGTCGCGGCGGGCCGTGGAGGAGTCGGGCGGCACCTGGACCCCGCACCCCGCCGACGAGGTCGTCGACCGGATGGTCGACGAGTTCGGGCGCACGGGCCGCAGCGGCGGCGCGGGCTTCTACGACTACGTGGACGGCCGGCGCTCCGGGCTCTGGCCGGGTCTGCGCGAGCACTTCGCCAAGCCCGGCGTGCATGTGCCGTTCGAGGACATGAAGGAGCGGATGCTCTTCGCCGAGGCGCTGGACGCCGTCCGGTGCCTGGAGGAGGGCGTGCTGACGTCGGTCGCCGACGCCAACATCGGCTCCATCATGGGCATCGGCTTCCCGGCGTGGACGGGCGGTGTCCTCCAGTACGTCAACGGGTACCGCGGCCGGGACGGCATCGGCGACGGCCTGCCCGGCTTCGTCGCGCGGGCGCGCCGGCTGGCGGAGGCGTACGGCGAGCGCTTCGAGCCCCCGGCGCTCCTGGTGGAGAAGGCCGAGCGGGGCGAGGTCTTCACCGACGAGTGACCCGGCGCCCCGGCCGGTCCGGACGCCCGACCCGGACCGGCCCGGGACATGACCGGCCCGGGACATGACAGGCCTGGGACATGACCGGTCCGGCGCATGAACTGGCCGGGGCATGAACTGGCCGGGGCGCCACCTGTACGGGCCCGCCACCGGCGCGGGCCGTACAGGTGGCTCCCGCAGGTGCGCCGTTCGGGTCGCTGCGGATGGGTCGCACCGTGCTGGTCGCCGCGGACGGGGCGCGGCCGCCGTCCGGGGCCCCCGTCCGGCGCCTCGGTCCGAGGCCTCCGGGCGGCGGGGCGCAGACGTCCCCCGGCGTGGGTCACCGGGTGGGGCGGCCGGGTTGCGGCACGCCGACGGAGTTCCGGCACCGGCACGTGTGCCGCCGGTGCGCCGTCGAGCCGAGGAGTTCCGGTTGCGGCCGGGAAGCTCCCGGCGCCCGGCCGAGCCGCGGCGTCCCCCGCGGGGACCCGTCCGCCGGCACTATCCGGGCCGGGCTCCCGGCGCTTCCCCACCGGTCCCGAACGCCGCACGCAGCTCCGTGCGCAGGGACCGCTGGAAGGCCGTGACCAGGGCCTGCACGACCATGGGCTGCATATGGGCCGAGAGGGACTTCATCGCGGCGACATGGTCCGCCCCGGACTCGCGCTCGCGGTAGGGGCCCCACACCTCGTCGCGGAACAGCCTGGTCAGCTCCTGGGCGGCCGAACGGGCGTGCTCCAGCAGGACGGTGCGGGAGGCGAGGATGGTCTCGTGTGCGATGGGGACGTCGAGCAGTTCGACGCCGAGCCGCAGCAGTCCGCCGTCGAGCCGGAACACGTCCGGTGTGGCCGTGCGGTCCAGTACGCCCATGGCGGCGAGCCGGTCGATGTCCCGGTCCGACAGGGGCCGCCCGGCCCGGCGCTCCAGCTCCCGCAGACCGGTCTCCTCCGCCGACTCGGGCGCCCAGGAGGCCACCAGCGCCCGATGGATCGCCAGGTCCTGCGCGCTCAGCCCGGGGGGCAGCTGTTCCAGATAGCGTTCGATGGCCGCGAGCGTCATGCCCTGGTGCTGGAGTTCCTCGATCAGGGCCAGCCGGGAGAGGTGCTCCGCGCCGTAGCGGCCGACGCGGCGCGGGCCGATCTGCGGGGGCGGCAGCAGACCGCGGGTGCTGTAGAACCGGATGGTGCGGACCGTGACGCCCGCGCGGGCGGCGAGTTCGTCGACGGTCAGTGTCGGCCCCTCGGTCTCGGTCGCCATCGTCCTCCTTGCTCCATGTGTGCACCCCTCCGGTGGAACAGTATTGCTGTCTCACCGGGGTTGTGAAACCCGGGGAGCGGCCGGGCCGCCGCTTCGGGGGTCTGCACACCCGGGGCGCCCGCGTACGGGGCCTGCACACCTGGGGGCATTCCCGGAGGAAACGGGTGAACCGGGTTAACCGGGTGAGCCGGGCGGGTGCTGTCGCGCCGGAGGTACGGGCGCCGAGCCGGGGGCGTCTGCTCGCGGCGCCCCGGGCTGCCGGGCGAGGGCTCCGCGGTGGGGGTGGCGGTGGCGGTGGGGCGAGGGCTCCGCGGTGGGGTGGCGGTGGCGGTGGGGCGAGGGCTCTGCGGTGGGGGTGGCGGTCGCGGAGTCGTCCCGCCACGAGCGGGGCCGGCCGCTGACGGCGGACGGCCCCGGAGCGCGGCCCGCGCGCGGCCGGTCGCGCGGTTGACGCTAGAGTGCGGTGCCTGTTCGAGCGGCACACGGGGGACGGGGAGAGCATGAGCGCGCAACTGAGGGAGACTGCCGTGGAGTTGGCGGATGTCCTGTGGCGTGAACACACCGTGTACCGGGACCGCGCGGGAGGCGTCGTCATCCGCGGTGAGCATGTACGGCGCTGGATCAGCCTCGCACCGAGCGGCGGTCGGGACGAACTCCTGCTGCGTGCCGGCCGCATACTCGACGGCGGTACGACGGCCCCCGCGCGCTCGGAGGCGGTGGTGAGCGGCGGGGCGGCCACGGCCGAACTGGCCGCGGTCTGCCGCCGGCTGCTCGCCGAGGCCGCTGCGGACCCCCTGCCGTGCACGGTGCCCTCCGCCGGCGCTCCCTCCGCCCGGCCCGGTCGCTTCTCGCTGCGTTCCGGAGGCGCCGGCCCGCGCACGGCCCGCACGGCCCGCACGGCCCGCCCGGCCCGGCCCGCGCGCGGCGGTCGTCCCGCACGGGCCTCGCGTTCCGGTCGACACACCGGCCTCGGCTCCTGGGCGGTCATCGTCTGCGTGGCCGCGACCGTCGCGCTGTACGCCTGGAGCGCCGCCGCCTGGTACCGGTAGACCCGGGACCGGTGAAGTGGTACCCGGTCCGGCGGGTGGGGGCGAGGGACGCGGTCGACCGGCAGGCCGTCCCTGTTGAGCCGTAATCGTTGAGCCGTTCCCGCCTGCCCGGGCTCCCGTACCCCGGCCTCCCGTACCCCGGTCCAACGGTCCACGGGTCCGGCGGTCCACGGGCTCGCCGGCCTGCGGCCCCGTGGGCAGCGGTCAGGGGGCCGTGGTCAGGGGGCGAAGTGGTGGTCGAGAGGGGCGTGCGGATCCCGGCCGGCCGTGCCCGCGTGGTCGATGTGCACGGTCGCGCCCGCCAGCCGGGGCACCGCGTGGAGCAGGGCGTGCTCGGCGGCGACCGCCACGGCGTGCGCCTCCACGACGGTGAGGCCGGGGTCGACCTCGACCGAGGTCTCGGCGCGCAGTGTGTGCCCCAGCCACCGCAGCCGCACGGAACCCACCCTCCGCACTCCCTCGGCACGGGAGAGTGCCTGCTCGGCCGCGTCCACCAGGGCCGGATCAACGGCGTCCATCAGCCGGTGCCAGATCTCGCGCGCCGCGCCGCGCAGCACGAGGAGGATCAACCCGGTGATGACGAGGCCGATGAGCGGGTCCGCGTACCGCCACCCCAGTGCCGCGCCGCCGGCGCCGAGCAGCACGGCGAGGGAGGTGAACCCGTCGGTGCGGGCGTGCAGTCCGTCCGCCACCAGCGCGGCGGACCCGATGCGGCGCCCCGTGCGGATCCGGGCCCTGGCCACCCACTCGTTGCCCGCGAACCCCACGAGTCCGGCCGCGGCCACCGCCGGGATGTGGGTGATGTCCTGCGGGTCCAGCAGCCGCCGGACCGCCTCGTACCCGGCGAAGGCGGCGGAGGCGGCGATCACCAGGACGACGAAGACCCCGGCGAGGTCCTCGGCGCGGCCGAAGCCGTAGGTGTAGCGGCGGGTCGCGGCCCGGCGGCCCAGCACGAACGCCAGGGCGAGCGGCAGCGCGGTGAGCGCGTCGGTGGCGTTGTGGACCGTGTCGCCGAGCAGCGCCACCGACCCCGACAGGGCCGCGATGACCGCCTGCACGGCGGTCGTCGCGGCCAGGACGGCGAAGGAGAACCAGAGCGTCCGCAGCCCCTCGGCCGAGCCTTCGAGCGCGGTGTCCATGCGTTCGCCATGGTGGTGATGGTGATGGCGGTGGTGCCCGCGCACGGAAACCCGGCCGGCCCCACCTCCTTGCGCCTGGCCCCCGGAGCGCTCCTCCGAGTGCCCCTGTCCGTGCCCGTGGCCGTGGCCGTGCCCGTGGCCGTGGTCGTGGTCGTGGCCGTGGTCGTGGCCGTGGTCGTGGTCGTGGCCGTGGTCGTGGCCGTGGCCCCGCCCCTGCCCATGCTCGTGTCCATGGCTCGTCATGGACACCACCATGGCAGCCGGACAGGGTTGCAGCCACTGTCGAGAAGCGGCCCCTGACCAGCTGCGAAGGCCTCGCGACTGCCTCCTCCCGGCTACTGCCCGAAGGCGGCGACCGGGTAGTGGTCCGAGAGATTGGTGTAGGTGTAGTCGGTGCCCCAACTGGTCACCGTCCAGGGCTCGCTCTGTTCCTTGACCACGTCGTTCCGCCAGCCGGCCGGGCGGGCGTGCCCCGCGCGGTGCAGGACGTGGTCGAGGTCCTCGCGCGGCTCGCCCGGATAGCGGTCGGCCGCGATCGAGTTGTCCCGGGTGTCGAACGAGTACGTGTGACCCGTCCGGCCGTCCGCGTCGGTGAGCCCGCCGTCGGCGAGCATGGTCGCGTACTCCGCGGTGTGTGTATCGACGTTGAAGTCGCCCGCCACCAGTACCTGTTCGGAAGCCGGGATCCTCTTGGCGTCGAGGAACGCGTCGAGCGCCCTGAACTGGCGGCTGCGCATCCGCGCCGCCTCGCCCGCCGCGCAGCCCGGGTCGGTCGACTGGGCATGGGTTCCCACCACGTGCACCCGGCTGCCGTTCACGTCCAGGACGGTGTACACGAAGCCCTTGTTGGACCACCAGTCGGCACCGCAGGCGTCCTTGTAGACGTACTGCTCCTTGCGCACGATGGGCCACTTGCTGAGGACGGTGACCCCGCCGTCCTCCGGCACCACCGCCGAGTAGGCGCCGCCCGTCGCGTCCCAGCCGCTCTTGCTGCGGCCCATCACCGGGGTCTGATGGGGGTACTGGGCACGGGCGTTGCGTTGCAGTGCCTCGGAGGAGGAGTTGTCGAACGCCTCCTGGAGCACGACGACGTCGTTGCCCTGGAAGTACGGGGCCCTCGGGATCTCGGCGGCCCGGTGGTCCTGGCCCCAGTTGGGGTACAGGGTCTTGCTGAACAGGAAGACGTTGTACGTCAGGACCTTCAGCGAGGGCGTCGCCGCGCCGGCCTGCCCGGGGGCGGCGGATGCCGGTGGCGCGGCAAGCGCCAGGGTCGTGGCGGCGAGCGCGGTGGAGAGGACTGCTCCGGACGCGCGGCGGAGCGCGGAGTGCGGCACTTTGACTCCCGTTTCTGGTGGGGGGTGGTTCGGCGCGCACATCAAAGCAGCGGTGGTTACCTGGGGGTAACCGTCAGGTGCGGGGTTTCTTGCCGGAGTTCCGCGCTCTATGGAACGTGTACGGATATGTCCCCCTGTCCGGGAGGTGTGGAGGCGCTTTCCGGTGGTTCGCCCACCCCTACCGCCTGCTTCCAGCCCCCTCCCGCTTCCAGCCCGCTCCCGCTTCCAGCCCGCTCCCGCTTCCGCTCGGCCCGCTTCCGCCCCGGTCCGCCTCCTTCCCCCACCAGCTCCCGCCCACCGGCTCGAGATCGCATACTGGAACGTGGGACCGGGCGCTCCGCGCCCATCAGCCACCGGGAGCACACCCATGACCAGGCCGCAGGAGCCGCTGACGCGGAGGTCGCACGGGAGGGCCGGGCCGGGCCCCCTGCCCCCGCCGCCCGGCGGCGTCCTGTGGACCCTCGTCGGCGACGTCCGCGGGCTGCTGATGCTCCCCGCCGCGCTGACCCTGCAGGTCGCGCATCCCGCCGTCGGCGCCGGCGTCGACGAGCACTCGGTCTTCCGCGTCGACCCCTGGGGGCGCGGCGAGCGCTCACTGCGCTCGCTCCAACTGTGGGTGTACGGCGGGGAAGCCGCGGCCGAGGAGGGCCGCCGGCTGCGGCGGCTGCACCGGGGAATCAAGGGCACCGACGGCCGGGGCCGCAGCTACCATGCGCTCACCCCCGAGTACTACGCGTGGGTCCATGCCACCGGCTTCCCCGTCTACCGCCACGCGCTTCGCTATCTGTACCGGCCGTTCACCGAGGACGAGGAGCGCCGGCTCTACCAGGAGTGGCTGATGGTCGGCCGGGTGCTCGGCATCAGGGACCGGGACATGCCGGGGACCGTCGAGGAGTTCTGGCCGTACTACCGACGGGTCCTGGCCGGCGAACTGGAGGCGAACGCGGTCGTGCGGGACCTCGTAGCCACCGACCGCCGGCTGCCGCCACCCGTCTTCGGGCCCCCGCCGCTGCGGCTGCTGCTGCGCCTGTGCTGGCCGCTGGTGCTGCCCGGGTTCCTCCGGCTGAGGCGATTTCTCACCATCGGGCTGATGCCGCCGGACGCCCGAGCGGCGATCGGACTGCCCTGGACCGGCGAGCAGGAGCGGCGGCTGCGCCGCTTCGGCCGGGTGGTCCGGACCGTGGTGCCCCTGCTTCCGGAGCGGATGCGCTATCTGCCGCAGGCCAGGGAGGCCCGCCGCCGGGCCCGGGCCGGGGGACTGCTGCCGCCGGGCGGGCGGTCCGCCGGTCCGCCCGCCCGGCGGGCCGGGTGATGCCGGGAGCGCACCCGGCGGGGCCGGGGGACTGCTGTCGGCCGCCGTCCGGTGGCGCCGGGTGATGCCGGTGCGCGCCATGAGGCGTCCGGAGACGTTCGGTGGCCTCCGGTGGCCTCCGGAGACGTCCGGACCGGGTCGCGCACCCGGGGGTCCCGGGCGTGATTCACGCCGAGGCGCGCCGTACCAGTGTGGTGGGCGTGATCACCGAGGCCGGGGGAGCGGCATCCGTGTCGCCCCCGTACAGCAGCTCCATCAGCAGCCGTACCATCAGCCTGCCGTTCCCCTCGATGTCCTGACGGACCGTCGTCAGCGGCGGATCGGTGGCCTCGGCGACCGGCGCCATGTCGTCGAAGCCGACCAGCGCGACATCGTGCGGCACCCGCAGCCCGCGCTCGCGCAGCAGCCTCAGTGCCCCCGCGGCCATCAGGTCGTTCGAGGCGAACACCGCGTCCGGCGCGGCGGTTTCCCCGTCGAGCAGCCCCGCCATCGCCAGCTCCCCGCCGCGCGCGGTGAAGTCGCCCTGGACGGTCAGTGCCGGCTCGGCGTCCGGTAGCACGTCCCGGTAGCCGTGGAGCCGGTCCAGGGCCGACGTCTGGTCCCGGGGCCCCGCGATATGGGCGATCCGGTCGCGGCCGAGCCCCACGAGATGGCGCACCGCGGTCCGGGCCCCGCCCCGGTTGTCGCAGTCGACGTAGGGTACGGCATGCTCGGAGCCCGCGCCGGGCCCGCCGGGGCGGCCGCCGAACACCGCGGGTACTCCCGACGCCAGCACCACCGAGGGGAGTTCGTCGCTCTCGTGGAGGGAGAAGGCGAGTGCGCCGTCGACGTGCCCGCCGCCGAGATAGCGGGCTATCCGATCGTGGTCGTCGGGGCCCTCGGCCCACAGCAGTACCAGTTGCGAGTCGTGGACGACCAACTCCCGGCTGATGCCGCGCACCTGGCGTTCGAAGAACGGGTCGGAGAAGACCCGGAACTCCGGCTCCGCGATGATCACGGCGACCGCACCGCTGCGCCGGGTGACCAGGCTGCGGGCCGCCTGGTTGGGTATGTAGCCGAGTTCCACGACCGCCTTCCGCACCCGCTCGGCCAGCGGCGCACGCACCCCCGCCCCGCCGTTGACGACGCGGGACACCGTCGCCCGGGAGACCCCGGCCCGCGCGGCGACGGCCTCCAGGGTGGGCCGGGGCCCACTGCTCCGATCGGGCACGGGACGCTCCTCACCGGCGGTGTCCGTACGGGCGGCACGGGTCGTCAGGGGGCCAGGGTATCCGCAGGCGCCGCCGCGCGCGGGCACGGGCGGCAGCGCCTGCGGATACCGCCGGTCGGCGATCCGGGCTGAGGTCCGGTCAGCGATCCGGGCTGAGGTCCTGGCTGAGGTTTTGGACCTGGTCCCGGTGGCGGCCGTTGTCGCGGCCCTGAGCGCGGCCCTGAGCGCGGCCCTGAGCGCGGCCCTGAGAGAGGAGGCCCGGAGCGAGGCCTGGAGCGCGATCCTGAGTGCGGCCGTGACCGCGACCGCGAGCGTGGTCGCGGCCGTGGTCGTGCACCGTGTCGGTGGCGGCGATCCTGCGGTACGACCTCGGCTCGGCCGGCCGCGCCCAGGACCGTGCGCCGCGGAGTGCAGGCGCGGCTCCGGCCGCCGCTCCCGGTGACAGGGCCGGCTTCGACGGCTGGTACAGCCAGGTGTCGAACAGGGCCGCGAGCTGCCGGCCGGAGATCCTCTCGGCGTACGCCACGAAGTCGCCGACGCTCGCGTTGCCGTCCGCGTACTCGGCCGGCCAGCCCCTGAGCACCGTGAAGAAGTCCTCGTCACCGATCTTGTTGCGCAGCACCTGAAGGGCGAGAGCGCCGCGGTCGTACACGGCGAGGTCGAACTGCCTGTCCGGTCCGGGGTCGCCCGGTTTCACCGTCCAGAACGGATCGTCCGCCGGACGCAGGGCGTAGACGTGGTCGGCCAGTTCCTGTGCCGTGCCCTCGCCCTCCTTCTCCGACCAGAGCCACTGGCTGTAGCGGGCGAAGCCCTCGTTGATCCAGATGTCCCTCCATCCCTTCACCGAGACGCTGTCCCCGTACCACTGGTGGGCCATCTCGTGGACGACCACCGAGACGTTTGCGCCGGCCGCGAACTGCCGGGGGCTGTAGAAGGGCCGGGTCTGCGTCTCCAGGGCGTACCCGCTGGGCACGTTCGGGACATAGCCGCCGAGCGCGTTGAACGGGTACGGGCCGAAGACGCCCTCCAGCCACTCCACGACCTCGGCGGTCCGCTCGACGCTGGCCCGTGCCGCGCCCGCGTTGTCCCCGAGGTCCCTGCTGTAGGCGTTGAGTACCGGCAGGCCGTTCGCGGTCGTGTCCGTGGTGATGTCGAACCTCCCGACCGCCAGCGTGGCGAGATACGTGGCCTGCGGTCTGTCGGACCGCCAGTTCCAGCGGGTCCAGCCGAGCCGTGACGACCGTGACCGCAGCACGCCGTTGCTGATGGCCTGGGTTCCGTCCGGGACCGCGACGGAGATGTCGAAGGTGGCCTTGTCGAGCGGGTGGTCGTTGGACGGGAACCACCACACGGCCGAGGCCGGCTCCTGCGCGGCGACACCGCCGTCCGGGGTGCGGTGCCAGGCGGTCCACCCGCCGATCTTCAGCTCGGAGGGCTTTCCCGCGTACCGGACGACCACCGGGACCGTGCGGTTCTTCCGCAGCGGGGTGACGGGCGTGACCTCCAGCTCGTGGTCACCGCTGCGGGTGAACGCGGCCTCCCGGCCGTTCACCCGCACCTCACTGACCGTCAGGCCGAAGTCCAGGTTGAACCGGGTCAGGTCCTCCAGGGCGGTCGCGATGATCGTCGCCGTACCCTCCAGGAGATCCGTCGCGGGCCGGTACCTCAGCCGCAGGTCGTAGTGCGAGACGTCGTAGCCGCCGTTTCCGCTGGCCGGGTAGTAGGGGTCGCCGATGCCCGGGGCCCCGGGCGCGGCGCCGTCGCCAGGGGACCTTCCCGGGCCTCCCGCGGCTGCGGACGCCGGGACCAGCAGCAGCAGCGATGCGGAAAGCGCCCCGGTGACGAGGAGTCGGCGGTGCGTGGACGCTCCCGGCGCCTGGGGCGGACGGACCCGCCGGAACCCGTTCACCCGCCCGACGCTCCCTCATGCCCACGGCGCCCGCCGTGCCGCGATCGCCGACGGGTCGGCATACCGGGTGTCTCCATGTGTCGCTCCTGTCCTCGTACGGTTCGCTGTCTCCCCCTGCCGCGCGGCAGTCGACGGGAGTACCGTCCGCTCCCACGCCGATACGTGCACATCGCACGGGGCGCGGCGGCGTTCCCCCGCCGCGCCGGCCGCAGCCTCCCCGGCGTCGGCACCGTCGGCACCGTCGGCCGCGTCCGACCCGGGAAGCGCCGGCGCGACATGGCCGGAAAGTACCCGCCGTCACGGACCCCGCCCCGTATTGCTCCTGCTGCGGGCGCGGCACCGCGAGCCCTGAGTGGTACGGCGGTGCCGGCGGCGATCCCCCGGCATCCGACGGGACCGTCCGGGACCCGCCCTGCGGCCGCCGGCCCACGGCCGCCCGGTGCACCGGGGCCGCGGAGGAACCCGCCCTGCGCGGTGTCATCCCCCGGCCCGAAGGCCGGACGGTCCGGTCGCGCCGTGCGGCGGTCACCGAGGGCACCCGGAGCCCCTGCTGCCCGACGAACGTGCCGCGTACCGCCTCACGACCGGGAGTCCGATCACCCGCTGCCGATTCCGTATGAATCTCGCCTCACGTGGTAGGAGGGCCCTCAGGAGAGCGAACCCCGGCTCCGTTCACCCGCGAAAGGGACCCTCAGTGCCGCACGACGACCCATCTGACGCACAACGGCCGGCGGACCCGGCGAGTCCTCGGGTGACGGACATCCCCGGGCCGCCGGAGCCGACGAGGCGCGGGACGGCCACGGACCGGGTGGTCTTCGGGGTCACCGCCGTCCTCACGGTCGCGTTCGTGCTCTGGGGAGCCGTCGCCACGGACACCCTCGGGCGGGTGTCCGGCGCCATGCTCGCGGGACTCATCCACAACGGCGGCTGGGCGTTCGTCCTGGCCGCATCCGGTTTCGTGATCTTCGCGCTCTGGCTCGCCATGAGCCGCTACGGGCGGATCCCGCTCGGACGGGAGGACGAGGGCCCCGAGTTCCGCACCGTCTCCTGGATCGCGATGATGTTCAGCGCGGGTATGGGCATCGGCCTGATGTTCTACGGAGTCAGCGAGCCCCTCGCGCACTTCACCGACCCGCCGCCGGGCACCGATCCCGCGGACGCGGCGCAGGCCATGGAGACGGCGATGGCCACGACCCTGTTCCACTGGACACTGCACCCGTGGGCCATCTACGCCGTCGTCGGGCTCGCCATCGCCTACAGCACCTTCCGGCGCCGCCGCCGCCAGACGGTGAGCGCGGTCTTCGAGCCGCTGATCGGCAGGAAGCACGCCCGAGGCTGGGGCGGCCGGCTCATCGACATCCTCGCCATCTTCGCCACACTGTTCGGCTCGGCCGCCTCCCTCGGACTCGGCGCCCTCCAGATCGGCAGCGGAGTCAGCGAACTGGGCTGGATGACCAGGGTGAGCACGGCGCTGCTCGTCGTCATCATCGCCGTGCTGACGCTCGCCTTCATCCTCTCCGCCGTGTCCGGCATCGAGAAGGGCATCCAGTGGCTGTCCAACACCAACATGGTGCTGGCCCTGCTGCTCGCCGTGTTCCTCTTCGTCGCCGGGCCGACCATCATCGTGCTCGACCTGCTGCCCACCTCGATCGCCGCCTACTTCGGCGAACTGCCGCAGCTGATCGGCCGCACCGAGGCGTCCAGCGGCGCCGGGGTCGCCGACTGGCTCGGCAGCTGGACGGTCTTCTACTGGGCCTGGTGGATCTCGTGGACGCCTTTCGTGGGCATGTTCATCGCCCGCATCAGCCGGGGCCGGACCATCCGCCAGTTCGTAGGCGGTGTGATCCTGGTGCCCAGCACCGTCAGCCTCTGCTGGTTCGCGATCTTCGGTGGTACGGCGATGACGCTCCAGGAGCGCGGCCGCCTCGGCGGCGAGACCACGCCCGAGGGCCAGTTGTTCGCCGTGCTGCAGCAGTACCCGGCGGCCACGGTGACGAGCCTGCTCGTGATGGTCCTCGTCGCCATCTTCTTCGTCTCCGGCGCCGACGCGGCGTCCCTGGTGATGGGGACGCTCTCGCAGAAGGGCGCCCTCGAACCAAGCCGCTTCGTCGTGGTGTTCTGGGGCAGCGTCACCGGCGCCGTGGCGGCCGTGATGCTGCTGAT
This sequence comes from Streptomyces spongiicola, assembly GCF_003122365.1. Taxonomy (NCBI): domain Bacteria; kingdom Bacillati; phylum Actinomycetota; class Actinomycetes; order Kitasatosporales; family Streptomycetaceae; genus Streptomyces; species Streptomyces spongiicola. The sequence continues at coordinate 6,545,872 of NZ_CP029254.1, forward strand.
CGGCGGCGGGAAGGGGGACGCCCTAGCGGGACTCCAGAACCTCACCATCCTCGTCGCGGCGCCGTTCCTGGTGGTGATGACCGCGATGTGCTTCGCGCTGATGCGCGATCTGCGCCATGACCCGATCATCCTGCGCGGCCGGCGCGGGGAGGAGGCCGTCGACCTCGCGGTCATCGCGGGACACGAGAGGTACGACGGCGACTTCGAACTCCGCATCGGGCCGACGCCGCCGGAGAAGTGACCCGCGGCCCTCGGGGACGGCCCCGCCCGGCCGGAGCGCTCTCCGCGCGCCGCTCGGGGCTTTCGGCGCGGCCTGCCCGCCGTCCGGGGCTTTCGGTATGGTCCGGTCGCCGTCCGGGGCTTTCGGCGCGGCCTGCCCGCCGTCCGGAGCCTTCGGCGTGGTCCGGTCGCCGTCCGGGTCGGAGCCACCTTCCGGCACGCCCTAGACTCGGCCCCCTGATGACCGCGAACCTCGTCGCCAAGGACCTCGCCGCCGGACACGGCGACCGCACGCTCTTCGCCGGGCTCGACCTCGTCGTCGCGCCCGGTGACGTGATCGGCCTCGTCGGCGCCAACGGCGCCGGGAAGTCCACTCTGCTCCGGCTGCTCGCCGGCCTCGACGCCCCGGAAGACGGTGAGGTGCGGCTGTCCCCGCCGACCGCCGCGGTGGGCCACCTCCCGCAGGAGCCGGAGCGGCGAGAGGGGGAGACCGTACGGGGGTTCCTCGCCCGCCGTACCGGGGTCGCCGCCGCCCAGAAGGCGATGGACGAGGCCGCCCGGGGCCTCGCCGACGGTACGCCGGGTGCCGACGACGCCTACGCGGCGAGCCTCGAGCGCTGGCTGGCGCTCGGCGGCGCCGACCTCGACGAGCGCGCCGAGGAGATCGCCGGTTCGCTCGGTCTCCACGCCGGTCTCCACGCCGGCCTCCACGCCGGTCTCGACCGGCCGATGACCGCGCTCTCCGGTGGCCAGGCGGCCCGGGCCCAGCTCGCCTCCCTGCTGCTGTCCCGGTACGACGTCTTCCTCCTCGACGAGCCGACCAACGACCTCGACCTGGACGGGCTGGAGCGGCTGGAGCGATTCGTCACCGGTCTGCGCGCGGGCACCGTGGTCGTCAGCCACGACCGGGAGTTCCTCTCCCGTACCGTCACCAAGGTCCTCGAACTCGACCTCGCCCAGCAGCAGATCACGCTCTACGGCGGCGGCTACGCCGCGTATCTGGAGGAACGCGGGACCGCGCGGCGGCACGCCCGCGAGGACTACGAGGAGTACGCCGACAAGAGGGCCGCCCTCGAAGGCCGGGCCCGGATGCAGCGCTCCTGGATGGACAAGGGCGTCAGGAACGCGCGGCGCAAGGCAGGCGACAACGACAAGATCGGCCGCAAGTTCCGCAGCGAGGCGAGCGAGAAGCAGGCCGCGAAGGCGCGCCAGACCCAGCGCATGATCGAACGCCTTGAGGTGGTCGAGGAACCCCGCAAGGAGTGGGAGCTGCGCATGGAGATCGCGGCCGCTCCCCGCTCGGGGTCGGTCGTCGCCACCCTCCGCGACGCCGAGGTGCGGCGGGGCGACTTCCGCCTCGGCCCCGTGTCGCTGCGGATCGACTTCGCCGACCGGGTCGCCGTCACCGGTGCCAACGGCGCGGGCAAGTCGACGCTGCTCGCCGCACTCCTCGGCAGGCTCACGCTGGACGCCGGGCACTCGGCCGTCGGTTCCGGTGTCGTCGTCGGTGAGGTCGACCAGGCCCGTAGGCTGTTCCACGGCACGGAGTCGCTGCTGGACGCGTTCTGCGCGGCGGTCCCCGGCACCGAGCCCGCCGACGTGCGCACCCTGCTCGCCAAGTTCGGCCTCAGGGCGGCCCACGTACTGCGCCCGGCAGTCGGCCTGTCCCCGGGTGAGCGAACCCGGGCGGCCCTGGCCCTGCTCCAGGGCCGGGGCGTCAATCTGCTCGTGCTCGACGAGCCCACGAACCACCTCGACCTGCCCGCCATCGAGCAGCTGGAGTCCGCGCTCGCCTCCTATCCGGGCACGCTGCTGCTGGTCACCCACGACCGCCGGATGCTGGACGCCGTCCGCACCACCAGGCGCCTCGAGGTGGCGCACGGCAAGGTCACCGAGCGCTGAAGGGGCGTTTCGGCAGGGCCCCGCTCGGGGCTCCGGGGACCGGCACGGCGAGAAGGCGGCCGAGGACGTCGGCGCCGGTGCGGCGCCCGCCATCCGCGGTTTTCCGGCCGGCCCGCGGCAGGACGCCACAGCGCCTGCCGCACGCCGTCCTTCTTGCCGGGCCGCGCGGTGGCCCCCGCGGGCCGTCTCCCATCGCGCGAAGCCGTGTGGCTGGCACCACCCCCGGGGTGAGCCGATCCGAACCGGCGCAGAGGACGAGGACGGCGTCCAAGATCCGGACGCCCACTCGGACGCCCACTCGGACGCCCACTCGGACGCACACGCGGAGCCCGCCGCGGACCGCCCCGGGTGCCGCCGCCGATCCGGCCCGCGGAGACGGCGCACGGTACCGAACGGCCCGCGGAGACGGCGCACGGTACCGAACGGCCCGCGGCGACGGCACCCGGGCCGACCGGCCGCGCGGACAACGGCCGCGCGGCCGTGGCGTGGTCAGCGCCCGCCGCCTCCCCTGCCGTCCAGCAGACCGGCCCGGCGCAGGGCGTCCGCCATCGCGCTGTTGGCGGGGGGCGCCGCGCGACGACCCGAACCCGAGCCCGAACCCGAGCCGGAGCCGGAGCCGGAGCCGGAGCCGGAACCCGAACCCGAGCCCGAACCGGCGGCCGGGCGGCGGTCACGGCCGCCCTGGCGCTGCTGCGGCGGCCGGCCGCCGCCCTGGTCGCGGCGCCGGCCGCCACCGCCGCCCGGCTGCGCCGCCGCCTCGTCGTCCAGCCGCAGCGTCAGCGAGATCCGCTTGCGCGGGATGTCGACGTCCAGGACCTTCACCCTGACCACGTCGCCCGGCTTCACCACGTCCCGCGGGTCCTTGACGAACGTGCGCGACATCGCCGAGACGTGCACCAGGCCGTCCTGGTGGACGCCGACGTCCACGAACGCCCCGAACGCCGCCACGTTGGTCACGACGCCTTCCAGCACCATCCCGGACGCCAGGTCGGAGATCTTCTCGACCCCGTCCTTGAAGGTCGCCGTCCGGAACGCCGGACGGGGGTCGCGCCCCGGCTTCTCCAGCTCCCGCAGGATGTCCGTCACCGTCGGAAGGCCGAAGGACTCGTCCACGAAGTCGTCCGGGCGCAGTGAGCGCAGCACCCCCGTGTTGCCGATGAGCGACGCGATCTCGCTGCCGGTCGTCTTCACCATGCGCCGCACCACCGGGTAGGCCTCGGGGTGCACACTGGACGCGTCCAGCGGGTCGTCACCGCCGCGGATCCGGAGGAAGCCCGCGCACTGCTCGTACGCCTTCGGGCCGAGCCGCGCCACGTTCCTGAGCTGCCTGCGGGAGCGGAAGGGGCCGTTCTGGTCGCGGTGGGCCACGATGTTCCCGGCGAGCCCCGCACCGATGCCCGAGACCCGGGACAGCAGCGGTGCCGAGGCGGTGTTCACATCGACACCGACGCCGTTCACACAGTCCTCGACGACCGCGTCCAGCGAGCGCGAGAGCTTCACCTCGGAGAGGTCGTGCTGGTACTGGCCCACGCCGATCGACTTGGGGTCGATCTTCACCAGCTCGGCGAGGGGGTCCTGGAGCCGGCGGGCGATGGACACCGCGCCGCGCAGCGAGACGTCCAGGCCCGGCAGTTCCTGCGAGGCGAACGCGGACGCCGAGTACACCGACGCGCCCGCCTCCGACACCATCACCTTGGTGAGCTTCAGCTCGGGGTGCTTCGCGATGAGGTCCGCGGCCAGCCTGTCCGTCTCGCGGGACGCCGTGCCGTTGCCGATGGCGACCAGCTCGACGGCGTGCTCCTCGGCCAGCCGGGCCAGCTTCGCCAGCGACTCGTCCCACTTGTTCGCCGGCACGTGCGGGTAGACCGTGTCGGTGGCGACGACCTTGCCGGTCGCGTCCACCACCGCCACCTTCACTCCCGTACGGAAGCCGGGATCGAGGCCCAGCGTCGCACGGGTCCCGGCGGGGGCGGCGAGCAGCAGGTCCCGCAGGTTCGCGGCGAAGACCCGTACCGCCTCGTCCTCGGCGGCCGTCCGCAGCCTCAGCCGCAGATCGATGCCCAGGTGTACGAGGATCCGGGTCCGCCAGGCCCAGCGCACCGCGTCCAGCAGCCACTTGTCCGCCGGCCGGCCCCGGTCGGCCACGTCGAAGCGGCGGGCGACCATGCCCTCGTACGTCGAAGGACCGTCCGCGGGCTCCTCCGGCTCCGGCTCCAGCTCCAGGCTGAGGACGTCCTCCTTCTCGCCGCGGAGCATCGCGAGCACGCGGTGCGAGGGGAGTTCGGTGAACGGCTCGGCGAAGTCGAAGTAGTCGGCGAACTTCGCGCCGGCCTCCTCCCTGCCGTCGCGGACCTTCGCCGCCAGCCTGCCCCGGGTCCACATCCGCTCCCGCAGCTCGCCGATGAGGTCGGCGTCCTCGGAGAAGCGCTCGGCGAGGATGGCGCGGGCGCCCTCCAGCGCGGCCGCGGAGTCGGCGACGCCCTTGCCCGCGTCGACGAACGCGGCGGCGGCCGCGAGGGGTTCGACCGTCGGATCGCCGAGCAGTCCGTCGGCGAGCGGCTCCAGCCCGGCTTCGCGGGCGATCTGCGCCTTGGTCCTCCGCTTGGGCTTGAAGGGGAGGTAGACGTCCTCCAGACGGGCCTTGGTGTCGGCGGACCGGATCTGCGCCTCGAGCTCGTCGGTGAGCTTGCCCTGCTCGCGTACGGAGTCCAGGACGGCGGTCCGCCGCTCCTCCAGCTCCCGCAGATAGCGCAGCCGCTCCTCGAGCGTGCGCAGCTGCGTGTCGTCGAGCATCTCGGTCGCTTCCTTGCGGTAGCGCGCGATGAACGGGACGGTGGACCCGCCGTCGAGCAGCTCGACGGCCGCCTTCACCTGCCGCTCCCGTACGCCGAGTTCCTCGGCGATCCTGCCTTCGATGGACGTCGTCACGGTTCCCGACTCGCCTTCCGATACCGGCTGTACTTTGCGAGGCCGCGCGGACGTGCGCCCGCGCGATCTCCTCGGCTGCATTCTGCCGGGTGGGCCGGGGCCGTGTCGCGCGTCCCCCTGCGCCCGGCGCGTGCCGTCGCCCCCGGCCGGCCGGCCGCGCCGCCGGAGAGGCGGGACGGCCGGCCGGAACGGGGCGGCGACGAAGGCGGGCGAGGACGGGCGAGGACGGGCGAGGACGGTGGCGATGCCGGCGACGGTCGGCGACGGTCGGTCCTTGGTCAGTCCTTCCCGGTGAGGCCGTCGGGGAAGGCGCCGGCCGCGGCGGCGGCCAGGAGGAATCCGCGGCCCAGCTCGGTCAGGCGTGCCACGCCGTCCGCCCCCAGATGCTCGTACGGAGCGAGGTCGAGCCGGTCGGTGTGCTCCTCCAGTTCCGCTCGGAGCGCCGTGCCCGCCTCGGTCAGCTCGCCGTCGCCGTCGAGCAGTCCCCGCTCGCGCAGCCGGTCGGAGGCCGCCTCCCAGTCGCTGCGCCGCCAGCCCCGGCTGGCGAGGATCCAGCGGGGTGACATTCCCTTGCCGGTCGCGGTGTGGCTGACCAGCGCCTCCAGCGGGTCGAGCCCGGCGGACAGCAGTGCGGCGAGATGGCCGTCGCCGCGGTGCTCGCGCAGCAGGGTCGCCGCATGCCAGAGAGCGAGGTGCGGTTCCTCGGGCACCGGCAGGTCGGCGTGTGCGGCGTACAGCGGGCGGGCGTGCCGGGTGCAGGCCTCGGTGGCGCGCAGCGCCAGGCGGGCGGCCTCCGCCATCTCCGGTGAGGAGGCGGTGTCGTCGCCGAGCAGCCGGCGCAGTGTCGCGTCGACCGCCCGGCTACGGGCGTCCAGCACCTCGGCAGGGGAGGCGGTGTCCCAGACCGCGGGGAGGTGCCGGGCGATCAGCTCGTGGCTGAAGTTGTAGAACGAGGCCGTGACCGTGCCCGGCCCGACGGCGCCCAGGGCGGCAGCGCGGCCCGCGAAGTAGGCGGCGCCGCCGTCCTCGACGCCGATCAGCGCGAGTTCCCTCGCGTAGTCGGGCGAGAAGTACACGGTGGAGTGGAGCGGGTTGACGGCGTTGTGGCAGCGGCGTCCCGCACGCGGGTGGAGAGAACTCATACCCGAACGTTACCGACCGGTCAGTACGACGTGAAGGGGTGAGGGCCGCCCGCGCCGGTCGATGGCGGGAAGGGTGGGCTGCTCGTCCCTGCTGTCTTGGGCGGCTGCCTTGGGCGGCTGCCTTGGGCCGGCGGTCGGGAGCATGGGTGTAGGTGGCGGCGATCCTTGCTCGTGGTGCCCTTCGGTGGAGTGCGGGGCCTCGGCGTGGCCCGCCCGGCCGGGGACTTCACCGGCGCCGCGCCGGCCGTGTGCCGTACGCCCCGTTCCGCTGCGGCGTGCACATCGGCGCCCCCGTCGCCGGGCCCGTGCGCGCCTCCGAAGGCCCTCCGGTCTCCCGGACGGCGCTCCCGGCGGCAGCGGCACACCGCGTACGCCGGCCGTGCCGGACGGACCGGTCGTGCCGGAGGGACCGGTCCGTCAGCCCCGCGAGCCCCGCGAGCCCCGCGCGATCCGGTCACCCGGTCGCCCTGCCGCCCGGTCGCCCGGCCGTCCTGCCCGACGGCTGTCCTGCCCGGCCCGGGTGGCGCGCCACCAGGTCCCGGCCTCACCCGTTCCAGGTGAACCGCGGCGGCCTGCGCTCCAGGAAGGCGGCGACGCCTTCCGCCGTGTCGCCGCTGCCGCGCGCCTGCTCCGCCCAGTGGGCCTCGCGGTCGGCCCGCCCGGCCGCGAACTCCTTCGCGGCGGCCTGTGTCAGCTGCGAGCGGGCCGCCAGTACGCGGGCGAACCCGGCCACCCTCCTGCCCAGTTCGCCCGCCGGCAGCACCTCGTCGACCAGACCGGTGCGCAGCGCCCGCTCCGTACCGATCAACTCGCCGGAGAACAAGAGGTACTTCGCGGTGGCCGGACCCACGAGCGAGACCAGGCGCCGGGTGGAGGAGGCGGGGTAGACGATGCCGAGCTTCGCCGGGGTGATCCCGAAGGCGGCGCCCTCCTCGGCGAACCGCAGGTCGCATGCGGCCGCGAGCTGGCAGCCGCCGCCCACGCAGTAGCCGCGGACCGCCGCCAGCGACGGTCTGGGGAACGCCGCGAGTGCCTCCTCGGCCCGTACGGCCAGCTCCTGCGGCGACTCCCCCGGGACCGCCGGGCCCAGCGAGGTGATGTCGGCGCCCGCGCAGAAGGTGCCGCCGTCGCCGGTCAGCACCAGCACCCGGACGGCGGGGTCGCGGCTCAGTCCGTCCAGCAGTCCGGGCAGCTCGCGCCACATCGCGGCCGTCATCGCGTTGCGTCTGGCCGGATGGCTGATGACGACGGTCGCCACCCCGTCCGCCACCGAGTGCCGGACCCCCGGCTCCGCCCCGTACGCCTCGTCCGTCCGGTTCCTCGCCTCGTTCGTCCGGTCCATGCGCCGGATGCTATCCGCCGGGCCGCTGCCTACGATCGTGGAGGGGGTGCCGGAGCGGGCCGCACCGCTGACGACCGCGAAGGCGGCGGTGTCCGTCGGCGGCGGCCACCCCGGCGACCGGGGAGGGCACGACGAGGAGGCAGCGATGACCGGTCCCGCCCGGGAGGGCAGAAAGCTCCGCCGAAGCTTCGGCTGGCTGGCGGTCCTCGGCGTGGTCCTGGTGATCGCCGGGATCGTCGGCCTCGTCTATGTCGGGCTGGCCACCCTCACCTCGATGCTCCTGTTCGGCTGGCTGCTGCTCGTCGGCGGGGTCGTCGGACTGCTCCACGCGATCGAGTCGCGGGGCAGCAGCTTCTTCTGGCTCGCCGTCGTCGTCGCCGCCCTGAACATCGCCGCCGGTGTGGTCGTCATCCGCCATCCGGAGGGCAGCGCGGAGGCGCTGACGATGTTCGCCGCGCTGCTGTTCCTCACCGGCGGGCTGTTCCGGCTCGTGGGCAGCCTGGTGGTGCGGGGCCCGCAGTTCGGCTGGACCCTGCTCCAGGGCGCCTTCGGTCTGCTGCTGGGCATCCTGGTGCTCGTGAACTGGCCGGAGAGCAGCCGCTACGTCCTCGGCGCGTTCTTCTCGCTCGCCCTGCTGTTCGACGGGCTGGGGCTGATCGCGATCGGCGTGTCCGGCCGGCAGATCCTCGGGATGGTCGCGGACGGCGGGCGGACCGGGCAGACCGGGCAGACGGGGCATACGGAGCAGACCGGGGGGACCGGGCAGGCCGGGGGGACCGGCGGCCGGGCGGCTGCCGGCGTATCCGAGACGTCGTCGGAAGACGATCCTGATCGGTCGAAGAACTAACCGAACCGCCATGTACCGCTTGGGAACCATCGATAGGAGCTGACTTCTGGTCAGCAGCCCGGTATGGACCAGTGCACTCCCGACACTCGGGTACGCAGCAGTTCCCAGCGACGTATCACGAGGGTGGGTGCGGGTCTATGGAGAGCTCCGGGAGCGTCCCGGCCCGGCCACTGCCGTACGAAGGGGTCTGGCGGTTCACCGCACCCGCGCTCGACGTGTCCGTACCGCAGGCCCGGCACGCCGTCCGCGACCTGGTCGGCCGCCAGGGCGTCCCGGTGCGCGACGAGGTGCTGCAGGGACTGCTGCTGATCGTGTCCGAACTGGTCACCAACGCCGTGCGGCACGCGGCTCTGCTGTCGCCCGAGGTGGCCGTCGAGGTCGCGGTCGGCCCGGAGTGGATCCGGGTGGCCGTCGAGGACGACCACCCCTACCGGCCCAAGGCCCTGGAGCGCGACGCAGCCCGGACCGGCGGCCGGGGACTGCTGCTGGTGAAGGAGATCACCCGTGAGGCGGGCGGGGAGTGCGACGTGGAGCACACACCGCGCGGCGGAAAGGTCGTCTGGGCGGCGCTGCCCCTGGTCCCCATGAGCGGGGCGGCGCCCCGGTAGGGCGCCGCCCCGCCGGACCCGCGGGCGGGACCCCCGGTTCACCAGCCCCCGGACGGGCCGGTGAGTTCCCTGATCGCCGGACGAGCCCCGTCCAGCACCGTCATGAACCAGGCGGAGAACGTGTCCCGCGCATGCCGCTCCGACAGCTCCGCCGCCGTGACGAACGCCGTCTCGCCGACCTCCTCCCGGTCCGGCCGCAGCGGTGACTGCACCAGGCCCACGAACAGGTGGTTGAACTCCTGCTCCACCAGGCCCGAGGCAGGGTCCGGATGGTTGTAGCGGACGGTGCCCGCCTCGGCCAGGAGCGACGGGGAGACGCCCAGCTCCTCGTGCGTACGCCGGGCAGCGGCCGTGAACGGCGCCTCGCCCGGATAGGGATGCCCGCAGCAGGTGTTCGACCAGACACCGGGGGAGTGGTACTTGCCGGGCGCCCGCCGTTGCAGCAGCAGCCTCCCCTGCTCGTCGAAGAGGAAGACGGAGAACGCGCGGTGCAGCTGTCCCGGCGCCTGATGGGCGGAGAGCTTCTCCGCGGTGCCGACGGTTCGGCCGCTCTCGTCGACCAGTTCCAGCAAGATCGGTTGCGCGGTGCCGTTCGACGAGCTGTTCGGCGCGGTGGCGGGTGTGATCGGCATAGCCATCCTTCGCTTCGGTCCTCGGCCCTGGGGGCGCACCCAGTCTGCCGTACAAAAGCGGCTTGTCCGCACTTCACCGCCCGGGCATGTCCGTACCCGCCGTGCGGGGAGCGGCACGCGCGCGGGCGGCCGCCCACCCCCCGGACGCCTCCGGGCAGTGGGTCATGCCCCGGCGTGTCCGCGGAACCACCCAGCATACGGCCGTCGTCGCCTCGCCGGGCACCCGCGCGGGCACGACCTCGAAGGCCAGGCCGGACGTCCACGGGGACGGGTGCCGCGCGGGCCGCGACGGCCGGGACCGCCGTCTCCGCCAGGGTCGCCCCTCCGACTCGCGCGCGGGCACGCCCGCGGCTCGGGCCCGTACCCCGCGTGGCCGAGCGCCCCTCCCATCTCGCGCGCGGGCAGGCCGGGCCGGTCGGGCGGCCCTCAGTGGCAGTAGCCCGCCTCGTGCTCCGCGTGACCGCCCGGTTCCAGCTGGAACGTGCAGTGCTCCACCGCGAAGTGCGAGCCCAGGCAGCTCTGCAGGTCGTGCAGCATCCTCTCGTGTCCCACCGCGTCCAGGAAGTCGGGCGCCACCACCACGTGCGCGGAGAGCACCGGCATCCCGGAGGTGATCGTCCAGGCGTGCAGGTCGTGGACGTCCAGCACACCCGGGAGGGCCTCGATGTGCCGCCTCACCTCGGCCATGTCGACGCCCTTCGGCGCCGCCTCCAGCAGCACGTCCAACGTCTCCCGCAGCAGCTTCACCGTCCGCGGCACGATCAGCAGGCCGATCGCCAGCGAGGCGATCGGGTCGGCCACCTGCCAGCCCGTCGCCAGGATGACGGCCGAGGAGATCAGCACCGCCACCGAGCCGAGCGCGTCCGCGAGGACCTCCAGATACGCGCCGCGCACGTTGAGGCTCTCCTTCTGCCCCCGCATCAGCAGGGACAGCGACACCACGTTGGCCGCCAGACCGACGAGGGCGAAGACGATGGCGACGCCTCCTCTGGTCTCGACCGGTGTGATGAACCGCTGGATCGCCTCGTAGAGCAGGTAGCCGCCGACCCCGAGCAGCAGCAGGCAGTTCGCCAGCGCGGCGAGGATCTCGGCCCTGGCCAGGCCGAAGGTGCGGTTGGTGCCGACCGGCCGGCCCGCGAAGTGGATCGCGAGCAGCGCCATGCCGAGGCCCAGGGCGTCGGTGGCCATATGGGCGGCGTCGGCGATCAGGGCGAGCGAGTTCGCGAGCACACCGCCGGCCACCTCCAGGGCCATCACGCCCAGCGTGATGGCCAGGGCGATCCGCAGCCTGCCCCGGTAGGCGGCGGCCGCGGTCCCCGCCCGCGGGCGGCCGCCGCCTCCGTGGTCGTGCCCTGCCCCCATGCCAGACGCCTCCCGGATCGCCGTGAACGTTCCGTACGAGTGGCCAGTGAACTACGGGCGGGGGGTACCGGGCAACACGACACCGAACACCGTTGTCATATGCCTGACCTGCGGTGATATCCGCACAACGGACCTCCGGCGACTCACCGGGAAGGGTCAGCGGCGCGCGCACTCCGGGTGGTGCAGCAGCCAGCCCTCCCACGCCGACTCGACCATCTCGCGCACCCCGCGGGAGGCCGTCCAGCCGAGTTCCTCGCCGATGCGCCCGACCGAGGCGACGGCCCGTGCCGAGTCCCCGGGGCGGCGCGGGCCGACGACCGCGGGCGTGCCGTGGCCGGTCACCTCGGCGACGACCCGGGCCAGCGTGCGCACCGAGACCCCCTCGCCGCGGCCGACGTTCACCGTGAGATCGCCGGGCCCGTCCTGGCCGGCCAGTCGGCGGGCCACGGTCAGATGGGCGTCGGCGAGGTCGGCGACGTGGACGTAGTCGCGGACGCAGGTGCCGTCGGGCGTCGGGTAGTCGTCGCCGAAGATCCTCGGGGCGTCACCGCGGGTGATCCGGTCGAAGAACATCGGGATGACGTTGAACACCCCGGTGTCCGCGAGTTCCGGCCGGGCCGCACCCGCGACGTTGAAGTAGCGCAGACAGGCGGTGGCGATGCCGTGGGCCCGGCCCGCCGCCCGCACCAGCCACTCGCCGGCGAGCTTGGTCTCCCCGTACGGGCTGATCGGCACCGCCGGGGTGTCCTCCGTGATCAGTTCGGCGTCGGCCGTCCCGTACACCGCGGCCGATGAGGAGAACAGGAAGCGCCGCACTCCGGCGCCGGCGACCGCCTCCAGCAGCACGGTCAGCCCGTGCACGTTCTCCCGGTAGTAGTGCAGCGGCTGCTCCACGGACTCGCCGACCTGCTTCCTCGCCGCCAGGTGCACCACCCCGGTGACCCCGTGCCCGGACAGGACCCGGTCCAGCAGCTCCCGGTCCAGCAGCGTGCCCCTGACCAGCGGCACCCCCTCGGGCAGCCGCGCCGTGTCGCCCGTCGAGACGTCGTCGAGCACGACGACCCGCTCCCCGGCCCCGGCCATGGCGTGTGCCACGTGCGCCCCGATGTACCCCGCCCCGCCTGTGATCAGCCATGTCATGCCGGACACCCTAGCGAGGGCGTGTTGCGGAAGCCCCTCCTGGCCCGTGACGCCTGGCACCCACTCCCCCGTCGCCCTTCCGGTCCGGGAGGTGCCCCCGCGCCGCGTCTCCGGAGTCGTCCGGAGTCGTCTGGTGCGTCAGGTACCTCAGGTACGAGGATGGTCCTCCGCCTTGCGATCCCACGCACCGGACACCGCGAGCCCGCCCTGCGGGCGGGCGGAGCTACCTTCGCATCACGCTCTGCCCGGTGCCGCTGCCTGCCCGGTGCGTCGGGCAGGGGCTGCCCGTCGGGGACCGGCGTCCGGTGCGGTGCGGTGCGGTGCGTCGCGGGGCGCCGGACCGGCCGGGCGGGCCGCTGCGAGGCCGGTGCGGCGCCCCGCGACGCAGCGGTTCGCCCGGCCTGCCGTGCCGGGCGCCGTGCCCGGCCTGCCGTGCCGGGGGGCCGACGCAGCCTGACGCGGCACGGGCCGGCCGGTGTCCCGGCCCGTGCCGCCGGGGCCTTTTGCGGCGTCGGCCGCCGATCGACGCGGATGATCCCGGTCGCGGTGCAGGCGGCCGCCACCCGGCCGGGCGGGGACGCCGGCCCGGGGCGGGGCCGGCGGGACGAGCGCGGGTGTCCTCATCGGCAAACCTCAGTGAACTCGTGCTTCCGTTCATCCGATAGCCTCAGCCGACACGCCGCCGCCCGGTCCCGGGCCGAGTCGCCGTGCCCACCCGTCTGATCAGCGCCAAGGAGTGAGTCCGTCTGCCGACCGCCATCCTCACCGGTCCGCCGGTACCCGGATCGCCACTCGAGGGCGATCTGCGGTCGCTGGGCTTCGACGTACGCCTCGCCACCGGCGCCGGCGAGGCGGCCGACGTGCTGGCCGGGCTTCCGGCCGGGGAGCGGGCCGCCCTCGTGGACCCGCGCTTCGTCGGCCATGTCCACGCGCTCCGTCTCGGCCTGACGGACCCCCGTTTCCCGGCGGCCGCGATCCCCGGCGCCGCCACCGCCCTGCCGGAGGCGCGCCCCGCGCTGCTGGCGGCCCTGCGGCAGGCGGCCGCCTCGCCGCGGTACTTGGCCCCGGCGACCATGGCGCCGAGGTCGAGGGCGACCAGCCGCTTGTCGCGGAGGGACTCCGGGACGTCGCCCTTCACGATGCGCTGGGCGAGGCCCTCCACGACGGCGGTCTTGCCGACGCCGGGCTCGCCGATCAGCACGGGGTTGTTCTTGGTTCGCCGGGAGAGCACCTGGATCACGCGGCGGATCTCCTGGTCGCGGCCGATGACGGGGTCGAGCCTCTCGGCGCTGCCGCCGCCCTTTCCCTTGGCCGCCACGGTCCGGTCCTCCATGCTCTACCGGCCGACGGCCCGCGGCCCGCGGACGAGCAGCCCCTGTCAGGGGCGTCCCCGGGCGGCGCGTCCCCCGGCGGACCGGTCATGGACACCCGCCCCGCACGGGCCGATGTGCTCCCGGACCTCGTCGCCGCCGCCCTCGCCGACGGCGGCGCCCGTCCGCACCGCCCCGAACTCGGGCCCCTGGTGGCGGCCGTGCCGGGCGACCCGCAGGCCCGCAACGAGGCCCGGCAGGCCCTGGCGGCCGTCGACGACGAGGACGTCCGGCTGAGGTCGGCCGTCAAGGCGCGCGACGGGTTCTTCACCACCTTCTGCATCAGCCCCTACTCCCGCTATCTCGCCCGCTGGTGCGCCCGGCGCGGACTGACCCCCAACCAGGTCACCACCGCCTCGCTGGCCACCGCCCTGACAGCGGCCGCCGCCGCGGCCACCGGCACCCGGGGCGGCTTCGTCGCCGCGGGCGTGCTGCTGATCCTGTCCTTCGTCCTGGACTGCGCCGACGGGCAGCTCGCCCGCTACTCCCTCCGGTACTCCACGCTCGGCGCCTGGCTCGACGCCACCTTCGACCGGGCCAAGGAGTACGCCTACTACGCGGGCCTCGCGCTCGGCGCCGCACGCGGCGGGGACGACGTCTGGGCCCTGGCGCTCGGCGCGATGGTGCTCCAGACCTGCCGGCACGTGGTCGACTTCTCCTTCAACGAGGCCAACCACGACGCCACCGGCAACACCAGCCCCACCGCCGCCCTCTCCGACCGGCTCGACGGCGTCGGCTGGACGGTCTGGGCCCGGCGCATGATCGTGCTGCCGATCGGCGAGCGCTGGGCGATGATCGCCGTGCTGACCGCCGTCACCACCCCGCGGATCGTCTTCTACGCGCTGCTGGCCGGCTGCGCCTTCGCCGCCGCCTACACCACCGCCGGCCGGGTGCTGCGCTCGCTCACCCGCAGGGCCCGCAGGACCGACCGGGCCGCGCGGGCGCTGGGCGACCTCGCCGACTCCGGACCGCTCGCGGAGGGCTTCGCCGTCCGCTTCGGGGGCGCGGCCCGCCGGCTCCCGGCCCTCGGGCCCCCGGCGATCGCCCTGGCCGGTGCCGCGGCACCGGCCCTCACCGCGTCGCTCACCCCCTACGGCGGCCCCTGGACGGCCGTCGCCGCCCTCGGCTACGCGCTCACCTCGGGCCTCGCCGTCGCCCGCCCGCTCAAGGGTGCCCTCGACTGGCTGGTGCCCCCGGTCTTCCGCGCCGCCGAGTACGGCACGATCCTGGTCCTCGCCGTCCGCGCGGACGTGAACGGGGCCCTTCCCGCGGCTTTCGGCCTGGTGGCCGCGGTCGCCTACCATCACTACGACACGGTCTACCGCATCCGCGGGGGCACCGGCGCGCCCCCGCGGTGGCTGGTCCGGGCGGTCGGCGGGCACGAGGGGCGGATCCTCGCGGTCGCGCTGGCGGCCGCCCTGCTCGGCGCCCCGCAGTTCACGATCGCGCTCACGGTCCTCGCGGTCGCCGTGGCACTGGTGGTGGTCGCGGAGTCCGTCCGCTTCTGGGTCTCCTCCGGAGCGCCCGCCGTACACGACGAAGGAGAACCCGCATGATCGGCCTTGTCCTGGCTGCCGGTGCCGGACGGCGTCTGCGCCCCTACACCGACACGCTTCCGAAGGCCCTCGTGCCCGTGAACGGGGACCTCTCCGTCCTCGACCTGACGCTGGGGAACTTCAGCGAGATCGGCCTCACCGAGGTCGCCGTCGTCGTCGGCTACCGCAAGGAGGCCGTGTACGCGCGCAAGGACGAGCTGGAGGCCACCTACGGCCTGAAGCTCACCCTGATCGACAACGACAGGGCCGAGGAGTGGAACAACGCCTACTCCCTGTGGTGCGCCCGCGACGTGCTGGAGCAGGGAGTGATCCTCGCCAACGGCGACACCGTGCACCCGGTCTCCGTCGAGCGGACCCTGCTCGACGCCCGAGGCGACGGCCGGAGCATCATCCTGGCCCTCGACACGGTCAAGCGGCTCGCCGACGAGGAGATGAAGGTGATCACCGCGGACGGCCGGGGCGTACGGCAGATCACCAAGCTGATGGACCCGGCCGGTGCCACCGGCGAGTACATCGGCGTCACCCTCATCGAGCCCGGGGCCGCCGCGGCACTCGCCGACGCGCTGAAGGCCACCTTCGAGCGCGACCCCGACCTCTACTACGAGGACGGCTACCAGGAGCTGGTCGACCGCGGCTTCCGGATCGACGTGGCGCCGATCGGCGACGTCCCCTGGGTCGAGATCGACAACCACGACGACCTCGCCAGGGGCCGGGAGATCGCGTGCCTGTACTGACCCGGCTCATCCCGTCGCCGGTCGTCGTCGACATCCGCCCGGGCGCTCTGGAGGACCTGCCGGTCCTGCTCGCCGACCAGCGCATCTCGTCCGGGGGCCGGCTCGCGGTCGCGACGAGCAACGGCTCCGGGCAGGTGCTGCGCGAGCGGCTCGCCCCGCTGCTGCCCGACGCCGACTGGTACGAGGTGGCGGGCGGCACGATCGACGCGGCGGTCGGGCTCGCCGACGACATCAAGGGCAAGCGGTACGACGCGGTCGTCGGCCTCGGCGGCGGCAAGATCATCGACGTGGCCAAGTACGCCTCGGCCCGGGTCGGGCTGCCCCTGGTGGCCGTGGCGACCAACCTCGCGCACGACGGCCTCTGCTCCCCGGTCGCCACGCTCGACAACGACAACGGGCGCGGCTCCTACGGCGTCCCGACGCCCATCGCCGTGGTGATCGACCTGGAGGTCATCCGCGAGGCCCCGGTGCGCTTCGTCCGGGCCGGCATCGGCGACACCGTCTCCAACATCTCCGCCATCGCCGACTGGGAGCTGTCCCACCGGGTCACCGGCGAGAAGGTCGACGGCCTGGCCGCGGCCATGGCCCGTACCGCGGGCGAGTCGGTGCTGCGCCACCCCGGGGGCGTCGGAGACGACGGTTTCCTCACCGTGCTGGCCGAGGGCCTGGTCCTGACCGGCATCGCCATGTCGATCAGCGGCGACACCCGCCCCTCCTCCGGTGCCTGCCACGAGATCAGCCATGCCTTCGACCTGCTCTACCCCCAGCGCTGCGCGCTGCACGGCGAGCAGGTCGGCCTGGGTGCCGCGTTCGCGATGCACCTGCGCGGTGCCCGTGAGGAGTCCGCGCTGTTCGCCGAGGTGCTCGGCAGGCACGGGCTTCCGGTGCTCCCCGGCGAGATCGGCTTCTCCGTCGAGGAGTTCGTCAGGGCCGTGGAGTACGCCCCGCAGACCCGCCCCGGCCGCTTCACCATCCTCGAGCACCTCGACCTGTCCACCGACCAGATCAGGGACGCGTACGCCGACTATGCCAAGACCATCCGTAGCTGAGCTCCGACCGGTCGTCCACCCGGCCGGGGTGAAGGACCGGCGCAGCGGCGAGCACTGGGGCGGCCGCCTCTACATGCGCGAGATCTCGCTGCGCGTCACCCGCGTCCTGGTCGGCACCAGGGTCACGCCGAACCAGCTGACGTACCTGATGACGCTCGCCGGGGTGCTGGCGCTGCCGGCCCTGCTGGTGCCGGGCGTCTGGGGCGCCGTCCTCGCCGTGCTCATGGTCCAGCTCTACCTGCTGCTGGACTGCGTGGACGGCGAGGTGGCCCGCTGGAAGAAGCAGTACTCGCTGTCCGGTGTGTACCTCGACCGGGTCGGCGCCTACCTCTGCGACGCGGCGGTCCTCACAGGCTTCGGCCTGCGCGCCGCCGACCTGTGGGGAGGCGGCCGGATCGACTGGCTGTGGGCCTTCCTGGGCACCCTCGCAGCGCTCGGCGCGATCCTGATCAAGGCCGAGACCGACCTGGTCGGCGTCGCCCGGCACCAGGCCGGGATGGAGCCGGTCAAGGACGCGGCGGCCGAGCCGCGCTCCTCCGGGATGGCCCTCGCCCGCCGGGCCGCGGCCGCGCTGAAGTTCCACCGGCTGGTCCTCGGCATCGAGGCGTCGCTGCTGATCCTGGTGCTGGCGGTCGCGGACCAGCTGCGGGGCGACCTGTTCCTCACCCGCCTCGGTGTGGCGGTGCTGGCCGCGATCGCCCTGCTTCAGACGGTGCTGCACCTGGTCTCCGTCCTCGTCTCCAGCAGGCTGAGGTGAGCCGGATGAGGCTCGGCGCCGTGATCATCACCATGGGCGACCGGCCCGACGAGCTGCGCGCCCTGATCGACTCGGTCGCGGGGCAGGACGGCGACCCGGTCGAGGTGGTCGTCGTGGGCAACGGCGCCCCGGTAGCGGGGGTGCCCGACGGCGTACGCACCCTCGACCTGCCCGAGAACCTGGGCATCCCCGGCGGCCGGAACGCCGGCATCGGGGCCTTCGGCCCGGCCGGCGGCGATGTCGACGCGCTGCTCTTCCTCGACGACGACGGCCTGCTGCCGAACAGCGACACCGCCGAACTGGTGCGCCGGGCCTTCGAGGAGGACCCGGCCCTCGGGATCATCAGCTTCCGGATCGCCGACCCGGACACCGGGCTCACCCAGCGCCGGCACGTCCCCCGGCTGCGGGCGTCCGACCCGCTGCGCTCCTCGCGGGTGACGACGTTCCTCGGGGGAGCCAACGCCGTCCGCACGAGGGTCCTGGAAGAGGTCGGCGGGCTGCCGGACGAGTTCTTCTACGCGCACGAGGAGACCGACCTCGCCTGGCGGGCCCTCGACGCCGGGTGGATGATCGACTACCGCTCCGACATGGTGCTGCACCATCCCACGACGCCGCCGTCCCGGCACGCGGTCTACCACCGCATGGTGGCCCGCAACAGGGTGTGGCTGGCCCGCCGCAACCTGCCCGCGCCCCTGGTACCCGTCTACCTCGGGGTGTGGATCCTGCTCACGCTCCTCAGGCGGCCCTCGGCCGCGGCGCTCCGGGCCTGGTTCGCCGGCTTCCGGGAGGGCTGGGCCACTCCCTGCGGACCCCGCCGTCCCATGAGGTGGCGTACCGTCTGGCGACTGACGCGACTGGGCCGACCGCCTGTCGTCTGACGGTCCGGGATCTGAGAGCATCGGGCGTACTCCGGGACCCGGCCGCCACCTGAGGCCCACCGCCGCGCATCCTGAACACGAAAGTCTCGACTTGTGAGTGACACAACCCATGACGGCGCGATCGCCACGAGCGCCCGGCCGTCTCCCGACGACGGTCTGACACCGGCGGAGCTGGCCGCCAAGTACGGCCTGTCGGTGAGCGGTGCCCGCCCCGGGCTGGTCGAATACGTCAGGCAGCTCTGGGGCCGCCGGCACTTCATCCTCGCGTTCTCCCAGGCGAAGCTGACCGCCCAGTACAGCCAGGCGAAGCTCGGCCAGCTGTGGCAGGTCGCGACGCCGCTGCTGAACGCCCTCGTGTACTACCTCATCTTCGGCCTCATCCTCGGCGCGGGCCGCGGGATGCCGAAGGAGGTCTACATCCCGTTCCTGGTGACGGGCGTGTTCGTGTTCACGTTCACGCAGACGTCGGCCATGGCCGGTGTCCGGGCCATCTCCGGGAACCTGGGACTGGTGCGCGCCCTGCACTTCCCGCGCGCCTCGCTGCCGATCTCGTTCGCGCTCCAGCAGCTCCAGCAGCTGCTGTTCTCGATGGCCGTCCTGCTGCTCATCGTGGTCGGCTTCGGCAGCTACCCGTCGCTGAGCTGGCTGCTGGTGCTGCCCGCCCTGGGACTGCAGTTCGTCTTCAACGTCGGCCTGGCGATGATCATGGCGCGGCTGGGCAGCAAGACCCCCGACCTGGCCCAGCTGATGCCGTTCATCATGCGGACCTGGATGTACGGCTCGGGCGTGATGTTCTCGATCAAGGTGATGCTGGCGGACAAGCCCGCGTGGATCGCCGAGGTCCTGATGTACAACCCCGCGGCCATCTACATGGACCTCGTCCGCTTCGCCCTGATCGACGGGTACGACTCGTCGAACCTGGCCCCGCACGTGTGGCTCGCCGGCGGGCTGTGGGCGCTGCTGCTGGGCACCGCCGGGTTCGTGTACTTCTGGAAGGCTGAGGAGCGCTATGGCCGCGGCTGACCACCTCGGCGCCCCGCTCGGCGCCCGGGTGCCCACCGTCATCGCCGACGACGTGCACATCGTGTACCGGGTCAACGGCGGCAGCGGAGGCAAGGGCAGCGCGACGGCCGCGCTGAGCCGGATCCTGCGCCGCGACCGGGGGGAGTCCCGGGGGGTCCGCAAGGTCCACGCCGTCCGCGGTGTCTCCTTCACCGCGTACCGCGGTGAGGCCATCGGCCTGATCGGCACCAACGGCTCCGGGAAGTCGACGCTGCTGCGCGCCATCGCGGGGCTGCTGCCCACCGAGAGGGGCAGGGTCTACACCGACGGCCAGCCGTCGCTGCTGGGTGTGAACGCGGCCCTGATGGGTGATCTGACCGGTGAGCGGAACGTCATCCTCGGCGGTCTCGCCATGGGCATGTCGCGCGAGGAGATCCGCGGCCGCTACCAGGCCATCGTCGACTTCTCCGGCATCAACGAGAAGGGCGACTTCATCACCCTGCCGATGCGCACCTACTCCTCCGGCATGGGCGCCCGGCTCCGGTTCGCGATCGCGGCGGCGAAGAACCACGACGTGCTGATGATCGACGAGGCGCTGGCCACGGGTGACCGCAAGTTCCAGATCCGCTCAGAGGAGCGCATCCGGGAGCTGCGGAAGGAGGCGGGGACGGTCTTCCTGGTGAGCCACAGCAACAAGTCGATCCGGGACACCTGCGACCGGGTGCTGTGGCTGGAGAAGGGCGAGCTGCTGATGGACGGTCCGACCGACGAGGTCATCAGGGCGTACGAGAGGGAGACGGGGAAGTAGCCCGTCTCCCGCGGTGGCCGGCAGGCCCGCCCGGCCGGTCCGGCGAGGTCGCCGCCCGGACGGCCGGGCGGGGCCTGCCGGACGGTCCGGGCCGCCCCGACCCGGCCTGGGCCGGGCTCTCCCGATCCGCCGTCAAGTCCCGTCCCGTGCTGGGGAGTTCGCGACCGGGCCGGATCCCCCCGGGGCGTGGCGGGAGCCCGGTCGAGGGCGGGCGCGGGGCGGAACGTAAGCTGTAGCGGTGCCGATTCACGGCAAGTGGGGCGATACGCCCTGCGGGGATTCCGCCGGCCGGACCTCGAACCCCCTCGTGGGGACCGGCGGCGTGTCCGAAATAGGATGTATTGGGTCAGCAGTGTAGAACGGGAGACGTGACGGCCATGACGGAAGATCCGCAGCCCCGCGTGGGCAGTGCCGTCCCAGGACCTGGCGGCCCGCAGTGACAGGTACCCGGCAGGTGCGCCCCGACGCCACCACGCGCACCACGCTCGCCAAGGCCGCGGACGAGAACTTCCCCGTGGCCCCTTTCTTCCTGCCCCGCGACTGGCGCGACGACCTCATGGCCGTCTACGGCTACGCCCGGCTCGTCGACGACATCGGCGACGGCGACCTCGCCCCGGGCGGAGCGGACGCCCGCCACCTGGGGCTCGACCCCGCGCGCGCCGGTGACCGGATCGCGATGCTCGACGCCTTCGAGGCCGATCTGCTGCGGATCTTCCCCGGCGACGGCGACGGCGAAGCTGGAGATGAAGGCCAAGGCCACGGCGAAGGGCAAGGAGAAGGCCAAGGTCAAGGGCAAGGGCAAGGAGAAGGCCAAGGGCAAGGCCCTCGCCATCCGCTGCTGCGGGCGCTGGTGCCGACCGTGCGCCGCCGCGCACTCGCCCCGGAGCCGTTCCTCGGCCTGATCGAGGCCAACCGCCAGGACCAGCTCGTCCGCCGCTACCGGACCTGGGACGACCTCACCCGGTACTGCGAGTTGTCGGCCAACCCCGTGGGCCGGCTCGTCCTGGCGATCACCGGTACGGCCAGTCCCGAGCGGATCCGCCGGTCCGACGCCGTGTGCACCGCACTCCAGATCGTCGAGCACCTCCAGGACGTCGCCGAGGACCTGGCCGCGGACCGCGTCTACCTCCCGGCCGACGACATGAAGGACTTCCGGGTCACCGAGGGCGACCTGGCCGCACCGAGCGCGGGCGAACCGGTGCGCGCCCTGATCGCCCACGAGGCCGCGCGCGCCGGGCGGCTGCTGGAGGAGGGCATCCCGCTCGTGGGCAGCGTCCACGGCCGGCTCAGGCTGCTGCTCGCCGGCTTCGTCGCCGGGGGGCGCGCCGCCCTCGCCGCCATCGCGGACGCCGGCCACGACGTCCTCCCCGGGCCGCCCAGGCCCACCAGGACCCGGCTGGTGCGCGAAGTGGGAGCCGTCCTGCACAGAGCGCGTAGAGAGGGGTGAGCCGGGCCATGGAGGAATTCACACACAGGTCCGCGCCGGTCCGGGCCGCGTACAGCTACTGCGAGGCCGTCACCGGGACGCAGGCGCGCAACTTCGCCTACGGCATCAGGCTCCTGCCCCCCGACAAGCGTCAGGCGATGTCCGCGCTCTACGCCTTCTCCCGGCGTGTCGACGACATCGGCGACGGCCTCCTCGGCCAGACCGCCAAGCGGGACCGGCTCGAGGCGACCCGGGAACTGCTCGGCAGGATCCGCGACGGTGCGGTGGACGAGGACGACACGGACCCGGTCGCCGTCGCCCTCGCCGACGCGGCGCACCGCTTCCCCATCCCGCTCGACGCCCTCGACGAACTCATCGACGGCGTCCTCATGGACGTCCGCGGCGAGACGTACGAGACCTGGGACGACCTCAAGGCCTACTGCCGTTGTGTCGCAGGCGCCGTCGGGCGGCTCTCGCTCGGCGTGTTCGGCACCCTGCCCGGCGCGGTCGGCGGCGAGCGGGCCCCGGAGTACGCCGACACGCTCGGACTGGCCCTCCAACTCACCAACATCCTGCGCGACGTCCGCGAGGACGCGGGCAACGGCCGTACCTACCTGCCCACCGACGACCTCGCCAAGTTCGGCTGCACCGACGGCTTCCACCGGGCGATCCCGCCGTCCGGCGCCGACTTCACCGGACTCGTCCACTTCGAGGTGCGGCGCGCCCGCGGCCTGTTCGCCGAGGGCTACCGGCTGCTGCCCATGCTGGACCGGCGCAGCGGCGCCTGTGTCGCAGCCATGGCCGGGATCTACCGCAGGCTGCTCGACCGCATCGAACGCGACCCCATGGCCGTCCTGCGCGGCCGGGTCTCGCTGCCCGGCCGGGAGAAGGCCTACGTCGCCGTCCGCGGCCTCTCCGGGCTCGACGCGCGCCACATCTCCCGCAAGGCCGTCAGGAGGCGCGTCTGATGCCGCTGCCGGCACCCCCACGGCGCCCCGGCCCGGCCCTCGGGCAGCGTACGGACGTCCGGTGCGCCACGTACCCGGGCACCCTCCGAGCGGCCGGGGAGGGCGCATGACGCACCAGGACCCCACCCGGGAGCGGCGCGCGGTCGTCGTCGGCGGCGGGCTCGCCGGTGTGACGGCCGCGCTGCGCCTGGCGGACGCCGGTCTGCGGGTCACGCTGCTGGAGAACCGGCCCCGGCTCGGCGGGCTGGCGTTCTCGTTCCGGCGCGGCGAGCTGACCGTCGACAACGGCCAGCACGTCTATCTGCGCTGCTGCACCGCCTACCGCTGGTTCCTCGACCGGGTCGGCGGTGCCCGCCTCGCTCCGCTCCAGCCGCGCCTGGACGTCCCCGTCCTCGACGCGGCCCACCCCGGGGGGCCCCGCCTGGGACGGCTGCGGCGCACCGCGCTGCCCGTGCCCCTCCACCTGGCCGCGAGCCTCGCCGGCTACCCCCACCTCTCCCTCGCCGAGCGGGCCGCGGTCGGACGCGCGGCGTTCGCGCTGAAGAACCTCGACCCCGCCGACCCGGCCCTGGACGGCGTCGACTTCGCCACCTGGCTGCACCGGCACGGCCAGTCCCCGCGTGCCGTGGAGGCCCTCTGGGACCTGGTCGGAGTCGCCACCCTCAACGCGACCGCGCCGAACGCCTCCATGGCCCTGGCCGCGATGGTCTTCAAGACCGGCCTGCTCTCCGAGCCGGGTGCCGCGGACATCGGCTGGGCCCGGGTCCCCCTCGGTGAGCTGCACGACACGCTTGCCCGCAAGGCCCTCGACACCGCCGGGGTCCGCACCGAACTGCGCACCCGCGCGACGGGGATCACCCGTGCGGACGACGGCCGCTGGAACGTGACCGCGGGCTGCGGTCCGCTGGCCGCGGACACCGTGGTCCTCGCCGTACCGCAGCGGGAGGCGCACACACTGCTCCCCGAGGGCGCCCTGGACGACCCGGACCGGCTGCTCGGCATCAGGGACGCGCCGATCCTCAACGTGCACGTGGT
Source organism: Streptomyces spongiicola (assembly GCF_003122365.1). Lineage (NCBI taxonomy): Bacteria > Bacillati > Actinomycetota > Actinomycetes > Kitasatosporales > Streptomycetaceae > Streptomyces > Streptomyces spongiicola. The sequence goes on from NZ_CP029254.1 coordinate 6,569,577, forward strand.
GTACGACCGCCCGGTGCTGCGCCGCCCCTTCTTCGCCGCGCTCGGCAGCCCCGTCCAGTGGGTCTTCGACCGCACCGCCGCCTCCGGCCTCGCCGCCGCCGGCCCCGGCGGGCGTCTCGGTGACGGGCGCCTCGGCGACGGGGGCGGAGGGCGAGGGGCCGCGCAGTACCTGGCCCTGTCGCAGTCCGCCGCCGAGGAGGAGATCGACACCCCGGTCTCCGTGCTGCGCGAGCGCTACCTCCCCGAGCTCGGACGGCTGCTGCCCGCCGCACGCGCCGCGAAGGTGCGGGACTTCTTCGTCACCAGGGAGCGCACGGCGACGTTCGCCCCCGCCCCCGGGGTCGGCAGGCTCCGACCCGCGGCCCGCACCAACGCGCCCGGCCTGCTGCTGGCAGGGTCGTGGACCGCCACCGGCTGGCCCGCGACCATGGAAGGCGCCGTGCGCAGCGGGCTGAGCGCCGCCGGTGCCGCCCTCGCAGCCCTCGGCCGCCGCCATGAGCATCCGCTCCAGGAGGCGGCATGAGACCCCCGTCCGGAACCAGAGGAGAGAAAGTGCCGACTGCGCCTTCGGCGAACCCGGCTGTCGACACCGCGGCCGTCGCCGCGCTGCTGGAGCGTGGGCGGACGATGTCCACCCCGGTGCTGCGCGCTGCCGTGGACCGGCTCGCGCCCCCCATGGACACCGTCGCCGCCTACCACTTCGGCTGGATCGACGCCCACGGCCGTCCCGCGGACGGCGACGGCGGAAAGGCGGTGCGCCCCGCGCTGGCGCTGCTGTCCGCCGAGGCGGCCGGGGCGGCGCCCGAGGTCGGCGTGCCCGGTGCCGTCGCCGTCGAGCTGGTGCACAACTTCTCGCTCCTCCACGACGACCTGATGGACGGTGACGAGCAGCGCCGCCACCGCGACACGGTGTGGAAGGTGCACGGGCCGGCGCAGGCCATCCTCGTCGGCGACGCCCTCTTCGCGCTCGCCAACGAGATCCTGCTGGAACTCGGCACCGTGGAGGCCGGCCGCGCCACCCGCCGGCTCACCGCGGCGACCCGCAAGCTCATCGACGGCCAGGCCCAGGACATCTCCTACGAGCACCGGGAGCGGGTCACCGTCGAGGAGTGCCTGGAGATGGAGGGCAACAAGACGGGCGCCCTGCTCGCCTGCGCCGTCTCCATCGGCGCGGTGCTCGGCGGCGCCGACGACCGCACCGCCGACACCCTGGAGGCGTACGGCTACCACCTGGGGCTCGCCTTCCAGGCCGTGGACGACCTGCTCGGCATCTGGGGGGACCCGGAGGCCACCGGCAAGCAGACCTGGAGCGACCTGCGCCAGCGCAAGAAGTCCCTGCCCGTCGTCGCCGCGCTCGCCGCGGGCGGACCGGCCTCGCGGCGGCTCGGCGAACTGCTCGCCGCCGACGCCAAGGCGGATCCCGGCGAGCGGCCTGCGACCGCCGGCGACGTCGACGGCTTCTCCGAGGAGGAATTCGCCGCCCGGGCGGCCCTCATCGAGGAGGCGGGCGGCCGCGAGTGGACGTCGCAGGAGGCCCGCAGGCAGCACGCCGTCGCCGTGGCGGCGCTGGACCGGGTGGACATGCCCGGGCACGTCAGGGCCCAGCTCGTCGCACTCGCCGACTTCGTCGTCGTACGCAAGAGATGACCACCCTCCCCCGGACGGCACCGGCCGAGACGACCGCGATCGATCGCATATGAGTTCGCAGTCGCCGGCCGGTGCCCTCTCGGCACCGGCCGACGGCAGACCCGAAGCAGCATGTCCGACTGCACGAAGGGGAAGCCATGACAGCGACGACCGACGGAAGCGGCGGGGCCCCCGTGCTCCACCCGCCCTCGGCCAGCGACCGCACCACCGACCACCGCCCGGCTCCGGGGGACTCCGCGGGCCTGTGCACCACCGCCCTGCTGACGGCGCAGCGCTCCGTCGAGCACCTGCTCGGCAGGCAGGACCCGCGGGGCTGGTGGAAGGCCGACCTCGAGACCAACGTCACCATGGACGCCGAGGACCTGCTGCTCCGTCAGTTCCTCGGCGTGCACGACCCGAAGACCACCGCGGCCGCCGCCGTCTTCATCCGGGGCGAGCAGCGCGAGGACGGCACCTGGGCCAACTTCTACGGCGGACCCGGCGAACTCTCCACCACCATCGAGGCGTACGTCGCCCTGCGCCTCGCCGGCGACCGGCCGGACGACCTCCACATGGAACGCGCCGCCGCGTGGATCCGGGCGCGGGGCGGCATCGCCGCGAGCCGCGTCTTCACCCGCATCTGGCTGGCGCTCTTCGGCTGGTGGCGGTGGGAGGACCTGCCCGAACTGCCGCCCGAGCTGATCTATCTCCCCTCCTGGTTCCCGCTCAGCATCTACGACTTCGGCTGCTGGGCACGCCAGACCATCGTGCCGCTCACCGTCGTCTCGGCCGAGCGGCCCGTACGCCCCGCCCCGTTCGCCCTGGACGAACTGCACACGGACCGCCGCCGCCCCAACCCGCCCCGGCCCCTCGCCTCCGCGGCCAGCTGGGACGGGGTCTTCCAGCGCCTCGACCGGTTGCTGCACGGCTACCGCAGGGTGGCCCCGCGACCGCTGCGCCGCGCGGCCATGAACAGAGCCGCCCGCTGGATCATCGAACGGCAGGAGAACGACGGCTGCTGGGGCGGTATCCAGCCACCCGCCGTCTACTCGCTGATCGCCCTCCGTCTGCTCGGCTACGACCTCGACCACCCGGTGATGCGCGCCGGACTGGAGTCGCTGGACCGGTTCGCCGTCTGGCGCGAGGGGACCGCCGGGCCGGGTGACCGCCGGGAGGGCCCGGCCCGGATGGTCGAGGCCTGCCAGTCGCCCGTGTGGGACACCTGCCTCACCGTCCTCGCCCTCTCCGACGCCGGACTGCCCGGGGACCATCCGGCGCTGGTCAGGGCCGCCGACTGGATGCTCGGAGAGCAGATCACCCGGCCGGGCGACTGGGCCGTGCGCAGGCCGCGTCTCGCCCCGGGCGGCTGGGCGTTCGAGTTCCACAACGACAACTACCCCGACATCGACGACACGGCCGAGGTGGTCCTGGCCCTGCGCCGGGTGCGGCACCCGGACCCGTCCCGGGTCGAGGAGGCCGTCGCCAGGGCCGGCAACTGGACCCTGGGGATGCAGTCGAGGTGCGGGGCCTGGGGGGCCTTCGACGCCGACAACACCGGCACCTTCCCGAACCGGCTGCCGTTCTGCGACTTCGGCGAGGTCGTCGACCCCCCGTCCGCCGACGTCACCGCGCACGTCGTGGAGATGCTGGCCCAGGAGGGCCGGGCCCACCACCCGCGCACGCGCCGGGCGGTCGAGTGGCTGCTGCGCGAACAGGAGCCGCACGGCGCCTGGTTCGGCCGTTGGGGAGTCAACCACCTCTACGGTACGGGCGCGGTCGTCCCCGCGCTCACCGCGGCCGGGGTGCCCGTGTCGCACCCCGCGATCCGGCGGGCCGTCGGCTGGCTGGAGTCCGTCCAGAACGACGACGGCGGCTGGGGCGAGGACCTGCGCTCGTACCGCGAGGAGTCATGGGCCGGCCGCGGTGTCTCCACCCCCTCGCAGACCGGCTGGGCGCTGCTGGCACTGCTGGCCGCGGGGGAGCGGGACGGTGGCGCCGTCGAGCGGGGCATCGGCTTCCTCACCGCCGCGCAGCGCGAGGACGGCTCCTGGGACGAGCGGTACTTCACCGGCACCGGGTTCCCCTGGGACTTCTCCATCAACTACCACATCTACCGGCAGGTGTTCCCGCTGATGGCCCTCGGCCGGTACGTGCACGGACAGCCGCCCGCAGGCCGGAGCGGTGACTGAATGGCCGCCCCCGGTACGCCGCCCGCCGGCGACCCACTCCCGCCGCTGCTGATCGCCTGCGCGCTGGGTATCGAACGGCTCGCGCTGCGCGCTGGGGCCCGCGGCGGTGCGCCGGGCCCGGTCACCGTGCTGCGCACCGGCATGGGCCCGAGGAACGCGGAGCGTGCACTCGCCCGGGCGCTGGGTGATGCCGCGGAGGGCGCAGGCCGCCCCGCAGGCCGCCCCGCCGGTCAGACCCCGGCGGCGGTGGTCATCGCCGCCGGCTTCTGCGCGGGGCTCGCCCCCGGGATGCACCCCGGTGACGTGGTGGTGGCCGACGAGACCCGCGGGCCCGGCGGCATCACGCCCTGCACCGCCCCGGACGTGCTGGCGGAGGCCCTGGCGGGGGCGGTGCCCGGGCGGACCGTGCACACCGGCCCGCTCACCGCCTCCGACCACGTGGTGCGCGGACAGGAACGGGCGGAGCTGGCGGCGACCGGCGCGATCGCCGTGGACATGGAGTCCGCCGCCACGCTCCACAGCGCCCTGAGGGCCGGGGTGCGCCCGGTTGCGGCCGTCCGGGTGGTCGTGGACGCTCCAGAGCACGAGCTGGTCCGCATCGGCACGGTGCGCGGTGGAATATCGGCTTTCCGTGTCCTTCGTGCAGTAATCCCGGCTTTCTACGAATGGCGCCGTTCTTTGCCGCTCCCCAGGAGGTGAGCCAGATGGCCATGCCGCTCCGCCAGACCATCAGGGTCGGAACCTATCTCTTCGAACAGAAGCTCCGCAGGCGTGAGAAGTTCCCGCTGATCGTGGAGCTGGAGCCGTTGTTCGCCTGCAATCTGAAGTGCGAGGGCTGCGGCAAGATCCAGCACCCGGCCGGGATCCTCAAGCAGCGCATGCCGGTCGCCCAGGCCGTCGGCGCGGTTCTGGAGTCCGGTGCCCCCATGGTGTCGATCGCGGGCGGCGAACCGCTGATGCACCCTCAGATCGACGAGATCGTCACACAGCTGGTGGCACGGAAGAAGTACGTCTTCCTCTGCACCAACGCCCTGCTGCTGCGCAAGAAGATGGACCGCTTCACCCCCTCGCGCTACTTCGCCTTCGCCGTCCACATCGACGGACTGCGCGAGCGGCACGACGAGTCGGTCGCCCAGGAGGGCGTCTTCGACGAGGCGGTGGCAGCGATCAGGGAGGCCAAGGAGCGCGGCTTCCGGGTCACCACCAACTCCACCTTCTTCAACACCGACACCCCGCAGACGGTCATCGAGGTGCTCAACTACCTCAACGACGACCTCGGGGTCGACGAGATGATGATCTCCCCGGCGTACGCCTACGAGAAGGCACCCGACCAGGAGCACTTCCTCGGCGTCGAGCAGACCCGCGAACTGTTCCGGAAGGCCTTCGCCGGAGGCAACCGGCGGCGCTGGCGGCTGAACCACTCCCCGCTCTTCCTGGACTTCCTCGAGGGCAAGGTCGACTTCCCCTGCACGGCCTGGGCGATCCCGAACTACTCGCTGTTCGGCTGGCAGCGCCCCTGCTATCTGATGAGCGACGGATACGTCCCCACCTACCGGGAACTCGTCGAGGAGACCGACTGGAGCAAGTACGGGCGCGGCAGGGACCCCCGCTGCGCGAACTGCATGGCCCACTGCGGGTACGAACCGACCGCCGTCCTGGCCACCATGGGCTCCCTGAAGGAGTCGCTGCGCGCCGCGCGGGAGACCGTTTCCGGGAGCGGGAGTTGAGAACGGCCACCGGGCGCCGGACGCCGGCCGCCCCGGCCGGATCCCGGGGGACCGGCAGGGCACCCGGGCACCGCGGTTCCGGGACGCTCCCCGGGACCGCGCGGCCGGGGGGCCCTCCGGCGTTCCGGGAGAGCCGCCGATGAGCAGCGGATTCGACCTCGCGAAACTGCTCGAGGAACGCGGTGGCGAGCGGTACGAGCTGCACGCCCGGCACCTCAACCACCAACTGCCGCGCATGCTGCGGACGATCGGTTTCGACAGGGTGTACGAGCGTGGGGAGGGAGCCTACCTCTGGGACGACGAGGGCGGCGACTACCTCGACATGCTCTCGGGGTTCGGCGTCATGGGGCTCGGCCGGCACCACCCCGTCGTCCGCAAGGCGCTCCACGACGTCCTCGACGCCCCCCTCGCCGATCTGACCCGCTTCGACTGCCCTCCCCTGCCCGGGCTGCTCGCCGAGAAACTGCTGGCCCACAGCCCCCACCTCGACCGGGTGTTCTTCTGCAACAGCGGCACGGAGGCGGTCGAGACGGCCCTGAAGTTCGCCCGCTGCGCGACCGGCCGCCCCAGGATCCTGCACTGCGACCACGCCTTCCACGGGCTGACGGCCGGGTCGCTGTCGGTCAACGGCGAGGCGGGCTTCCGGGACGGCTTCGCCCCGCTGCTCCCCGACACCGCGGTGGGGCTGGGCGATCTGGCGGCACTGGAGCGGGAGCTCGCCCGCGGCGACGTGGCCGGCTTCGTCGTGGAGCCCATCCAGGGAAAGGGCGTGCACGAGGCCCCGCCCGGATTCCTTCCCGCGGCACAGGAACTGCTGCGCCGGCACGGGGCACTGCTGATCGCCGACGAGGTGCAGACCGGCCTCGGCCGGACCGGGGACTTCTACGCCTACCAGCACGACGACGGTGTCGAGCCCGACCTCGTCTGCGTCGCCAAGGCCCTGTCCGGCGGCTATGTGCCGGTCGGTGCGACCCTCGGCAAGGACTGGATCTTCAGGAAGGTCTACTCCTCGATGGACCGGGTGCTGGTGCACTCGGCGAGTTTCGGCTCCAACGCCCAGGCCATGGCGGCGGGCCTCGCCGTGCTCTCGGTGATCGAGGACGAGCAGGTCGTCGCGAACGCCAGGGCGACCGGGGATTCGCTGCGGACCAGGCTCGCCGCCCTGGTGGACCGCTACGAGCTGCTCCACGAGGTCCGCGGGCGCGGACTGATGATCGGGATCGAGTTCGGCAGACCTGCCTCGCTGAAGCTGCGCGGCCGCTGGTCGATGCTGCAGGCGGCGCGCAAGGGGTTGTTCGCCCAGATGGTGGCGGTGCCCCTGCTGCAACGCCACCGCATCCTCACGCAGGTCTCTGGCGACCGGCTGGAAGTGATCAAGCTGATTCCGCCGCTGATCGTCGGGGAGCGGGAGGTCGACCGGTTCGTCGGGGCCTTCACCGCCGTCATGGACGACGCGCACGGCGGCAGCGGGCTGATGTGGGACTTCGGGAAGACCCTCGTGAAGCAGGCGATCGCCGGTCACTGAGCGGGGCGCGGCACGGATGCCGCGGCCCCGGTCGCGGTGGCCTCGGTCGCGGCGGGCCGGTCACGATGGCCCCGGCTGCGGCGGGTCTCGGTGGGTCGGTGCGGCACAGGACCGCGGAGTGATCCCCTGCCGGGCCGGGGCCCGGTGCGTTGGGCCCGGTGCGTTGGGCCCGGTGCGTTGGGTTCGGTGCGTTGGGTCCGGCATGCCGGGTCCGGCGCGGTGTCCCCGGCGCGCCGGCTCCGGCGCGGGCCCCGTTCCGGGCCCCGTTCCGGGCCCGTCAGCGGCTCCGGGGAGGGCAGCGGCTCCGGCGCGGGCGGCCGGTCCGGGACGAGTGGCCGGTCCGGGACGAGCGGCCGGTCCGGGACGAGCGGCCGGCCGTGGGTCAGACCGTGCCGTCCACCAGCCGCTCCCGCAACCGCTCCCGCGTCGCGGGCGTCAGGCCGAGGCCCTCCTCCAGATAGCGCTCGGTGCCGCCCCAGACCTCCTCCATGGTCTCGAACGCCGCGGCCAGGTACTCGGCCCGGGCGTCGAACAGCGGCTTCAGCAGCTCCATCACCTCGGGCGACATCCCGGCCGGTGAGCTGTCGCTGCGCCGCACCCGGTAGCGCCGGTGGGGGTCGTTCGACTTGAGGTAGTCCGCCTCGATGGCGTCCCGCTCGACACCCACCGCCAGCAGTGAGACGGCGATGGACAGGCCCGCCCGGTCCTTGCCCGCCGCGCAGTGCATCAGCGCCGGTGTGCTGTCGTCGGCCAGTGCGTGCAGGACGCGGCTGTGCTCGGCGGTGCGCTCCCTGATGAGCGTGCGGTAGGAGGCGATCATCCGCCCCGCCGCTTGGCCGTCGGCGAGGATCGACTTCAGCTGATCGAGGTTCCCGTCACGCACCATGCGCCAGAACTCCGCCCCGTCGGCCGGGTCCGACAGCGGGATATTGACGTTGCGCACTCCCGAGAGTTCGACGTCCGGCCCCTCCAGCCGCTGGTCGGCGGCATTGCGGAAGTCGAAGACCGTGTGGAGCCCGAGTGAGGACAGGAAGGCCGTGTCCGAATCCGTCGCGTGCGCGAGATGGCCGCTGCGGAAGAGCAGTCCGGACCGAACGCGCCGTCCGTCCACGGTCGGCAGCCCGCCCACGTCCCGGAAGTTGCGCACGCCCGCCAGCTCGGGTTCGGCCGACGGGGTCCTGGGCAGCTGCTGCGTCACGGGGGCTCCTCCGTGTCTGCGGTCGGCGCTGCTCGCCGACGATGGCGCGGTGCTGACATTACGACATCGGTTACTCAGGCAATTATTTCGCGTTACGCGGGGGGCCTCGGCGAGTGGTGCCCCGATCCCGGTGGGCCGTGGTGCGCAGTGCCGTGACCGATGAGGCGCCGGTGCGGCCGTGCCGGGTGCGGGGTCCGGGTGGGCTGGACCACCGCGGGGTGTCCGCTGCGGGAACAGGGATTCCGGCCGGGCGGGGATTAAAGGGCTTTCGTGTTGTTCGAGGCATTAAATGCCGAGAGTGAGCAATATGTAAAGTGTCCGAGTTGGCATCTTTTGGGTAATCTGCGCCGATAGGAATCGTTATGGCCGTTCACCCGTGAGGTGAATCATATCCGTGACGTTCCGTGGAGAGTCCGATGGCTCAACTCCCCTGCCCGCGTGGAAGTCGCTGATCCGGAATCCACGCAGCGTGACCGGGAAATGTGTGCTGATATCCGGCAGATCGATTCAGTGGGGAAATGACGGCTTGTTCCCGTCGGCCCGGCTCCCATACGGTCACCGCAATCCGGTCGGAACGCCTCATCCTGCCGCCGTCCGGAATATCGCACCCACCCACACATGCGGCAGGAGCGGGGGACCCAGGTACCGCGCCGTTCCGTGACCCCGGACGGCTTGGGGTGAAGCCGTGCCCACGCGCGGCCGGGCGGCTCCAGCCCGAACCCGACAGCTCACCTCGCAGGCGGCGGAGAGGAAAGCGCCATGCCCGGTAAGGGGAAGCACCGCCGTCCGAGAACCAGCCCGTTCAGGCGCGGACTCGTCGCCGCCGGTACGGGCGGAGCCGTCATCGCGATCCCGTTCGCGGGTGCCGCGGGCGCGAGCACCGCCGGTCAGTCCGCGCCCGCCGGGCACGTCGCCCCGACCGTCCAGAAGGCCGTCGCCCCCCAGGCACCGCAGACCGGCAAGGCGCAAGGGCTCTACACCGTCGTGCCGGGCGACCACCTCTCGAAGATCGCCGCCGAGCAGCGTGTCGCGGGCGGCTGGCAGCAGCTCTACGCCGACAACCGCGCCGCCGTCGGCGAGAACCCCTCGCTGATCCACCCGGGCCTTGAACTCAGCCTGCACGGCACGCCGAAGGTCCAGGCTGCCCCGACGCCGCAGGCGAAGAGCGAGCCCAAGGGCGGCACCCCGGCGAAGGCCGGGAACCGGCCCGCGGCGCAGAAGCCGGCCGCCCCCGCCGACCGCGCCTCCCGCACCGCCGTCCGCGCCGTCGCGGCGCCGTCAGCGGCCCCGGCCCGGGTCCCGGCGGCGGGAGCCGCCGCCGAGAACGCCCCGTCGGGCTACTTCGCCCCGGTGACCGGCGGCGTCAGCACCGCGTACAGGGCCGCCGGAGCCATGTGGTCCAGCGGCTACCACACCGGTGTGGACTTCATCGCCCCGACCGGCACGTCCGTGAAGGCCGTCGGACCCGGCACGGTGGTCTCGGCCGGGTGGAGCGGTGCGTACGGCAACGAAGTCGTCATCAAGCACGACGACGGCACCTACTCGCAGTACGCCCACCTCTCCCGGCTGTCCGTCTCCTCCGGAGAGAGCGTCACGGGCGGCCGGCAGATCGGCCTGTCCGGCTCGACCGGCAACTCCACCGGCCCGCACCTGCACTTCGAGATCCGTACCGGCCCCGGCTACGGATCGGACATCGACCCGCTGGCCTATCTGCGCGGGCACGGGGTCGCGATCTGACGCTGCGCCGGTACCTCGCGCGGCGTCATCCGTCCGCCGGCCCCGCGCAGGGGGCCGGCGGACACCTTCGTACCGCCCTCGCGAGGCAGCGGGGCAGTGGGGGAGTGGGCGGGGAGTGCGGGGGTGGCCGAGATCGGACAGCGGGCGGGCACGGAGCGGCCAGGGGGCGGAGCGGGCGGGTAGGGCCCGCCGGTCCGTAGCGGTCACCATCAGGCTTTCGTCGGGGCGGGCGCGCGGGTAGGGCGCGCTGTGCCCGCGGTGCCCGTTCGGCCGAGAACCGACCTGGTGGTCCATGTCACGTACCGTCACCCCCTCCCTACGGTGGCGTAGGTCACTTCACGCGGTGAATGATGGCTCGACGTGGCAGACGATTCGCGATCAAGAGCAACGGAACCCTTCGGGTCGTACGCGGCGATCGGTGACAGCTTCACCGAGGGCGTCGGGGACCCCGGCCCCGACGGACGGTTCGTCGGGTGGGCGGACCGTCTCGCGGTCCTGCTGGACGGCCGTCTACCGGAGCACGGCCTCCGCTACGCCAATCTCGCCGTACGCGGCAGACTCCTCGACCAGATCGTGGAGGAGCAGGTCCCGCGTGCCAGGGAACTCGCTCCGGACCTGGTGACGTTCTGCGCCGGCGGGAATGACATCATCCGGCCCGGCAGCGACCCCGACGCCGTCGCCGAACGCTTCGAACGGGCGGTCGCCGACCTCACCGCCTCCGTGGGCACGGTGATGGTGACGACGGGGTTCGACACCCGAGGCGTGCCCGTGCTCCGCCATCTCCGGGGCAGGATCGCCACGTACACCGCGCACGTCCGCGCCATCGCCGACCGCTACCACTGCCCCGTGCTCGACCTCTGGTCCCTCAGGTCGGTGCAGGACAGGCGGGCCTGGGACGCCGACCGGCTGCACCTCTCGCCCGAGGGGCACACGCGGGTGGCGCTGCGCGCCGCGCAGGTGCTCGGTCTGGACGTGCCCGCGGACCCCGACCAGCCGTGGCCTCCGCTGCCCCCGCGCGGCAGCCTGGAAGTCCGCCGGGACGACATCCAGTGGGCCCGCGAGCACCTGGCGCCCTGGATCGGGCGACGGCTCAGGGGCGAGTCGTCCGGCGATCACGTGGCGCCGAAACGCCCCGACCTGCTGCCGCTCTGACCGTCGCGCCCCGCTCCCGGGGCCTGCCCGCGCGCGGGAGGGGGCGATGATCAAGCGTTACGACTGCTCCACGTGCACCGGGGCCTGCCCGCGCGCGGGAGGGGGCTCATGACGGCCCCGCTCGACCCCGGTCACCGACCTGGCGCCCGTCCGCGCAGGGGAGAGGGACCGGGGAACGGGAGAGGGGCCGGGAACGGTCGGGCGTCCGGCCGCGGGAGAGGGACGAGGGCCGTGCCCGCGTCGCCGCCGCCGGTCCCGCCCGGGGCGCTCCCGTCCCCGCCTCCGGGCACCGCGTCCGGGTATCCGGCGGGGATCCGCTCCAGGACGCCGCCGGCGAACACGTCGTACAGCGGCAGCGACTCCAGATGGACATAGCCGATGTGGCAGTCGCACACCGCGAGCGGGCAGGCCCGCGGCCGCAGCGCCGCGCGGTAGGAGCCGTCGTAGAGGTTGCCCAGTGCCGACCGCACGAAGTGGCAGCGCCGCACCGTGCCGTCGCCGTCCACCGAGACGACCGACTCGCCCGTGCGGCACGGCAGCCCGACCGAGCGATGGGGTTGCCGGCTGTACGGGAACAGCGGGTCCAGCGCCGTCCAGCGGGCTGCCTCCTCGTCCGTGTAGGGCTGCCCCTCTGCCGCGTTGACCCACAGGTAGACCTGGTCCGGGAGATCGGCCCGGAGCCGTCGGGCGGACTCCAGGTGCTCCTCGAGGCCGACGATCCCGACGCTGAACCTGATGCCGCGCGCGGTCAGCTCCCGGCACCTGCCGAGGAAGCGCGCGTACGGCGTCTGGCCGGGGTGGTAGGTGCACCACAGCGCGAGCTTCCGCGCGTCCGCGCCGTCCAGCCAGTCCGTGCGGCAGCTCAGATTGGTCTGGACGGCGACCCTGCGGATGTGCGGCAGCCGGGACAGCTCGGTCAGCGCGCGCCGGTACCACGAGCGCACCAGCGCCTCGCCCCACGGGGTGAACAGCACCGAAAGCCGGTCCCCGCCCCGCCCCTCGGCCGCCCAGCCCGTGAACCGCTCCAGTGCCGCCCGGTCGGCCCGCAGTCGGTCGCGGCTGTCCCGCCGCTTGGCGAACGGGCAGTAGGGGCAGTCGTAGTCGCACGACGCCAGTGGGCCGCGGTAGAGCACGGTCAGATCCATCGGCGCCTCACTTCGGCTCGTACGCGGCCATGGCCCGCCGCACGGCGGGCGAGAACAGCTCGGGACCCAGCGCGTCCGAGTACGCCAGCCCCTCCGGGGTGAGCCGCAGCAGCCCCCCGCTCTCCTCCAGCCAGCCGCGCCCGGCGAACGCGGCCAGCTCGGCGGGGAAGTCCTCGGCGGGCGTGCTCCCGAAACGCTCCCGGTAGCCGGCCACCTCCATGCCCCGCGCCTGCAGCAGCGACTGCAGCAGATGCCGGCGGCGCGCCTCGCCGCCGTCGATCGGCCGGCCGACCTCGGCGCGGGTGAAGTCCGCCGCCTCCGTGTAGTCGTCGATGATCCCGCGTATCCGGCGCATGTCGACGGCGTAGTCGAAGGAGTAGTGCAGCCCCGAGGTGTACGAGCGTGCCCCGCAGCCGAGGCCGATCATGCCGTCGGTCTGGCAGGCGTGGTCGGCCGGGCCGCGCGGCGCCGTGCCCGGCGCGCCGCGGCGCCGGAACATCCGCATCGATACCTGCTGGTAGCCGTGCGTCAGGAGATGGTCGCGGCCCTGCCGGTAGAGCCGCAGCCGCTGCTCGTCCCAGGCGGTGTCCGTGTCACTGCCCGGCTGCCGGCCGAGGCCCGTCAGCGGCCGTACGTACAGGGGGTAGAGGTACAGCTCTTCGGGTCGCCAGGCGAGCGCCGCGTCGAGGGAGCGCCGCCAGGTCGTCTCCGTCTGCCCGTCGATGCCGTAGATCAGGTCGATGTTGAGGACGGGCACACCGGTGCGGCGGATGCGGCCGAGCGCGGCCTCGACGTCGGCGCGCCGCTGCGGGCGGACGGCTGCCCTCGCCTCGTCGTCCACGAAACTCTGCACGCCGATGCTCAACCGGGTCGTGCCGCGCTCGGCGAGCACCGCGAGGCGGTCGGCGGTCGCGGTGGCCGGGGACGTCTCCACCGACAGCGGCACCTCGCGCAGATCGGCGCCCATCCGCCGCTCGGCGATGTCGCAGAGCCGCTCCAGCTCCCCGGCGGTGAGGAAGGTCGGCGTGCCGCCGCCGAACGCGGCCGCCGCGAACCGGACCGGTTCGGTGTCGCCCAGTGCCTCCCGCACGGCCGCGGCCTGCCGCTCCAGCGCGTCGAGATACCGCGTCGTCAGCTCGCCGGGGGCGCCGATCCGGGTGAAGAGGTTGCAGAAGCCGCAGCGGACCTCGCAGAACGGGATGTGGAGGTAGAGGGAGAGAGCGTCCTTCCGCTCCCCGGCCCACAGTGCGCCCAGCGCGGGCCGCTCCGGCAGCGGACGGTAGGACGTCTTGTGCGGGTAGGCGTACACATAGCTCCGGTAGGGGCGGATCCGCCGCAGCGCGCCGCTCACCGGGCACCGACCCCCTCGTCGGGGCCGGGCAGGAGGAACTGCGCGTACGGCACGGTCCACACGACCTCGTGCCCCAGTCGGTGGCCGGTGTAACCGTCCTCGCCGTACGCCGTGCCGTGGTCGGAGCAGACGATCGCGAAGCAGCGCCGGCGGCTGGCGGCCGCGGCGAAGAGGCGGCCCATGTGCCGGTCGACGTACTCCAGCGCCGCGGCGTGGGTCTCGCGCGAGTCACCCGCCTCCCGCGTCGCCCCGGGCAGGTGGAACCAGTTGGGCTGGTGCAGGGCCGAGACGTTGACGAAGAGGAACAGGCGCCGGTCCGCGGGGAGCGCGGCGACGACCTCCTCCGCTCTGGCGACCTGCGACTCGAAGGAGGTCGGCGAGGCCACCCCGAACTCCGGCTCCCAGTGGCTCTCCTGGAACAGTCCCGGCAGCACGGTGCCGAGCGGCCCCCGCCGGTTGAAGAAACCGACGCCGCCGATGCACACCGTCCGGTACCCGGCTCCGGCGAGCCCGGAGACCAGGTCCGGAGTGTCGTACACGAACGTGCCGTCGGCGGTCGTCTCGCTGCCCGCGAACCGCGCGGCGAACAGCCTCGGGTGGGGACCGGGCCCCGCGGGTGTCGGCAGGAAGCCGGCGAAGATGGCCTGATGCGAGGCCCAGGTGAAGCTGCCCGGGGAGTGCCGCCGCTCCCAGCGGCCGCCCGGGAGGCGACCCGCCAGATGCGGGATGCGGCCGGCGGCCGCAAGCTCCTCGGCGACGTCGAAGCGCAGTGTGTCGAGGGTGACGAGCAGCAGGTCGTGCGTGCCGACGACCTCCCGCATGTCCGTCGGGGGCGATCCGGCGCTGCGGTGCGGTGGCCCTGCCGGTTCCGTCGTGGGGGACTGCGTCACGCGGGCCGGTCCGGTCCGGCCGGGTGGGGCTTGGTGCATGCTGGTTCCTCATCGTGCGGTCGTACGGCTGCGGCGACCTGCGCCGCATAGGTGTCGAGTCCCTCACTGCCGCTGCCCGGCAGTCCCGTGAGCCCCGGCAGGAGGTCGCCGAAGGCGTTGACCTCGCCGACGGCGAACCGGCGCCAGCCGGTGGCCGGCAGCAGGTCGACACCGACGCACAGGGTTCCGGGGAAGCGGCGGGCGGCCCGCTCGCACGGGCCGAGCACGTCGTCGCGCCAGCTGCGGCCGGCGGCCCGCACCGCGGCCCTGGCCTCGGCCAGCTCCCCCCGCCGGCCGCCCAGATGGAGATTGGTCAGCGGGGAGCGGCTCGTTCGCACCACGGCGTGTGTGGCCCGGCCGGCGACGACCACGACCCGAAGGTCGGCGGCCCGCCCGTGCTGGCCGGCCTTCGGCAGCCAGCGCTCGATGTGCAGACCGTCGGGCGCGAGGGCGTCCACGATCGCGGCGATCTCCGGCTCGGCGGTGTAGCGGCGCAGCCTGAGCGAGTTGAACAGCCTTCCGTCCGGGGCACGTTCCACCGATGTGACCGCCCGGACGCGGCCGCCGCCCGCGGACTCCACGGCCAGGACACCGGACGCCGAGGAACCGTGCGCGAGCTTCACGAACGCACGGCGGTAGCCCGGTTCCGCGAGCACGGCCCGCACCTCGTCCCAGCCGCGAACGGCGGGCGCCCCGGCGCCCGAGGTGGGAGACGGCGGAACCGCCACCCCGGCCGTCGCGAGCCGCTCGTGGCACAGCCGCTTGTCGAACAGCACGGCGATCTCCGCCGGGTCGTCGAGCAGGGCACCGCCGGCCGCCCGCACGGATTCCGCCACCTCCAGAACGGCGGCCGTGAAACGGGCGTACCACCGGCCGGTGCCTTCGACCCGGGCCGGGTCCTCGACCCCGCGCAGCAGCCGGTCCACCTCCGGGTCCTCGCCGGGCGAGTCGATCCGCACGGTCTCCCCGTCGGCGAAGCCGGCCCGGCCGCGCAGGACGTCCGGCCACGGGACCACACGCGCCTTGGGCAGCCCCGCCGCGCGCAGGGCGTGCTGGAAGAAGGCGACCCGGCGGTTCCCCGGGACGCCGACCACGGCGAACCTCCGTGCCGCCGGGCTCACTCGGCCACCGCGGTGAACCGGCCGCCGTCCCCGTCGTCGTCCCAGGGCTCCTGCACGTCGTCCAGATTGACGGTGACCCCGGAGGGCTCCAGGGCGCGCCGTATCCGCTCGCCCATCGGCGCGTCGATGAAGTGGTGGTGCAGATCGAGTTCTCTGAGATGGGTGAGCGGCTGACCCTCCAGCAGCGCCGCCGCGCCCTGGTCGCCCAGGGTGCCCATCGACAGGTCCAGTACCTCCAGCCGGGGCACGACGGGCGCCGCCGCCAGGGCCGCGGCGATCTCGTCCTGGATCTCGCTGTTGCGCAGGGCCAGCCGGCGGAGCCCGGGAAGCCGGGTGCCGGCGAGGAACGGCTCCAGATCGGCGAGTTCGGCGTCTCCGCCGTAGCCGGAGGTGCCGAGCCAGAGGTCGAGGCGCTCCAGCGACGGCAGTTCGCAGGCGGCGACGCCGCGCACCACCTCGGCCGGCAGGCCACCGCTCTCGATGACCAGCGTCCGCAGCCGGTCGTGCCGGGCCGCTCCGAACGCCAGGCCCATGCCGCCCCGCACCCCGAACTCCTCCAGTCCCGGGAAGCCGTCGAGCAGCGGCGTGACATCGCCCTGGTGGATCCAGGAGATCTCGCACTCCTCGAACGTGATGTCGCCGACGAACAGCGCGCGCAGCTCCGGCAGCCGGTCGCGGGCGGCGAGCAGCGTGGAGAGCACCTCGCCGGGACCTCTCTCGTAGACGTCGCTCCAGGCGCCCACGATCAGCGCCCTGACCTTCGCGGTGTCGACGGCGGCGGCGAAGCGCGCGAAGGCGTCCCCCCACGCTTCGTCGCTCTCGTACGCCTCGACGGCGACACGCCAGGCGACGGCCGCCGGGCCGGGCAGCCGGCCGGCCTTCGCGCCGGCGTCGGGGAAGTCGAACGCGGGCAGGCCGTGCAGCGCCTGCAGATGGCTCCCGATGGTCATGACGATGCTCCAGACAGCGGACGGCGGTGATCGGCTGATGTGCGAGCAGTTCTACCAAGCGCCACTGACAGGGCCCGCCGCGGGGCGTCCACCGCGGCGGGAGGTGTCAGCGGCCCTCGCCCCGGGCGGGCCGGAGGCGGCGTCATCACCGGTAGACGCGCACGAGGCAGCCGGCCCTCGCTGCGGGCGGGCAGCGGCGGTCTCCCGCCCCGACCCGCCGGCGCCGCGGCGGCCGCCGCGGCGCCGAGGGGGCTTCGGTCCGCCGCACGTGCTCGCGCCCGGGCCGGTCGCGCTCCCGCTGCGGCCGGCCCGGTCGTTCCGCCCGCCTCCGCCCGGCCGGAACGCCGCCCGGTCGTGGGGCGCTTCGGCGGGCGGCCCCCGGAACCTCCGCCCGGACAGCTGCGGCGGCCGATGTCAGACCCTGCCCCTAACGTCCGTCACAGCCCGGCGCACCAGGTGCCGGGGGCCGAGGGGAGAGCCATGTACCGGCAGGGAGACGTGCTGATCGTGCCCGTGGCGGAGGACACCGTCCCCGCCCGTGCGGAGGATGCGCCGGGGGAGCCGAGGGACGGCCGCGGGCGGCTGGTGCTGGCCCTCGGCGAGGTCACGGGCCACGCCCACGCGGTGACGGGTCCGGGGCGGCTCTTCCGCGACGCGGGCCCGTCCGGGCCGATGCTTCTGCACCTCCCCGAGGGCGGCCGGGTGGTGCACGAGGAGCACGCGCCGATACCGCTGCCGAAGGGCTGGTACCGGGCGGTGCGCCAGCGGGAGTACCTCCCGGGCGCGGTGCGGATCGTCGCGGACTGAGCGCGGTGAGCGCCCTCCTCCCGGGGAGGGCCGACGGTGCGCGCGACGCGGCGGGACGGGCACCGGCCCGCAGCAGGGCAGGAACAGGCTTACAGGGGAAGGGGCTTCGGAATGCAGTACACGGACGAGTGGCGGGCGGTGGCCGCGGCGACGGGCCCGGCCGACCGGGCGGCTGCCGAGGACGCGGTCAGGCTCGCCTACCGCACGGCCGGGCTCGCGGAGCCCGGGCGCTTCGTGTGGGCGGGATCGCCCAGGGCCGCGGTGACGGCGGTGCGGTCGCTCCGGGACGCGGGACGCTCGGTGCGGGACGAGGTGAGGACTGTGCCCTGGGCCGAGGAGCGCCGACGGGTGCACGACGCCCTCGGTCCGGCGGGCTGGACGGAACTCTGGGGCAGGACCGGCGCGCTGCTGTGGGACACCACGCGCGCGCTGGCGGAGCGGATACGGGCGGGAGTGGCCGACGCCCTCGCGGCGGACGCCGTCCGCGCCGGGGACGGCCCCGACGCCGCGGACGCCGCGGACGCCGAGCGGAAGGCGGTGCGGATGGTCCTGCTGGACGCGGTGCTGGGCCAGCACGACGCCGCCTGGCTCGCCGCCTTCGACGGCCGCAGCGACCGGCTGGCCGGCCTGGCCCGGGTGGCCCGGCACGCCGGCTGGTGGTGGCCCTTCGAGAAGGCGGTGGTGATCTGCGAGCGGCCCGTGGAACTGTACCGCGACGAGGCAGGCCGGCTCGATCGCGGCGACGGTCCGGCGCTGGCGTTCCCGGACGGCTTCGCGCTCCACGCCTGGCGCGGAATGCCGGTGACGGCCGAGTTCCTGTCCGGTCTGGCCTCTCTCACCCCGGAGCGCATACGCACCGAGGAGAACGCCGAACTGCGCCGGGTCATGCTGGAGTTCTACGGCTACGACCGCTATCTGGCCGAGTCGGGCGCCCGGCCCGTCCACCGGGACGAGACCGGCGTCCTGTGGTGCATCGCGCTGGCCGACGACGAGGACGTGACGATGGTCGAGGTGGTCAACTCCACGCCCGAGCCCGACGGTACGCACAAGACCTACTGGCTGCGGGTGCCGCCCTCGACCCGGACCGCCAAGGAGGGCGTCGCATGGACCTTCGGACTGGACGCCGGGGCGTACGCCCCTCTGCGTCAGACCTGAGCGGAGGCCAGCGCCTCCCGGCCGATCAGCGCCGAACCCCCCTGCCCCGTGCAGGCGTAGGCCCCGGCCACCGCACCCAGCCTTGCGCAGTCCTCCAGGCGGAGGCCCGCCAGCCGGCCGTAGAGGAAGCCGGAGACGTACGCGTCGCCCGCGCCGTTGGAGTCCACCACCGGTGCGGGCGGCACCGTCGCCGGTATGGGTCGGGGTGTGCGGCTGCCGTCGCGGGTCATCAGATACGAGCCGCCGGCCCCGGCCGTGGCGACCACCACCTCGGCGCGGCCCTCGCGCAGGATCTCGCGCATCACCGACGCGATCCGCTCGCCGGCCCCGGCCGCGCTCAGGAACACCACGTCGGAGCGGAGCGCGAAGTCCCGGTGGTAGTCCTCCACTCCGTCCCAGTCGTGGAGATCGGTCGATACGGGCACCCCGAGTTCCGCCACGTCGTCGTACAGGAAGCGGGCGAAGTCCACGATCGACAGGTGGACGTGGCGGGCCCGCCGCAGATGGCGGAGGTAGAAGTCGCGCGGCATCCGCAGACCGCCCGGGTCGCGGGCGTCGTGGAACGACATCCCGCGGCCCGTGCCGTCGACCAGGTTCACCGCACGCCTGGTTCCGGCGGGGGAGACCAGATACTCGAAGTCCACCCCGCCGCCCACCAGCCGTTCCCGCACCCGGCGGCCCGGCAGGTCGTCGCCGATGAAGTCGAGGAAGGTCACACCCAGCCCGAGCGCCCGGCACCCCAGCGCCACATTGCCGCCGGTGTGGCCGACCCACTCACGGATCGGCGGCACCCCGACCGAGTCCGCCTGCGGCACCGGCAGGGATTCGACCCGCACCACCGTGTCGACCCCGCTTCCGCCGACCACGAGTACATCGAGGGCGGACTGCTCCGTGCTCTGTGCCGACAAGGTCTTCCTCTCCGCGTGCCTGCCCGTGCGCTGAGCACTCTGCCCTGTCAACGCCGTTCGGTCGAGCCCCGGTTCGCGGAAGCGCCTTTTGTGCCGGTTCCGGCGTGGCGCACGCGGCTCGGTGGACCGCACGCGGCGGGGCCGGGACGTGGCCGGCCGCCGGAGGGGATGTCGGAGGGGATGTCGGAGGGGACGCCGTATTCGCCGGCGACCGGGGTCACCACGCGGCATGATGCGATCATGGATTCAGGCGAGCGCGGCAACGAGGCGCCGGCAACCCGGTGGACCCCCTCCACGATCTACCCGGATATGTGGGTCGACCCGGACGGCGATCCGCGCGAGACGTCGGTCGGAACGGCCGACGAACGCGGTGCGCTGCTGGAGAGTCTGCGCCGCTTCCGACTCACCGTCGAGATGAAGTGCGCGGGCCTGGACGCCGGGCAGATGGCCCGGCGCTCCGTGCCTCCGTCCACGATGTCTCTGCTCGGGCTGGTGCGGCACATGGCCGAGGACGAACGGCACTTCCGCCGGATGGCCGGCGAGGACTCGCCGAGGATCTATCGCACCGCCGAGGACCGCGACGGCGACTGGAACGGTGCGATCGCCGACCCCTCGGTCGTGGCGGAGGCGTGGGACCGATGGCGGGCCGAGAAGGAACTGACCGACCGGTTCATCGCCGGCTTCGCCGACCTCGGCACCCGGACCGGGGAGGCACCCCTCCGGGAGATACTGGTGGCGCAGATCGGCGAGTACGCGCGGCACTGCGGCCATGCCGACCTCCTGCGCGAGCGGATCGACGGCCGAGTGGGCCAATGACCACACACTGACGAGGGGATCCGGGCAGGGCGAGAAGCCGGCCGCCCGCCACCCGGCGGGCAACCTTCAGAACTTCCGCCGGGGAGCCTGCACGCGCGTGGCGATTTCCAGCAGGCGCCGGTCGGTTGCGTGCCCGGCGACGACGGCCAGTCCGACGGGCAGTCCGCCCACCGCCATCCCGGGCAGCACGAGACAGGGAAGGCCGGCGCTGCTCGCCAGGCAGGTGAGGCGGAACGCGGCGTCGCGGAGCGCTGCCTTCCGCTCGGGGGCCTCGTCTGTCGGCGGCGCCGGGCCGCCCGCAGCGGGGAGCAGGAGCACGGTGTCGTCACGCAGAGCCGAACGCACGGCCCGGCCCGCGCGGTGCACCACATCCTCCGCGGCCGCCCGGCGCTGCGCGGTGACCTCCGAGGCGCGGGCGAAGCGGGCCGCGATACCGGGGCCGAGCGCACCGGGATGGGCCCGCACCCAGGCACCGTCGCTCTCCCAGACCTCGGCTCCCTGGGCGGTCGCGAACGCCGCCCCGAGGACCCCGGGGTCGGTTCCCAGGGAGGGCACCCGCGCGAGGCGAAGCCCGGCCCGCGCCGCCAGGTCCGCGGCCGCCTCGGCGAACGCGTCGGCGACCTCCGGCTCGGCGAGGGCGACGAGATCGCCCGCCACCAGGGCCGTGCGGAACGGTAGCGCGGCTTCGGCCGCCCCGACCTTCGGCAGCAGGACGTCGCCGACGCGTGCCAGCGGCCCGGGGTCCCGCGCCAGCCAGGCGACGGTGTCGAACGACGGTGCCAGCGGCAGCATTCCGGTGACGGGGACGAGGCCGTGCGTGGGCCGCAGACCGTACAGGCCGCAGTAGGAGGCGGGCACCCTGATCGAGCCGGCCGTGTCGCTCCCGAGGCCCGCGTCGGCCTCGCCGAGCGCGACGGCCGAGGCCGGCCCGCTCGACGAGCCGCCGGGCACCCGGCCGGGCGCGGCCGGGTTGGGCGGGGTGCCGTAGTGGGCGTTCGTCCCGTTGAGGCTGTAGGCGAACTCGTCCGTCTGGGCGATGCCGGCCACATCGGCCCCGGCGTCCAGTAGGGCGGCCACCGCCCAGGAGTGCGACGGCTGCGGTTCGGCCTCCGCCAGCCGGGCCGGATTGCCGGCGCCGATCCGGTGCCCCGCGACGGCGTGGATGTCCTTCACCGCCAGGCGCACCCCCCGCAACCTCCCGGCAGCGGCCCCCGCCACCAGGGGGTCGCCGCGCTCACGCCACACCGCCGAGTCGTCGGCCGACCGCATCGTGAACCTCCTGAGGTCCGATCGAACCGTTCGCGAACCGCGCCTACGGCCCCGTGAGGGCCGGCCCCCGCACGGTGGCTGATCCGGCCCGGCCCGCGGCCGAGCGGGCCCCGCGGCCGCGGCGCCCGCCAGGACACTGCCAGGATGCCGCCAGGGAACCCGCGGTATCCCGCAAGTATCCCGGACCGTCCCGTGTCGCGTGTCCCGTGTCGCGTATCGCGCCCAAGGCACGGTGCGTCGGACGCGTACGTGCCGTGTCCGGGAAGGGCCGCCGGTGCGGCGGGACCACTCGCCCGGCACGGGCGCGGGGCGGGTCTCCGGGACGTCGGTCAGTCGGAGGGCCAGCCCACCCGCAGCGTCACCACGTCACATCCTCATCACGTCACATCCTTACTGTCAGTCGTCCGACTCCGAACGCCGCCGGTGGCCCCCGAGGCTCCTCGCCCGCCGAAGCCGCCCCGCCCCCGCCCCCGCCGAAGCCGCCCCGCTGATGCCGGTGCCTCCGCCTCGCCCCGCTGATGCCGTCCCCGGCCCCTCGTCGTGCGCAGCCCCGTGCGAGGCGGCACCGCGTCACCGCTCCGTGCCTCCGGTCGTGCCTCGCACGGGGCGGCGCCCGACCCGACCCGACCCGGCCGCGGCATCCGGCATTTTTCCCCGGTCCCGATCGTTGCGGTTGCCGTGGGAAGCGCGTGAACCCGGTCGACGCCCCCGGCGCCCCGTGAGCATCCACCGACCCGTGAGCATCCACCGACCCGTGAGTATCCACCGATAATGGAACGAACCGAAAACCCAGGAGGTCCCCGTGATCGGCGCAGGTTCCCCGCACCCGCTGCGCTCCCGACTGAGGTCGCTGCGGCCCGTTGCCTTCGGGGCCGACCCCGCCGGAGCACGGATGGAGCGGATCCGCCGCTCGCCCCACTTCGCCGACGGGGTGTTCCAGAACCCCGCCGGCGCCCGGACCAGTCCGGACGGATCCATGCTGGAGTTCGCGAAGGTCTACTTCCGGAAGGAGTCCCGCAGGCGTCGCGCCCCCATGGCGCCGATACCCCTGCACCCCGCCCCGCTCGAGGGCCTCGCCGGCGCCCCTGCCTCGGGCCTCCGTCTCACCTGGATGGGCCACTCCAGCGTGCTCACCGAGATCGACGGCAAGCGCGTGCTCTTCGACCCCGTCTGGGGCCGGCGCTGCTCACCGTTCGCGTTCGCCGGGCCCAAGCGTCTCCACCCCGCGCCGCTGCCCCTTGCCGCGCTCGGCCCGGTCGACGTGGTCGTCATCTCCCACGACCACTACGACCACCTCGATCTGCCCACGATCCGCGCCCTGGCATCGACGGACACGCTCTTCGCCGTGCCGCTGGGCGTGGGGGCGCACCTGGAGCGCTGGGGCGTCGCGGAGAGTCGCCTCCGGGAACTGGACTGGCACGAGTCGGCGCAGGTGGACGGCCTTCGGCTGACCGCCACCCCGGCCCGGCACTTCTGCGGCCGCGGCCTGCGCAACCAGCAGCACACGCTGTGGGCCTCGTGGGTCGTCGAGGGGCCGTCCGGCCACCGCGTCTACCACAGTGGCGACACGGGGTACTTCCCCGGCTTCCGGGACATCGGCGCCCAGTACGGACCGTTCGACGCGACCATGATCCAGATCGGCGCGTACAGCGAGTACTGGCCCGAGGGCCGCACGGACCGTACCCCGCTGCCCGGCGGGTGGCCGGACATCCACATGACGCCTGCCCAGGGCGTGCAGGCCCATCTCGACCTGCAGGGAGGCGCCCCGTCCGGCGTGCTGCTGCCGATCCACTGGGGCACCTTCAACCTGGCTCTGCACGCGTGGGCGGAGCCGGGGGAGTGGACGAGGGACGCGGCCGCGGAGGCCGGCCAGGCCGCGGCGTTCCCCCGGCCCGGCGAGCCCTTCGAGCCTGGGTGCAAGCTGCCCGAGGAGCCGTGGTGGCGGACCGTGTCCCATCCGATCGCACGCCCGTGGCGCCGCCCCGGGCGGGTCGGGGCCGAGACACCGAGCGGCGACCTCGACCTCGCGGGCGATCGGTGACACCGGCCTGGGACGACCGTGCCGTGGTCGTGCCGATGCTCGAGAGTCCCCACCCGCTCGGGTGCCGCCCGGGCGCCTGACCGTCGGCGACCACGGTGTGGCCGCTGGGCGGGTCCCGGACGGCGACGGCGACGGCGTCTCGTCGTAGGCGCTGACGCGGCGAGTACCGGCACCCGATGCCGTGGGCGCACGGCGGCCCGGCGGTGTCCGACCCGGTCGTCTCCGGACTCCCGCCCGGGCGTCTTCGGATCGGCGCCCGGTCGTTTCCGGACTCCTGCCCGGTCGTCTCCGGATCGGCGCCCGGTCGTTTCCGGACCGGAGCCCGGTGGTCGTCTCCCCGCGTGGTCGTCCCCTGCTCCCGTCACGACCGGCATCGTCGGGGCCGCTGATCCGGATGCGCCCCTGCACGGTCAGCAGGCGTCCTCCGGGTGCGCGTCGGGCGTGGAGTCAGCGGGTCGCCGTGATGCCGTGCGGGCCCAGTCGCTCCGGCAGGTCGGCCAGGGCCGTCAGCTGTTCCAGGTGGTGGACGCCGTTCGGAACGCTCTGTGTGATGAGGGCGCGCACCACGTGTGCGGCCACCAGGCCGGTCGCGCGGCTCTGTCCGTTGCCCGTGAGGGCCAGGGTCGCATGCCGGTCGCCGCGCCGGGCGTCGGCGCGTATCGCGAAGCCGTCGCCGCCGAGGTGGAGGCGGCCGAAGGCGCCGGTCAGGAACCGCTGTCGGCGTGCTCCGCGCAGCAGCCCCGTGCGGCGCAGCGCGAACAGGGCGGCGGTCATCGCCTGGGAGTCCAGACACAGCCGCGTGGTCACTTCCGGGACGCCGAGGGTGCGGCGCAGTGTGTGCTGGTCGGAGAACGGGAAGGGATGGGCGGTCCGTTCGCCGAAACCGGGTAGTGCCACCCGCCGGGTGCGGCCCGCGACGGGTTCGCCGAGGCCTGCGACGGTCCAGCGCACCGCGTCGGTGCCGTGCCGCTCTCCGGCGCCGAGTAGCACGGTGAGGTCGATCCGCTCGGCACCGCCCACGGCGTCGTGGACGCGCCGCGCGAGGAGGTTGGTCAGTCCGGGAGCGAGGCCGACGCTGAGGACGGCCGCGGCCCCGGCCGCGGTCGCCCGCCCGTGCAGCTTCGTCACGTCCTCGAGCAGCCGGTGGGTGGCGTTCACATCCACGAGGTGGATGCCTCGCTCAAGGCAGATGCGGGCGATTCCCGCGTCCTCGGGCTCGACGCACATGACGACGACGCCCACATCGCGCAACTCGTCCAGCACCTCCGCGAAGCCGGCCAGGTCACCCACGTCCATGCGCACCCCGCCGAGTCGCCGCGCCCTCTCCCCGTCTCGACCGGCGGGGATCACCTGGCCGGGAAACCACTCCGCGAGTGTGCGGGTCACCGTCGAGCCCACGGCTCCGTAACCGCCGACGACCAGGACGCGACCCGATTCTACTGTAGTCATACTCCAGTGAATAACACTGTAGTGTCACTACAGTCAAAGGAGGGGAGGCGACCGGATGGCCGAGCGGCTGACTCGCGCGGACAAGGCCCGGCACACGCGACTGAGGATGATCCGCGCCGCGGAGCGGCTGTTCACCGAACGGGGCTGGGCGGCGACGACGGTCGACGAGATCGCCCGGAGCGCCCACGTCGGTGTGCAGACCGTGTACTTCACCTTCGGCAACAAGCGCGCCCTGCTCAAGGAGGTGCTGGACACCGCCGTCGCCGGTGACGCCGATCCGGTGGCCACGCTGGAACGTTCCTGGGCTCGTGAACTCCTCGCCGAACCCGACCCGGCGACGCAGCTGCGCCTCCAGGCGGCAGGCGCCCGGCGCGTTCTGCAACGGGCCGCACTGGTCCTGGAGGTCGTACACGGCGCCGCGGCCGCGGAACCCGAACTCGCCGAGTTGTGGCAGGTCAACCTCCGCCAGCGGCACACCGTCCAACTGCACTTCGCCCGGGCCCTGGAAGCCAAGACCTCCGCCGGCCTGCGCGACGGCCACGATGCCGCGTCGGCCGCCGACATCGCGATGGCGCTGCTCGGTCCCGAGACCTACGGCCTGCTCGTGAACGGCCGCGGCTGGACACCCGAACGATGGCAGCACTGGGCGGCGGACTGCCTCGTGCGCCAGCTCCTGCCCTGAGGGGGATCTCCTGCCGCGCCCGGCCCGAGGGCGGCGCTCCCCGCTCTCTCCGGTGCCCGGCGTCGCAAGGGGGAACTCCGATGGGGGAGGTACGGGGAGGTGCGGCAGGCAGGGCAGGCAGGGAAGGGGCAGGCCGGGAAGGCGCGGGAAGGGGCAGGCCGGGAAGGCAGGGCAGGCCCGGGCAGCAGGGCAGGCGCGGGAAGGCCCCCGGTACGCGGAGGTGCCGGCGGTGGCTTCCGCCGGGCGGCCGGCGCGGGCAACGGCTCGGCGTTCGGCTCCGCATGCGGGGAGGGACCGGCCGGCGGCCGCACCGGTCATCGGGCCGAGCACCGGGCTCCCGGCCCCTCGCCGGTTGCCCGGACGTTCCGCCGCATCGGCCTGAGACGAGGACGTACCCGGGCGCAGTACCCCGCCGCCGGCGCCGGGATATCGGCTGCGCGTGCGAGCCCTACTACCAGAGCGACATGCTCTTCGGGCAAGTTTGTCAACTGCCCACCACACATGAACGATTCACGACTACCCTGTGTGCCCGGCGATCAACGACGGGCGCTAGCACCCACCTTTGACGCCACGCACATCGATCGGTAAACGATTCCCGGGCCCCGCACCAAGGACGCTGATGTCTCAACTACGCGCACCCGCCGCGCGGTCGGACCGCCGTGAGGGCGGGCGGCACGGCCGGTCAGGCGCCCGCGCACTCTCCACCACGGGCAGGCCGCAGCCCACGCCGCCGTATTCCGAAGCCCGTTTACGCCCCCAACTGATGCGCACCGCCGTGCTGCCCGCCGTGGTCGTGGCACTCGGTGGCGCGGCCGCGGTGCTGTTCACGATCCGCTCCACCGGCGCGCGGCCCTCCGCGGCACTGTGGGCCGCCCTCGCCGGCTCGGCGGTCCTCGCCGTCGTCGCCGTGGCCGCGGCGGCGCTGAGCGCCGAGCGCACCGCCAGATCCGTGCTCGACCGCGCCCAGGCCCTGCGCGGGTCCAGTGCCCGCAGGCAGGCCGAACTCACCGCGGTCGTCGACGGACTGCGCCGGGGGGAGCGCCCGCCGGCCCGGGAGAACCTCCCGGCCCCGCGCGCCGGCGGGGACGAACTCGACCTCCTGGCACAGGAGCTGACGCGCTCCCACGACGCGGCCGTGACGGCCGTGGTGCAGGCGTCCCGGCTTTCGAGCAGCGTCGGCAACGAGCAGAAGGTCGAGGTCTTCGTCAATCTGGCCCGCAGGCTCCAGTCGCTGGTCCATCGGGAGATCCAGCTGCTCGACGAGCTGGAGAACGAGGTCGAGGACCCGGAACTGCTCAAGGGCCTCTTCCACGTCGACCATCTGGCCACCCGGATCCGCCGGCACGCGGAGAACCTCGCCGTCCTCGGCGGTGCCATCTCCCGGCGCCAGTGGTCGAACCCGGTGACCATGACCGAGGTCCTCCGCTCCGCCATCGCCGAGGTCGAGCAGTACCCGCGGGTCAAGCTGGTGCCGCCGATCGACGGCACCCTGCGCGGACACGCGGTCGCCGACGTGATCCACCTCCTCGCCGAACTGGTCGAGAACGCGACCCTGTTCTCCGCCCCGCACACCCAGGTGCTGCTGCGCGCCTCGCGCGTCACGGCGGGCCTGGCCGTGGAGGTCGAGGACCGGGGACTCGGCATGCCGCTCTCCGAGCAGAACAAGATGAACGCCCTGCTCGCGGACCCCGACCAGGTCAATGTGGCGCACCTTCTGCAGGACGGCCGGATCGGCCTCTTCGTGGTCTCGGCGCTCGCACGCCGGCACGGCATCGCCGTCCGCCTCCAGTCCAACATCTACGGGGGAATCCAGGCCGTCCTGGTGCTGCCGCAGGGGCTGCTCGGTGCCGAGGAGGGCGCCCAGGGCGGCGCGGCGCAGCCCGGCGCCCACCGCCACCCCGACCAGCCACCGGCAGCGACGGCGGCGGTGGCGGGCGGAGTCGCCGGGCGGGAGCGGGCAGCCGGGCCCGCGGCAGCCGCTCCCGGCCCCGCAGCCGCGCCCGCGGGAGCCGCTCCCCACCCCGCAGCCGAACCGCGGCAGGCCGCCGACACACACCGCACCGGCGGCCAGCGCAGCCTCACCTACACGACGAGCATGCCGGGCATGCCGCACCATCAGCCCCCGGCGGAATCCGCCGGGCCCGCTCCGCTGCCGGTACGCGGCGGGCACCCGGACCGCCCCGACCCGACCGCCCCGGGGACCAGCGCGGGCCGTGCGGCCGCACCGCGGGCGCCCGTTCCCCCACCACCGCAGGCGCCCCTGCCACCGCCCCAGCAGGCTTCCGCACCCGGTCACGCGGCCCCTCCGCCCGGCTCCCCGGCCGTACCCGGCACCGCGGGCCGACCTCAGTTGCCGAAGCGGCGCGCACAGGAGCATCTCGTGCCCCAGCTGCGGGACGACCCGGCCCAGCGCAGGCCCGAGGAACCGGCGCTGCACGACCCCGGCCTGATGGCGGCCTTCCAGCGGGGCATCGGCCTCGCGGAGTCCGGGGCGCCCGGAGCCGCGGACACGGCCCCGCACGAACCGCAGCAACGCGACCACACCCACAAGGAGTAGATGCACCATGACGAGCGATGTGCCCGCGGGCCATTCCTCGGATCTCGACTGGCTGCTCGGCGGCCTGGTCCAGAGAGTGCCGTACACCCGCAACGCAGTCCTGCTCTCCTCCGACGGCCTGGTGAAGTCCGTGCACGGCCTCGACGCCGACAGCGCCGACCACATGGCGGCGCTGGCCTCCGGGCTGTACTCGCTCGGCCGCAGCGCCGGCGCCCGGTTCGGTGACGGCGGGGAGGTCCGTCAGGTCGTGGTGGAGCTCGACTCCACCCTGCTCTTCGTGTCCACGGCCGGCTCGGGCACCTGCCTCGCGGTGCTGGCCGGGCGGGAGGCGGACGCCGCGGTGCTCGGGTACGAGATGGCGATGCTGGTGAAGAGCGTGCGGCCGTATCTGGTCACGCCGGCCAGGCAGGCCACCGGGGCGCCGAGCGCCACGGGGCGCTGACCGTGCCGGCCCCCATGGACGGGCCGTGGCTCGACGACGCGGCAGGTCGGCTGATCCGACCGTACTCGGTGATCGGGGGCCGTACCCGCCCGACGACCGCGCTCGACCTGCTGTCCCTGGTGATGGCCACCGGCACGGCCCCCCAGGGTTCGCTGGGGCCGGAGCACGCGCTGGCCCTGGGCCTGTGCGACGGCCCCACGTCGGTGGCGGAGATCGCGGCGCACTTACGGCTCCCGGCGGTCGTCACCAAGGTGCTCCTCTCCGATCTCGTCGACTGCGGGGCGGTCACCGCCAGGGCGCCCCGCTTCCAGGAATCCCCCACCGACCGTTCCCTGCTGGAGGCAGTGCTCGATGGCCTACGACGCCGGCTCTGACCGCCGCCCCGACCGCATCCCCGAACGCGGCCGGGGACCGCGCGACCGAGGCGACCCCTTTCCCAGCGCCCTGAAGATCCTTGTGGCGGGGGGCTTCGGGGTGGGCAAGACGACCTTCGTCGGTGCGGTGAGCGAGATCGAGCCGCTGTGCACCGAGGAACTGCTGACCGCCGTCAGCGCCGGTACCGACAGCCTGGTGGGTGTGGAGGCCAAGACGACCACCACGGTCGCCATGGACTTCGGGCGGATCACCCTCGACGACCGGCACGTGCTGTACCTGTTCGGCACACCGGGCCAGGAGCGCTTCTGGTTCATGTGGGACGAACTCTCCGAAGGGGCGCTCGGCGCGGTCGTCCTCGCCGACACCCGACGGCTGGAGGACTGCTTCTCCGCCGTGGACTTCTTCGAGCGGCGCGGTATCGGTTTCGTCGTCGCCGTCAACGAGTTCGACGGGTCCTACCGCTACGAACCGGACGAGGTGCGGGCCGCGATCGACCTGAAGCGGGACGTACCGGTCGTGCTGTGCGACGCGCGTCTCGCCAGCTCGGGGATCGGCGCCCTGGTCACCCTCGTCCAGCACCTGCTCACCACGACCCCGGCGCCGGCAGCGGCGCCGAGCTACGGAGTTCAGTCATGACATACGACCCGACCGGCCACCTCCTGCTGACACCCGTCGACCAGGAGGCTCCCGCCCGGGTGCGGCGGCTGCGCCAACTCGGCCTGGGGGAGCGGCCCGAGCCGGCGTTCGACGAGTTCGCGCACCGGCTCGCGGAGGTGACCGGAGCGCCCTACTCGATGGTCAACTTCATCGACGAGCACCGCCAGTTCTTCGCTGGGCTGCACACCCCCGCCGGCACCCACGCGGGCGGTGGCGACCTGGACACGGCGGGCGGCGGGGACGTGGGCCGCTTCATGGCGCGCGACCACGGCTACTGCCCGCACGTGGTCGTGCGGCGCAAGGCGCTCGTGCTGGAGGACGTCTGCGACTACCCCCGGTTCGCCGGCAACCCGGTCGTCGACGAGATCGGCATCCGCTCCTATCTCGGTGCGCCGCTGATCGACCGCACGGGCACCGCCCTGGGCACGATCTGCGTGGTGGACACCGAGCCGCGCCCGTGGGGCCGGGCGGGCCTGGAGACCATCAAGTCGCTCGCGGCGGAACTGGTCGAGCAGATCCACCGCCGCGAGAACGGGATGCTGTGACGAGCACGGCGCCGTCCCCGGGAGTCCCGCGAGGCTCCCTGGGGCGGCCGCGTGGCGCCGGCCGCGTGTGCGGGTCTCCCGGCCCGTCCCGCGCCGTCGTCCCGCGCCCTCGCACCGCGCCCGGTGCCGCGCCCGGTGCCGTGCCTCGCGCCGTGTCCGGTGCCGCGACGGGCGGCGTTCGCCCCGTCGCGGTGCCCGGCACGGCCGGCCCGGCGAACCGCCGCACCGCCGAGTCGGCCGGGCAGCCCCTCACCGGGATCTTCTGAGACCTCCTAGACCAGGGCCTCGCTGCGGGTCAGCTCGGCCAGCCGCTGCGACCACTGGCCCTTGGACTGGCCCAGGGCCACTTCTGCCAGCCTGAGCAGCTGGACGTCGGAGGTGCCCGCGGGCGCGAAGATGTGGTGCGCGTCGCGGAGATAGCGCTCGATGGGCCGTTCGGTGAACAGTCCGGCCGCCGCGTGGATCTCCATCGCGTTGCGTGCGGAGTCGAGCGCCGACTCGACGTTGACGAGCTTGGCGTTCATCAGCTCGGCGTCGCAGGGCAGCCCCCGGTCCAGCAGGTGCACCGCGTGGTACGCGGCCAGCCGTGCCGTCATCAGCCGTGACTGGAGCTGTCCCAGCTTGAGCTTGATGGACGGCAGTTCGTGCAGCGGCTTGCCGTAGCGGTGGCGCTCGGCGCAGAACCGTGTGGTCTCCTCCAGGATGGCCTGGTGTATGCCGAGCGCGACCGCGGTCAGGTTGGCGCGGCCGTAGAGCACGCTGGAGGAGTAGGCGACGGCCAGGCCGTCGCCCTCCTCGCCCAGCCGGTTGGCCGCCGGAACCCGGCAGTCCTCGAAGTGGAGTTCGCCGAAGCTGAAGCCGTGCAGCCCCATGGCCGGCTTCTGCTCCCCCGTGCGGCACCCGGGGCGGCGGGACTCCACCAGGAAGGCCGTGAGGCCTTCGGAGCCCGGCCCCGTGCGGACGACGACCCCGTGCAGATCACCGACGTGGCTGTTGCCGACGTACACCTTCCGGCCGTTGAGGACGTAGTCGTCGCCCTCCCGTACCGCGGTGGCGGTCATGCCCAGTACATGGCCGCCCGACTCCGGTTCGGTGACCGCGATCGTGGGCAGGCACTCGCCCGCCGCGACCAGGGGGAGCCAGGTCTTCTTCTGCTCCTCGCTCCCGAAGTGGACGATCTTGGCGACACCCAGCTGCGAGGCCTGGACCATGGCCCCCATCGACCCGCTCACCCGGGACAGTTCCTCGATGATGATCGTCTTGGCCAGATGGCCTACGCCCATGCCGCCGTGCCCCTTGGGGATCGTCGCTCCGAGCCAGCCCTGCCGTGCGATGAGCCGCGAGAGCTCGCGGTGCGCCGTGCGGGCGGTCTCCATGGCGGGAATACGGGGGCGGACTTCGCACTCGGCGAAGTCCCTGACCCGTTCCCGGAGCTGCTGATGAAGTCGACTGGCGAAGTACCCGTCCATCGCGAGGCCTCCTCTGCGAAACGCCTGCTCGCGCGAGTGTTCGAGCAGGTGGTGCATCGGCATGGTCCCGTCCCGTACAGGCCGACTACCTCATGGTGTTGATCGCTTACGGGTGGTACAACTCGGTGGCCAACTTTGGCCGAAATGCGGTCCGCTGACGTGCGGTTGGGACGGCGTCCCCGGTGGTACCCGCCAGCCCGGTCCGGCGCGGGGCATGCCTATGGAGCATCTTTCTGCCACGTGCCCATGGCAAGGGGTTCACGGGCATATGGCAACGAAGGACAGCATTCCGCTTAGGTCGGCCGCCGGTCCGTCCGCAGAGGTATGGAAACATCCACAACTCGGCTGAATTTGAGCGCTCTTGACCGGGAGTCGATTCCGGCGGACCGGAGCGCCGGTCGGGCGCTCTCCCGCCGTGCACGCCCCGGCGCGGTCCGCTGCGCCGGCAGGTGCCGGACGCGCAAGCCGTTCCCGCGCTCCCCGCGCTCCCCGCGCCCCCGGCGCTCCCGGGGCTCCCGGGGCTCCCGGCGTGTCGGCGGCCCGGGGCGCCGTGCGGACCCGCGGTCCGCCTCCACGACGAGGTCCGGCGCGCCCGGCGAATCCGGCATATGCGGCGGGTCCGGCGTATCCGGTGCTTACGTGCCGCCCGTGCCGCCCGTGCCGCCCGTCCCGCCCGTCCCGCCCGTCCCGCCGCCCGGCGGGTCCGGTGGGTCCGGTGGGTCCGGCGTACGCCGCGGTGCCCTTCCCCGGCCGTACCGCCCGTCCCCCCTGTCCTGCCCGTCCTGCCCGTCCCGCCCGTCCCGCCGCCCGGCGGGTCCGGTGGGTCCGGTGGGTCCGGCGTACGCCGCGGTGCCCTTCCCCGGCCGTACCGCCCGTCCCCCCTGTCCTGCCCGTCCTGCCCGTCCTGCCCGGCGGGTCCGGCGGGTCCGGCGGGTCCGGTGGGTCCGGTGGGTCCGGTGGGTCCGGTGGGTCCGGTGGGTCCGGTGGGTCCGGTGGGTCCGGCGGGTCCGGAGCGTCCGGTGGGTCCGGCAGGGACCGGCGTACGCCGCGGCGCCCTTCCCCGGCCGTACCGCCACCCGGCCGTGCCTGCACACGGCCGCGTGGCGCCGCGCCCCGGCCGCGCCGGCCCGCACGGCCGGCGGGGTGGGAGCCCGGAGCCCCCGGTCTGCCGGTCGTCCCGTATCTGGGATACCGTGCCGAATATGAGAGAAGATGGCGAGAGCGGGCAGCGCGACCCCGTCGACGTACGGCTGGCGGCACGGCTCGCCGGGCTGCGGGCCGAACGCGGCTGGTCGCTGGACGAGTTGGCGCGGCGCAGCGGAGTGAGCCGGTCGACCCTGTCGCGTGCGGAGCGGGGCGAGATCAGCCCCACCACCTCGCTGCTGGGCAAGCTGTGCGCGGTCCACGGCAGGACGATGTCCCAGCTGCTGGGCGAGGTGGAGGCGGAGCCCGCCGAGTTCGTCCGCGCCGCAGACCAGACGGTCTGGGCGGACGAGTCGGCGGGCTTCGTCCGGCGTTCCGTCTCGCCGCCGCGCACCGGTCTGCGCGCGGAGATCGTCGAGTCCCGGCTCGCCCCCGGAGCCGACCTCGCGTACGAAGCGCCCCCGGTTCCCGGCATGGAGCAGCACATCTGGATGCTCGACGGCACGGTCGAGATCACCGTCGGCGACTCCACGCACGAGCTGCACGCGGGTGACTGCCTGCGGTTCCGCCTCCGGGGGCCGACGCGATTCCGCTGCGCCGGACCCGGGGAGGCGCGCTACGCCGTGGTGGTGCTGCCGTGACCGGCTTCACCGTCTCCCGGCTGGGCGCGGGGGAACTCGGGCGTGCGGCACCCCGGTTGGCCGAGCTGCTGGTCGACGCGGTCGAGGGCGGTGCCTCCGTGGGCTTTCTCGCACCCCTCGACCGCACCGCCGCCGAGGAGTGGTGGAACTCGCACGGTCCCGCGCTGGCCGCGGGCGGTCGCGCCGTGTGGGTCGCGCGTGACGGGGAGCGCGTCGTCGGCACCGTCAGCGCGGGCTTTACCGGGTACCCCAACAGCGGCCACCGGGCCGAGATCGCCAAACTGCTGGTCCACCGAGAGGCCAGGGGGCGGGGGCTCGGCCGGGCCCTGCTCGGGGCGGCCGAACGCGGTGCGGCCGGCCGTGGCGCCACCCTCCTCGTCCTGGACACCGAGACGGGCAGTCCGGCCGAGAGGCTCTACCGCTCGGCCGGATGGACGGCGGCCGGAGTCATTCCCGGCTTCGCGGCGGACCCCGGCGGCACCCTGCGGCCCACCACGTTCTACTACAAGCAGCTCTCCCAGGACCGGCCGGGGTGACCGGTGCGCGGACCGCCGCCGGAGTCGGGGGGTGCGACGGGTGTGCGCGCGCCGCACCGGCGCCACGCGCACCGACGGTGGTGCTCGCGCGGGCCGCTGTGCCCGGCGTCACATACGGTGATGATCCATGCGCGGCCGTCCGCCTCGTGTGACGCACGGTCACCCCGCATGTGGGAGTGGCACAAGCGTGTGACGCATGGTCACGGTGTGGGTGCGAAGGACGCACGCGCGTGACGGACGGTCATCGCGTGTGCGCGCGCAATCACGGGTGACGCTTCAACTAGCCCGTCTTCACGGGATGTTCACATCGGTCTACACCATTCAGTGCTCTCATGGGGGAACCCCGCGCATTCCCCCATCCGTCTACGGATGGGGCGATCCCGCGGGGTCCGTCCAGTGTGATGACATTCACTGCCAGCATGACCGGAAGTGACGGATAGTAATGAGTGCCCTACATCACCGGCACGTACTGTTACGTGTGCCCAGACCGTCGACGAAGGAGACTCATGCGACCGTTCGTACTGAAGTACGTACTTCCGGCCGAGAGTCCTGCGGTCACACTGCCGTACACCTACGACTCCGCCCTGCAACTGAACGTGCTGCCGGACGGGCGGCCGGCCATCGTCGACCGCGATCTGATCCTGGTGACCGGCACGACGACGTCCACCGCCGGCTCCAAGACGCACTTCGACGACTGACGGACCGGCACGGCGATGACCGTACTGATATTGACGTGCCGTCAAGACGTCACCGCAGACATGGTGATCGCCAAGCTGCACGACCGCGGAGTGCCTCTGGTGCGACTGGACCCCGCCGACCTCCCCGGCGAGGCCGCGCTGTCCGCCGAGTATGTGCGCGGTGACTTCTACGGCCATCTGTCGACCGACGGGCGGCTGCTCAGCATGGGCGCGCTGCGGTCGGTCTGGGTGCGAAGACCGGGCGAGCCCGCCGCCCACGCCGAGGAGCCCTCGGAGTGGCTGACCGCGGAGACCGAGCAGGCCCTGTACGGGATGCTCTACTCGGCCCCCGCGCGCTGGATGAACCACCCCTGCGTCTCAGCGCAGGCCCGCTGCAAGCCCTGGCAGCTCAGCCTGGCGCACCGCAGCGGCTTCGCCGTACCCCCCACCGTCATCACCACGTTCCCCCGCGTGGCGCGGCAGTTCGCGGCCCAGTACCGGGACATCGTGGTGAAGTCCGCCTCAGGGCCGCCGTCCGGCGATCCGCCGGTGTCCCTGCCCACCACCCGCATCCCCCCCGACACCGACTTCTCCAGCGTGGCCGCCGGGCCCACGCTGCTCCAGCAGTACGTTCCCAAACGCGCCGACATCCGCCTGACCGCCGTGGGCACCAGCCTGTTCGCCGCCCGGAAACGCTCCGTGGACGGTCAGGTGGACGGACGGTACGGCGACACCGGCCAGCCCTGGAAGGCCGCCGACGTGCCCGAGCGCATCGCGCGGTCCGTGCGGGACTACATGAGTCTCGCCGGACTCGCCTACGCCGCCTTCGACTTCGCCGAGGACGAGGAGGGACTGTGGTGGTTCCTGGAAGGGAACCAGGGCGGCCAGTTCGGCTTCATCGAACTGGAGACCGGTCTGCCCATCGCGGAGGCCGTCGCGGCGTGGCTCGCCCCGCCGGTCAGGGAGCAGGGGTGACGGCCGAGGATGCCGAGCGGCGGGGGCCCGGCGGCACGGGCGCCGCGCGGCGGGACGCGCCCGCGCCCGGGAGGACCCGGCCGATCCGCCGGCCGGTCCGCCGGCGGAGCCCCGCCGGATCCAGGCCGTGCGCGGCAAGGTGCTCCTGCATCCGCCCGTACCGCACGGGCTTCCGCCGGGCGGAGGGCGATGCCCGGCGCAGCACCCCCTGCGGCGCGTCCGCCGGTGCGTCGTTGACGGCGGTGTGGTCGACATGCCCGTGAGATACGGCTCGACGGCCACCACGTCGGCGGGCCGTGCCCGACTGCCCGCCGGACCGCGGCGGTGTCGAAGGGCCGCGCGGTCGCCGCGTACGGCACCGCGACGTCCGTGCCCCCGGTCGCCGCCATGGCGTGGTCCAGCACCGGTCCGACCGCGATCACCAGGCCGCCGCGCCCCTCCCTCGCGGTCGGGAGCCGGGAGCCGGGCGCCGGGCGCCGTCGAACGGGCAGCCCGGACCTGTTCGACCGGAGCGACGGCCGCACATGGACCGGGCCGTCCCCGAGGCCGCTGCCCGCGGCGGTGCCTCGGTCTCGTCCCGGTGCCCG
Organism: Streptomyces spongiicola; assembly: GCF_003122365.1. Lineage (NCBI taxonomy): Bacteria > Bacillati > Actinomycetota > Actinomycetes > Kitasatosporales > Streptomycetaceae > Streptomyces > Streptomyces spongiicola. The sequence goes on from NZ_CP029254.1 coordinate 6,605,958, forward strand.
GGCACCCGGGCGGTCCAGCCGTCGAGGGCGCCGAGCAGGGCCGCATCGCCGGAGCCGCACGGGTGAAGCCACCCGCGGGCCGGTCGTAGGAGGCGCCCGCGCTCACCAGGACCCCGCCGGCGCCCTGGTGCCCGAAACCGCGCTTGACCTGCTCGACCAGGGAACTCGCGAAGGTGCGCGCCACCGGCCGCATTGCCCGTCAGGGCCGGTCCGCCACCCACACCGGTCATCGGCCGCTCGCGGATACCGACGTCGGCCACCCGGCCGGGATGCGCCCGTGCCGCGGGCCGGAAGCCGTCCGCGCCGATGTCCGTCGGGGCGAGGGCGAGCCGGGGGCCTCGTCCGGCAGCCCGGTCGTGCCCGAGTGTCGAGGCCGCCGCGGGCCGGTGCTCCTCGTCGCCTGTCGTCAGAGCCGTCAGAGCCGTCAGAGCCGTCAGAGCCATCGGGGCTATCGGGGCCATCGGGGCCGCCATCGGCCATCGGCGGTCCGGGTCCCGGCGGCCGGGCGCGGGGTCGTGAACGGTGGCCGGTCCGGTGCCGGTCGTGCGACCCACCGTGCAACTTCCACCGCACTCGAGATCGACCGGCGACCGGTTCGTGGCGACCCGGTGAAGTGCGGTATGGTTCTCATGCGCGTTCGGCCGGGGGAAGTCCCAGGTCAGGCGGGCACCGGGACGTGGCGCAGCTTGGTAGCGCACTTGACTGGGGGTCAAGGGGTCGCAGGTTCAAATCCTGTCGTCCCGACTTGTGAGAGTCGAAGTCGAGGGGCCGTTTCAGAGTGATCTGGAACGGCCCCTCGGCGTTCCGCCCGACCCGTGGGGAGGCGGCTCGCACCTGTGGTCCCCGGAGTCGGCGGCGGTCCGGTCCGACGGCCGCCGGGACGTCCTCGGTGCGGGCGCCGAGACGCCGCTCGCGCGGGCCCCGGGTGATTCGCGGAAGGGAAGCGAGAGGCCGCTGATGCCGGGGCGGCGCTCGCGGGGGCTCCGGTCAGCCGGAGCCCGCGGGGGTGCGGGGCATCATGCGCTCGGCCAGCCCACCGATCACCACGGCCGCGACGGCGCTGCCCACCGCGACCCAGCGCAGCAAGCCCTCGATCGACGCGCCCAGGCCCTCGCCCGCGGCTCGTACCTCGATCAGTGTCGCGCCCGCGGCCACGCAGATGCCCGCGACCCCGATCATGACGGCCAGCGTGACCCCGGAGGCCTGGCCGGCCCGCTCCGGTGGTACCACGACCTGGGTTCCGGCGCTGCCCATCGTCCACCCCAGGCCGTATCCGAGCCCGGTCAGCGCCAGCCCGGGCACATAGGTCCAGAGCCCCCCGCCGAAGGATGCGAGGAACAGGCCGGCGCCTCCGACCACGGTCCCCACGCCGATCGTACGGGGGACGTCGAAGCGCTCGCCGAGCCGCCCCGAGAGCAGCGCGGCGATCCCCGCCGAGACGGACGCGGCGAGGAAGACCAGGCCGGCCCCGAGCGGTGAGTAGCCCTCGACCTGCTGGAGGTAGATCGTGATGCCGTACATGGCGACGACGAAGGCGATGTTCGCGACGGTGGCCATCATGGTGATGAGCACATAGGGCTTGTTGCGGAACAGGTCGAGGGCGACCAGCGGCCAGCGGGTCACGCGCTCGTGGAGCACGAAGGCGACCAGCAGCAGCACCCCGGCCGCCGCGAGACCGACGGTCCACCCGGGGGGCCAGGCGGTCGAGCGGTCCACCGCGTATGTCACCAGGGCGATGCCGGCCGCGACGGCGAGTACGCCCGGCAGGTCGATCGAGCGGGGCACGGTGGTGTCGCGCGACTCCCGTACCCCGGCGACCACCATCAGGATGGCCGCCGCACACGTCGGGACGTTGACCAGCAGCACGACGCGCCAGCTCAGCAGTTCGGTGACACCGCCGCCGAACACGGGGCCGAGGGCCAGGGCCACGGCGCCGATCCCGAAGGCGTTCCCGATGGCCCGGAGTGTGCGCTCCGGGGGGTAGGCGTCCGTGATCACGGCGATGGCGAGCGGGAACAGCACGCCCGCGCCGACACCCTGGGCGATCCGCATCACGATGACGACGCCCGCGTCGGAGGAGAGCCCGGCGGCGAGCGAGCACACGCCGAACACGACCAGGCCCCCGAGCAGCATCCGCCTGCGGCCGAGGATGTCGCCGAGCCTTCCGCCGGGGACCAGGGTGGCGGCCAGCGCCAGCATGTAGCCGCTGATCACCCACTGGAGATCGGTGGTCGTCGTGCCGAGTTCCGAGGCCATCCGGGGGAGGGCCAGATTGAGTGCCAGGAAGTCCAGCTGCACGACGAAGATGCACAGCGAGGCTGCGATCAGCGTCAGGCCGAGACGCGGCTGCCCGGCACCGGGGCCGCCGGTGTGGGGCCCGGGGTCTTCGCCGTGAGGCCTGCGGTGGGGTCGGCCGAGGTGCATGGCGGGCTCCTGTGTTCCTGCGTCCGCCGGCCGTCCGGCGCACGCCCTCCCGGTGTGCGTCCGCCTGCCGGTTCCCGGCAGGGGTAGAGCGGTGTCCGCGATGCCCCACGACATGGCGCTCTGGCGGTGTGGGCCGCAGGGGCGTCCCGAGCATAGTCAACGGAGCGAGACGATTCCGGAGACAACGCCGCATTTCGCCGCCGCGGTGGCGGTGTGCCCGATCGCCCGGCCCCACCCGGGAGAGTTCCCGGCTTCCGGCATCCGCGCAGCGCGCTGATCCACCGGGGAGCGCCGGCCTGGCCTTAGCGTGTGACGATGCGTCACACAAAGCAGCGAACAGCAAGTCCCTGGACGAGAACCCAGGTCCTGACCATCGTGGCGACCGGACTCGGCCTCTTCATGGTCTTCCTCGACGCCCTCATCGCGAACGTGGCCCTGCCGGACATCCAGCGGGACTTCGGCGTCGGCGAGTCGGGTCTCCAGTGGGTGGTCACCGCGTACTCCATCGGTATGGCGGTGTTCATCATGGCCGGGGCGACCGCGGCGGACCGGTTCGGGCGCAGGCTCCTGTTCGTCGTCGGCGTCTCGGTGTTCACCCTCGCCTCGGCCGCCGCGGGCCTGGCGCCCGGGCTCGTCCCCATGGCCATCGCCCGCGCCGTGCAGGGCATCGGGGCCGCGACGGTGACCGTGACGTCGCTGGCGCTGGTGAGCGCCGCGTTCTCCGACGACGACGAGCGGGCGAAGGCCATCGGGCTGTGGACCGGCGTGGCGAGTGTGGCGACCGCCCTGGGCCCCACGGTCGGGGGCGTGCTGACCGAGAGCGTCAGCTGGCGGGCCGTGTTCATGGTCAATGTGCCGGTCGGAGTGCTGGTCCTGGTGATGACCGTCCGCTATGTGGCCGAGTCCCGGGAGAAGACTCCCCGCGGCTTCGACTGGGGCGGCCAGTTGCTGTTCGTGGTCGCCGTCGGGTCCCTGGCCTACGGGCTGATCGAAGGCCAGAAGGCCGGCTGGACGTCGGCCCGGATCCTGACCCTGCTGGTGGTCGGCGTGGTGGGGCTCGCCTTCTTCGCCCGCTACGAGTACCGGAACCCGAACCCGATGATGGACGTCCGCCTCTTCCGCCACCGCGCCTACGCCGTGGGCATCGCGACGATCTTCTCGGCCTTCTTCAGCGCGTACGGGATGCTGCTGGTCGTCACGCAGTACTTCCAGAACATCGAGGAGTACACCCCGGCGGCGGCCGGGCTGCTGATCCTCCCGTTCGCCTTCAACATCATGCTGCTCTCCCCGATCGCCGGCCGGCTGGCGGCACGGGTCGGGCCGCTGCCGGTCGCCAGGACCGGCCAGCCGCTGCTGGTCGCCGGGCTGGTCGTCATCGCCCTGGGGATGCCCGTCTCCGTGGCGGTGGTCGCAGCCGGCCTCTTCCTCTGCGGCGCCGGGGTGGCCCTCCTCGCCACCCCGGTCACCGCCCTGGCGATGAGCTCGGTGCCGGTGGACCGGGCGGGGATGGCCTCCGGCATCATGAGCGCCCAGCGGGCCATCGGCTCCACCTTCGGCTTCGCGGTCCTCGGCAGCATCCTCGCCGTCTGGCTGGGCCGGAGCCTCAACACCGACCTGCGCGAAGCGGTCCCGGACGCCGCGGCCCGCCGGACGATCGCCGACCGGATCATCCAGGAGGCCAACCCCCACGCCTACCCGGCCGAGATCGGCCCCGGCAGACCAGTGCCCGGGGCCTCGCTGGAGCAGCGCGCTTCCGTCGCGGAGATCGCGACGCGGGACTTCATCCAGGGCTGCCAGGTGAGCGTCGGCTTCGGAGCCGCCCTGTGCGCGGTGACCATGGTGCTGCTCTGGACGGTCGCGGGCAGCGGTACGGAGCCCCGCGCGTCACGGTGACCACCGGAGCAGTGCCACCGGAGCAGTGCCACCGGCGCCCAGCGCCGCGGCCGCGGCCGCGGCCCGCCCCGCCCGGACCGCTCCCGCCCCGCCCGGACCGCTCCCGCCCCGCCCGGACCGCTCCCGCCCGGCCCGGACCGCTCCCGGACCGCCCGGACCGCTCCCGCCCGGCCCGCCCCACCCCGGCCGGAGCGGTCCGGCCCGGGGCGGGGACGCGGGGATGGTCCCGGTGTTCCGGGGTGCGTGCCGCCGGAGCGTCCTCGTGGCGATCGGCGCGCTGGATGGTTCCGGTGTTCCCGGGGGCGTTGCCTTCCGCCCCGGCCGGTGCCGCGGCCGGCGCGGGCCCTCGCGGTGCTCCGGTCCGGCCCCGCTCCCCGCGAAGGCCCCGGACGGACGGACCTCTCCGCACTGCCGTGCTCAGCCGGCGGCCGGGCCGTCCGCGAGGACCGGCGGCGGCCTCAGCCCCGGCCAGGCGCCCAGCGCCCCGGCCAGCTGCGCCCGCGAACGGACGTCCAGCTTCTGGTAGATGCGGGTCAGCCGGGCCTCGACCGTCTTCACACTGAGGTACAGCCGCGCGGCCGCCTCCTGGTTGCTGGCGCCCTGCCCCACGAGCAGCGCCAGATGCAGCTCCGCCTCCGTCAGCGCCGGCAGGGCGCCGGCGCGGGAGGGTGCGGAATCGGACGTCCCCGACGGGGCCTCCGACACCAGCGCCAGCCAGGGCGCCGCGCCCGACCGCTCGAAGACCGCGGCCGCCGCCTGCAACGCCTGCTGGGCGGCCGAACGCCTGCGGCGGCGGCGCTCCACCCGGGCGAGCGCGATCAGCGCCCGGCCGCGCTCCAGCGGCAGTCCCGCGCCGCCGAACCGGTCGGCGGTGTCCGCCAGCAGCACGGCCGCCTCGTCGGACTTCCCGCCCGCCGCCAGGCACAGCGCGTCCACCCGGTCGCAGCCGAGCAGCACCGTCGTACGGCCCAGCCGCTCCGCGACCGGGCGGACGCCGGCCAGTACGTCGGCGGCCTCCTCGGGGGCGTCGTTGGCGAGCAGCGCCTCGGCCAGCTCCTCATGCCAGCGCAGCATGGACGGGTCGACGGCGCTCTGCGCCCGCTCCCCGGCCTGGACCCGGCGCAGCGTCTCCAGGGCGTTGGCCACGTCGCCGGTGACGAGCTGGATCCGGCCGAGCGCGTAGAGGCTGCGCGACAGGAAGACGTGGTCGCCCTCCTCCTCGGACGCCTGGGCGCTGCGGCGGGCGTAGCCGGCGGCGCGGGCGAAGCTGCCGCCCGCCGTCTCGGCGAGGGCCAGCGAGTACCAGGCGGGGCCCGGGGAGAGACCGGCCTCCAGGGTCAGGGCCAGCGACCGGCCGGCGTGGGACAGCGCCACCGCGCACTGCCCCCGGCGCGCCTCGACCTCGGCGGACGTGTTGAACAGCTCGATGGCGTCCTCGACGGTGCCGCGCTGCTCGACCAGCGGCAGCAGGGCGTTCAGCTGGTCCCGGGCGTCGCCGAGCCGGTCGTCGAACAGGGCGTGGCGGATCGCCAGTATCCGGGCGGCGTTGCGGACCCCCGGCGGCTGCTCGACCGTCTCCAGGGCCCGCGCCTCGGCGAGCACCCGCTCGGCGTCCGGCCAGCCCAGGAAGCGCTCCATGCGGGCCCGGACGGTCAGCGCCCTGGCCGCCGTCTTCGCGTCGCCGACGGAGGAGGCCAGTTCGGCCGAGTCGACGGCGGCCGCCCGCGAGCGCACGGGGTCGCCGTCGGCGAGTACGTACTTCACCGCGAGGCGGAGCTGTACCGCGGCGCGCAGCGCGGTGTCGCCCTCGGAGTCCTCCATCGCGTGCACATAGATCTCGTCGAGGCCGGTGAGCCCCTGTCCCGCGGTGTCCAGTACCGCGAGCCGGGCGCGTACCCGTTCGGCGGGGGCGGCGTCCCGGGAGAGGAGGTCGGTGGCGGCGCGCACCGCCAGGTCGGCCCGCGCGGCACGGGCCGCCTCCTCCGCGGCGTCCACGAGCCGGGCGATCCGCTGCCGTCCCTCCCGGCCGGGTGTGCTCTCCGCGGCGAGCAGGGCGAGTTCGGCCGCCAGGGCGCTGTTGCCCCGGCGCCGCGCTGCCTCGGCCGCCGCGGTCACCTCGGCGGCCAGCAGCTCGTCGGGCACGTCCGTGGCGAGAGCGCGGTGCCGGACCTCCTCCACCGGGTCGTCCACGACCCGCGCGAGCGCGGCGTGTCCCTGGCTGCGTTCGGTCCAGCAGGCGTCGTGGACGAGCGTCGACGGCAGCACTCCGGCCGTGAAGGCCACGGACCCGTCCTCGGTGAGGGTGACCAGCCCGGCCCGTTCGGCCGTGGCGAGGTCGGCCTCCGCGGTGGGGCGGCCGGCCCGGCGGATCAGCGACGCCGACGGCCGCAGCGCGAGCGCGGCGAGCAGCAGCGTGGCGCGCACCGCGGGGGAGGCCACGCCGAGGAGCTGCCGGGCGAGGTCGCGGGCGCGGCCCGACAGGGAGAGCGCTTCGGCGTGGTGCACCGGTGTGCGTGCGTCGGCGAGGGAGCGGCCGATGGCGAGTGCGAGTCGCGGGTTGCCGCCGCTGGCCCGGTGGATGCGTCCGGCCATGCGGGACGGGAGGCGGTGGTGGATGAGGAGTTCGGCGATCTCGTCGGCGTGCAGCGGCGGCACGTTCAGCACATCCGCCTCGGAGGGAACCCACAGGGGTTCCGGGCCTTCGCCGGGGAAGCCGGGGCCGTACGCCTCCGCGTCGGGGGTCTCCACGGCGACGGCCCGCAGCGCGGGCGGGGCCAGATGGAGGGCGAAGCGCAGCAGGTCCGCGCTCTCGGGATCCATCCGCTGCACCCCGTCGACGACGAGCAGGACCGGACTGCGGGCGGCGAGGGTGCGGAGGATCCCGGCGACGGCCAGTCGCAGGGCGATGCGGTCCCAGCCCTTCTCGGGCACGGGTGCCTCCCGGCACAGCATCGCCACGGCGGCGCGCTGCGGGCCGGGCAGCCCCCGGAGGACGTCCTGTGCCCCGTCCGTGCTTCCGCCGCCGGACGCGGGGCCCGTCCGGGGTCCGTCGCCGTTCGCCGACGCGGCGACGGAGGCCACCAGCGTGGCGGCGGCCGCGCCCGGGGTCCCGCGGTCGGTGGGGAGCGTGGCGAGCCACAGCACGTGCTCGCCGCGTGCCTCGGCGCGTGCCGCGACGGCGAGCGCCACCTCGGACTTGCCGACCCCCGCGGGGCCTGTGAGGAGGGCGCGCCCGCCGGAGTGCAGTACGCGGTCGAGGCGGTCGAGGAGTTCGGCCCGGCCGACCGGGACGCGGGGTCCCTCCGTGCCCGCGCGCGAAGGCGGGTACGCACCGATGTTCACGTACCCCCACCACCTTCCGGCGCGCGGGCCCCCTGCCCGTTGGAGCAGAGAATACGAACCCGCTCGGCCCAGTCCAGGCCCGGTGTCCGGCATGCGGACAGGTCCGTACCGGACCGGCAGCGGGGCGCGCCCGTGGACAGTGCCCACAGACGCGCCCCTGACCTGCGTGGATGCCGGTCTTGCCGCTGTATCAGAAAGTGAGACTCCAGCTGTCGATGTAGCCGGTGTCACCCGATGCCACGTCGCGGACCTGGAGCTTCCAGGTCCCGTTGGCGACCTCGCCGGAGGCGTCGACCGTGTACGTCGCGAGGACGTTGTCGGCGCTGTCCGAGCCGGAGGAGGTCTTCAGGTTGCGCACGGTCCCGTCCGGGGCGATCAGGTCGATGACCAGGTCACCGCGCCAGGTGTGCTTGATGTCCACGTCGACCTTGAGGGCGGCCGGGGCGTTGCCGGTGAGGCCGGTCACCGCGATCGACGACGTGACCGTCGAGTTGTCCGAGATCGCGACGTCGGCGCCGTTGGTGAAGGTCGTGCCCCCGGGTGCGGTGCCGGTGACCGCGTCGACCGTCTTCGTGGCGTCGGCGATCCCGGCGCCGCAGCCACCGGAGCAGGTGCCGGGCAGCGGACGGGCGTTCGCCTTGATCGCCGACTCGATGTCGGCCGGGGCCAGCGACGGCTTGACCGACTCCAGCAGGGCGGCGAGACCGGCGATGTGCGGTGCGGCCATCGAAGTGCCCTGGTAGGGCTTGTAGTTCTCGGCGGACTGGGTGGTGGCGCCCGAGTTCAGCGTGGAGAGGATGCCGTTCTCGGGGGTGGTGACGGTGCCCGGGGTGTCGGTGGCGCGGCGGGTCTCGCCGCCGGGCGCCGACACGTCCACGACCGAGCCGTAGTTGGAGTAGAAGGACCGGCCGCCGTCGCGGTTCGTCGAGGCCACGTTGATGATGTTGGCGCAGTTGGCCGGGGTGAACCGGGATGCGTTGGCGTTGCTGTTGCCCGCCGCCACCACCACCGTGGTGCCGCGGGACACGGCGCCGTTGATGGCGTTCTGGTAGACGCTGGGGCAGCTGAAGCTGGGGCCGCCGAGGCTCAGGTTGACGACCTTCGCCGGGGTCGTGTTGGCCGGGACTCCGGGCACGCTGCCGCCGGACGCCCAGGTGATGGCGTCGGCGATGTCCGAGGACGAGCCGCCGCACTTGCCGAGCACCCGCACGTGCTGGACCTTCGCGTTGTACGCGATGCCCGCGACGCCCTTGCCGTTGTTCGTGGTCGCGGCGATGGTGCCGGCGACGTGCGTGCCGTGCCACGACGAGTTGCCCGCCTTGGAGTCGGGGCCGCACTCACCGTCGGTGAGGTTCCAGTCTCCCTCGTCCTTGGGGTCGCCGTCGCGGCCGCCGCCGTCACGGGCCTCCGAGGAGCTGGAGATGAAGTCGTAGCCGGGGACGGTGTTGGCCGCCAGGTCCGTATGGGCGGCGTAGCCGGTGTCGATGACGGCGACGGTGACACCGCTGCCCGTGGTCTTGTCCCAGGAGCCGGGCACGTTCATGCCGCCCGTGGCCTCGAACAGGTCCCACTGCTTGGCGTACTCGGTGTCGTTCGGGGTGACGGCCATCGCGTACGCGCGGATGTCCGGCTCCACCGAGGCGACCGAGGGGTCGGCGCGGAAGGCGTCCATGACCTCGGTGAGGTCCTTCTTCGAGGCCTCCCCGCCCAGGTCGACGAGGGCGGCACCGCCGGCGAGGCGGCGCTCGAAGCGCAGGCTCTCCCCGGTCTGGGCGCCCTTGGCCTTGGCGTCCCCGGCTGCGGCGGTGTTCGAACCCGCTTCCTCTGCCTGGGACTTGTAGGTGACGATGACCTTCTCGACGGGCGAGTCGGGCAGTTCGGTCATCGCTTGCGAAACCGGGGCGGGCTTCGGCGAGGGTTCCCCCGAGGCGGCGGCGAACGCCACGGAGGAAGTGGCGGCGGCGCCCAGAATCGTGGCGCTCGCGGCCACGACGGATATGAGTCTCCGTCCGGAACCGTTCAAGATGATCCCTTTCAACTGACGGTGCGGAAGCAGAGGGGCGGCGCATCGCGTCCGCGGTTCGCCGTGGGGGTGCGATCCGCGGAGCCCCGGGCCGGGTACGCCCGTGCGCCGCCTCCTGCGCGACGGCCCCTGGTCAAGAGCCGCCACCGGACATCACCCAGAGTCAGCATGTACCTGACATGCAGATGGCCGGGATTCGCCGGTGCGGCAGACAGTAGGGAACGCCGAGGTGAACCCGATACGGGGAAAACCCTTGTCACCCCCCGCACAGCCCCCCTCGAGCGGTCGCCGATCCCGCCTTCTCGCCCCGCTGACCTGCGGCGGCGCTTCGAGCTGAGCGCCCGGCCGGCCCGACGGACAATGGGAGGCGGGGGCCGTCGCCCAGAACCCGCGGAGGTCGGCGTGGATGTCCTGGTCCTGATCGGGCGCGTCCTGTTCGCGCTCGTGTTCCTCTACTCCGCGGTGGGGCACCTCACCCAGCACAAGCAGCTGGGCGCCTACGCCGCGTCCAGGGGCCTGCCCGCAGCGGAGGCCGCGACCCTGCTCAGCGGGGTGCTCATGCTCCTCGGCGGCCTGAGCGTCGTGCTCGGCGTCTGGGCGGACCTGGGCGCCCTGCTGATCGCGCTCTTCCTCTTCCCCACGGCGCTGGTCATGCACGCCTTCTGGAAGGAGACCGACCCCCGGACGCGCCAGACGGAACAGATCTCGTTCCTGAAGGACCTCGCCCTCGGCGGCGCTGCGCTGGTGATGTCGGCCTTCTTCGCCTACGCGGCCCACGACCTCGGACTGACGCTCACCGGCCCCCTGCTCTCCATGCGGTGAGCGCGGCGCCGGGGCGTCCGCCATCGGCCGGCCCCGGGTAGCGGCCCCGGCCCGGTGGACGGGCCCGCGGCTCCTCCCGCTCGGCCGGGACCTCGGTTGGATCTCGGTCGGGATCTCGGTTGGATCTCGGTCGGGATCTCGGTCGGGACCTCGGCCGGGACCGGAGCCGCCACGCCGTACGACGACGTGCCGCGAGGCCCGCTCGGAACGGCGGCTGCCCCGGTCCTCCCGGCGAACGCTCAGCCCGTGCGCAGCCGTGGCGCCCGCGCCGCCGCGGGGACCGGGCCCCCGTCCTCGCGCAGATCGTCGCGGAGCGCCGCCGCCCAGCAGGCCAGCCCGGCGACATCGACCCCGTGGGGCCCTTCGCCCCCGTGGGGCCCTTCGACCCCGTGGGGCCCTTCGACCCCGTGGGGCCCTTCGACCCCGTGGGGTTCTTCGACCCCGTGGGGTTCTTCGGCTCCGTGGGGTTCTTCGGCTCCGTGGGGTTCTTCGGCTCCGTGCGGCCCCTCGATCCCGTGCGGCCCTCCGGCTCCGTACGGTGCGATGGACTCCGCGCCCCGGGCCAGCAGCGCGGCGCCCCCCGCGGCATTGCCGCGTGCGGCGTGTGTCAGCCCCACCGCCAGCTGCGCCAGTCCCCGCCACAGTCCGCGCTCCTCGTCCGGCCCGGACTTCCAGGCGTCCTCCAGTACCTCATGGGCGTGGAACGGCATCCCCGCGTCCAGCAGCCGCTGTGCCTCCGCCAGCGTCTCCGCGGGCGAGCGGACCACCCCCTCCGGCTGCCGGTCCACCCCTTCCGCGCCGTACGGAAGCGGCCGGCCCAACCCGTCCCGCGGACGCGCACTGCGCGCCCTGCCCTCGTCATCGCGATCCCTCGACGTCCTGCTCACGCCCCGATTGTCACCCCTCGGCCCCGATCGGGCCCAACGCCGGACCCGCCGCGCACGCTGGGGCCGTGTCTCCGGGCACGGCGCGTATTGAGGTAGTGTTCTTCTGCGCGCTCGGCCGGGGCAGGCCCCGGGGGAAGCGCACACCGGGACGTGGCGCAGCTTGGTAGCGCACTTGACTGGGGGTCAAGGGGTCGCAGGTTCAAATCCTGTCGTCCCGACGGTATGGAAGCAGCTCAGAGGGGCCCCTCGGGGCCCCTCTCGGTCTTTTCCGGAGCTTCCCGTGGTGCACGGACAGTCATCTGCCCCGGCCTGTCCCCGAGTGAGCGGCAAGTGCCCGTAGTCGGCCGGCACTTCGCGCGCCCGCGGTACGCCCCCGTACTCCTCCGGCCGTTGCGGGACCGTCCGAGCCCGCTCCGCCGTCGCGCTCCGAGGAAGGCTCCCCCGGACGTGTGCGCAGCTCGGTGGTGTCGCTGATGGCGGCCCTCCCTTCCGTATCCGGTGCGGTCCCTCCCTGCCCCCTGGCCGGCTCCTCCTCGTGATCGCGCCCCCGGTCGGCTGAAACGCGATCCGCGCGACGGAGCCCGGGCCGCGGGCCCGCCCCCGGTGCGGCGAGCCCCGCCGCGTGTCAGCGGACCACCGAGTGTCAGCGCGCCACCGCGATCGCCGTGACCACCAGCCCCGACTCGACGAGCCAGCGCCCCTCGAAGCCCTTCAGCGGCTGCCCGCCGACGACCGGGCCGTCCACGAGCAGCCGGGCGCGGAACGTGGCGTCGTCGGGGTCGATCGTGACGACCGCCTCCTCGAAGTCCAGCCAGCGCCGGGCCAGCGGATACCAGGCCTTGTAGACGCTTTCCTTGGCGCTGAACAGCAGCCGGTCCCAGCAGACTTCCGGGCGCAGGGAGCCGAGCCGGTCCAGCGTCGCGCGCTCCTCGGGCAGGGTGACCAGATCGCGGACTCCCGGATCGGGCAGGGGCAGATGGGGTTCGGCGTCCAGGCCGATCGTCAGCACGTCGGCGGCATGGGCCACCGCGGCCGCCCGGTAGCCCCGGCAGTGCGTCATCGCGCCGACCGCGCCGGCCGGCCACTGCGGAGCCCGCGCGGCCCCCGGCAGGATCGGTCCGGGCGGGAAGCCGAGCTCTTCGAGCGCCCCGCGGGCGCACACCCTGACCGTGCCGAACTCCCGCTGCCGTTCCGGCACGGCCTTCGCCACGACGGCGCGCTCCTCGGGGTACATCTCCGGCGCCTCCGGGTCCCCGAACGCCTCGCGGACCGCGATCGGCGGGGGCAGCAGCTTGCCGATCACGCGCGTGCTCCGTCCGGTACCAGCGGGAAGACCTCCACGGGACGGCCGGGCGCTCCCGGGCGTTTGCGCCACTCCCGCGGATAGCCGAGCGAAACCTCCTGGTGCGGCACGCCCTCCCACCAGATCAGCCGCGGGATGTGCAGATGGCCGTAGACGACGGCGGACGCGCGGAACCGGCGCGGCCAGTCGGCCGTCGCCTCGGTCCCGCACCAGAGTGCGAACTCCGGGTGCCACAGGACCCCGGTGGGCTCGCGGACCAGCGGAAAATGGTTGACCAGCACGGTCGGCAGGTCCGCAGGCACCTCGGCCAACCTGGCCTCCGTGATCTCCAGCCGGGCACGGCACCAGGCGTCGCGTGACGGATGAGGATCCGGGTGCAGCATGAACTCGTCCGTGCACACCACACCGGCCTGCTCCGCGGCCGCCAGGGCCTCCTCCTTGGAACGCGTTCCGGCGGGCCGGAATGAGTAGTCGTAGAGGACGAAGAGCGGGGCGATCGCCACCGGCCCGCCGGGGCCGCCCCAGACCGGGAACGGGTCCTCGGGAGTGACGACCCCCAGCTCCCGGCAGACCCGTACCAGATGCTCGTAGCGCTGCTCGCCGCGCAGGCGCACCGGGTCGTCGGGGGGTGTCCACAGCTCGTGGTTGCCCGGTGCCCAGATCACCTTGGCGAACCGCCCGGCCAGCAGCTCCAGTGCCCAGCGCACATCGGCGACGTACTCGCCGACGTCACCGGCGACGATCAGCCAGTCCCCGTCCGACTCCGGGTGCAGCCCTTCGGTGATCTCGCGGTTCTCGGCATAGCGGACATGCAGGTCGCTGACGGCCACGAGCCTGGGGCCGCCCCGGGGGCCGCTTCCGGCGCGTACCTCCGCGGGCGTCTCCGGACCGCCACGGACCTCATAGCTCACGGTGCACTTCCCAGCTCCTCGGTTGGACGGACGGCTCGGTTGGACGGCTCGGTTGGACGGACGGCTCGGTAGGGCGGCTCGGTAGGGCGGCTCGGTAGGGCGGCTCGGTAGGGCGGCGGTGCGTGGCGGTGGAGCGCACCGCGGTGCGACGGCTGTACGACGGTGCAACGACGGCGGGTGCCGGGCCGGTTCCCGGCACGGCGGCGTACACCGCGGCCCGGGGGGACCGCCCGCGGCGGGTCGGCGGCTGGAGCGGGACGGGCCGCTCAGCTCACTCCGAGAGACCGCTGCCGTACGGGGCGTACAGGTCGAGCAGCCGTACCCGGGCCGAGTGCAGCCGGTGGGCCAGGACGCGCCCGACCCACTGGCCTATCGCCGAGCCGAACGCCGGGTCGGCTTCCATCAGGCCCCGGACGGGCAGCGCGTCGAACTCCTGGGCGCGCACCGGGGTCATGGCCTCGGCGCCCAACTGCCAGACGTACGGCGGGAACAGCCATGACCAGCCCACGAGTTCGCCGAAGCCGAGGTTCTCTATCACTGCGGGGCGGCGGCCGGGAACCCGGATGTCCAGGGTGACGGTGCCGGACCGGATGATCCAGAACCGGTCGGCGAGGCGGCCCTCCTCGAAGACGCGAGCCCCTTCGGCGAACTTGACGTCCTTGGCCATCTCCATCAGCCGGCCGCGGTGCTCGGTGGACAGGGCGGCCGTGATCCGTGTCGAAGAGGTACTCATTGCTGGGGCCTCCGTTCGCCTCAAGGCCATCGTGAGCCGTCCGGGCGCCGAATGCACGACCTGGGACCGCATGCCGTGGCGGGTGTCCGATTCGCCGAGCACGGAGAGCGTCCGGGGCTGCGAGCGCGTCGGTCGCCGGTCCGGGAGGTCCCGCCCAGCCCGAAGGTCCGCCCAGCCCGAAGGTCCGGGGAGCCCGAAGGTCCGGGATGTGGTGAGGTCCGGGGTGCGGGGAGCGGTGAGGTCAGGGGTGCGGGGAGGCGCGCTGTACCGGATGGCCCGACGAGCAGCGGCTTCCGTTGGACAGCGCAGTCCGAGGCGCGGGAGACCTCGAGGTTCCGGAGAGCCCGAGGTGCGGGAGAGCCCGAGGGGCCGGAAGCCGCGTCGGTCGCCGGGCGAGGTTCCGAGTCGCCCCCCGTGCACCGGGACGGTCGCGCCGCAGCGGGGACGCGCGGCGGCGAGGGGCGCTCCGAACGCGGCGACCGGCTCGTGGTGCCGGTGAGCGCTCCGCGGGTACGGGGCGCTCACCGGGGCCAGTCCTTGGTGATCTCGAAGCTGTGGGACTCGCAGCCGAGGAGCCGTCCGTCCTTGTCCGCGAAGGTGCCGGTGACCTGGTAGACGTCCCGGGCCATATGGCCGATGGGCAGCCGCTCCGGCGGCAGCACGATCTCGTAGGGGCCTCCGCGGCGGTAGTCGCCGAGCAGGATCTCCTGATGGCCGACCGTCACGCCCTGCCGGGTCCGTTCGTCGACGAACCGAAGCCCCTCCAGATCCCGGCCGGAGCCCACGGCGAACTCCAGCCGTACCCGGAACTCCGAGCCTTCCCGCAGCACCAGCGGTGGGGGTGGCGGCCCGGCGCCTCCATCCTCCGGGGGCGCGAGACGTACGTGCATGTCGGGGCGCCCCTCCACCTGGATCGTCACGCTCAGTAGCTCGAAGTCCGAGGTCACGTTCATCGCCTGCGCCAGCTTTCGCCGCTGATGAGAAGAAACAACCGGTATTTCAGCCTAGTCATGCATGCGCCGGGTAGTCGCCGCATGAGGCCCGGCGGAACGCGGTACGCCTGGGGAGGGCCGGGCGGTGCTGCCTTCGCGAGCCCGCCGAGCGGGTGCGAGGCCGCGAGGCCGCGAGGGCAGTGCCATGGTCGGGTTCGCGGCCGGCGGGTACGGACCCGGAGCGCTCAGCGCCGGCGCGGACGAAGGGCGGGGACGGAGCATCGGCAGGGACGGACGAAGGGCAGAAACGGAGCATCGGCAGGGACGGACGGCAGGGCGGGGACGGAGCATCGGCAGAGACGAAGGGCGACGCATGGTGTCAGGACTGGACGGCCGGCCCGGTGGCAGCAGCGACCGCCGGTTCACTGTCGAGGTACGGCCGGGCCCCGAAGCGGGCGTCGTGGTCGTCCAGGTCACGGGGGAACTCGACCACGACACGGCGGAACCGCTGCGCTCGGCCCTGGGGAACGCGGTCGCGGGCGGGGCCCGGCGGATCGTCGTGGACTGCGCCGAGCTGCGGTTCTGCGACTCCACCGGGCTGAACGTGCTGCTGCGGGCGAGGCTGGCCGCACAGGGCGGCGAGGCCCGGGTGGAACTCGCCGCGCTGCGGCCGCAGGTGGCCCGCATGCTCGCCGTCACCGGTGCGGCGGCGGTCTTCCCCAGGTACGCGAGCCTCGGCGAGGCGCTCGCCGTCCCGCGGCAGGAGTAGCCGTGAGCGCCGCACCTTCCCGGCAGGGCCGGACCCGTCGCCTCGGTATCTCGGGGACGAGGGGTGTGGTCGGCCGCTGCCGGGACTTCAGCGCGACGGCCCTCACCGACTGGGAGTGGCTGCCGCCCGGGGGGCTCGCCCGCCCCCCGTCGGACGACCCGTACGCCTGGGACACGGGCACCGACGTCGAACCGGACTGGGACGAGGAGCGGCGGGCGGTCGCCGAGGACGTCCTGATGGTCGTCTCCGAACTGGTCACCAACGCCTGTCTGCACGCCGGAGGGCCGCTGGAGCTGGTCCTCGACTGCACGCCCGAGCGGCTCCGGATCGAGGTCAGCGACGCCAGTCCCCGGGCACCCCGGCCGCGTCCGCACCCCGACCCCGCGGTGCCCGGCGGGCACGGGCTGGTGGTGCTGGGCCGGCTCGCCCGGGCGTGGGGCTCGATGCCCCGCGACTCGGGGAAGACGGTGTGGGCGGAGGTCGCCGCACCCCGGATGCCGTGAGCGGCCACGGGGCGCCGAGCCGGTCTCCCCGTGCGAGAGTCGTTAGTGGGGCCGGGGTCGGGGCCGGGGTCGGCGGACGGCCGCCGGAACGGGCCTCGGCCACGGGACACAGGACGATTCGGCACACGAGGTCGGCCATGGACGAACCGGGACGCACTCGGCCCGCCACGGGGCGCGAGCCTCTGGAGCGGGTACGGCCACCGGCGGAACTGAGCGAGGAAGGGCTCCGGAAGATCCTGGCCGGGCTCTCCGCGGTGCGCGACGGCGACTTCTCCTCCCGGCTCCCCGAGGAGGCCGGCGGGATCATGGGCGAGATCGCCGCCGTCTAC
The DNA here is from genome assembly GCF_003122365.1 of Streptomyces spongiicola. NCBI lineage: Bacteria > Bacillati > Actinomycetota > Actinomycetes > Kitasatosporales > Streptomycetaceae > Streptomyces > Streptomyces spongiicola. Next base: position 6,622,829 of record NZ_CP029254.1, read on the forward strand.
AACGGCATGGCCGACCAGTTGTCGCTGGTCGCCTCCGAGGTCACCCGGGTCGCCAGTGAGGTCGGCGGCGAGGGGCGGCTCGGCGGGCACGCCCGGGTGGAGGGCGCGGGAGGGGTGTGGCAGGAGCTGACCACCGGCGTCAACACCATGGCCGACAACCTCACCTCCCAGGTCCGGTCGATCGCCCAGGTCGCCTCCGCGGTCGCCCGGGGCGACCTGACCCAGAAGATCCGGGTGGATGCGCGGGGGGAGATCCTGGAGCTGAAGGAGACCATCAACACGATGGTCGAGCGGCTGTCGTCGTTCGCCGAGGAGGTCACCCGGGTGGCCCGCGAGGTGGGCACCGAAGGCGATCTGGGCGGTCAGGCCACCGTCCGCGGGGTGTCCGGCACCTGGAAGGACCTCACCGACAACGTCAACTCCATGGCCACCAACCTGACCAACCAGGTGCGGAACATCGCGCAGGTCACCACCGCGGTCGCCCGGGGCGATCTCACCCGCAAGATAGACGTGGACGCGCGGGGGGAGATACTGGAGCTGAAGACGACCATCAACACGATGGTCGACCAGCTGTCGTCGTTCGCCGCGGAGGTCACCCGGGTCGCCCGGGAGGTCGGCAGCGAGGGCCGGCTCGGCGGCCAGGCCGAGGTCGAGGGCGTCTCCGGCACCTGGAAGCGGCTCACCGAGAACGTCAACGAGCTGGCCGGGAACCTCACCCGCCAGGTCCGCGCCATCGCCGGGGTCACCAGCGCCGTCGCCGAGGGGGACCTGACCCGCTCCATCACCGTGGAGGCGCCGGGCGAGGTCGGAGACCTCAAGGACAACATCAACGCGATGGTGGAGTCGCTGCGCGCCACCACCCGCGCCAACCAGGAGCAGGACTGGCTCAAGACCAACCTCGCCCGGATCTCCGGACTCACGCAGGGCAGCCGCGACCCCGTCCAGCTGGCGCACGTGATCATGGAGGAGCTGCCACCGCTCGTGTCGGCCCAGTACGGCGCGTTCTACCTGGCGGTACCCGCGGGCGAGGGGCCGGACGCCGGCCGGGGGCGGGCACGGGATGTGGGCGTGGACGTGGACTTGGGCGTGGACGTGGACGTGGACGTGGGTGAGAGTGCGGACGTTGGTGAGGGCGAGGGCGAGGGGACAGACGAGGGCGAGGGGGCGGGTGCCGGGCCGGGCGGCGGCGACGGTCGGGGACCGGGCGCGGGGGAGGGCGGCATCGAACTCGTCAGGATCTCCTCCTACGGCGCGCCGCCCGCGGCGGAGTCCGAGCCGCCCGCGCGCTTCCGGCTCGGGGAGTCCCTCGTCGGACAGGCCGCGCTGAGCCGCCGCACCGTGGCCGTGGACGGCCTGCCACCCGGCTACGTCACGATCTCCTCCGGACTCGGCGCCGCACCGCCCGCGGCGCTGATCGTGCTGCCGATCCTCCTCGAGGACCAGGTTCTCGGCGCCGTGGAACTCGCCTCCCTGGGGCCCTTCTCCGGTCTCCAACGCGACCTCCTGGGCCGGTTCGTCGAGTCGGTCGGCGTCGTCGTCAGCTCCCTGATCGCCCACGCCCGCACCGACGAGCTGCTGGAGCAGTCCCAGCTGCTGACCGCCGAACTGCGCGCCCGCTCGCAGGAACTGCAGGTGCGGCAGGAGGAACTGCAGAGTTCGAACGCCGAACTCGCCGAGAAGGCGGCCCTGCTGGCCGACCGCAACCGTGACATCGAGCGCAAGAACCTGGAGATCGAACAGGCCAGGCAGGAACTCGAGGAACGGGCCAAGCAGCTCTCCCGTACGTCGATGTACAAGTCGGAGTTCCTGGCCAACATGAGCCATGAGCTGCGCACCCCGCTCAACAGCCTGCTGATCCTGGCCCAGTTGCTCGCACAGAACCCCGAGGGGAACCTGACGGAGAAGCAGGTCGACTACGCGGAGGTGATCCACTCCGCGGGCTCGGACCTGCTCCAGCTGATCAACGACATCCTCGATCTGTCGAAGGTCGAGGCGGGGAAGATGGACGTCCACCGCGAGCCGTTCTCGCTGGGCCGGCTGCTGGAGTACGTCGAGATGACCTTCCGGCCCCTGGCGGCCGAGCGCGAACTGGACTTCCGGGTCGTGACCGTGCCCGGGGTACCGGCGGAGATCACCACGGACGAACCGCGGCTGCGGCAGGTGCTGCGCAACCTGCTCTCCAACGCGCTGAAGTTCACCGAACGAGGCGGAGTCGAACTCCGGGTCCAGCGGGCCGCCGACGGCGAACTCCCCGAACGGATGCGCGGTGTGCCGGTGGTCGCCTTCCGGGTGCGGGACACCGGCGTCGGCATCGCGTCGGAACACCTGGACACCATCTTCGGCGCGTTCCAGCAGGGCGCCCTGGCCACCGGCCGCCGCTACGGCGGCACCGGGCTGGGGCTCTCCATCAGCCGGGAGGTCGCCCAGCTCCTCGGTGGCGTGATCGTCGCCAGGAGCCGGCTCGGTGAGGGCAGCGAGTTCACCTTCTACGTGCCCGCCGGCGGCGCCCCGCCACGCGGTCAGGTGCCGGGGACCGGTCAGGGGCCGCTGGAGCGGGGCGGTGGGACCCCGGCCCCCGACGGCGGATCGCTCGCGGGACGTGTCGTCCTGGTCGTCGACGACGACGTGCGCAACGTGTACGCGATCACCGAGATCCTGGAGGCCGAAGGAGCGCATGTGCTCACCGCGGCCGACGGGCGTTCCGGCATCGAACTGCTCACCGCGCACCGGGAGGTGGACCTCATCGTGATGGACGTGATGATGTCCGGCATGGACGGCCATACGGCCACCGCCGCGATCCGCGGCACGCCCGGCTACTCCGACGTGCCGATCATCACGGTCACCGCGAAGGCGATGCCCGGGGACCGGGCCCGCAGTCTGGAGGCCGGGGCGAACGACTACATCACCAAACCCGTCGACGCCCACGAACTGGTAGAGCGCGTGCGCCACTGGCTGGACCGGGACTGACGGGGGCGGGAGACACGGGCGGCGTTCGCTCGGACCTGCCCGGGGGAGGGCGGCAGCCGCCGCCCTCCCCCGCCGGCGACGGGCCTCGCCCCGAGGAGCGGGGTGGCGCGAGCCGGACGGAGTCGGTGGTGGGGTCAGCCGGACGGGATGGCCGGTCGTCGGGGTGGCGCGAGCCGGACGGAGTCGGTGGTGGGGTCCGGCGGGAGGGAGCGGCCGGTCGTGGGTCGTAGGGCGGTCGCCGACGACGACGCAGACGTGCCGGTCGGGGCCGACGGCGAGTTGCGAGGCGCCGGCGGCCGGGAGGGGACTGCTGTCAGGACACCCGGAAGACCACCAGGCTCGTGTCGTCGTCGGTGTCACCGGTCACCGCGGTCAGCAGGGCGTCCGCCTGCTCGTCCGGACCGGCGGGCCGGAGCCGCTCCACCGCCCGCCGCAGCCTCTCCAGCCCCTGGTCGATACCGGTGCGCCGGCTCTCCACCAGCCCGTCCGTGTAGAGCATCAGCGTGTCCCCCGGCTCCAGACGCGTCACCGTCTCCTTGTACGTCACCGCCGGGACCGCGCCCAGGAGGATGTTCTGCGGGGGTTCGAGCAGACCGGCGGCGCCGTCGCGGAGCAGTACGGGCGGGAGGTGGCCGGCGCTGGCCCAGCACAGCGAACGGTCGGCAGGGTCGTACAGGCCGCAGACCGCGGTGGCGGTGGGCCCCCCGTGCGTGTGCAGGGTGACCTCGTTGAGCCAGGCCATCAGACGGCCCGGACGGTGGCCGGTGAACGCCAGTCCGCGCAGGGCGTTGCGCAGCGCCACCATGCCCGTCACCGAGTCGATCCCGTGCCCCGCGATGTCCCCGGTCACCACGAGCACCCGGCCGTCGGGCAGCGGCAGGACGTCGTACCAGTCGCCGCCCACCCGGTACTCCTCCGCGGCCGGCCGGTAGCGGGCCGCCACCTGGAGACCGGGTAGCCGCTGCAGCTCCGGCATCTCGGGGACGATCGCCTGCTGGAGCTGGAGTACGAGCTGCTGCCGCAGCGCGGCCTGGGTCTGCGCGGCGGTCAGCCGGTCGAAGGTGGCGCTCAGCGCGATCTCCGTGTGGTGCTGCGCCGACACGTCCTGGTACACACCGGTGATACCGCTGAGCACACCGCCGGTCAGCAGCGGCTCCGCGGCGATCCGCAGATGCCTCAGTCCGCCGTCCTCACGGACCGCCCGGACCACGGTGTCGCCGCCCTCCCTGCGCCGTGTCAGCGCCGTCAGCAGTTCGTCGAGCCTGCCGGTGTCCTCCCGGTGCAGATGCGGGGCCAGCCGCCGCAGTGGCACGGGGGAGGTACCCGGCTCGAGCCCGAAGATGCGGTAGGCCTGCTCGCTCCACCGCGATTCCCCCGTGATCAGGTCGTCCTCGAACGCGGCCACGTTCTCCAGCCGGCCGAGCACCCGGCTGAGGGAGAGCCCGGGATCGGTGGCGCCGTGCCAGAGCACCACCGTGCGGTCCGGGCCGACCGGAAGCACCCGGACGTCGTGCAGCGGGTCCGGGCCGCCGACCCGGTGCTCCACGGGGACCCGGGCCGCCCGCTGCGGAGCCGCCGACTCCCGAGCGGACGCCGCCAGCCGCACGAGGTCGGCGTGCATGGCGGGGAGCACCTGGGCGAGCTGCCGGCCGGCGGGACCGTGCACATGGCGGACCGAGTCCAGCGCCGGCCGGTTGAGGTGCTCGACGTGCAGTGCGCCGCTCTCCATGTCAGCGCGCAGGACCATGGCCGGATGCGTCAGCAGATCGAGCAGCGGGGCGAGCACCCCGGGCTCGGTGGTGCCGGGGGCGGCTGCGTCCAGGATTCTCGCCGCCGGTGCGGCGAGCCCGGTCAGCGCCCGCCGGACGGGCTCGTCCAGGACCGCGGGGCCCGGCCAGTCGACGAGGGCGAGTCCCGTCACCACGCCGCGCTGCCGCAGCGGAAGGACCGCCCGCGCCGCGCCGGGATCCGGCCCCGGCAGTGCCTCCGCCGGGCCCGTGCCGTCGGGCAGCCAGAGCGGCGTACCCTCGCCGAGCACCCGGTGCAGCGTGCTGCCCCCGGTCGGCGGCACCCAGCGCCAGTGGGACGCCTCCAGCGGGTTCATCCCGGCCCGGCCCGCCAGTTGCAGACAGTCCGTCTCGGTACGGCGGAACAGCCACAGTGCCCGGGCTCCCAGCGGTCTGAGCCCGCCGTCCAGGAGGGTCGCGGCGATCTCGTCGGCCGTGCCGCCGAGCCGTGCCGCCGCCTCGGTGCCGGCCTCGGCCCACCGCGCCCTGCGGTCCGCGCTCCCGGCCTCGCCGTACCCGGACCGCGCCGCATCGTCCGCGGTCCGCGGGCCGCCGTCCCGCTCGGGCGGCGGATCTCCGGAAGCGGCGCCCGGCGGGCCGGTGGCGCCGTCGACGATGTCGGCGGCGAGGTCCTCGGGGCCGACGTCCATCGTCTCGGCCAGCCGGACGAGGTGGTCGGCGGCCTCACCGGGGGTGAGGGAGTGCTGTGCGACGAGCACGCCGCCGGCCAGATCCAGCAGATGGCGGCGGGCGGCCTCGCGGCGTAGCGCGGCGAGTTCGGCGGTCAGCCGGGTGACCGCGTCGGCCAGCCGGTCGGGCTCCGGCCCGACCGGCCCCTGCTCGGGCATCGTCATCTCGTCTCCAGCGTGCCGCACCGGATTCCACCCGCGGGCGCCGCCCCGGGCCCGGCGCCCTGACGGTCAGCTGCCGCGCGGCCGCTCCGCCCGACGGTCCCGAGCTCCCCGCGGGCGGTGCGTGTCCTGCCGCGCGTGCACGGGCGTCCTCTCCTCGGCGCTTCCGGTGCCCCTGATGCCCCCGGTGTCGCTCTGGCGGCGCAGCTCCTCCGCCCTGCGGTGCAGCCGGGCGCGGTGTTCGGGCTCCTTGCAGCGTTCGGCGCCTCGGGTGAGTTCGTCGGCCATGAGCCGGAGCTCCTCCGGGGTCCTGGCCGGTTCGCGTGCTGTACCCATGGCTCCTCCTTCCGGGCCCGACACCTGACGGGGCCGGGCCAGGGGCCATGTGCCAGGCAAACACGGCCGGGTCGCCCCCGCATCCCCGGTCGTCACCCGGTGTGACGAAGGGGCTTCCTGCCTGGTTGGTTCCCGCCTGTGTGCCTGTGTGCCTGTGTGCCTGTGTGCCCGTGTGCCCGTGTGTCCTGCGCCGCGACGTGTCCCTTGCGTCCCTGCGTCCCTGCGTCCCTGCGTCTCTGAGTCCTTGGGTCTCTGAGTCCTTGGGTCCATGGGTCCTTGGGTTCCCCGTCCGTACGTCCTGTCCTCACGACCGTACGTCCTGTCCGCAGGCCCCTACCGTCCGCCCTTGCGTCCCTGCCGTCCGTACGCCCGTGCGTCGGGCGCCCTCCGGGTCCGGCCGTCCCGTCCGCCGTCCCCGCCTCGCGCGCCCCCGTCCCGGGATAACCGGGAGGAACCGGGGCAGGTGCGGAGTGTGAGGGAAGGGAGGCGAGTCATGGCACGGCTGGTGAAGGACGTGATGACGACCGGAGTGCTGGCACTCCCGCCGGAGGCGTCGCTCGTCGAGGCAGCCCGGCTGATGCGTGACATGGATGTGGGGGACGTCCTCGTCGCGGACAGCGGCCGGCTGCTCGGTGTGCTCACGGACCGGGACATCGCGGTGCGGTCGGTGGCCATGGGACACGATCCGCACTCCATGCCGGTCCGCTCCGTCTGCACTCCCGGCGTTCTCACGGTCGGCCCGCACCTGGACGCCTGGCAGGCGATGAGGATCATGGGGGAACACGGGGTGCGCAGGCTCGCGGTGGTGGAGGACGGCCGTCCGGTCGGGGTCGTCAGTCTGGGGGATCTCGAGAGGGCGCGGGAGCCGGGATCCGTTCTCGCCGGCATCAGCGCGGCCCCGCCGAACAACGGGGCCTGAGCGGGGCGGGTGAGTGGCCCGGGCCGGTGGGGGAGCGAGCCGGGTGTCACAGATGCCGGTTCGCGTAGTGCTGTTCGATGAGGCGGACGGTGGCCGCGTCGTCGTCGTATCGCCCCTGCTCGAAGTCCGGGGCTTCCCTGACGCGCTTCCCGACGCAGTCGAGCTGCACCGTCCTGCGCTCGTGGTCGATGCGGGAGACCAGCCCTGCCGGGACGAGTCGGCGGTGGCCGAACACCCGGGGCCCGGTGTTCACGACGAGGTGGGCGCGGCCCACGTCCCCGGAGTGCTCGTCGATCGTGCCGACGTGCCCGTCGGTGGCCTCGACGCGGTAGCCGGCGAGCTGTGCGCCGGGCGCGTGTCCCGAACCCTCCGGGTAGCTCCAGATCCCTGCGTTCACGGTGTCGTCCTGCCTTTCCGGGCATGGGCTTGTACGGTCGTTCGTCCTTCCCGCCGGGGCGCGTGAGCACCCCGGGAGATGTGGTGCGACCGGTGGTGTGACGGGACCGGTGGTGTGACGCCACGGGTGGGGCGGGCGCGGGTGGGGCGGCGCGACCCGGTGGAGCGACGCCGAGGCCGGCAGGGGGCCGCCTTCACGGCTCCTGCCCGCCCTCGTCCGCGAGCAGCGCCGCGCGCAGTTCGGCCAGGACCCTGGTCAGCAGCCGGGACACGTGCATCTGCGAGATGCCGAGCCGCTCGCCGATCTCGGCCTGGGTCAGGTCGTCTCCGAACCGCAGGGCCAGGATGGCGCGTTCACGTTCCGGCAGCCGGGCGATCAGCGGCTTGAGGCACTCCAGGCACTCGACGACGTGCAGTGCCGGGTCCTCGTCGCCGAGACGGCCGGCGAGGGGGCTCGTGCCCTCGTCGTCCTGGAGCGGCTCTATCGAGCGGGCGACGTAGCCGTTGGCGGCCTGCTGGCCCTCCAGGACCTCCCCCTCCGTGAGATCGAGGTGGGTGGCCAGCTCCGCCGGGGTGGGCGCGCGGCCCAGGTCCTGCTCCAGGACGTCGTACGCCTTTGCGAGATCCAGCCGGAGTTCCTGTAGCCGCCGCGGCACGTGCACCGCCCAGCTGGTGTCGCGGAAGAAGCGCTTGACCTCGCCGACCACGGTGGGCAGTGCGAAGGAGGTGAACTCGATCTCGCGCTCGACGTCGAAGCGGTTGATCGCCTTGATCAGGCCGACCGTGCCGACCTGGACGATGTCCTCCATGGGCTCACTGCGGCCCCGGAACCGGGCGGCGGCGTACTTCACCAGGCTGAGGTTCAGTTCCACCAGCGTGTTGCGGACGTACGAGTACTCCGCCGAACCCTCCTCGAGCGTGCGGAGCCGCCGGAACAGTGCGAGCGAGAGGGCGCGCGCGTCGAGCGCGCTGACGGTCCGGAAGTCCGGGATCTCCGGCAGGTCGCCGAGCGCCGCAGGCCGGTCCGGCCGTGTGCCACCGACGTCGGATCCGCGGGTGGGGGAGCTGGGCATGGGTGTCCTCCGGCGGGAGGGGGCGGCACCGCCGACGGTGCCGGGGCCGTCGGTCGGACTCTGCCGGCCTGGTACCTATCTGGTACCCAAATGTACCTTTCCGGCGCATCCGGTGTCCGGTGCGCCGGAGGTGACGCGGTGCCGTGGACGCCTGGGGAACGGCCGGTCCGGGTAGGCACGGTGAGGGTCGCCGACCGCGGGCGGCGGTGGCGAACGGTGACGGCCGCGAGGCCCGCCGTCAGGGCAGATAGCGCTCCAGGGCGGCGGCGCCCTTCTCCGCTATCTCCTTGCGGGCACGGGCCACGTTCTCGGGCGTGCACTCGCGGCCGGACGCCATCACCAGGTCCTCGGGGTCGAAGGGCCGCTCCGACCCGGTGAAGTACCGAGCCGGCCGCCGCCCGCTCTCGGGCTGCTGCTCTCCTGCGTTGTCCTGCTTCATGGTCTGCCTCCGGGCTCGTCCGGATGGGGACTGAGTACCAGCATCACGCGGTATCCGGCGCGATGCAGCCCGGCGGGGGGAAGGCGGAGCGAAGCGGCCGCGAAGGGGAGCGAAGGCGCCGCGAAGGGGGCCGCGAAGGGGACCGTGAACACGGCCCGTTGTGAGTGGACGGCTACACCCCGCGAGATAGCGGAGCGCGACGGCGCGACGGCACGACGGCACGACGGCGCGAGGAGCACCGGGGGTGCGCACGGGGATGTGCCGTCGCGCCGTGAGTGCCGGCCCGGGGCCTCTTGCCACGCTCGCGGATACGCGGCACGACCTCGGCGGGCACGGGGCGCACCGCGCGCCGGCGCTCGGCACGATCCCGGGACCCGCCGCGGAGACCGCGTACATCGCGTGGGTCCGGGCCCCTGCGTATCGCGTGGGTCGGGGTCCTGGCGGCGGTCGTCTGGAGGTGTGGACCACGCACCTCGGCCCCTCTCGGTGCCTGGTGCGCCAGCGCGCCAGTGCGCCTGTGCGCCCGCGTGTCTTGCGGCATCGTGGCCATGCGGCCGGGCCGGGGCGGCCCGGGACGCGGCGACGGGCCTGTGGCGGTCCCGCGCTCCCGGTGCGGTCCCGGCCGTCAGGCGATCGAGGCCGAGACGACAGCGGCGACCGCGAGGTTGCACGCCGCCGTGACCCAGACCGCCGGATGCGGTTCCGGCTCGACCAGCGTCGCCCCCAGCCTGCCGGGCGTCACCAGGTCCACCACCAGGAACGCCACGGCCATCAGCAGCAGCCCCAGCATTCCGAACGCGGCCGTCGACACGAGCCCCTTGGCGAAGTCGTCGTAGGTCGTCCAGATCGAGGTGAAGACGATCCCGCCGATGCCCAGCAGCGCCGAACTCAGCAGCACAGACGCGTTGCGGTTGCGCTCCTCCCAGATCAGACGGCCGAGCCTGCCCGGCGTCAGCACGTCCACCAGCACGATGCCGAGGATCAGCAGCACGATGCCGAGGACACCGTAAGCGGTGGTCCGGCCGAGTCCGTTGACTATGTCCGTCATGAGAAGCAGGTCTCCGTCAGAGAATGATCGTGGCCAGGGCGCGGCAAAATGTATCGCACGCGCACCGCGGCGGCGACGGAGCCGGCCCGGCGGCTCAGGGGCCCGGACGCCGGTGCGGCCGGGCGGGCGCGGTGCCCGGGGCCGCGGGCTTGCCGGCGGGCCGTTCGGGGCCGTGCCGCGGTTCGGCGGCGGCCCATCCGCCGCCGTACCCGCACGAGTACCACCATCCCGGCGGCCGCGCCCGCCGCCAGGGCCGCGCCGGGCCGCCGCCGTACGCCGGAGGCGAGGGCGCGGACCCTCCGGGCCGGTTCGTCGGCCGGTTGCCGCGCCACCGGCGCCCGGCCGGGAGGCGACGCGGTCCGGTCGGCGGCCGACGGCATCCGGGCCCACCCGGTCGCCCTCAGCGCCTTCGCCTTGGCCTGCGCCGCGACCGCCGAGGCCCCGGCGCTGATCCGGGACTTCGCGTCCGTTCTCACCGCGGGGTCCTGCGCCTTGCCACCTGCTTCCGTCCGGGTCCCGGCTCCTTGCGGGCGGCTGCCCCCGTCCGACGTGCCCTCGCGGGATCCGGCTCCGGCCGCGGCGCGGTCCGGGGGGCGGCCTCCGCCTGCTTCGCGGGGCCGTTCGGTCCCGGCCCCCGGCTTTCCGGCCACCGCCCGGCGATGGTCCTCCTCGCTCCACGCCGAGGTGTCCCGCGGTTCGACGTAGGGCTCCGCGTCCTTCGGGTGACCACCGGCGATCGCCCGCTGGCGTGAGAGTTCGGCGTCGAACTCCAGCCCCAGCAGGACGGCGAGATTGGTGATCCACAGCCACACCAGGAAGATGATGACTCCGGCGAGCGTTCCGTAGATCCGCTGGTAGGAGCCGAAACGGGACGCGTAGAAGGCGAACCCGGCCGACGCCGCCGCCCAGATGAGCACGGCGAGGGCGCTGCCCGGGGTGACCCAGGTGAAGCCGCGGTCGCGGGCGTTGGGCGCGGCCCGGTAGAGAAGCCCGATCATCAGCGTGACCAGTACGACGAGCACGGGCCACTTGGCGATCGACCACACGGTGACGATGGTCTGCCCGATGCCGAGTGCCTCCCCCGTCCTGCGGGCGAGACCGCCGGTGAGCACGACGATCGCGGCGGCGAGCACGGTGAGCACCAGCAGGAGGGCCGTGAGGGCGAGCCGCAGCGGGGCGATCTTCCACAGCGGCCGGCCCTCCGGCATGTCGTACACCGTGTTGGACGCGCGGATGAACGCCGCGACGTACCCGGAGGCCGCCCAGAGCGCGAGGGACAGACCGATGACGGCCATCGCCGACCCGAGCCCCGTGTGCCCCTGCAACTGCTGCACCGCGCCGGTGAGGATGTCCCGAACCGGGCCCGGAGCCGGCTCTCTGACCATGCCGAGGATCCCGGTGGTGAGCCGCTCGCCCGTGGCGCCGAGCAGCGCCACCAGCAGGAGCAGTGCCGGGAACAGCGAGAGGATGCTGTAGTAGGTCAGCGCCGCGGCCCGGTCGCCCAGTCCGTCCTCGCGGAACTCCCTGACCGTTCCCCGCAGTACGGCCGCCCAGGACTTCCGGGGCAAGTCGGTGGGCTCGTCCGGTGCCCGGCGCCGCACGGCCTCGTCCGGCCCCCCGCGGGGCCGGTCCGCACCGCGCCCGGCTCCGCGCTCTGCGCCCTCCGCCCGATCCGGCCCTCGCATGGGTGTCATGCCCAGCACCTAGCCGCCGTGCGGGAACGCAAACGGCGGCGATGCCCGGAGGATCACCGGCCGTGCGCCGCGCCGTGCCTCCCGTGCGAGATCCGCCGCCCGATCACCAGCAGATCCACCGCCGCGACCAGTGCCAGGACCCCGCAGACCACGGCCAGCGCGACGAGCACCGAGGGACTCGGGGAGTCCAGGGGGCCGGACGCACCGGCCCAGGCCGCGAACAGCCCGGTTCCCGCGGCGAAGACGGGGAGGGCGACGAGTGAGAGCACCAGCCTCAGGGTCAGCGCGCTCCGGGCGGTGACGGGTTCCGTTCCGGTCCGACGCGTCATGGAGCCTCCAGCGTTCGTGCCGGGTCCGCTGCCGGGCCGATCGTGGGGCCGGCCCGGCCTGCCGGGCCCGGGATCTCGCCGGCCGGGATCTTGCCCGGTCGGGATCTCGCCCAGGCCGCGATTTCGGCCGGTCGGCATCGCGTCGACGCCGGACGCTCGTGGCGGCGGACCCGTCTCGTTCCCCCGCTTCCCCCGTACCCGCCGGGAGGGGCTCCGAACACACCGGGCGGGGCCCTCCGGCGGTGCGGACCGGGGCGGTGGCCGCCCGTGCCGCGATCGGTACGGGCTGCGACGGCCGCACGCCTGCCACGAGCGGCCGCACGGATCGTGACACGGGCGGGCCGTACGCCGCCGCTGGTCGAGCGGGGCTCCGGTCCGCGCTCCGCCCCGGGCCCCGGTGCCGCCTTCTGAGCCGGGACGGTCACACCGTGCCGGGGCGCTTTTCCGGCACGCCCCGCCGCGCTCGACCGCTCCCCACCGCTCGACCGCTTCCCGCTGTGCCGGGCACTCCCCGCTGTTCCCCGCCACCCCGGCCGGTCAGTGGTGGGGGTCCTCCGGCAGCACGCCGACGAACGGGTCGCCCTCGCCGCTGAAGATGTAGGCGCCGCCGCGGATACGCTCGATCAGATCGCGGGTCCACTGGGCCCCGGTGTCGGCCGAGTGGAGCCAGAAGTTCATGATCTCGCCGATGTGGCCGAGCTGTTCCGGGCCCTCCGCGGGGATGTAGTCCGCGACCACCGTCGCGCGCCATGCCTCGATGGCACGCACCCGCTCCTCCAGGAGGCGCAGGGCCTCCCCGCGGTCGAGGTCCACCATGAAGCCGAGCCCCGTGGTGAGCATGTCCGGTCTCTGGTCGTAGGCGGTGAGGGACCGCCGGAGCAGGGCGAAGTACTCCTCGGTGCCCTGCTCGGTGACCTCGTACTCGGTACGCGGCGGGCCGCCTGCCGTGGACGGCGCGATCTCGTGCGCGCGCAGCAGTCCCTGCCTGGCCATCTGCTTCAGGGCGTGGTAGATCGAGCCGGGCTTGGCGTGGGACCACTCGTGCGCGCCCCAGTACTCCAGGTCGCTGCGCACCTGGTAGCCGTGAGCCCGCCCGTGCCGGCGGACCGCGCCGAGCACGAGAAGACGGATCGCTGACATGGGGCCAGCGTAGAGCCGACCCGGTCACTCCCAGGAGCCCGCCTGCTGTTCGGCGACCGGTTCGAAGGCCCCTCGCACCGTCCGGCGACACGCGGACGATGTCGGCGTGCCCGGCGTGCCGGGCCGTTCTCGCGGATCGGGTGGTGGCACAGCCATCGCACCGAGCCCCGGCCGCCCGGTGTGAACCAGGGCTGGTCCGGCGGGGGGCGAGACGTCGTCGGCGCTGGGCGCGGCGGGGTGTGCGAGTGACCATGACCGCCCCGCCTCCCGGGAGGCCCCGCAGCAGGACTCCTGCGGGAGCGCGTGGCCCGCAGCGGGGCTCCTGCCGGAGAGGGGAAGAGCCCGCCGCGCGGGCCGGCCCCCGGCGCCACCTCCGTCCCGCCCGGGTGCACCGGGGAGCCGGCAGGCCGCTCGCACGCCATCGCGGCGGTCGCACCCTCGTGTGCGCGTGCCGTCCTTCACCGCCGGCCGGCGGGCCGCGAAACGGTGCGGCTCCACCGGCCGGCGGAGACGGTCACTTGGCGGGGGTCTCCAGCGCGGCCAGGGCCTGCGCCCACCGCACGTACTTCAGATCGGCCAGGTCGGCGACCGTCCTGACGCCGAACGCCTCGTCGAGGAGTTCGCCGTCCCGGTCCGAGACGCCTTTCAGAGCCGACACCGGTGCGGCGAGGATCTCCGGCAGCCCCTTGTCCGCCCATGCCTTGTCCAGCATCTCGCCCAGATCGATCGAAGCCATGACTCCCCTCCCAGGGATGGATATTTACGGAGCGGCGATGCGCGCGGTCGGTGGGTTGGCGGTATGTGCCGGCTGACGCCCTGCCCACCCACGCTCCCCTTCCGGCCGACTGCGCTCGCCTGAGAGGCGGCCGGCGACATCCGGGCCGCCCCTCGCGATCTCTACACGCATGTAGAAGCATAGGCGGCGTGGCCGGCGCGCAGGCGGCATTCCGGCCACTCGCCGGGAAACGTCCGGAAAGCGCCGGGAAGGCTTGCGCGCGACCGGAGTTGACCGGGCGCGGCTCCGGCGCGACCGCGCGCGGGCTCGGCTCCGCCGGGGCCTCCGAGCGGGGGAGGGGCAGGAATCAACCCGCCCCGCCCCCGCCGGGACCGGTGCCCATGGCCGGCACGGTCGCCGTACCCCCGGGCTCGGGCCCGTACCGGACGCAACCCGCGGTCGCGCGGTCGCGCGGTCACGGGGTCACGGGGTCACGGGGACACGGGGCGTCCGCGGCGTCTCCCGGAGGCGGCGAGCCGGCCGATTCCACTCGCCGGGTATCGCCGGGTACACCGTCCCGAGCACGATCCCGAGCGCCGTGAGCCGACCGTAGGCGCCCGGGAGGCGCCCGGGAGGCGCGAGAACTGTCAGAGCAGTCCTGAGATGCATTCATCCCCGGCGTGAACGCCGGGGGCTTTCCGCAAGAGGCCCGGTAACCGCGCTCACCGAACCGGCGCCGCGGATCTCGGCACGATCGAAGGGCGGGGCGGCCCCCGCGGTCGGGCGGGCCCGCGTCCCCGGGGACCAGGAGGTGCCCGGTGAACGCGGAGCGGTCTCCTGCACGCCTCGACGGCAGATGCCGAGGGGCGCGGGAGCGATCGGCGCGGCCACGGTGCTGCTCGCCGGGGGAGGCGTGATCGGCTGGCAGACCCCGGCCGACCGGCCGGAACCCGTGACCGCGGTGCAGTCGGCCGGGGACGCGTCCCCGCGGGCACCCGCAGGGACCGTCGCGTCCCGCGGGCGCCCGCGGGACGCGACGGCCCCGCCGTGGACGAGCACCGCTTCGTCTGTGCGGGCGAGGCGGGCTTCCTCGACGACGCGTGGTCTTCGGGGACGACGCGTGGTCTTCGCGCCGGAGCACCGGTGCGGCGCCCGGCGGTCCCAGGCCGGGAGTCGGCTGAAGTCCGGTGCCTCGCCGTCCTCCTGACGATCGGTGAGCAACGGGCTGGGCGGCAGGGCGCTCGTCATCCGCTCGTCGCGGCCGTTGAACCCGGACGGGCCTCGGACAGGTCACGGACAGGTCCGGGACAGGCCGTGTTCGACCGGGCTCGCACCCCTCGCGCCGCCGTGCCGGGGGCCGGCCGCGGGGGGTGCCGCACGGCTCTGTACATCGCACCCTGGAGGTGCTGTCATGCACGCGACATGCTCAGCCGGGTATGCGGCGGACGTTCCCCCCGACGTACACCCGAAGCCCGAGGAGGACGGTCATGAGACCGAGTTCAGCGCACTTACGCCTGTCGATGGCCGGAGCTGCCGCCCTGGCACTCATGTGCCTGGCCATCAGCCCGGCATCGGCGGCGGGCACCACGCTCTCGATGGACTGCCAGGCCACCCCGCCGATCGGCTCCGCGCAGCAGTTCGACCTGTCCGCCGGTGTCGACGCCACCGCGCCGGACACCGTCGCGGCCGGTGGTTCCCTCTCCGTGAGGCTGGCCACCGAGCCGATGACGGTACCCGGCTCGGTGAGCGGCTACACCGTAAAATCGATCAAGAACATCACCCTCAAGGCCCCTGTACCGTCCAACGCGACCCTGAACGGAGCCCGCCTCACCGGCGGTTCCGGAATCGGCTCGGGAACCCCCACCGTCCGCGTGAGCGGCGGTGAGATCGTCATGTCGGTGCCCGGGCCCATCGGCGGCGGGAAGACCTTCACCCTGCCGGCGCTGGACCTGGATCTGACGGCGGGAACATCCGGCAGTGCCATCGAGACGCGGCTCTCCGGCACCGGTTACGGCAGCCCCGGCCTCACCTTCACCGCCAGCGTCCCCATCCTCTTCGTCACCGTCAGCGTGCCCACGTCCTGCTACCCCTCGCCCAACCCGGTGCTCACCTCCACCGCCGTCGACTGAACCGGACGGCCGGCGGGTCACGAGGCGGGGGCAGTCAGCGCGGCCGGCACGGCAAGTGCGGTGCGGGCCGGGCAGTACGGTCGGCATGCACGGCATGCACGGCATGCACGGCATGCACGGCATGCACGGTACGGGCGTACGGGCGGGGCCGGCCGCCGCCGGCTTCCCGCACGGCGCCCGTGTCGCTCTCGTCGCCCCCGCGACCCGCCGGCTCGTCGCGTGCCCCGGGAGGCCGGCCGCCGGGCCCGATGCGCCGCTCGACTCCACCCACCGCTCGACTCCACCCGCCCCTCGACTGCACCTACCTGCCTGTCGCTCCACCTGCCCGTCACTCCACCTGCCTGGTGGACCTGTCCGGACTTGTACGGCCTGACGGGAACGCCCGTGCATGACGGTCGCCGAAAGTAGACTCCCGCCCATGTCTGACCTTGCCGGCGCCCACGATGACGAGCACGGAGAAGTGATGGAAGAGGGAATCGTCGATGCCGCGCTCGCCGCGGGGCTCGATGCGTCGGCCGTCGAGGCGCTCAGCGAGATGGCGGCGGTGAACGGACTGGACTACAAGCTCGACCGGTGGCTGGTGAACGGCCGGAGCCGGGCCACCGTGGCGATGGTCTTCGAGAACGACCGCCGGATGGGGAGATCACTGCGTCTGCTGCTCAAGGTGCCCGCCACCGACGACACGGGGATCCGGCTGACCAAGACGGAATACGCCCTGCACAGCAGAGCCTACGCCGAGGCGCCGGCCGAGTTCGCGAAGGCACATCTGACCAAACCCGCCAGGGAACCCGTTCGCCTGGGCGGGGGACGCTTCCTGACCTTCCAGCACGTCGCGGGGGACGACTTGGAGAGCGTCGAGGTGCTGACGGTGCTCCTCGACTCGGTGCTCGGGACGCCGTCCGAGGAGACTGCCGGGACCGCCTGCACATCGGCGGAGTTCGCGGGGATCTGCGGGACGCTCGTGAGCGGAGTGCTCGGGGGGTGGAACGGCCGTCCCCTCACGGCACGCGGAGAACTCACGGTGGCGGAGTTCCTCCGCCTGCACATCCAGGACCAGTTGGAACCGGGCGGCCGCCTGCACGCCCTGTCCAGGGAGCACCGCACGGACCTGATCGAGATCGCAGGCGAGAGCCGTCCCCTGGTGAACCCCTTCGCGCTGGCCAGGGGCGCGCTCTTCGGTGATCGCCGCCTGGTGCGTGCCCTGGTCGGACGCACCCATGGTGACCTGCACACCGACAACGCGCTGGTCAGGGTCCGGCCGGCCATCGATGCCGCGGCCTTCCACCTCATCGACCTCGCGCTCTACGAGTCCGAGGGGCCCGTCACCCGGGATCCGGCGCACCTGCTCCTCTACATCCTCGCCCGCCGGATGGACACGCTGTCCGCTTCGCAGCGGGAGGCGCTGCTGGACTACGTGCTCGCGCCCGACGAACGCCTCGCAGGGCGGCTCCCGAACTGGCTGGTCGAGGTGATCACGAGCCTGGACCGTGCGTTCCTCGGCTGGCTGGAGGGCTCCGGGCTCCAGCCGGAGTGGCGGCGGCAGCGGCTGCTGTCCCTCGCCGGCTGCGCGATGCTGTTCCTCGGGCGGAAGTCGACCAACCGCGAGGACCATCCCTGGTTCATGCGGCTCGCCGCCCGGGCGGCCGACCGGTTCGCCGCAATGCCGGGCGTTCCCGCCCCCGACCCGGACGCGGCTCCGCCGGTGGCGGAGCGCCCGCCCGCCTGGCGCAGCCTGCCCGAACCCCTCCCGGTGACCTGGCTCTCCGGCCTCCTCCGGCCACGCACGGCCGCCCGCACGGCCGCCCGCACGGCCGCCCGCACGGCCGCCCGCACGGCCGTCGAGCTGCACCTGGTGCCCTACCCGCCGCTCGAACTGCCGGCCGCGACCCGGCCGGAGGCCCTGGAGGAGCGTCTTCTCACGGCCGGCCGCGACGCGCGGTTGTTCGGGGAGGAGGAGAAGGTCGACCAGGAGGATCCGGCCGTGGCGGCCGGATCGTCGGGAGCAGGGCTGGCCCTGACCCGCACCGGGCAGCTCTCCGCCTGGACCGGGCTGCCGCACGACGAATGGGGTCCGGTACTCGACCGGGACGACCTGGCGGAGCGGCTGCGGACACTGCTGGACGCCCTGCTGCGCGTCCCGAGGCCGGGTTCCGCTGACTTCGGGATAGCCCTGGGCATCGAGACCGGGGGGCTGGTGGTCTCCGCGGGCCACGCGCACGCCCCGCCGCACGACGCGACCCGGCCACGGCGCATGGCCGGCCCGCCCAGGCTGCTCGCCGACGAGATCCTGGCCCGGCACGAACTGGCGAGCCGGGGGAGCGAGGTGGCCGACGCGCTGGTGGAACGGCTGATGACCGCCTTCTACCGGGGCGCGGACGAGCGGTGAACGCCGGAGCCGAGGGCGGTGCGGGCGGCCATCCCGCCTCTGCCGTCCTGCACACGGCATGGCTCGCCGAGGATCGGGGCGAGCGGATGAGACTGGTCGGGGGTCTGCGGCCGCCCGGGTCGGTGGCACTGCGCAGCCGGTACCGGCATCTGCTGGACCCCGAAGCGGCTCCCGGCCCCTGCGATCCCGGTCTGACCTTCGCCGCCTGGAGCGCGTGTGTCTCCCTGGAGGAACGGGGGGACATCGCGGTACTGCGCAACGACTCCGAGACGGCCACCGGCGTCTTCACCGAGCTGCTCGGCCGTGAGACCTCTCCGGCGCTGCGGGTCGTCACGGTCAACGCCCGTGTGGGACTGGGCGACGTCGCGTTCGCCGCCGGCGACAACGAGACCGCGGCGCGCGAGTACGAGACGGCCCTGGAGATCGCCGGCGCCGACGGCTACCGCTTCGGCCGGCTGCGCGCCCTGGTGGGTCTCGGGCACCTCACGCTGATCGCGCACTCCGCCAGGACCGCTCGGACCAGGTTCGAGGAGGCGGCGGACCTGGCGAACGCCCTGGGCGACCCGCTGTTCGCGGCCAACAGCGCACTCGGCATCTCCGAGTGCGCCGAGCGGCTCGGCGACCTCGAAGCATCGGTCGGACACGCCCTCGCCGCGTACACGACGTACCTGGAGGTCCGATCCCCGATCGGCGAGGGCAACGCGGCCCTGCGCGCCGCGGTCGTCCTGCACCGTCTGAAGCGCCGCCCCGAGGCCGGGGAATGGTACGAGCGGGCTCATGAGGCGTACAAGGCCGCGGGCAATCCGATGGGACTCACCAACGCGCTGAGCGGGCTCGGTGACGTCCACCTGGACGCCTACGAGATCGACGATGCGGAGCGCTGCTACGAGGAGAGCCTGCGCACCGCCGAATCGGCCGGCCTGCTGCTGAGCCGGGCGAACGCGTTGCAGGACCTCGCCCGGGTGGCCAGGGCGCGGGCGGACTGGGAGGACGCGGTCGTCCGCTTCCGGGTATCCCTCGCGGCCTACCGCGAGCTGGACGAGATCATCGGAGTGAGCAACGCCTACCACCGACTCGCCGAGGCGTACGAGGAACTCGGCTCGGGCGGTGACGCGTTGAGCGCGCGGATGGACGCGCTGGTGGCCGTCGAGGAGTACCGGGCGACGCACCGCGACGACCGCTCGCAGCGCGAGTACCGAGACCGGTTCAGGGGCGTCTACACCCGGGCACTCGACGCCGCCACCCGGCACGGCTCGCCGGGCGCGTTCGCGGTCGCCGCCGACTGCCTCGCCGGCCGGCGACTGGCGGGGCTCTTCGAGGAGTCGGCGCGGGCGGCCGCGGACTCCGCCGAGCTGTCGCTGCTGCAGGAACTGCTCGTCCGAGCCGATCAGAGACTCGTCGGGCACCGGCGCGGTGCCGCCGGCCGGGCGGCGCGGGGTGAGACGCCCTCGGCACGCCGACAGCGGATCGTCGGGCTGCTGGGTGCCGTGGGCGTCAGGCACGGGCTGGTCGAGCAGGCCGAGACCTCGCTCGAGGACCTGCTGGCCACGGTCTACCTTCCGCCGAGGGAGGAGGGAGAGGCACTGCTCGACGCGCTCCCGGACGGCTGCCACACGGTGCAGACGCTCCTGGACCCGACGGATCGGCACATCCTGCGATGGCTCTGGCGTGAGCCCGACGGCACCTGCCATCTGGGGACGACCGAACTCGCCGGAAGGGCCGTCGAGATGCTCGGGCTCCTCGGCGGATCCGGCGACGAACGGGCCGATCTCCGGCTCGGTGACCTCGCTCCGCTGCGCGACCTGCTCCCCGCGCCGGTGAACGAGGTACTGGCCGGGCAGACGGGTGCCCGTCTGGTCCTCATCCCGGTGGGAGAGCTGTGGCTGGTGCCGTGGAGCGCCGTCCCCCTGTCCGACGGACGGGTACTGGGCGAATGCGCCGCCTACGTGCTCTGTCCCTCCCTGACGGTGCAGCGGCAGCTCGCGGTGCGGGGCAGACGGCCCGTACCGGCCGGACCACGTCAGGTGTACCTGTGGCGCAGCCCGTTCGTGCGCCACCACGAACTCGAGGCCTTCCGGCGAAGCGCCCACTGGGATGTGACGGTGCTGAGCACCGCGGCGCAGGCCAAGCAGCGGCTGCGGTCGGGCGCCCATGCCATGGTCGTGGCCGGGCACGGGCGCCCGACACCCGGTCTCGGGCACTACCTGGAACTCGACCAGGACGTGTGGCTGCTGCTGGTCGACCTGGTGGGGGCGGACTCACCCGGCCTGCTGGCGTTCATCGCCTGCTGGGCGGGCGCCATCCCGGGGCACGGCCCGACGGACCCGCTCAGCCTCGCGACACTGGCGCTCGCCGCGGGTTCGTCCGAGATCATGGCGACGGTCGGCGAGCTGGCCGACTCGGTTCCCGCGTCGCACTACGTGGAGCGTGTGCTCGACACCAGGGGCGGGCAGGCGCTGCCGGACACCGTCCTTGCGGCCACCCGCTGGCTGCTCTCCCAGGAGGGCGCCAGGTCGGAGCGGATACACCACTGGGCGCCGGTCGTGCCGCTCGGCACGTTCTACCCGGCACCGTCGATGGCGTAGGACCCGTTGACCAGGTCCAGGCTGAAGCGCAGCGGGCGTTCCGCCGCTGCCTCCCGGCGGGTGGTGATGCCGAACTGGCGATGGGTGAAGGCGACCTCGGCGTCGACCGTCCCGGTGAGCGGGGCCGGATCCAGCGAGGTCTCCAGGACGGCCGTGGTGAGTTGGGCGGAGGGCGCGAAGCCGGAACCGTCCTGGCGAGGGGAGAGCACGAATCTGAGTTCGCTGCGGCCCACTCCGAACGTCCGGACCTCGACGGCCTTCTCGGAGGTGGTGCAGGAGACCGTCACCCCCCGCACATCGCCGTCGAAGGCCATCCGGACGAGAGCGCCGACGTACCGCTGCCCGCTCCTGAGTTCTTCGAGTTCGAACGGCAGGTGGAGGGCGAAGAAGTGGCGATTCCGCAGATCGGGACGGCGCCTGGCCGACTCCGGCAGCTCGTCGTCGCCGACGGACGCGACCGTCGGGTGACCGAAGGCGACCCTCGCCTCCCTGAGGAAGCGGCTGTCGTTGCCCAGGACGGGCTCTTCGACGAACAGGTCGAGGACGGCCGCCGTTCCGGTACCGGGCAATGGGACTGCTCCGCTTCCTTGCCGAGATCTCCCGTGAAGGGCTGAGGTCCCATTATGTCGGCCGTCGGCCCGCGGGGCGACCGGCCTCAACCCCGGCGCCAGAAGTCACCGCCGTCCCGGCCGGGGACGAATCCGCAGCCCTCGGCCAGCGCCCCCATCCGGGCGAAGTCGCGGGCGACCTCGTCGGGTTCGTGGGCGTCGCTCCCGAAGCTGATCCACTTTCCTCCGCAGTCGCGCCACCAGCGGACGATGACCGCATCCAGTGGAACGGCAGTGTTGATCTCCAGGACCCGCCCGCCCGCTGCGAGCGCCCGAAGGACGGCGCGGAAGTGCTCCTCGAACGGGCCCGGTTCGAAGGGCCCGGCGCCCGCCGGCCAGGCGCGCACGGGGTAGTCCAGGTGCCCGAGCACCTCGAAGGCGTCCGACCCCTCCACCATCGCAAGTGCCTCGGCCAGGTAGTCGCGCAGGAGTTCGTCGGGCCCGCGGATCCCGTGGAGCCGTTCGACGACGAGCGCGTGCGGGCCGTCCCGCAGGGAGTGCACCGATCCCAGAACACGGTCGAAGGCGCCGCCGCGGAGGACTTCCTTCACTTTCGCCGAATGCCAGTGCGGCTCCCCGAGTTCCAGCCCGGAGAGAACACGGAGACCGGGAAAACGCGACCGGCATTCCTCGACGCAGGAGAGATAGCCCGCCACGTCGAGCGGTGGCGGCAGGAGTGTGCCGTCGTCGCGCACCATCTCCCGGTACTTCCCGGGCATGGTCGGAATCGCCTCGGGCGGTATCAGCCAGGCCGTGAAATCGGTGTGCTCGGTGAAGGCGATCGAGCGGAGGCCGAGGTCCACCGCCTTCCGGCAGGAGGCCGTCATCGATCCGGCGAGGCAGTCCCAGGACCATTCCGTGTGCACATGACTGTCGGAGGGGAGCATGGGCCCATGCTGGCAAGGGCGTTCGGATCGGACAAGGATTCTCCGCCGTGCTGCCTTGTCCGGCCTTGTCCGGCCTTGTTCGTGCCCGGCGGAACGGGAATCCGGAAGGGTGTGACCGGGCAGACTGGGAGACGCCGGAAAACAGTGAACGGGCCGGGAAGGCAGAGAAATGCAGAGCGATGAGGAGATCTCCGGTCTCCTGCTGGAAAGCGCGCGCCGCAACGGGCTCGACCTCCGGGACGGGACGGCCACGCTGGACGACACCGGCTGGGATTTCCACGTCGTCCGGGTGCTCGGTCGCGACGGGACCCCGTGGATCCTCCGGCGCGCGCGGCGACCCGGTCTCGCGGCGGCGATCGAGGCGGAGTCGAGGGTGCTCGGTCTCCTCGGCCCGCGCCTCCCGGTGGCGGTGCCGCAATGGGCCGTGGCCGGGCCGGACCTGATCGCCTACCCCATGCTGCCCGGTGAGCCCGCGGCATCGGAGGACACCCGTACCCGCGAACTGCACTGGAGGATCGACCGTGCGAACCCGCCCGAGCGGTACGTCGACGCACTCGCCGGGCTGATGGCGGTGCTGCACCGGACGGAGCTCGGGGAGCTCCGGGGCACCGGTGTCCCGGTACGTGATCCGCGCGCCGTCCGCGAGGCCTTCAGGACACGGCTGGAGACCGGCCGTGCGGAACTGGGCATGCACCGGAGCTGGTGGGACACGGGGCTTCGGTGGCTCGCGGACGACCGGCTGTGGTCGCCGCGATGCGTGTTCATCCATGGCGACCTGCACCCGGGACACACACTGGTCGACGAGGACGGCCGCCTCACCGGTGTGCTGGACTGGACGGACGCCGAGATCGGGGACCCGGGGCAGGAGTTCGTCGAGGCCGCCCGCAAGTTCGACCCGCCCACGTGGGATCTCCTCCTGAAGGCCTACCGCGACCATGGCGGCCCTGCGTGGCCCGGACTGCGGGAGCACGTGCTCAACGCCATCGCCTTCGCCCCGCTGGCGCTCGGCGTGCTGGGGCTGGAGAGGGGCCAGCCCCGCTATGTGGAGATGGCCAGGGAGCGTCTGGGCGTGGCGGCGGGCTGAGCCGCCTCGTGGAGTCCGGTTGCGCTGCCCGGACAGGGCGTGCCGGGGGAGAGCGGCTCCGTCCGTCCGCAGGGCGGGAGGGACTCCCACCACACGCCTCAGGGCCGGCGGCGGCGTACGGCGGCGAGCGTCTCCCGTGTCATGACCGTGTCGGGATGCCGCAGCCCGTGGGTGCGTTGGCGATCGACCAGCACGTCGGCGAGAGTCTCCTCCGCGTGGTCCACATCGCCGAGGTCGAACAGGATCAGCCCGAGCCGGTACCTGCTCGCCAGTGTCGCCCGATGGGCGTTCCCCAGCAGCCTGCGACGCCGCTCGACGAGTGACGCCGCCAGTTCCCTGGCCTCGTCGAGCTGCCCGGAGTCGTGCAGCAGATCCGCCAGTGTCCCGAGGACCGACAGCGTCCTGGGGTGGTCGGCGCCGCGGAGTCCGCTGTTGGTGTCGGCCAGCGCCCGCAGCTCCCCGGCCACCTCGGTGTGCTCGCCCAGCCGGTACCGCGTCCGGGCCAGGTAGTGGCGGGTCACCAGCGTCGCCGGATGCCCCGGGCCCAGGTGCTCGGTCCTGGACGCCAGGACGCGTTCGTAGACCTGCCGGGCACCGCGGTGGTCCCCCTCGGCGCTCAGCTGGTCGGCGATGCCGTGATGGCTGGTCAGCGTGTCGGGATGGGTTTCGCCGAGGACTGCCGAGCGGGTGCGGAACGTGCTCTCGAAGAGTGCCCCGGCTTCCGTCGGCACACCCCGCGCCAGCAGGGTCCGGGCGAGGTGGTGCCGGGAGGTCAGCGTGTCAGGATGATCACGACCGAGGTGCCGCTGCCGGAGGTCCAGGACCTCCCGGAACCCCTGTTCCGCTTCCCGCAGGCGGCCCTGGTCGTAGTGGAGCCTGGCCGTGTCGTGCAGGATCGTCAGCAGCCGCGGGTCCTCCGGGCGCAGCACGCGGGCCGCGGTCGACCCGGCCTGTGCGTAGGCTGCCTCGGAACGCCCGAGCTGGCCGACGGCGCGCAGGTATCCCGCCGCCCGGTTGGCGAGGTCCACCGCCGACGGCAGGGCCACCCCGGCTTGAAGGCCGTGGTCGTCGATCAGGTCGAGTGGTGCGGCGCAGTGGTCGGTGAGCAGGCTCCACCGGGCCCAGTCCTGCGGATGCTTGGGATCGGCGTCCTCCACCGCGGAGTCGAGCAGGGCGACGGCCAGGGCGACGAAGTCGCCGCTCATGGCGCGGACGTCCGCGTGCCAGCGGGAGACGTCCCGGACCACGGGGTGCAGCACCAGCAGACGTACCGCCCCCTCGCCGTTCGCCTCCCCGGCCGGCGAGGTGGTGAGGTCGAGCAGCCCGAGGGCTTCGAGCCCGCGCAGCGTCTCCCAGACCAGCCGGGGCGACAGCGTCCCGAACAGCGGCGAGGCCGACATGGCCCGGGCGTTCAGGACGAGTTCGTAGGGGACGGGCGCGGAGCCCAGACAGGCCAGGAACTGGAGGAGCCTGCGGGCCTCGGCCAAGCCGCGATCGGCGAGCAGGTCCAGGGACAGCTCCCAGGTGCGGCTGACCGTCATGTGCTCCGGCCTGGTGGGAGGGGTCGCCGCCGCCGTCGCCAGTAGCGCCGCCGGTTCCGTGCCCCGGTCCAGGGCCTGCGCATAGCCGCCGAACCCCCTGGGAAGGTCCGGGGTGATCCAGCTTCCGGGCATTCCGGCTATCTCGGCCAGGTAGCGTCCGGCCAGGACCAGAGCCAGCGGAAGCCCGCCGAGCCGCTCGGCGAGCATGGCGGCCCCGGTCTCCGCGCCGAGGTCGCCGCCCTGGCCCGTGAGTTCGATGAGCAGGTCCGCGCCGAGATCCGGCGGCAGGCACTCGACCTCGTGCAGCGCCAGCCACGGCGGGGGAGGGGCGCCCCAGCTCGACTCGCTTCTGTCGCAGCTGGTGACGACGACGGTCCCGAGACTGCGCCCCGCGTCCCGGAGCCATCCGGTGCCGTCGGTCACCGGTCGGCCGTTCAGCGAGAGCGCGCCCGGCGGGTCGTCGGCGTTGTCCAGGACCAGGAGCCACCGCTCCTGAAGTCCCCCGAGCAGCCGCCAGACGATGTCCTGGAGGCTGCCGAGACGCAACTCGTCCGGGTCCGCGCCCAGTTCCATGGCGATGGACAGCATGCCGGCGGTGAGCACCGCGACGTCGTCGGCGACCAGCCACCAGGTGCGGACTCCGGCGGCCATCGCGGCTCTGGCGGTGGCCAGGGCCACGGTGCTCTTGCCGCAGCCACCGAGTCCGTGCAGGACGTGGATGCTCGGTTCGTCTCGCAGCAGCGAGGCACTCCCGATCACCCCGGCGAGCGCGCCCACCAGAGCGTCACGGCCACGGATCTCCGGGTCGCCGCCGACCCGGCCCAGCGGAGGCCGCGTCGAGACCGAGACGAGCCGCGAACCGTCGGCGAGGAGCGGTGGCCGAGAGGGCTCTGCGGACCCGGCCTGGTCGGGCCCCGCCCCGCGGCTCCCCTGGCCGGCGTGTTCGTCGGCCGCCCGCTTGACCCGCCAGTAGGCCCG
This sequence comes from Streptomyces spongiicola, assembly GCF_003122365.1. Lineage (NCBI taxonomy): Bacteria > Bacillati > Actinomycetota > Actinomycetes > Kitasatosporales > Streptomycetaceae > Streptomyces > Streptomyces spongiicola. The sequence goes on from NZ_CP029254.1 coordinate 6,648,721, forward strand.
GTGCCATTCCTCCAGAACCCCGGGATCGGCCACCCCGCAGGCTTGCAGCAACCGGAGGAGCAGCCCCGGTGGGTGGAGGCCCGGGAGATGGGTGCCGGCGAAGTAGCCGCCGAGGGTGCTGGGGGGGACGCCCAGTTCGCCGGCCAGCCGGCGGACGGTGTGACCCGAGGCGTCCTTGACGAGGGTGAGTTCGCGGCCGAAGTCCTTGCGCGTCGCGATGCGCAGGGGATCGGGACGGGCAGGGTCGTCGAGCAAGGTCAACCGCCAGGGCAGATGCGTAGGGCTCTGCGGGCAGCATAGCGAAGGCCGGACAACGGAGTTGAGCGAAGGCCGGACAACGGAGTTGTCCGAACCTGTCTGGACATCCCGCACCGGTATTGAGCCCGGATGTCGCCCGAGGTCCCCTGGGAGTGGTCGGCAACGAGAAGGGAGAGCGGACCGGACATGACGGATGACCACACGACGATACGCACCGTCGGCGGCCTGGCGGCCGCCGGACTCACCGCGGACGCCAAGGCTCTGGAGGAGGTGGCCGAGCGGTACGCGATCGCGATCAGCCCGGCTGTCAGAAGGCGCCTCGGCCAGGGCGCGGACGACCCGGTGGCCGCGCAGTTCGTGCCCACTGCCAGTGAACTCATCGTCTCCGCAGAGGAGTTGACCGATCCCATCGGGGACGAACGGTTCAGTCCGCTGACCGGCGTGACCCACCGGTACCGGGACCGCGTCCTGCTCAAGCCGCTCGGGATGTGCCCGGTCTACTGCCGCTTCTGCTTCCGGAGGGAGGTCGTGGGACCGGAGCACGGGATCCTGCCCGACGAGGATCTCGCGGCGGCCCTCGACTACATCCGCGGCCATGAGGAGGTCTGGGAGGTCATCCTCACCGGCGGCGACCCGCTGATGCTCCCGCCCGCGCGCCTGGGCCGGCTGCTGGACGCTCTCGACGGCATCGCCCATGTGAGGGTGGTCCGGATCCACACCCGGGTCCCCGTCGTCTCCCCGGAGCGGATCCGGCCCCGGCTGCTGTCCGTCCTGAAACGCCGCATGCCGGTCTGGATCGTCCTGCACTGCAACCATCGCCGGGAGATCGGCGAGGAGGCGTCGGCGGCGCTCGGGGCGCTCGCCGACCGGGGTGTTCCGCTGCTGAGCCAGACCGTGCTGCTCCGCGGGGTGAACGACAGTCCGAGGGCGCTGGAGGAGCTGTTCCGGGAACTCGTCGAGCACCGGGTGAAGCCCTACTACCTGCACCACGCGGACCTCGCCCGGGGGACGGGGCACTTCCGCACGGGAATCGAGGAGGGCAGGGGCATCGTCCGCCGGCTGCGGGGCGATGTCTCCGGGCTCTGCCAGCCCACCTACGTCCTGGACATACCGGGCGGACACGGCAAGGTGCCGATCGGCAGCGACTACCTCGAACGGTCGGCGGACGGTTCGTATCTGGTGACGGACCGCGGGGGAGCCCGTCACCGCTATCCACCGGTCCCCGGGGAGGCGGAGCAGTGAGGCGGCCCGCGATCGCCCCGTCCCGGGAGCCGGCTGCGGTCTCCGGTGTGCGCTGGCATCTCCCCGAGGTCACGCCCGGACGGGTACGCCGGGTACTGGACCGGGCCTTCGCCGCGTCCGCGCGGAGCGCCGCCGTACCGCGCACGAAGCTGTTCGTGCGAGGCGAGCCCGAGGAGCGGCCGGGCGCGTGGCGCGGCAAGCGGCCGGCGGAAGGAGCGGCGCACGACGTGTTCGCGTGGGCCGGCGCGGCACAGACCCACGACCGGACGCTCTTCCGGGCCCTGGTCACCGGGCTGGAACCGTGGTTCGCGAGGCGGGGGCTGCCCCAGGGACGGGTCGAGGCGGAGGTCTTCTACGGCCGTTACGGGGAGACACCCGGGGGTATCCACCGGGAGGCCTGCTCCAACCTCCATCTTGTCGTCGAAGGCAGGAAGACCATGGACTTCTGGGCCGGGGACGCCTGGCTGCCGCCGGAAACGCCCGTCCGGGAGGACAGGGACCCCGAGAGCGGAGCACAGGAGCAGTACCTGTCCGGCCTCGCTCCGCGAGACCACCGGCACCGGGCCGAGAGCCTCACCGCGGCACCCGGGCAGGGCTTCGCCTGGGAGGCGGGGACCTGGCACGTGGGCCGGTCGGAGGGCGGGCCCTCGCTCGCCCTGAACGTGGCCTCCTACGGGCGGGGGGCCGCGTGCCCGGGGCCCGTGCTGCGCTCCTGGTCGGACCGCTTCGCCGGCGAGGTGCCGGGCGACTGGCTGGAGGACTACCGGTGTCATACCGCCTCGGACGGCACCGCCGCGGACATGCTGGCGACGCTTTCCGCGCTCGGCATGCGGCCACCGAGGCCGGCGCGCACCGGCGGACCGCTCGCAGGTCCGGCCCGGCTGCGGGCGCCGGTGCTCTGGCACGGCGACGGCGGGGTCCTGCGGATCGCCGCGCTGGGGGCGTCCGTCCGGGTGCCCGACCGCGTGGAGGTGCGGGACTGGCTGGCCCGGGGGCTGCGGTGCCCGCGAGCGGGTCTGGACGTACCCGCCGGCTGCCGGCAGGTCGCCGGCTGGCTCGCAGAGCGCGGGGCGTTGACCGTGGGGAGGGGAACATGAGCACCGGTTGGCTGGACGACGACACCGCCCTGTTCGTGAGGTACGGAGACGCGTTCGTGCCCCGGCGGAGGGAACAGCTCGACATCGTCTGCGACCTGCTCGGCGAGCTGCCGCGGCCGGTCGTTCTGGAGCTGGGCTGCGGGGACGGCAGACTCACCGAGCGGCTGCTCGGCCGGCTGCCCGAGGTCCGGGTGACCGCCGTCGACGCGTCGGCTCGGATGCTCCGGCTCGCCCGGATCCGGCTGGCGGGCTTCGCCGAGCGCGTCGCCCTGCGCAGGGTCGGGATGGAGGAGGACGGGGCCCTGTGCCGGGTCGGGATGGAGGAGGGCGGGGCCCTGTGCCGGGTCGGCGGGGAGGAGGACGGCGCCCCGGGCGGCGGGCCCTACGGAGCGGTCGTCACCTCGCTGGCCGTCCACCACCTCGACGACCGCGCCAAACAGGCCCTGTACCGCAGGGTCCGTGCCGCGCTGGCACCGGGCGGGGCGTTCGTGATGGCCGACCTGGTGTCACCGGTGGGCCCGGCGCCGCTGGCCCTCGCCGCGGCACGCTGGGACGCGGAGGTGGCCGCGGCCGATCCGGCGGCGACCCTGCCCTTCGAGTCCGCCCGGTGGAACACCTTCAGGTTCCCCGACCCCGTCGACCGCCCTTCCGGGGTCGGTGAGCACCTGACCTGGCTCGCCCGGGCCGGCTTCGCCGACGCGGACGTCTGCTGGCTGTACGCCGGGCACGCCGTGTTCCACGCGCGCCGCCCCGGCCGCTCCGAGGAGACGGCATGAGCGCGGCCGGGAGGAGCAGTCGGACACTGCTGGGGAATCTGGTCAACGACGTCATGATCGAGAACGCGCCGCCGTCCTACGCGCGGGCCATGGCGTCGGTGACGCCGCGGAAACTGTGGCTCGCGCGCCCGGGCGACTGCGTGGTCGTGCAGGCGCCCTGCCGCCCGGCGTTCCGCGACTACGTGGAACGGACCCTCGGCATCGACCTCGGCCTGGTCGAGCTGGTCCAGCCCGACGAGGTCTTCACCGGTCACGCCCTCGACCTGGTCGAGCGGCGGGGCGCGGTGGAGAAGGTGGTGGCGCGGTCCGAACTGCTGCCCTTCGTACTGGACCGCCGGGTCGTGGACTTCGCCGGGCGCACCGGGACACCGGTCGCCGGCTACGACCGGATTCCCGGCGAGAGGACGCTGCGGGCGGTACGGGACATCAACACCAAGAGCGGGTTCCGTGCGATCGCGCGGTCACTCGGACTCCCGGTGGCTCCCGGCGGCCACGCCGCGACACTGCCGGAACTGCGTGCTCTGCTGGGCGGGTTCCTCAAGGAGCGTCCCGCGGCGATCGTCAAGATCGACCGCTCCTCGAACGGGTACGGGACGGCGGTCGTGCACGCCGGAGACTCGCTGTCCCGGACCGGGTGGCTCACCGGGACCGCGGAACACCGGCCCGGGCGCGGATGCGGCTGGGTCTACGAGGAGTTCCTGGACTTCGTGTCGGTGCCCAGCGCCGAGATGATCGTCGAGGAGCACGGGCCCGTACCCTTCTCCAGCTGCGACCAGCGGACCGCGGACAACGCCTGGACCGGGATGACGGCGCCCGCCGCGCCGCGGGGTGCCGCGGTCGCGCACGAGGCGGCGCTCGCCGTCGGCTCGTGGCTGCACGGCGAGGGCTACCGCGGGGTGTTCGACGTGGACTGCTGCCTTCTGCCGGGGGGCTACGTCGTGACGGAGGCGAACGTCCGGCGCACGGGCGGCACCTGTCTGGAGGAACTCGCACGCCGGCTCACCGGACGGGACTCGCCGTACTGGCTCGCGGACGTCCGCCGGGGCGGCCGCGGCCGCGGCCGCGGCCCCGGCTTCGGCACGGTGGTCCGCGCCATCGAGTCCGCGGGCCTCGCCCAGGGCCCGACCAGGGTGGTCCTCACCGCCGACACGACCGAGATCGACGGCAGATGGCGCTATCTCGTCGTCGGCGGGGACGGGGCCGAAGTCCTCGAAGCGGAACGGACGCTCGACTCGATCCTGGAGCCGTCATGACACTCCACTCATCGCTCCACCCCGGCGTCAGCGGGATCCACGGCTCCGGGGTCGTCGCTCTCACCGACATCCCCCTGGGAACCGCGCTCTGGGCGCCCTGCCCTCGATGCCGTGTCATGGACGGCGTCAGCCAGCGGACGGCGCCGCCGGCGGTGGTCGACTGGCTCCACGAGTACGGCTACCGGCGTGCCGACGCGGGCCTGATCACCCCCTGCCACGGCGCTCACCTGTTCAACCATTCATGCCGGCCGGCGGTGCTGGACTTCGGCCTCTCCGCGGGGATCGCCGTCGTCGACATCCGCCGCGGCCAGGAGGTCTGCTGCGACTACCGGACCTTCCGCTTCGACGAGCCGTGGAGCTTCGCGTGCTCGTGCGGAACGCCCGACTGCGAGGGGGTCGTCGAGTCCAGCCCACCCCGTATCCCGGAACGGCTCGCGGACGGCTGGCGGACCAGGATCGCGGCGGCGCTGGAGGCAGCCGCCGGAGTGCCCCAGGAAATCATGATCCGGGCGGGGGACGTCAACGGCCGCTCACGGCGGGAGAGCGCCTGATGGCCGGCGGCGGGCGCAGGAGCACCGGGCTCTCCGCGGGCGACCTGTTCCGCGATCTGCGCCGCGAGGTGCGGGAGGACCGCCCCGCCTACACGGTGCTCGTCCGGCTCATCACCCTCGGCGGCCGGCTGCCGTACGAGGACGGGGCGGCGGGCCTGACCGAGCGGGAACGGCATCTGCTCCACGAGGTCATGGGGGACGAACGGCTGCGGCTGTCGGCCCCGTCCGCCCGGGACGGCGACGTCTTCGTCGCCTACTCGCGGCAGGGGAAGCTGTCCCTCCTGCTGCGGGACGAACTCGACGAGCTGCCCGACGCCGACATCCTCGCGGCGATGCGGGTCGGAGAGGCGGCGAGGGAGCGGGCCGAGGAGCGCCACACGGCCTGGCGGCAGGAAGAGCGGCTGGAACAGCGGGAACTGGACCGCATCCTCCGGGCATGGGAGAGGGAGGGGAGGCTCACCGAGCGGCTCGGGCAGGTCACCGACTGGGTCGAGCGGGTCGAGACGGTTCTCCTCTACGTCGGCAGGCGGATCTACTCCAGGTCCGACGCCGCGAGCAACACCCTTCTGCGGGACGGGATCCTCGAGGGGCTCGCCGGTGTTCCCGTCGCCGACTGGCCGCGGGCCGACCGGCTGTTCGTCGCCGCCGCCCACCTGCTCTTCACGGCAGGAGGACCGGTCTGCTTCGAGGAGTTCAACGGGCGGCAGCTGAGCGCCCTGGGACTGCGCCGATGGCTGGTCTCCCGGCTGCGCGGGTACGCGGGGGCGCTGGGCGTCCCGGTCCGCCCCGACACGGCCGGACGACCGCTCCAGGACCTCGCGGCGGAGGCGGCCGCGCTCAGGACCGCGGTGCACGCCTCCGGTGCGCTGTGCTTCCGGCGGATCTCCGCTCCGGCCTTCGGGAAGCGCGAGATCCTCGCCGGGGTGCCCGCCGCGGAGAGGGCCCACGACCGCCTCCCCGCGGCCCTCGCGGGCCTGGGGCGCGGGATTCCCGCCCTGGCGAACCCCACCGGACTGCCCGCCGAAGCGCTCGTCTCGCGGGCCGCCGCGGAGCTGGCGCTCGGCGGCGGAGACGCCGAAGAGCTGCTGGCGCTGATCGTCATGGCGGCCGTGCTGGACCTCCGGGCGGACTACGGGATGAGCAGCGCGGTCCGCGATCTGACGCGGCTCGGGGCCGCCGCGCCGGACCGGATCTCCGGGGTGCTCGCGCTGCGCAGACCCGACTTCTTCTGCTGTGTGCTCCCGCACCCGGGCTTCGCGGGGCGGCGGCCGGAACACGAGCTGGTGACGCTGCTGTGGTCGGTCAGCCAGCGCATGCAGTACAACCGCTGGCACTTCGTCCCGGGCAACTTCACCCGCGCCGAGGTGCCTGCGCGGCGGCACTACTTCCTTCCTCCGACGATGCCGGACCTCGCCGAGCACGCCGACCTCTGGCACGGCGGCCACGTCGCCGCCGGCGTCCGCCACTCGATCAGGGCGCCGGGCGCACAGCTGTGGCGGGAGCCCCTCTCGGTGGGAGGCAACCACTATCGCGGCGGATACGACATCCGTGTGGCCAGGACCGGCGGGCCGCCCTTCACCCGGGCGGATCTGTGGACCGCCGTGCGCTACAGCGGCCTGGTGGACGCGTTCTGGCGCGGCCTCGCGTGCCTGGAACGTCCGCCGGTGATCTCCGGGTTCGGCGGGGACTGGTACCGGTCGGGGGCCTGGAAGCGCTACGTGGAACGGGGCCGGGGCGGCCGGCTGCCGTCGGCGGAGCCTGCGAGGTGACGCGCGATGAGCCCGTTGCAGGTGCCGGCGCGTTCGAGGGGGAGCAGATGCCCGGCCCCGGGCACCACGGTGAGACCGGCCCGCGGGATCCGGTCGGCAAGGAGCCCCGCGACGGCGTGGAAGTCGGGAAGGTCGTTCTCGCCCACGACGACCAGGGTCCGTGCGGTGATCCGGTGCAGCAGGTGGACGGCGTCCCGGTCGGGCTCCCGGGGATCGTGCGCGCGCCAGTGGAAACCGCTGTAGTCCATGACCATCTCCCGCACGCTCCGCAGCAGTTCGGGTGTGGCGCGGACCCCGTCGAAGACGGCGCCGGCCAGCCATGCCGCGCGCATCTCCCCGAGAGTGCCGCCCGGCGGGTCCCAGTCGAAGGAGAACCGGTACCCTCCGACGTCGCTGCCGATCAGGCAGAGGGAGCCGACCCGCCCGCGGTGGGCCGTGGCGAAGTCGACCGCGATCCGGCCCCCCATGGACAGCCCGACCAGGTGCGCCCTGGCGATCCCCAGATGGTCGAGCACGCTGCGGAGATCGTCGGCGGGGGAGTAGGGCCCGGTCGGCACCGATGACCGGCCGAACCCCCGGCAGTCGTAGGCGACCACGCGGAAACCGCTCCGAAAGTGCTCGAACTGCCGGGACCAGAGGCGGCTGTCGAGGGTGAAGCCGTGGACGAAGACCAGCGCCTCGCCCCGCCCCGCCGTACGGAAGAAGAGACGGCCTCCGTTGTGCTCCACGAGGCCCGTACCCGTCACGGGACCCGTGCCCGCGGCCCGCGCGCACGGGACCCGCGGGGCCCGCCGGCGGCGGCCCGGCTCCGGGACCGGAAACGCGACAGTGAAGGGGGACTCATGGCACAGACCACCGGAGGCGCGCCGTACGGGCAGGGTGTCGCCCGGATCCTCAGAGCCGTCCCGCCGGTCTCGGAGCCGGCGATCGACCCGTCGGAACTGGCGGGACGCGCCGGGCTGGACGACCGGGACGTTCCCGGAGTCGAGGCCGCCATGGGCGTGCTGGGGGTCCTCGGCGTGCTGGACCTCGAAACCGGTCCGGGCGGCGAACCGCTGTTCAGGGCCGCGACATCCATCGCGCACGGCTGCATCCTGAGTCTGGCCGAACACCTCGACCAGGGACTCGACGTCCTCCTCAACTGGGGAAGGGCCGAAGCCGGCGCCGACACCTCGGCCGGCGGCGAGGCGGTCCTGTCGGGTCCCCGGTTCCTGTTCGCCGTCGAGAGCCGCCGCTTCGCGGAGAGGGGAGCCTCCGCTCCGCCGCTGGCGAGCGCCGAGATCGTCCAGGCCGTGATCAAGGAGGAGGCGCGAGGAGGCGAGAGCCGGTATCTGGTGCAGTACGACGCGCGGTCGCGCCAGTACCAGCTGATCGGTGGGCATCGCCGCCCCGACGACCTGACGATCGGACACACGATGGTCCGGGAACTGGAGGAGGAACTCACCGACTTCTCCTTCGACCATGACGGCGACACGCTCACCGAACTCCAGCGGTTCGAACGCCTGATGGTTTCCCGCACATCCGGGGTTCTCACCCGCTACCGCATCGTCGTCTTCCATCTGAGGACCCGTCGCCCACGGCTCCTGCTCGGGCCCGCCGACCGCTGGATCAGCGAACGTGAACTCAACACCGGCCGGGCCGACGACGGCCGGCGCATCCTGTTCTCGGCACCCACCGAACTCGCCGGCGGCCTGGCCGGGCTCGAGCCGAGCCTCCCGGCGGCCGGTGCGGGATCGCACGGTTGGGGCTTCCTCCGACGGCATCCCTGGGAGGCGATGGGACTGGTCCTGGGACTGCTCGGCCTCGCCGTCTCGGTTCTCCAACTGCGCTGAACCGCCCGTGGGGCGCGGAACCGGGGGAGCGGCGCAACGATCCGCGGCCGAAGTGCGCCGTGGGGAAACGGCCCCGCGGGCCCCGGTCGTCGGCTCCTGGCAGCAGGCGGACCTCGGCGCCGCCCTCGGTGCCGCACCGGGCCGGGACTGGATCGTTTACGGACCGGCCCTCGGCACCCGCCACGCCCACGAGGAGAGCACCACGTGATCCTTCACCCCGAGTTGCGCCGAGCCGCCCGGTGCCGGTGCCGGTGCCGGTGCACCGCGTGCCGGGGCCCTTCCGCGGGCGGCTTCGAACTCCTCGCCCGTCTTGGCTTAGCGATGCCTGCGGAGGGATACGACTACAGCGGAGCGGTCGTCGTGGCGACGCGGCGGCGACGGTCTGACCAGGGGGGTGCTCGGTGATGGACGCGCCGTTGTATCTGCGGCCGCGGGTGGAGCCACCGCTCGCCTCGCTTCTTCAGGACGCGCCGTTCCTGCACGCGCTGTGCGACGCGCTCGGATCGCCGCTGAACGTGCTCCTCCCGGAGGTCGTCGCCGAGAACGCCGAACGCTTCCGGTCCGTCTACCGGCGCCACCACCTCGCCGGGCGGGTGTACTTCGCGCACAAGGCCAATCGTTCCAGCGCCCTGGTGCGGAGGCTGGCCGCCTGCGACCCCGCCGCGGTCGGGATCGACGTGGCCTCGCTGGACGAGCTGCGGCACGCGCTGGGCTGCGGGTTCACGGGCGATCGGGTGATGGCCACCGGCCCCAAGGACCGGGACTTCCTGTGGCTGGCGGCACGGGTGGGGGCGACGGTCAACCTGGACTCGGCCGGCGAACTGGAGCAACTGGCGCATCTCGTCCGGAGGCACGGACTCGGCCGGGTGGACGTGCTGGTGCGGTTGTCGGAGTTCGAGTCGGACGCCGGGCCCACCGGATCCGGTACGCGGGTGCTGTCGCGCCGCAGCCGTTTCGGCACCCCGGTGGGCAGGTCCGGCGAGGTGTGGGAGGCGCTGGAGCGGTACGCGGACGCCGTCGAACTGACCGGACTGGCCTACCACCTCGACACCACCGCGCCGGAGGAGAAGGCCAGAGCGCTGGAGCGCTGCGTGCTGCTGATGGACGAGTGCCGGGGGAGGGGACTGCGGCCGCGCGCCGTGGACATCGGCGGCGGGTTCGGAGTCGGCTACGTCGACGACGCCGGCGAGTGGGAGCGGTGGACGACCGCGCTGAGCGAGGCGGTGCTCGGTGTGCGCCCGTCCCTGACCTGGCGCGGCCACGGATACGGGCTGCGCAACGAGGGCGGTACGGTGCGGGGTACGGCCGCGCTGTACCCCGCCCACCGGTCCGTCGCCGGGCCCGGCTACCTCGACGCCCTCCTGTCCCGTCCTGCTCCGGCCCTGGGCCGCCCGCCCGCCACGCTGCTGCTGGAGCATCTGAACGACCTGTACGTCGAACCGGGGCGCGCCCTCGTCGACCAGTGCGGCCTCTCGCTGGCCCGGGTGCTGGACGTGCGGCCCACCGAGGAGGGCCCCGCCCGCCATCTGGTGCGCCTCGGCATGAACGCGGGAGACGTGAGTCTGGAGGAGCACGGTGTCCTCGTCGACCCCGTCCTGCTGCCCCGCGACGGCGGCGGGGACGGCCGCCGTCCCGAGCCGTCCGGCGGCGGGCCCGTCGGGGTCCACCTGGTCGGCAACCTCTGCCTGGAGGCCGACCTGATCACCCGTCGGCTGGTGTACCTGCCCCGGCTGCCGTGCGCCGGGGACCTGCTGGCGTTCGTGAACACGGCCGGATACGTCATGGACTTCCACGCACACCGCGCCCAACGGCAGCCCGTCGCCAGGACGGTGGCCGTCGCGAGAGGAGAGGGAGCCTGGCGCTGGTGCCCCGACGAGGACTACTGGCCACTCACCGACCCGCAGGGAGTGCCCTCATGAGGTACGACACCATCACCGAGGCCATCGGCAACACACCCCTCGTCCGCATCGACCCGTCCGTACACGGGCTGCGCCACATCGACCTGTTCGCCAAGCTGGAGATGCTCAACCCGTTCGGGTCGGTCAAGGACAGGCCCGCCTGGTTCATGGCCCGCCCGCACCTCCAGCAGGGGGCCGGAGGCGACGGCACCGTCGTGGAGCTGTCCAGCGGCAACACGGCCAAGGCCCTCGCCCTGCTGGCCGGGATGCACGGGCTGAGGTTCAGGAGCGTGACCAACCGGATGCGCGTCCCGGAGATCAAGGAGCTGCTGCTGCTCCTCGGGGCGGAGATCGAGGAACTGCCCGGTCAGAGCGAGTGCCTTGACCCGACGGACACCGACGATCCGCTGACCCGTTTCCACCAGGCGCTCTCGGAACCCGACAGCACCTATCTGCACACCGACCAGTACTTCAACCCGCGCAACGTCGAGGCGCACGCGACCGGGACCGGACCGGAGATCGTCAAGGACCTGGACGGCCGCGTCCCCGACTGGTTCATCGCCTGTGTGGGCACCGCCGGATCCTCCACCGGTGTCGCCCGGGTGCTGCGCGAGCACGACCCGAGGGTGCGCGTCCTCGGGCTGGTCGCCGACAAGGCCGACTTCATCCCCGGCATCCGCACCATCGACGAGGTCCACCAGGTCGGCCTGTTCGACCCCGCGACGTACGACTCCCTCACGTCGGTCACCTCCCAGGACGCCATCGACGGAATGGTCACGCTCATCCGCCGCTGCGGGCTGCTGTCGGGGCCGACCGGCGGTGCCGCGTACCGGGGAGCCGTCCGGCATCTGGAGTCCGTCGACGCCGAACTGGCGGGCACCGGCAGCCGCCGGACCGCGGTGTTCATCGTCTGCGACCGGGCCGAGAGCTACCTCAGCTACGTACGCCGCCGGCGCCCGGAGCTGCTCGGAGCAGCGCGCCGCGGCCACTCCGCCGCCGCGCTCACCGACGGCGAGGTCCGCGCCGAGGGCCGGGCCGTCGAAGTGGGCGAGGCACGGCGCTGGATGGCCGACGGCGACCCGCGCCCGCTGGTGGTCGACCTGCGCGGGCCGCACGCCTACGCCGCACTGCACATCGAGGGCTCGGTCAACATCGTCGACGAGCTGTTCGAGGAACTGGTGCGGACCGGACTGCCGTTCAGCAAGCGGACACCGGTGCTCCTGGCCTGTCCCGTGGGCGAGAAGTCGCTGCGCTACGCCGCGCTGCTGACCCGCATGGGGCACCCGGACGTGCGCAGCCTGGCGGGCGGCGTCGTCGCCTGGCGGGACGCGGGCGCACCGCTGGTGCGGGAGTGACCCGATGAGCGGAGGAGACCGGGACGCGGACGGGGCCTGGCAGCGGACGGTGAGGGCGCAGTTCCCCATCATCACCGCGCATCCGGAACTGGCCTACCTGGACAGCGCGGCGACCTCGCAGAAGCCCCGGGCCGTCCTCGACGCCGTTCAGAGCTACCTCACGTCCGCCAACGCCAACGCCGGCCGCGGTAGCTACCCCTGGGCCAACCGGACCACCGCGGCGATCGAGCGGGCCCGCGACCGGGTCAGGGAGTTCCTCGGCGACCCGGAACCGGACCGCTCCACCGTCCACTTCACCAGCGGAGCCACCGAGGGCCTGCGCACCGTCGCCCGCGACTGGCTCACGGAGTACCTCGACGACGGCGACGAGATCCTGGTGCCGTTCGCCGACCACCGGGCCAACCTCGAACCGTGGCTGGAGGCCCGGCGCCTGCTCGCCGCACGCGGCACCGAGGTGCGTGTCCGTGCCCTGCCGTACCAGGAGGTGTCCGGCGACTACGACCACCGCGCACTCGCCTCGGCCGTCGGGCCCCGCACCCGCTTCGTCGCCGCCACGCACGTCCACCACGTCTACGGCGGCGACATGAACGTCCACCGGCTGCGCGCCGCCGTCGGTCCGCGGGTGCCGATCTGCCTGGACGCCGCCCAGAGCGTCGGCCACCTCCCCCTCCGGGTCGGCGATCCGGCGCTCGACGTCGACTTCGTCGTGTTCTCCGGGCACAAGGCGCTCGCGCTGCCGGGCACCGGAGCGGTGTGGGCGCGCAACACCCGCGGCCCCCTGCTGCGGCCCGCCGGATGGCAGGGCACCCCCAACACCGTGGGTGTCGTCTCGCTGCTGGCCGCACTCGACTGGCTGGACGCGGTGGGCGTCGACCGCGTCTGCGCCCATGTCGCCGCTCTGGCCACCCGCCTGACCGACCGGCTGCGCCATCTGGACGCCTACGAGATCCTCGGCTGCCCCGCCAGCCTGTCGTCGGACACCGCTTTGCCCGCGGCGCAGCGCCGGCACGGCATCGTCGCCTTCCGGCACCGCGACATCCCCTCGCACGACCTCGGCTTCATCCTCTTCAGCCATGGCTTCATGGTCCGGGCCGACAGCCACTGCCAGGCGGGGGCGGACGACGAGGACCGGTCCGTCCGCGTGAGCCTGCACGTATACAACACCGGCGAGGAGATCGACCGGCTGCTGACCGTACTCGCTTCGTTGGGGTGACGCCGTTTGACCTAGGGCAACTGATAACCGTTTCCACCTGTAGATTGCGTGGCAGCCGCATCGGGTGGGAGACGGAAGGGGTGCCGGGACGGAATGGGTGTGAGCATGGGGGCGGCCAGGACATGGGTGGAGCGCTGGGAACGGCAGCAGCAGCACTACGCCGTGGACCGCGAGGAGCGATTCACCGTGATCTCCGACGTCGTGGAGCACGTCTGCGCCGGCCGTCCCCGGCCGCTCCTGCTCGACCTGGGCTGCGGACCCGGTTCCCTCTCCGCCCGGCTCGCCCGCCGCCTGCCGGGTGCGGAGATCGTCGCCGTCGACATGGACCCCGTGTTGCTGGAGTTGGGGCGCACACACTACGGGGACGCCGCCCGCTATGTGGACACGGTGATCGGCGCGGACGGCTGGACCGACGCCCTTCGGCTGCACCGCGGTCCGGATGCCGCCGTGTCGACGACCGCCCTGCACTACCTGCCCGCCCCCGTCCTGCTGGAGACCTACCGCAGCATCGCGGCCCTCCTGCGGCCCGGCGGGGCGCTGGTGAACGGGGACCACTTCCCTCCGGACCCGGGGCCCTGCACGCATCTGACCGCCCATGTGGGGCGGTGCCGCGCCGAGCGCACGGGGGCACCCGGCCACGAGGACTGGGAGTCCTGGTGGAGGGACGCGGCCGCCGACCCCGAACTGGCCGACCTGTTCGAGCGCCGGGAGCGGAGCCGCCCGGTGCCGGGCGGTGACGACGCCAACCACCATCTGACCCTCGATCAGCACGCCGAACTGCTGCGCCAGGCGGGCTTCGGCCATGTCGCCCCGGTGTGGCAGGTGGGGGACAGTTGCGTGCTCGTGGCGCTCAAGGGCTGACAGCGGGGATGTGCGGCGGCTTCTCCGCCGGCTCCGGCTCAGGGCTGACCGGCTCGACCCGGTGATCGGACGGTCCGCCGCGGACGGGCTGTCAGTCCGGGTGGCGCGGCGCGGAGGCCGTGCTCCGGAGGCCGCGGCCCGGAGGCCGCGGCCCGGAGGCCGCGGCCCGGAGGCCGCGGCCCGGGAGTCCGGCGCCGGCGGGCGACCGTCTCGGCGTGCACCGCGGTCCCGGCGGATCCGGCAGCGCGGTCAGACCGCTCGTCGGGTCGCGCGCAGTACGACGTCGTCGACGTGGTGGGTGCTGGCCGCGCCGGGGGATCGTGCTCCGGAGACCGTGCCCCGGAGGCCGTGGCCCGGGAGTCCGGTGCCGGCGGGCGACCGTCTCGGCGTGCACCGCTGTCCCGGCGGATCCGGCAGCGCGGTCAGACCGCTCGTCGGGTCGCGCGCAGTACGACGTCGTCGACGTGGTGGGTGCTGGCCGCGCCGGGGGGCCGTGGCCGGGTCTCGTGGATCTCGACCCGCCAGGTGCCGGGGTCGGCGCTGAGCGCGGCGGCGATCTCGTCGACCCCGACGAACGCCTCCGGGTCGTACATCCGGCTCTGGGCCGCCACGTCCACCGGTTCGCGCAGGGGGGTGAGGTCGTGGTGCACGACCAGGAGCGTGCCGCCCGGGGCGACGGCGGCGAGCAGGCTGCGCAGACCGCGCTGGTCGGGCGTGCGCTTGAACGAGCCGTACTGCAGCGAGACCAGGTCGAAGGTCTCGGTGCCGAAGGGGGCGGGGTCGCCCACGTCGCCGCGTGCCAACTCGACCGCAAGCCCGCGGCGTTCGGCCTCGGCGCGCACCCGGGCGAGCGCGTTGCCCGAGATGTCGGTGGCGGTCACCTTCCAGCCGTGCTCGGCCAGCCAGAGGGCGTCGGCGCCCTCGCCGGTTCCGACGTCGAGCGCCCGGCCCGGGGCCAGGGCGCCGGCCTCGTGGACGAGCGTGCCGTTGGGGTTGGTGCTCCACGCTCGGTCGGGTCCCCCGTAGCGGTGGTCCCAATCGGCCTGCTCGCCCGAGTGCCGGACGGCGGCGCGCAGATCCTCCTCGGCGAGGCTGAAGGCGATCACGGCTCCGACCTGGCTGCCCTGGGCGGCCGACGGCAGCACCTGCAGGCTCGGGTCGGTGATGTTGCCGGCCGCGTAGATCCCCGGTACGGCGGTCTCGCCCCGCGGGTCGACCGCCAGGACGTCGCCGGCGCCGCTCCGGTGCGGGGTGGTGCCGAGCCCGGCCCCGGCCAGCACGTCGGCGCGTGCCCGGAACCTCGGGCCGACCGCGACGGCGTCCGCCTCGAGGACGCGGCCGTCGCCGAGTTCGACCCCGGACACCTCGCCGTCCGGCCCGGTGAGCACCCGGCCGACCTCGCCGCGCTCGACGGCGACACCGGAGGCGGCAAGGTCTTCGACGGCTTCCCGGTCGAGTCCGGTCGGGTTGTGCAGCACGACGGTCAGCCGATCGGTCAGATGCCGGAACAGCGGGGTCGGGTGGAGGCCCAGCGGGTGCGTGACGATCTGCACCAGGCGCCGGTCGCGCACCTCGAAGCCATGGCAGAACGGACAGTGGATCACGCCGCGCCCCCATCCCTCGGCGACTCCGTCGATCGCGGGGAGTTCGTCTGACAGGCCGGTCGCGGCGAGCACGCGGCGGGCCACCAGCACGTGCCCGCCGGTGAGGTCGAGCCGGAACCGGCCGTCGTCGCGGCGGTGCACCCCCACGACCCGGCCGGAGAGCACCTCCCCGCCGTACGCGCGTACCTCCGCGCGCCCGGCCTCCGTCAGTTCGCCGGGCGGGACGCCCTCGCGGCCCAGATAGCCGTGCATGTGCGCAGCCGGGGCGTTGCGCGGGGTGCCGTCGTCGACCACGAGGACGCTGCGCCGCTGGCGGGAGATCTGGAGGGCGGCGGCGAGACCGGCGGCCGAGCCGCCGATCACGGCGACGTCGCAGTGGCGTTCGAGGGCGGGATGCTGGGCGTGGCCGACGTGTTCGGTGTGCTCGGAACGGACCGGGTGCGGGCTCTGTGCGGGATCGTCGCTCATGGGTCCGACGGTACGGCGCCCGACGTTCTCGGCAAAGCCTCTTGCATAATCAGCAAGGCGTGCCAGGATGGGTGTGTGAACGGAGTCGCCGACATCGAGGCCCTGGCGCGGGCGCGCCTGCGCAGCATGCGCACCACCCTGGGCTACTCCCTCGACGAGTTGGGCAGGCTCACCAACCTCAGCCCGTCGACCATCAGCCGCGTCGAGACGGGCAGACGCGCGCTGAGCCTCGACGTGCTCGTGCCGCTGGCCAACGCCCTCCAGATGAGTTTCGACGTGCTCTTCGAGGTGCCCGACGACGACGACGTCGTCATCCGTCCGGTCGCGCACAGCAGCGGCACGCGGACGACGTGGCCGCTGAGCCGTCCGGACGGCCGCACGGTCGCGATGAAGATGCGCCTCGAGCCGTCCGGCACCCCGCCCAGCCGGCGAGTGCACCCGGGCCACGACTGGTTCCTCGTGCTCGAGGGGCGTGTGCGGTTGTGGCTGGGCGACCGGCGGATCGACGTCGACGCGGGGGAGGCGGCCGAGTTCGCGACGATGGTCCCGCACGCGTTCACGGCCCTGGACGGCCCCGCCGAGTTGATCATGGTCTTCGACCGCGACGGGCAGCGCGCCCATGTGCACCAGTGACCGGACCGGTCACCCGGACGGACCACTCCCCTGCCGGGAGAGGAGGACTCAAAGCGCGAGGCTCATCAGGATCTCGTCGCGGTCGTCTCCCGGCGCCAGGCGCAGCGCCCCCGGCCAGCGGCCGACCTCGGTCCAGCCCGCCCGCCGGTAGAACTCCTCCAGTCCCAGGCCCGCCCGTACCGACAACTTGAGGCGTTCGAGGCCCATCTCCTCCCGCGCGACGCGGCGCGCCTCGCCCATCAGCGCGGCCCCGATCCCCCGGCGCCTGAGGTGTACCCGCGTCTGCACGTGGTTCAGCACTCCGCAGTGTGCTTCGAGCGGATGCCCTTCGCGCCGGACGACCAGCCAGCCCGCGACGGACCCCGCTTCGCACCCGGCGACGGACCCCGCTTCGGACCCCGCTTCGGACCCCGCGACGGAGTCCTCGACGGAGCCCTCCAGGGCGGCCACCAGCAGCCTGCAGTGCTCGGGCGCCAGGCGCTCGGCGACGTGGTCCACGGCAGCTGCCACATCCGCCGGGACCAGGGGCGGCGGTGGACAGTCCGCCGGGATGACCGCCCCGCCGGCATTGACCACCGCGGCCCAGCACTCGGCGAGTTCCCGCCTGAGGGCGCCGGAGAGTTCGGCCGGGCGGGCGAACTGGGTGAGGGTGAGCGCGGTCGGTTCGCGTGCTGACACGCACGCAAGCATGTCATCCGGTCGCCGCCGCCCGGATACCCACCGGCGCACTCCTCACCCGGAGTCGGCCCGCCTCGGCGGCGGGGCACGCGCTGCCGAGACGGACGTGCGCCCTCCGGTGCGGCGGTCCTCTCCGGTCCGGCCGCCCGGGCGGCCATCGCGCGAACTCCCGGGCGGTCCCGCCCTCGGCGGCGTGCCGAGCGGTCCCGCCCGCCGGACCGCCGCCCGCCGGACCGTCGGCTGCCGGACCGCCGGCTGCCGGACCGCCGACTGCCGGACTACCGGACCGCCGGACCGGCGGGTGCGCGTGCGCGGCCAGCGGGTACGGCACAGGGCGCGGCGGGTCGGCGATCCCCTGCCGGGTGCGCGTGCGAGGCACCGGTGCCTCGCACGCCGGTGAGCCGGCCGCGCGGCGCGGTCCGGCCGTTCCCTACGCGGCCGGGCTGACGTGGCAGCGGACGCAGATGCCCGTCAGTTCCACGGTGTGTTCCACCTCGGCGAACCCCGTGGTCTCGGCCACGTCCTCCGCCCAGCGTTCCACCGTCTCCGCCTCCACCACCCTGCTGAGGCCGCAGCCGCGGCAGACGAGGTAGTGCCGGTGCCCCTCGGGGGGCCGGGGCCGGTAGCGGCGTTCCCCGGTCCGCTCGCGGATGACGTCGACCTGTCCGGTGTGCTCCAGGGCGTGCAGCGTCCGGTACACCGTGGTCAGGCCGATGGCGGTGCCGCCGGCTTCGAGGGCCCCGTGCAGGTCCCGGGCGGAGGCGAAGCCGCCGTGGGCGTGCAGCGCGCTCAGCACGGCCTTGCGCTGGCGTGTGCTGCGCCGTGGTGCCGGTGGATTCGTCGTCGGTGCGTCACGCAGGACGCCCACCTCCCGGGAAGCGGGGACCGGCCGGCCTGGCCGGCCGAACGCCGCGGATGTCGTGCCGACTGCCCGCCCCCAAGGGGCCGGGGCGCTCGGCACCGAAAAGTAATGCATACGGTAATCGTTGTCATCTTAGTGCGGGAGGATGGGTGCGTCGCCGAACAGGGCCGCCAAGCGCACCTGTTGGCCCCCCGTGGCCGCTGCGTCGCACCACGGGGGCCCGGTGGGCCGGTGGCCCGGACGGGGCCGGCGGCGTGGCGCGCGAGGCGGTCCGCTGCGCTCCGCCGCTTCGAGGGCGCCCGCGCCTGCCCGTGCGACTGCGGATGGTCGCTCCCGCGCCGCCGCTAGCCGCAGCAGCCGCATCCGGACGCGCACCCGCCGCATCCGGCGCCCGCCTTGACGCCCGCCTCGACGCCGACGGCGGTGGTGGTGGCGGCTCCTACGGTGGTGGCGGCCGCTCCGACGGCGGTGGTGGTGGGTGCGGCTGCGGCGTTGGGTGCGCAGCAGCCCTTGCCCTGCCAGGCGTCGAGGCCTTCCCTCACGGCGATGCCGGCGATGGCGAGGGCGGCGAGCGGGTCGGCCCAGGACCAGCCGAGGGCGGCGTTGAGGACGAGGCCCACCAGGAGTACGGCGGAGAGGTAGGTGCACAGCAGGGTCTGCCGGGAGTCCGCGACGGCCGAGGCGGAGCCGAGTTCGCGCCCGGCCCGGCGCTGGGCGGCGGAAAGGAACGGCATGACCGCGAGGGACAGGGCGGCGATGACGATGCCGGGGATCGAGTGCTCGGCCTCGCCGGTGCCGGCCAGCGCGCGGACTGCGTCGAAGGTGACGTAGGCGGCGAGCGCGAAGAAGGAGACCGCGATGATCCGCAGGGCGCGTTGCTCGCGGGCTTCGCGGACGGTGTGGTCGGAGGCCGAGAACTGCCAGGCGACGGCGGCTGCGGAGGACACCTCGATCACCGAGTCGAGTCCGAAGCCGATCAGGGCGGTCGAGGAGGCGATCGTTCCGGCGGTGATCGCGACGACGGCCTCGACGACGTTGTAGGTGATGGTGGCGGCGACCAGGAACCGTATGCGGCGGGAGAGCGCCTCGCGTCGGACCGGGGAGGGGCCGGGGGGTATCGGGGTCTCCGCGGTCACGGTCAGCAGCACCCCTTCTCGGCGGCGTCCGCGCACGTGCGGCCGGTCTGCACCGCCACGACGGCGGTGCGCAGGTCGTCCAGGGCGTGGCCGAGGCGCTCGTCGGCGATCTCGTACCGCGTCCGCCGCCCGTCGGGGACGGCCACGACCATGCCGCAGTCGCGCAGGCAGGCGAGGTGGTTGGAGAGCCGGGTGCGGGAGATGCCGAGGGCGTCGGCCAGGTCGGCCGGGTAGGCCGGGGCGTCGCGCAGGGCGAGCAGGACACGGCAGCGGATGGGGTCGGCGAGCGCGCGGCCGAAGCGGGCCAGCACCTCGATGTCGGAGGCAACAGTCAGCACACCAGGACAGTACACGAGATCCTGAATACAGGAAATCGTGTACTGTGTGCCGGTCCCGCCCGGACTTCACGTCGCGTCCGGTGGTGCGCCGGTCGTGCGCCGGTCGCGCTCAGGTGGTGCTCCGGACGTGCGCCGGTGGTGCTCCGGTGGTGCTCCGGACGGGGCCCGATCCCCTGCCGTGTCGCCCGCCCCTCGCAGGCGAAGCGAACGGTGGCGATCCCGGTCCGCGTACCGCGCTCGCTCGCGGTAAGAGCGGCGCCCTGACGACCACCGGCCGGGCTCCGTTCCGGTCCACCCGGAAACGCGCCCCCGACTCGGGGGCGCGTTTCCGCGCACTCACCGCCGCACCCCGAAGAACCGGCCGTCCCCCGGGGGGATCGGCGCCTTCGCGGTACGACGGGGTTCTACCGGATCGAGTACGGAAGGAGCGCCATCTCCCGGGCGTTCTTGATGGCCGCGGCGAGCTGCCGCTGCTGCTGGGCGGTGACGCGGGTGACACGGCGGCTGCGGATCTTGCCGCGGTCGGAGATGAACTTCCGCAGCAGGTCGGTGTCCTTGTAGTCGATGTAGGTGATCCCCGCCGCGTCCAGCGGGTTGGGGCGGGGCTTCGAAGGCTTGCGGGGGTCGTTGCGGCGGGCCATGGGCGCTCCTGTTTCAGATGTCGGACGGTCCGGTCATGCGACGGGGTCGAGGAGGGCGTCGAAGGCGGCCGGGAGGTGCTTCCAGGCCTCGGGTCCTGCTGCGTACTCGGCGTCGGTGAGCAGGCAGGACTCGAGGACCCGGGCCAGTCCGTCGCGATCGAGGCCGGGGGAGGTGAAGACGAGGTGCTGGCAGCGGTCGCCGTGTTCGGGGTGCCAGTCGAGGGCGGCGGCGGCCCGGCGTACGGGCGGGACCATCTCCCAGGCGGCGTCCGGCAGGGAGGCGAGCCAGGGTCCGGCACTCTCCACGCACAGGGCCCCGCCGGCCGCGTCCCAGGCGAGCAGGGTGTCGGGGCGATCGGCGAGCCAGAACCGGCCGCGGCTGCGAGCGGCGGCGCAGCAGAGGTCTTCCAGCGCCTTGTACAGCCGTTCGGGGTGGAAGGGGCGGTGCCGGCGCCAGACGAAGGTGGTGACGCCCGCTTCGTCGGCCTCCTGGGGGAGCAGGGCGCAGGCCGGGTGCTGGGCCGCGGCGGCCGCCTCGACGTCGAAGCCGGCGAACGCCAGCTCCGCGAACTCCGCCGAGTCGGCCCGCAGGCGCCGGGCGGTGGGATGCAGCTGGGCGAGCAGGGCGCGGTCGCCGTCGTCGGCGTCCTCGCCGTCCACGAGGGCCAGGACGGGGGCGTACTCCAGTTGCCTGGCCCAGGTGTCGCCGACGGTGCGCTGATCGTTGGGGGCGGCGGCGAGGCCGGCCTCGGCCAGGTCGTCGCCGTTGGCGAGGCAGGGCAGGACGAGGGCCGGGTCGACGGCCGTGATCACGTTGGTGAGGTGGACGGCGTCGCCGCCGTGCGCGGCGACGACCTCGGCCATCGACCTGGGTTCGACGGAGTCCCACAGTTCGACGACGGCGAGCCGGGCCAGGTCGGCGCCGGCCAGCCGTTCCAGCTCGGGCACCAGGTCCTCGCGCAGCGCGCAGCACGCGCAGTCGTTGACCAGCGGGGTGTCGCCGCGGGACAGCTCGCCCGAGGCGTCGCGCACCCGGCGCAGGACGGTGCCGTGTTCGGCGGCCGTGGACAGGTCGTGGTGGAGGGCGACGCTGCCGGGGACGCTGTGCAGGAGGCGGTCCACGACCTCCCGGCGGGCCTCGGAGTGGAGCCCGCCGACGATGACGACGGGCAGCGCGCCTTCGTGCCGCATCAGAGCGCTCCGCGCCGGCCGTAGCGGCGCTCGAACCGCTCGACCCGGCCGGCGGTGTCCAGGACGCGGGCGGTCCCCGTGTAGAAGGGGTGGCTCACGTTCGAGATCTCGACGTCGACGACGGGGTAGGTGTTGCCGTCCTCCCACTCGACGGTCTTGTCGCTGGTCATGGTGGAGCGGGTGAGGAAGGCGTAGTCGGCGGCGCGGTCGCGGAAGACGACGGGACCGTACGCGGGGTGGATTCCGGGCTTCATCGGGTGTCCTTCGGTGCGGGTCGGTGGTCGGTGGTCGTTGCGGGTCGGTGGTCGGTGGTCGGTGGTCGGTGCGGTCGGAAGTCGGTGCGCGTCGGCGCGGGTCGGTGCGCGTCGGGTCGGTGCCCGATGCCCGGTGCCTGGTGCAGGCGGCCCGGTGGCCCGGTGGCCCGGTGGCCCGGTGGGCGGGTGGCCCGGTCGGCCGGCGGCGGTGGTGGTGGTGCGCGGGGGGTCAGCGTTCCTCGCGGAAGTCGGCGTGGCGCCGGGCGATCGGGTCGTACTTGCGCAGGACCATGCGGTCGGGGTCGTTGCGCCGGTTCTTGCGGGTGACGTACGTGTAGCCGGTTCCCGCGGTGGAGCGGAGCTTGATGATCGGGCGTACCTCGTTGCGAGCCATGCGGGGTACTATATGGGAATGGTTTCCATTACCAAAAAGTATCCGCTCGAAGAGAGGCAGGTAACACCTTGTCCGCCCACTGCCAGCTGACCGGCGCCAAGCCGGGCTTCGGCAACACCATCTCCCACTCGCACCGGCGCACCTCGCGCCGGTTCGACCCGAACATCCAGCGCAAGCGCTACTGGCTGCCGAGTGAGGGCCGCCATGTCCGGCTGACGCTCAGCGCCAAGGCGATCAAGACCATCGACAGCATCGGCATCGAGGCGGCCGTGGCCCGTATCCGCGCCCGGGGAGTGAAGGTCTGATGGCCAAGAAGAGCAAGATCGCGCAGAACGAGAAGCGCAAGGCGACCGTCGAGCGGTA
Organism: Streptomyces spongiicola; assembly: GCF_003122365.1. Classification (NCBI taxonomy): domain Bacteria; kingdom Bacillati; phylum Actinomycetota; class Actinomycetes; order Kitasatosporales; family Streptomycetaceae; genus Streptomyces; species Streptomyces spongiicola. The sequence goes on from NZ_CP029254.1 coordinate 6,671,388, forward strand.
CGCGGCCCGCCGTGCGGAGCTGAAGGAGGTCATCCGCCGCCCGTCCTCCACCGACGACGAGCGCCGGGCGGCCGCGGCGGAACTCCGGCGCCAGCCCCGCAACGCGAGTGCGACCCGGGTGCGCAACCGGGACAGCGTGGACGGGCGGCCGCGCGGCCACCTGCGCAAGTTCGGCCTGTCCCGGGTGCGGGTGCGCGAGCAGGCCCACGCCGGCTTCCTCCCCGGGGTCACCAAGTCGTCCTGGTAGCCGTACCGTTCGCAGGAGAGCGGAGCCGCCGGCCGCGACCCCACCGGGTCGCGGCCGGCGGCTCCGCCGGGTCGCGGCCGGTGGCCCCGCCCCCGGAGCGGCCACGGCTGACGTCGGGGCAGGCGAAAGCGGCCGGGCCGGTAGTCCTCGACCTGGGGTGAGCCGCTGCGCCGCGACAGCGGTCATCGTCTGCCGGGCCGGACGGTGCCGTGGCTGCGACCACCGTCCGGCCCGGGGTCTCAGTGCCCCGTCACGCCGCTGAGCGGCCCGTGCTCGTGTGCGCAGCTCTCGTCGAAGCCGTAGGTCTCCCAGGCGGGGAAGGGGTCGGAGGCGGGCGGAGGCTCGCCCTCCCGCATGAGGCAGTCGGCCAGGGCCGCCCGCAGCCCCGCCGTGTCCAGGTGGGTGCCGATGAAGACCAGTTCCTGGGCGTGGGGGTGGTCGGTGTCACGGGCGGAGGAGGGCTCGAAGCGCGCCACGGAGCCGGCCTGGGACCACAGGCCCGTCACACGCGGTCGGCTGGCCAGGGTGAAGAAGCCCTTGGAGCGCAGGACCTGCCCGTGGGCGCCGCTGTCCAGTGTCCGGGTGACGAACGTCCACAGCCGTCCGGGGTGGAAGGGCCTCGTGGAGCGGAAGACGGTCGAGGAGATGCCGTACTCCTCGGTCTCGGGGACATGGTCGCCGTTGAGTTCCCGCACCCAGCCCGGGGCCTGCTGGGCCCGTTCCAGGTCGAAGCGGGCCGTGCCCAGGATCTCGCCGACCGGGACGCGGCCCCGCACGGCCGGTACGATCCGGGCGGCCGGGTTGAGGCGGGCCAGGGTGGCCCCGAGCCGGTCGGCGGAGCGGGTGTCGACGAGGTCGAGCTTGTTGAGCACGATGACGTCGGCGAACTCGATCTGGTCCATCAGCAGGTCGCTGACCGTGCGTTCGTCGTCCTCGTACTGGTCCAGGCCCCGTGCGGCCAGTTCGTCGCCACCGTCCAGCTCGGGCAGGAAGTTGACGGCGTCCACGACCGTGACCATGGTGTCCAGCCTTGCCAGGTCGCCGAGGGTGGCTCCGTCGTCGCGGGCGAAGGCGAAGGTGGCGGCGACCGGCATGGGCTCGGAGATGCCGGAGGACTCGATGAGGAGGTAGTCGAAGCGCCCCTCGCGCGCCAGCCGGTCCACTTCCTCCAGCAGGTCGTCGCGCAGGGTGCAGCAGATGCATCCGTTGGTCATCTCGACCAGGCGTTCCTCGGTCCGCGACAGCGACGCGTCGCCGCCGCGTACGAGGGCGGCGTCGATGTTGACTTCGCTCATGTCGTTGACGATGACGGCGACGCGCAGGCCCTCTCGGTTGGTCAGGACGTGGTTGAGCAGGGTGGTCTTGCCGGCGCCGAGGAACCCGGACAGCACGGTGACGGGAAGGCGCGGCGAGGGGGCGTGGGTCATGCGGGGTCAGCCTTCGGGGCGGAGCAGGCCGCGCTCGTACGCCCTGGCCGGCCGCTGGGGGACCCGGTAGGGCACGCCGTCCACCGTGACGGTCACCGGCTGAGGGGTCGCTGCCTTCCACCGCGCGCGGCGGTGGCGGGTGTTGCTGCGCGACATCCTGCGTTTGGGCACGGCCATGGGGGCCTCCGGGGGTGAGTGGTGTGCGGTGGGTAGCAGACGATACATGAAAATGGATGTCATTATCCTGACGGGCTCCCGGCATGGACGCGCGGGAGCCGCCCCGCGCGAGGAGGCCGCGCTCGATCTGCTCCCGGAGGCCCCCGGGCGAACACCCCGGGCGAACACCCCGGGCGATCGCCCGCGGCGGCCTCAGCCGTCCAGCCCGCCTGCGGCGAGCAGGTCGGCCACGTCGCTCACCAGGCCCTTGCCCGTGCCCCCGGCGTGCGCGAGCAGCGCTTCGAAGGCACCGAGGTCGCGGAAGGCCCGGGCGTACGCCGACTGCTCCCCCAGGGGCAGCTGGAGCACCTGCAGACGCCGGATGTCGACCCGCGACGAACTGGAGGCATGGGTGCCGGCCTGCCGTCCGTTGGAGGGTGCGCTCAGGCAGCCGGCGAGAAAGCGGGCGTCCAGCTTCGCCGGGTCCACCCGCAGGGCGTAGAGCTGGGGCCCCAGGGCCGTCGGCGGCCCTTCGTGCACCCACGCCCTGAACGCGCGTACGACACCGGCGACCACCACGTCGCCCCTCTCGGCGATCACCGGCGCCGATCCGGCTGCGACGGATCCGCTCGGAGTGCCGTCCGACACCAGGTCGGCGACGGTGAGGAGGGGTACGAAGGCACTGCCGGGCGCCGCGGCGCCGTCCAGCGGCTGCTGCCCCGCCCGCAAGGACACGGCGCCGGCCTTGACGAGGTCTCCCACGCCGACCGTCGTCTGCGGCCCGCCGGTGGCGAACCCCAGCTCCGACAACCGCCGGGCGCGCCGGGCCAGGCCGGTCAGCACCGTCTCCAGATCCCGCCAGGCGGCCGCGAGTTCGAGCCCGGACGGCTCCGTGCCGGCCGGCGTGTAGCGCCCGGGGGTGACGTCAACCTCGTCGTCCAGGAGGTCCAGGAGGGGAACCCGGGCGGCGCCGTCCGGCAGATCCGCGTCCGGACGGTCGAGGGCCTGAAGAGCGGAGAGCACGAAGGACTGAAGGGACTCCCAGTGCGGGCCGGGTTCACGCGTACCGGCTCGCGCGAAGCGCGTCGCGTCGACGAGGAGCGCGTCCTGCCCCGGTGGAACCGCACCGGGGTCGTCCGAGGCGGCTCTGAGGACCCACAGTTGAAGGCGGACGCTGTGCGGCTGGGCGCTGCCGGGTGGCAGGGCCACCACGGCCCGCAGTGCGCCGGTGCGCAGCAGCGAGCCTCGGATGCGTCGGCCGGCCTTGCGCGAGGCGACCGCGGGAGGCAGGACGACGACGCCCGCTCCGCCGGGCTTGAGATGGGCGAGCACGTGCTGCACCCAGGCGAGTTCCGGCTCGGTGCGGGGAGGGAGCCCGTGTGCCCAGCGCTGGTCGGTGGCGAGTTCCTCGTACCCCCAGTCACGTTCGTTGAACGGCGGATTGCACAGCACGATGTCCGCTCGCGCCCCCGTGAAGGGGTCCTCGCGCAGGGCGTCCGCCGCGGCGATCTCCGTACGGACGTCGTGTCCGTCCCCGACGAACGCCAGCCGGGCGGAGGCCAGTGCGGCAAGCGCGGGGTCTCGCTCACAGGCCAGCAGCGTCAGGCTTCGATCCCCGCACTCCTGCACGGCGGCGGCCGCCAGATGGCCGGTGCCGCACGCAGGGTCCAGGGCGGTGAGTTCCTCGTCGTGCCCGCCGACGCGGACACCGAGCGCGATCCGCGCCATGAGGGCGGCGAGCGGCGGCGGCGTTGTGCTCAGCTGGCGGACATGCGTCTCGAGCCACCGCTGGAGCAGGAACTCGAACGTCGCCCGCGCTCCCTCACTGCGTCCCAGCTTCGCCGCCTCGTCCGTCAACCTCCGCGCCTCCGCGGTGAGTTCCGCCTGCGAGATGCGCGCACGGGGGGCACGCATGCGATGGGCGGCCTCGGCGATGGCCAGGCCCGAATCGTTCCTGCTGCCCAGCGCCTCGAACCGGGGCCACAGGAGTTCCCGTCCGGCGATGCTGTCGAGCTTGCCGTTGTTCCGCAGCCACCGTTCGACCTCGGCCAGGGAGAACTGAGGGCTGACGTCCGTGCCGCCGATGCGGATCGGGAACGAGTCGTGGCGCCGCCGCCAGTTGCTCACCGCGGCACGCCCCACACCGGCGATCCGGGCGATCTCGGCCAGGCTGACGGGTACGGAACCGGTTGTACGCATCGACAGTCTCCGAGGGCTGGTGGCTGGTGGCTGGTGGCTGGTGGCTGGTGGGAGGGGTCGGGTTCGGGCGGGGCCGGGGGACGGGCCTTGGGCTGATGGGCGGCTGTGTGGCAGAGGCTACTACGCTCATTGACTCTGTTCACAGCATGAATATGGGCAATCGGGTGTCGAAGGGTGGAGTACGGGGGAAATGCAGGGATTCCCTCCGGGAAACGTGCTCCCGGCGCGATACCGGCTCACGTCGCTGGGCCGCGGCGTGACGGGCCAGGGGTGCCCGGGGTTTGACCCGCGTCCCGGGCCGCCCGCGTCGACGAGGACCGTCGCCGTGGACCTGCTCGCCGTCCAGCGGAGCCGGGATGAGGCGTTGCGGGGTTTCCGGAGGGGAGGCGATGGCCGCGACGCGGCTCGGTCATCCGAGCACGACCACCGCTTCGGCGTGCCGATCACGGACGACCCCTGACCGTCTGCGCCAGTCGAACCGCCAGACGTACGCGGACGAGGTCTCCTCCCCGGTCTGCACAAGAGGCCGGTGAAGCACCCGCACATGCCCGGCCGTTCGCCGAGGCCATCCGCAGGCGCGACGAGCAGATGGCCTCGCGGGGTGGTCCGGATATCGGTGAACCACGGACTGGTCCACATCACTTCAGGTGACGTGGACCAGCTCCGTGGCTGTGCGGAGGGGAGCCGTCACGGCTACCCGGCGGCGGTCAGGGCAACGAAGGCCGCCCACTCGCCCCTTCCGACGCGCAGCACGGGCCCGCTGTCCGCCGTCTTCGAGTCGCGCACGTACACGACGTCCAGGCCGGCAGCCACCTCCACACAGTCGCCGCCGCCCGAACCGCTGTAACTGCTCTTGAACCAGCGCAGTCCGTCCACGATCTCGGTCACCCCTTCCACGCTCATGTCTCTTCCGCCAGCCGTTCGATGAGCCGCGCAGACTCGGACCCGTGCAGAGCCTGCGAGCGCAGCTTGCCATATCGCATCCCGAAGGCGCTGACCTCGGCTGGATCACGGATGACGCAACCGACCTCTTGAGACTCGACGTACCCAAGGTGCTTGTGGTCCTTCGTCTCCAGCACCACAAACGGGCCGTTGAGGCCCACGTGGAATCCGGACCTCACAGGCATGACCTGGACCTCGACGTTCCGCCGGGCGCCGACCTCCAGCAGGTGCCGCCACTGCCCGTGCATCACTTCCCCATCGCCCACCGGGTTCCGCAGCGCCTCCTCGCTCACGATGAACGACAGCTCCGCCATGGGCACCCGCGTCAGCAGCTTCTGCCGACTCAGCCGCGCCTCCGTGTGCTGGTCGACGACCTCCTCGCTGAGCGGCGGGCAGTGCCCGGCGAACACCGCCCGCGCGTATGCCTCCGTCTGCAACAGCCCCGGCACCAGCAGCGGATCGTACGAGAACCGGCTCACCACCTCAGCCTCGATCAGCGCGAAGTTGCGGAAGAACCGGGGCAGCTTCGCCCGGTCCACCTCGTCCTGAAGCACCTCCAGCACACCGCCCGCCTCCAGCACCCGGTCAGCCGCCACCGTGAACGCCGCCTTCGCCGGCCGCCGCCCCTGTTCGACCGAGGCCACCTGCTCCAGCGAGTATCCGATCGCGTCCCCGAGCTGCTGCTGGTTCAACCCGGCCCGCTTGCGCAGGTGTTGCAGCAGAACCCCGTACGCCGACCAGACGCCCGGAAGATCGGGAGCCTCGTCCTTCGCCTTCGCCCCTGCCGTGCGTTCCGCTCGCGAGTCCCGTACCGTCCTCACACCCACGCTCCCACGCCCTTCCGTCCATGCCGCCGCCCACGCCGCCGGTCACCACCGGTGTGTGTTCAACCCGGCCCGCAGGACGGGGGACACGCCACCGGACCCGTACAACGCCCGTACAGGACACGTACAACCGGGGCCACCGCCCGCCACCCCCTCCGTACGACGAGGCCGGCGTACGGGCGTCGCAGCTGGTCAGGGGGGAGTCACCGCACCATGCTGACCGCCGTGACCCATCACCAGACCACCGACGAAGCCGCGCCGCCTCCCCTCCCCGCCCGCCAACGGACCCTGCGCTTCAGCGGCACCGGACGCGGCGCCCGCCTCGCCCGTCGGCTCGCCGTCGAGCAGTTCAGCGAGTGGACCGGCCTCCCACACGACTCCGGCGCCGCCCGCGCCGTCGCCCTCGTCACTGCCGAACTGGCCTCGAACGCGGTCCGCCACGGCAGCCTCCCCGGCCGGGACTTCCGCCTGACTCTCCTCCTCCCGCCCCACGCCTTCCGGGTCGAGGTGACGGACACCCGCCCCGAGCGCCTGCCCCCGCACACGGCGCCCCGGCCAGCCGACGAGACAACGGGCCGGGGGCTGCTCCTCGTGCAGGCGTACGCGGACCGTTGGGGATGCACGGTCCGCGACGCGTACACGAAGACGGTCTGGGCGGAGATCCTCACGGACTCCCGTGCCCCGGTGAGCGCCGACGAGCAGGCGCGCCGGGCGGTGTGACGCGCGGTGTGACGAGCGAGGGGATGCCGCCGGATCAGTAGTCCGGAGGCCGAGCCCCACCCTGTTGGCCTGTAAATCGAAGGCGAACGGGTCTTCTCGACCTTGGACGCGTTCTATTTACGAATCAGGCGAGCTGCTTGCCTCGGGCGAACAGCGCGGCTTTCATCTGGTCCGGCAGGACACCCGCTCGTCGGGCGTGGTCGTGGGCGAAGGAGAGGTACCGGCCGTAGCGCGGTGTGGTCCATCCACCAGGAGGCCACTTCTCGCCCGTGTCGGCGGCCCGAAGGGCCAGGGAGACGAAACGGTCCAGGATCAGCGGACGCCGCGCCCCCGCGCGTTGTTCGTGACCGGCGAAGTAGAGCACCTTGGTGAAGAACGCCGGACCCAGGAACCTGATGTGATGGCCGTTGCTGAAGGCGTAGTACGCCGCGACGGCTCCCTCTTCCCGGAGCACGCCCAGCGCGGCGTCGAGGTGTTCGTCGATCTCCTGGGGCGGGGACTCCGCGAAGACCCGTGCGCACCGGGCGACCGACCGGGCTCTGGTTCCGGCGCCCCAGACGAGGGAGGCGGTGAGAAGGTGCCGACGGCCTTCGACGGTGCCCGAGCGACGGGCGATGCCGAACACCGTGGTGCGGTCGACTCTGGGCCGGCCGGCCACCGTCGGGCAGGCGTCGAGTTCCGCGGGCCACCAGTCGGGGCCCGGCAGCAGAGGCAGCCAACGCGCCCGGTAGAACGGGATCGCCTGGCCGAAGACCTCGTCACGATCGGGGACGGACGTCATCGTCGGCATCACCGTCACCTTGGCTCACTCATGTCGGCAAGGGGTCGTCTCCTCTTCGCCGGGGTCATACTCGCGGCTGGCCCTCGGAGTCGGGCGGGGTGGACGTGGGCAGAACATCCTCCTCCCGGAGCAGTTCGATCACGCCGATCGCGTCGTCGTCCCGCGCTGTGCCGGCGTCGTCGTAGGTCACGTCACCGATCAGGTCGCCGTCCGACTTCTCGATCAGGAATCGCTCGCGATACGCGTCGTGCGCGGATACGGCGACCCGGTCGATGATCACGTAGTTCAGACCGGCGCCGACAGCCATGCCGGCGATGGGCACGATCTGCCCGAGCTTCTTCTTCGTCACGTTCTGCATGAACTTCGTCGCGAAAGCCTGGGTGATCCTGGTGAGGACCTTCTCGTTCAGCTTGGCCCAGGGAGCGTTTCGGACCAGCAGCTGGGTGAGTTGCGACAGTTCGGCGTACGCGGCCGTCTTCGCCGATGTCCCCGTGGACATTCCGAGAGCGATCACGGACATCACGAAGACCTCCTCTTCGGGGTCGTTCGGGTCGTAGCCGTAGTAGAGGGCTGTAGCGGTGACCGCTCGAGCGGCGAGCGCGAGCATCATCGCCGTGTCGGCGGCCATCGCCCCGGCGACGGTACCGATTCCGGGCGCGGCACCCGCGCCTGCGCCTGCGACCGTTCCGGCGCCGGCGAGCACCGATCCGCCGGTCACGGCTGCGGCGGAACCGAGGCCGGCTGTCGCTGCCGTGAGCGCGTGGCCGTACCGAACCAGGTTGCGCTTCGCGACATCGTCGACGACCCGCAGGTCGAGCTCACGGATCCTGCCCAGGTCGGCTATGTCGTGTCCGGCACGCCGATACTGCTCGACGACCCTCTTCCTGCTCACCGTCCTGCTCGCGGTGTCTCCCACCACCTTGCTGACACCGGTCGCAGCCGCGCCGTAGGCGGCGACCACCTTGTCCGCGCCCGGGGCGTTCCCCGCCTTCTGGCCGAGCGCCGCGAGTCGGTCCCGGGCCTGCTGCGGAAGGAGTCTCCTCGCCTGCTTGTTGAGGGAATCCTCCTTCCGCTTCCTGAGCCGGTCCCACTCCCGTTGTTCATAAGCAGAGAGAGCCATGTCGTCCGCCTCTGTATCGGAGTGTCCGGAAGTGGTCCCGCGTGATCGAGGCCATGGGTCTGAGCCTCTGCAGAAGGAACCCGTTGCAGCTTCCCGCCGGGATCTCAGCCGGATTCGCCCGGGCGTAAGGGGAGTCGATCGGTACTGGTGGCTCACCCGTGGAGGAACACCATGCCGCAGAATACGCGTTCGGCGCAGTCCGTCGCGGGCGTTCGAGGGACATCATCGAGTCGGAGGCGGCGAAGGAGATGGCGCCCGAGCGTTCCGGATCGCGCTGCCGGCACCCGGGTTTCGCGGCGGTGGGGTGCACGATGCGGGCCATACTGGAGGGATGCTCGTTCCCAGCGGTCAGCTCTCGCCACTCCAACACCATCTGTTGCAGGAACTGGATCTCTGTGACCTCCCGGTCCCGGAAGCGGCGCCCGAATCCTATGCGGCGCGCGATCTCGACACGGACGAGGTTCGCGCCGCCTTGCCGACTCTGCTGTGGTCCGGACTGGTCGAGGAGAGGACCGGTGACCGGGGCGTCCTCGGGCTCACTCCGCTCGGGGCGGCTGCCCTGGGCGCGGCGGAGTGCGACGAGCTGACGGCCCGCCTGGGCGCGGTGGCGTCCTTCGCCGACACCGTTTCCCGCGGCGCGCCTTCCCGCGCCGCCGGCCACGCCCTGAAACGGCTCGCGGAGGGGTCCTGGACCCTGGAGCAGGCGGAGTCCCATGTCCGTGAGGGTGAGGCGGGCAGCGGCCCTTCATGACTCCTCCGGCCGGCCGAACTCCAGGACGACACGGCGCCGGGCGCGGGTCGCCCCCGGCTGCGGTGGGAGGACACCCGCCGACGTGAGTTCGGCGACGGTGATGACCGGCGAACCGACGATCCTCGTGGTGAGCGCCTGCTGCGCGGGTGCGAGGTCGACCAGCCGCCGCAGGACCGACAACAGGTCGATCAGCTCCTCCGTCCACTCCCTCGGCCAGGCCGTGACGTGCATGTCATCCAGGGGACTGGTCTTCCTGCTCGTCGGCGAGGCCTTCCGGTAGCCGAACCACTTCCTGATGACGTGCATGCCGCCGACCTCGTAGTCCCACACCTCGGGCGGGACGCCCGTGAAGGTGCCCGGGCCCACGTGCAGGGTGCCGGTCTCCGCGTCGTAGCCGAGCGTGTCGGGCACGGCGGAGCCGATGCCCGTCTCGTACCGCACCTGCCGTGGGTCTCCCGGCGGAAAGCCGACGCCGTCCCCGTCGGCCGGCGGCCCGCCGGGCGGGGTGCCGGCCTCGCCGTAGGTCGCCGCCCACAGGAACTCGCGTCCCGCACCGACGGCCTCGCTCCACAGCTCCGGGTCGCGCGTGAGGGGTAACCGGACGCCGGGCGTGAGTAGTTCCTCCGCGAAGTGCTCGGTGAAGGCACCGTGCCCGGCGACGGCCACCGCGTACGCGGCGAGGTCGTGCACCGGCACGTCGTCGAGGCCGAGCGCGGCGGCCAGATACCGGAGCAGGCCGGTGGGGACGTTGGCACTGCCGTCCGGATGGAGAACGGGGTGCACCCTTCCGCCCCGGCCGTTGAAGTGGTGGGTGTCCGGCACCAGCGCGGTGGCGGCCAGTGCGGGACCGCCGCTGATCTCGTGGCTGCTCTGCTGGTTGAGGAATATCTGCCCCGGCTGCAAGGACTCCCACAGGTCGGGCCTTGGGAAGTCGAGCACCCTGTTGTCGGCGATGAGCCACTGGCGGTCGAAACTGCGCAGGGCGATCCGCGCGATCCGCGGCTCCGCGCCCTTCTCCCGCTCCATGCTCCGGCCGGGGTGTGGGAAGCCCGGCAGGTGAGGCGGCCGCGTGCCGAGCCGGCGGTCCCGTGTCTCCTTGAACAGGACGGGTTTGACCTCGGGATCGTCCTCCGCGCAGACACGCGCCCAGCGGCGGGCGAGAACCGACGCCGACGGCGAACTCACCCATGACCGGTTGGACTTGCTGCCCGGACTGCCCCAGGGGAAGAGCGCCTCCAGCGAAGGGTAGTCCTCCCAGCCCGACAAGGCGGCCGGAGTGAACGGCCGCACCCCCCGCGAGTGCGCGTCCCGCCAGCCCCCGTCATCGAGGCGCACCCCCCGGAGCTGATCGAACTTCTCCGCCCGCCTGCCGTGCAGCGCCCGGTAGTGGATGCGCGCCGGTCCACCGGACCCGTGATCCGCCCGCCGTACGAAGACGCAGATCGACAGCGGCTGGGCGACATGCGGGAACACGCGGGTGGCCACGTCCGACCGCTGGCCTTCCGGCGACAGGTTGATGATCCACCCCTCGTCGCAGGTCCTGCGCAGATAGTCGCGCATGCCCCGCCCGGCCGGACCGCTGGCGAAAGCCGAGGGAGTGATGAAGCAGACGACGCCGTGCCGTTCGTCCTCGTGGGCGTCGAAGACCTTCCAGGTCGCCCACCGCCAGAAGTAGATGTACATGTTCTTCAGCGCGTGCTCGTACCGGCCGTTGCCCGGATACCGGAAGTCGTCCAGCGGAGGTCTGCCCTGACCCTTCACCCGCTTCTCGATCCAGCCACCGCGGTTCTCGGCCTTGTCGTCGTAGGGCGGATTCGAAATGACGACGGTGACGGGGATGTCGGCCTTCACCCGGTTGGCGCGGGCGCGTGACACCGACAGGGCCGCATAGGTCGAGGCGAGCTGCTCCTCCTGGATGTGAGGGTCGTCGAGCGTGTCCGTCACATAGAGGTGGAGGCCGCCCGGCGGGAGGTGGGCGCCGTGCTTCTTCAGGAGGTCGGCGGCGCGGAGTTCGGCGACGGCGAACGGCCCCATCTGAAGCTCGAAGCCGTACAGCCGCCCGGCGAGACGGCCGATGGCGTCGGGTGCCATGGCGTCGCCGTGGCGCTCGGCCGCTTGCAGCGCCACCCGCTCGATGACGGTGTGCAGGTAGGTGCCGGTGCCCATGGCGGGGTCGACGATGTGGACGCTCTCGTCGCCGTAGCCGCTTGCCTTGCCCAGGCGGGTGCGCAGCACTTCTTCCGCGAGGCGGACCATCTCCCCGACGACCTGGTGCGGGGTGTAGTACGAGCCGCTGCGCTGGCGGAGTGCGTCGTCGTAGACGGACAGGAACGACTCGTAGAGGTGGAGGTAGGCGTCCCGGTTGCCTCGGCGGATGGTCTCCCAGTCGACGGCCTCGACGGTGCGGGCGAGGAGGTCCAGGGTCACCTCGAACCGCTCGTTGACGTTGTCGGTGAGCAGTTGGAGGGCCTTGCCCATCAGCGCATGGCCCGCGTTGAGGCGGCGGCCGATCTCGTGGAAGCTCGTGCCGGTGACCGGGATGCGCTCGGTGCGGGCGAGGAGCAGTGCGAAGGTGACGGTCTGCGCGTAGCCGTCGGCGAAGGTGGCGTCGTTCGCGGTGGGGAAGAGGAGCCGGCGCCAGTCGCTCCTGAGGCCGGTGAAGGGGCGGTCGGCGGCGGAGTCGGCCGCGTCCGGCCGTGCTTCGGCCCGTAGTTGTTCCCGTACGGCTTCGCGCAGCAGGCGGCACAGGGGCGCGATGTGCTGGACCAGGACCGAGACTCGCCGGATCTCGGGCGGGTCCCAGCAGAGCACGGCCTGGGCCAGGGCGTCGAAGGCGGCGAGGTCGCCGGCGGTCAGCTTCTCCCCGGCGGTCTTCAGGGCGCCGGTCAGGACGACCTCGTCACCGGTCTGCATGCCGTACCGGAAGACACGCCAGTGGGTGCCGTTGGTGTAGAGCAGGTTGGGGAGGTCGCGCAGGCGCTGCCACTGCCTCTTGTCGTGGCCGGTGAAGGAGTCGGGGTCGATGCTCTTGGTGGGCCGCTTCACTTCGATGTAGCCGGTCACGTGCTTGTCGACGCGGACGGCGTAGTCGGGGCGTACCCCCAGATGGGGGATGCGGGTCTCCGGGTACCAGCTGACGTCGTGCCGGGCGTGGTGCGCGGCGATCGTGCGGAACAGCTGTTCCAGCGGGCTGCGGATGGCTGCCTCGCGGTCACCGGGGCCCGTCAGGTTCCGTTTGCATTCGGCGCCGAAGACGGAGACGGCTTCCTGGAGCCACTGAAGACGTGCGTCGGCCATCGCTCGATACCCCCCAGTCCCCCTGGTCCCGGGCAAAGTGGGGGACCAGGAACTCTTCGGGCAGTATGGGGCAGGATGCGCCGAAAGGGGGAGGCGCGTGCGGGTGTTCATCCCGGGCGGCAGTGCGCCGGTGCGGTGACGGCCGGTGTGTGATCGAGCCGAACGGTGGGCAGGCGCCGGGCCCACCGGTCTCCGGGCGGGCCCCGCGCGGTCGATTCAGCACCCTGTGCGGTCGTCAGGTCGGCCTGCGTGGGGGCTTCTCCAACGGACCGCCATGTGTGGCGGCCGCCGAACTTCCGCACGGCACGGCGGGAGCGCGGCTGCTCCGGGCGGTGACCCGGCCATACCGGCTATACCGGCCACACCGGTCACACCGGCCACGGTGCCGCGTCCGCCGCAGGCCCGCCGGTCAGAGTCCGCCGCACCGGGGCCGGAAGTCCGCCGCGGGCCCCGCCCCTCAGAGTCCGCCGCACCGGGGCCGGAAGTCCGCCGCGGGCCCCGCCCCTCAGAGTCCGCCGAAGTCGGGTGCCCAGGTGAGCCGCAGGCCGATACTGTCGGCCAGCGTGGTCCAACGGGCCGCGGACGGACGTCTCTCCAGCACCAGGACCGGATGTGTGACGGTGCGGGGATACGCGGTCCGGAGTTGGTGGGCGTAGTCGAGGACTTGTCCGATGCCCAAACGGATCTGCTGGTCCTCACGCGCACCGGTCAGGCTCTTCACCTCGGCGATGAACACGTCCTCACCGCGCAACCACCCGGCGTCGAACTCCGGACCGCCGGGAGCATGCCCACACGCCTCGATCCCCTGCTGCGACAGGTGCCTGATGAGCGCGCCGACCGTCGCCTCGTGCACGGCCGTCCCCTCGTCGAGACGGCTGAGGTCCAGCGTGAGATCACCGACGGTGCGCCGGCCGGTCCTCCGCACCCGCAGCGGGCCGCCGAGAACGCGCCTCTCGGACGCGGTGGCCGCGACCGGGCGAACACGCCTCTCGGACGCGGTGGCCGCGACCGGGCGAACACGCCTCTCGGACGCGGTGGCCGCGACCGGGCGAACACGCCTCTCGGACGCGGTGGCCGCGACCGGGCGAACACGCCCGGTGCGTGCCCTTCTCAGCTCCAGGCACGGTGCGGGACGGCCGTCGAGCAGCTTCGAGAAGCCGTCCGCGTCCACGACGCAGACGTGCCGTCCCCGCCTGCGCTCGGCCTCGGCGCGCACCAGCGTGCTGCTGTAGGCTCGACGGTCGTCGGTGACCACCTTGCTGGCCAGATCGCCGTAGACGACGAGGGTGACCTTCCGGGAGAAGTCGGTCTTGGGGATCGCCTGGAGTTCCCGGGCCCGCTCGGCGCAGCGTGTCCTGACCGTCCACTCGCCCTTGACGAGAACACGCCCCGTGAAGCAGACCGTCCGGCCCTGGAGCCTGTGGACCGTTCCTCCGCACGGTCGGTTCGGCACTGTCATCCCCCTCAGCCGGCGTCCGGCGACAGCCAGCCGATGTGCCGCAGCACCGGCACGATCCGGAAGCGGGCGAAGGCGACGACCGGTGTCTCTTCGTCAGCCGCGGGAAAGAAGACGGCGTGCTGGAGGGGCTTCTCGTGCTGCGGGTCGTACAGGTCCACGGGTGGCAGATCCGGCCGGTCGAACGCGGCCCCCAACCTGACACCCTTCCGGGAGACCAGCTCTCCCAGATGGCGCAGCCCCACCGCGTCCGCGAGGTCCGCCGTCGTGAGCGATCTCCTGATCCGCGGCCTGCCGTGCGTGTCGACGTGCGTGGGGAACACCATGATGCGCAGTTCCCCGGGCGCCGAGGCGGAGATCCCGGACCGCAGCCGGTTGTGCAGATTGGAGAGGGCTGCGGGCATCTCAGGGACCACGGTGGGCTTGAAGAGCACCACATCCCGCTCGCCGTTCACCCAGTGGTTGTCGTGCACCGTCAGCGGGGGCTGTCCGGACAGACACAGGTCCCACTCGACGGCGCTCGCCCTGGACATCTCCCCTGAACAGGTCCTGCCCGTCTTGTCGATGCGCTTTCCACTGCTCCGGGCCAGCGTGAGGTCGTTCAACAGCCGCACGAGTGATGCCCCCCTTCGACGTCGTTCCGCTGCTTCAGTCCCGCCGCGCGAGATCCAGTGCCGCCGCCCCCACGAACCAGTCCAGCACCTCGCGAATCCGGTCACCGTGCTGCGCGAAGACACTCACCGGGAACGACGGACGCAGTTCCAGCTTCGCCTCGGGCAGGTCGATGCCGTCGATCTTGTTGAGACGGTTCAGCAGCTCGCGGCGCTGTTCCGTGTCGTCGAAGGGACTGCGGGACCTGAGGTACTGGAAGACCACCTCGACGGTCCCGCTCACCGGGTAGATCCCGAACGGCCAGAGCAGGTGGGGCCGGTGGCTCGTCCCGGCGTCGAGCATCGGGAAGCAGCTCGTCTCCTCGTGCCGGCCGTAGGTCACATGGCCGCCCTGACGGCGCCAGAAGTCGAGGGCCTCCAGGACACCGGCGTACGCGTCCGGCCGGTTCTCCCGCAACTGCGTGCGGAAGCGCTCGGCCGCCGCGGCGTCCTCCCCACCGGGGAGCGGGTCGAGCACCGCGGGCCGGCTCACGTCCTTGCCCAGCAGGGTCGCCAGCTCGGCGGCCGACAGGCGCCGGGTGCGGTGCGCCCGGCCCCAGGAGTCGAAGCGCACTCCCTCACTGCCCAGCAGCTCCTGCGGCGGCGGGCGGTCGCTGCCCTCCGCCCAGCGGAAGGAGGGCGAGATCTTGCCCTCGGCGGTGAGCACCCGATAGGCGCCGATCACCGTGGGGTTGGCGCCGAGATAGCTGCCGACGGCCACCGGGTGGCTGCCGATCAGCTCGGCGACATCGCCGTACGTCGTCCATGTGCCGCTCGGCATCGCGACCAGCGCGGCGCGCAGCTCGGCCCATCCCGGCGACTCCTCGCCGGACGGCTTGATCCCGCCGATCGGGCCGGGCCACAGCTCCACCGCGCGCACGGCCAGACGGCCTGCCCGCTCATGGATCTCCGCCCTGCCCCAGCGCTGCGCCGACGCGATCTCGAGGTTCATGCGCAGCGCGCTCGAGTCGAGGATCTGCTGCTTGCGTTCGAACGGATGATTGGAGAGCTTGGAGTTGTCTCCGGTCAGCGTGAGGTTGCCGAGTGTGTGCACGAGCCGGTCGTGCAGCTCCTGCGGAGTCTGGCCGGGCTCCGTCTCCTCGGCGAGCAGGTCGAACCACGCCGGAGCGGGACGCTGCGGCAGCACGTGCTCCACGCTGAGGGACGCCTTGGCGAAGTCCACGGGCTCGGAGGCCCGGTAGCTCTCCTCCAGGCGGCGCAGGATGTAGCTGCGCTGCGGAGGACGGCCGCTCCAGTAGAACGGCTTGGTACGGATCGCCTCGCCCAGCTCCTCGTCGCTCGGCCAGCGGCGGCGCCGTCCGGACAGGAACCGCCGGACCGCCTCGGCGGCCGGCCGGTCGGTCTCCAGATCCTTCGGGGCGTCCATGAAGATCCGGTTGAGGCCGGTGGTCGGTGTCTGGCAGATCAGGCGCCGCACGAGATAGGACTCGACGTAACCCAGCGCCTGCGCCGCGTCGTCGGGCGTCGTCCTGCCGGCGGCGAGAAGGTCCAGCAGGTGCAGTGCGAGCGGGAAGTGGGTCTGGCCGCCCCAGGAGGCCAGACGCTCCAGGACCGCGCGCAGGGCCGGGGACTGCTCGCGTGCGGGCTCGATGATGTGCAGGAACCTCCCCGCCCGCTCGGCAAGTTGCTCGATCTCGCCCTGTAGCGCGCCCTCGTCACCGGCCAGCGGCTGGAGCCGCTTCTGCTGCTCGCGGTAGATCTCGCTCTGCTTGGTCTTGTGGTGGCCGCGCACCACCAGGTCGAGCCAGACCAGCAGTTCGAGGTTCTTCGGACCGAGGCTCTGCTGCATGGGCAGCCACAGTTCCTGGTAGATCCGCTCGCCCCGCCGGGGCAGCAGCATGAAGACGTAGTTGCGCAACAGGTCGCTCTGGCTGAGTCCGACACCCGTGTTGTTGATCGACTCGAAGATCCGGTAGACGTTGTCGCCGGACTCGGCGGTGATCTCCACGATGGAGAGCAGGTCCTTCAGGACCGTCTCGACCGTGGCGATCCACCGTTCGTCGCCCGCCTCGGGCCCATCGGCCAGCGCACCGCGGAAGAACCGGTAGGCGGCCCCGACGTTGTCGCCGCCGCCCGCCTCGGCCCGGGACTGCACACAGGCGGTGTACGCCTCCCGGTCCGCCTGTGTGGGCAGCAAGCGGTAGTGGTCGAGGCCCTCGTGGAACTCGTTGACCAGAATCTGGCGGTGCACCCGGTCCGCGGCGCGCGTGTCACCGGTCTCCTTGAGATGGTCGCGGAGTGCCGTGAAAGCCAGCATCAGCGTGGTCAGGCGCTGCTGTCCGTCCACCACCAGCCATCTCTGCACACCACCCGCCTGGATCTGACCCGGTGCGAGCACCACGGAGCCGAGGAAATGGGGAGCCGCCAGATCACCGGCCAGATGCTGGTCGACGAGTTCGCCGACGTCCTCCCAGAGCCGCTTCAGCTGCTCCCCGCCCCAGCTGTACGTCCGCTGGTAGAGGGGGACCTGAAACTGCTTGTCCCCCTGGACGAGCTTCAGGAAGGTGATCTCCTGCGCGCGCATGCGCTTCCTTTCCCGGACGGGCGGATTCGGCCCGGCGGCCCGCCCCGGCGCTGTGGATTCCCTGGTGATGACGGACAGTCAATCTACAGTGAACTCAGTCAACGACGATGGGCTTTCCCTTCAGTCAATGACGACGGATCTTTCCGCCAGGGGAGTTCGGGGCACCCCGTGTGCGAGGGCCGTGGTCGCCTGGTGGGAGATCCGGCGCGCCGTCTCGCCGGGGGCCGTCTCGCCCGGGGCCGGCGCAGCGGCTCGACGGACCCGCCCTCGGCAGGTGCGTTCCGGGCCAGGAGGCCGCGCAAAGCTGCCGCCTGGTGCACCGCTTGCGTCTCGCGGGCGGGTGCGAGAGCGTCCCGGCCGGTGTTCCGCACCCGGTGCCGTACCAGGTGTCCCGTACCCGGTGTTCCGCACCGTGCACGAGGCGCGCGGGGCGTCGCGGGCGGCGGTCAGGGGCGCCGCGATGCCGCCTTGGCGATCGCTGCCGGGCGGTGCTGACCGTCGCTCAGTACGCCGCCCCCGTCGAAGGCGATGCCCTGCTGCGCCGACTGCCGTTCGCCCCGGTGCCTCCAGCCGGTGTGCTGATACTCTCGCGCGTGTGCTCAGTTCACACTCGAACTGGCGTACCGGGGGTCGTCGCGCGCGTGCTCGGGTCGGCAGTGAAGACACCATGCGGCCACCCATGTGGCCCTGAACAGCAGCACCGCCGCCGCCCGCCAGCGGGACCTGGAACGCGTCGACTGGACCTTCGTCCGGATCCGCGGCAGTCGCTTCCACTACGACCGCGAGCAGGCTCTCGCCCCGCTGTGGGCGGAGCTGGAACGGCTGGGGATCGAACCGGTCTCCGAGGAGCCGGAGGCCCCCGCCGCTCCCGCGGAGCCGGCGGCTCCCCGGCTCTCGCCGGCCGGCGGTCGCACCGAGGACGACGAGTCCGGAGGTCGCACCGAGGACGACGAGTCCGGCGGTCGCACCGAAGACGACGAGTCCGGCGGTCGCACCGAAGACGACGAGTGCGACCGGACCCGGAAGCGTGACGAGGCCGGGGAGCCGCGGGAGGCCGGGGAGGCCGGGGAGCCGCAGGAGGGCAAGCACCCGGAAAGGCCGGGCCCGAGGCCGCATCCGGGGTCCGCGCGGGCGGAGCCCTCCGGGCCCGGGCCCGATGACCCGCGTATGTCCTCGCCTGCCCCTGCGGAAGGAGCCGCCCAGGCGCCCGCGCCCCGTCCGGCGCAGCCCGGCAGGCGCAGTTCCCCGCCCGTGCCGGAGATCCCTCCCGCCGCCTTCCGGCGGCTGGTGCGCGAGATGCGGGAACTGCGGGCCGCCGTCGACGCTCCGGACGGGACACCCGAAGGTCTGGACGCGGCGAAGATCGCCTACCTCAGGAGGACGCAGGCCGACCAGCGAGAGCGCCGGACGAAGCGGCTCGGATTCCTGCGCGGCTTCCTCGACGCCGTGCGTGTGGGAGAGGAAGCGGGGCGCCCGGAGGCGGTGTACCCCGGCGCGCTGCTCGTCCTCGAGTTCGACGGACGACTCGACGAGGCGAACCTCTACACCATCGCCGAACTGCCCACCGAGGAGGCGGAGACCGTTTCCCCGTCGTCGCCGCTGGGGCAGGCGCTGATGTGGCAGCCCACGGGCCGGGAGATCACGTACGAGGCCTCCCAGGGCAGGACCCACGCGGTCGTCGTCCGGGAGATCCGGATCTGACGCCCGCGGGGCGAGGCCGGGGGCACGCGGCGACGGGCCCGGGCGCCCCGTTGCCTTCTTCGCGGCCCAGAGGCGGGCCCGGGGCCCGGGCAGCCGCGTGAGGCCTCAGCCGGCAACCGGGTCCAGCATGCGGCTGCGATCACCGCTCCACGAGATCGCCAGTGCGTCGCGGGCCCGCGTACACGCCACGAAGAGCAGGCAGTGCTCGGCCAGCAGATCCGACCGGTGCTGGACGGGATCGACCTCGGCCGGCGTCACCTGCGGGGCGAACGGCAGGACGCCTGCCGTCACGCCCACCACGGCGACACACCGGAACTCCAGCCCCTTCATCGCGTGCATGGTGGCCACGCGCACCCCGGACACCTCCGGCCCGGGGTCGTCCTTGACCGCGACCGCCGGGATGCGCTCCCGCCGCAGGCGCGCGATGACGGCGTCGACCAGCGTGTTGAACCGGGCGCACACCGCCACTTCGGACGGTTTGACCCCGTCCCGCTCGATCCAAGTGCGGGCCTGTTCGACCAGCGCCCGCAGCTCCTCGTCCTGACTGCCGTATCCCCGCGCCGCCGGTACGCGGCCGTGCAGCTGGGACCGGTAGCCGCGCAGGGAGTCCCGGCCGCCGTCCTCGTCGTCCTCACCGAGCCGGCCCACCGGCTGACCGTCGAGAAGGGACGCCGACCAGCGCAGGATCTCCTCCGTACTGCGGTAGTTGAGGCGGAGCCGGGAGGCGCGCCCCCGCACGTCGATGCCCAGCGTGCGGAGCGAGACGCGCGAGTCGTAGATGCGCTGATGAGGGTCGCCGACCAGGAACATGTCGTTCGCCCGGGAGGCGGCGCAGGCGCGCAGTACGCGCCACTGGGCCGGATGCAGGTCCTGCGCCTCGTCCACGACGACATGGCGGTAGCGCGGCGCACTCTCGGCGAGGATGCGCGCCGCCTGGTCGCACAGCTGGGTGTACGTCGCCGAGTCGCGTGCGGCGAGGTCCGCCGTGAACCGCTCCATCACCCGCCACAGCCGGGCTCGTTGCACCCGCCCCACCTGGGTGCCGCGTCCCCGCCGTACACAGCGCAGGTACTCCTCGGGTGTGCGCAGACCCTGTGCCAGGACGACGTTGCGGAACTCCTGCGACAGGAACCGCTCCGTCCACGGCAGGTCCTCGCGGGCGACGGCACGGCTCCAGGCACTCTTCTCCGCGGCGGCGGACAGCGGCTTCGGCGAGCCGCCCCTCGCCTCCCGGATGACCCGCGCGGCGAGCGCGTCCACCGTGGTGACGTCGACACGCTCCAGCAGGTGGGCGTCGGCGTCGCCGAGGAGCAGCGCGAGGCTGTCCCTCAGGGCGGCCGCCATGGCGTTGGTGAAGGTGGTCAGCAGGATCCGGTCACCGTCGCGGGCGGTGCGCAGCAGATGCCGCACCCGGTGCAGGGCGACCACCGTCTTGCCGGTGCCCGGACCGCCGGTGACCTGGGCGGGGCCGGTGAATCCGGGGTGCTGGGCGTAGCGGCGCTGGGCGGGGTGGAGGAAGATCCGCCAGCGGGTGAAGTCCTCGGTGAGGATGCGCTCCAGCTCGCCCGGGCCGGTCACCTCCACGATGCGGTCGGGAGTGTTGAGGATCGCCTCGGTGAGGGTGACCTCCGTCCGGTCCTCCGCCGTGCGCACGGTCTGCCCCCGCGGAGCGATCAGCTGCTCCCAGACGTCCTCGGGGGAGTAGCCGGCCGCCAGGAACTCCAGTACCTCGTACTGGTCGGCGGGCATCATGGGCGGTGCCATGACCGTCAGGTCGTCGACCGTGAGGCAGACGCGGGCCAGCCGCAGCACCTGGTCGTCGATGCCGAGGTCGCGCAGGACGGTGTCGGAGTGCGCTTCGAGGAGGCGGGTGGGCGCGGTGTCCGCCTTCGTCTCGAAGTAGGTCTCCATCTGCTCGAGTGCCTCGACGTTGCGCACCTCCAGTCCTCCCGTGGCGCCGTTGACCGAGTAGGCGCGCTTGCGGGCCCAGTTGATCGCGTCGTCATGCGCTGCGACCCGTAGGAGCGTGAACAGGTCGCTACCGTCGTCGGGGGCCAGGAGCACACCCCGGTAGAACCTGGTGATGCGAATGGTGCGGATCCGGGGATCGCGTGCCCGTTCCAGCTTCTCCAGGTGCATGCCCTTGCTCGCATGGAGCTGGGGGACCGTCATGCTCCGGAACATCTGGATCGCGTCGCTGACGTCCTTCTGGACCGGTCTCTGCAGCGAGATGAGGTCCGCGACGAAGTCGTCGGAGAGAGCGAGTCGGGGCATCGGCGTCCTCGGGTGGCGGGCGGGCGGCGGTCGGGACCAGCCTAGAGACTCCGTCCCGGCGGAGTGACGAATCGCCAAATGATTGTTGCGTGAACTCAGTCAACGGCCGGCTTTTCCCTTGCCGTCCCACGTCCGATCCTCCGCTCACGCCCCATCGGATCCGTCCGGGAGGACCCACCGCATACCCGCTCAGCCCGTCCAGGCCGCTGCCCCGTACCCTCGTCGACGCGGTCTCGCCCACCCCGGTGTCCTTCCGGGCCAACGCGCCGGCGCCATGGTCCTCGGCTTCGGCGTCCTCGGCTTCGGCTTCGGCGGCTTCGGCGTCGGCGGCTTCGGCAACGTCGTCCTTTCCGACACCGGGGCCGACGCCGGGGCCGACTCCACCGCGGCAGCCCTCCGAGTGACCTGCTGCGTCATGATCACCCACGCCCGCGAGCGGGGCCGGCCCGGGTCGGCAGGGCAGCCGGCTGCCGCGCCACCCGGGAGCTGCACGGGTAGACCATGATGCGCCAAGCGCCCACTGGGTGAGATGTCCGGGGGAAGGGCGGACGGCGCCCGACCCGTACGTACGACAGGGGACCCCCGTATCCGCCATGCCGCCGCCTCCCAGCAGCGATACTGGATGCATGGACACGACGATCACCGTCCCCCGCGCCGAGGTGCTGCGGGGCCGCTACCGCAGCCGACTGCCCGAGCGCTTGCAGGAGCTGGCCGGCCCCGTCGAGGGCAACGTGGACCTGCCGCTCCACATCGTCTGGTCCGGGCGGACGAGCTACAGCCTGGGCCGTCCGAAGTCCCGCATGACGCTCTACCGGACCGTTCTCGCCGAAGGACTGCGCGAGGACCTGGTGACCCTCCTGCACCACCGGCTGCTCGCCGAGCAGTGGCCCGTGCTGCGGCGCTTGATCAGTCCCTACATCCGCGAGGTCTGGGAGGACGCCTTCCCGGAGCTGCTGCGCACCGCTCCGGCCGATACGACTGCCGCGTGAAGCTCACTCCGCTCCACGAGCGTCTCCTCGCCGACATCCTGGACCTCGGCTCCCCCTACCCCCTGGTCCTCACCGGCGGATACGCCGTGCAGGCCCACGGCCTGGTCGAACGCTTCAGCCGCGACCTCGACGTCGCCACCGAGAACCCCGCTCCGATGCAGGAGATCGTCGCCTCACTCACAGCGGGTCTCGGTGCGCGCGGATGGCGGACCACGCACGTCCAGACCGATCCGCTCAGCGGCCGTTTCCTCGTCACCGATCCGGACACCGGCGAGGAGTGCGAGGTCGACGTCCTCAAGGAGGCGTTCTGGGCTCCGCCCGCTCAGACCCCCTACGGCCCCGTTCTTTCCCTCGACGACGTGATCGGCACCAAGGTCCGTGCCCTCGCCGACCGCGGCACCGTCCGTGACCTCATCGACGTCCAGGCGGCCTCCCGCCACCGCTCCACCGCCGACCTCGAATCCCTGGGCCGCCGTCGCGCCCACGACGAGTTCAGCCTCGAAGACCTCCGGGACCGGCTCATCGGCGCGGACTGGTACGAGGACGAGGACTACGCCGCGTACGGGCTCACCTCCCGGCAGATCGGAGAACTCAAGGCGTGGGCGCTGGAGTGGGCGGAGGATCTGGGCGCGCGGATCCACGACGAGAACGCCTGAGGCGGCACGGAAGCCCAGGCAGCGAGTTCCGCCTCCATCGAGAAGCGATGTTCCCCGCAACCTTCGAGTCCGAGGCGTGCCCGTGTACAGTGAAGACCGCCCTTGACCTGCACAAAGCAGGCAGGGAGCCGTCTTCCAGGAGTCCAAAGTGCTGCGTACTCTGTTCAAGTCCAAGATCTAGCATTTGGACGTCTGTGCAGGTCAGGGGCATGATGGAGGGCCCTCGGGTCAGCAAAAGGTGGGTGCGTTGCTTCTTGAGTGATGGGTGGGCGGCTGCGGTCATGCCGCGAGGGCGAGTTGTCCCTGGTAGCGGACGGCGTGGGTGTGCAGGTGGTCGAGTTCGGTGAAGTAGCTCCAGTACCGGTCGAAGTCGCCGTTGTCGATGACGGCGCGTAGAAGGAGGACCGCCTCGGCGCCGGTCAGGCTCCATCTCGCCCCGGTCGTGTCCAGGCGGTCCTTGACGAGGAAGCGGCAGCTTCCCTCGATCACCCCGGTCGCGATGGGCCAGCCCATGGCGAGGGCGAGGTGGTAGCGCAGGTAGGGCTCTTTGGCCTGCAGGTAGGCGGCGGTGCGGGCGACGGCGGGTAGTTGCTTCGCGTCATCGGGGCGGGTGCGCAGGTGCTGGCGCAGTGCGGCCACGACGCGGGGGCTGTGCCCGTCCAGCACGGTGCGGGCGGCGTCGGCGACCCAGGCCGCGCGCGCTGCGTGGCCTGGGTGAAGGTCCTCGGCGGCCCGCCACAGATATTCGATCACATGCACGATGTCCACGATCGTGTCGACATGGACACCGCGGGTGGCCGCTTCCCTTGCGATGCACTCGAGTTGGTGGTTGGCGCCGTCGACCAGGACGATCCAGCGGCGCCGGTGGTCGGGGTCTCGCTGTTCGGCGTGGTCGAACATCGCGGTGACCATGGCCGCGGTGGAACGCTGAAGGGAGCCTTCCAGGTGCCGGCCCCGTGCGCGCGGGCCGTGGGTGCGGGCGGCGCGTTCGGCCGCGGTGGCCGGCAGGACATCCGCACCGGTGCGTGGGACCGGGTCGGCATCGTAGACGGCGAAGACGGTCGCCATCCGGCGGCGACCGGTGTGCTCGCGACTGGACAGCTGGGCCGAGGGCGGCTGCGGGCCGTCAGCTGCCCGTGCGGCGCGGACCGCCTCCCGCAGATCGGACGGGATCATGTTCACGCCGGTCGCGTCGCAGCTGAGCACCAGCAGCCGGTCCCCCTCACTGCCGACGGCTGGGGCGGGGGCGGGCAGGTCCTGCTGGTAGAAGGCGGGGATGTGGGCGGCAACCCGACACGCGATCTCCATCAACTGCCGGGTGCCCAGCCGCCCACCGGTGGTGCGCTCAAGGTGAGCGCCCGCCCGGCGCAGGGGTGTCTCGGCGACCTCGAGGGCGACGGCGCGCTGCAGCGGGTAGGAGTAGACCTGCCGGGGCAGGGCCAGGGCGGCGTCGCCGGGGTGCAGGTTAGCCGCACCGGGGGCGCGGTAGGCGATCCGGGCCGCCTCCACCCGGCCCAGCGTGGTGGCCAGCAGCCGGCGGTGGCCCAGTTCGGCCCGAGGGCGCACCACCGCGTCGCTGCCGGTGACCGTCCGAACGCGTACCTCGGCGGCGGCGCGGGCATCCAGCTGGTCCTGCAGCATCTGCCGCAGCACTTCCCGGCCCGCGGCGGTGATGTAGTCCTCCAGCCCTTCGGCGGTGGCCGAGGCCATGGCCGGGTGGGACAGATGGGCGAGCATCTCCTCCATCCGGGTGCGAGTGGCGGTGAACGGGTCGGGGGCCTGGGGCGCGGACGTGTAAGGTGCCACCGGGTCTTCTTCCTTGCGCGGTCTGGCTGTTCACCCGACCAACAAGAAGGAGGCCCGTTCCCGTATCGGCAGGTCACCCACGCGCCGCAGCACCTCCACGCGCCAGGGTGAACAGGCCGCCCGGGGTCTGTACCACCCGCCCGGCGGCAGCGGCCCTCTTCAACTGGTGGCGCACCCGCTCTACTTCCCGAGGCACCGCCTCCAGCCCCAGCCCCTCCACCCCCTGCCGACACCGCACCGGACCAGCGTACGCGGCCAGCACCCCCAGCATCCGCCCGGTGAACTCGCCAGTCCCCTCGGCAGCTTGACCACCGACGGTGCCCGACACCTCCGCTCGCGGGGCCGGGATCCGGCCCCGCCCCGACCCGGCCTCGCCGTGCGCCGCCGGGAGCTCGCCCACCACCTGGCACGCCGTCGCCACCCGGGCCAGCTCCTGCTCGCACACCACCAGCAGCCCGGCAATCCGCTCGGCCTCGCCGCGCAACCGCTCCACCTCCCGACGACAGGCTGCCTCCCGCTCCCGCAGCAGCGCGAGTACCTCGTCGCAGCCCATCCGACCCCGCCTCTCCCACGCCAGCTGATCAACAGCTACCGCAACGAGGACACCGGCCCTCCAGACACGCACTCGTCACTCAAGAGGAAACGCACCCGCAAAAGGTCAGCATGCGTCGCAGCCCTGTCTCCGATTGCTGACCTTCCGCCCTCTGCGCAGCGCCTGTGCATGGTTCCTCGCTCCCGCTCGGAAGGTTCGACACGTGGCTCGACAGCTCGCCCGCGGCATGGGCTCCTTCTTCAAGGAATGTGACTGCGCCAAGCCCACCCGCTGCCCGCACCCGTACACGATTCGCTTCAGGGACGCGCTCGGCAAGCAGCGCGAGGAGTCTGGGTACGACACGCAGGACGATGGGATCGAGCGCCTCACGGAGATCTACAAAGAGAAGAAGAGCACGGCGCCGTCTGTCGTAGAGGCCCGCCGCGAGCTGGGCCAGCAGACGGTCGAGGAATACGCCAAGCAGTGGCGACCTCGGCAGCGCAAGATGACGGAGTACTCCACCGGCGAGCACGTCGACAGTTCGATCAATGAAGTCTTCTCGGCAACGTGACGGTTGCGGTGTGTGATCAAGCCGGGCGGCGGAATGGTGACTCGGTGTCAGACATGAGTGAAGCCCCTGGTAGGAACAGGTCTGCGAAGATCACGTTCCGTACAACCAGAGGCTCCACGTGCCCTCCAGTATCACCTACACCGCCGTGCTCGATGTCCGCAGGGAGACCGTCGAGCACCTCGCCAAGCTGCTGCGTGGACACCGCGAGCACCTCGGGACCCGCAAGGGCACCCGCGCGCTGGGCGTCTTCCGGCAGGCAGTGCTCGTGCTGCGCTGGTTCGTCGACGGTACCCGGCTGGTCCAGCTCGCCCGGGACAACGGCATCTCGGTACCGACCGCCTACCGCTACCTGCACGAAGGACTGACGGTGCTCGCCGACCACGCGCCCGATCTGTCCACCGCGCTGGAGAGGGCGGCGGCGGCCGGGTACACCCACCTCAACCTGGACGGCACGGTCATCCGCACCGACCGCGTGGCCGCCGCCGGCCCCAACGGCGTGGACCTGTGGTGGTCCGGCAAACACAAGCACCACGGCGGAAAGGTACAGGTCATCGCCGCCCCGGACGGCTGGCCCTTGTGGGTTTCCCCGGTCCGCCCGGGCCGCGAGCACGACACCACCTGCGCACGGGCCCACGGCCTGGTCGATGCCCTGAACCGGCTCGCCGCCACCCTGGGCATCCCCACCCTGACCGCAGGGCTGTTGCAAGGTTAGTTGATCTTGTGTTCGTGCTGGTCAGCGGGCCGTGTCCGAGACGGACGAAGCTCCGTTGTGATCGATGACGTCTCAAGTCCTCGATGAGCAACGGAGCTTCGGTGCTTCCTGAGTCTGCCATGTCCTGCCGGTGTCCGGGGTGCGCTGGGGGCGTGTCTCCCGATGCCGGGGTGTTCGCGCTGGTCAACAACCTGCGTGACCCGCGTGATCCGCGCGGGTGTCAGTACCCGCTCGGTGCGGTGCTGCTTGTCGCGCTGTGTGCGCTGGCCTGTCGTTTCGACTCCTTCCGGGCGATGGGGCAGTGGGCGGCGGTGGCGCCCAGTGCCACGCTGGAACGGCTGGGGCTGCGCCGCCGCGGCGCCTTCGGCCTGGTGAAGACACCGAGCTCGGACACGATCCGCCGCGTGGTCAACGCGGTCATGCCGGGCGGGCTGGAGGGACTGCTGCGGGCCTTCCAGGACAAGGCGCGGGTGGTGGCCGTGGACGGCAAGTGCCTGCGGGGCTCGCGGGACGCGGCCGGGCAGGCAGTGATGGTGCTGGGGGCGATGCTGCAGGACGGCACGCTGATCGCACAGCAGAAGGTGGCGGACAAGGGCAGCGAGATCACCGGCTTCGCCGCGCTGCTGGCCGCGCTGGAGCTGGAGGACGCGGTAGTGGTCGCGGACGCGCTGCATACCCAGCGCGAGCACGCCAGGGTCCTGGTGGAGGAGTTCGGCGCGCACTACGCCTTCCCCGTCAAGCGCAACCAGCCCGAGCTGTGGAAGGCGTGCCGGAAGGTTCCCTGGCAGGGCGTGCGGGCCGCCTTCCGCTCCACCGTACGTGCGCACGGCCGCATCGATACGCGGGTGGTGGAGGTGGTGAGCTTCGACGGCCTGGACTTCCCCTGCGCGCGTCAGGTCGCCCGCATCACCCGGTACCGCACCGTGCAGGCGACCGGGAAGCGCAGCCGGGAGACGGTGTACGTGATCACCGACCTGCCCTCCGGCCAGGCCGACCCGCAGCGCATCGGGGAGATCGTGCAGGCCGAGTGGGGCATCGAGAACAAGATCCATTATGTGCGGGATGCGACCTTCGGCGAGGATGCCTCCCGTATTCGTACCGGCCACGGACCGCAGAACATGGCCACGTTGAGGTCGGTCGCCATGAACTTCGCGCGCAGGATGGGCAGTTCGATTGCAGACGCGCGTCGACAGCTCGCCCTCGCGCCACACACCGCTCCACTTGACCTCTTCGGTATCCCCTGTGACCTGCACATTCGTGCCTTAAATCCGACCTTGTAACAGCCCTGGCCCCGCTGGCCCTCGCGGTCCTGGGACGGCTTTCGGCCTCCCGCGGCGCTACGCCCGTGCACATCGGCACACCCAAGCAACGGCGTCTGCTTGGTCTGTTGGCGCTCAAACCAAATGCTGCGGTCGAGCGGGAGGAGATCATCGACGTTCTGTGGGGCGACGAACCGCCGGACTCCTTCGCGCAGTTGATCCACACCTATGTGTCGCGCATCCGGCAGATGCTGGAAACACACCACATTCCGGGCGCCGCCCGGCTGGCCGTCGTACGACGCGGCGCCGCCTACGAACTGCAGGCCGAGGATGAGAGCCGGATCGACGTCCTGGAATTCGCCCGCCTCACAGGGGAGTCCGAGCGCGCCCACGAGGGCAACGACCCGGTTGCCGAACGCGCCTTCCTGGCAGATGCGTTGCGACTGTGGCGGGGACGGCTGCTGGAAGGAATGCCCATGGCCCTCCACGACCACCCGGCCGCTGTTGAGTGGTCCCGGCGTCGCGTGGCCGCGGCGCTGCGCTTCGCGGATCTCGCCCTCGCCGGGCAGCACTGCGACGAGGTACTCGTCCAGCTGGGCTCCATCGCACGGCATGAGCCGCTGCACGAGGGGCTGCACGCACGCCTTGTCACGGCGCTTGCGGGCTCCGGTCGCCGGGTGGAAGCCCTCGAACTGTTCGCCTCGCTCGACCGGCGGTTGCGTGAGGAGAGCGGCATCACACCCGGGGACGAACTGCGCGCAGCACAGATGGCCGTGCTGCGCGATGACCCCAGCGGGGGCGGCCCGCGTGTCGTGCAGCAGGCAACCGCAGCCGGCTTCGGGCTGGCCGGGCTCCCGAAGTGCGTTGGGGACTTCGTCGGCAGGGTCGAGCACCATCAGGTCCGCCAGTTCCTGATCGGGCAGGGATCGCAGGCCGTGTTTGGGGCCACGCCGATCGCCGCGATGTACGGGCCCGCCGGAGTCGGCAAGTCCGCGCTGAGCATCCATGTGGCGTCCTCCGTCGCCCGTCATTTTCCCGACGGCATGCTGTACGCGCGAATGCGCACTGGCAGCGCGCAGGAGGTCCGTGACACGCTGCACAGCTTTCTGCGGGCGCTGGGCGTGGCAGCCGCCGACCTTCCCACCGGCCTGGCGGAGGCGACCGCCCTTTACCAGGGGCTGGTGGCGGGCCGCAAGGTTCTGGTGGTGATCGACGACGCGGCCGGGGAACAGGCGGTCCGGCCGCTGTTCCCGTCAGGTCCGGGAGGAGCCGCACTGGTCAACAGCCGTGCGCCGTTTTCGGGTCTGGAGGGGGCGCGGCACTTCAGGGTGGAGCCGTTCAGCGCGGATCAGTCGGTGTTGCTGCTCGGGAGGATCGCGGGCGAGGCACGGGTGCTCGGCGAACGGCGGACGGCGGAGGCCCTTTCGGGCCTGTGCGGCGGAATACCACTGGCTGTGCGGATCCTGGGAATGCGGCTGGCGGCGCGGCCGCACTGGATGCTCGCGCAGCTGGCGGACCGGCTGGCCGACGAGCGCCGCAGGCTGGACGAGCTGGTGGCCGGCGATCTTGCTATCCGAGACCGGCTGCGGTCGGGTCATGACGGCCTGAAACCGGCCCTGCGGGAGACGCTGCGCGCGCTGGCGTGTGGCGCCGGGCGGGTTTTCACGGTGTCCGAGGCTGCAGTGTTGCTCCGCCGGGGGACATGGGACACCGAGGACCAGTTGGAGCAGCTGGTCGACCGGCAGCTGTTGGAACCACCGGCGGGGGCCGATGACAGCTATGCCTTCCTGCCGCTCGTACGGCTCCACGCCCGGGAGCCATGAACGTCGAAAGGTGACGGCAAGTGTTCCGCCGTCCCCTTTCGACGTATCAGACGGCCCTACCCCGGTTGCCGCTCGATGGCCACCCGTGCTCACGCGTCGCGCTTGCGCAGTACGAGCCAGCCGCCCACGGCTGCCGCGATCGCCCAGACCGCCAGGATCACCAGGCCGACCTCGGGGTTGTACGGGGCCGCCGGGTCCATGTTGATCCTCAGGGCGTACTGGCCGGCGCGATCCGGCAGGTACCAGGCCAGGGCGCGCAGTCCCGGAATCTCGGCCAGGACAGGAGAGACCAGGAAGAGCACTGGCACCAGGAAACCCATGGAGAGCATCTGGCTGCGGAGCATCGCAGTGATGCCCATGCACATGACCGCCAGGAGCGGGAAGTAGAGGGCTCCCGCGATGACGGCGCGGACCGTCCCATCGTCGCCGAACGCGACGCCATGCTCGCCGAGCAGGTTCTGGGAGGCGAAGAAGGTGCCGAACGAGGCGACCACACCCGCCACGAGGGCCAGGGCCGCCGCAGTGGTCAGCTTGGCGCTGTAGAAGAGACCGCGCCGGGGCACGGTGGCCAGCGACGTGCGGATGGTTCCGGTGTTGTACTCGTTGCCCACCACCAGGACTGCGAAGGCGATGACAACGACATGAGCGAAGAACAGGCCATAGTAGCCGAGCTGGACGGGGTCGAAGTTCTTGGCGTCCGACTCCGCGGCGCCGACAGAGCCGGTCACGCCGGCTCCGATGCCGATCAGGAGGGCAGCGG
This sequence comes from Streptomyces spongiicola, assembly GCF_003122365.1. Lineage (NCBI taxonomy): Bacteria > Bacillati > Actinomycetota > Actinomycetes > Kitasatosporales > Streptomycetaceae > Streptomyces > Streptomyces spongiicola. The sequence goes on from NZ_CP029254.1 coordinate 6,701,586, forward strand.
CCAGGGGCAGGGCCCAGAGGACCGAACGGACCGAGCGGATCTTCGTCCACTCCGAGTAGAGAACCGCGTTGACAGACATGTTCAGGCCACCTCTCCAAGGGTTCGTGCCACGTATTCCACCGAATCAGCGGTCATGCGCATGAATGCGTCTTCCAGTGAGTCCTCGACCTGGGACAGCTCCAGGACGGGGGTGCCCTCGCGAGCAGCGATCCGGCCGACCTCGTTGGCTTCAGCCCCGTACACCTCCAGGCTGCCGTCGTCGGCGGACTCCACCCGCAGGTCCCTGCGGAGCAGGGCCGCGCGCAGCCGTACCGCCTCGGTGGAGCGCACTCGCACCCGGCTGCGTCCGTGCTCCTCGGCGAACTCGGCCATGGATACATCGGCCAGCATGCTGCCCTTGCCGATGACGATCAGACGGTCGGCGAGCAGTGCCATCTCGGTCATCAGGTGGCTGGAGATGAGCACCGCACGGCCCTGGGCCGCCAGGTCCTTCAGGAAGTGCCGCAGCCACCGGATGCCCTCAGGGTCGAGTCCGTTCACCGGCTCGTCCAGGATCAGTACCTGTGGGTCGCCGAGCAGCGCCGCGGCGATGCCCAGGCGCTGGCGCATGCCGAGGGAGAAACCGCCGATCCGGCGCTTGGCCGCGCTGTCCATGCCGACCTGCTCCAGGACCTGGTCCACCCGGGAGTCGGGGATGCGGTTGGCGCGGGCGATGCAGAGGAGGTGGTCACGAGCGGTCCGGCCGGGGTGTGCGGCGCCCGCGTCCAACAGGGCGCCGACGTGCCGCAACGGCTCCCCGAGGTCCCGGTAGGTCCGGCCCGAGATGAGCACCCGGCCCGCCGTGGGGCGGTCGAGACCGAGCATCATGCGCATGGTCGTCGACTTTCCCGCGCCGTTGGGGCCGAGGAAACCAGTGACCACTCCGGCCCGCACCTGGAAGGTCAGGCCATTTACCACCGTCTTGTTACCGTAGGCCTTGACCAGGCCCGATACGTCGATGGCCGGCAAGGCTCCTGTACCGTTCGTGAATTCCCTGTCGCTGTTCATGCCCCCAAGTCAACTGTTTCACCGCGTGCAGCGGATCCCCCGGAGGCGGGAATCTCCTCCCTCCGGGGAGGGAGGAACCTCCGATGGTCGCCATGCTGTTGAGCACACTCTCCGCCCTGGCCAAGGGGCGGACGTACACCCGAGGCCTGCACCTGCTTATCAGCGCGGCTGTGGGACCCGTGTGCGTACTGATCTACCCTGGCTTCTCGCCGTCCCTCACGCGGACCCTCGTCTCGGCGGCGCTGGTCCCTCTGCCCTTGCTGTTGCTCCTCGGGATGCTGCCGGGCGTACGTCGCGCCGAGGGGATCCAGGCGCGGCTGCTCCTGGTACCTCCGGACGAGAACGAGATCAGCCTGGCTGAGGAGAAGGGACTCGGGAAACGCTGGCGCACCAGTGTGTGGCTCGTCGCGCGAGTGTGGTTGGGACTCCTCGCTGCGAGCCTCCTCGCCCAACTGCTGTCGATCACTGGGACCGTAGCGACCGCGCCGGCGGTCGAAGGGACCCGTACGGTCCTGGGTCTGGATTTTCCGGGAGGTTACGAGTACATCTGGTACCTAGCCTTCGTGCCGCCCTTGCTGCTGCTCGTCGTCGTCCTCGTCGTCGGCGCCGGGAACTTGCAACTCGCCCTGTCCACAAGGCTGCTGGGACCATCCGCCGCAGAGCGGCTCGCGGACGCGGAGCGCCGCGCGGACGATCTGCTCGCACGCAACCGGCTCGCGGGCGAGTTGCACGACTCCATCGGGCATGCCCTCACGGCGACCGTCCTCCAGGCTAGCGCCGCCCGTGAACTGATTGACGCAGATCGGGACTTCGCGGTACGCGCGCTCACCGCCATTGAGGAGGCGAGCCGGCGCGCGCTGGAGGACCTGGAGCGCACTCTGGGCTATCTGAAGGAAGAGCAGCAGGCCCCCGAGTCCCGTTCGGCGCGCCCCACGCTCGAGGACATCGGGCCGCTGCTGGAAGCGAGCCGGGCGGCGGGGGTGACCGTCACCTGCCGGACGACCGCGAGCTTCGACCGTGTGCCGGGGGTGGTCACGCGTGAGGCGTACCGCATCGTCCAAGAGTCGCTGACCAATGCCATGAAGCACGCCCCGGGGGCCGCTGTGGATATTGTTCTGGACATCAGGGACGATCAGTTGGAACTCTCAGTGGCGAATATGCTCGTCGAGGCAGCCGGGCGGACATCCGGAACCGGCAAGGGCATGCGCAGTGTGCGGGAGAGAGCCGCGCTCCTGGGCGGCCGGGCCACTGCCGGAGCCGAGTCGGGGCGCTGGATAGTCAGCGCCTCTCTGCCCCTACGGTTGGGATCCTGACATGACAATCTCTGTCCTGCTTGTCGATGACGAGGAACTCGTCCGGACCGGAATGTCCGCGATCCTCGGGAACAGCCCGGGAATCACCGTGGTCGGTGAGGCGTCCGACGGCTCCGAGGTCGTCGCGAAGGTGCTGGAACTGCGGCCGGACGTGGTGCTCATGGACGTCCGGATGCCGCGGGTCGACGGCATCACTGCCACCCGCGAGCTGATGGCAGCCGTGTCGGATCCACCGCGCGTCCTGGTGATCACCACCTTCGAACGCGACGACTACGTATACGAGGCGTTGCGCGAGGGGGCTTCGGGGTTCCTGCTCAAGCGGTCCCGCCCGGCCGAGATCGTCCAAGCCGTGCGCACCGTGGCCACGGGGGACTCGGTGCTCTTTCCTGCCGCCATCCGCGGTCTGGTCTCGGGGCGTCTCAACAAGTCCGCCGGCGGGCGGCTGAGCCATGTGCAGTTCACCGAACGGGAGGAGGAGGTGTTGCGCCTGATGGGGCAGGGGATGTCGAACGCGGAGATCGCGGACGAACTGTGCCTGGGAGTACAGACGGTGAAGACCCATGTCAGCAGCACTCTCGCCAAGCTGGGTGCCCGGGACCGCACTCAGGCTGTGGTGATCGCGTACGAGTCTGGCTTTATTGAGGTGCGTTGAGGACCGTTTGGAGCATCAGTCGACGAGGTCCTTGAGCCGGCCGACTACCGAGGCCTCGCTCTCGCCGTCCTGTGGCACGGGGACGATCTGGAGGTGGGTGACCCCGGCCTCGCGGTAGGCGTCGATCCGATCCTTCACGTAGCTCTCAGTGCCGCAGATCGTGGTGGCCTCCAGCAGCGCGGGCGGGACGGCGGCCGCCGCCGCGGCCTTGTCGCCCGACAGGAACAGCCGCTGGATCGTCTCTGCCTCCCTGGCGTAGCCGTACCTGCTTACGAGGTTGTAGTAGTAGTTGTGGCTGGGCGCCCCCATGCTGCCGATGAACAGGGCGAGCTGGCTCCGGGCCAGCTCCCGGGCCCGGGCGGCGTCCGGGCCGATGGCCAGCAGCCCCCCGGCGGAGATTTGGAGTGGGCCCAAACGCGGGTCACGGGCGACCGCACCGTCGCGCAGCGCCTGCCCCCACGTGCGGCCGGACCACTCGGGGACGAAGAACATCGGCAGCCAGCCGTCGGCGGTCTCGGCAACCATGCGGACGTTCTTGGGCCCCAGCGCTGCGACCCACACCGGCACGGAGGGGCGGACGGGCGGCGTGAGCATCTTCATCGCGATGCCGAGGCCGCTCCCCTGGTCCGCAGACAGGGGCAGCCGCACGCAACGGCCGCTGTAGTCCACGGCCTTGTCACGTCGCAAAAAGGCGCGCATGACCTCGATGGTCTCGCGGGTACGGGTGACGGGAGCGGCGTAGGGTACGCCGTGGAAGCCCTCGACGACCTGCGGCCCGGAGGAGCCGAGCCCCAGGTGGCAACGGCCGCCCGACAGGGCGTCCACACCGGCCGCGGTCATGGCGAGCAGCGCGGGGGTGCGGCTGAACACGGACAGGATGCCGGAGCCGATGCCGATCCGCTCGGTGCGGGCGGCGAGGTAGCCCATGAAGCTGGGTGCGTCGTAGCCGTACGCCTCAGGGACCCAGATGAGGTCGAGGCCGGCCCGTTCGAGCTCGGCCACCTGGGAAGCCGCACCGACGATGTCGTTGTCGTACCTGAGCTGCATGGAGATCTTCATGGCTGCTGTGCTCCGATGTGCGAAGGGACGGACGGTTGGCGGCGGGGTGTCAGCGCAGGCGGTCGTGGGCGTCTATGCGGGGGAGGGCGCCCTGTTCGATCAGCTCGCGCACGCGGAACTTCTGGACCTTTCCGGACGCCGTCAGCGGAAGGTCGGAGGACAGGTACCACTGAGCGACTCTGTCGGGAATCTTGAGATGCCGGTTCACTTTCCTTGGCGCCACCACAGTGGGCGGGGCAGGCTGCGCGCGTCGAGGTATTGCTGGAACGCGGTGGGAGGACGGGGCTGGTAGGTGGCGTCCACGGGCTCCTGGGCGCTGAGCCGCTCGACGTTGATCGCAAGTGCGGTCAACACGTGCTGGACGTGCGTCTTGGCCAGGCCGCGGTAGCGGCAACGGCGTCCGCGGTGGCCGTCGACGAACTCCGCGATGGTGCCCTCGGCGCCGGAGCGCTTTCCGTAGAGCCGGCGCCAGTCCGGGTTCTGCTGGTCGGCGCGGTTCTTGATCTGCAGCTCGTGCCGGTGGCGGGTGGGGAAGTACAGGCTGCGGAACGCGCCCGGGGTGCATTTTTCCTGTTCAGGGCAGCGGCCGCACTGGCGGGCGTCGAACCGGACGGTCACCGAGGTCGGCTCCTTGGCTGGAAGGTCCCTCCAGTTGCCGCTCACCTGCCCGTTGGGGCAGGTCACCTCGCGCTTGTCGAAGTCGATGATGAAGTTCTCCCGGCCGAAGCCGTCCTCGGCCCGATGTTGCGGGGTGGTGCTGGGCGGTAGAGGCCCGATGAGGGTGACACGGTGCAGGCGGGCCGCGTCGTCCATGCCGGCCACTGAGGTGTAGCCGCCGTCGACCAGGTGCTTGCCGGGCAGCAGCCGCAGCCGTCGCAGGCGGGCGTGGATGCCGGGCAGGGCCTGGCTGTCCGCGGCCGAGACCTCGGTGGCCACGTCGGTGATGACGTTGATCCGCTTGTCGTCGCAGGTCTCGGTCACATGCACGAGGTAGCCGGTCCATCGCGTGTCGCCGCGGCGGGTCCAGCGGGCCTCGGTCTCGTACCGTGACTCGATCCGCACCCGGGAAGGCGGCTGACCGTCGCGTTTCGTGCGCGGGCGAAACCGGCCACGCCCGTCCACCAGGAAGTGCTGTACCAGGATCTGCCGGAGGACCCTCGCCTGCTCCGGTAGCGCGTCACCGGGGAAGCGGGTGGACACGAGCTTGAGCAGCTCGCGGGCGTCGGCACCGACTTGACTGAGCCGGGCGACGGGGTGGCTGGGCTGGGAGCACAGCCGCACCGGCCGCCCGTAGCGCTCGGCCCAGTCGGCGGTAACCAGCTCATCCAGCAGTTCCGGCGCCTCGCGGGCGAGCTCCTCCAGCGCGGCGCGGACCGCCTCGCACGCCAGCTCCAGGCGGGTCAACTCCCGCGCAGCGGACAGGACGTGGGTGGAGTCGGTGCGCTGGGTGACGCGGCCTTTGAGCATGCCGGCCTGTCGGATCCGGGTGAGCGCCAGGCCCAGCAGCCGATCGGCGCGGTCGCCCTCGGCGAGCCGGTCGCGGAAGTCGGTCAGAACGCTGTGGTGGAAGCCGGGGTCTTCAAGGTCCAAGCCGAGGGCGTACTTGAAGTCGATGCGGCAGCGCACCGCCTCGGCCGCCTGGCGGTCCGAGAGGTTCATCGCGTACTGCAGCACGCACACGGTGGCTAGTTGGGCAGGTGAGAGCCCGGGCCGGCCATCACGCGGGTACCAGGCGGCGAAGTCCTCGTCGCTCCACAGGCCGTCGAGGCGATCGCGGATCCACATCGCGGTGGTGCCGTGGGGATTGCTGGCCCGGGCGACCCGCGCGGTCAGCTGCGGGATCTCGGCTCCGGGACGGGGCTGGAGGGACACGACAGACTCCTGGGGCACTTCGGCATCACGTCTGACGATCCTGACGCAACGTCATGATCGTTAACTGCCAGTCCTCAAGATTCCCGACGGAGTCACTCAGTGAACACCGAACCGCCCAGCGCTACCTCACCATCGCCGCCCGGATCGCGGCGGAAGCCGGCGACGGACCGCTCGGCGGCCACGTCCTGCGTGCCCTCGTCCACCAGGCCGTCGACCTTGGGCACCCGCGCAGGGCGCTCGCCCTGGCGGACGCCTCGATGTCCCGCGACCGCTACGGCCAGGCCAGCCATCGCGAGAAGGCGCTGCTGGCGATCGTCCACGCCCGCGCCCTCGCGGCCGACGGCGACCGGGCCGGCACCCTCGCGGCCATCAGCCGCGCGGAGCGCGACCTCGCCCGCGCCGACACCAACGAAGCGCCAGCGCGCGTCGGCTTCTTCCAGGAAGCGTCCCTCGCTCACGAGACGGCCTGCGCTCTGCGCGACATGGGCCAACCGCTCGACGCGGAGATCCACTTCAAGCGCAGCGTGGCCACGCGGCGACCAGCAGTACGCCCGCACCCACAGCGTGACGCTCGGCTACCTCGGCGCCGTACAGGTCCAGCGGGGAAGCCTCGACGAGGCATGCGCCACTTGGAACGAAGCACTCGACGCCATGACGGGGGTCCAGTCCGGCCGGGCGCGGGACGTCGTCGTCCGCATCCAGAGCGACCTCTCGCCCGTCCGGCAACGCGGAGGCCGCAACGTCACCGAATTGGACCGCCGGGCCCGAAGCATGCTGCGCGCCATAGGCTGATCGCGGCACGAACGTTCGATGCCCCACGGTAGCCCGCGGACCAGCATCTCCCAGGGAGAGGAACCAGTACCGGTGACGACATACAAGGTCGAATCGATCGCAACGGTCGTCGGCGGCCACACCCGCGTGCAAGACGACTACCAGGGCGGAGTCCAGTCGGTGATCCGCCTCCACGAGGCATACCCCCTGGAAACGCTGCAAGGTATCGACGAGTTCTCTCACCTGACGGTGACGTGGCGCTTCCACCTGGCACAGCCCGAGGACGTCCAGCTCCACGCCCGCAGCCCCAGGGGCAACGCGCAGTGGCCGGCGATCGGTACGTTCGTCCACCGAAATCACCGGCGCCCCAACCAGTTGGCTGTCAGCTACCCGAGGCTGCTGAGCGTGGACGGCCGCGACCTTCTGGTGACCGACCTCGACGCAGTCGACGGGACACCGGTGATTGACCTGGCCCCCTACTTCCAGGAAATGGGGCCCCGAGGCTCCGTCCGCCAGCCCGCCTGGCCTGGCGAGATGCTCGTCGACTACTGGCGCGACGCAGCGGAGCGCCCGGAGGCAGGCTTGCCGTAACTCCACGGCGCTGGAGCCCCTGCCGGTATCCATCACGACCTGCCCGAGGGCCTGGTCATGATCCGCACCCAGACGCGGAGCGCCACCGGCGGGAACCATGAAGTCGGAGACGACGGCGCTGGCGGGGCCGCGGCCACCGCCGCGGGACGTTTACACATGGAGAGGTCCTTGGAGAAGACGGGCAAGCGGAATGGATCGCGGGGAGGGGGAGGAGCCCGCGGGAGCCAGGACGACGGTCCGGATGCCGTCTGCGGGGCAGGTGATCGCACCAGCGCGTTGGCCGTGCGTGGCGGACCGGCGGTTCGGGGGTGCGGGCGTGGTCAGTTCGCCTGGGCGTTCATGAGGCCAGGAGTCAAAGGCTCCTGATACCGACGAGCACGCGGCCGAGCAAGTGCGGGTCTACTCGTTCGGCCCGGGGAACCTTGCGCCCGGTCGGAGAGGGCCGGGCCGGGTACTGCTCTGCTCGTTCCTCCTGGTGGAGATGGCTCGTGGGGACGAGACCGACCTCGGCCCACACGACCTTTCCGGGAAGGTCCCGAGCGGGGTAGTAGCCCCAGTTTCTGCTCATCGTCGCGACCAGAAAGATCCCTCGGCCGCCTGTCGCCTCGACCCCGACCTCTTTCAGCAGGGGCGGCCTCTCGTCGCGGTCCCACACCGAAATCCTGACCGCTTCATGGGCCATCTCCAGCAGCAACTCGAAGGTCTGCACCGTGCTCTGCGGTGAGAACAGCGAGACTTGCTCCTTGCCCTCCTTGGGGTGCTGTACAGCGTTGGTGGTCAGCTCCGAAACGACGAGCTGCACCACCTTCACGATGTCGGAAGGCACGCCCCAGCAGGCGAGGACGTCGGCGGTGTGCAGCCGTGCCAAGCCCACCGCATTCGGTGTGGTGGCCAGCACCAGTCTGTTACACGGGGGTAGTGCCTGGGACACGGTGTGCCTCCCGGGTTGGGAGAGGAGCGCGGGGTGCGTTCGCTGGCTCTCGCTCGTTTCGTGATGGAGACCGCCTGACCCGAGATCGACGCTTGAGGTGTGGTGCGCCGGCCCGGGGTCGTTCGTGACCCTGGTCCGCAGAGCCGGTGTCGGCTGATCGCGCCGCACCGCTGGCCCATGGCCGGGTACGCCCATATGAGAACCGCCCCGCTGTGCCGGTAAGAAGGGTGCACGGAGGATGTCTTCGACCACGCGGGTCGGCACGGTTGGTGGAGGGTTGTGCGGATGACAAGTTCAGGGCGGGACCGCGGAAAGCGAGCGGCAACAGGAAAGTTCGCGGGCCGCCGCATCGTGGTGACGGGAGGCTCGAGGGGGCTCGGAGAACACGTGGTCCGCTTGCTTCTGTCCGGAGGAGCGCGTGTGGCGACATGTGCCCGAAAGCCGGAGTCGCTGGAGGCGCTCCGCAGTTCGCTCGATGCGTCGGCTGCTCTGTTCATCCGGCCTTTGGACGTCTCCGTACCGGAACTGCTGGAGCGGTTCGTGGAGGAGGCCGCCTCCGAGCTGGGTGGGCTGGACGGTGTCGTCGCGTGCGCCGGCGGAGCACGAGGTCGGGGAATCACCGAAGCGTCGGCCGAGGACTGGGCGACGACGTGGGAGATGAACGTCGGTCACGCCGCCCGACTGGTTGCGACGAGCGCCCCGCACCTACGAGCGGCCGGTGGCGGATCGATCGTCGTGGTGGCCTCCATCTCCGGATGGAAGCCGGGGCCGCAGGCTCAGTACGGCTCCGCGAAGGCGGCCCAGATCCACATGGTGTCGTCCCTGGCCAGGGAACTGGCCGTGGATGGCATCCGCGTGAACGCGGTCTCGCCCGGATCGATGCTCATTCCGGGCAAGCGGTGGGATCGAATGCGCAGGGAGGACCCGCCGGCCTTCGAGCGATTCCGTACGGAGTTCCCGGGGGGAGAGCTGGTGCGGCCGGAGGAGGTGGCGGACGTGATCGCTTTCCTGCTCTCGGACGCGTCGCGGGCGGTGACCGGGATCAACCTGCCCGTCGACAAGGGCCAGAACGCGCCGACACCGGACGGGTACTGACTGGCGCCTCAGGCGGCCGTGCCGAGTATGGGCCGGGCCTTTCGTTCGAAGTCGCGGACGACGGCTTCGCCTCGGTGCGGAGCGAGACGTGCGCGGAAGTCACGAAGGGCCTGAACGGACCGTTCGCTGTGAACCCCGGCGAGCATGTCGACGGCCTCGCTCGCGGTGCCGACTGCCTCGTCCAACCTGTTCTGCTGGAGGAATGCCGTCGCGAGCACCGAGCGGCTGATGGCCTGTCGGCGACGGCGGTCGCCGTTGGCCTCGACAGACGCCAAGGCGAGCCGTTCGGCCTCCGCTGCTTCGCTGAGATCTCGGTGAACCAGGGCAGCTTCGGCTTCCAGGTAGTGGTGGTCCAGGAAGCGAACCCATGGCGACTCCTCGGAGGGGCCTCGGCTGGCCTCCAGGTCCTTGTCGGCATCCAGGAGGGATGCCGTCGCGCGCCGAGTATCACCCAGGACCGCGTACCCTCTGGCGGCCATGGCGTGCAAGCGCATGAGCCCGAGAGGGCTACCAGCTGACTTGGCGGTCGCGATGCCCGCTCTCGCCAACGAGACTCCTTCAGCGGGGTTGCCGAGGCTGGTGGCGAGATGCGACATGCCGGCCAGGATTTGTCCGCCGAGCACACGATCGCCGCCTTCGGCGCACAGCCTCAATGCCTGGATCATGTAGCGCTCCGCGAGCCCGTAGTCGGCTGAGTCGTACGAGCACCAGCCGGCCATCGCTGCCAGCTTCGCGGCCGAGGTGTAAAGGAGCCGGCGCTGGTTTGGTGGCAGACCGCGCTGCTGCAGCATGGGGGTGAGTTCGGTGCTCAGGTAGTGCACGATGCTCGCTCGGACTCCGCCACCGCCGAAGCGGTTATCCATCTCGTCGAACATCCCGATCATCGCCTGGACCTGCTCGACAGGGCCGCTGTCGGCGACTACGGCGAGCCGGGGGGCCTGGTCATCCTCCAGGAGCCACAGCAACCATTGCCGTTGGGGGTCCAGGAGTGCAGTCGCGACGTACGGCACTGCGCCGAGAAGGCTGCGCCGCGAGATGTCGGTCGCGCCGAGTTCCGCAAGGGTGTGAAGGGTTTCGCCCACGTCTTCACGGTACGTTAAGGCCCTTGCAACCACAGGCTTCTGGGGCTGCTGGGAGAACCCGATGTCAACGGGGGAGACCGGGCGCACTAAGAATCCGGCCAGGGCGGCGGCGATGAACTCCGGGGCGCGGCCCCGTGGGGTCATTCCCTGCAGCCATCGGGTCACCGACGCCTTGTCGTAGCGCGAGACCTCGCCCTGCAGCGCGCTCAGTTCATTGACCCTGCGCGCCAACGAGGCGTGTGAGCAGCCGGCCTCTTGGAGCACAGCCGCGAACGCAGTGTTGGCCTCGCCGTTTCCCCTTGAACTGCCCATACGGAGATGATGCCTTGTGGATCACGCTGCGTCCCAGGCTTTCGACACAGAGCCATGACGATGCAACCCCCGTACAACCGAACAACCCCGCAACCCCCTGCTCCGAGGCCCTGCCGACGCGGACACTAAGAGGGCTGCGGGGCCCACGGCTCTTCCCGGCGAGGACGCCGCTGGAACACCGCCGACGCCCTCAGCGCTGGAGGGAGAACCAATGCAGCCTGCTGTGATCTTGGACTGCTTCACCGTCGAGCCGAGTGGCCTCGGCGTGCCGCCCTACCTGTCGACCTACGTCCGGAACGCCTGGTCGGCGCTGCGGCGGGCTCGGCCGGAGGCGGACGTCAGGTACGTGACCATCGACGACGTCCGCTGGTGCCTGGCCGGAGGCAAGCCCACCGTCGAACCGCCTCTGAGTGATCGGCTCACCTACTCTGTCACCGTCAACCGGGACGACGCCGTCCGGCTCCTGCGAGACGCCGAGATCGTGGTCGTCATCGCTGGAGACGCGGTTCCGTCCGTGCATCTGCATGCCGTGAACGGTTCGTTCGAGGAGATCGCTCGCGCGCTCGCCTGCACGCGGGGCCGCCGATACCTGCTCGGCCCGCTGTCCGCCTACGCCCTTGCCTCCCCTGCGGAGTACGCAGGGCTGTTCGACGCCGTCCACACCCACACCGTGACGTCGGCTGACTTACTGCTCGGCAGCCGGCAACCGGCCGGCTACGAGCAGATGCGACGCGAACGCGACTCATTCGCCGGCCTCGTCGAACAGATGCCCTGGCGTCCGATCGCCGAGCTGGAGCTGTACCGCGGCTGCACCCGACGCAAGTTCTGCGGCTTCTGCAACGAACCGGCGAAGTCACCCCTCGTTGCCTTCCGCGAGGTCGATGACGTCGTCGACGAGGCGGCCCAGCTCTACGCCGCCGGTGTCCGCAACTTCCGCCTCGGCCAGCAAACCTGCTTCTTCTCCTACCGCCACCGGGACGAGGACGCCATCCGCGCCCTGCTGAGCGGCATCCGCGAGCGCTGCCCCGAGCTGGAAGTGCTCCACATCGACAACGCCGATCCCCTGGCCGTGGCCGCGCCCGTCGGCTTGCGCATCGCCAAGCTGGTGGCGGACTTCTGTACCGAGGGCAACTGCGCGCCGATGGGTATCGAGAGCTTCGATCCGGCAGTGATCGAACGCAACACCCTCACGTGCACGCCCGAAATCCTGCTGCGCGCCATCGAGCACGTGAACATGGCGGGCGCCGCTCGCGGCCCTGGCGGTCTGCCGATGCTCCTTCCGGGCCTGAACCTGATCTACGGTCTCCCCGGGGAGACCCACCACACCCACGCGGCGAACCTTCGTGGCCTGGCCGGGATCCTGGACGCTGGCCTGCTGTGCCACCGCACGAACGTGCGCCTGGCCAGGGCGTTCCCCGGTACCCCGCTTGCCGCGCTCGGTGAACGGGAGCCGCTGCCATCGGACGAGCACTTCGCCTCCTGGAAGGCGGACATCGACTTCACCTGGGACCAACCGATGAAGGAGCGGGTCTATCCGGCCGGCCTGAGCCTGCCCGGACTCCACTCCTACTTCGTCAGCGAAGAGGGCACCTACTGGCGGCGACTGGGCTCGTACTCCATCCAGGTCGTCGAGCGCGGCGCCACGGTGCCGCTCGGTACCTCAGGCGACCTGGTGGTCACCGGGCACTCGCCGCGCATGATCTACGGGGAACGCGTTGTCTCCGCCTCCTGACGGAACGCTCACCACACTGCAGGCCCTGGACGCTGCGGCGGGCCGCACTATCCGTGTGGGCCTGCTGCTGCCCTGGGCCAACGTCGCCGTGGAGAGCGAGCTGCCCCGCCTTAACCTGCGCCACACCGTCTTCCACCACGCGCGGCTCATGCCCGCCTCCCGGACGACGGCGATCGACGCCTCCTTCTGGCATGGGTTGCGCGAGGCATCGGTTCGGGCACTGGACTCGCTGCTGCACGTCCCGCTCGATGTGGTGATGCTGGCATGCACCTCGGCGCACTTCACCGGCGGCCCGCCACTGCCGAGCGGCGTGCTCACTGCCTTCGACGCCCTCCTGCATGCTCTGGGCGAGGTGGCCGAGGCGCGCGTGGTCCTCGTCACGCCTTACCCCGAACCGGTGACCGAAGCGGAAGCGGCGGCGTTCACCGCGGCCGGTGTGGAGGTCCTGGCTCACGCGAGTCTCGGCCTCACCGACGGCTACCCCAGGGTGACCCGCGAACAGGTAATCGCCCTGGTGGAGCGGATACCGCAAGACGCCGTCGACGCTGCCGGGGCCCTGGTCCTGTCGTGCACTGGGTGGCACACCCTGCCGGTGATCGACGAACTGGAGCACCGGCTCGGGAAGCCCGTGCTGTCGTCCAATCTCGCCATGGCGCTGCTTGCCGTCCGAGTTCCTGCTGGAGTCGGCTCATGACGATCGAACGCGCGAAGCCGAAGGCGATCGAGGTCCGGCGTGTCCACCAACTGGTTGCTCGTGCCGCCGGCCTACCGGACGTGCGGGCCGATGTGGAGGCCAACCACGACGAGAACCGGTGGTGGCCCACGTCCATCGCCGATCCGCGGGTACGGATGCTCGCCGCCGGCTGGTCCACCCGAGTCTCCTACCGCATGGTGGACACGTACGCCAGAGTGATCACAGCGGCCGAAGCCCGCGGCTTCGATGACCTGGTCGCGAGCACGGACGCCGAGCTCGCCTCGCTCGTGCGCCCCATCGGCCTGCCGCAGACCCGGATCGACTACGTCCGCTCCCTCGCCGAGCTGCTCCAGGGCTGGGAGAAGCAGGGGGTCGATCCCACGACGGCGGAGTCGGCCGACATCGACGCCTTGATCCTCGACTTCGCCGCGCGGGTGAGGGGCGCCTCCTACAAGGTCGCCCAGTGCGCACTCCTCACCGCTCGCGGGTACCACTGCGGCATCATTCCCGTGGATTCCGGCATGGTCACCAAACTGGCACCCGTACTGGGCATCACCCTTCCCTCGGGCGCCGTGGCGCACGAACGCATGAGGCACGTCCTCGAAGCGGTCGTCCACGCCCGCGCGGCCGAGTTTCGAGCCCTGGTCGCCGACAACGAGTACCAGGTCACCATCCCGGAGGGGGTGGAGCCGACGTGGTGGGTGCACCTCGTCTTGATCTACTTCAAACGTCTGTATCTCAACGGCCCCTCCCCGCAGCTCTGCCGTCGGCGACCGGTCTGCACGAAGGCCGTCGGCTGCGCACACCCAACCCGGATCGTCTGACCTTGGGGGAGCCTGTGGACCGGCTCGACGTGATCGGCAATATCAGTCGGGACCTGACCCGCTACCCCGACCACCGCGGCGGGGCCCGGCTCGGCGGCGCGGCCCTGTTCGTGTCGCTGGCGGCCACCAAGGCCGGCCGCCCGGCAGCCCCCGTCTGTGTCCTGGGGAGCGATCTCGCCCACCTTCCCCAGTTACCGGGCCTGGACGCGCTCGACTGGTCGGCGCGACTCCAGACCAACGGCACGTCTACGACCTTCGGCCTGGAGTACGACCTGCAGGGCGATCTGGTGGAGGTCCGCACGGACTACGGCGCGGCCGAGGCTCTGACCGAGCACGCGCTGAGCCACGTCAGCAGGCGCACGCAGGCGACCTTTCACGTGTGCTGCCGCCGGCCCTTGGACGTCGAGGCGGTACTCGACCGAATCGCCAACACCACGGCCCCGTTCAGCGTGGACTTCTTCCTGCCGAGTGCGGAAACGATGATCCGAGCTGCCGCGCCCTGGCTGCCGGCGGCGACCACCCTGTTCGTCAACGCCGCTGAGTACCGGCTCCTGAACCAGGCGGTCGACTGCAGCATGCTGCGGGAGGTGGTCGTCACCGATGGCCCCCGGGCCGCCGTGGTCCACAGCTTCGGGCGTCAGGTCGCCTCCGCCGTGCCGCCGCCACACCATGCGCACGAGGTTTCCGGCGCCGGAGACACCCTCGCCGGCACCTACCTGGCTCACCGCTCGCGCGGTACGGCGATCGCTCAGGCCCTGGCGAAGGCGACAGCAGCCGCAGCCAGGTACGTCGCGGCGCCGTCCCTTCCGATCCCCGCGCCCCGGCGCGGCTGACCTTCGACTTGGGGGCCTCTTCCCGTGACCTTCTACATAGCCCATCGGCTCTTCGCCGCACACGACCGCGCTCTCGCTGCCGACCTCGGCGACCGCCTCGCCGAGAAAGTTGGCCCCGATCGCGTCTTCCTGCCGTTCTGCGACACCGACGAGGAGGACCTCGTCGCCGAGGTCAAGGGACGCCGCCTGTTCGAGCTGGATCGTGAACGCCTCGGCCGCCTCGACGCCATGATCGCCATCCTGCACGGCCCGAGCCTGGACGACGGGGTCTGCATGGAGATCGGATACGCCGCCGCCTGTGGCGTCCCCGTCCTCGTGCTCACCACCGACTTCCAGACCTACTCAATGACCGAGGCCGGCACCCACCTCGAATTCCCCGACCCCCTTCTCCAGGCCGTGGCCACCCGTATCGTGCGGATGGCCAAGCTCGGACCGCCGAGCCCACGGCCGACTCCGGGCCATTCACGGTTCCAGGTCTTCCAGGCACGCAACGTGGCCCAGACGAACACAGCCCTCGACGCGGCCGTCGACGCCCTGTTCGAACTGCCGACTCGAGCGCCCCTCCGCGCGGACTCAGCTGCGGCCATCGGCACACCCGTGTACGTCGAGACGTCGCCGTACACGCCATGGGGCCAAGACCACCTGGCGAAAGCCTGTATGGACGCCGGCCATACCGTGGCGGTGCCCCAGCGCTTCACATCATCGGACCCGGTCGCGGGCGCCCTGACCGACCTGACCGTGGTGCGCGCGGCCGCCCGGCTTCTCGCTGACGTGTCCGGCCCCGAGACGCCACCCGGCACCGCCCTTCTCATCGGCACAGCTCTGGCCAGCGGCGTACGGATCGCGGCCTACCAGCCGCGCCCGACGTACACGCACGCTCATGGCCGGGAACCCAACTGGCGAAACCTCATGATCCAGTACGCCTCCGAGGCCCATCTCGAAAGCGGCGAGGCCGTCCTGTCCTGGCTGACCGCATGAACCCCGACGGGATCGTCGGCTACCGCACTGTGGTCCTGGAGGGCTGCGACGGAGTCGGCAAGAGCACGCTCGGCGAGCGTCTGTCGACACACCACGGCTTCACCCTGGTCCATTCCCCCAGGACTCCCGACCATCTCGACCTGGCCAGCCGCTACAGGACCATCCTTGCCGGAGAGGGCAAGATCCTCTTCGACCGGTGCTTCATCAGCGAGCTGGTTTACGGCCCGCTTCACAGGGGGCGCTCCCGGATCAACTGGTCCCAGGCCATCGACCTGGCCGAAAGCGTCATCCAGCGGGCTGGAGCGCTCGTGCATCTGACGGCACCACCCGCCGTCATCCGCCAGCGGCTTCTGTCACGCGACGGCGAGGCCGTGGGTCTGGAGGAGATCTCCGCCTTGGTGACGGGGTACGAAAGAGTCTTCTCTACGCTCGCGGACTACACCCGCGTGCTCACGCTCGATACGTCACTCCTCGACCTCCCCTCAACAGGGTGACGGCTCACGAAGCCAGCACGCAGGCACACCGCTCCCGCTAGGCTTCTAAGGCACCTGCTGTACCGCCGCTGGAGGAGCCTTGGAGATCGGAGCCGCCCAGAAGCTCGCCTGGGAGAACAAGACCCTCAAGGGGTTCAACACCACCGACGTGGCTCTGGAGTTCGGTCTCCTTACCGCCGAAGTCGGTGAAGCCTTCACGGCTTGGCGAAAGGGCCTCCCCGACCTCGGGGAGGAGCTGGCCGACGTCCTCCTCTACGTGACCGCCTTGGCGGAGATGAACGGGGTGGACCTCGAAGCAGAGGTGGCCCGGAAGATCGAGAAGAACGAGCGGCGTACGTACGAGTGCAATGAGCATGGAGCGCAAATCCGCACGAGCGGCGACTGAGGGCCGCTCAGGCGGGATGTGTGAAGGCGGCCCCCGGCACGGACCTTGGGTTCTGACGGTCCTCGCAACATCCGCGATCTGTGGGAGTTGCGAGGACCGTGGGCGTTGAGCGTGCTGATCTTGCGGGGTTACGGGAGCGTTTCCTCGCGCGGCTTGATGTCGTGGGGAACGTGACCGTGGTGGCGCGTGAGCTGGGGGTGAACCGGAACACCGCCTTCGGCTGCGCACGGCGAAGGACTGGGACTGGGGCGTCAAGAAGAGCCGCAACGGGGCTGGTCTAACATCCGTGTGGCAGCCCCCGCGCAGCGCGACCGCGAGGGCGACGTCCAGCAGGATCTTGCCCGAACCGTGTACCGCCCGCGACTTGCGCCACGGCGTCAGCGCCGCCGGTACCGCCTGGTCAAGCCCGGCCTTGCGAGCGGTCCCGACCAGCAGCACCGCCCCGGCCTGGGACACCGCCCCATGGCCGCCGCCCTCGATGCGGACGCGCGGACAGGACCCGCTACGCTTCTTCACCTGGGAAGTGCCTCCGGCTGGTGCGGGAACAAGGACCTCGACACTCCTCATTCTCGCTGTTCAGAGGTGCTTTCTGCTCACCTGACCACCCGTCGGGCAGCCAGCTTCATGAAAGCGCGAGGCTAATGGATCTTCTGCTGTTCCAGCCACTTGAAGATCTCGGTCCTCTTGTACAGCACCTTGGCGTTCCTGCCTCGGCCGAGCTTGTAGCCCTTCAACCCCAGTTTTGATGCCTCCCTATAGACCCAGCTCGTCGACATGTTGAGCATCGTGGCGACCTCCGAAGTGTCCATAAGGACGGGCTCGACGCTACGGCGCCTGTTCGACGAGTTGATATCGGTGCGGGTCTCGTCGGAGTGCGACTGCGGTTCCATGGGCAAGATGGCTCCTTGATGCTGGCCTGAGCCGGATCGCGGCATCGACTCGCGCTCTGCTGTGGCCTAATTCCAAACGTCGTGACGGCCGCCCTGTGCCACCGCCAGGAGTCACCGGACGAGCTGTAGCCATGGTCGTGAGAATCGCCGGTTTGGCTAACCGGCGATCCGCGGCTATGTTGCCGCGCCGCTTCGGCCCCTCGGATTCTCGTTGAACCATGGGTGCCTCCTCCCTTGAGGCGGAATGAGGGGGCCTGGGCCGACTGACCCATGGCGTGCGCAGCCAGGGTCCCTGGCGCGCGACCGTCCTCGTAGTGGCCTCCCAGGCCGCCAGAGTGACGGTGATCACGGACACCCTTCGGAAGGTGCTGCGTAGGCTTGTGTGGTCGTCGCGGTGGGGTCCAGGAGAGCGGACGGAGCTCCCCTGCAACACCTGATGGTGCGTCAGAAAAGTCAGCAAGTGGTCAGCATGAGTCCTGAAAAACCTGGGGAATGCTGCCCGAACATGCGACTCGTTGTAGGGTAGGGAAACCGCCCTTGACCTGCAAAAACGCAGGCAGGGAGCCTATGTCCAGGAGTACCTCGATGATGCGTACAATGTTCAAGTCCAAGATCCACCGGGCCACCGTGACCCAGGCCGACCTGCACTACGTCGGTTCCGTCACCGTCGACGCCGAGTTGATGGAAGCGGCCGACCTCCTTCCCGGTGAACTCGTGCACATCGTCGACATCGACAACGGCGCCCGACTCGAGACGTACGTCATCGAGGGGGAGCGGGGATCCGGCGTCATCGGCATCAACGGCGCCGCGGCCCATCTCGTCCACCCCGGCGACCTGGTCATCCTCATCAGCTACGCGCA